>NZ_CP087997.1:0-1439577 GCF_021044565.1 Subtercola endophyticus
CTGCGGCGCCTGGCGAACGTTGCTTCGGAACTGCGCTCTCTCACCTCACTTGTCTGACCCGTTGACTCACATCACAAAGGAGACAACATCATGAACATGCAGTCTGGAACCGCGCTCGGCGCGAGCATCGACCCGCGGGAGTTCCGCAACACGCTCGGGCACTACGCGTCGGGCATCACCATCATCGGCGGTCTCGAGAACGGCGAGCCGGTGGGCTTCACCTGCCAGTCGTTCTACTCGGTCTCGACCGAGCCTCCGCTGGTCTCGTTCAGCGTGATGCTGAACTCGACGACGTACCCGCGTATCCGCGAGACCGGAAAGTTCAGCGTGAACGTGCTGTCGCACCAGCAGCACGAGATCTCGAACCAGTTCGCCCGCAAGGGCACCGACAAGTGGGCGGGCATCGAGTGGCTGCCGACCCAGAACGAGAATCCGGTCATCCAGGACACCCTGATGTGGCTCGATTGCGACATCTACGCCGAATACGAGGCCGGCGACCACTACATCGTCATCGGCAAGGTCAACGAGATGAGCTCGGCCGACTGGCACACCGGCCAGCCGCTGCTCTACTTCAAGGGCCAATACCGGCACCTGCGCGACCTCGAGGCCGCCGCCGCGAGCTGAGGCGCGGTCACCCGCTCGCGCCGCGCGCCGCGCGCCGCTTTGCGCAGAAGCACCGAAAAGCCACGGCTTGGGTGCTTCTGCGCAAAGCGGACAGGGTCGGCGGGAGGTTAGGCGCGCAGTACACCGGCGATGTGGCGCAGGGCGCGACGGGCTTCGGGGGTCCAGGGGGCGCCCACGAACACGTGGATGGCGCCGCGGTAGAGGCGCAGTTCGGCGTGTCCGCCGGCCGAGCGGATGCCCCGGGTGAGCTTCTTGGCGTCGGCGAGCAGTATGTCGTGGTCGCCCTGGTAGGTGTACACCGGCGGCAGCCCGTCGAGCGCGCCGAACAGCGGGCTCACCAGGGGGGAACGAACATCCATCTCGCCCGCCCAGAGCCGGCCCGCCTCGGCGAGCCCGCCGGCACCGAGCATGTGGTCGAGAGGCGCCGTCGCGGGGATGGCGGGGTTCGTCATGGTCACGTCGACCCACGGCGAGATGAGAATCAGCGCCGCCGGAGCGGGTCGGCCCTCGTCGCGCAGCCGAAGTGCCTGACCGAGCGCGAGCCCGCCGCCCGCCGAGTCGCCGGCGAGAAACACGCGCGATCTGCTCGATCGCGCTTGCGCGTCGTCGTAGAGAGCATCCAGCAGCGGGTACACCTCGTCGACGTGATGCTCGGGCGCGAGCCCGTAGAGCGGAACCGTCACGGTGACCCCGCTCGATGCGACGAGGGTCGCCAGAATGCGCCAGTGTGTCGCCAGAATCGGGTTCACGTAGGCGCCGCCGTGTGTGTAGAGCAATTCGGCGCCGCTCGCGCCGGCCTTCGGGGTCAACCGGATGACCGGCCGCCCCTCGACCACGCTCTCTTCGACGTGCGCGACCCGGTGAACCGCCGCCGTGACGGGAGCGGGCGCCTTGCGCCGCGGTAGCGCCTCGAGCAAGGATTCGGCGGTAGCGGTTCGTTTCGGTGTCAGGCGGAGCAGACCTCGGGTGGCGGCCATCGTGAGTGACATGGTTCATCATCGCATCCGTATCGCATCCGTCTCCGGTGTTTCTTTTCGCGGCTCATTCTGGCAAGCTGGGCGCAACTAATGAGGAGCTGTCATGAGCGACGAGTACCCCACCGAACGGTTGCCCACGCCCGGAGCGCCTGGCGCCCCAGGCGGCGCGGGTGTGCCGGGCGGCCCCGGTGGCCCCGGTGCGCCTGGTGGCCCCGGCGGCGCACCGGGCGACGGCGCGCCGCGACGTGGGCGGGGGCTCATGTGGGTGCTGATCGCGCTCACGGCGGTCATCGTGATTCTGCTCGTCGTCGTCATCGTGCTGGTGCTGCAGTCGAATTCGAAGAACTCGAGCGCCGTCGCGACCGTGAGCCCGTCGGCCTCCGCCACAGCAACGCTGCCGACGCGCACGGCCACCGCTTCGCCGACGCCGAGAGCCACCTCGGGCAGCTCCTCGGGTTCGGGCAGCGGCAGCTCCGGCAGTGGTAGTTCGGGTTCGGGCGGATCCAGCGGATCGGGCGGCAGCGCGGCGCCGGTCATCACGGCCTTCTCGGTCAGTCCGCTCACCGTCACGTGCTCGACCGGTGGGCCGGGCGCGCCGGCCTTCACGAGCACTCCGCTGACCATCAGCTGGAGCAGCACCGGCGGCTCGAAGGCGTACATCGGCGTCGACACCGACGACGCCCAGGCCGAGCCCTACGAGGAGGTCGCGGAAGACGGCGGAACCCTCACCGACCTCGAGTACCAGTGTTATGACACCCACACCTACACGCTCACCGTCGTCGCCGCCGACGGCACCAAGGTCAGCAAAACGGCCACCGTCACGAACAACGGCGACCACTAGCTCGGGCGCCCTGGGGTGTATTCGCCCTGGGGTGGCAGCTTGAACGCACCAGGTCGCCGCGGGAGGGCCACCCTTCGGCGGAGCGCACGGCCTAAGCTTTTGTGCATGGCATACGAAACCGCCGGCGACGCCTGGCAAGACCTGATCGTGATCGAGAGCGACGACGACGGAGTGACCGTGACCGACGAGGGGCTCTTCGTGCACGGAAAGCTGTTCGCGTTCCGCGAGCAAGACGATCTGGTGGTCGAGGTGCCTCCGGCACGGGCATCCGACCTCAAGAAGCGCGGTGTCGCGTACTCGCACAAGGTCGACGGCCACTCTTCGCGCGACTGGGTGCGCGTCTCCGACCTTCAGCTCTGGCCCGAGCTCGCGCGCGAAGCCCACGAGTTCGTGGGTGAGCCGCCCGTCGGCGGCGACTCGTGACGCTTATCGTCGATTTGGTGCGCCTGCCGAGCACCATGGATGCCCGTCTGCTGCCCAGCGCAGGCCGACGAGCCGCGACGCAACCGTGAAGGTCTGCTTCGAAATGCAGGTCAAGCCCGACCGCCTGGCCGAATACCGGCGTCGGCACGCTGCCGTCTGGCCCGAGATGCTGCGCGCGATCGAGCGCTCCGGACGCCACAACTACTCGCTCTTCGCCCGCGACGACGGACTGATCATCGGCTACTTCGAGGTCGACGACCTCGACGAGTCGCAACGCTTGCTCGCGGCCGACCCCGCCACCGCGGGCTGGGAGGCCGACATGCTCGACTTCTTCGAGAGTCCGACCGATGACGCGAACGCCGACACCGCGGAGGCGGGTGCCTCCGGCCCGAGTGCCACAGGCGCACCCGCCGGCCGCGCCGACCAGGGCATGCTCCGCCTCACCGAGGTCTTCGACCTCGAGGGGCAACTCGCCGCTCTCGCCTGACCAGTTCGCGCGTCGAAAATGGCCGCATCTGGCCGACGATAGCGGCCAATTTCGACGCGCGAAATCCGTCTGGGCCCTGATTTACTCGTAGCCCCGGCCCACCCGCCAGGCTCCCCCCACCCGCCGACCGACGCGCCCGCGGTGCCAGACTGGAACCATGCCCGACTACGGATTACCGCTGCGTTTCGGAACCTTCATCACTCCGACCAACAACCCTCCGCACGCCGCCGTCGAGCTGGCCCAGCTCAGCGAAGAGCTGGGCTACGACCTGGTCACGTTCCAAGACCACCCCTACCAGTCGAGCTTTCTCGACACGTGGACGCTGATGACCTGGGTTGCGGCCCAGACCACGAGCATCCACATCGCCCCCAACGTGCTCAGCACACCGATGCGCCCGCCGGCCGTCACGGCTCGCGCCGCCTCCAGCCTCGATCTGCTGAGTGGCGGCCGCTTCGACCTCGGCCTCGGCGCCGGCGCCTTCTGGGACGCGATCGAGGCCATGGGCGGCCGCCGCCTCACCCCGGGCCAGGCGGTCGACGCACTGAGCGAGGCCATCGACGTCATCCGCGGCATCTGGGCGACGGATGATCGCTCCCCACTGATCGCGGGCGGCGAGTACTACAGCGTGCACGGCGCCAAGCGCGGCCCCGCTCCCGTGCACGAGATGCCCCTCTGGATCGGCGCCTACAAGCCGCGCATGCTGCGCCTCACGGGCACGAAGGCCGACGGCTGGCTTCCCTCGCTGGCCTATCTCAAGCCCGGCGATCTCACTCGGGGCAACGCCGCCATCGACGAGGCGGCGCTCGAGGCCGGGCGCGATCCGCGCGAGATCACCCGCCTGCTCAACATCGGTGGGGCGATCGGCGTCGACGAACTGCTGCCGCTGGTGCTCGACGAGGGCGTGTCGACGTTCATCCTCGCCGCCGACGACCCGCGGGCCATGCAGCAGTTCGCGGCGGAGGTCGTGCCGGCACTTCGGGAAGCCGTGGCGGCGGAACGCGCGTCGAACGGGGTCGTCGAGGAAACGGGGCCCGTTCGCCGGGCATCCGCTCTCGCCAAGCGCCGACCCGGAATCGACTACGACGGCCTGCCCGCCTCGCTCGCCGGTACCGCCATCGAACCCGGAGACATCGGCTACGCGAAGGTGCGCTCGACCTACCTGCGCGGGGGAGCGCCCGGCCTCGTGCTGCGGCTGACAGACGCCGCGCAGGTTCCGGATGCTCTGGCCTACGCCCGCGCCCAGAACGTGCCGCTCGCGGTGCGCAGCGGCGGCCATGGCATCAGCGGCCGTTCGACCAACGACGGCGGAATCGTCATCGACCTGCACGCACTCAACACGATCGAGGTGCTCGATGAGGCGACCCGGCGCGTGCGCATCGGCCCGGGGGCCCGGTGGATGGACGTGGCCGCCGCCCTCGGTGAACACGGCTGGGCGCTGAGCTCCGGCGACTACGGCGGAGTAGGCGTCGGCGGCCTCGCCACGGCCGGCGGCATCGGCTGGCTCGTGCGGGAACACGGGCTCACCATCGACCACCTGCGTGCCGCCGATGTGGTGCTGGCCGACGGGTCGCAGGTTCACGTCAGTACCCACGAGCATCCGGATCTCTTCTGGGCCATCCGCGGCGCCGGAGCCAACTTCGGCATCGTCACCAGCTTCGAGTTCGAGGTCGACGAAGTGGGCGACCTCGGCTGGGCGCAACTCGCGTTCGATGCCAGCGACACGGCCGGGTTTCTCGAGCAGTGGGGTGCGGTCGTCGAGAACTCGCCGCGCGACCTGACCAGCTTCGTGATTCTGGGCCGGCCGCGCCCCGGGCAGCCGCAGGTCGCCCAGGTGCTCGCGGTGGTCGACTCGCCAGACCCCGACACGATCATCGCGCGCCTGCAGCCGCTGGCCGACCTCGCGCCGCTGCTGCAGCAGTCGGTGCAGCTGATGCCGTACGCCGCCATCATGGCCAACGCGCAGGGCGGCGACCACGACGGCCAGGGCGAACCGCTCGCGCGCTCGGGGCTCATCGGTCACATCACGCCCGCGTTCGCTGCGGCCGCTGCCGCGCTGCTCGACTCGGGCGAGGTGTACTTCTTTCAGATCCGCTCGGTGGGTGGCGCGGTGGCCGATGTGGCTCCGGATGCCACGGCCTACGCCAACCGCTCGGCGAACTTCTCCGTGGTGGCGTTCGGCTCGCACCCTGACCGCATGAACGCGCTGTGGGACGACCTGCTGCACCACTTCGACGGCCTCTACCTCAGCTTCGAGACGGACCGCCGCGCCGGCCGCCTCGAGGAGGCCTTCCCGCCCGCGACCCTCGCGCGCCTTCGCGCCCTGAAGGCGCAGCTCGACCCCGACAACGTGTTCCGCGACAACTTCAACGTGACGCCGCTGGAGCAGCGCCTCGGCTGAGCCCCGCCCGCCCGTACGCACGCCTGCCCGCCCCCTCGCTCGTGTGGGAGCGGCGCGAAGGTCGCGCGGCTGACGAGCTGTTCGGCCGCTCGCGCACTTTGGCGTATCTGCGACCGCTCGAGCCGCCGCGGATGTGCCGAAGTGTGCGCGTCAAGCCCCGACGAGCACGAGCACCACGTCGGTGCGCGGCGCCGACTCGGCGCGCGAGCGCGGCACGATGATGATGCCGTGACCGGCCGCCACGTGGTCGAGTTGCTGGTCGAGCGTTGCGAGCGGCCCGAGTGCAAAGCTCCGGGAGGTGCGGATGGTCGGACCCACCAGCTCCGTCGCGACATCCCGCCACGCCGGTACTTCGTCGGGGTTGTGCAGCAGGTGCCGATCGGCCAGCTCCGTCACCGCGACGGCCTCGCGCCCCGCCAGTGCGTCGTCGGCTGCCAGCGCCACCACGAGTGGTTCGCCCGGCTCGGCTCGGCTCCCCGTTGCCGAGGGCCGGCCCTCCGTCGCGGCGCCCGCGGAGCCCGGCGAGCCCGGCGAGCCCGGCCCGCCCGACGCTCCGCCACCAGGGGAACCCGGCTCGCTCGACGCTCCGCCACCGGCTGCGGATGCCCGGCGGCGCGATTCGCGCAGGCTGCGGCTCAGGGCATCCACCGCGGCCACGACCGCATCACCCTCGGGCGTGCCGGCGAACGCTGCGGCCAGCGCGGCCAGCCGCTCGAGCTTCTGGCGTTCGAGCTTCACACGGCCTGCATCCATGGCGCCTCCTCACGACCCACCGACCCTACGCCTCCCGCCTGTGAGCCCCCGCGAACGACGAAAGCGGTACTTGCGGACGAGAGATGCCGCCCCACTACCATCTCTCGTCCGCAAGTACCGCTCTCGCGAACCCGGGCGAGCGCTACGCCCCCCTGAGGCGCTCCGCAAGGTACGCGTGCAGCTCCGCGATCGGCACGCGGTCTTGCTGCATGGTGTCGCGGTCGCGCACGGTGACGGCGGCGTCTTCGAGGGAGTCGAAGTCGACCGTGACGCAGTACGGGGTGCCGATCTCGTCTTGACGGCGGTAGCGGCGGCCGATGGCCTGGGTGTCGTCGTAATCGATGTCCCACGACAGCGCCAGGTCGTCGGCGATCTGCTGCGCTACGGGCATGAGCGCCTCGTTCTTCGACAGCGGCAGAACGGCCACCTTCACCGGAGCCAGCCGCGGGTCGAGGTGCAGCACGGTGCGCTTGTCGGTACCGCCCTTTGCATTCGGAACCTCTTCTTCGTCGTAGGCATCGACCAGGAACGCCATCAGCGCCCGAGTGAGTCCGAACGACGGCTCGATCACGTACGGAATGTAGCGCTCGTTGTTGGCCTGATCGAAGAACGAGAGGTCTTTGCCCGAGTGCTCGGCGTGCGTCTTGAGGTCGAAGTCGGTGCGGTTAGCGACACCCATCAGCTCGCCCCACTCGCCGCCTGCGAACTGAAAGCGGTACTCGATGTCGACCGTACGCTTCGAGTAGTGTGCGAGCTTCTCGGTCGGGTGCTCGAACCAGCGGATGTTCGACTCGGTCATACCGAGGTCGATGAACCACGCCCACACATCCTCCATCCACTTCTCTTGCCACGCTTCGTCTTCGCCCGGCTTGACGAAGAACTCGATCTCCATCTGCTCGAACTCGCGCGTGCGAAAGATGAAGTTGCCGGGCGTGATCTCGTTGCGAAACGCCTTGCCGATCTGGCCGATGCCGAACGGCGGCTTCTTGCGCGAGGTCTGCACCACGTTCGAGAAGTTGGTGAAGATGCCCTGGGCGGTCTCGGGCCGCAGGTAGTGCAACCCCGACTCGTCGTCGACCACACCGAGGTAGGTCTTGAGCATGCCCGAGAACTGGCGAATGGGTGACCACTGGCCGATCTTGGTGGGATGCTCGGGGTCGGGAATGTCGTCGAGACCGTTCACCGGGGCGAAGCCGTGCTCCGCCTCGTACGCCTCGAACAGGTGATCGGCGCGGTACCGCTTGTGTGTCACGAGCGACTCCGTCAGCGGGTCGGAGAATACCTTCACGTGCCCCGACGCCTCCCACACCGCGGTCGGCAGAATCACCGCGGAGTCAAGACCCACCATGTCGCGGCGGCGACGGATGAACGCGTTCCACCACTGCTTCTTGATGTTCTCTTTGAGTGCCACGCCCAGGGGGCCGTAGTCCCACGCCGACCGTGTTCCGCCGTAGATGTCTCCCGACGGAAAAACGAACCCGCGGTGCTGAGCGAGTGCGATGACGGTGTCGAGGCGGGACAGGTCGGCCATAGTTCTCCTTGCTAAAACGTGCGTCCGGGCTGCGTATCCCGTTCCGTCATCTTACTGGCGCTAGATTTGGCTGACACAAACGACCGGAATGTGCGCGCGCGGCGGGAGCAGCATTGCCAGACTTTCTCCTCAATCTGAACATCGTCGACGGCCCGGTGATCTATCTCTTCGTGGGGCTCAGCCTCGCGGCGATCGTCTACTTCTTCGTGCGCAAGCCCACGGCGGTCTGGCTGCTGTCTGCGGCGGTCGGTCTGCTCGCCGGGGCGGCGTTCGCCCTGCTGGCGGTCTACCTCACCGACAAGGTGTGGGACTGGTACGGCACCGACTTCTTGCCCGCAACGACGACGTGGATCGTGCTCTCCTTCGCTGCGGTCGGTCTCGCCATCGCGAGCTTCTTCGGCCGAGTGCGCTGGTGGCGCCGGGTCATCGCGGGCATCGCCATCGTGGTCTTCGTACTGACCGGAGCCCTCGGGGTGAACGCGAGCATCGGCATTACCAAGACCATGGCCGCGCTGCTCGGCGTGAGCACCGAGAAGCCGCTCGACCTGCCTGATGCGAACGGCACGCACCCGGCCAATCCGGCCGGTCCGCTCTACCAGACGTTCACCCCTCCCGCGGACATGCCCGCCGAGGGCACGCTGGGCACGGTTGACATTCCGAACACGAACTCGGGATTCGTGGCGCGACCAGCGCTGGCGTATGTGCCGCCGGCCGGGCTGGTGAAGAATGCGCCGGCACTGCCGGTGATCATCCAGTTGAACGGGATGCCCGGCGGGCCCGGTCTCGACGATCCCAAGGCCATGCTCGACAAACTCGCGGCCCAGAACAACGGACTCGCCCCGATCGTCGTCAACCCCGACCAACTCGGCTCACCCACGACAGACCCGATGTGTCTCGACACGAAAGACCGGGGCAAGGTCGAGACCTACATCATGAAAGACGTGGTGCCGTTCGTGAAGAAGCACTTCAACGTGCTGCAAGACCCGAAGGACTGGACGATTCTCGGTTTCTCGAACGGCGGTGAGTGCGCGGCCTATTTCGGGGCGAAATACCCGAGCGTCTTCGGCAACATCGCCGACATCTCGGGCGACGAGTACCCCGGTGTCGAAGACGCGTACACGGCGTTGGAGTTCTTCAATAACGATCAGGCCGCCTACCAGGCCACTTGGCCGGTCAACATCATGGCGAAGGGCACCTACCCTGACACGCTGGCCGTCTTCACCGTCGGCGCGCTCGACGACAACTTCTCGCCGGGTGTGAAGCGTACCTACGATGCAGCCGTGAAAGCCGGTATGAAGGCCACCTTCACCGCCATTCCGGGCGCGGGCCACGACGGCAACGCGCTCGACGGCGGTCTCAGCGTCGCCTACGCCGCCCTCTACCCGAGATTGGGGCTGTCGAAGCCATGAAACCTGTACTCACCTACGTGAGGGCGGCACCGGTGAGTGTCGGTCTCGCAATCATCGTGATCGTCACCTCGATCGTGACCGGCACCATCGTCACCCCCGCCACGACGGGCGGGGACTCCTTAGTCTGGGCCGCGGGCGTTCCCACCACCATCGACAGCGGGTGGTGGTGGACCCCGCTGACCGCGCTGTTCGTGCCGAACGACCTGGCCAGTCTCATCATCAGCGTCGTGCTGGCCCTCACTCTGCTCGCCGTCTGCGAGCGGTTGATCGGGTCTCTGCGCACGGCGGCCGCGTTTCTGCTGACCGGCATCGTCGGCATTCTCGTCGGCGTGGTCATTCAGCAGTTGGGCGTCGGGCTCGGTGAGAGCTGGGCCGTCGGGTCGGCCTTCGACTTCACCCTCGATCCGACCATCGGCATCATCGGTGCCCTGCTCACGGCGAGCGGGTTCGCTCAGGCGCTCTGGCGGCGCCGGATCCGGCTCATCACCTTCGCCATCGTGCTGGTGTTCGTGCTGTACAGCGGCGATCAAGACAACTTCTATCGCCTGCTCGCTGCCCTGGCGGGCCTTGCGCTCGGTGCCCTCTGGAGCCCTCGGACACGCGGATCGCGGCACGGTCACAGTTCGCAGGGCGAGTCGCGCAACCTCGTGGCAGTGATCGTCGCCATCAGTGCGATCGGCCCGCTCATCGCCCTGCTGCCGCCCGGCGGTAACGGCCCGCTGTCGTTTGTGCAGTACGTCTTCGGCGCTTCGAATCCGGATGCCGACGCCACCCTTGCGGCGTGTGCCAACGATTTCAGCGCCGAGTGCGACCGCAACCTCGCGTTGGTGAGCGCGGGCGGGGTGAGCCCGTTGCTTCTCGGACTCGTGCCGCTCGTGCTGCTGATCATCGCGGCGATCGGATTGCGCAGAGGCCGGCGCTTCGCGTGGCTGCTCGCCATCGTGGTCAACGCCGCGCTCATCGTGCTATCGATCGTGACGCTCGGGCTCGGGGATATCACCATCGATGCGAGCAGCGCCGACGTCACCAGCATCGAGACGCTGTTCTGGATTCTCGCGACGGTGCTGGCGCCGGTGGCGCTCATTGTGACCCTCGGCGTGACACGGCTGCGGTTCCAGATTCGCGCGCCGAAGGCGGCCGTACGCCGATTCGGCATCATTGTCGCGACGGCGTTCGTCGTGCTGGCGGTGTTGTACCTGATCGTGGGTGCGGCATCCATCGACGACTATGTGCCCGACGCGAACTTCGGCGACCTGTTGCTCGACACGATTCGGCGGTTCGTTCCGACCGGGTTCGACACCGGGCTGGGGCCCGTGATCGTGCCCGCGGGCGGATTCGCGCTCTTTGTCTACCAGTGGGTGGGGGTGGTGTTCTGGGCGATCACGGTGGGCGCGCTCATCCAGTTGTTCGCAGCCGTGACGCAGAGCAGATCGGTGAGCGAAGAAGAGCACTTCCGCCGGCTGCTGCGCCTGTACGGGGGCGGCACCCTCGGCTTCATGGGCACCTGGGCCGGCAACGTGTACTGGTTCAGCGCCGACGGCGAGGCGGCGGTCGCGTACCGAGTGATCAACGGGGTGGCGATCACGCTGTCAGACCCGATCTGCGACCCCGATCGCGGGCCGGAGGTCATCGGCGAATTCATATCGTTCTGCGACGCGAACAGCTACGTCTGCGTGTTCTACAGCTTTCACGAGCAGTACGTGCCGGTGTTCGAGCAGCGCGACTGGCAATACATGTCGGTCGGCGAAGAGACGCTGATGGCACCCGTGACCCTCGACATGGCGGGCAAGCCGTGGCAGAAGGTGCGGCAGGCGCTGAACCGCGGCACGAAGGCGGGCATCACCACGCTGTGGACCACGTGGGACGAGCTGCCGGTTTCGCTGTCGAACCAGATCAACGCCATCAGCGAGCAGTGGGTGGCCGAGAAGGAGCTGCCCGAGATGGGCTTCACCCTCGGGGCGATGCAGGAGCTGAAAGACCCCGACGTCAAGCTGTTTCTGGCCATCGGGCCCGACGGTGACATGCAGGCCATCACGAGCTGGCTGCCCGACTACCGCGACGGCGAGGTCGTCAGCTACACCATCGACTTCATGCGCCGCGGCGACAACTCCATCGGCGGCATCATGGAGTTCGTCATCGCGTCGGCCGCGCTGCACATGCAGAAAGACGGTATCGCGGTGCTGAGTCTCTCGGCGGCACCGCTTGCCGAGAAACCGGTTGCGCCGGGGGAGACCCCGCCGGAACCGACCGTCATGACGCGGCTGCTCGGATTCTTGGCGCAGACGCTCGAGCCGGCCTACGGCTTCTCGACGCTGTTCAAATTCAAGTCGAAATTCAATCCGACCCACTCGACGATCTACATGGCGTACGCCGACCCCGTGACACTGCCCGTCATCGGCGCGGCCATCGGATCGGCCTACCTTCCGCACGCCACCCCGAAGGAGTACCTCGCGCTGGCAAAGACCCTGCGCAAGTAGCCGTAGTGGTCAGGCGGCCGCGAGGAAGGGGGCGTGGTGGTAGCCCTCGGGGTCGAGCACGGCCACGGTGGATTCTGGCACCTCGAGAAAGGCGCCCGGCAGGTCGTTGAGCGGCTCGGAGACCACCATGTGCGAGGTTTTTCCGAATTCGTTCAGGTAGGCCAGGTCGGGGTACATCGAGCGCAGAGTGGGAATGTCGGCCGAGTGAAAGAGCGAGCGTGAACGCCCCTCTGTCGAATAGCGGAAGGCCCACACGGTGGCGCCGTCGCTGACCGCCATGGTGCCCTGCATGGGAAAGTGCGTGCCGTGCGCCTGGCCGACCTTCTCGATCATCCGGATCGCCGCGCCCAGCCCCGCGATGGGGTCGTCACGCAGCCCGAGCGTGAGCGCCAGATGAAACAGCACCTCTGAGTCGGTGGTGCCCTGAATATGCGGGTAGAGCGAGGGGTCGACCGCGAACACCAGCTCGCGCTTGTACGCGGCGAATCCCGAGAGAAACCCGTTGTGCATGAACAGCCAGTTCTCGTAGCGGTACGGGTGGCAGTTGGTCAACTGGATGGGCGGTCCTGCCGCCGCGCGCACGTGACTGAAGAAGAGCGGGCTTTCGATGGCCTGCGTGAGTTCGCGCAGATTGGTGTCGTGCCAGGCCGGTTCGACCGAGTGGAACAGCGCCGGAATGTTGCCGGCGGTGGAGCCCTGCGGGTACCACCCGAACCCGAACCCGTCACCGTTCACCGGCTCGTTGCCGAGGGGCGAGTTCAGCGACTGCGCCACGAGCGAGTGTTTGGCGTCGAGCACCAGCAACGACGGCTTGATCGGTTCTCCTGCGTACGCCAGCCACCGGCACATGCCTTCATCTCCTTCGATGCGGCGCGCTTCACGCGCAGTGCCCACAGTACTCGCCAGCCAACGGGAGACAAATGCTCAGTGTTGCACTGAGATGAACATGTCGACTACATTCAATCCAGCACCACCCCTCGCGAGTGTATTTCAATGTCAGACTGTCGGCCTTCCCGGTCGAAGATGCAGTGTTCAACTCCTGCCACTCGCTCCACGCCGATTCGGTCGCAAGAATCCCCAGGCACATGCCCGGGGATTTTTGCGTTACCGGTCGAGCAGCTGCTGGATGATCGGCTCGAGGTGCTCGGCCGCCTGTGCATGCCCGAGATCGGTGGGGTGCAGGCCGTCGTCTCCGATCTGCTCGGGCGGCCCGGTGAACCACCAGCCGTCGGCGATCGGATCGACGTAGGGCAGGGCATCCATCGCCGCCGCGTCGCGCACCGCGTTGCGCGACGTCTGGATTCCGTCGGGCACAGAGGCGCTGACCCAGGGCGTGCTCACGACGAGAATGGCGGCGTTCGGCGCGCGCTGCTTGATGGTCTGCAGGGTGGTGAGGGCGGCATCCATGATCTTTTCGTACGGGTACCCGGCGTCATCGTCGCTGCCCACGATGACGACCAGGCTCGCGTTCGCGGGCACCTGTTCGGCGAGGTCGTCGAAGCGCAGGCCGTCGTCGCCGGGGTCGACATAACCCGAACCGCCTGACGTGATGGTCTGCCAATCGGTGTGCAGGGCGTCACCGACGAGAGCCGGAAAGCGGTCTTGCGAGCCGGAGTCTTCGCTCGACCCGCCGACGAACGAGTTGCCGACGTAGACCACCAGCGGCGTGGCCGTCGGCCCCGGAGGTGTGACAGTCGAGGTCGTTGCGGGCGACGGGGTGACGGGCGCGCTGGTGCGGGGCGCCGGCGTTCCGGAGGCGATGGTGGCCGACGACGGCCCCTTCACGACCACGACGGTGAGCACAACCGCAATCGCCACCAGCACCGCGATTCCCACACCGATACCCACTCGCGTGCGTCGGGAGAGTCGTGCGGTGGCCACGCCCAGAACCTACCGGATGCGGCCTGGGATTGCGCGGGAGGCACCGTTCTTGGCAGGCAGTGGCGGAGGCCGCTACCGCGCCGCGCTCGGCGCGCGCCGGGTGGCCCGAATCGCCCCGGCGAGCCCGGCGACCGTGAACGTGAGCGTTCCGATACCCACGACCACGAGCGGAAGGCCCCAGGCCCCGGTCGCGTCGTGCGCCGCACCGATGAGGGTGGGCGAGGTCGCGCCGAGCGCGTACCCGACGCCCTGCACCATCGCCGACAGCCGGCGGGCATGGGTGCCGCTCATGGCGAGCTGCACGATCAGCATGAACACGAGCGTGATCCCGCCGCCCTGCGCCACTCCGCCCGTGAAACCCCAGACGTACCAGAGCTGCGGCGACACGAGCAGGCCGAGCGGGCAGCTCAGCCAGAGCGCGGCCACGATGCCGAACGTGATGGGCACCCCGATGCGCTTCGAGAGCAGTGGAGCGCCGAGAGCGCCGACGACCGCGGCGATCTGAAAGATCGACGAACTCGAGCCGGCCGCCGTCACCGAGAGGCCGTCTTCGCTCACGAGAATGCTCGGGAACCACGCCGTCAGCCCGTAATACGCGAACGCCTGCCCGGCGAAGGCCAGCGAGAGCAGCACGGCGGAGGCGTCGCGCCAGGTCTGCGGTCGCGCACCGTTCAGGGCCGGCACCGAACTCGTATCGATGGCCACGGTGTCGCCCGCGCCCGTCTCGATGAGCGGCTTGACCGGGCCGAACCGAAAGGCGGCCCGCGGCGTGATAGCGACCAGCCGGCCGATCGCGGCGATGACGACAAAACCTGTCCAGCTCAACAGCGCGATCTGCCAGCCGAGTGCCAGCGCGATCGGCGCGGTCGCGAGCGAGGTGATCATCGAACTGACGTTGAGGGCCGAGGTATACGAGCCCGTCACGATCGCCACCCGTTCCGGCGGAATATCGCGCCTGATCACGACCGGAATCACCACGTTGCCGATCGTGATGAACGCTCCCATGATGATCGTGCCCACGAACACGGCTTCGACTCCGCCGGCCGAACGGATGATCGACCCCAGCCCGACCCCGATGATGGCGATCATCGTGGAGAAGTTCGCCCCGCCCTTGCCGACGAAGTACGACGCGAACGGGGTGATCACGGCGAAGCAGAGCACCGGAAGACTGGTCAGCAGGCCGAACTGGGCGGCGTTCAGGCCGAGCTCCGCGCGCATGATTCCGCTGATGGGGGCCACGGCGATGATGGGGCCGCGCAGAATGAAGCCGATGAGCACGATGGCCACCAGCATCGCCCAGGGAAAAGGGCGTCGGGAGGTGAGCTGCATCGTGCATCAAGCCTAAGACCCGCTGCCGGGCCGATGAGCACGGGGAGCCCCCGGCTGTTAACGCAACCGCAATTGCATTTAGGCGACCCGGAGAGTACAGTTCACGTAACGCAACGATAATTGCTTTAGGAGTGACAGTGAGCGACAGCACGAATTCGGGCCTAACGGGCCCCACGGGCATCCGGCAGCGCAGATCGTTGCCACCCACGGCTGCATTCGTGGGTACTGCCGCGGCTTTCGCCGCTCTGTATCTCGCGGCGGGTGCACCGACCTCGCTGCTGGTGCTGTTCGAGAAGGAGTGGGGTTTTCCGGCCTGGGTGCTCACCGTCGCGTTCGCCGCTTACGCCATCGGTCTGCTGGTGAGCCTGCTGATCGTCGGATCGTTGTCGGACTACCTCGGGCGACGACCCGTGCTGATCGCCTCGCTCGCGCTCGAACTCGTCGCCATGCTGATGTTCGTGTTCGCGAGCGATATCACGGCCGTCATCGTGGCTCGAGTCGTGCAGGGCATCGCGACCGGTGCCGCGACGAGCGCGCTCACGGCTTCGGTGGTCGAGCTCGCGCCCGAGCGATTCAAGCGCCTGGGCGCGGTGATCGGCGGCATTGCGCCGGCCGGCGGCCTCGGGCTCGGTGCGCTGTTCGCCGGTCTCGCCGTGCAGTTCACGGCCGACGCCGACGTGGTGGTGTTCGTCACCCTCTCGGTGGTCGTCGCTCTGGGGCTCGCCGTCGCGTTCTTCTCGGCCGAGACGGTGGGGCGCCAGCGCGGTGCGGTGCGGTCGCTTGTTCCTCGGGTGTCGATTCCGGCGGCGGCGCGGGCCGAGTTCCGGGCGACGATTCCCGTACTGACGGGCGCGTGGATGCTCGCGGGGCTCTTTCTGGGGTTGGCCCCCACGATCATCCGCGACATCTTCGGCATCGATAGCGGTCTCGTGAACGGGGTGACGGTGTTCATTCAGCCCGGGGCTGCGGCGGTCGCCGGACTGTTGCTCGGCGGCGTGCTCGCCCGGCGCGCGACTCTCGTGGGCGGCGTCGCCGTGCTCGTAGGCGCGGTGATCATCGTCACATCGATCGGTCTCGGCATTCTGCCGCTGATGTGGGTCGGCGCCCTGATCGGCGGCTCTGGGTTCGGCGCCTCGTTCTCGGGCTCGCTGCGGCTTGTCGGGCCGCTCGCGAAGCCGCACCAGCGCGCCGGACTCTTCGCCGGGGTCTACCTCGTGTCGTACCTCGCGTTCGGCGTCTCGGTGATCATCGCGGGGCAGCTGATCGCGCCGCTCGGACTGATGACGACGGTACTGGCGTTCGGCGTCGCGATCGTGGTGGTAGCGGGCCTGGGTATCGGGGCGCAGCTGCGCATGCAGCGCCGGGATGTTGCTGGTGTTGCCGCTGCCGCTGCCGCTGGTTCTGCTGCTGCTGCTGCCGCTTCTGCCGCCACTTCTGTGGCCGCTGCCGCCGCGGGTTCTGCGGCTTCTGCCGCGGTCGTGGGCGCGCCGGAAACCGCAGTGGCCGAGGGTGCCGCGCGGAGCGCCGACGCGCCGAGGTGCGGTTCGACGACCGGAATGGCCGCACCCGCGGCGTAGCTGCGTAGGCGCGCTCGGCGTGAGGGCGACCGGGTGACCGCCGTGGGGATGGCTGGGCGTGCGGCCTCAGCCGGGCGAACCTAGGAGGCGAGCAGGGTGGGCCCCGACGAGCCCTTGCCGATCTGGTCGGGTACCGAACGGGCCACCTCGTGCAGCCACGGCCCCGGGCTCGGCCACGATCGGCCCGTCGGCAGCCGGCGCAGCACGCGGTCGAGCGACGTGCTGCCCTCCGCCCACGGAATGACCCGCGTCGGCGCGGCCTGTGGCAGCACGCCGAGCCACCAGTGCTTCCACGTGGGCGCCAGCGACTCGGGGTCGACCACGATGTAGTAGTCGGGCATGCTCATCGAGCCGTTCTCGAGCGCCGATGAGGCGCGCTCCACCTCGAGATCGAGGGTGCCGATGGTCGACAGGTCGTCGAAGAACTCCACCCAGGCGGCGGCGACGTGCGCCAGCGGATCGCGGTCGTGCACCACGTAGGGGGCGTCGGCCTGCGTCACCCAGCGGGCGGCTTCTTCGTCGGAACTCTCCGCAAGCGAGGCGGCCCGCACGTTGGCATGCCGGGCCAACGCGCCGAACGCGTTCGGCGATTCGTTACCGACGAGAACGAGTGTGGTGCTTCGAGGGCTCCCCATGAACAGATCTTACTCGGCTGCGCTGGTCTGTGGCGCCGATCGACGCCACGGGCCATGCTCGCTTTCATCGAACTGTTATGCGGATTCAGGCGCCGAGGCGGGCGCCCTCGGCGGCGGCCAGGGCGTGAGCGGCGGCGAGCTCGGCCTCGGCGCGCGGGAGTTGCTCGGCAAGAGCCGCAACCGAGTCGGCCAGGGTGAGGCTCGTGGTGATCACCGAGACATCCATTCCGAGCGCGGTGCCCAGGATGAGCTGCAGCACCGGCACCGCGTGATCCCAGTCGGCGGTCGGGGTGCCGGCGTCGTAGGAGGCGCCACGGCTGGTGACGACGACGGCCGGGCGCCCCGCCATCGGCTGAGTCGGAACGTCGAACGGGGCGGTGACGGCGGGCACGTGGATGTAGTCGATCCACGCCTTCAGAGCCGACGGCAGCGAATAGTTGTACATCGGTGCATCCACCAGCAGCGCATCGGCAGCCGTCAACTCGGCGATGAGTTCGGTCTGCAGTGCCTCGGCCGCGGCGGACGGAGCGGCATCGGCGGGGCGCAGCCGCTCTGGCCAGTGCAGCGCCGCGTCGGGCAAGTGCGGAAGCGGGTTCGCGTGCAGATCCCGGTACGTGACGGTGTTCGCGGGGTTCGCCGCGAGCCACGCCTCGGCGAACGAGTGCCCGATCGCGCGCGAACGAGACCGCACGGGGTCGGCAGAGGAGTCGAGCTGAAGCAGGTTGGCCATGGCTTCACGCTATACCCGGCCCCAAGTGCCGCGCGTGCTGCGTGTTCTGCGTGTGCCGCGCGTGCCGCGCGTGCCGCGCGTTCTGCCTGTGGAGTGCGTCCGGCGCGTTCTGCGTGTGGAGCGCGTGCCGCGCGTCGGACCGTGCGGCGCGTGCCGAGCGTGGGCCCCTGCCGCGCGTGCGAGCGTGGTTCCGCGAGCCGCGGTAGTTCGGCGCACGCGCCGTGGTTCGAACTACCGCGCCCGCGCCAAACGACCGCGCCCGCGCCAAAAGGCCGCGCCCGCGGCTACGCCGAACTCTTGCGCCCGCACCGATCCGCGGCGCCCGCGCCGAGCCGCCGCGGCGGCGCCCGCGCCAAACGACCGCGCCCGCGGCTACGCCGAACTACCGCGCCCGCGGCTACGCCGAACTACCGCGCCTGCGCCGAACTACCGCGCCTGCGCCGAACCGCGGCGCCCGCACCGAGCCGCCGCGCCCGCGCCGAACTACCACGTCGGCGAACGCGCCGAACTATTGCGGCGGCCGGTGCGCGCAGTTCGGAGCATCGGCTCCCGCTCGAGCAGGCGCGGAACTACCAGAATGCGCGCGGCCGGAGCTGCTCCGCTCTGCAGGGCAATCTCGGTGCGTGCGGCGAAGTGCGCGCGGCCGAGGGCGGCCCACGGCCCACAGCCCACGGCTCACGGCCCACGGGCTACTGCGGGTGCGGGCGCGGCGAGCGGATGATCGTGGTCAGGTCGACCAGGCTCGGAGTCGCCGGGGCGGAGCCGAACCCGAACGTGACGGGCGGGTCGAGTGGCGCGAGGCTGCTGAGGTCGCGCCCCTCCAGTGTTCCGTGCACGGCATCGAGCGCGCGGATCGTCGTGACGCCGTAGTACTCGCGCCGCCCACCTCCGGCAGAGCCACTCGTGTGTGCGCCCGGCACGAGCCGCGCCGCTACAGGATCGACCGCGCGCAGCCACCGCGGGTCGGTCGCGAGCCGCTCGGGCACGCCGCGCAGCACTCGCCCGAGCGGAGTGATGCGCCCCACGCGCATCGTCACGTCGAGCACCGCACCGTCGGGCACCGTGCCGTCGAGCCTGGTGCCTCCGAGCGCTGTGCCGTCGGGCACCGCGCCATCGGGCACCGTGCCGTCGAGCCTGGTGCCTTGGAGCCCCGTGCCGTCGGGCACCGTGCCGTCGAGCCCCGCGCGCCCGAGCCCCGCGTCGTCGGGCGCCGTGCCGTCGAGCCTGGTGCCTCCGAGCGCTGTGCCGTCGAGCGCCGCGCCGTCGGGCGCTGCGCCTCCGAGCCCCTCGCCTCCGAGCCCCGCGCCACCAGTGCCGCTCGCTGTCGCGCCCGCCATCACTCGGATCCCGCCCGCGACCCGCATAGCCCGCACGGGCACCACGCGCACCTCGTCGAAGGTGTACGTCGACGAAACGTAGGTCGCCACACGGTCGGAAGGCGCCAAGAGAACCCGCCGACCATCCGGATGCTCGATCATGACGTCGGCGAACCGCCCGAACGGCGATCGCACCCACATGCCGATCACAATGCGCGGGCCGTCCTGAGAGCCGCTGCCCGCCGTGCCGAATCCCGCGATGCGACCGCTGAAACGCTCGTGAGTCAGGCGCTCCGCCATTCGGCGTGCCTTCGAGTCAGATTCGGCCGCGTGTCTGCCCATCACCCAAGGCTGTCACGAATCCCTCGCCGGAGGCGTACGGAAGGCACCCCTTGACGGCGCGGCAACTTACCGCCCGTACGCCGACGCCGCAGGGCACTGGAAGCCGTCGCGCCCGGCCGCCAGCCCGACACGATTCATGTACCGCACGACCGTGGCGTAGGCCTCGGGCAACGTCGTCTCGGTGTACAGAATCGTGTGGGTGTCGCAGTACTCGCGAGCGATGACCTGAGCGGCACGCAGATGCGGGCGCGCCATGTTCGGAAAGAGGTGGTGCTCGACCTGAAAGTTGAGTCCGCCCATGAACCAGTTGATGAACCAGCCACCGCTGACATTGCGCGAGGTCAGCACCTGGCGGCGCAGAAAGTCGACCTTCGAGTCGCGCGGCAGAATCGGCATGCCGATATGGTTTGGCGCGAACGACGACCCCATGTAGACACCGAACACGGCGAGCTGAACGCCGATGAAGGCGAACGCCATGCCGAGCGGCAGCATCAAGAAGATCACGGCGACGTAGGCGCCGATGCGGGCGACCAGCATCACGATCTCAATCGTGCGCTTGTCGACCTTTCCGCGGCCGAACACGGTGCGAAAACCGTGCACGTGCAGGTTCAGCCCTTCGAGCACGAGGATCGGAAAGAAGAACTTTCCCTGGCGCTTCGTGAACCACGCGTAGATGCCGCGGGTCTCGCCGGCCTGATCTTCGGTGAACGAGACGACGTCGCGGTCGATGTCGGGGTCTTTGCCGAGGATGTTCGGGTTGGCGTGGTGGCGGCTGTGCTTGTTCATCCACCAGGAGTAGCTGATGCCCACGAACAGATTCGCGAGCATCCGCCCGGCCAGGTCGTTCGCCTTGCCTGACTCGAAGACCTGACGATGCGAGGCCTCGTGCGCGAGAAACGCGAACTGGGTGAGAATGATGCCGAGCACGCCGGCCATGATCAGCTGGAACCACGAGTCGCCGAGCAGCACGAACCCGACGGCGACGCCGCCGAGAGCGACTACGAGCGAGGCGAACATGACGTAGTAGTACGTGCGCGCCCGGCGCAGCAGCCCGGCGTCACGAACCGTGCGCAGCAGCGCCGAGTACTCGGTGGTGGGATTCACCCGATTGCCGCCCGGTTTCGTTCGCGTGAACGTGACGACGGGCTTCGCCGCAGCAGGAATCGACGCGGCGACTTTCGCAGCGGGGATTCGCGGCTGCATGCCGAGGGGGATACTTGGGCTGCTCATTCTCGAGCCTCATTCCGCGGAATCTGTCGGGTTCGAAAGATCAAGTGGCCTTCGCTACTCGCGCTTTCGCTAACTGGTAACCAAGGTCTGGGGCAGCCATAACCGACGCTACGGTAAGCGCTGTTGCGGCACGCTCGGTGGCCGTTCAGACAGCGGTATTACCGGCAAATCAGCAGGTTCACCCGGCGGCCGTTCCGGTGCAACTCCGGCGCCAGTCCGGTGCAAGACCAATGCGTGTCGAGTGCACGTCTGGTGCCTGCGCTGGCGCCGGTGGCTGCACACGATGGGGGCTGTTGCGCGGCGGCGAAAGTGGCAGAGTGGGGTGGTGACCGATCAGCAGAACATTGTCATCGTCGGCGCGGCGCTCGCCGGGGCATCCGCTGCGAAAGCCTTGCGTGAGCAGGGTTTCGCCGGGGAGATCCGGATGCTCGGGGCCGAGTCGCATCGCCCGTACATCCGCCCGCCGCTGTCGAAGGGCTTTCTCGCCGGCACCGACGAGCTCGACTCCGTCTTCGTCGAAGCCGAGGGCTGGTACGCCGAGCGCGACGTGGATCTCGACCTCGGCGTGACCGTCGACGCGATCGACCCCGAAGCGCAGTTCGTCTTTCTCGACTCGGGGGAGGCCGTGATGTACGACAAGCTGCTGCTCGCGACGGGCTCGTCGGCGCGGCAGCTCGACGTGCCGGGGGCGGACCTCGACGGGGTCTTCACGGTGCGCACGCTCGACGACGCGCAGGCCCTGCACGCCGTTCTGGCGGCCGGAGACAAACGGGTGATCGTCGTCGGCTCCGGCTGGATCGGCCTGGAGGTCGCCGCCACAGCCCGCACCCTCGGCAACGAGGTGACCGTGCTCGACCGCGGCCGGGTCCCGCTGGCCTCGGTGCTCGGAGACGAGCTCGGGCAGGTGTTCCTCGACCTGCATCGTGAGCACGGCGTCGTGGTGCGGTCGGAGGTCGAGGTCGCAGAGCTGCTGAGTGCGGATGCCGCGGAGGGCGGTGCGGATGCCCGCGGTGTCGCCGCGGGCGACGGCTCCGCCGAGCGTGCGGATGCCCGGGGCGCCGTGACGGCCGTGAAACTGACCACCGGCGACGAGTTGCCCGCCGACGTCGTGGTCGTCGGTATCGGCGCTACCCCGAACATCCGGCTCGCCGAAGCCGCCGGCCTCGACATCGACAACGGCGTGCTGGTCAACGCCGCCCTGCGCACGAGCGACCCGAACATCTGGGCGGTCGGCGACATCGCGAATGCGTTCCACCCCGTGATCACGCGGCGCGTGCGAAGTGAGCACTGGGCGAACGCTCTGAACCAGGGCACAGCGGTGGCGGCGTCGATGCTCGGGCGCTCGCTTTCGTACGACGAGATTCCGTACTTCTACAGCGATCAGTTCGACCTCGGCATGGAGTACTCGGGCTATTCGGCGCTGGCTCGCGGAGCATCCGTCGTGTATCGCGGCGACGTGGCGGCGCGCGAGTTCATCGCGTTCTGGCTCGCGGAGGGCCGTGTTGTCGCCGGTATGAACGTCAACGTGTGGGAGGTGAACGAGGCCGTGCAGGGCATCATCCGCCGCGCGAACCTCGTCGACCCCGCCCGCCTGGCCGACCCCGCGGTACCGCTCGACTCCCTCTGATCGGTTCGCTTGCGATCCGGTATAACACCGTTATACTTCACCTATGAAGACCGCGATTTCCGTACCTGACGACACCTTTCGGCGTGTCGAAGATCGAGTGGCTGAGCTCAAAATCAATCGATCGCAGTTCTTCACAACTGCTGCGGAGAGATATCTTTCCGAGCTGGAGTCGAACGACCTCGTCGGTGAGATAAATTCGGCTCTGATTCGAGGGGGCGCGGCAGTCGAGGCAGAAGCGACGGCCGCAGCAGACGAAGGTCGTCGGCTTCTCGAACGCTACACATCGGGAGACGAGTGGTAGTTCAGCGCGGCAGCGTCTATTGGGCCGATCTCGGCGCGCCACGTGGCAGTGCTCCGGCGAAACGTCGGCCGGTGCTCGTCGTGCAAGACGATCGATTCAATCGCAGCGCGTTGCGCACGGTGATCGTGGCGACGATCACCTCGAACACGCAGACTGCCGAGCACCCTGGCAATGTGTTTGTTCCCGCTTCGGCCTCGGGCCTGAGCAAAGACGCGGCTGTGAACGTTTCGCAACTCCAGACTCTCGACAAAGACGAACTCGGTGAGGAGGTTGGATCGCTGCCGCCCTACCTCGTGAATGAGGTCAGTGCGGGCATCCGGCTGGTGCTCACTCTGTGAAGAGGTCTTCGGTGAGAGCGACTCTCGCGGACGAGAGGAGCCGCCGCGGCGGTCGCTCTCGTCCGCGAACGTCGCTCTCGGCGGCGCGATGCGGCGGCGCTACGAGAGGATGTCTTTCGTGCTGAAGCGGCCGAAGGCGAGGGTGCCGAAGACGGCGACGTAGGCCAGCTGCAGCAGGGCGTTCGAGCCGAACGACGACCAGTCGATGGGCTGGCGCAGCAGATCGGCGAAGTCGAGCCAGTAGTGGGTGAAGAGCCACGGATGCAGCCAGTCGAGCTGAGGCAGTGAGTCGAGCACCTGCGAGATGATCGATACCACGACGGTCGCCGCCATCGCGCCGACGGGAATGTCGGTGAGGGTCGAGATGAACAGGCCGATGGCGGTGAGGCCGAGCAGCGAGACCGTCACGTAGGCGGCGATGAGCAAGGCCCGCAGACCTGCCTCGCCGAGACTCACGGTGTCTCCCGAGAGCAGCGTGACCGGTCCGATGGGGAACAGCGCCGCGCCGATCAGGGCTCCGGCCACGATGATGACTAGAGTCGCCGCCACACAGAACGCAGCCGCCGCAACGAATTTCACGAGCAGCAGACGGGCGCGCCCGACCGGTGCGACGAGCAGGTAACGCAGGGTCGACGAACTCGCTTCGCCCGCGATGGTGTCGCCCGCCACCACGCCGATGGTCAGCGGCAGAAACAGCGGAATGCAGATGATCAGCGCAACAAGCCCGACGAACAGCCCGTTGTTGGTGATCTGGCCGAGAAACGCCGGCCCGCGACCCGGGGTCGATCCGGCCGATGAGATGCGCACGGCCACCGCGATCAGCACCGGAATGGCGGCGAGGGCGATCAGCATCACCCACGTGCGTCGGCGCCGGAACAGCACACCGATCTCCGATCCCATGAACGCCCACCCGGCGCGGGGGCGCGCGAGGGCGGCGTAGTCGCCAGCAAGTGGATGCCCGGCAGCGGTGTCGCCGGTGAGTGGATGCTCGGCTGTCGTGTCTCCGGTGAGTGGATGCCCGGCAGCACTCCCGGGCCGCGGTGGCTCGACCGCATCGGGGTCACTGGACAACGTCGAACCCCTCCCCGGTGAGGGCCACGAAGAGGTCTTCGAGGGTGGCGCGCTCGACCTCGAATCCTCGCACGCGAACACCCGCCCCGACCAACGCGCTGACCACCGCGTCGGGTGCCAGGTCGTCGGCGATGGGCGCCGAGACGGTCACGTCGGCCGAGCCGTCACCCCGGGCATCCGGATGCTCGGGAACCAGCCCGAGCCGACGAAGTACCTGCTCGGCGGCGAGGTCGTCAGGCGTCAGCACGCGTACGCGCGCCTGGCCCGCTCGGCGCAGGTCGTCGAGGCTGCCTTGCGCCACGAGGTTTCCGGCGCGCATCACCGCGGCGTGGGTGCAGATCTGCTCGATTTCGGCCAGCAGGTGGCTCGAGACGAAAACGGTGGTGCCTTCTGCGGTGAGCGAGCGCACCAGGTTGCGCACCTCGCGGGTGCCCTGCGGGTCGAGTCCGTTGGTCGGTTCGTCGAGCACGATCAGGTCGCGCGGAGTCAGCAGAGCGTTGGCGATGCCGAGTCGCTGCTTCATGCCGAGCGAGTAGGCCTTGACCTTCTTGCCCGCCGCGTGACTGAGCCCGACGCGATCGAGGGCGGCATCCACGCGTGCACGCCGGGTGGAGCTGCTGACGTACCGATCGGCGGAGTCGAGCCGGCGCAGGTTGGCCTCGCCGGAGAGAAACGGATAGAACCCGGGGCCTTCGATCAGCGCACCGACCCGCGGAAGTACATTTGCGAGCCGGCCCGGCAGCGGTTGCCCGAGCACGCTCACCTCGCCGCTGGTCGCGCTCGCGAGACCGAGCAGAACACGAATGGTCGTGGTTTTGCCCGACCCATTCGGCCCGAGAAAACCGAAGACCGAGCCACGCGGCACGGCGAGGTCGATGCCGTTGACCGCCGTCTGCTTGCCGAACGTCTTGGTCAACGCGTGCGTCTCGATGGCGAGCTCGGTGCTCGCGGCGGCCGTCATAACGCGGCGACCTCGGAAGGGCGGTGTGCGATCACTTCGCGGCGGCCACGGCCTGCAGCTGGTCTGCCGACACCGACCCGGCGTACACCCGGCCGTCGTCGGTGACGAGCACGTTCACGAGCGTCGTGCTCAAGAGGTGACCACCGTCGACCGCTGTGGTCAACTCACCGAGCAGAGGCGAACTCGTCAGGGCCGAGGCGTCGGCGCCTGCGGGCAGCTCGACGATCGCGTCCCAGCCGGTACCGGTCACCACGGGCTTGGCCGCCGATGAGCCTGGTGCCGACGCGCCGGGGGCGGTGGATGTCGCGCCCGAACCCGCGCCCGCCGAACCCGCCGAACCTGCCGGAGCGGTCTTCTCGGTCACGGTCGTTCCTGCCGGGGGAGTGAAGTTGAACAGGTCGGCCGACGGGGTGCTGAGATCGAGCGAGGTGAAGCCCGTGCTGAACGCCGTGTCGGCAGCCCCGCGCGCGGTCACGCTGACCTGCAGCGGCAGCCCGGTGGCGGAGTCGACCGCGATCGACACCGAACCGACCAGGGTGTCGGTGGCCTGCGGCGTGAGAATCAGGTCGTAGGCCGAGCGCCCGGCGACCGTCACGTCGCCGCCGACGGAGACGTTGGTGGTGGGGTCGACGTCGTCGAGAAACTTCTGAGCCAGCTGCTCAGGGGTCTGCACGGTGGCGTCGCCCGAGCTGTCACTCGATGAACCGCTCTTGGCGGGCAGGGTGGTGTGCACAGCGGTCTGCTTGGCGGAGTCGTACTGCCAGACGTCGCTGCCGTTTCGAACCAGGTCGGTCTCGGCGAGCTGGTCGATCACCTGAACGCGCTGGTTGGTGGCGCCGTCGACATAAACGCGCGCGGTGTGCGTTCCCGTGAGCAGCGCCAGGGCCGAGGAGACATCGGCGGTGCTCGGGCCGGCAGCCGAACCGGCCGAACCGGTCGAGGTGGGCGACGGTGTCGCGCTCGCGTCGGAGGAGGTACCCGAGGCGCCGAGCGAACTCGACGACACGCCGGCCGGCAGCTCCGGCAGCCCGAGGTTCGCGGTCTGCTCGACCGTGCCCGAGAACGCCGTGACCGTGCTGTTGCCGATCATCGCGAGCACGTCTTGCGGGCTCTTCGTGGGCAGGCTGTCGGTTGCATTCGCCGAGAGGGGCACGGCGATGGCCACGCCGGCGATGACCACCGGAATGACGGCAGCCGGAATCCAGCGCTTCCACTTGTTGTTCGTCACGACTTCGTTACCTCCGCTGCATGTGCGTCACGGGTGCCCGCACGAGAGAAACGGTACTCTCCGTTTCCGTCAGTTTGCTTAGTATTGTTGCCTCATGTACAAGGTGACCTCGACCGACGCGACGACCCTCGAAGTCGATCGCACCGGCACCGGCCCGGCTCTCGTCATCGTCACCGGGGCCTTCAATACCCGCCAGTCGAGCAAAGACCTCGCCGCGTTGCTCGCCGCCGACTTCACGGTCTACGAATACGATCGCCGCGGTCGGGGTGACAGCGGCGACACGCCTCCGTACGAGATCGCTCGCGAGCTCGAAGACCTCTACGCGGTCATCCGGTCGACCGGCGAGCAGCAGGGCGACGGTTCGGCGGGTGCGCCCCCCTTCGTCTACGGCCACTCATCCGGAGCCGTTCTTGCGCTCGACGCGGCCGCCAGCGGTGTGCCGATGACGAAGCTGGCGGTGTATGAGCCTCCACTGATGTTCGATCATCCGGTGCCCCTGTCGACCGTCGAAAGCCTGAACGCGCTGGTCGCGGCCGGTGATCTCGACGGCGCCGCCAAAGAATTCATGCGCGGCACCGGCATGCCGGCCGAGCAGATCGAATGGGTGTCACACGCCCCGTTCTGGCCCGGGATGCTCGCCATAGCCCACACCCTGCCGTACGACCAGTTGCTCTGCGTCACTGGTTCTGCGTCGAGCGACTGGCTCGTCTCGGTCAGTGTTCCGGTGCTGGCGATCGCGGGCGGAGACAGCGCTCCGTGGGCCCTCGCGGCGGCCGAACGCATCGCGAGCGTGGTGAGTACGGCGACCGTCGACACGCTTCCCGGTCAGAACCATGCTGTCGAGGCGGCCGCGGTCGCGCCACTGCTGCGGTCGTTCTTTACCGCTTCCTGACGGGTCAGCGACTCGTCGTCAGGCAGCTCACCGTTGAGGCGATAGCATTGCCGACGACTAATCCGCATGTGAGAAAGACGCCGATGACCGACCAGCCCGACTCCGTTGATGTGCCCACGTTCGACATCGGCGGTCAGCCGGTCTCTGCCGAGATCGCTCGCTCGTGGCTGCTGGTTGCGGCGACGCGGCCGGAGTCGTTCGACGCCGCCTCCGCCTCGCGCGCAGACCAGATCATTCTCGACATCGAAGACGCGGTCGACCCCAAGCTGAAGCCGAAGGCCCGAGAAGACGTGGTGGCGTGGCTGCAGAACGGCGGCGAGGCCTGGGTGCGCATCAATGATCACTCGACCGCATTCTGGTCGGGCGACGTCGACGCGCTCAAAGGCCTGCCGGGCCTGCGCGGCGTCATGCTCGCCAAGACCGAATACGGTGCACACGTCACCGAGACGTTCGATCGACTCGGGGGCTCCACCCCGGTCATCGCGCTCATCGAGTCCGCCCTCGGCATCGAGGAGGCCCGCACCATCGCCGAGGCGCGCGGGGCCTTCCGGCTCGCCTTCGGTAGCGGCGACTACCGCCGCGACACCGGCACCGGAGCCGACGATCTGGCCATGGCGTACCCGCGCTCGCGACTCGTCGTCGCCAGCCGAATCGGCGGACTGCCGGGCCCCATCGACGGGCCCACCGTCGGCAGCAGCCACCCCGTTCTGCGCGAGCAGTCGGCGCTTGCTGTGACCCTCGGTCTCACTGGGAAGCTCTGCCTCGACGTGGAGCAGCTGCCGGTGATCAACGAGGTCATCAGCCCGACGCGCTCCGACGCCACGTGGGCACGCGACTTCCTCGACGATTTCGAGAGCCGCGGCCGGGTCATCCGCGACGGCAGCGACCTGCCGCGCCTCGGCCGCGCACAGAAGATCGATCGCTTGGCTCAGGCCTTCGGCATCCGCCCCCTTTAGCGGGAATGCAGCACGGCCGACGGTTGCTGCAGTAGATATGCGTGTTCAGCTGTATTCGTCGTCGTTCTGCGGGGCGTGCACCTCGACGCGCGCGGTTCTCGACCAGGCCGCGGCGCTGGTGAGCGGGGTCTCGATCAGCGAAGTGAATGTGGCGGTGCATCCGGATGCCGCCGAGCGGGCCGACATCACCGCCACGCCCACGGTCATCATCGAGAACGACGCCGGCGAACAGGTGTTCCGGGCGGAAGGTGTGCCCACCATCAACCAGGTGCTGACGGGGCTTGCCCTCGCCCTCTGAACCTCAGAACGCTGCCCGTGGCGGCGATTCGGGTGGCAGCCAGCGTCAGCGCAAGCCGGCTTCAGCGCGCGTAACTCACGAAGCGGTACCGGATGCCCGTGCCCGACTCGAGCCAGGGCGTCGCACCCTGCGGCTCCCACGTCGCGTCGATCGCGGGCGCTCGAGTATCGCCGCGAACGCCGAGATCCACTTCGGTGACTTCGAGTCTGCTTGCGAGCGAAAGAGCCTGCCGGTAGAGCTCGCCGCCGCCGATCACCCACAACGCGTCGTCGCCGACCAAACGCTGCGCCTGCGAGATCGAGTGCACCGTCTCGGCCCCGCTCGCCTCCCAGCTCGGGTCGCGGGTGAGCACCAGATTGCGGCGCCCCGGCAGCGGACGGAATCGTTCGGGCAGCGAATCCCAGGTCTTGCGGCCCATCAGCACCGCGCCGCCGATCGTGAGCTCGCGAAAGTGCGCCAGGTCTTCAGGCAGCCGCCACGGAATGGTACCGCCGTCGCCGATGATGCCTGCGCGGGCCTCGGCCCAGATCATCCCGAGCGTCATGCGGGCGTCACACCGCGACCGGCGCCTTGATGGCCGGGTGGTGCTGGTAGTTCTCGATCTCGAAATCGCTGTACTCGTACTCGAAGATGCTCGGCGGGGTGCGCAGCAGCTTGAGTGTCGGCAGCGGATACGGCTCGCGGCTGAGCTGCTCGGTCACCTGCTCGCGGTGATTGTCGTAGATGTGGCAGTCGCCGCCGGTCCAGATGAAGTCGCCCACCTCGAGGCCGGCCTGCGCGGCCACCATGTGGGTGAGCAGGGCGTAGCTCGCGATGTTGAACGGCACGCCCAGAAAGAGGTCGGCGCTGCGCTGGTAGAGCTGGCACGAGAGCTTGCCGTCGGCCACGTAGAACTGAAAGAACGCGTGGCAGGGGGCGAGGGCCATCGAGGGGATGTCGGCGACGTTCCAGGCCGACACGATCATGCGGCGGGAATCGGGATCGCTCTTCAGCGTGTGCAGCACCTGGCTGATCTGGTCGATGTGCTCTCCCGACGGGGTCGGCCACGAACGCCACTGCACCCCGTAGACCGGGCCGAGTTCGCCGTCGGCGTCGGCCCACTCGTCCCAGATGGTGACGCCGTTCTCGCGCAGCCAGCCGACGTTGCTCTCGCCGCGCAGAAACCACAGCAGCTCGTAGGCGATCGACTTGAAGTGCACGCGCTTCGTGGTGATGAGCGGAAAGCCCTCGCGCAGGTCGAAGCGCAGTTGGGCGCCGAAGACGCTCGTGGTTCCGGTGCCCGTTCTGTCGGATTTCGCCGCGCCCGTTTCGAGGGTGTGCCGCAGCAGGTCTTCGTACGGAGTCGCGACTGTAGTAATCATCAGAGTCGAGCGTAATTGCAATTCGGGGGCAACCGCCAGCCCGCCGCACATACGATGAGATTGCGGGGCTGAAGTGCCTCGTTTCGATGCAGAGAAGGCGGCACGATGCCCACGAAAATCACTGTTATCTACGACAACCCCACCGACCCCGACGCGTTCGAGGCCGGCTACTCGGCCGGGCAGGTCGAACTGGCCAAGAAGCTGCCAGGGGTGGTCAAGTTCGAGAGCTCGAAAGTCTGGCCGAAAGAAGACGGCACGCCCACGCCGGCGTACCGGATGTTCGACCTCTACTTCGACGACTACGACACCGCGTCGGCAGCTGTCGCCACCGCCGAGGCGGCCGAGCTGTTCCCGTCGATCTTCGGTCTCGCGACCGGTGGAGTGCGCATTCTGTTCTCCGACATCGAAGAGGGGGCGTGACCGTGGCCGACATCAACGAGATTCCGATCGTCACCATCGACGGCGGCGAGACGTCGCTCTCGGCCTACGGCGACAAGGTGAAGCTCATCGTCAACGTCGCTTCGCGCTGCGGGCTCGCACCGCAGTACGAGAAGCTCGAAGACCTGCAGAAGACGTACGGCGACCGCGGATTCACCGTGCTCGGTTTTCCGAGCAACCAGTTCTTGCAAGAGCTCGGCAGCGAAGAGAAGATCGCCGAATACTGCTCCACCACATGGGGCGTCACGTTCCCCATGTTCGAGCGCATCAAGGTCAATGGTCGGGGCGAGCATCCGCTCTACACCGAGCTCAAGAAGGCGGCCGACGATGAAGGAAAGGCCGGCCGCGTGAAGTGGAACTTCGAGAAGTTCGTGGTCACCCCCGATGGCGCCGTGCACCGCTTCCGCCCGCGCACCGAGCCGGATGACCCCGCCATCGTGTCTCTGATCGAGCAGTCATTGCCCGCTGTCTGATTTGCGCGCCGCCGCCTCTGCGGCGCGCATTGCGACTGGATGCTCGATCCTGACTATCGGCCGCTACCGACGCTGAAAGCGACGAGCGCGGTCGCCGCTTTCAGCCGACCTCGTTGGTTCGCCGCGGTGTTGGGAGGTGCGCCGCCATTGCTCGCCCCCTCTTCCCGCCCTTCTCCTTAAATCCACTTTGCGAAAAAGCACCTAAGTGGGCGTTTTTGCAGCCATGTGCGCAAAGTCGATGGGCGCGGGTGGGGAGGGGGGCACCAGCCAGCACCGCGGCGCACAAATTTACGCGAAGAGGTCGGAGACCAGGCGGTCGGCTGTAGAGGCGTCGACGCTCGAGGGTAGGAAGATGACGCGGTAGATGATCGGCGCCACGAGGTGGTCGATCACTTGCTCGGCCGTGACCGGCGGATGCTCGAATCGCGCGACCATCATCGTGGCCTCGGCGCGGCGGTCGCGCAGGCAGTCCGATTCGCTCTCGCCGGCCGTGGCGGCACCGGCGCGCAAGAGTGCGGCATGCACGGGCAGACTGTAGTGCTCGATGATCTCGCGAGCCCAGCCGGTGAGGTCGTCGCGCAACGTGCCCGTTTCGGGCAGTGGCCGGGCCGGATCGAGGTGATAGGTGGCGATCTCGTTGAGCAGAGTGGGCAGATCGCCCCAGCGGCGATAGATGCTGGTCGGATTCACTCCGGCGCGCTCGGCGATCATCGGAACCGTGACCCGCTCAGCGCCGCGCTCGCGAACGAGTTCTTCGACGGCCCGGCGCACGGCAGCGAGCACGAGGGCGCTGCGCCCCCCGGTGCGCTTCGCAGGGGCGGCGGAGAGTGTTGCGCTGCTCGGCACGGTCGCTGCTTTCGCCGCGCCGAGCGAGCCCGAAGCCACATGGCCCGAAGCGACCTGACCGGGCGTCGCGACCTGAGTATTCATACAGGCAGTCTAGCGCCCTAAGGCAATCTTCGTTGCTTTTGCTAGCTGATCGCTAACGTTGACTCATGACTCTTCCGGCACGCACGCTCGCCTCGAAGGTGCCCGAGATCACGGTCGCCTTCTGGGTCACGAAAGTTCTCACCACGGGCATGGGCGAGACGACCTCCGACTACTTCGCCGTGGCCTTCGATCCGGTCGTCGTCGTGCCGCTCACCGGCCTGGCGCTTGTCGCAGCTCTCGTCGTCCAGGTGCGATCGCGCGCCTACACGCCGTGGCTCTACTGGCTCACGGTCGTGCTTGTCAGCGTGTTCGGAACCATGGCGGCCGACGTAGCGCACGTCGGCTTCGGGGTGCCGTACCTCGTCTCGACACTGGTATTCGCGGTCGTGCTCGCCGTGGTGTTCGTGGTGTGGCGCCGGGTGGAGGGAACGCTGTCGATCCACAGCATCACGACGCGCCGACGCGAACTGTTCTACTGGATCACGGTACTGGCCACCTTCGCGCTCGGCACGGCCGCCGGAGACCTGACCGCGACGGTGTTCGATCTGGGGTACCTGGGCTCGGGCATCCTGTTCGCCGTCATCATCGCGATACCGGCCGTCGCCTACGCGCGATTCGGCATGAACCCCGTGCTGGCGTTCTGGTTCGCGTATGTCGTCACCCGACCACTGGGCGCGTCGTTCGCCGACTGGATGGCCGTTCCTCCCGCCCGCGGAGGTCTCGGCCTCGGCACCGGCCCCGTGAGCCTCGTCTTGCTGGCCCTCATCGCCGTCTGCGTGCTCTACCTCACCTCACGAAAAAGCCGGCAGCCCTCCTCGTAGGGAGTGCTGCCGGCTGCGCACCAAGCGAGGTCGGCTGAAAGCGGCGACCGCGCTCGTCGCTTTCAGCGTCGGTAGCGGCCAATACCCGCGCACGAGCATCCAGTCGCACTGTGCGCCGTCCCCACCGGCCACTCCACACGCCGCAAGCGGCGCGCGGAGCCTCCGGCCGGCGTGGGCCCAGCGGCGGCGGCGCACCAAGCGATATCGACGGAACGCGGCGACCGCGCTCGTCGCGTTCCGTGTTGGTAGCGGCCAATACGCAGGAGTGTGTGGCCAGTCGCACTGTGCGCCGCAGAAGCGGCGGCGCACCAAGCGAGGTCGGCTGAAAGCGGCGACCGCGCTCGTCGCTTTCAGCGTCGGTAGCGGCCAATAGCCGAGCACGAGCATCCGGTCGCACCGTGCGCCGCAGAAGCGGCGGCGCACCATACGCTCAGTCCGCGAGGATCAGGTACAGGGCGCGGCGCGCCTCGTCGAGTTTCTCGGCCGCAGCGGTGCGCTGGGCATCCGTCGCCGCGGAGCGGAACTGGTGCACGACGCCCATGAGCTTGCCGACGCTCTCGATGAAGGCCGTGTCGCTCTGCGAGCGGCCGGGGGTCGCCTCCCAGGCCTTCGTGATCTCATCGGCGTGCTCGGTGAGGTACGCCTTGCCGGCGTCGGTGAGTTCGAACTCGGTGCGGCGGCCGTCGCCGGTCGCTACGATGAGTTCTTCGTCGACGAGCTGCTGCAGCGTGGGGTACACCGAGCCGGGGCTCGGGCGCCAGGTGCCGCCGGTGCGTTCGGCGATGGCCTTGATGAGGCCGTAGCCGTTCGAGGACCCGTCGCCGAGAAGCGACAGGATGGCCGAGCGGATGTCGCCCTTGCCTGCACGACGCGGGCCGCGCGGGCCGAAGCCCGGGCCGAACCCGCCGCCGAAGCCGGCTCCAGCGCCGGGGCCGAAGCCCGCTGCGCCGAAACCGGCGCCGGGGCCGAAGCCGCGGAATCCGTCGTGACCGTGCGGGCCGCGGAAGGCGCGGTCTGCCGGGGAGTGCCCGTTGGGGCGCCCGTGACCCTCGTGCTGAGAGTCAGAGCCTGAAAAGTCGAAGTTGTTGTGAGTGCGCTTCATGATCGCGTTCACCTTTCTGTCTGTCGTCATTCGACAGGCGGGTAAGAAGTCTTGTCAGAAGCCTTCTTTCACGAAACCGAACGGTTTCGATATGCTCCCGATGCATCACCGCTATTCGGCGATGAGTTAACGATATATCGCAAACTATCGCAATGTCAACTCCCACCGATCGAATTACCAAAAAGTGCCCCAAAACCGAAGTCTTGGGGCACTTTTCGCGAAGTCGATCCCGCTGCGAGAACAGCGAGGGGGCCGCGTCGCACCAACGGGGTCAACGAAACGCGGTGACCGCGCTCGTCGCGTTTCGTGTTGGTAGCGGCCGAAACTTTGGCGCGAGCATCCAGTCGCACTGTGCGCCGCAGAGGCGGCGGCGCACCAATCTAGGCAGCGGTGGATGCCCGGATCAAGAGTTGGGTGGGCATGGTCGTCACGTGCTCGACCGATTTGCCTTCGATGAGCGCCACGAGTACTTCGGCCATCTTGGCGCCGAGCTCGTGGGAGGGCTGATGCACGGTGGTAAGCGGGGGAGTGGCGGTCGATCCGTAGTAGTTGTCGTCGAACCCAGCGACGGCGATGTCGCCGGGGATGCTCAGCCCGCGCTCGTAGATGGCAGAGTACGCGCCCGCCGCCATCTGGTCGTTCGCCGCGAAGACGCCGTCGATCGGCACCCCGCGATCGAGCAGCCGGCGCATCGCTGCGGCCCCCGACTCGGGCGTGAAGTCGCCGATCTCGACGAGGGACTGGTCGAGCCCGTGCATACTGAGCGTGCGCCGCCACCCGCTCAGCCGGTCGAGCCCCGGCGGCATGTCTTGCGGACCTGCGATAGTGGCGATGTGTCGCCGCCCGCTCTCGACGAGGTGCGCCGTCGCGCCCGCGGCCCCAGCCGCATTGTCGACATCGACGAAGTAGCTCTCGCCCTCGGCAGCGAGCGGGCGGCCGCCGAAGACCATCGGAAGGGATTGCCCCAAATGCGCATACGAGTGGTCGCCGCTGTGGTGCGAGACCACGATGGCGCCGTCGACGTTTCCGCCCATCAGGTAGCGCCGCGTCTTCTCCGACTTCGTCTCAGACGAGATGAGCATGTTCAGTGTGTAGTCCGTGTCGGAGAGGTAGAGCGCAATGCCCTGCACGACGGTGGCGAAGAACGGGTCGCTGAAGACTTTGGCCGTGGTCTCGGGCACGACCAGCGCAATCACCTGCGTGCGCCGACTCGCCAGCGACCGGGCCGCCCGGTTCGGCACGTAATTGAGCTTCTCGATGGCCTCGTTCACGGCATCGACCACCTGCTGCGTCACCTTGGGCGACGAGTTCACCACTCGAGACACCGTGGCCCGCGAGACCCCGGCGAGGGCCGCCACCATCTCGAGCGTGGGAACGATGCGCGGCCCGCCGGCCTCCGCCTCACCCGGCGCGGCGGTGCTGCTCGGCGTCACGCTGCTCGGCGTCACGGTGCTGCTTGGCGTCTCCGTCGTCACAGCTCTCTCCTACAGTCGTGTTGGCAGGCCACGAGCATCCATCAGAAGCCCGTAATGTCTAGCTACCCTCAATTGTAAGCGTGTTCACGAGACTCCTTGATGATGCGGGCGTAGGCGCGGCCGCTGTCTTTGACTGTTCGCAGCTGGCTCTCATAGTCGACACGCACGATGCCGAACCGCTTGTCGTACCCCCAGGCCCACTCGAAATTGTCGAGCAGCGACCACACGAAGTACCCCCGAACATCCGCCCCGTCGGCGACGGCCCGCCCGATCGCGTCGACGTGCGACTCGATGTAGGCCGTGCGTTCGGCGTCATGAATGCAGCCGTCGGGGGAGACGATGTCGTCGTACGCGGCACCGTTCTCGGTGACGTACAGCGGTGGCAGACTCGGATACTCGCGGCCGAGCCGCACCAGCAGCCCGTGCAGACCCTCGGGGTTCACCTCCCAACCCATCGCCGTGTGGGGCAGCGCTCGCGGCGGAAAGGTGACGTACTCCGAGCCGACGAACGGCGAGCGCTTCTCGCGCGTCGTCGGCGCGGCAGTCGGGGTCGGCATCGCGACGCCGATCCCAGCACCGACGGCGGCGACCACGGGCAGTGGATGCCCGCTGACATTGTCATCGTGGTAGTGGTTGACCCCCACGAAGTCCAGCGGCGCCGAAATCACCTCGAGGTCACCGGGCTCGATCAGCTCGGCGAGGCCATACTCGCGAACATCCTCCAGCACGTCGGCGGGATAGGCGCCGAGCACCAGGGGCTCCAGAAACAGCCTGTTCCACAGGCCGTCGATGCGCCGCGCGGCCTCGAGATCGGCCGGGTCGTTCGGGTCGTTCGGCACGGCCGTCGTGAGGTTGAGCGTGATGCCGATCTGGTCTGCCGTCTCGCCCACCTTGCCGCGCGCGGCGCCTGACTCCCGCAGCCGAGCCACGGCGAGCCCGTGCCCGAGGTGCTGGTGGTGTACCGCCGCGAGTCCTGCACGCGGATCCACACGACCGGGGGCATGCTCGCCCGAGGTGTAGGCGATGAGCGACGAACAGAGGGGTTCGTTGAACGTGGTCCAGTGGTCGACACGGTCGCCGAGTGCGTCGTAGACCGCCTCGGCGTAGTCCGCGAAGCGGTAGGCGGTGTCGCGGTTCGTCCAGCCGCCGAGCTCTTCGAGCGCCTGAGGCAGGTCCCAGTGATACAAGGTGAGCCACGGCAGGATGCCCGCCCCAAGCAATTCGTCGACGAGACGCGAGTAGAAGTCGAGTCCCTTCGCGTTGACGTACCGATCGCCCGGCTTGACCCTCGCCCAACTGGTGGAGAAGCGGTAGGAGTCGAGACCGAGGTCTTTCATCACGGCGACGTCTTCGGGCATCCGGTGGTAGTGGTCGACCGCGACCTCGGGAGTGTCGCCGTTGATCACCGCGCCGGGAACACGCGCGAACGCGTCCCAGATGGAGTCTTCTTTGCCGTCTTCGTGAGCGGCCCCTTCGATCTGGGCGGCGGCGGTGGCCGAACCCCAGATGAAGCCGGCCGGCCAGGGGTGGTTCGCAGCTGACATCAGCCCTTCACCGCCCCGGCCATGATGCCCGACACGAGCTGGCGCCCGGCGAGAATGAACAGAATGAGCAGCGGCACGGTCGCGAGCACCGCACCGGCGAGCACGATCGAATAGTCGACGTACTTCGCTGACTGCAGTTGGCTGAGCGCCACCTGCAGGGTCGGATTCTGCGGAACGACCAGCAGCGGCCAGAGGTAGTCGGTCCAGGCGGTCATGAAGGTGAACAGGCCGAGAATGGCCATGGCCGGCCGGGCGGCGGGAACACCGACGTGCCAGAACGTGCTGATCATGCTCGCACCGTCGACCCGGGCCGCCTCGATGAGCTCTTCGGGGATCACATCGACGAGGTACTGGCGCATGAAGAACACGCCGAACGCCGTGACGAGGGTCGGCACGATGACGGCGCCGAGCGTACCCGTCCAGCCGAACTGCTTCATCACCATGAAGAGCGGAATGATGCCGAGCTGGGTGGGCACCGCCAGAGTCGCGATGACGAAGACGAGCAGACCCTCCCGCCCGCGGAACTTCAGCTTGGCGAACGAGTACCCCGCCAGCGTCGAGAACAACACCACCGAAATAGTGATGACGGTCGACACGATGACACTGTTCAGCAGCGACATCCAGAACGGCACCGTGTCCATTACGGCACCGACGTTCTGCCAGAACAGACCGCCGGGCAGCAGCGGCGGCCAGGTCTGGGTGAGCACCGAACTCGGGCTCGAACCGGCGATGAACGACCAGTAGAGAGGATAGGTGCCGCCGATGAAGAAGACGATCAGCAGGGCGTAGGTCAGAAAGCCCGGCCGTTTGTCGATGCCGAGCGGCTTGCGCCGCTTCACGGGGGTCTGAGGCTTCGCGGGGGTCTGGGGCTTCGCAGTGAGTGTCGTCATGAGATCTTGTTCTCGTTGTATTGGGCGAGGATTCGGGCGGTCTTGCGCTTCGATGACTTGGCTTCGGTCGAAGCGATGCGGCGCGAAATCAGAAAGTTCAACAGCCCGAACAGCACGATGATCAAGAACAGCAGCCAGGCCACGGCTGACGCCTTGCCGAAGTTCTGCCGGTTGAAGGCGAGATCCCACAGGTACAGCACCGTGGTCTGATACTGCCGCTGCGGCCCGCCGGGCGTGGCCGTCGTGGGGTTGAAGAGTTTCGGCTCGGTGAAGATCTGCAAGCCGCCGACGGTCGCGGTGATGATGACGAAGATCATGGTGGGGCGGATGCTCGGCAGCGTCATCGAGAAGAAGCGCCTGATCGCGCCCGCGCCGTCGAGTGCGGCGGATTCGTAGATGTCGCGGGGAACGGCCTGCATGGCCGCGAGCAGAATGAGGGCGTTGTAGCCCGTCCAGCGCCAGTTCACCATCGTGGCGATGGCCACGTGCGAGGGGAACGTCTCGGTCTTCCACATGATGGGGTTCAGGTGAAAGAACTGCAGAAGGTTGTTGATGGCGCCGTACTTCTCATCGAACGCGCTCGAGAAGATGAGCGTCACGGCGACCGGGGTGACGACATAAGGAATCAGCACGCTCATGCGCCAGAACGTCTTGCCGCGAATGTTCTGGTCGAGTACCGCCGCGATCACCACGGCGATGATCAGCTGCGGCACGGCCGAGAGCAAGAAGATGCTCACGGTGTTGAACAGTGAGTTCCAGAAGAACGGATCGGTGAGTTCTGCGCCGTAGTTCGCCAGCCCCACGAATCCACCGGGGCCCGTGAGCAGGTTCCACTTATTCAGTGAGACGACGAACGTGTATCCGAGGGGAAAGAGCCCCACCAGCCCGAACAGAATGAAGAACGGCGCGATGTACAGGTACGGCGACGCCTTCATGTCGAAGCGGTTCAGCCGGTACTTGAAGGGCACCTTCGGCTTCTGCGCCGGTGTCTCCGCTGCGGGCTTCTGCTCCTGCGGCGGCGTGAGTGTTGCGGTCATTCTGGCCTCTACCTAATCGAAAACATGAATAGTCAATACGGCGTCAGTCGCATAAATCGATGCGCGCGCAGGGAGCGGGAGCAGCCGTTCAGGCCGCCCCCGCCGCGCCCGCCTGCCCCCGCCGCGCCCGCTTACTTATTGACGACGAGCTGGTTCAGCAGGGTGATCGCGTCGTTCCACGACGTGGGCCCGTCTGCCTTGCCCGAGTCGATCTCCTGAATCGCCGGCCCGAAGACCTGCGACTGGATCACCGAGTCGTCCGGTCCCTTGAACTGCGCGACGACGCCCTTGGCACGTTCGCCGAGAATGGTGCCGATCGGTGCGTTGTTGAAGAACGTCGACAGGTCGTTCGTTCCGGTCACCGCGGGGTCGGTCTGAGCCGCCGTCACGCTCGGGAAGGTTCCTGCCACACCGAATGCCGCAGCCTGCGACTTCGCGTTGGTGAGGAATGCGGCCAGGTCGGCTGCCTCTTGCGGGTGCTTCGACTGGGTGGGAACGGTCAAGAAGCTTCCGCCCCAGTTGGCTGCGCCGCCCGGGAAGACGTTCGCGAAGTCCCAGCCGGTGGTGGCGTCGCCGCCGGCAGAGGTCACTTGCCCCTTGACGACCCCGAGCATCCAGCCGGGGCAGACGAAGGTCGAGAACGTGCCGTCGGTGAAGGCCTTGCCCTTGCCCCAGTCCCAAGCGGTCTGGTTCGCCGAGAGTCCGGATGCCGTCGCGGTGGCCAGCTTGTTCCAGAGGCCCTGCAGCGTGGCATTGCCGTCGACGTTCAGCGAGCCGTCTTTCTTGTAGTAGCCCTCTGCCTGCTGGTTGACCATGGCGTTCCAGATGAAGCCCGACTGGTCGTAGAACGCCTTGCCGGTGGCCGCCTTGTACTGCGCGCCGACCTTGAAGTAGTCGTCCCAGGTGGCGTTGTCACCGCCGAAGAGCGCGGCGACCTGGTCGCGGTCGGTGGGCAGACCGGCCGCTGCGAAGTCTTTGCTGTTGTAGCAGAGGCCCTCGGGGCCGATGTCGGAGCCGTACCCGATGATGCGGCCCTTTGCGTCTGTCGCCTGCGCGAGCTTCCACGAGACCCAGCGGTCTTTGATGTCGTTGGCGCCGTACTGGCTGAGGTCGTTGAACTGGTCGGAGACCTGCATGACCGCGCTCAGCCAGCCCTCTTCGACGGCCTGCACGTCGGGAAGGCCCGCTCCGGCCGCCTCTTTGGTCTGCCAGTCGGTCTTGGCGTTGTCGCCGGTGTCGATGTTCGTGGCGTTGATGGTGATGTTCGGGTGCAGTTGCTCATACTGCTTGTACAGATCGTCGTAGCCCATCGTGCCGAACGTCGTCACGGTGAGGGTGATCGGGTCGGTCGAGCTGCCGGTGCTGCTTGCGGTCGAACCTCCGCTCGAGCATCCGGTGGCCAGTAGTGCAAAAGCCGCGACGCCCGCGAGGGCAACAGCTCCTTTGGTGCGTCGTGAGTATTTCACGGTCACTCCCTTGTGTGCGTGGGTGGGATGGGAAAGAATTGTGAGAGCGCTCTCTTTGCGAGTGCTGAGAGCGCTCTCACGAATTCAGAGTGAGCGTATGCAGTGATCGGGGTTCGTGTCAAGCGCGAGATTTTGCGGCTCGCCCGGTCGGGGCACGGATGCCCGGCATATGCCTCAGGCCGCATATACCGATTCGGGGCCGGAATGGGGCACACTGGAGCGATGGACCTCCTTCGCGCCGATCCACTCGCACAGCTCCGTCAGCGCACCAGCGTCAAATGGCGCGCCTACCCCCACGACGTGCTGCCGCTGTTCGTCGCCGAGATGGACTATTCGCTCGCCGAGCCGGTGAAGCGCGCGATGATCCGCGTCATCGAGAACTCCGACGTGGGGTACATCGGCGAGGTCACGGCGCTGGCTGAGCCGTTTGCAGCGTTCGCCGCCGAACGGTGGGGCTGGATGATCGAGCCCTCGAACATCCGCACCACCACCGATGTCAGCGTGGCGGCGGTCGAGGCGCTGCGTCAGGCGATCGGCATCGGTGACGGCGTGATCATCATGCCGCCGGTGTACCCGCCGTTTTTCGAGTACGTCACCGAGGCGGGTGGCAGGGTCGTCGAGGTGCCGCTGCTCGAATCCGGGCCGGTGGATGCCGACGACCACGCGTCGTCTGCGGATTTCTGGTCGATCGACCTCGCCGGCGTCGAAGCCGCGCTTCAGGCGGGCGCCCGCGCCGTGCTGCTGTGCAACCCGCACAATCCGCTCGGGTTGCTGCACTCGGCGGCCGATCTCGAGGCTCTCGCTTCGCTCGCGTTCCGTTTTGATGCGGTTGTCGTGTGCGACGAGATCCACGGGCCGCTGGCCTACGAATCTCGTGATTTCACCCCGTTCCTCAGCGTGTCCGAGGCCGCGAGGGCAGTCGGAATCACGTTGACCTCGGCAAGCAAGGGCTGGAACCTCGCTGGCGCGAAGTGCGCCATGCAGATCGCGCAGAGCGATCGAACGCTGGCGATGCTCGACGCTCTGCCCGACGAGGTGCACATGCGAACAAGTCAGCTCGGTCTGCACGGCAGCATTGCTGCCTTCGCCGAAGCAGTGCCGTGGCTCGACCAGGCGATCGAGGCGATCAGGCAGTCGGCGGAGCTTCTGCGCGAGTTGCTCGCGGCCCAGTTGCCCGGGGTGGTGTTTCGCCGGCCGCAGGCGAGTTACCTCGCCTGGCTCGACTTTCGAGCGCTCGGCTGGGGCGACGACCCGAGCGTCGTGGCGCTCGAATCGGCGAAAGTAGCGCTTATGGCGGGGCCGGAGTTCGGCCGGCAGGGCGCCGGCTTCGTGCGACTGAACCTCGCGTGTTCGCCCGAGGTGCTGACCGAGGCGGTGGGGCGGCTCGCGCGCGTGGCGGGCGACAGGGGTGCCGAATCGGCATCGGCACCCGCATCCGCGTCGGCATCCGCATCCGCGAGAGTCTCGCAATGACCACCGCCGCGTCGACGGAGGTCACCGAGGGCGACATGGCCCCGCGCTTTCCGCGCCTGCGCAAGCTGTTGTATCAGCGGCGCGGGTTCTCCGACACCGAGAAGACCGCCGCCGCTCTGCTGCTGGTTGCCACCATCGTCGCCCTGATCTGGGCGAATCTGCCCAACAGCTCGTACGACGAGTTCTGGCGCTCCACGATTTCGTTGCAGGTGGGGCAGACGGGCATCCAGCTCGATTTTCGCTCGCTGGTCAACGAAGCCCTGATGACGCTGTTCTTCTTCGTGGTGGGCCTCGAGGTCAAACGTGAGTTCGCGCTCGGCGAGCTGAGCGAATGGTCGCGGGCGGTGGTTCCGGTGGCGGCTGCGATCGCCGGGCTGGCCGTGCCGGCGCTGATCTTCTTGATCTTCAACCACACCGACCAGACCTCGCACGCCTGGGGGGTCGTGATCTCGAGCGACACGGCGTTCTTGCTGGGCGCGCTTGCCATCGTGGGGCCGCGGCTTCCCGGCCACCTGCGTATCTTCTTGCTCGCGCTCGCCGTCGTCGACGATGTGGGCGCACTCGCGGTCATCGCGATCTTCTACACCGATGAGGTGCACGTCACGCCGCTGATCGTGGCCGCTGTGGGCCTGGTGGTGATCTGGATGCTGCGCTACCTGCGCTTCGGCCAGGGCCCCGCCTATCTCGTGTTCTCCCTCGTGGTGTGGGGTGCGCTCTATGCCTCTGGCGTGCAGCCGACGCTGGCCGGCGTGGCGATCGCGCTGGTGATTCCGGTGTACTCGCCGCGGCGCATGGAAGTCGAGCGGGCGGCCGAGCTCAGCCGCGCGTTCCGGCAGTCCCCGAATCCGGCGTATGCGCAGGCTGCCGTGCGCGGGCTGCTCAGCTCGGTGTCGGTGAACGACCGGCTGCACACGTTGTATTCGCCGTACACGAGCTTCATCATCCTGCCGATCTTCGCGCTCGCGAACGCCGGCGTGCATCTGGATGCGGCGACTCTGACGGCCGCGTTCGGGTCGCCCCTCACCTGGGGCATCATCGTGGGTCTCGTCGTCGGCAAGTTCGTGGGAATCACGGGCATGACGGTGCTGGTCAAGACGCTCAAGATCGGCGTGCTCGCTCCCGGTCTGACATTCGGTCGGGTGGCCGGCGGGGCGGCCCTGTCGGGCATCGGATTCACCATCGCGCTCTTCATCATCGACCTCGCCATCCCCGACCCCGCGCTGCAAGACGAAGCGCGCGTCGGGGTGCTCGCGGCGACCGTGATCGCGTTCGTGCTGGGCTGGGCGGTGTTCCGCGTTGTCGATAAGGTGCAGCCGCCGTCGAAGATGAGCCTCGTGCTGGCGCGACCCGTCGACGCAAAGCGCGATCACTTTCGTGGCCCGATCGACGCGCCCATGCAGCTTGTGGAGTACGGCGACTTCGAGTGCCCGTTCTGCAGCCGGGCCACCGGGTCGATCGACGAGGTGCGGGCGCACTTCGGTTCCGACCTGCTGTACGTGTGGCGGCACCTGCCGCTCACCAAGGTGCATCCGCACGCCACCCTCGCGGCTCGGGCCAGCGAGGCCGCGGCGCTGCAGGGCAAATTCTTCATCTACGGGCCAACGATGTTCGCCCATCAGGATGCGCTCGAGCTCGACGACTTGCTGGCCTACGCCGTCTCGCTCGGCATGGATGTCGACCGCTTCGAAGAAGACATGCGCTCGAGCGAGGTCGTCAATCGTGTGCGCGACGACGTGATCGACGCCGAGCTGATGGATGTGCACTCGACCCCCACCTTCTTCGTCAACGGCAAGCGGCACCGCGGCCCCTACGACGCCGCCTCCCTCATCCGCGAGCTCAACGCGTCGCGCACCGATCGCGCAGGCGGCCCAGCCGACCCCGCTCAGCCTGCCGACTCTGCGGTCGCCGCGACGGCTGCAAGTGGGAGCTCTGCCGGCACAACGGCCGGTAGACCTTCCGGGGCGGGCTTTGCATCGCACCCAGCCGCCGGACCCATCGCGGGAAGCACCGCTCGCACGGCCCCCATCGGCGGTTCAGACGGCCCTAGCACCCCGGATGGCCGCGCGGGTGCCGCGGACGCGTTGCGCGGATGGGCTCCTGCACACGGTACCGAGGGCACGGACGCCGCCGCCCCCGGTGCTGCTCTTCCGTCCGCGCCGGCCGGGCCGCCCGAAGAAGGCTCCCGGCGCGACCTCGGCCTCACCGACAAGAACTGACCCGTCAGACGCGTCTTCCGGTCTTCTGCTCAGAAAGGCTTCGTGCAGCGGCAAGCGCTGACTACGCGGGCTGGATCCCGACCGTCTCAACTCCTGCCAGCGTGGCAGCCGCGCTGAGTGAGGTGTCGAAGGTGGCAAGGGTGGAGCGTGTGCTCAGGGCGGCGTGTAACGCCACGGCGTCGGGCATCCGAACGTGGTATTGCGCTCGTACCCGAGCCAGTTCGAGTGCATCGGTGCCGTCGAGAGGCACGACGGCGAGTTCGATGCGCTCGAGGGCCGAGAACGCCCGATCTTGAGCGCCCGCGAGTGTCGGGTAGACGAGCGCTTCGGCCAACGTGAGCACGCTCGTGGAGTACCCGACGGCGACGAACTGCTCCAGAACGTGCAGAGCTCGCGTGTGATGCACATCGGTCGAGTCGAGAAACGCGATCAGAACATTCGCATCGAGCACCAGAATGCCCTGAAAACCCTGAAGCGACGCCGTTCTCACTGTGTGCTCGCCGTCGAAAAACGGACGTCGCCGCGGCACGATCGGCTAGAGGGCGAGTGTCTATTCGGCTCGTTCATTCGGGCCACTCTGCCGAAAGAGCCTGTGCGGCGTCGTTTGGATACACCCCGGAAACCACCCCGGCCGCCGCATGCAATGCTGCCCGCCGCGCGGTCAGGCGTTCGTGATGGCTGTAGCGCACCACCTCCCAGCCGGCCTCGACCAATTTGCGCAGCGCGGCGCTTCTGTCGCCCCGCACTTCGGGCCAACGGAGTTCGGCATCGTCGAGGGCATGAGAGAGTTCGGCGGTCTCGGTGAGCGTGTGTCGCGGAAGAATTGTGGGCATTCCTCAAGTGTAGCACTGCGCACTAGGTGTCGCACCATCTTCCGGAGGAGTCGGATGTGGTCTAGCGGAACGGGCTCAGGCCCATCTGGTTGCGCATGCCGGTGAGCTCGCCGACATGGTGGGTGAGGTGCCCGACGAGGGGCCACCGCACGAGGAACGCCACGGGCTGATCGGCCCAGAGGCGGTAGAGCCAGTCGAAGGTGTCGTGCTCGATGCCGGCGGAGTCGAGCGCTGCCTCGACGTCGGGCAGAGCATCCAGGTCGCCCTCGGTGAGGGAGAGCAGGTACAGGCGCACGTCGGCGAACACACGCAGGGCGTAGGCCTCGACCTCAGCCGGGTCGAGCGAATCGGTGAAGGGTTGCTGAACCTCTTGCAGTCCGTTGCCGCCGCGGGTCGCGACCGGGCCGAAGACGTCGAGCCCGGGGTCGCGGATGCCCGCCGTATCGGTCACGACCGACAGAGCGAGAGCGGCGTGACGGGCAACGTGATAGACGATCCACGCGATCGAGTTCGCTCCGGCAAGGCGTTCGAGCTGGCGTTCGCGAGGCACGATGCCGAGAATCTGCGTTCGCAGTCGGCTGACGGTGTCGTCGAGTTCTGACACCAGGTACTGCGAAATGTTCATGCTCCTGATTCTAGATTCGCGGTCGACCGCCGCGGCGCCGAACAAAGTCGAGCCCGCAACCCGGGTGACCGCGTGGAGTCTGCCAATTAGGCTTGAGGAACCGACGCCCCCCAACGTGAGGAGAATGCGTGAAGAGGATGACCGGCATCGAGGTTCGGCATTCGATCGTCAACGGATCGGCGACCGAAAGACTCAACATGGTGCTGCCGTCGAACTTCGTCGAGCTCGACTGGGAGAACCTCGACTACCTCGGTTGGCGCGACTCGCATTCGCCGCATCTGGGGTACATCATCCGGTGGCAGGGCGAGACGCCCGTCGGCATCATCGTTCGGGAGGCCGACGGCCCGCTCTCACGCCAGCGCATGATGATGTGCCAGCTCTGCCGGGCTACGCACACAGAACACGGGGTGTCGCTGTTCAGCGCCAAACGCACGGGCGAAGCGGGTCTGAACGGCAACACGGTCGGCACCTACATCTGTGCCAATTTGGGTTGCTCGAGCAACATCCGCGTGGAGGTGCCGAGCGCGTCGTACTACGCCGACCCGCAGAGCGTGCTGGCCCAAAAGGTCTCGGGCCTCGAGCAGCGCGTCGCGGGCTTTCTCGCCGACGTGATGCGCGCGCAGTAACGTTCGTGCGCCGCCACCCGCCTCTACTCCTTCTTGCGTAATCGACTTTGCGAAAAAGCACCCAAGAACGTGATCTTGGGTGCTTTTTCGCGAAATGGATTGAGTCACGAAGGCTCGCGCCGAGAAAGGCCCGGGCATGGGCAGCAGAGGCGGCGGCTCAGAAACTCAGACGCCTCCGAAGAGGAGGCCGAGCAGGTAGGTGACCGCGGCGGCGCCGTAGCCGATGAGCAGCTGGCGCAGGGCGCGGCGCAGGGGCGGGCCGCCCGAGAGGATGCCCACGATGGCCCCCGTGCCGAGAAGTGCTATTCCCACCAGAACAGCGGCCACGATGAGCGCAGGCAGCCCCTGCAGGCCGAAGATGTACGGCAGCACCGGGATGATCGCTCCCGACGCGAAGAAGCAGAAGCTCGAGAGGGCGGCGCTCAGGCCGGTGCCCACGGCCTCGTGCTCGTCGATCTCCTCGTTCGCGCTGGCATCGGCGACCCCGTCGTTCAGCTCGGCGCGCTCGATGTCGGTCGTGCCGGCCGCGCCAGCCGCGCGACCCGCGCCAGCCGGTGGGCTGCCAGCCGCAGCCCCAGCCGCGGCGGCAGCGGCGCCCGCGGTCGCAGCGGCCACCCCGAACCGCCGCTCGTCGGCCGCCCGAGCGATCGAGGAGCGCGCTGTGTGGGCCGAGGGGGAGCTCCGCGGGATGCGGATGGGCTGAGTCGTGGGGAACAGCACGCTGTGGGCCCGCGCCTCGGCTTCTTCTTGCGACATTCCGCGGGCGCGGTAGACCAGCGCGAGCTCGTTCGCGTTCACGTCGAGGTTCGGCAGTGCCTCCGTCGCGTCGGCGCTCGGCGTGGTCGACTCGAGCAGTTCGCGCTGGGAGCGCACCGAGACGTACTCGCCGGCTCCCATCGAGAGCGCACCCGCCAGCAGGCCGGCGAGCCCCGTCGCGAGCACGATGGAGTTGTCGACGCCGCTCGCCGAGATTCCCATGACGAGAGCGAGGTTCGACACCAGGCCGTCGTTCGCGCCGAAGACCGCGGCACGGAACGTGCCGGAGAGCCGGTTACGACCTCGGGCGGCCAGGCCTCGCACCACCTCGGCGTGTACCTGTTCATCCGCTGCCATCGCCGGAGTGGCATCGGAATCGGTCGCATACGGCGACCGCGTCTCGGCGCGCTGCGCGAGGGCGAGCACGAAGACCGACCCGAATCTCCTGGCCAAGAACCCGAGCGAACGAGTGCGCAGGTCGCCGCGTTTGGGCTTGCCGACGTCGTCGCCGAGCAGCGCCCGCCAGTGCGACTCGTGCCGGGCCTCGGCTTCGGCGAGGGCTAGCAGAATGGCACGTTCTTCGCCGGTGCGACGCTCGGCGAGGTCGCGATATACGGCAGCTTCGGCCTGTTCGTCGGCCATGTACTGCCGCCAGCGGCGGATGTCAGCCGGTTTGGGGCTGGCGGTTGTTGTCATGGTTCCATTATTTCGTGCCGCTCTCGGCCGAGGCCTGCGCGGGCCTCAGATGCGTTTGTTACTCTGTTCGAGAGTGAAGTGGTTGCGGTGGCAAGTCGGCGCACAACCGCTCGATCGAAGGGGTGGTGACGATGCCCCAGGCGTTGTTCGTGGCCGCCTGCGTGAGTTTCACCGTCAACGCGTTGTTCGGCACCTCGGTCAGAGTCGGCATCGTGAACTCGGCCGGATTCCATTGGGTGCACTCGGCTCTGTACATCTGCACCTTCGTGCTCACGGCAGCCGCCATCAGCACGGTGTTCTGGGGCGGCGGTGTGGCGGGCTGGTTCGTTCTGCCCGCGGTGGTGCCGCTCGCTGCTCTCCCGTACGTTCGTTCCCGGTCAGGGGGACATGTCGTTCTCGCTCTCTCGGCGGCGCCGTTTCTTGCTGCTGGGCTTATCGTGGCACTGACGAGCTGATCCCGGTCGGTCAAAGGAGCAATCTGTGGAATTCTTCGACGTTGTGCACAACCGCAAAACCACGAACGGCGCCTTTCTGCCCGACCGGGTCAGCGAAGTGCACCTGCGCACGCTCATGGAGTCGGCCAGCGCCGCGCCCTCGCAGCTGAACAGCCAGCCCTGGCGGTTCGTCATCGTCGACGATCCCACGGTCATCCATCGCATCGGGGCGATCAGCGGCGAGAGCATGACCCAGGCGCTCTCCGAGGGCACGTTCTTTGAGCGATATCGCCCGTACTTTCGGTTCAGCGAGGCCGAAATGGATGAACGGCGTGACGGCATGCTGTTCGACAAGTTGCCCGCTCCACTGCGCCCCTTCACGAAGGCGGTGTTCACCAAGCGCGGGCAGACCGTGATGAACGGGTTGCGTGTGCCGCAGACGCTGGGCGAGCAGAACCGCAAGCTCGTGGCGGAGTCGCCGCTGCTGCTCGGCGTGATGCTCGACCGGTCGGAGTACCGCCCCGGAGAGCTCAGCTCGTTCTATTCGGTGTTCAGCATGGGGGCGGCGATGGAGAACGTGTGGTTGTCGACGGTGGAGCTGGGAATGGGCATCCAATTCGTGTCGTTTCCCATGGAGGTGCCGGGCAAATGGGAGCTCATCGTGGACCTCTTGAAGGTGCCCGACGACCTCGAGCTGATGGCGGTGTACCGGCTCGGCTACCTGCCCCCGCATGAGCGGCGCCCGGCCATCGACTGGTCGTCGCGCCAGCGTAAGCGCCCCTCCCAATTCGTCTTCCGCGGCACCTGCGACACGCCCCAAGAAGGCTGGGACGCCGGGGCGAACTAGCGCGAGCGCGGCTTCGGGGCTATGGAGTTGGGGTTGGTGCGGGCGTGGCGCTCGGCGCGTTCTTTGGCCTCGGCCTGAGCCACGCGGTCGGCCTTGATGCGAGCGTTGTCTTCCATGACGCCGGCCTGGCGCGCGCGCTCCACCACGAGCCACTCGGGCGGGGCAGCGAGCAGCGCCTTGATCTCGGCGGTCGTGTACGGGTCATCGACCCCGGCGCGGGTGAGCCCCGAGATCGAGACGCCGAGCTTTCGCGCGACCTCTTGCCGCGGGTGCGGGCCGTTCAACCGCAGGTCGACGAGCCACTGCGGCGGGTTCGCCAGCAATTCGTTGAGCTCGGCCCGCGTGAGATCGTTCTGCTGAAACTCCTCGGGAGCCGCGGGCAGATAGATGCCGAGCTTCTTCGCAGCGGTGGCGGGTTTGAGGCTCTGGGGCGATTTCTGCGCGGTCATCAGGCCAGCGTATCCTGAAGGCTGCGGCAGCTCTTCGTTGGGGGCGGCGGATGATCGGGGCCAGACATGAGCGACGAGTCCACTGACGGGCCGGTTGTCGGTGCCGACGGAACCGCCGAGACCGAGACCGCGACGACCGTGAACGCTGAGACTGAGACCGCCGAAACCGAAACCGCCGAGACTGCCGCGGCGGGCGAGACCTCAGGCCCCGCGCCCTTCCGCATCGTCTTCGACCTCGGTGTCACCGTCACGAAGTGGACCAGGCTCTGGGAGCAACGCCTGCCGGGCATCCCGCTGCAGGTCTCCCGGTCTGAGCCCGAATCGCGCACGGCAGCCCTGCACGCCGGCGACGCCGACGTGAGTTTTGTGCGCCATCCGTTTGCCCGTGACGGACTCAGCGCCATCGAGCTCTACTCGGAACTGCCCGTGGTCGGGGTCGCGAGAGACCACCCGGCGTCGGTCTTCGAGGTTGTCGACGTAGCCGACCTGGCCGACGAGCATCTGCTGCAGCCGCCCGACGATGTGCCGGAGTGGCGCGACATCGCGATCGAGGTCGCCGAGGGGTCGCGGCGGCCGCTGCGGGGCATCCACTCGCTTGACGACGCGGTAGAACAGGTGGGCGCCGGCGTCGGAATCGTCATCGTGCCGCAGTCGATCGCACGGCTGCACAGCCGTAAAGACGTCGTCTACCGGCCGCTGACAGGGGTCGCAGAGACTCCGGTATCGCTCGTCTGGCTCGCCGAGAATCCGTCGCCCCTGGTGGAGCAGTTCATCGGAATCGTGCGGGGGCGCTCGGCGTCGAGTTCGCGCGGCGGCGGGGCGGTGGATGCCCGTGCCGACGTGAATCAGGCGGCCGCGGGCTCCGCTGCCTCGGCCGCCACACCGCCCAAGAAGATCGGCCCGGTCGCGAAGGCGAAGGCCAAGGCCCGCGCCGCTCGCGAGGCCGAAGAGGCCGCGTCGGGGCGCCCGAAACAGAACGCTCCGCGCAAGAAGACGCAGTCGGAGCAGGCGAACAAGGCGCACGCCCGAAAGCGCAAGTTCGGCGGCAAGCGGTGAAACGCACATGATCTCAACGGGGGAATCGAAGGGGGCAAGGTGAGGAGACTGGTATGAAGGCGATCGAATACACCGAGACGGGCGGGCCCGAGGTTCTGCGACTCGTGGAGGTCGAGCCGAGTGATCCGGGGCACGGTGAGGTGCGGGTACGGGTCGTCGTCTCTGGCGTGAACCCCACCGACTGGAAGTCGAGGCGGGGTTCGGCTGAGGTGGCGCACTTCGAGCATCCGAAGACCCCCAACCAAGACGGCGCAGGCTTCATCGATGCGGTGGGCTCGGGCGTCACGCGGTTCTCGGTCGGCGACCGGGTGTGGCTGCGCGATACCGCTTTTCAGCGTGACACTGGCACTGCAGCGGAGTTCGTCGTGCTGCCGCAGCGGCTGGTGAACCCGCTGCCGAGGGGATTGTCTTTTGATGTCGGTGCGTCGCTCGGCATTCCTGCGCTCACTGCGCACCGGGCCCTGACCGCACACGAGGGCGGCCCGGCGCGACTTTCGCCCGGAGCGCTGGTCGGCCAGACCGTGCTCGTCGCAGGCGGAGCCGGCGCGGTCGGGCACGCGGCGATCCAGCTGGCTGTCTGGGCCGGAGCGACCGTCATCACCACCGTCAGCAGCCCCGCGAAGGCCGATCTGGCGTGGCGAGCCGGCGCCCAGCACGTGATCGACTATCGCAGCGAAGACGTGGTGCAGGCCGTCGCCGCCATCGCACCGCACGGAGTCTCGACCATCGTCGAGGTGAATCCGCTGGCCAATCTCGGCATCGATCTCGAACTGATCGCCGTTGGCGGAACGATTGCGATCTACGTCTCGGGTGATCCCGACGAGGTCTCGATCGCCGCGCGCGCCAGCATGACGAAGAACGTGCGCTACCAGTTCGTGCTGACCTACACGACGAGCGAGGTGCAGAAGTCGAATGCCGTCGCGGCCGTCACCGCTGCGGCAGCCGACGGTGCGCTCGGCGTCGGTGACGCGAATGGGCTGCCGATCATCCGGTACCTGCTCGACGAGACGGGCGCCGCCCACCAGGCGGTCGAAGACGGGGCTGTGGGCAAGGTACTCATCGACGTCGGCTCGTCTGACGCGGGGCATCAGGCTCGGGATGTCGCGGCCGCCGACCTCGCGCCCGACGGTGACGCGTGGTGATGCGGGCCCGCGCGGCCGGCGGGTCACGTCGGATGCGGCAGGGGGCCTCTTCGGTTCACGCACGCACTTCGGAGCTGGCGCGCACTTCGGAGCATGCGTGCCTGCTCGAGCGAACGCGGATGCTCCGAAGTGTGCGTGCGTGCCTTGCGGCGGCGGTTCCCGCGCCTGGGAGGGGCGAGCACGATGGCTGAGCCCGGGTGGGTGACGCATGCGGTGTGGTGGCAGATCTATCCGCTGGGGTTCGTCGGGGCGCCCACGACCGCCGGTGACGGCGACGGTGACAGCGGGAGTGGCGAGCCCGGCGCGGGATGGCCGCTCGAACATCGCCTCGAGCGCATCGTCGCGTGGCTCGACTATGCGGTTGAGCTCGGGGCGTCGGGTATCGCCCTTGGCCCGGTGTTCGTCTCGGAGAGTCACGGCTATGACACGGTCGACTACTTCGCCATCGATGCGCGGCTCGGCGACGAGGCCGACTTCGATCACCTGATCGCCGAGGCGCATCGGCGCGGGCTGCGCGTGCTGCTCGACGGGGTGTTCAACCACGTGGGGCGGGGGTTCGAGCGGTTCCGGCTCGCGGCGGAGGGTGACGCCGAGAGCGTGGCCTGGTTCGTGCCGCTCGGCGGCGCGGCGGTCGACGGCGCGGCGGGCGAGGGCGCGGTGAGCGAGGGCGCGGCGGTGGGCAGCGACGACCGGGGCGCGGGTGCCGCCGGGCATCCGCTGTTCGAGGTGTTCGAGGGGCACGACTCGCTCGTGAAGCTCAACCACGACGAGCCTGCGGTGGCCGACTTCGTGGTGTCGGTAATGAACCACTGGCTCGAGCGCGGGGCCGACGGGTGGCGGCTCGACGCGGCGTACGCGGTGGATCCCGCGTTCTGGGCGCGCGTGCTGCCCCGGGTTCGGGCCGAGCATCCGCAGGTCTACGTCGTGGGGGAGGTGCTGCACGGCGACTACAGCGCCATCGCCCGGGCCGCAACGCTCGACTCGGTGACGCAGTACGAGGTGTGGAAGGCCATCTGGAGCTCGCTGCACGACCGCAACTTCTTCGAGCTCGCCTATGCGCTCGGGCGGCATAACGGGTTTCTGTCGGCGTTCGTTCCGCTGACGTTCGTCGGCAACCACGACGTGACGCGGCTGGCGACGGCTGTGGATGATCGGCGGCACCTCGCGCACGCCCTCGTTGTGCTGCTGACGATCGGCGGCACGCCGTCGATCTACTACGGCGACGAGCAGGGCTTCACCGGGCTCAAGGAGCAGCGGGCCGGCGGTGACGACGCGATTCGGCCGGAGTTTCCGGCCGCGGGTCCGTCGGCGCTCGCCGCAGACGACGGATGGGCGCTTTATCACCTGCACCAGCACCTGATCGGTCTGCGGCGGCGGCACCCGTGGCTACACGCGGCTCGCACGCAGCAGCTCGAGCTGACGAATGATTTCTTCGCCTACGAGGTCGTCGGTACCGATTCGCAGGAGCGGCTCGTGGTGCTCCTCAACGTGGGAGACCAGCCATATGCGCTGGAGGTCGCCCGGGCATCCACTCTTCTGGCCGGCGAGTGCACCGTCACCCCCACCCCGACCGGCGCCACAATTTCCACTCCGCCGCACGGCTGGGCGGTACTGGGCGCCTGACGCAGGTGATCGAGCTGCGAGTTTGTGCGGGTGAGCGGCCGCGGCATCCGCACAAACTCGTAGCTCGGCGAGACCGTTCGGTAGGGTCGAAGCATGTCGAACCAGCACTCCGCGCCCGCGCCCGACTTCAGCGCCGTACCGACGTTGGTCGGCACGCGGGTGACGTTGGTTCCGCTGTCACTCGAGCACGTGCCCGACCTGCAGAGGGCCGTCGCGGAGGGCGACCTGTGGCAGACGTGGTACACGCGCATTCCGGGCCCTGCAGAGATGACGGATGCGGTGCAGCACCGCCTCGACTTGAACGCCGCTGGCGAGTGGGTGCCGTGGGCGATCATCAGCCACGACAGCGGTGAGGCCGTCGGAATGACGTCGTACCTGAACATCCGGGCTGACAATCGTAAGCTCGAGATCGGCTCGACGTGGCTCGCCAAGAGCCAGCAGCGCACCGGAATCAACAGTGACGCCAAACTGCTGCAGCTCACCCACGCTTTCGAGACCCTCGGCTGCGTCGCCGTGGAGTTTCGTACGCACTGGCACAACCAGCAATCGCGTGCCGCCATCGCCCGGCTCGGTGCCAAGCAAGACGGCGTTCTGCGCAACAACGACATCTGGCGCGACGGCACCCTGCGCGACACCGTGGTCTTCTCGATCATCGAGTCGGAGTGGCCCACCGTGCGCCTCGGCCTCACCGAGAAAGTGGCGGGCCGCGCGCGCTGACGTCGCGCCTCCGGCGCAAGCCGCGCTGACGCCTTTCTACCGCAGCCAAGGTGAGCCCGCGGTAGTTTGGCGCAAACGCTTCGGTTCGAACCACCGCGGCTGCGCCGAACTACCGCGAAACAGCCAAACCACCGCGTAAGCGCGGAGCGGCTCAGCGAGCCGCGAGGGCGACGGATGCCCGGGCGACAGCCGACGCGACGGCACCCTCGTCGACGCGGGTGAGGTGCCCGTCGCGAACGACCTCGGCGCCGTTGACGAGCAGTAGGGCGAGCGGAGGCTGCGCGCCCAGGGTGAGCGCAGCGACCGGGTCGAGAATGCCGGCGTGCTCGACGCCGTCGATCTTCCAGAGCGCCAGATCGGCGAGTTTGCCGACCTCGAGCGAGCCGATCTCGGCGGCGCGACCCAGCGTGGCGGCCCCGCCCATGGTCGCCATGCGCAGGGCGGCCCGCCCGGGCATCCGGTCGGCACCCGAACCCAGCCGATTCATGAGCACTGCCATGCGGATCTCGGTGCCCAGCTGACCGGATTCGTTCGACGCGGCGCCGTCGACTCCGAGCCCCACGGTGATTCCGGCGTCGAGCATGGCAGGCACGCGCGCGATGCCCGCCGCGAGACGGGCGTTCGACGACGGGCAGTGCGCGACTGCCGTGCCGGTCGCGGCGAAGCGGGCGATGGCGTGGTCGTCGAGGTGTACGCAGTGCGCCATCCACACGTCGTCGCCGAGCCAGCCGAGGTCTTCGAGGTATTGCGTGGGAGTCTTGCCGAACTTCGCCAGGCAGAACGCGTCTTCTTCGACCGTCTCGGAGCCGTGCGTGTGCAGCCGCACGCCCCGCGACCGCCCGAGCGCGGCCGACTCGCGCAGCAGGTCGGCCGTCACCGAGAACGGCGAACACGGGGCGAGCGCGATCTGCGCCATCGCGCCGCGCGAAGGGTCGTGGTAGCGGTCGATCGCCTCGACACTCGCCGCCAGAATCGCATCGATCGACTCCACCGCGAAGTCGGGTGGCAGGCCGCCGTCGCTCTGACCGAGATCCATCGAGCCGCGGGTGGCGTGGATGCGCACGCCCAACTGCGCCGCAGCCCGCACGATTCCGCCGAGAATGTCGCCGGATCCCGCGGGAAACACGTAGTGGTGATCACCGACGGTCGTGCATCCCGATTTCGCCGCCACAGCCATCGCTCCGAGCGCGCCCTGTTCCACGAGGTCGGCGTCGATGCGCGACCACAGCGGATACAGCGCCGTCAGCCAGTCGAACAGTATGGCGTCTTGGGCATACCCGCGGGTGAGCCACTGGTAGAGGTGGTGGTGGGTGTTGATGAGCCCCGGCGTGAGAAGGTGGCCGCGGCCGTCGACGAGGGTGACGGATGCCCGGGGCCGGCCCTGCGGCACGGCGTCGCCCGCGCTGGCGCCCCCGCTAGCGTCCCAGCCGGCGCCGCCACTGGCGCCCCCGCTCGTGTCCCTGGCGGCGCCGCCACTGGCGCTGACCGCAGCGTGACCGTCGCCACCCGCCACGTCGCTGGATTCACCCTCGAGCGCCCACCGCGGCGCCGCGCCGGCCCCCACGGCCACGATCGTGTCACCGTCGACCACCACGTGCCCCTCGGCGTGCTCGCTGCCGCCGCCGTCGACGGTCACGACGTACGCGCCCTGGATGATCGTTCGGGCGACGGGCAGCGTTTGCGGGCTCATGAACCCACGTTAGCGGCACGCGCGCGGGCCGAACGCGCCCTGCCTCGCCCCCTCGTGGTGTCGCGTGAAAAACGTAGGAGATTCCCTACCCGTAGGGCCCTATACGCCCTACGGTGTCGAAATCTCCGCTGTTTGTGCGGACGGCCGCGGGGTGCCCTGGTGGAAAACGATGCGCGCGGTCGACCCGGCAGGCACGACCCAGATGGATGACCGCCGAGACCACCGGCCGTCGAAGTACAGCAGATACGTGAGCAGTATCGTCTCGGGCCCGAGCATTGTGGTGCGAATCTCCGACATCTCGCGGTCGAGCGAACCCGGCGACGCGTCAGTCGGCGGCGCGGCGCCGTCGCCGTCGCCGACCAGCGCCGCGGCGCCCGCGGTTTCCTCGCCCGCTGCCGCTGCCGCTGCCGACGCCGCCCCCTCGGCCACCAGCGCCGCGATCATCTCGGCGCGAGTCCAGAGCCGCCCCGACTGCCCGATCTCGATGAACTGCCGGTCGAGCAGCCGTTCGAGGGCGGCGCGATCGCCGCGCACCTCGGGGCTCAGCAGCGCGCGCTCGGCCTCGACGACGATCGTCTGCAGCCGACCATCGAGTTCCGCAGGCAGAGGCGCTCCTTCGTCGGGCGGCAGCCGGGCATCCATCGCGAAGCGCACCCCTCAGGCGCGCCGGATGGTCGTTACCGTGGCGCCCGTCACGTTCACCAGATCTGAGGGAGCCACGTCGATGTCGAACCCGCGCCGACCGCCCGAAACGTAGATGGTCGCGAAGTCGAGCGCACGATCATCGAGCAGCGTCGGCAGCGGCGTCTTCTGCCCGAACGGACTGATACCGCCCACCACATACCCGCTCTTGCGTTCGGCGACCGACTTGTCGGCCATCACCGCCCGCTTCGCCCCGTGTGCCGACGCGACGGCCTTCACGTCGAGCATCGACGCGACGGCGACGATCGCCACCACGAGGCCGGAATCCGTCTCCACCATCAGCGTCTTGAAAACGCGCTCGGGCTCAATGCCGAGCGCCCGGGCCGCCTCGTCGCCGAAGTCGGTCGAGGATTCGTCGTGGTGATAGGCGTGCGGAGTGAAGGCGATCCCGGCACGTACCAGGGCAACCGTCGCCGCCGTGGTGGGGCCGGCCGTCTTCGATGCCTTCGCCATGGTCTCGTGCAGTCTGTGGCTTGTGGTCTGTCGTCAGTTGTCGGGGTCAGGCGTCAGGCGTCGGTCGCCGAGGCGGGCGTGGCGCGCCCGAAGAGGTGCTCGCTCAAGAACTCGGCCACGTCGGTGATCTCTTCTTGCGACACCCCGTGATGGATGCCCGGGTACAACTTCGCCGTCAGATCCGAGTGTGAGGGCAGCCAATCTTGTGTGCGTTCGACAGCGTCGTTCGTGATGATCGGGTCTGCGACATCCCGACCCCAGAACACCGGACGCCGCAACTCGGCCATCGCCCGATCGCCGTGCACCTGCCCTGACGCGACGAACCCCGAGAGGTTGACGGCGGTGGCGAAGCGTTCGGGGGCGGTGCGAAGCAGGTGCACCGCCATGGCGCCGCCCTGCGAGAAGCCCAGACCGCTGACGCTCGGGGGAGTGCCGTAGGTCTGCTCCACCCGGTCGAGCCAGTCGATGACCGATGCGGCCGCGTCATCGAGCCCGGAGACGCGCGGGTTGCCGGGCTCGGTGATGGTGAACCAAGAGAACCCGTTCTCGATGGGGTGCGGTGCCAGAAGGGGCGCGCGAAGCGACGCGGCGACCGTGCCTTCAGGAAGCAAGGGTGCGAGCGAGATGAGGTCGTTCTCGTGCGAGCCGTAGCCGTGCATGATGATGATCAGCGGGCTCACGGGCAGACGCGCGGCGAGCTCTTCGGTGGGAACCGACCAGACCACGGCGGCGTCGTTGATGGCTGCACGGCGAGGCGTATCTGTCACGCAGCGAGTCTATCGGTGGGGGCGTGTGACGCTAACGCGCGGCCGCACATTCGCATCACGGCGGCCGGGCATCCGCTCGCTTACTCCCCGCGGTTGCGACTCAACTCGTAGATGCGCACCAGCTCGTCGATCGCGTGTTCGCGCTGCTCGCCGCCGGCTTCGAACATCTCGGTGACGTGCGTTTTGAGGTGGTTCTCGACCATCAGTTTGTTGAGCGACCCGAGCGACTTCTGAATGGCAAGGCTCTGCGTGATGATGTCGATGCAGTAGTCCTCGTTCTCGATGGCCTTCTCGAGCCCGCGCAGTTGGCCTTCGAGAATGCGTGTGCGGTGCAGGGCGCGCTTCTTGATGTCGTCGATCACAGGTCAAGAATACGGCCGGGCACGTCACCACCCGGCCGTATTCTCGAGCGCTTCTACGGGGTGTTGGGCACAACGTAGCTGACGCGCGAGACCTGCATGACCTCGTATGCGTCGATCAGCTTCGCCGTGCCGGGGAAGGAGGTCATGACGTTCAGCTGCGCAGGAGCGCCGGCACCGGTTCTGGCCTGCACGACGAACGTGAACGTCTTCGTCGCACCTGGGGCGAGAGACGGCACGCTGCAGTGTTCATCGAGGTTCGTGGCAAACGGGCAGCTGCCGTCAGACGGCATCGCTGCTACCGAGACCATCGAATACCCGGAGAGGTCAAGGTCCAGATCGGTCGGGAGGTCGACAGAGTTGGTATTCGTTGCGTCGACTCGCAGAAAATACTTTCCGCTCGAATAGGGAACGGGCGTCAGCGACCCTGTTGTCACGACTTCATTAGTCGTCGGGGTGGGGGAGGGAGTGCCGGGAAGCGCCATCGGACCGGCGGGGACAAGCTCGCTGGCCTTACTGGTTTGTGGCACGGCCTCGACGTTCCATCCCCCTGAACACGTGCCAGTCGAGATCAGACGCACGCCTGGGCCGCCACTCATGCCTCCAATCAACAACGTGCTGTCATTAAAGACGATCTTGTACACGATGCCGGACCTGTTCAGGATCACTTGTCTGGAGCCCACAAATGCACCATTGCGGTAAAACTCGGTGACTTGCATTGGCATACGGTATGAACCGCGAAACCAGTCGCTTTCGTAATATGAATACGAGGTTATGAGTCCGTGGTCGTAGAAGTCATCGGGAATGACCGGTGGGATTGCGCCCGCTGGACAATATCCGTCCGGCACGGTCTGCCCCGATCCTGGGGTCGTTACCGGGTGATACCCAATGCCTGATCCCATTCCTCCGCCGCCGATGCCTTGGCACGTGACACCGTCTCGCCCAGTTCCGATGTATGCGTACAGCCCCGGCCCGCCGTACGTGCAGTCGATCGCGAGCGCCGAGGCGCTCGTCGCCGGCAGCACGATGAGTGCTCCGATCGTGGCGACGAGGGCGAGAACGGCGGCGAGTCTGCCCTTACGTCGCCCTCGCCTCTCTGTGATCATTTCGGTCATTGTGATCTCCAATCGGTTGAGAGCGATGTCGCCAAGGCTCAAACGAAGCGTTCTTACACTTCGTAGAGACTCGAGAACGCGCTCTTCATTACGCGAGATCTGCAACACCGGTCGGCGCAGAGGCGGAGATCTGAGTTGCGCTAGCTCTGGCAGTGCGGGCACCAGTACGTGTCACGCAGCGACAGCTCGTTCGCGCCGAGCTTGCCGCTCTCGATGCGGCTTCCGCAGCGGCGGCAGGGCTGGCCTGCGCGGTTGTAGACCCAGACCTGCTTGCCCGGCCGGGTGTCGCCGGTTGTGGTGCGTTCGACGCGGTCCCGGTTCGCCGTGATGAGGCGGTGCGCCAGAGCCACGACCTTGTCGAGCTGGCCAACATCGCCCACGGGTCTGTCGGGGCGCACGCCGCGCAGAAAGCACAGTTCGTTCACGAAGACGTTTCCGAGGCCCGCGAGGTTGCGTTGGTCGAGCAGTGCGACGTCGATCTCGCGGGCCGGATCGACGGCGAGACGGCGCTCGGCCTCGGCGGCGGCTTCGGGCCCCCAGCCGGCGCCGAGCAGGTCGGGCCCCAGATACCCGACGACGTCGTCTTCGTCGTCGCGTCGCAGCACCTCGAGCAGGCCGAGTTCGAACCCGACAGCCGTGTGCTCCTGCGTCTTCAGCACCGCGCGCGCCTGCCAGGCCGGTTTGCGCCAGCGGGTTCCGGGCTTGTAGATGTGCCAGGTGCCCTCCATTTTGAGGTGCGAATGGATGCTGAACTCGCCGATTCGCATCAGAATGTGCTTGCCGCGGCTCACCACGTCATCGACGGTCTCGCCGCTGAGGTTGACCGTGGCGAACTTCGGCACCCGGATGTCGCACCCGGTCAGCTCCCGCCCCGCCAGCACGGCGTTGAGGTGCTCGGCGGCGCGGTAGACGGTGTCGCCTTCAGGCACTGCGCAACCTCAGCCCCCGGGGGGTGTTATTGAAGCCGGCGTCTTCGAGCATCCGCCCGACCGGCGTGCCTACCGAGAACTCGCCGTCGATCTTCTCGATGGTGAGCCGGTCGACCTGCGCGTTCGTCACAGCGTGGGCGAGGGATGCCGCTGCCGACTGCAGCACGTCGTCGTCGGTGCTGAACGACAGCACGGTTTTTCCGCCGCGCTCGACGTACAGCACGAGGTGCCCGTCGACGAGAACGACGAGCGCGCCCGCCTTACGGCCCGGACGATGCCCCTCGCCCTGCGGCCACGGCAGAGCGGCGCCGAACGGATTCGCCGGGTCGCTGGCCGCGAGCGTCAAGGTGCGAGGGCGGGCGTCGCGAGCCCCGCGCGCGTGCGAGTCGACCCGCGAGCTGGAGCTCCCGCTGCCCTCGGCGGCGCTGCCCCCGCGCCTGGTACCGCCCTCGCCCGAACGCCCCTCATTCCCGCCGCCCGTGCCACTCGTCCCGTCGTCGAGGATGTCGGCGGCGAACGAACGCAGCCGGTCGACGGTGCCGCCCGTGGCGAACTGCGCGGCGCCGAGCCCGTCGATGAAGTACCCGCGCCGGCACCGCCCGGTCTCTTCGAACTGGCTCAGCACGCGGTACGCGAGCGCGAACCCGCCGGGCTGGTGTTCGCTGACGACGGATCCGCGAGTGACGACGCCGTACCGGTCGAGCAAGAACTCGGCCATGGCGTGCGCCCGCAATGTCGGGTCGGATTCCGCGCGGGGCAAGAGCGACCAGCGCCCACCGACGGTCGGCGGCCCGACCCGTGTCGCCATCGTGGGTCGCGAATACGCTCGACCGCGGTAGAGCCGCGACCGCGGCGCTTGCCGCTTGGCGGAGTGTGCCGCGTGCCCACTGCCGCCGCCCGTCAACGTACGAAGCGGCGCGAGAGTGTCGTTCGTGATGCGGCCGGCCCACACCAGATCCCACAGCGCGGTGACGAGTTGCTCGTCAGTGAAGAACCCCGTGTTGTCGATGGTCGCGGGGGCGGCAGCCGGCGATGTGGATGCCCGGGAACCAGTGCCTCGGTCGGCATCGTCACCGCTCGAACCTGTCACCAGCGCCGCGATCGCGGAGGCGTGCATCCGCTCGCCCACCGTGTCGGCCAGGTTGCGAAAGAAGTACGCCCCGCCACCCGCCAAGGCGTCGAGTACGGCTGCCTGCAGCGACGTCGGCTCGAGCTCTACCTGCTCGGGCAGGGTGACGCGAACCGTGTCGGCGAGGTGCAGCGCGACCCAGCCGTCGCTGCCGGGGAGCGATCCGTTTCCCGACCAGACGATCTCGCCCGAGGCCGTGAGTTCGTCGAGCATGGCCGGGCTGTAGTCGCGTACGCGAGAGGGCAGCACGAGCGTCTCCCATGCCGAAGCCGGCGCAGGCACCCCGGCCAGCTGCTCGATCACGGTCAATACCCCGTCGACACCACGAAGCTGGCCGTCGACGTGCTGCCACACGGGCAAGAAGCGCGCGAAGGCGGCCTGATCGACGGGCTCGACCTCGTGCCGCAGAGCAGCAAGCGAACGAGCGCGCAGCCGGCGCAGAACCTCGGTGTCGCACCACTCGCTGGCCGCTGCCGCGTGGTCGAAGGGCGAGGCGTCGCCGGTCGGCCGGAACTCGCCCTCGACGACGCGCCGCACCCGCTCCAGGCGTTTGAGCGTCTCGTGCACGACCGCCGTGCCGAGTCCGAGCCGCACACCGACCTCAGCCGCGGTGAAAGGCCCATGTGTGCGCGCATAACGCCCGACGAGGTCGCCCAGCGGATCGTCGACGGGCTCGATGAAGGCGTCGGGCACACCGAAAGGAATCGGCACCCCGAGCGCGTCGCGCAGCCTGCTCGCGTCTTCGATGGCGGCCCAGCGCGGCTCACCGGCGATCGTGACCGCGAGCACTCGCTTCGCCCGCAACAGCTCGTCGAGGTACGCGGGTGCGCCCGACACTTCGGTGCCGACCGAGCCTTCGGTGCCGACCGAGCCTTCGGTGCCGACCGAGCCTTCGGCGCCGACCGAGCCGGCCGCGTCGCGGACCGCGGCAGCGACAGTGCCCGCTGCGTCTGCACTATCGGCGGTGCGCGCCGAGGCGGGGGCGCCGGTGGCCGCTGCGTCTGCACTATCGGCCGCTGCGTCTGCACTATCGGCAGTGCGCGCCACGGCACCGGCATCGGTGGCCGCAGTCGAAGCGCCCGCCGCATCCACGCCGGCCACTGCCCCCGCAGCCGGCCCGGCACCTGCCGCACCACCGTCGACGAGACGCTCAGCTACTTCGGCGGTCGACAGCGGGCCGAGCATCCGCACAAGATCGGCAACGCCCTCCAGACCGTGGGCCTGGCGGCCCGGCGCGAGGCGCTGCAGTTCGCGTTCGGTCTGGGCGATGACTCCGGGGTCGAGCAGTTCGCGCAATTCTGCGCGGCCGAGCAGCTCGGCCAGCAGGGTCGGGTCGAGCGACAGCGCCGCCGCCCGCCGCTCGGCGAGCGGGCTGTCACCCTCGTAGACGAACGACGCGACGTAACCGAAGAGCAGCGAGCGCGCGAACGGCGACGGCTCGGGCGTCTCGGTCTCGACGATGCGGATGCGTCGGCTCTCGATCTCGCCGGCCAGGGCTTTGAGTGAGGGCAGGTCGTAGACGTCTTGCAGGCACTCGCGAACCGTCTCGAGAATGATCGGAAACGTCGGATACCGCCGGGCAACCTCGAGCAGTTGCGCCGAACGCTGCCGTTGCTGCCAAAGCGGTGACCGTTTGCCGGGGTTCTGCCGCGGCAGCAGCAGCGCCCGGGCGGCGTTCTCACGAAAGCGCGACGCGAACAACGCCGACCCACCGACCTCGGTGGTCACGATGATCTCGAGTTCGTCGGCGCTGAACACGAACAGCTCGGCTCCGGGCGGGTCGATCTCGGTGTCGGGCAGGCGCACCACGATGCCGTCATCGCTGGCAACCACACCGCCGTCGACGCCGAAACGCTCGCGAATGCGAGCCCCGATGGCCAACGCCCACGGCGAATGCACTTGCATGCCGTACGGGGAATGCAAGATCACCCGCCAGTCGCCCAGTTCGTCGCGAAAGCGCTCGACCACGAGCGTCTGGTCGCTGGGTACGTGCCCGGTGGCCTCGCGCTGCTCGCCGATGAACGTGATGAGGTTACTGCTGGCGTTCTCGTCGAGCCCCGCACTCTCGGTCATCTGCAGCGCGCGAGCAGCGGATGCCCCACCGATCTGTCTCGTGAACGCACCGATCGCGCGCCCCAACTCGGCAGGTCGCCCCAGCCCGTCACCGCGCCAGAACGGCAGCCGCCCGGGCTCGCCGAACGCCGGAGTCACTCGCACCTGATCGTGGGTGATCTCTTGGATGCGCCAACTCGTGGCGCCGAGCGCGAACACGTCGCCCACGCGTGATTCGTAGACCATCTCTTCGTCGAGCTCACCGACTCGTGAGGCCGTTTCGCCGACCATGAACACGCCGAACAGTCCGCGATCGGGAATGGTTCCGCCGCTCGTGACGGCCAGGCGCTGAGCACCGGGACGCCCGGTGATGGTGCCGGCGTCGCGATCCCACACGATGCGCGGGCGCAGTTCGGCGAACTCGTCGGAGGGGTAACGCCCCGCGAGCAGGTCGAGCGTCGCCTCATATGCCGATCGAGGCATGCTCGAGAACGGCGCGCTGCGCTTGACCGTGTCGAACCACTCTTCGACGTCGATCGCCTCGAGTGCGCACGCTGCGACGGTCTGCTGGGCCAGAATGTCGAGCGGATTCTTCGGCACGGCAAGCGCCTCGATGAGCCCGTCGGTCATGCGCTGCGCGGCCACGGCCGAGTGGATGAGGTCGGCCCTGTGCTTCGGGTAGATGACGCCGCGCGACACCTCGCCGACCTGGTGCCCGGCGCGCCCGACACGCTGCAGCCCGCTCGCCACCGACGGCGGGGACTCGACCTGCACGACCAGGTCGACCGCGCCCATGTCGATGCCCAGCTCGAGGCTCGACGTGGCCACCACGCAGCGCAGCTTGCCCGTTTTGAGGTCGTCTTCGATGATGGCGCGCTGCTCTTTGCTCACCGAACCGTGGTGAGCCCGGGCCAGAAGCGGCTCTGCGCCCTCGGTCTGGCCGCTCTGCGCCATCACTTGCGCAGGTGGTCTGACGGTGTCGCGTTTCGACGGTGGCTGGCCCGTTCTCCCCAGCACGCTGCCGGAGCCGCTGCCGCGGGTCTCGCCAATGCCTGCGGCACCAGCGATCGTCGCGGCATCGTCCGCCGATCGCCTGCTGCCGCCCCGTGACTCGTCCGGCCGACTGCGGTCGCTGCCCGAGAGCCGCACCGCGTGCGCCAGAGCGGCTTCGGCGGAGTCGAACTCGCCACCCGATTCGGCGTTCAGCCGCTCGGCGTAGATCTCGTTGAGCCGCGCGGTCAGCCGCTCGGCCAGCCGCCGCGAGTTCGCGAATACAATCGATGACCGGTGCTGCAGTATTCGGTCGACGATGCTCTCTTCGACGTGCGGCCAGATCGACCCCTGCTGCGGTGTCGCCGCGGCGGCCGACCCTTCGAGCGGGGGAGCAGCTCCCAGGTCGGCCATGTCTTCGATGGGAACGACCACACGCAGGTCGAACTTCTTCGTCGAAACGGGAGCCACGATGGTGACGGCCGCCCCGCCGGCCAGAAACCGGGCCACCTCTTCGGGTGGGCGCACGGTAGCCGAGAGGCCGATTCGTTGCGCCGGGGTGTCGAGCAGGGCATCCAGTCGTTCGAGGCTCACCGCGAGGTGCGCGCCGCGCTTGGTGGCCGCGACCGCGTGCACCTCGTCGATGATAACCGTCTGCACCGAAGTGAGCGTTTCGCGGGCGGCAGAAGTGAGCATCAAGAACAGCGACTCAGGCGTCGTGATGAGAATGTCGGGTGGGTTCTTGATCATGGTGCGACGGTCGGTCTGCGTGGTGTCGCCCGAGCGCACGCCCACGCTGATGTTCGGCGGAATGGTGCCGAGCCGCTTGGCCGTCTGCGTGACACCGACGAGCGGCGCGCGCAGGTTGCGCTCGACATCGACGGCGAGAGCCTTCAGCGGTGAGATGTAGAGCACTCGGGTGCCGACCGGCCGGTCTTTACCGTTCTCGTCTTTCGTGGGCATGGGTTTGGGCGCCGTGATCAGCTGATCGATGGCCCAGAGAAACGCGGCGAGCGTCTTGCCGGAGCCGGTGGGCGCGACCACGAGAGCGTGTGACCCCTCGGAAACGGCCTGCCAGGCGCCCAACTGGGCCTCGGTGGGCGCGGCGAAGGCCCCGCCGAACCACTCGCGGGTGGCGGGAGAGAACTTGGTCAGAACGTCGGTTTCGATTCATCCATCCTCGCTCATGCCACCGACACTGCGGCGGGCCTTGCGCTCATCGCCGAACCTCTGCCAGATGTAGGTAAGAATGAAGCATGAGCGTTCGCACCCCTGACCCGAACCCCGGCTGGCTGAGTGACCAGGAGCTTGACGAGATCAGGAGGCGCCTGCCGCTGCTCTACGTGGAGGCAGTGCCCGTTCGGGTCGACGGTCTCGGCCAGGTCACCGAGGTCGGCGTGCTGCTGCGGGTTTCGCCGAGCGGCTCGATGACGCGCACCATCGTGTCGGGCCGCGTGATGTACGGCGAGACGCTGCGAGACGCCCTTTTTCGGCACCTCGAGAAAGACCTCGGGCCGATGGCCTTTCCGCAGCTGCCGACCAGCCCGATTCCGTTCTCGGTGGCCGAGTACTTTCCGCTGCCCGGTGTCAGCTCCTTCACGGATGATCGGCAACACGCGGTCTCGCTGGCGTACGTCATCCCGGTCACGGGTACGTGCGACCCGCGCCAAGACGCCCTCGAGCTCACCTGGATGACGCCGCAAGAGGCCGTGAGCGACAGCATCCACGCCGAGATGGAGGGTGGTCGCGGCGCTCTTCTGCGCGCCGCCCTCGCGTCGGTGGGCCGGCTGTACTGACCCGGCGTGCCGCGTCAGCCCGGGTGCTGCGTCAGCCCGGGTGCTGCGTCAGCCCGGCGGTCCGCGTCAGCCCGGCGGTCCGCGTCAGCCCGGCGGTCCCGCGCCAACCCGGCGTGCTGCGCCAGCCCGGCGTGCCGCGCCAGCCCGGGTGCTGGCGCTTCAGGGTCGTGCGGAAGTGATTTCGTAGGAGATTTCGTGCGCGAGAGGCCTATCCAGGGTCACCGTGCCGATTTTACCTACGTTTTCGCAGGATCCGGGCCGTTCGGGGTGGCTGCCGTCAGGCGAGGGTGGCGATCGTACTGAGGTAGAGGTCGACGTACCGCTGGGCATCCACTTCGAGGGCGACCTCGGTGAGGCCGGATCTTGCCACCAGCCCGTGCATCGAGTCTTCGCCCGGAAAACGGCGGCGGTCGACGACCGTCTGGCCGCGGGTGGCGCCCGCCAGCTCGACGAAAACAGGTACGAGCTCGGTTCGCAGGGCATCCGGGTCGACCAGGGCGCACAGCGCACCGGCATCGCCGATCAGCCCCGTGTACACCGGCTCTTTGCCGGCGCCCACACCCATGCGGTGAGAAATCAGCTGGCCGGCGAGCCTCTCGGCCCGCCTCGTGCTGGATTGCAGCGATACAGCCTTCTCGAGCTCAACAGCGACCCGGTTGAACACATCGAGCCCATACATGAAGGTCGCTACCCCCGAGTCAAGCACGATGGCCGCCGCTTCGGGGTCGTGCCACACGTTGAACTCGGCGACCGCAGTCGCGTTGCCGACGCTGGCCGACCCGCCCATGAAGAGCACACGCTCGATCTTCGAGACGACCTCGGGGTAGGCCCGCAGCAGCAGCGCGAGGTTTGTCTGCGGAGCGAGCGCCACGATCGTGACCGGCTCGTCGCTGGCCAGCAGCATCTGCCGCATCATCTCGATGGCGGCAACCGGATGCCCGTCGACCTCGTACGTCGCACGAGTGGTCGGTGCGAGCTCGATGCCGCCCAGGCCGTCGGCCCCGTGCACGTGTGAGGCGTCGCGGGCCGGGTTGATGAGGGGCCGATGTGCGCCCCCGGCCACAGGAACGGGTGCAGCGCCGGCGGCGTCGAGCACGCCGAGCGTGTTCTGCACCACCTGCGGCAGCGCTGCGTTGCCCGCGACGCAACTGATGCCGAGCAGACGGATGCCCGGGTGCGCCACAGCGAACAGAATCGCCAGCGCGTCGTCGACCCCCGTGTCGACGTCGAGCAGCACGGGAATCGGGTGAGGAGAAGGAGCCATGAGACAAAAATATCCGCTGGGCGACGGTGTCGGAGCCAGATCGAAGATCTGTGCACAACACCGCCACCGAGCGGACTGTGGAAACTACTCGCCAGCGTCGTGGCCACGGGCGCCACGGGCGCCGCGAAGCGAAAGCGATGTCTCCGGACGAGAGCGACCGCCGGGGCGGCTCATCTCGTCCGAAAAAGTCACACTCGCCGAAAAGCTGCGTGCGAGGCCGGCTGCGCCTAGCCCTGCGCGCGGCGCGGGCCCTGGCGACGGGCGCGAGGAGCCGACGCGGGAGCCGATCCGCCGGTGCTCGACCACGCGACGGTCGAACCGCCGCTGCGGCCGGCGCCACCCGACGAGTGACCACCCGTCGTGCTGCCGCCCGAGTTGCCGCCACGACGGGCTCCGCCCGAGGCGCCCGCGCCGGCACCCTGTGCCGAGCGGTCGCGACGGGGCCGGTCGGAACCGTAGCCGCCGCCGGTCGGACTTGAGGTGCCCGCCGACGAACCGCCGTCACGAACAGCGCGCTTGCGCTGGGCGTTGGCACCCTGCGATCCGCCCTGCGAACGCGAGCCCGAGCCCGAGCCCGAGCCCGAGCCGCCACCGTTGCCGCCGCGCGATCCGCGACCGCCGCCGTTGCCGCCACCGTTGCCGCGCGACGCGCCGCCTCCGGTCAACGTCACAGGAGCATCCGACGGCTTCACATACGCCGCAACTTCGCCGACGAGTGCGTCGACCGAGGGAGACGACAGGCTGACACGCTCGGGCGTGACCTGGATGGCCGCCTTACGCATGAGCTGATCGAGGTCTTTGCGCTGAGCGGGCAGGATGATCGTGACCACATCACCCGCGCTGCCGGCCCGCGCGGTGCGGCCTGAGCGGTGCAGGTACGCCTTGTGCTCGGCCGGCGGATCGACGTGGATGACGAGCTCGATGTCGTCGACGTGCACACCACGAGCCGCAACGTCGGTCGCGACGAGAACGCTCACGTCGCCGGCGCTGAAGGCGGCGAGGTTGCGGTCACGGGCGACCTGCGAGAGGTTGCCGTGCAGGTCGACGGCCGGGATGCCCGCGTCGATGAGCTGGCGAGCGAGCTTCTTGGCGTGGTGCTTGGTGCGCATGAACAGAATGCGGCGGCCGGTGCCCGAAGCGAGCTTCTTCACGAGGGCGGTCTTGGCCTCGGCGTCGTTGACCTCGAACACGTGGTGGGTCATCGCTGCGACGGGGGAGTTGGCCTCGTCGACCGAGTGCAGAACCTCGTTGTGCAAGAAGCGCTTGACGATCTTGTCGACGCCGTTGTCCAGCGTCGCCGAGAACAGCAGACGCTGCCCGTTCTCAGGGGTCTTCGCGAGAATGCGGGTCACGACGGGCAAGAAGCCCAGGTCGGCCATGTGATCGGCTTCGTCGAGAACAGTGATCTCCACCGCATCCAGCGACACGAAGCCCTGCTTCATGAGGTCTTCGAGACGGCCGGGGCAGGCCACGACGATGTCGACGCCGGCCTTGAGCGCGGCGACCTGGCGCTGCTGCGAGACGCCACCGAAGATGGTGGTCGACTTGAGGCCGTATGCGTCGGCGAGCGGCTGCAGCACGGCAGAGATCTGGGTGGCGAGCTCACGCGTCGGCGCGAGAATGAGGCCGAGCGGGCGGCCCGGGCGGCGCTTGCCGCCGGCGAGGGCTCCGCCGAGGCGGGCGACCATCGGCAGCGAGAAGGCCAGGGTCTTTCCCGAGCCCGTCTTGCCGCGGCCGAGCACGTCGCGCCCGGCGAGAGTGTCGGGCAGGGTGTCGACCTGGATCGGGAACGGCGAGTCGATGCCCGACGCGCTGAGCTTCGCGACGAGCGGCGCGGGAACACCGAGTGCGGCGAAGGTAGTGGTGGTTTCGAGTGTTGAATCGAGAGTCATGGAGGTTTCGGTGCCTTTCGGGGCATCGGTTCCACTCGAGAAAGACGCGCACGTGCTACAGCGGGGTGGCACGCGCTGCTGGCAGCACATGCCGGCGCACACGTGACCGTTCAGGCCCGGTGCGAACTGCGTCGGCGCAATCTCATTCCGTAGGCCTGCTGTGCGGCGGTGACGCTGCCGGGGCAGATACGGATTCCGGTGGAAATCTGGCGAAGGTGGCGGTGGCCACATCCGTTCGCCGTGAGAAAGTTTCGTGCTCGGCCGTTCTGATTCGGCTCGCACGATGTGCGTTCTACGACGCAGGGAGCGCGCGTTTGCGCTCGCAAGTACCCCAAGCCTATCACGGTGCGCCGCCGGGCGACCGAACACCCGGGTGCCCGTCAGCTTGCGGTGAGGTCGTAGACGGTCTGGGCGCCGACGGTGGTGGCGGTGTAGGTGGACTCGACCCAGGATTGGATGGCGCTCGCGGTGCTTGTGCTCCCGCCGGCGGCCCCGCCTGCGCCACCGCCCGCGCCGCCCTGACCGCTGACGATGTAGTAGCCGATGTCGCCGGCCGCGACATAGGCCTGAAACTCAGCCAACGTCGGGGTGGGGTCGTCGCTCCAGCCGCCGATCGCCATGACGGCGGCTCCCGAGCTGAGCTCGAGTGTCGCTGCCGACTGCGACCCGTCGACCGCCGCCGCCCACCGCGCCGGAGAGGCTGCGAGTAATGCGTCGAGGTCGGCACTCGAGGTCGTGCCCGCGGTGCCGGTTCCGGCGTCATCGGTGGTTCCGGATGCACTGCCGCCGCCACTCGTCGCGTCGCCCTGAGCCGTTCCGGTCGTGGCGGAGCCGCCGGTCGTGCCCGAGCCCGCGGTGGTGCCGGAGTCTGTGGTCGTGCCCGAGCCATCGGGAGGCGTGCCGCCCTGGCCGCCACTGCCATTCGGTGGAGTGCCGCCGTCGGCACCCGTCGTGCCGGTCGTGCCGGTCAATCCGCTGCCCGCAGCTCCTCCACCCTGTCCGCCTCCAGCGCCGTTACCGCCAGCTCCTCCGCCGCCGCCCGACGCACTGGCCGACCCGACCGTCGGGATCGATCCGCTGTGCGCTACCGACGCCGTCGCGACCGCATACGCGGCCGTGCCGTCAAGCCCGAACAGCGCTCCGCCGATGACGGCGACGGCCGTCAGGCGCCGCGCCCATGCGCCGACCCCGACCCGACCCGCCTCGGCTCCGCGGCGACCCGCCGTAGCCGACGCTCGCGGGGTGAGCGCGGTGCCCACCACGTACCCGGCGGCAGAGAGCACCGACCCGACCACGAGCATCCACCGCAGCCACGGCAGCCACGTGGCGTTCTCGCCCAGAAGCACAAACGCCCACACCCCGGCCGCGATCATCAGCGAAGCCAGCCCGAGCCGGCCGAGCCACGTGTGCCGTTCGCGCCAGAGCGCGACCGCTCCGAGCGCCACGAGCCCGCCGATGGCCGGCGCGAGGGCGACCGTGTAATACGGGTGGATCGTGCCGCTCATAGAGCTGAACACCAGCCCCGTCACGACGAGCCAGCCGCCCCAGAGCAGAAGGCCCGAGCGCAGCGGATTCGTGCGCCCGCCCCGCCGCGTCACGATGAGCCCGAGCACCAGCGCGATGATCGCCGCCGGCAGCAGCCAGGAGATCTCGAGCCCCATCTCGCTGCTGAACAGGCGCTGCAGTCCGGTTGCGCCGCCGAAACTCGATCCTGAGGCGCCGGTGCCGCCGCCCGCGCCACCTCCTCCGTTGCCCGAGCCCCCGAAGATGCGACCCAATCCGTTGTAGCCGAACACGAGGTCGAGCACGGTGTTGTTGGTGGATCCGCCGATGTACGGGCGAGCATCCACCGGCCACAGTGCCACCGCGAGCACCCACCACCCCGCTGTGACCACCAGAGCGCCCGCGGCGACGAGCAGATGCACGAAGCGCTTCCAGAGCGCGGTCGGCGCGGCGACGAGATAAACGAGGCCGAAGGCGGGCAGCACCAAGAGTCCCTGCAGCATCTTGGTCAAGAATGCGAATCCGAGGGCGACGCCGGCCAGGGCGAGCCATTTGTAGCTGGCGCGCGGCAGAGCGCGAACCACGAAATACGCGGCAGCCGTCATGAGCAACGTGAGCAGAGCATCCGGGTTGTCGAAGCGGAACATCAGCGCCGCCGCCGGAGTGAACGCGAGAATCGTGCCCGCCAGCAGGCCGCCGATGACGCTGGACTTCGGGCCGGCCGCCACCAGACTGCGTCGCACGGCACCGTACAGCAGGGCGACGGATGCCACGCCCATCAGCGCTTGCGGAACCAACAGGCTCCACGCCGAGAACCCGAAAAGCCGCGCCGACAGCCCCATCACCCAGAGCGAGGCGGGCGGCTTGTCGACGGTAATGAAGTTCGACGCATCGAGCGAGCCGAAGAACAGCGCTTTCCAGCTCTCGGAGCCGGCCTGCACTGCCGCCGCGTAGAACGTGTTCGCGAACCCGCTTGCGCCGAGATTCCAGAGGTAGAGCGCCGCGGTGACGACAAGTAGAGCGATCAGGCCGGGCCGCGCCCACACGGGGGAGGTGCGGTCGCCGACCAGCAGGCGCCGTGCGGCGCGGCCGCGACGTGAGGGCGGGTTCGCTGCGGTGCCTGAATTGAGCACGGGGGTCGTGGCCATGGGGCGCCTTTCGTCGAAGAGCCTTCAGTCTCTGCGTGTGCACTATGCGCGCACTTGGCACCTGCTCTGCGGTTTCTATGAATCGATCGAGGGGCGCCGAGCACGGTGGGGCGGGCCGCGCGGGGGTGTGGGCTCGGCCGGAGCGGAGCGGAGCGGGGTTGGGCTCGGCCGGAGCGGAGCGGAGCGGCTTGGGCTCGGCCGGGGCGGGGCGGGCTTGCCCCGAACACCCTCCGACCGTCAGGCTGAGCGGATGAACGAAGCCGACGTCAAAGCCACCCTCCTCACTTACCTGCAGAGCGGCCGCGATGCTCTGCTCTGGAAGCTCGAGGGCGTGTCAGAGTACGACGCCCGGCGGCCACTGGTGCCGACCGGAACCAACCTCCTCGGCCTCGTCAAACACGTCGCGGGCACCGAGGCCGGGTATCTCGGCGACGTGTTCGGCCGGCCGTTCGACGGAGCTTTGCCATGGATGTCCGACGACGCCGACGACAACGCCGACATGTGGGCCACCGTCGACGAGTCTCGCGACTCGGTCGTCGACCTGTACCGGCGCGTCTGGGCGCACTCCGACGCTACGGTTGCCGAACTGCCGCTCGATGCCGCGGGCACCGTGCCGTGGTGGCCGGAAGAGCGGCGTACTGTCACCCTTCAGCGCATCGTTGTGCACATGATCGCCGAGACGCACCGGCACGCGGGCCACGCCGACCTGGTGCGTGAACTCGTCGATGGTGCCGTCGGCCTGCGCGCAGGCAACGAGAACGTTCCACTCGGCGACGCCGCGTACTGGCGGCAGCACTACGACCGCGTAGAGAAAGCTGCCCGCGCCGTCGGCGGCGCCTGAGCTCCCGCTGCTCGCCCGCCGCCCCCTGCCTCGACGCCGCCCGCGGCTCGGCCGCCGCCCGCTGCCTCGACGCCGCCCGCTGCCTCGACGCCGCCCGCTGCCTCGACGCCGCCCGCTGCTCGCCGCCGCCCGCTGCTCGCCGCCGCCCGCTGCTCGCCGCCGCCCGCTGCTCGCCGCCGCCCGCTGCTCGCCGCCGCCCGCTGCTCGCCGCCGCCCGCTGCTCGCCGCCGCCCGCTGCCTCGACGCCGCCCGCTGCTCGCCGCCGCCCGCTCCTCGACGCGCCATAGTTTGGCTCATCCGCGGTAGTTCGAACCACCGCCGATGCGCCAAACCGCAGCGCGCACCCCGCCCGGCGCTAGCGACCCTGCGCCCTCGCGGCCCGGCGCCTTTCCTGCGACCGCGACACCTGCGGACGAGGGCGACCGGCGCGCCTCTCGCTCTCGTCCGCGACGGTCGCGGTCGCGCGGCCGGGCCAGCCGCCCGCGCCTCAGTGGTACAGCTCACCCACCGGAATCTCGGCCGCGACTCGATTGCCGAGCGGAGCCAGCGGGCACGCCCAGGCCGGGTCGTACGCGCACGACGGGTTGTAGGCGAAGTTGAAGTCGAGCACGAGGCTGCCCGGCTCCTGCCCCTCACCGAGATGCGCCCCCTTGATCGTGTCGAGCAGGTAGCGCCCGCCCCCGTAGGTGCGAGCACCGGATGCCCGGCCCCCGGCGCTCGCCAGGGCATCCCGAACCGGAACGAACAACCCGCCACCATACGATTGCAGCCGCCAGACGTCAAGCGACCCCACCCTCGGCACCCGCGCCCGCCCCACCAACTCGAACGGAACAACCCCGTCGGTACCCGTCTCGAAGTCGAACCGCGCGGGTTCGTCGGGAGCCTCCAGCACCACCTCGAACCGCCAGGCCTCGTCGTACTCGGCCACGGGCAGCCCCGCGAACCCGGCCCGGTCTTCGGGCAGCAGAGGCGTCTGCGGATGCGCCGCGAACAACTCGTCGCGCGCTTCGCGCCAATACCCGTGCGCTTCACGCGGGTCGTGGATGCTCATCCGCCGCACCCCGGAGTACATCCCGAACACCCGCTGTCGCCAGTCGGCCACCTCGATGGCCGTGCGGGCCGCCCCCTCGGCCATCACTCGGCCGCCAAGTCGGGCTCGGCGCGCCGCGCCGCCCGCGCCGCCGTCGCTTTCGCGTCTCCGCTGAACTCCGGATCGAACGCCCACGTCGGCGCCAGCTGCTGCAGCCGAACCCCGCGCAGCTGCCAGAACGCCCAGAGGCTCGCCCACAGCGCGGGTGTCAGCGCCCCCGCCTTCACGATCAGCCGGTCGCGGTACAGCGTCTTGCCTGTTCCTGCGGGGTCGGCCGCCACCGCCATCCGGTGATCCCATGTGGTCGCCACCTTCAGAGCCCCGCTGACCCCGCGCCCCTTGTCGTGCACGATGCGCACCCCCGCGTGCTGCGTTCGCGAGCGGTCGATGTCCACGATCTGGATGCCCAGCGGCACCAGCCCGAGAGCCTCGATCTCGACGCGATTCTCGCCTTCGGGCCAGACCGTCTGAAACCCGCCCGGCTCGCGCGAAGAAACCTTCAGCAGCGGGGCCGACACCTCCCGGAACACCGTCGGACTCTGCAGCGCGCGCCACGCTGCCTCGGGCTCACAGTCGAGAACGAACTTCAGCAGTACCTTCATGCTCCCATCCTCCCCGCTCGCGCGCCGTTTGTCGTCGCCTTGACGCCGCTCGCCTGTCGCTTTGCGAATTACTAAGGAAATGCTCGATGTCGAACCGATATATGGTTCGACATCGAGCATTTCCTTAGTAATCACGCGCGTCGACTGCGCCCGGCGCCCGAATACGATGAGTGGATGACCGAAATACCCCCGCCCGACGCCCAAACCCACTACCAGGTGCGGTTCGGCCGGGGCATCGACGGGTTGCGTAGTGTCGGCGGCCATGCCGACGTCGTCATCTGGGTCGACGCACTGCCGGAGCAGGGCACCGCGACCGGGCGCGCTACCGCTTCTGCGGGCAGGCAGCGAGCGGCGAGACGCGCCGAAGACGCGCACGCGCACGGCTGGCCGGAGTTCGTGGGGGCCCCGATCATCCACGCGGACCTCACGAATCGCAGCGACGCGGCGAGATGGATGCTCGAACAACAGGTCGAGGCCGGTGAACGTGTATCGGTTGCGGTTGTGGCCGCGAGCGACGGAGTTGAAGACACCCTCGCCGCGGGTGCCGTGATCGATGCCCTTGCGGCGCTCGGAATCGACTTCAGCTCGCCCGAAGCCGCGGTGGTCTGCGCCTCGTTCACCGGGCTGGAACGTGCCGTCGCGCATCTCTTCTCCGCCTCGATCGCGGGCCGAGCGCTGATCGCCGACGGGTACGCCGACGTTGTGTCGGGCGCAAGCGGTATCGATTCCGCCAGCGCGGTGGTTGCATAGAGAGTCGGCCGTTCGCCGCCGGCACTCGATCTCACTGGAGGACACCATGAAGGCTGTAGTGAATGGCACCGTCATCGCAGAGGCGCCGAAAGAAGACCTGATCGCCATTGAAGGCAACTGGTACTTTCCGCCCGAGAGCGTCAACAAGGACTACCTCGTCGCGAGCGCGACGCCCTACACCTGCCCGTGGAAGGGCGAATGCCAGTACTTCAGTGTGAAAGACGGCGACGCTACGCTGAAGGATCGCGCGTGGAGCTACCCGACGCCTTACCCGTCGGCCTTCGACCGGGTCGGCAAAGACTTCAGCAACTACGTCGCCTTCTGGAAAGAAGTGAACGTCACCGACTGATCGCTCGGGTCGCGCCGCGATAGGTCGGGCGGCAGCGGATCGGGCCACGGCGAGCCGCTCAGCCGGCGCCCGAAACCTCGTCTCACCGTGCGCCCGACCGTCGCGCAACCGCGCGCTGCCGCCACTCGATGACGAAGCGCGGGTCGAATCGGCGTGAGCACACGCCGCACGCCGACGGCCTCGTGGGTTTGCGGTAGCGGTAGTGCTGATGGCCGTTCGGGCAGACGCCGACCCAGGGAGCGAGTTCGCTCGCTGTCTCGCCGTGATGCAGGCGCCCGCCCTCATAACCGAGGTCGGCAGCGATCGTGCGCCATTTCGGCCCGTGGCCGGCCTTCACGCCGGCGATGGCGTGGGCGACCTCGTGCAGCAGAATCTGGTGGATCTCGTCGTCTTCATAGCGGGAGGCCAGGTATTTCGACACCGAGATGTGCTTCGTGGTGTGGTTGCAGAGCCCGGCCCGGGTCTTGGCATTGTCGAAGCCGAACGACCACACCGCAGGGTCGAGGTAGAGCGCGATGAGGGCGTTCGCCCAGCCGCGAACACGGAGTAGATCAGCCACCTTCGAAGCCTATTTCACAGGGCCGACAGCGGGCCGGAGTTATCCACAGGCGCGTCGTGAGCCCCGGGCATCCGGTCGCCGTGCGTCGCCCCGAACATGACGCCGCGCCGCCGCAGGGCACGCGCCTACGCGCCTGCGTACGCCTCGACCACGCCGATCGCGATCATCGAGCTCTCGAGCTGGTCGATGGATGCACCGCTCTTCTCCCACAAGAACACCGCCCCTTTAAAATCGGCCAGGGCTTCTTTGTACTCGTGCAGATCGAAGTGCACCTTGCCTCGGTTGTGCAGCGCGGTCGCCTCGAGCGATCCCCACTCGTGACCGCGCGCCTCTTCTACACAGATCGTGAGATCGGTGAGCGCTGGCTGCAGCTTTCCCTGGTATTGCTGCACCTGGGCACGACGGATGCGCGCGGCCAGCCCCGTCTCGCGGTCGCCGGAGAAGCGAGCCTGACGCAGGGCTTCGTTCGCGATATCGAAGGCCTCGTCGGCTCGGCCCAGCAGCCGAAGCAACTCGACCTTCTCGTTCAGGGCCGAGAGGCTGCGCAGAGTGCCGAGGTCGGCGAGCCGCTGCTCTGCGGCCTCGACATCGATGGTCTCGCGCAGCGTCTTCGGATCGTAGCCGGTGATGATGCTCAGGGGAACCGCTCCAGAACTCGAACTGACCGCAACCCTGAACAGGGTGTGCGAGGTGGTGCAGTAAGTTTACGTCTCGCGAGACTGAAGGCCCACGAGGCACGCCCGCGAATCGCGGCAGTATCAGCGGTCGGCTCCCGGCTTCACCTGAAAGATGCTGCGGGCCGGCGGCGGTGACGGTACGGCGGTCTGGTCGGTGACCACTGGGGCGTCTGCGATGAACTCGGCGAGCTCCGCCCCCGCGACCACCTTCGCCGGTACCGGATCGCTCGCCACCAACCGCGGCAGCCGGTCGAACGGCAGTAAATCGTCAGAAGCGAACATCACCACGTTGCCGAACCTCCTCGACTTCAGAACCTGCGGGTCGACCACAAGCGCCACATTCCCGAACACCGCAGAGAGCGTCGCAGCCTGGCGCCGGGCGAAAGCGAGCCCCGCTCCGTCGGCGACATTGGCCGCGAGGATGCCCGTGGGTTTCAGCAGCGCGGCGAGCTGCGTGTAGAACTCCATACTGGTCACGTGCGCCGGGGTCCGCGCGCCCGAGAACACGTCGACCACGACCACATCCACCGTGCCCTTCAACCCCAGCGGCAGCTTGGCGAGCACCGCGCGGGCGTCGCCGTGCCGAATGCGCACCTGGGCATCCTTCGGCAGCGGAAGGTGCTCGCGCACGAAGTCCACGAGGTCGGTCTCGAGTTCGACGACCTGCTGCCGGGAGCCGGGACGGGTCGCGGCGATGTACCGGGGCAGCGTGAATGCTCCACCGCCCAGATGCACGGCCGTGATCGGCTCGCGTTCGGGCGCTACGAGATCGATGCCGTGGCCGATGCGGCGCACGTATTCGAAAGACAGGTATTCGGGGCTCTCGAGTGACACATGCGATTGCGGCGTGCCGTCGACCACGAGGGTGAACGCTCCCGGCTGGTGCCGGTCGGCCTCGATGACGGCCCGGTACCCGTTGCTGAGCGTGACCGATGGATGCTCAGCGGCACCCTTTCGGTCGGCTGCGCTGCGGGCGTTTCCTGCGCCGTCTCGCCGCCGCCCCTTACTCTCGTTCACCCTCCGACCCTACCTCCGCGCTGATTTTCCACATCGGCGGGGCGGGAATGGCGGGAGAGCGGCGGGCGTTATACCGGAAGACGCAAAAATGGTCAAGAACAGACTAGACACAGGGGCAAAGAACGCATATAGTTGTTCTTTGCGCTCCCAGTACTCCTATGCCTTCATATTGCGGTTGGCTCGCGCTGCAGATTCTTCTTCGTCAGAAGTCTCCGCAGCATCACTCTAGAACGTCTCCGACATATTCCGGTCATTGACTTCTATTCGAGGGTCTGGCGAGTTCTCGACCAAATATAAACCCAGTACTGAGACCCGACGGGGTCCACGGAGGTTATTTCCTTGGCTGCTGCGAGCAACGCAACCACCACCACACCCAAGAACGGTCGCGGAGCATCGCGACTCTCGTTCGCCAAAATTACTGACAACCTGACGGTTCCCGATCTGCTTGCATTGCAGACCGAGAGCTTCCACTGGCTGGTCGGCGACGACGCGTGGAAGGCGCGTGTGGCCGAAGCCAAGCAGCAGGGTCGTCAAGACCTTCCTGAGCACTCCGGCCTCGATGAGATCTTCGAAGAGATCTCTCCGATCGAAGACCTCGGCGAGACCATGCAGCTCAGCTTCACGAGCCCGTTCCTCGAGCCCGAGAAGTACACCATCGACGAGTGTAAAGAGCGTGGCAAGACCTACGCTGCTCCGCTGTACGTCGAGGCCGAGTTCATGAACCACCTCACCGGTGAGATCAAGACCCAGACCGTGTTCATGGGCGACTTCCCGCTGATGACCGAAAAGGGCACGTTCATCATCAACGGCACCGAGCGTGTCGTCGTGTCGCAGCTCGTGCGTAGCCCCGGTGTGTACTTCGACCGCCAGCTCGAGAAGACTTCCGACAAAGACATCTACTCCGCGCGCATCATTCCGAGCCGCGGCGCCTGGCTCGAGTTCGAGATCGACAAGCGCGACCAGGTCGGCGTTCGCATCGACCGCAAGCGCAAGCAGAGCGTCACCGTCTTTCTCAAGGCCCTCGGCCTGACCAGCGAAGAGATCCTCGAGCAGTTCAAGGGCTACTCGTCGATCGAGGCCACTTTGGAGAAGGATTCGATCCTCACCAAAGAAGAGGCGCTCAAAGACATCTACCGCAAGCTCCGCCCGGGCGAGCAGGTCGCCGCTGAAGCCGCACGCGCGCTTCTCGACAACTTCTACTTCAACCCGAAGCGTTACGACCTCGCCAAGGTGGGTCGTTACAAGATCAACCGCAAGCTGGGCATCGAGAGCGAGCTGTCGAACTCCGTTCTGACGAACGAAGACATCATCGCCACCATCAAGTACCTGGTCGCTCTGCACGAGAACCAGACCACGCTGCCCGGTCGCCGTAACGGCAAGGCCGTCGACATCCGTCTCGACATCGACGACATCGACCACTTCGGCAACCGTCGCATCCGTGCCGTCGGCGAGCTCATTCAGAACCAGGTTCGTACGGGTCTCTCCCGTATGGAGCGCGTGGTTCGCGAGCGGATGACCACGCAAGACATCGAGGCCATCACCCCGCAGACCCTGATCAACGTGCGCCCCGTCGTCGCCGCGATCAAGGAGTTCTTCGGTACCTCGCAGCTGAGTCAGTTCATGGACCAGAACAACCCCCTCGCGGGTCTGACGCACAAGCGTCGACTTTCCGCGCTGGGCCCGGGTGGTCTGAGCCGTGAGCGTGCCGGTGTCGAGGTTCGAGACGTGCACCCCAGCCACTACGGCCGTATGTGCCCCATCGAGACTCCGGAGGGCCCGAACATCGGTCTGATCGGCTCGCTGGCGTCGTTCGCCCGCATCAACTCGTTCGGTTTCATCGAGACCCCGTACCGTCGCATCGTCGACGGCGTGGTCACCGAGATCATCGACTACCTGACCGCGAGCGAAGAAGACGAGTTCGTCGTCGCTCAGGCCAACGCGCCTCTGACGAAAGACAACCGCTTCGCCGAGCCCCGCGTGCTTGCACGTCAGAAGGGCAACGAGGTCGACCTGTTCCCGATCGAGCAGATCGGCTACATGGATGTCTCGCCGCGCCAGATGGTGTCGGTTGCTACGTCGCTCATTCCGTTCCTCGAGCACGACGACGCCAACCGCGCCCTCATGGGTGCGAACATGCAGCGCCAGGCTGTGCCGTTGCTCATGAGCGACAGCCCGCTGGTCGGCACCGGTATGGAGGGCTTCGCGGCCGTCGACGCCGGTGACGTGGTGACTGCACTCAAGGCCGGCGTAGTCCAGGAAGTCTCTGCAGACTTCGTGACCGTCGCGCTCGACGAGGGTGGCACGCAGGATTACTACCTGCGCAAGTTCGACCGCTCGAACCAGGGCACGAGCTACAACCACCGTGTCATCGTGAACGAGGGCGACCGCGTCGAGGTCGGAGAGGTCATCGCCGATGGCCCCGCCACCGAGAACGGCGAGCTCGCGCTCGGCAAGAACCTGCTCGTGGCGTTCATGCCGTGGGAGGGTCACAACTTCGAAGACGCCATCATCTTGAGCCAGAACCTGGTGAAAGACGACGTGCTGTCGAGCATCCACATCGAAGAATACGAAGTGGATGCCCGTGACACCAAGCTCGGCAAAGAGGAGATCACCCGTGACCTCCCCAACGTCAGCCCCGAGCTGCTCGCCGACCTCGACGAGCGCGGCATCATTCGCATCGGAGCCGAGGTTCGCCCCGGCGACATTCTCGTCGGAAAGGTCACGCCCAAGGGCGAGACCGAGCTGAGCGCCGAAGAGCGACTGCTGCGCGCCATCTTCAACGAGAAGAGCCGCGAGGTTCGTGACACGAGCCTCAAGGTTCCTCACGGTGAGCGCGGAACCATCATCGCCGTCAAGGAGTTCTCTGCCGAGAACGACGACGAACTGGGTTCGGGCGTCAACCAGCGCGTAGTCGTGTACATCGCCCAGAAGCGCAAGATCACCGAGGGTGACAAGCTCGCCGGCCGTCACGGCAACAAGGGTGTCATCGCGAAGATCCTTCCGGTCGAAGACATGCCGTTCCTTGCAGACGGTACTCCCGTCGACGTGGTGCTCAACCCGCTCGGTATTCCGGGCCGAATGAACTTCGGCCAGGTGCTCGAGATCCACTTGGGCTGGATCGCCAAGCAGGGCTGGCAGGTCGAGGGCAAGGGCAACAAGTGGGCCGGGCGACTGCCCGCAGAGGCTCACCAGGCCGCCCCGAACACCAAGGTGGCGACGCCGGTGTTCGACGGTGCGCTCGAAGAAGAGATCGGCGGGCTGCTCGATTCGACGCTGCCCACCCGTGACGGCGACCGCCTGGTCGACGGCACCGGTAAAGCCACGCTCTTCGACGGTCGCTCGGGTGAGCCGTTCCCGCGCCCCATCTCGGTGGGCTACATGTACATCTTGAAGCTGCACCACTTGGTCGACGACAAGATCCACGCACGCTCGACGGGCCCGTACTCGATGATCACGCAGCAGCCGCTGGGTGGTAAGGCGCAGTTCGGTGGCCAGCGCTTCGGTGAGATGGAAGTGTGGGCGCTCGAAGCCTACGGTGCCGCTTACGCGCTGCAGGAGCTTCTGACCATCAAGTCCGACGACATTCTCGGCCGCGTGAAGGTCTACGAGGCGATCGTCAAGGGTGAGAACATCCAGGAGCCCGGCATTCCCGAGAGCTTCAAGGTGCTCATCAAAGAGATGCAGTCGCTCTGCCTCAACGTCGAAGTTCTTTCGGCCGACGGCACCGCGGTCAGCCTGCGCGACACCGATGACGAGGTCTTCCGTGCCGCTGAAGAGCTGGGTATCAACATCTCCACGCGCTTCGAGAACTCGTCGATCGACGACATTTGATCGGATGCCCGGCCAGTTGACTCTGGCCGGGCGCCCCACAACGACAGAACTGTAACTTCCTAATTTCAGGAGAATATAAATTGCTCGACGTTACAACTTTTGACGAACTGCGAATCGGTCTGGCTACGGCCGACGACATTCGCAAGTGGTCACACGGTGAGGTCAAGAAGCCCGAAACGATCAACTACCGCACGCTCAAGCCCGAGAAAGACGGTCTCTTCGGAGAACAGATCTTCGGCCCGAGCCGTGACTGGGAGTGCTCGTGCGGCAAGTACAAGCGAGTGCGCTTCAAAGGCATCGTCTGTGAGCGCTGTGGTGTAGAGGTCACGAAGTCGTCGGTGCGCCGTGAGCGCATGGGCCACATCGAACTCGCCGCCCCGGTCACTCACATCTGGTACTTCAAGGGTGTTCCGAGCCGTCTGGGCTACCTGCTCGACATGGCTCCGAAAGACCTCGAGAAGGTCATCTACTTCGCTGCCTACATGATCATCTCGGTCGATGTGGATGCTCGTCACGAAGACCTTCCCGGCCTCGAGAACGAACTGCGTCTCGAGATCAAGGCCCTCAGCGACCAGCGTGACTCACGCATCGCAGACCGTCTCACCAAGCTCGAAGCCGACCTGGCTGCCCTCGAGGCAGAAGGCGCCAAGAGCGACCAGAAGCGTCGCACCAAAGACGGCGCCGAGAAGGAGATGGGGCAGGTTCGCAAGTCGTTCGACGAGCAGATCGCCCAGCTCGAGCGCGTGTGGGAAGACTTCCGCAGCCTCAAGGTCGGTGAGCTCAAGCCCGAAGACAGCGTCTTCCACGAGCTTCAGGATCGCTACGGACAGTACTTCGAGGCCTACATGGGCGCCGAGGCCATCAAGAAGCGCCTCGAGGCCTTCGACCTCGCTGCCGAGTCCGAGCTTCTGCACCTGCAGATCTCAGAGGGCAAGGGCCAGAAGAAGATCCGCGCCATCAAGCGGCTGCGCGTCGTCAACTCGTTCCTGATCACCGGCAACTCGCCGGCCGCGATGGTGCTCGACGTGGTCCCCGTGATCCCGCCGGAACTTCGCCCGATGGTGCAGCTCGACGGTGGCCGCTTCGCGACCTCCGACCTCAACGACCTGTACCGCCGCGTGATCAACCGCAACAACCGCCTTCGTCGTCTGCTCGACCTCGGTGCTCCCGAGATCATCGTGAACAACGAGAAGCGCATGCTGCAAGAGGCCGTGGATGCTCTGTTCGACAACGGTCGTCGTGGCCGCCCCGTCACGGGTACCGGCAACCGCGCCCTGAAGTCCCTGAGCGACATGCTCAAGGGCAAGCAGGGTCGGTTCCGCCAGAACCTGCTCGGCAAGCGCGTCGACTACTCGGGTCGTTCGGTCATCATCGTTGGCCCGCAGCTCAAGCTGCACCAGTGCGGTCTGCCCAAGCAGATGGCTCTGGAGCTGTTCAAGCCGTTCGTCATCAAGCGCCTCATCGATCTGAGCCACGCTCAGAACATCAAGGCCGCGAAGCGTATGGTCGAGCGCAGCCGTCCCCAGGTGTGGGATGTTCTCGAAGAGATCATTCGCGAGCGCCCGGTGATGCTCAACCGCGCACCGACGCTGCACCGTCTGGGCATCCAGGCGTTCGAGCCTCAGCTCGTCGAGGGTAAGGCCATCCAGCTGCACCCGCTCGTCTGCACCGCGTTCAACGCGGACTTCGACGGCGACCAGATGGCCGTTCACCTTCCGCTCTCGGTCGAGGCTCAGGCCGAGGCGCGCATCTTGATGCTCGCCTCGAACAACATCCTGAAGCCGTCGGATGGCCGCCCCGTGACCCTGCCTACTCAGGACATGATCATCGGTCTGCACCACCTCACGACGCTGAAGGAGGGTGAGGTCGGTGAAGGCCGCGCCTTCTCGAGCATCGCCGAGGCCATCCTGGCCATGGATCAGCACACGCTCGACCTGAACGCCAAGGTACGCATCCGCTTGGAGAACATCACGTTCGCCGAGGGTGAAGCGCCCGAGGGTGCCGTTCTCGACGAGAACAACCGCGCCGAAGGTGTGACCCTGGTCAACACCACGCTCGGTCGCGCGCTGTTCAACGAGACGCTGCCCGAGGACTACCCCTACGTGGAGGCCGTGGCCGACAAGGGCCAGATCTCGGCGATCGTCAACGACCTCGCCGAGCGCTACCCGAAGGTCGAAGTCGCTGCCGCGCTCGACCGCATCAAAGACGCCGGTTTCCACTGGGCTACCCGCTCCGGTGTGACCGTTGCTCTCTCTGACATCTTGACCCCGCCGAACAAGCGGGAGATCGTTGCTCAGTACGAGAAGCTCGCGGCCAAGGTGCAGTCGCAGTACGAGAAGGGTCTGACCACCGACGCCGAGCGTCGTCAGGAACTGATTCAGATCTGGACCAAGGCGACCGAAGATGTCGCCGAGGCGATGCAGGCGAACTTCCCTGCCGACAACACGATCAACCGCATGGTGACATCGGGTGCTCGTGGTAACTGGCTGCAGGTTCGTAACATCGCCGGTATGCGAGGGCTGGTGAACAACCCGAAGGGTGAGATCATCCCGCGCCCGATCATCTCGTCGTACCGTGAAGGTCTGTCGGTGGCCGAGTACTTCATCGCCACCCACGGTGCTCGTAAGGGTCTGGCCGACACGGCTCTGCGTACCGCAGACTCGGGTTACCTGACGCGTCGACTCGTCGACGTCTCGCAGGATGTCATCATTCGTGAAGACGACTGTGGCACGACCAAGGGTCTCGACCTGCCCATCGCTGCGCTCGACGCATCCGGTGTGCTCGTCAAAGACTCGAACGTCGAGAACTCGGTGTTCGCCCGGAGCCTCGCTGCAGACGCAGTGGATGCCTCGGGTACCGTCATCGCCGAAGCCGGCGAAGACATCGGTGACGTGCTGATCGACAAGCTGGTCGAGGCCGGTGTCGAGAACATCAAGGTGCGCTCGGTTCTGACCTGTGAGTCGGCCGTCGGTGTGTGTGCTGCCTGCTACGGCCGCTCGCTCGCCACCGGACTGCTCGTGGACATCGGAGAGGCCGTCGGCATCATCGCCGCACAGTCGATCGGTGAGCCCGGCACCCAGCTGACCATGCGTACCTTCCACACGGGTGGTTCTGCATCGGCTGACGACATCACGCAGGGTCTGCCCCGCGTTCAGGAGCTCTTCGAAGCGCGTACCCCCAAGGGTGCGTCGCCCATCGCTGAAGCTGCTGGCCGCATCACCATCGAAGACACCGACCGCAGCCGCAAGCTGATTCTCACGCCCGACAACGGCGACGAGCCCATCGCTTACCCGGTGCTCAAGCGTGCCAGCCTTCTCATCGAAGACGGCGACCACGTCGAGCTCGGTACGCAGCTGCATGTCGGCGCGATCGACCCGAAAGAGGTTCTGCGAGTGCGTGGCGTTCGCGCCGTGCAGGAGCACCTCGTCGGCGGTGTGCAGGGCGTCTACCGTTCGCAGGGTGTTCCGATCCACGACAAGCACATCGAGGTCATCGTTCGTCAGATGCTCCGCAAGGTGACTGTCGTCGACCACGGTGACACCGACCTGCTGCCCGGTGAGCTCGTCGACCGCCAGCGTTACAACATTCTCAACCGCGAGGCACTGACCGAGGGTCGCAAGACCGCTTCGGCCCGTCAAGAAGTCATGGGTATCACCAAGGCTTCGCTCGCGACCGAGTCGTGGCTGAGTGCCGCGTCGTTCCAGGAGACCACGCGTGTTCTCACGCAGGCCGCCATGGAGGGCAAGAGCGACCCGCTGGTCGGCCTGAAGGAGAACGTCATCATCGGTAAGCTCATCCCGGCCGGAACGGGCTTGCAGAAGTACCGTAACGTCACCGTCGAAGCGACCGAAGAGGCCAAGGCCGAGCGCTACCCGAACCGCATCTTCACCGATGACGCCGTGTTCAGCGAAGCCGACCTCTCGTTCGTCGACTTCGACAGCTTCTCGAGCGACGACTACACCCCGGGCACCTACAACTAAGCTCCGCTTGGTTCGAAGGTGACCCTCGAAAAGGGCTCCTCTGCTTCGGCAGAGGGGCCCCTTTTGTTGCGCGCGCGTGTCTCGTCGGTTTGTCTGCGCGCGTGTGTCTAGATTGTTATTTCCGTCGGGTAGAGCGTCACCGTCGTCCGCGGCCCGAGCCGGCCGAAAGCGGCTTCTTCGATCGGCCCCAGACGGCGACGGGTGCGCGCCTTGCCGAGCGCGACGACGGCCCCGGTGGCCGGTTCCTTGCCGCTCAACAGGGCTACGTCGAGCCCGGCAACGACCATGGCGTCGGCAACGGTGTGCACAAACTCATCGGTCAAGTGGCAAGGAAGCAGCACCGCGAGGTTTCCCGTCGTGCCGAGGAGAGGGCTGCAATCGGCAAAAAGATGCGCCAGTCGGGGAGTGTGGTAATCGTTGTGAACGGCGTCGGCCCGCGGAGCCGCATCGAGCATGAGCGGGCTGGCCTGTAGATCGATGACCACATAGTCATACCAGGCCCATTGTGCGACCGTATCGAGGGCAGAGCTGAGGTTGCCCCGTATCACGGTGAGTTGAGCATCCTGAGGCAGCGGGTACTGTGCCAATACGACCTCAGTCACCTCGGCGCGGTCGTCAATGGCAACCTGAATCGAATCCGGCCTCGTCGCGGCGATATGCCGCGCGAGTGTCAGGGCGCCAGCCCCGGCGTGCAAGACAGTAACCGGGTCGCCGACCGGTCGGCTTGCATCCAGGAGCGTCGCCAGCCGTCGCAACGAAGCTGACTTCATCCTGGACGGGTAGCGCGTAAAGAGGTGTGCGACGGGCAGATCGTCGACTATCAGCGTCATACCGGCGTCAGGGTTGCGCTCGGAGGATTCCGGAAAGTACTCATCATCGCCGTCATCGGGCCGGAACAGCACGCGAGGCGTCCCGCAATTTGGTTCCACAATAGGCACCGCACAAGTCTAGAACTGACTCGCTCTCAGTAATATGCAGCTTATCCGCTCGCTCGGCGAGCGGCGAGAGCGATGCTTGCGGACGAGAAGAGCCGCCGCGGCGGTCGCTCTCGACCGGAATGGTCGCACTCGGCCGCGGTCGAGCTGCGCGAGAGTGGATGCGGCGGCCGCCCTCCCGGCCGCCGCGCCCCATCCCGTCGAGACGCAGCTCGGGCGCTCTCATTTCGCGGGTAATCCCGCGTCGACGGGCAGCTATTTGGCCAGGAACCCCGCATCCACGGGCAGTGTGACACCGGTGACGTACCGCGCCTCGTCGCTGACGAGCCAGGCGATGGCGTTGCTGATGTCGATGGGCTGAACGAGCTCCACCGGCAGCAGGTTCTGCAGGGCTGCACCCATCTCCGGGTTCGCGTTCAAGAACGCCTGCATGGCGTCGTTGACGACCATCGGAGTGTTCACCCCGGTCGGGTGAACCGTGTTCACCCGGATGCTCTGCGGTGCCAGCCAGTTGGCGAACGTGCGCATGAGGCCCACGACGCCGTGCTTCGCGGCCGCATAACCCGACGTTGCTCCGGTGCCATCGCCGCCCGCACCGGAGAGGCCCTGCGTCGAGCTGGTCAGCACGATCGCGCCGCCCTGGCCCTTCTCGATCATCGACGGCACAGCGGCGATCACGGTGTTGTAGACGCCGAACAGATTCACCTCCACCACATCGCGAAAGGCCTGAGCGTCGACGGTCTTCGTGCCTTGCGGGGCGATGCCGGCGTTCGCCAGAATGATGTCGATCGGGCCGAGTTCTGCGACGCCCTTCTCGGCGGCGGCCACCAGAGCGTCAAGGTCACGCGTGTCGCCCTGAACGGCCACGATGCGGCGGTCGAGAGCTTCGATGCTCGAGACGGTCTCGGCCAGATCATCCGGCGTCGACATCGGATAGGGCACGCTATCGATCTGCCCGCACAGATCGACGGCGATGATGTCGGCGCCTTCTTGCGCAAGCCGGATCGCATGGCTGCGACCCTGTCCACGTGCCGCACCGGTGATGAAGGCGACTTTGCCCTCGAGTTTTCCCATTGTCTTGTTGTCCTTATCGCTCACGGAGCAGACCGACATCGGGGCGAGCGGTCATTGCTCCTATTCGGCACTCGGTGCCGAATACAGGCAGGCTAGTCCCGCGACCTGCGATGCACAAGAGCGAGCAGAAGGCGTGATGGGGAGGCAGAATGAGGGGAGGTGCGGTTCGGCGCAGCTCGTCAGACGGGCTCCGGATGCTCGATCTGCTGCAGAGCATCCAGTACCTGAACCGCCACCAGCCGGCCCGCCCTATTGGCGCCGATCGTCGACGCCTGAGGTCCGTATCCGGCGAGAAAGACGCGGCCGTTGCGCCCGGCGCGACCCTGCTCGACCCGAATGCCACCGGCCTGTTCGCGTAGCTTCAGCGGGGCGAGGTGCGCCAGATCGGCGCGAAAGCCGGTCGCCCAGATGATGGCGTCGGCCGGCTCGAACGATCCGTCGGCGAACCGCACGCCGCCGTGCTCGATCGAGGTGAACATCGGGTGCGCGACGAGTAAGCCGCGCTCGACTCCGGCGAGGTTCTTCGGGGTGGCCGGCAGACCGGTGCCGCTGATGATGCTCGGCAACACGCGCCCCGCTTTGGCGGCCTCGTCTTGCTGCGCCACTGCGGCGAGGCGCGACTCGAGGCCGACGGCGGCCTGAGCGTCGGCCGGCGGCACGGCGAGAACGGATGAACTGCCAGAGCCCGCACCGTCGGCGAACGTCGAGGCGCGAGCCTGCGCCCCCGGCTCGCCGAACTCGACGGGTCGGCGCGTGACCCAGAAGGTGGATGCGGCGACCCCTTCGAGCTCGAGCAGAAACCCGACGGCAGACGTGCCGCCGCCCACCACGATGACGCGCTTGCCCGCGAAATCGTGCGCCGAGCGGTATTCGGGAGTACTGATCTGCAGGCCGCGGAACGTCTCGCCGCCTTTGTAGAACGGCCGAAAGGGCGTCGCCCAGGTGCCGCTCGCGTTGACCACGACCTCGGCGCTGATGATCTCGATGCCGGTGCCGGTGCCGGTGCGAGTGCCTGTGCCTGTGCTGCCGCGCGTCGCGCTGACCAGGAGGTCGCCCCCGGGCATCCGTTCTCGTACCGCCGTCACGTCGACGGGCCGAAAAACCTGCAGCCCGAAGTGCTGCTCGTAGAGTTCGTAATACTCGGCCACCACGTCACGGGCGGCCCGGGTCTGGTCCGCGGTCTCGAAACTCAGACCGAGGTCGTGCAGGCCGGGCAGATCGCTCACGCGATGAGCGGTGCCGAGACGCAGCGATTCCCAGCGGAACTGCCAGGCTCCGCCCGTGGTCGGCCCACGATCGACGATGACAAGATCGCTGCCGGGCGTGAGTCCGCGGCGCTGCAGATGATAGGCGACCGATAGCCCGGCTTGGCCGGCGCCGACGATCACGACGCGGGCCGAGTGCGGGAGGGTGGTGGCTTCGTCAGGCGCCGACTCGGGCATCCGTCACCACCGTCGCGTCGCCGATGAACTCCGTCAGATGCTCGGGAGGCACCGTGCCGCTCGGGTGCGGGCCTTCGGCCGCGAGCCGGGGGAGCAGGCTCAGCATGCCGGGATTCCGCGAGCCGACGAGCACGGCGTTGCCCTCGGCGCGGCCCTCGACGAGGTCTTTGGAGCTGAGCACGACGACGTGCTCGAGCACCGCCGCAAGGGTCGCGGTCTGCGCCCGCACCAGCGCGAGGTCAGCGTCGTCGGCGACATTCACCACGAGCAGCCCGTCGGAGTCGAGCAGGGCAGCCAGTTCGGCGAAGTACTCGACAGTGGTCAGGTGAGGGGGAGTGGATGATCCCGAGTACACATCGACCACGATGAGGTCGAACGGGCCGAACGTGGCGGCCCAGGTGAGCCCGCGCCTGGCGTCGTCGGTGCGCACGGTGAACTCGGCGCCGGCCGGCAACGGGAGGTTGTCGGTGACGAAGTCGAGCAGATTGCCCTCGGATTCGAGCACGAACTGGTGCGACTCGGGCCGAGTGAGCGCGATGTAGCGCGGCAGGGTGAGGGCACCCGCGCCGAGGTGCAGAACCGCGATCGGTTCACCGGCGGGCGCGAACAGGTCGACGACATTCGCGATGCGCTGCACGTAGTCGAACAGCAGGTGCACCTGATGCTCGACGAACACGTGCGACTGCGGTTCGCCGCCGATGTAGAGCGTGAACCCGTCGTCGGAGTACTGGTCGGGCCTGATCTGCGCCACCAGACCGCTCGGGCCCAGAACGCAGGTCGGGAACGTGGTCACGCGGTCGATCCTACTGGCGGGCACTGGGCCGGCGCCGTGTGCGGTGGCGCAGGCGCCGAGAACGGCGCGCCGAGGGCATACCGGCCACGCGCGACGCGGGCGCGAGCATCCGTCAATTACCCGGGGATTCGGCCCCGGCGTTGTTAGAGTGTGCCTGCGGCGGACTCTCGTCGCAGCAGTGCGGCCGACGTGGTCGGTCGCCGTAGGTCGGGCCCGAAGCGTGGCCCGTGAAGGAGCAGCATCATGAGCGACGAGCGCACCACCGGCGACCCGAACGCGCCTCAGTACGATCCCGCGCCGACGAGCGAGACCGTCGCCGAGCATGAGGGTGCCGAGCAGGAGAGTGCTGCGCAGGGGAGTGCTGCGCAGCAGGGTTCCGAGCAGCAGAGTGCCGAGCAGCAGGCTGCCGCCGGCCCGGCGGTCGACTTCGGTGCGCCGGCCGAGCAGGCGGTGGATGCTCCGGCCGTTGTCGACCCGCAAACCGCAGTCGCTCCGAGCGAACTGGCTCCGGTCGACACGGCGGCTCCCGGTGAGGGCGCGGCCGTCGACGCCGAAACAGCGGCGCCCGCAGCCGAACTGCCGCCGGCCGCTCCGATCGCCGAGCCGCTCACGCCGGCATCTGCCGTGTATGACGTGCCCGAGACGCCCCAGCCCACGCCGACGTGGGCGGCTCCCGCCGCCGAGGCAGCTGCCGTCGCGCCGACGGTCGCAGAACCGGCTTCTGCTCCTATCGTGGCCGCCATCACTCCGGCCGAACTCGGCGCGCCCGCGAGCGAAGCTGTCGCATACCCAGCGGCGGCATTCCAGACGCCGACACCGTACACCGAGCCCGCCGCCCCCGCCGGCGATGCGGCTCCTGGCGTCGTGGCCGGAGCGGTGCTTGCGGCCCCTGGCGCCGCGGCCGTCGCCGCACCCGCGGCCTACCCGCCGGGCACCTACCCGCCTGCCGGGTACCAGCAGGCGCCCGGCGCCCCGGGCTACCAGGGTTATGGTGCGCCCGCGGCGGTCGTCGTGCCGGTGCTCACGCCGCCGAAGAAGCGCGGCAACCGAGGCATCGGAATACTCATCTCGCTCGTCGGAACGGTGATCTACGCGGTGTTGTTCGCGGTCGTCGCCGCGGTCATTCTGGCGTTCAACGTGCCTGCCTCCCGCCTGGGCGGGGTCGTCGGCGATTTCGTCTCCAGCCCCGCATATTACGTACCTGTCATCTTCTTTGCCATCGCTCTGATTCTGGTCGTGCTGATCGTGAATCGGGCCGGCTGGTGGGCGTACGTGCTCGGTGGCTTTCTGGTGGCCGTCGTCGTGTACGGCGCGGCCATTCTCGGGGCGCTTCTTGCGGTTCAGGCGTGGAACTTCTCTTCTGCAGACCTGACCACGTTCATCCGGAGCCTCGTGATGGACCCGCTGACGCTCGCCGCAGCGATCGTGGCACGCGAGGTACCGATTTGGATCGGTGCCTGGATCGCCTCGCGCGGCCGCAAGCTCAAGGCGAAGAACGCCGCCGATCGTGAGGAATACGAGCGTAAGCTCGCCGAGACGCCGGTGGCGACATACCCGGCAGCGCCAGCAGCACCCGCCATTTGACCGAAGGCGTTACACCGCGTAATATTCTCTGGGTGTGCGCTTTGTCGTGCTCGCGTGCCGTCAAGCATTCTTCTGAATAGTTTCGGGGCATCGGGCCGCGCCTGATCATACAAAGCAGGGTTTCACCGCTCACATCGAGCGGCTGGCCCCCACGGCATACCTGCCCCCGACGAGCCCCCTGCGGCTTGCAAGCAGGTCCGCGTTCGAATGCGAATATGCAACCAACTGTCACCGTGCAGTAAACACAAGGAGTTACGTTAGTGCCTACCATTCAGCAGCTGGTCCGTAAGGGCCGAACGCGCAAGGTCACGAAGACCAAAGCGCCTGCTCTCAAGTCCAACCCGCAGCAGCGCGGCGTGTGCACCCGTGTGTACACCACCACGCCCAAGAAGCCGAACTCGGCCCTGCGTAAGGTCGCCCGCGTCAAGCTGTCCAACGGCACTGAGGTGACCGCCTACATTCCCGGTGAAGGCCACAACCTGCAAGAGCACTCGATGGTGCTCGTGCGCGGCGGTCGTGTGAAAGACCTGCCCGGTGTTCGTTACAAGATCGTTCGCGGCGCCCTCGACACCCAGGCCGTCAAGAACCGCAAGCAGGCTCGCAGCCGCTACGGCGCGAAGATGGAGAAGAAGTAATGCCTCGTAAAGGTCCCGCTCCCAAGCGCCCCGTCGTCGCAGACCCCGTCTACGGCGCACCCATCGTCAGCCAGCTCGTCAACAAGATCCTGCTCGACGGCAAGAAGGGTCTCGCCGAGAAGATCGTCTATGACGCACTCGAAGGCGTATCGAATAAAAACGGCGCCGACGCTGTTGTAACTCTTAAGAAGGCGCTCGACAACGTGCGCCCGACCATCGAGGTCAAGAGCCGCCGTGTCGGTGGCTCGACGTACCAGGTGCCCGTCGAGGTCAAGCCTCACCGCGCCAACACCCTTGCACTGCGCTGGCTCACCACCTACGCAAAGGGTCGTCGCGAGAAGACCATGACCGAGCGTCTCACCAACGAGATCCTCGATGCATCGAACGGTCTGGGCGCCGCTGTGAAGCGTCGTGAAGACACTCACAAGATGGCCGAGTCGAACAAGGCCTTCGCGCACTACCGCTGGTAAAACCTGCAGTATTTATGAGTTCGGATGCGCCCGGCTGATGTTTGCACATCAGCCGGGCGCATCCGAACCCGTATAAAGCTCGATTGAGCTTGAACTCTTCTCGCAATACATATCGGAGGAAATCCGTGGCACAGGACGTGCTTACCGACCTGAACAAGGTCCGCAACATCGGCATCATGGCCCACATCGATGCCGGCAAGACCACCACCACCGAGCGCATCCTGTTCTACACGGGCATCACTCACAAGATCGGTGAAGTGCACGACGGCGCCGCCACGATGGACTGGATGGCGCAGGAGCAAGAGCGCGGCATCACCATCACGTCGGCCGCGACCACGTGTTTCTGGAACAACCACCAGATCAACATCATCGACACCCCCGGTCACGTCGACTTCACGGTCGAGGTGGAGCGTTCGCTCCGCGTGCTCGACGGTGCCGTCGCCGTCTTCGACGGTAAAGAGGGCGTCGAGCCCCAGTCGGAGACCGTTTGGCGCCAGGCCGACAAGTACGACGTTCCGCGTATCTGCTTCGTCAACAAGATGGACAAGCTGGGCGCCGACTTCTACTTCACCGTCGACACCATCGTGAAGCGCCTCGGCGCTCGCCCGCTGGTCATTCAGCTGCCCATCGGCGCCGAATCGAGCTTCGAGGGTGTTGTCGACCTGGTCGAGATGCGCGCGCTGACCTGGCGCGGCGACTCGAAGGGTGACGTCGAGCTCGGCGCGAAGTACGACATCGAGCCCATTCCCGCAGACCTGCAGGAACTGGCCGACGAGTACCGCGAGAAGCTCATCGAGGTCGTCGCCGAGACCAGCGACGAGCTGCTCGAGCGTTACCTCGTCGGTGACACCGACTTCTCTGTCGCAGAGATCAAGGCGGCCATCCGCAAGCTCACCGTCAACAGCGAGATCTACCCGGTGCTCTGTGGTTCTGCGTTCAAGAACCGCGGTGTGCAGCCGATGCTCGATGCTGTCGTCGACTACCTGCCGAGCCCGCTCGACGTTCCGAACGTCGAGGGCCACGACGTGCGCGACGAAGAGATCATCATCTCGCGCGGCGCCAACTCGACCGATCCGTTCGCCGCTCTGGCGTTCAAGGTCGCGGTTCACCCGTTCTTCGGTCGTCTGACCTACATCCGGGTCTACTCGGGTCACGTCGCCTCCGGTGCGCAGATCATCAACGCCACCAAGGGCAAAAAAGAGCGCATCGGCAAGATCTTCCAGATGCACGCCAACAAGGAGAACCCGGTCGACTCGGTGACCGCCGGTCACATCTACGCGGTCATCGGCCTGAAAGACACCACTACCGGTGACACCCTGGCCGACCCGGCGCACCCCGTCGTGCTGGAGTCGATGACGTTCCCCGAGCCCGTCATCGAGGTCGCCATCGAGCCGAAGACCAAGGCCGACCAGGAGAAGTTGGGCCTGGCCATCCAGAAGCTGGCTGAAGAAGACCCGACCTTCCGCACCGAGCAGAACCAAGACACCGGCCAGACGGTCATCAAGGGAATGGGCGAGCTTCACCTCGACATTCTCGTCGACCGTATGCGTCGTGAGTTCAACGTCGAGGCGAACGTCGGCAAGCCTCAGGTGGCTTACCGTGAGACGATTCGTCGCACGGTCGAGAAGCACGACTACACCCACAAGAAGCAGACGGGTGGATCCGGTCAGTTCGCGAAGATCCAGATCTCCATCGAGCCTCTTGAGGTCACCGCTGAGAAGATCTACGAGTTCGAGAACAAGGTGTCGGGTGGCCGCGTGCCGCGCGAGTACATCCCCTCGGTCGACCAGGGCTTCCAGGCGGCTATGGCCGTGGGCGTGCTGGCCGGGTATCCGATGGTCGGTGTGAAGGGCATCCTGCTCGACGGCGCGTCGCACGACGTCGACTCGTCAGAAATGGCGTTCAAGATTGCCGGCACCATGGCGTTCAAGGAGGCGGCTCGCAAAGCGCAGCCCGTTCTGCTCGAGCCGCTGATGGCCGTGGAGGTGCGCACCCCTGAGGATTACATGGGTGACGTCATCGGCGACCTGAACTCGCGTCGTGGCCAGATCCAGTCCATGGAAGACGCCACCGGCGTCAAGGTCATTCGCGCCAATGTTCCGCTGAGCGAGATGTTCGGCTACGTCGGCGACCTGCGGTCGAAGACCTCGGGCCGCGCGGTGTACTCGATGACTTTCGACAGCTACGCTGAGGTGCCGAAAGCCGTCGCAGACGAGATCATCCAGAAGAACAAGGGCGAGTAGCACGTAGCTGATCAGCGCGATGCTGATCAGCTACACTATTGCGGTTGCCCAAACACGTAAAATAAAGAAATCCCCCCGTAGAAATCTGAGAACTCAGGTGTCTACAACGAAGTCCTGAGGAGGACCCAGTGGCTAAGGCCAAGTTCGAGCGGACCAAGCCGCACGTAAACATCGGAACAATCGGTCACGTCGACCACGGAAAGACCACGCTCACCGCGGCCATTTCCAAGGTCCTTTCCGAGAAGTACCCCGAGTCCAACAAGACCTTCAACTTCGACCAGATCGACTCTGCGCCCGAAGAGAAGCAGCGTGGAATCACGATCAACATCTCGCACATCGAGTACGAGACCCCGAAGCGTCACTACGCTCACGTCGATGCCCCCGGCCACGCCGACTACATCAAGAACATGATCACCGGTGCCGCTCAGATGGATGGCGCGATCCTCGTGGTCGCCGCTACCGACGGCCCCATGGCCCAGACGCGTGAGCACGTTCTGCTCGCTCGCCAGGTCGGCGTTCCTTACCTGCTCGTCGCGCTGAACAAGAGCGACGCGGTCGACGACGAAGAGATCCTCGAGCTCGTCGAGCTCGAGGTTCGTGAGCTCCTCTCGAGCCAGAACTTCGACGGCGACAACGCCCCGGTCATCCGTGTTTCCGCTCTCAAGGCGCTCGAGGGCGACCCGGAGTGGACCGAGAAGATCGTCGAGCTGATGGACGCGGTTGACGAGTCGATCCCCGACCCGATCCGCGACAAGGACAAGCCGTTCCTCATGCCGATCGAAGACGTGTTCACGATCACCGGTCGTGGCACCGTCGTCACCGGCCGTGCAGAGCGTGGCACCCTCGCCATCAACTCCGAGGTCGAGATCGTCGGCATCCGCCCGACGCAGAAGACCACGGTCACGGGTATCGAGATGTTCCACAAGCAGCTCGACGAGGCATGGGCCGGCGAGAACTGTGGTCTGCTTCTTCGTGGCACCAAGCGCGAAGACGTCGAGCGCGGCCAGGTCGTCGTCAAGCCCGGTTCGGTCACCCCGCACACCGGCTTCGAGGGCACCGCGTACATCCTGTCGAAAGACGAGGGTGGACGTCACAACCCGTTCTACACGAACTACCGTCCGCAGTTCTACTTCCGCACCACCGACGTCACCGGCGTCATCACGCTGCCCGAGGGCACCGAGATGGTCATGCCCGGCGACACCACCGACATCAGCGTTGAGCTCATCCAGCCCATCGCTATGGAGGAGGGCCTCGGCTTCGCCATCCGTGAAGGTGGCCGCACCGTCGGCGCCGGAACGGTGACCAAGGTCACCAAGTAGCACGAGCTGTACACAGAAGGGCCGCACTCCTCCGGGGGTGCGGCCCTTCTTCGTTGTGCACGCGTTTCTCGTTCGCCACTGAGGTCGTTGTGACGCATCTGAGGTCGTCGCAGCTGCCTCAACGTGGGCGTCACCACCTCAATTCGCGTGAGAGGCCCGTGCCTGGGCAGAGGTGTGCACAGGCTGGGGGTGAGGCGCGTTGCGCACAGATGCGAAGCTTGAGCAATTGCGCGCGCGAGGTTGGCGCTGAGATAGAAACATGGAATTGTCTCAGAATGGCGCTGCAGGAATCCTCGATGTCGGCGAGCCCGCAGCGGTACACCTGGATGCGCGCGAGATACGAAACTCAGCGAAAACCGGGCAGCGGGTGAGGTTGCGGCGCGGCATTTACGTCGAGGCAACTGATTGGCACGATGCGTCCGCGGCCGATCGATACCTCTTGCGGGTACGAGCCGTGGCTCGAAGTCGATCGAGACGCCCGATCTTCAGCTATTCGTCGGCAGCGGCATTGTGGCGCTTTCCGCGTATCGGCCCGTGGCCGGCAGACGTGCACATCACCGATGCACCCGAATCGGGCGGTCACAGCCGATATGGAGTGCGCTACCATCGTGAGCGCCTCTGCGAGAGTGACATCACAGTGTCGAACGGATTCCTGGTGACGACACCAGCCCGCACAATCATCGATTTGGCTCGACGCGCGTCGTTCCGCGAGGCCGTTGTGGCTGCCGATGCCGCACTAAACGAACGACGCACGCCCGAGCGGGGCCGGGTGCTGAAGACAGAGCTGGTAGAGCAGGCGCAGAGCTCGCTCCGGGGGGCTTCGCGAGCAGGCAGCGTCGTCTCCTTCGCGGATGGGCGGTCTGCAAACCCTGGGGAGACGCTCAGCCGCCTGGTGATGCTCGAGACTGGCCTCATCGCACCCGAACTGCAGACCGAGCATCCGAATCCCGACGGTGGCAAATACTTCACCGACTTCGAATGGCCAGCGTATAAGATCATCGGCGAATTCGATGGTCGCGGAAAGTATCTGAAAGACGAGTTCTTGGGTGGCCGTGCTCCGGGTGAGGTGGTCTACGAAGAGAAGCGTCGTGAAGACCATCTACGAGCCGAGGGCAATACAGTCGCACGCTGGGGCTGGCGTGAGCTGCACGAGCCGGGCCGCCTGCTCGCCATGCTGTCTGCCGCGGGCGTGCCTTATCGTTCCTCGCGCCGTGCCCCCGGCTCCGCGAAGCCAGCCGGGCCGCTCCTGTTGAGGTAGTTGCGCCGATACTGAGGCGGTCATACCGCCCGCAGTAGCAGTACAACTACCTCAGATCGACGCGCGAGGCGCGATGGGCGATGGGCGAGGGGCGATGGGCGTGCGAGTGAGGGCAGAGCGGGCCGGCGTCAAGGGCCCTGGGCGCGTGACGCGGAGGGCGCGGCGCGGCGGTAACGTGATGGCATGGTGAGGCTCAGGCGCAGCAACGTTGCCGGCAAGGGGTACCGACGGGTTCGGGCCGGAACGGGGTTCACGTACAAAGACCTGAACGGCGACGTGCTCAGAGACGACGAACTGCGGGCGCGCATCCAGCACCTGGCCATACCGCCCGCCTGGAGCGACGTGTGGATCGCCCCGTACGCGAACGGCCACATTCAGGCCACGGGTATCGACGCCGCGGGCCGGCGCCAGTACATCTACCACCCGACCTGGCGCGAACAGAAAGACCGCATCAAGTTCGACCGCGCGCTGATGCTGGCCGAAGCGCTGCCGACGGCACGCGGAAAGGTCACGCGAGACTTGCGGCACGAGCATCCCGACCGTGAGCGGGCGTCGGCGGCGGCATTCCGGATGCTCGATCAGGGCTCTCTGCGGGTCGGAAGCGAGCGGTACGCAGAACAGCACGGCAGCTTCGGCCTCTCCACGCTGCTCTGCGCACACGTGAACGTCAGCGGGGACGACGTGCACCTGAAGTTCCCTGCCAAGAGCGGGCAGCCCTGGGAGTCGGACATCCGCGACGCCGAACTCGCCCAGGTCATTGCGGGGCTCAAGCGGCGAGGGCCGAACGCGCACCTGCTCGCGTTCCATACCGAGACGCACCCGCACACGACAGCCGAGCATCCGAAGCCCGCAACACGAGCCGTCTGGCACCCGCTCGACGCGACCGAGATCAACGCCTACGTGCGCGAGCAGACCGGGGGAGACTTCACCGCGAAAGACTTTCGCACCCTGCACGGCACCATCGCGGCGGCCGTGAGCCTGGCCAAGGCCGGGCCGCAGACCTCGGAGTACAAACGCAAGCGCGCCATCGCGCAGAGCATGCGCGATGCCGCAGCCGTGCTCAGCAACACCCCCACCATCGCCCGCACCAGTTACGTCGACCCGCGCATCGTCGACAAGTACACCGAAGGCATCACTATCGACCCCTCCCGCCTCGCCTCAGCCGAAACCGAGCTGCGAAACCTGCTCTACGAGTAGCAGCCCCCCGCAACCCGGCTTCTCTCGGCGGCGCGGGCGGCGTGTGACATATGTCATGGCGAATCCGTGACGAGAAGACACGACGCGAGACCCGAAACGCGCGATGATCGTTGCATGGCACATACAACGCTCAGCGCCCCCCGGGTCGACACCGATACGAAGAGCGAAGCCGTCGCTCTGCGCGGCCTCACCAAGAGCTTCGGCAGGGTGCAGGCCGTCAAGAACGTCGATCTGACCGTGAAACCCGGCGAGATCGTCGCCTTTCTGGGCCCGAACGGAGCCGGAAAGACCAGCACGGTCGACATGATCCTCGGCCTCAGCAAGCCCGACGCGGGCGAGGTCACCATCTACGGCATGGCCCCGCACATCGCAATCGCCCGCGGCCAGGTCGCCGCGGTCATGCAGACCGGCGGCCTGCTACGGGACCTCACTGTGCGAGAGACCATCGTGCTCACCGCCACGCTGTTCCCCGGTGCGAGACCCGTCGACGAGGTGCTCGACCGCGCGGGCATCCTCGATATCGGCGACCGCCGCGTCGGCAAGTGCTCCGGCGGGCAGCAGCAGCGCTTGCGCTTCGCCCTCGCCCTGCTGCCCGACCCCGACCTGCTCATTCTCGACGAGCCCACCACGGGCATGGATGTCGAGGGCCGCCGCGACTTCTGGAACGCCATCCGCGCCGACGCCGCCACCGGACGCACGGTCATCTTCGCCACCCACTACCTCGAAGAGGCCGACGCCTACGCCGACCGAATCGTGCTGATCCGCGAGGGCGAGATCGTCGCCGACGGAACGGCCGCCGAGATCAAGAACCTCGCCTCCGGCCGCACCGTGCGCGCGACCGTGAGCAACCTCGACCGGTCCGCACTCCGAGCGCTGCCGGGCGTGGACGACATCGAAGACCGCGGCGACGGCGTGCTCATCCACGCCAGCGATTCCGACGCCGTGGCGCGCTACCTGCTCACCGAGACGGATGCCCGTGACCTAGAAATCACGTCGCACAACCTCGAAGACGCCTTCCTGACGCTCACGTCATCACGAGCATCCAACCCGCCCGGCGGCGGCCGCAACAACCCTGCCGACCGCACCGATTCAAACGGGAGCACCTCATGACCACCGCCGTCACAACCCCCGAAGACCGCACGCGCATCGAACGCCGCATCCCACCGTTCGGCGGGTTCAACTTCACCTTTCTCGCCCTCGAGATTCGCCGCGTGCTGCGCAACCGCCGCACGCTCATCTTCACCATCGTCATGCCGGTCGTCTTCTTGGTACTCTTCGCGCTGCCGAACAAAGACCAGCCGCTCGGCAACACCGGCTACAGTTACGCCGCCTACGTGATGATCAGTTTTGCGGTCTACGGCGCGATGCTCGCTGCGACCAGCGGCGGCGGCATGGTCGCCGTCGAACGCGCCCAGGGCTGGAGCCGCCAGCTGCGCCTCACCCCGCTGCGCCCCGCCGCCTACATCACCATCAAGATGCTCTCGGCCATGTTCCTCGGCCTTATCGCGGTCGTGGCCGTGTTCATCGCCGGAGCCATCATGGGCATCACGATGCCCTGGCAGGTCTGGCTGCTCTCGGGTCTCGTCGCCTGGATCGGCTCCATGGTGTTCGCCACCCTCGGCCTCTTCGTGGGCTACCTCGTGCCGAGCGAGAACGTGATGCAGATTCTCGGCCCGCTGCTGGCGTTCCTGGCTCTGTTCGGCGGACTCTTCGTTCCGCTCGAGGTGCTGCCGCAGGTCTTACAAGACATCGCCAAGTGGACTCCCGCCTACGGCGTCGGCGCCATCGCGCGCACCCCGCTGCTCGGCAACGGCTTCGACTGGTGGGCGCTGGTGAACGTTCTCGCCTGGGGCACCATTTTCGGGCTGCTGGCGGCGCGCATGTTCCGGCGCGACACCAAGCGGGTCTGACCTGCATGTCAGCGGGCTCTGAGGCGACGCGAGACGGTGGGTTCGACGAGATGGATGCCCGGGCCGGCGGCCGGCGGTGGTACCTCGGCTCGACCGTGGGGCTCATCTGGCTGGCCTTTCCGATCTCGGTGCTGTGGACCAACGGGCTCCCACTTGCGCTCGAAATCGTCGGCCAGGTGCTGCTCGTGGCCTGGGCAGCGATCTACGTTCTGCTGCCGCCGCGATTGTGGGGCGCTCCACTGTCACGCAAGATTCTCTACACCGGTGCCTACTTCGTCACCACGCTGGTCTTCCTTCCCTTCATGGGGGTCGGTGTCACCTCGCTCTGGGTGTTCGTCGCAATCACGTTCGCCATGAGCGCCCCGCCCACCCGCATCGTCGCGCTCGTGGTCGGCGTGATCGCGGTGTTTTCCTTCGTGCTGATCTCGAGCGCCACTGGTGATCCGTCCAACGCATTCTGGCTGCCCCTCATCACCTTCTCGATCGCCATGATGATGTCGGCCTTCGCGCGTCAGCTCGAGCTGGTGCGGCGCCTTCGAGACGCGCAGGCCGAGACGGCGCGCCTCGCCGTCGAGCAGGAGCGCTCGCGGGTGGCGCGCGATCTGCACGACATTCTGGGCCACTCGCTGACCGTCATCACCGTCAAGGCAGAGTTGGCGGGACGACTCTTGCCCGAGCATCCGGAGCGCGCTGGCGTCGAGGTCGACGATATCGAACGGCTCGCCAGGGGCGCACTGGCCGATGTACGCTCGACGGTCACGGGATATCGCGGCGTGAACCTCGCCGCCGAACTCTCGGGTGCCAGAATCGCGCTGAACAGTGCTGGGATTCAGGCCGACCTGCCGAATACGGTCGATGCCGTACCGACCGACACCAGCCAGGTATTCGCCTGGGTGGTTCGAGAAGGAGTGACCAACGTGATCAGGCACTCGGGCGCCGCGCGCTGCACCATCGTGCTCGAGCCGCACTGCGTCGAGATCGTCGACGACGGGCGCGGCACCGGGTGCGATCCGGCCGCGGAACCTCTGTCGCGCGGCAACGGCCTCGCGGGCCTGCGTGAACGAGTCGCCGCGGTCGGCGGCTCGCTCTCTGCCGGCCCCGGAGCCGGCGGCGGCTTCGTCTTGCGGGTGACCGCGTGATCCGGCTGCTGCTCGCCGACGACCAGGCGCTCGTGCGCGGCGCTTTGGCCGCCCTGCTCGGCCTCGAACCCGACCTCGAGATCGTCGCAGAGGCTGAGCGCGGCGATGTCGTGGTCGAACTCGCCCGCGAAACCGATCCCGATGTCGCCCTGCTCGACGTCGAGATGCCGGGCCTCGACGGAATCGCCGTCACTGCCCGACTTCGCGAAGCGCTGCCCTCGTGCCGTGTGCTCGTGGTGACCACGTTCGGCCGCCCGGGCTACCTCAAGCGCGCCATGGCCGCCGGCGCCAGCGGATTCGTCGTCAAAGACACTCCCGCACGCCAGCTCGCCGATGCCGTACGCCGCGTGCACGCCGGCCAGCGCGTCGTCGACCCCGCACTCGCCGCGGAATCGCTCGCCTCGGGCGACAACCCGCTCTCCGCGCGCGAATCCGACATTCTGCGCGCCGCCCAGCGCGGCGGCAGCGTGGCCGACATCGCCGCGGCCCTCTTTCTCTCTGAGGGTACGGTGCGCAACTACCTCTCGAGCGCCATCGGCAAGACCGCCGCCCGCAGTCGTGCCGAGGCCGTGCGCATCGCTGAAGACAACGGCTGGCTGCTCAGCTGACTCCGGATGCCCGTGGCCCCGCCTGTCATCCGAAACCGGCATTCGTGGCCGAGACCGGCGGGTACACGTGACGCGCTCGGCCGCACGTGCCGGACTCGTGTTCGGTGCTACCAGGTAAACGTGGCCGCCGGACCGGGCACGAGCGCCACGTCGGCCGCGTCGAGCAGTGCACCGTCGTCACCCACGAACGCGAGCGAGGCGTGCTGCCCGGTCGCCCGATCGCGCGTCACCGAAACCCGCCCGCCCGGGTTGGGGTCGTACTCGTCGCCCCACTCCTGCAGTGCGATCAGCACAGTTTTGAGCGCGCGGCCCTCGTCGGTGAGGTGGTAACTGTAACGCTCGCGCGCCCCGGGCTCGCGGTAGGGGCGACGTTCGAGCACCCCAGCGTCGACGAGCGAGCTCAGTCGCGCCGTCAGTACATCGCTCGGAATTCCGAGGTTGTCGCGGAACTCCGAGAACCGGCTCTCACCGCGCAGCGCATTACGAACGATCAGCAGCGACCACTTTTCACCGATCAGGTCGAGGCTGCGATGAATGGAGCAGTGGTGTTCTGGCTTCACGCGGGAATTGTTTTCGGGGGGCACGGCTTAAGGCTAGAACCAGTGAGCTGCATTGGCAATTCAAATCTAGATGGATAGGCTACCGACATGACCACACCGAGTCACCGGTTCGCAAAGCGCGGGAGCTTCTGGGCATCCGCTGCGGTTCTCGCCCTCTGCCTGTGGTCGAGCGGCGCGCCCTCCGTGCTCTACCCGACCTACGCTGCCGAGTGGCACCTCTCGTCAACCGTGATAACGACGGTCTTCGCGACCTACCCCGTTGTCTTGCTGATCAGCCTGCTCGTCTTCGGCAACGTCTCCGACGCCATCGGCCGCCGCCGCGCCATGCTCGTCGGCATTGCCCTGATTCTGGTCTCCGGCGTGCTCTTCGCGTTCGCCCCCGACCTAACGTGGCTCTACATCGGCCGCGCCCTGCAGGGTGTCGGCACGGCGTTCGCCCTGGGAGCCGCGAGTGCATCGCTCGTCGAGAACAACACCTCGTCGAACCCGCGCCTGGCCAGCTCACTGACCACCGCATCCACCGCCCTCGGTCTCACGCTCGCCCTGCTCATCTCGGGAACCCTCGCCCAGTACGCGGCGTGGCCCGAAGGCCTCAGCTTCATCGTGCTCTCGGTCTTGAGCGCCCTCGTTTTCGTAGCCGTGTTCTTCATGCCCGAGGGGGCAGCGGATGCCCGCCCTGCCTGGCGCCCGCAGGCGATCCGTGTGCCCCGCGGCACTGTACGCGTGTTCATCGTGTCGACCCTGGCCGTGTCGCTGGCCTACTCTGTCGGCGCCGTCTTCCTCTCGCTCGGAGCCTCCATCGCGCGCGACCTCACCGGAACCACGAACCTGCTCGTCGTCGGCGCGCTGCTCGCCGTCTCGTCGATCATGATCGGCGGCACCGCGATCGTGCTGCAGCGCATCCACGCCCACGTCGCGGTGATCCTGGGCGCGGCGCTCTCGATCGTGGGGCTGCTGCTGCTCGAGGTGGTGGCGAGTTCCGGGTCACTCGGCCTCTTCTTGCTGTGGTGTGTCGTCGGTGGCGCCGGGTATTCGCTCGCCTTCATGGGCGGCCTGCAGCTGATCGGCCGGATGACCAAGCCCGAGCACCGCGGTGCGACGCTGTCGGCCGTGTACCTGTTCTCCTATCTCTTTCAGGCGCTCACGGCCGTGGGCGCGGGTATTCTGGCCACCGGCGTCGGTCTTGCGGCGTCGGTGGATATCGTGTCGCCGCTAGTAGGCGTTCTGGCCGTCGTGGTGGTCGTGCTCGCGCTCGTGGACTGGCGGCTGAGGGCCCGTGCTGCGGCGGTGCTGGTCTGATCCGACGGCGACACGCCGCCGCGACACGCCCGGGTTGCACGAACCCCCTCTCGTGTGGCAGAATCTTCTAGTTCAGTACTTCGGGTATTTCTGCGTTCACTCGCGGGTCACGCTCGATCACTACCAGGCAGTGCATAGCTATAGGTCCTTGATCTTGTAGGGCTAGGCCGCGGGTAGCAGAACGAAGCTTCAAAATCCCCTCTCGAAATGCGCGTACTTCTGTGCGTGTTTTTACAGTGTGCGTGCTCGCGGGTGGGGCTTTGACAGAAGAACAGTGTTCTAAGCGCGTCCAATGCAGGAGCGGCCCACCGGCCGGGATGGTACGACGCAAGACAAGAGAGATGAGTCAAACATGGCGGGACAAAAGATCCGCATTCGACTTAAGTCGTATGACCACGAGGTCATCGACAGCTCGGCGCGCAAGATCGTCGACACAGTCACGCGTGCGGGCGCAACCGTAGTCGGCCCCGTGCCGCTGCCGACCGAGAAGAACGTCATCGCGGTCATCCGTTCGCCTCACAAGTACAAAGACAGCTTCGAGCACTTCGAGAAGCGCACCCACAAGCGCCTGATCGACATCATCGACCCGACGCCCAAGGCTGTCGACTCGTTGATGCGTCTCGACCTTCCTGCCGATGTCAACATCGAGATCAAGCTGTAGGGAGCGACTGATGGCTACTACAACCAAGACCTCCAAGGGTCTGCTCGGCATCAAGCTCGGCATGACCCAGGTGTGGGACGAGAACAACCGTCTCATCCCCGTCACCGTCGTTCAGATCACCCCGAACGTCGTCACCCAGGTTCGTACCCCCGAGGTCGACGGCTACGAAGCCGTTCAGATCGCCGCGGGCCAGATCGACCCTCGCAAGGTGAACCAGCCGCTGACCGGTCACTTCGACAAGGCGGGCGTCACGCCTCGCCGTCACGTCACCGAGATCCGCACCGCTGACGCCGCCGAGTACACGCTCGGCCAGGAGCTGACCGTCGACGCCGTCTTCGAAGCCGGCAAGAAGGTCGACGTCGTCGGCACCAGCAAGGGCAAAGGCTTCGCCGGTGTCATGAAGCGTCACAACTTCAAGGGTGTCTCCTCATCGCACGGTTCGCACCGCAACCACCGCAAGCCCGGCTCGATCGGTGCCTCCTCGACTCCCAGCCGTGTCTTCAAGGGCATGCGCATGGCCGGTCGTATGGGTGGCGAGCGCGTCACCGTGCTCAACCTCGTCGTGCACTCGGTCGACGCGGAGAAGAACCTTCTCCTCGTCAAGGGCGCCGTTCCCGGCGGCCGTGGCCGTCTCGTTTTCGTTCGTACCGCAGTGAAGGGGGCGTAGCTCATGGCTGACGTTACCGTCGACATCATCGATGCTCAGGGCAAGAAGGCCGGCACAGTCGACCTTCCCGCCGAGCTCTTCGATGTACAGACCAACATCCCGCTCATCCACCAGGTCGTCGTCGCGCAGCTCGCTGCCGCACGCCAGGGCACTCACAAGACCAAGCGTCGTGGTGAGGTCTCCGGTGCCGGCCGCAAGCCGTTCAAGCAGAAGGGAACCGGTCGCGCTCGTCAGGGCTCGATCCGCGCTCCTCAGATGACCGGTGGTGGCATCGTGCACGGCCCGACCCCGCGCAGCTACGACCAGCGCACCCCCAAGAAGATGATCGCGGCAGCACTGCTGGGTTCACTCTCCGACCGGGCCCGCGGCAGCCGCGTGCACGTCGTCGACTCGCTGACCCTCGGGCCGGTTCCGTCGACCAAGACGGCCATCGCGCTGCTCGAGCAGATCGCCACCAGCAAGCACGTTCTCGTGGTTGTCGAGCGCGGCGACGACATCGCCGTGAAGAGCGTTCGCAACGTTCCCGAGGTGCACGTTCTGACCTACGACCAGCTGAACGCCTACGACGTTCTGGTGAGTGACGACATCGTCTTCACCAAGGGCGCCATCGACGGCTTCATCGCGTCAAAGACGAAGACTGAGGAGGTTGCAGCATGAGCGGCAACAACAAAGACCCCCGCGACATCATCATCTCGCCGGTCGTCTCCGAGAAGAGCTACAGCCTGATCGACGAGGGTAAGTACACCTTCATCGTGGCGCCCACCTCGAACAAGACCGAGATCAAGCTCGCTATCGAGAAGATCTTCGGCGTCGAGGTCAACTCGGTCAACACCATGAACAAGATCGGCAAGACCCGCCGTACCAAGTTCGGGCTGGGCAAGCGCAAAGACACCAAGCGTGCCATTGTCACCCTCAAGTCCGGCACCATCGACATCTTCACGGCTGTTGGCTGAGTCGGAATCCAGAGGATAAGAACATGGCTATTCGCAAATACAAGCCGACTACTCCCGGTCGTCGTGGCTCATCTGTTGCAGACTTTGCAGAGATCACCCGCACCACGCCCGAGAAGTCGCTGCTCCGCCCGCTGCCCAAGACCGGTGGCCGTAACAACGCCGGGCGCATCACGACCCGTCACATCGGTGGTGGCCACAAGCGCCAGTACCGCGTCATCGACTTCCGTCGTAATGACAAAGACGGCGTCAACGCCCGCGTTGCCGAGATCGAGTACGACCCGAACCGCACGGCTCGCATCGCGCTGCTGCACTTCGTCGACGGCACCAAGCGTTACATCATCGCGCCGAACAAGCTCAGCCAGGGCGACATCATCGAGTCCGGTGCCAGCGCCGACATCAAGCCGGGTAACAACCTGCCCTTGAAGAACATCCCCGTCGGTACCGTCATCCACGCGATCGAACTGAAGCCGGGGGGAGGCGCCAAGATGGCACGTTCAGCCGGTGCATCCGTTCGCCTCGTGGCGAAAGACGGCCCCTACGCCCAGCTTCGTCTGCCCAGTGGTGAGATCCGCAACGTGGATGCTCGCTGCCGCGCGACGATCGGCGAGGTCGGCAACGCCGAGCAGTCGAACATCAACTGGGGCAAGGCCGGCCGCAAGCGCTGGCTCGGCGTTCGCCCCACGGTTCGTGGTGTCGCGATGAACCCCGTCGACCACCCGCACGGTGGTGGTGAGGGCAAGACCTCCGGTGGTCGTCACCCGGTCAGCCCGTGGGGTCAGAAAGAGGGCCGCACCCGCCACCCCAACAAAGAGAGCGACAAGCTCATTGTTCGTCGCCGTAACGTCGGCAAGAAGCGTAAGTAGGAGTCGAGAAGATGCCACGCAGTCTCAAGAAGGGCCCCTTCGTTGACGACCACCTGCTCCGCAAGGTCGTCGTACAGAACGAAGCCGGTTCCAAGAACGTCATCAAGACCTGGTCACGCCGGTCGATGATCATCCCAGCCATGCTGGGCCACACGATCGCCGTTCACGACGGTCGCAAGCACATCCCCGTGTTCATCACGGAGACCATGGTCGGTCACAAGCTCGGCGAGTTCTCGCCGACGCGTACCTTCCGCGGACACGTGAAAGACGACAAGAAGGGTCGTCGCCGCTAACGCGGTGGCGTAAGGAGGAGAGAAATGGTGGAGTCGATCGCACGCGTGCGTCACATCCGCGTCACCCCCATGAAAGCTCGTCGCGTCGTCAACTTGATTCGCGGCAAGCAGGCCATGGAGGCCCTGGCAATTCTGAAGTTCGCCCCGCAGGGCGCAAGCGAGCCTGTCTACAAGCTCGTCGAGTCTGCGATCGCGAACGCGAAGGTCAAGGCCGACAAAGACAACAGCTACCTCGACGAGCAAGACCTGTTCGTCGCGACGGCATTCGTCGACGAGGGTACGACCCTCAAGCGCTTCCAGCCCCGTGCACAGGGACGCGCATTCCAGATTCTGAAGCGCACCAGCCACATCACGATCGTGCTCGCCACGCCCGATGAGGTCGGCGTTGCAACTCAGGGTTCCAAGAAGGCAGGAAAGAAGTAATGGGCCAGAAAGTAAACCCCTACGGTTTCCGTCTGGGCATCACGACCGACCACGTGTCGCGTTGGTTCTCTGACAGCACCAAGGTAGGGCAGCGTTACAGCGACTTCGTCGCCGAAGACGTGAAGATCCGCAGCCTGCTCACGAAGTCGCTCGACCGTGCAGGCGTCGCCCGCATCGAGATCGAGCGCACCCGTGACCGCGTTCGTGTCGACATTCACACTGCCCGCCCGGGCATCGTGATCGGTCGGCGCGGCGCCGAGGCCGAGCGCATTCGTGCCGACCTCGAGAAGCTCACCAAGAAGCAGATCCAGCTGAACATCCTCGAGGTGAAGAACCCCGAGGCCGAAGCTCAGCTCGTGGCGCAGGGCATCGCCGAGCAGCTCAGTGCACGTGTGGCGTTCCGCCGCGCGATGCGCAAGGGCCTGCAGGGCGCCCAGCGCACCCCGAGCGTCAAGGGTGTTCGCATCCAGGTCTCCGGCCGCCTCGGTGGCGCGGAGATGAGCCGTTCGGAGTTCTACCGCGAAGGCCGTGTGCCTCTGCACACCCTGCGCGCGAACATCGACTACGGCTTCTACGAGGCGAAGACCACGTTCGGCCGCATCGGTGTGAAGGTCTGGATCTACAAGGGCGACATCACCAACAAGGAGCTTGCTCGCGAGCAGGCGAACCAGAAGTCAACGCGCCCCGAGCGTCGTGACGACCGTCGTGACGGTGGCGACCGCCCCCGTCGCAACGCGGCTCCGACCAGTGCGCCCAAGGCAGACGCCGCCCCCGTGGCAGCTGTAGGAGTTGAGGCCTAACTATGTTGATTCCACGCAGAGTCAAGCACCGCAAGCAGCACCACCCCGGCCGTAGCGGCCAGGCAACCGGTGGCACCACCGTGTCATTCGGCGAGTGGGGCATTCAGGCCCTCACCCCGGCTTATGTGACCAACCGGCAGATCGAGTCCGCTCGTATCGCCATGACGCGTCACATCAAGCGTGGCGGAAAGGTGTGGATCAACATCTACCCCGACCGCCCGCTCACCAAGAAGCCGGCCGAAACCCGCATGGGTTCCGGTAAGGGTAGCCCCGAGTGGTGGATCGCGAACGTCAAGCCAGGTCGTGTACTTTTCGAGCTCTCCGGTGTCTCTGACGTCGTTGCTCGTGAGGCGCTCACCCGTGCAATTCACAAACTGCCTTTGAAGGCACGCATCATCAAGCGCGAGGAGGGCGACGCATAATGGCGATCGGCTCAAAAGAGCTCACCCCGGTCGAGCTCGACACATTCGAAGATTCACGTCTCGCAGAAGAGCTGCGCAAGGCTAAAGAAGAGCTGTTCAACCTGCGCTTCCAGTCGGCCACCGGCCAGCTCGAAAGCCACGGCCGCCTGCGCGCCGTGAAGCGCGACATCGCCCGCATCTACACGATCGTTCGTGAGCGCGAGCTGGGCATCCGTGCCACGCCCGCCCCCGTCGAGGTCGTGCCGGCTGCTGCGGCGCCCAAGAAGACCCGCAAGGCGAAGGCCGCTGACGTCGAAGAGACCGAAGCGCCCGCAGCCGAGGCTGAGGTCGTCACCGACACAACTGAGGAGGCCAAGTAATGGCTAAGACTGAAGCACCCGCTGCAGTTGAGACTGTTGCCGCGCCCGATCACGAGCGCGGTTACCGCAAGACCCGTCGTGGCTACGTCACCAGCGACAAGATGGAGAAGACCATCGTCGTCGAGGTCGAAGACCGCGTGAAGCACCCGCTGTATGGCAAGGTCATCCGCCGCACCTCCAAGGTGAAGGCGCACGACGAGAACGGCTCTGCCGGTATCGGCGACCTGGTGCTCATTTCCGAGACCCGTCCGCTGAGCGCTACCAAGCGCTGGCGCCTGGTCGAGATTCTCGAAAAGGCCAAGTAAGCGCCGCGCGCTTGCTTACCTCTCGATAGGAAGAGTAGAAAATGCTTCAGCAGGAATCCCGAGTCAAGGTTGCCGACAACACCGGTGCCAAAGAGCTCTTGACGATTCGCGTTCTCGGTGGCTCCGGCCGTCGGTACGCCGGCCTCGGTGACATCATCGTGGCGACCGTCAAAGACGCCATCCCCGGCGGCAATGTCAAGAAGGGTGACGTCGTCAAAGCCGTCATCGTTCGCACCAAGAAAGAGACCCGTCGTGTCGACGGCTCTTACATCAAGTTCGATGAGAACGCCGCTGTGATCTTGAAGACCGATGGTGACCCCCGTGGCACCCGCATCTTCGGCCCGGTCGGTCGCGAGCTTCGCGACAAGAAGTTCATGAAGATCATCTCGCTGGCACCGGAGGTTATCTAAATCATGGCGAACATCAAGAAGGGTGACCTGGTTCAGGTCATCTCGGGCGCTACCCAGGAACGCGGCGGAGACCGCGGCAAGCAGGGTCGTGTCATCGAAGTACAGGTCGAGAAGAACCGCGTGATCGTCGAAGGCGTGAACTACGTCAAGAAGCACGTGCGTGTCGGCCAGACCCAGCGCGGCACCAAGACCGGTGGCATCGAGACCGTCGAGGCCCCGATCCACGTGTCGAACGTCGCTCTCGTCGACCCCGAGACCAAGAAGCCGACCCGCGTCGGGTTCCGCGTCGAGCAGGTCACCAAAGACGGCGTCACCAAGAACGTTCGCGTTCGCTACGCCAAGAAAAGCGGCAAGGACATCTAATGACTGACACAGCAACTGCGCCCGCGGCTGGCGCTGAGTCTATTTCTCGGCCCCAACCGCGCCTGAAGCAGAAGTACAAGAACGAGATCGTTCCCCAGCTCACGAAAGACTTCAGCTTCACGAACATCCACCAGGTTCCCGGCCTCATCAAGGTCGTCGTGAACACCGGTGTCGGTGAGGCAGCCCGTGACGGCAAGATCATCGACGGCGCTGTGCGCGACCTGACTGCAATCACGGGTCAGAAGCCGCAGGTCACCAAGGCCCGCAAGTCGATCGCTCAGTTCAAGCTGCGCGAGGGCCAGCCCATCGGCGCCCACGTCACGCTTCGTGGCGACCGCGCCTGGGAGTTCCTCGACCGGCTGCTGTCGCTCGCGCTTCCCCGCATCCGCGACTTCCGCGGCCTCTCCGACCGCCAGTTCGACGGTCAGGGCAACTACACGTTCGGCCTCACGGAGCAGTCCATGTTCCACGAGATCGATCAAGACAAGATCGACCGCGTTCGCGGTTTCGACATCACTGTCGTGACCACGGCCAAGAACGACGACGAGGGTCGCGCGCTGCTCAAGGCGCTCGGCTTCCCGTTCCGTACCGCTGACAACGCCTAATACCCGTTCTCAGCACCAGCACCACCCGCAGTAAACCAGGGTCAGCAACTCGGCCGGCCCTGGCAGAGACCACAGGTCGGCATTCTCGCAAAGGGTGTCGAAACCAGGCCAGAAGGGCAACACTCCAATGACAATGACAGATCCGGTCGCAGACATGCTGACCAGACTGCGCAATGCCAACTCGGCATTCCACGACTCCGTGTCGATGCCGCACAGCAAGCTCAAGTCGCACATCGCCGACATCCTCAAGAGCGAGGGTTACATCTCCGCGTGGGATGTCAAAGACGCAGAGGTCGGCAAGACGCTGACCCTTTCGCTGAAGTTCGGTCCGAACCGTGAGCGCTCCATCGCGGGCATCAAGCGCGTTTCGAAGCCCGGGCTCCGCGTGTACGCGAAGTCGACCGAGATCCCCACCGTTCTCGGTGGCCTCGGTGTCGCTATCCTCTCTACTTCGTCGGGTCTTCTGACCGACCGCCAGGCCTCACAGAAAGGCGTGGGTGGGGAAGTCCTCGCCTACGTGTGGTGATCACTGATGTCACGTATTGGAAGACTGCCGATCGAGATTCCTGCCGGAGTCGACATCACCATCAACGGTCAAGATGTGAAGGTCAAGGGCCCGAAGGGTGAGCTCGCGCTCACCGTCAAGGCTCCCATCGAAGCGAAGATCGAAGACGGCCAAGTGCTCGTCACCCGTCCCGACGACGAGCGCGAGTCGCGTTCGCTGCACGGGCTGACCCGCACGCTCATCGCCAACCAGATCATCGGAGTCACCCAGGGTTACACCAAGGGCCTCGAGGTTGTCGGTACCGGTTACCGTGTCGCCGCCAAGGGCGCGAACATCGAGTTCGCACTCGGCTACTCCCACTCCATCACCGTCGAGCCGCCCGCGGGCATCAGCTTCACGGTCGAGGGTGTCAACAAGCTCACTGTCAGCGGTATCGACAAGCAGGCTGTCGGCGAAGTAGCTGCCAACATTCGTAAGTTGCGCAAGCCAGAGCCCTACAAGGGCAAGGGTGTGCGCTACGCCGGCGAGGTCGTTCGTCGCAAGGCCGGAAAGAGCGGTAAGTAATCATGGCTACTGGAACAAGAGGCAAGAGCAAGGCTGCTGCACGCGGCCGTCGCCACGACCGTCTTCGCAAGAAGGTCGAGGGTACCGAATTGCGCCCGCGCCTGGTCGTCACCCGTTCGGCCCGGCACGTCTTCGTGCAGGTCGTCGACGACAGCAAGGGTTTCACCCTGGCGTCGGCTTCGACTCTCGAACCAGACCTGCGCACCTTCGATGGTGACAAGTCGGCCAAGGCCCACAAGGTGGGCGAGCTCGTCGCCGAGCGCGCCAAGGCCGCCGGCGTCGAAGCAGTCGTCTTCGACCGCGGTGGTAACCGGTACGCCGGTCGCGTCGCGGCAGTCGCCGACGGCGCTCGAGAGGGCGGACTAGACCTGTGAGTGACGAAAAAGCAAAGGAAGCTGACGTGGCAGAAGCTACGACCGCTCTGGCCGTTACGGCCGAAGCGACAAGAACCGAAGCGCCTGCAGCCCAGAACGAGCCTCGTGAGGCTCGTCGCGGTGGCCGTGAGCGCAACCCGAACAAAGACCGCGGATCGCGTGACTCTGAGAAGAGCCAGTTCCTCGAGCGCGTCGTCACCATCAACCGCGTCTCCAAGGTGGTGAAGGGTGGTCGTCGCTTCAGCTTCACCGCTCTCGTCGTCGTCGGTGACGGCAACGGCCTGGTGGGCGTCGGCTACGGCAAGGCCCGTGAGGTGCCGACCGCTATCTCGAAGGGCGTCGAAGAGGCGAAGAAGAACTTCTTCCGCGTTCCCCGCGTCGGCAACACCATTCCGCACCCCGTTCAGGGTGAAGCGGCTGCCGGTGTTGTTCTGCTGCGCCCCGCCGCTGCAGGTACCGGTGTTATCGCCGGTGGTCCTGTGCGCGCGGTGCTGGAGTGCGCAGGCATCCACGACGTTCTGAGCAAGTCGCTCGGCTCGTCGAACACCATCAACATCGTTCACGCAACGGTCGAAGCCCTCAAGCAGCTCGAAGAGCCCCGCGCCGTGGCAGCACGCCGTGGCCTGCCGCTCGAGTCGGTTGTTCCTGCTCGCCTGCTGCGTGCGCAAGCTGAGGCCGACTCGGCCGCAGCTCTCGCAAAGGTAGGTGCGTAATGGCAACGAGCCTCAAGATCACGCAGATCAAGTCCAAGATCAGCGAAAAGCAAGACCAGCGCGACACCCTGCGTAGCCTCGGTCTTCACCGCATCGGCCAGTTCGTCGTGCGCGAAGACAACTCGCAGAACCGCGGCTATGTTCGCCACGTCGCTCACCTGGTGAAAGTCGAGGAGATTGACTAATGGCTGAAGAACAGAACGACGCTACCGAGGTAGCGCCCAAGAAGGCACCTGCCGCAAAGGCAGCGCCGAAGGCGAAGGCCGAACCCAAGACCGAGACTGCGACTGCTGCGAAGGCCCCCAAGGCCGCCGCAGCGAAGGCAGAGAAGTCGACCGACGAGGCTCCTAAGGCCGCGAAGGCGACCAAGGCTCCCGCAACCAAGGCCGCCGCTGCATCCACCACGGGTGCCGCAGCAACGGCTGAGACGGTCGCCGCGCCGAAGGCCGCTAAGGCTCAGGCTGCTCCCGTCGAGGCTCGCGATCAGGTACTGAAGGTTCACCACCTTCGCCCGGCCGCCGGCTCGAAGAAGGCACGCACGCGTGTCGGTCGTGGTGAAGGCTCGAAGGGTAAGACCGCGGGTCGTGGCACCAAGGGAACCAAGGCGCGCTACCAAGTGCGTGTCGGTTTCGAGGGTGGCCAGATGCCGCTTCACATGCGCACTCCGAAACTGCGCGGGTTCAAGAACCCGTTCAAGATCGAGTACCAGGTCGTGAACCTGGATCGTCTGGCCGAGCTGTACCCGACCGGTGGCGATGTCACCATTGCCGACCTCGTGTCGAAGGGTGCCGTTCGTAACAACGAGAAGGTCAAAGTTCTCGGCAATGGGGATATTGCAGTCAAGTTGAACGTCACCGTCGACAAGGTCTCCGGCTCTGCCGAGCAGAAGATCGTCGCGGCTGGTGGCTCCGTCAAGTAGAGCTGCATGCTCGTCGCGGGGGCGGCTGTCTTTCGGCAGCCGCCCTTTTTGGCCTTCTGGCCCGGCGAGTTCGAGTAGAGTCTTCGGTGGGATTCACTTCCTGCGTGACTCTGCCCGCGCACGTCTCGTTTTCACCTAGCAGGAGGCCGTTTTTTGTTTAGAGCCGTCGGCAGGATCTTCCGTACTCCGGATCTCCGCCGGAAAATTCTGTTCACGCTCGGCATCGTCGCGCTGTTCAGGCTGGGGTCGTTCATCCCCGCGCCGTTCGTCGACTTTCCGAACGTGCAAGCCTGTCTCTCCGCCAACCAGAACACGTCGGGCCTCTACGAGCTCGTCAACCTGTTCAGCGGCGGGGCACTGCTGCAGCTCTCCATCTTCGCGCTCGGCATCATGCCGTACATCACGGCGTCGATCATCGTGCAGTTGCTGCGCGTGGTCATCCCTCACTTCGAAACGCTCTACAAAGAGGGCCAGGCCGGCCAGAGCCGCCTGACCCAGTACACGCGTTACCTCACGATCGCCCTCGGCGTCCTTCAGTCGACGACGCTCATCACGGTGGCCCGAAGCGGCGCCCTGTTCGGTACGAGCACCACGACGCAGTGCACGCAGCTGATCACGAACGACGCCTGGTACGCCATTCTGCTCATGGTCATCACGATGACCGCCGGCACCGGCCTCATCATGTGGATGGGCGAGCTCGTCACCGAGCGCGGCATCGGCAACGGCATGTCGCTGCTGATCTTCACGTCGATCGCCGCTCGCTTCCCGGGCTCGCTCGTCGCCATTCAGCAGCAGCAGGGCATCGAGGTGCTGATCGTCGTGATTCTCATCGGTGTCGCCATCATGGCCGCCGTGGTGTTCGTCGAACAATCGCAGCGCCGAATACCCGTGCAATACGCCAAACGCATGGTCGGCAGGCGAACGTACGGCGGAAACAATACGTACATACCCATCAAGGTCAATATGGCCGGTGTGGTGCCCGTGATCTTCGCGTCGTCGCTGCTGTACCTGCCGGCGCTCATCGCACAGTTCAATCAGCCCAAGGCCGGCGAAGAGCCTGCTGCCTGGGTGACGTGGGTCACGAACTACCTCACGAGTGGCAACCATCCGCTCTACATGCTGCTGTACTTCTTGCTCATCGTCGGGTTCACGTACTTCTACGTCGCCATCACCTTCAACCCCGAAGAGGTGGCCGACAACATGAAGAAGTACGGCGGCTTCATTCCGGGCATCCGTGCCGGCCGGCCGACGGCTCAGTACCTCGACTACGTGCTCACGCGAATCACACTGGCCGGGGCCATCTATCTGGGCCTCATCGCTCTGATTCCGCTGATCGCCTTCGTGCTCGTGGGGGCCAACCAGAACTTCCCGTTCGGTGGCGCGTCGATTCTGATCATCGTGGGTGTCGGACTCGAGACCGTGAAGCAGATAGACTCTCAGCTCCAGCAACGCCACTACGAAGGGCTTCTGCGTTGACCCGACTCCTGCTGATAGGACCGCCCGGCTCGGGCAAAGGAACCCAGGCCGTGCGCTTGTCGCAGGCGTGTGCCGTACCCGCCATTTCGACCGGAGACATCTTTCGGTCGAATGTCGAGAAGGGCACCGAACTCGGAGTGAAGGCCGCGGAGTTCATGAACGCGGGCAAGTATGTGCCCGACAGTCTCACGAACGACCTCGTACGCAGCCGGCTCAACGACGCCGACGTCGAGGGCGGGTTTCTGCTCGACGGCTACCCGCGCACCGAAGCGCAGGTCGACGAACTCGACGACATTCTGGCTGCGACCGGGCATCCGCTCGACGTGGTGGTTCTGCTCACGGCTGACACCGATGAGATCGTGACCCGGCTGCTGAAGCGAGCCGGCGAGCAGGGGCGTGCCGACGACACCGAAGACGTCATTCGGCACCGCCTCGAGGTGTACGCCGAGCAGACGGCTCCGCTCATCGACATCTACAGCAAGCGCGGACTTGTGGTCGAGGTCGACGGTCTGGGTTCGGTCGACGACGTGACCGAACGCATCACCTCTGCACTGGATGCCCGGGGCATCACCCTGCTCGCCAGCTGACGTGGCTCGCCCTTCGATCTACAAGACCCCCGAAGAGCTGCGGCGCATGATCGCGCCGGGGTTGGCCACTCTCGCGTCGCTGGATGCAGCGCGGGCGGCCATCCGACCCGGTGTGACGACGCTCGAGGTGAACGATATCGCCGACGCGGCCATCCGCCGGCTCGGGGGAGTCTCGAACTTTCAGATGGTTCCGGGCTACCGGCACACGGTGTGTGCTTCGGTCAACGACGACGTCGTGCACGGCATCCCCGGTTCTCGGGTAATCGAGCCCGGCGACATCGTCTCCATCGACTCGGGTGCCGATGTGGGCGGCTGGAGCGGCGACTCGGCGATCACGGTCGTCGTGCCCGACCCGTCGCGGCCGGAGCTCGTGGCCGCTCGCCAGCGGCTGAGCGACGTCACCGAGGAGTCGATGTGGCGCGGCATCGCGCAGCTGGCGGTCGCCCGCCGGCTGAACGAGGTCGGCGCGGCCATCGAAGACTATGTCGAGTCGCAGGGTGACTACGGCATTCTGACGGACTACATCGGGCACGGCATCGGTCGCAGCATGCACGAAGATCCACCCGTGTTCAACTACCGGGTGCGCGCCAAAGGCCCCGAGGTGAAGCCGGGCCTGGTCGTCGCCATCGAGCCGATGATCACCGCGGGCGGCATCGAAACCTTCACGCGCGACGACGATTGGACCGTGGCGACCGTCGACGGCAGTATGGCGTCGCACTGGGAGCACTCCGTGGCTGTGCACCGTGACGGCATCTGGGTGCTGACCGCCGCCGACGGCGGACTTTCGCGCCTGGCCCCGCTCGGCATCACCCCCGTTCCCCTCGCCTGACGCCCGCCGCCGACGTCAGGAGTCCATCAGGTGCACGAGCTGCTCGATGAACGAGGCGAAGTCGTTCGAACCGCGGATGAGCTGCTGAACGTCGTCGTGCTCGGCGAATACCTCGACGAACTGGTCGAAGATGGTCTGAAACGAGCTGCGCCCATTGCCGCTGAAGGCGATCAGGGCAATGACGTTGACCCGGTTCTCGCCCCACGGCATCGGGGTGTCGTTCACCGCGATGGCGATGGCCGTCTTCGACGCCGTCATGAGCATCGAGTGCGGTACGGCGACCGAGTCGGTGAAGGCGGTCGACGACATCTGCTCGCGCTCGATGGCTCCGTCGATGTACGACTGGTCGATGATGCCGGCCCCGATCATCCGCTCGCCCAGTGCCCGGATCATGCCCGCCTCGTCGGCGGCGACCAGATTGCGAGCGAACAGGTCTTCGCTGAAGTACAGCAGCAGCTCGTCTTTCAGCTGGTGGCGACGCTGACTGCGGCGCACCCGGCTGACGGCCCTGCGGATGCTCTCGATGTCGCCATCCGTCAGAAACGGCTGCACGAGCACCACCTTGTCGCCGTAGGCGAGCGTCGGCACGGTCGTGATCACAAGGTCGGTGTCGAGCTGAGCCACGTCGACATCGGTGCGCGTCACGATGTTCGACACCCGAACGTCGTCGCCCAGCGCCCGTTCGAGGCGCCGCAGCATCATCAAATGGATGTCGTAGTAGTTCGGAAAAACGAGCGTCGCCGTGAGCATCTCTTCGCGCCGGGCCCGCCGTTCGAGATGCGACCCGACGTGCAGCGCAATGTAGGCGATCTCATCGTCGCTCACCACAATGCCCTCTTTGCGCTGGATCTCGCTGGCAATGAACACCGCGAGCTCGTACGTCATCGGGTACGACGTCTTGATCGACCGCGTCATCGGGTTTCGCGAGAACGAGCTGATGCGGGCCCGCGCCACCAGGTTGCGTACGTGCAGCGCCAGCCGCACCGCGAATTCGTCGTCGTCGAGGTCGATCAGGTACTGCTCGCTGGCGCGTCGGGCGACGTGGCGAATGAACTCCACGTCGTCGGTGAGGCCGAGTTCGTCGGTCTGCACTTCCACCGGCAGGTCGTGCCCGGGCGTGATGACCCGGGTCGTCAGCAGCAGCACGAGGTGGTCGAGGTCGGCGTCAGAGAGCGAGACGGCGAAGTGGTGGTCGACGAGCGCCAGGATGCCCGCGGAGATGTCTGCCGAATCAGAGACCGGTGCCGTGACCGACTCCAGTACCCGGTCTTTCGAGATGCGGTCGACAGCGATAGCCACGTGCAGCAGCACGCTGTCGAGCCCGTATTCGTTGACGAAGTAGCCCCGGGCATCGAGCAGGGCGAGCAGATCGGTCTTGAACGAACGCAGGTTCTCTGACTCGAACTCCTGCTGAATGCGATCGAGCTCGAGAAACCCGCGAGCACTCTCGTTGCGGAACATGCGGCTGATCAGCTTGCGCCGATTCTCTTCGCTGCCCTGAACGGTGACGCTGCTTGCGGCTCGCACGAGGGTGAGCTCCGACTCGTCGAGCAATGCCTTGACCTTGCGCAGGTCGGCCTCGATCGTCGACTCGCTCACGAACAGCGCCTCGGCGAGGTCGTAGACATCGAGGCCGCCCTGAGCATCCAGGAGTCGCTTGACCAGTTGATACAGCCGATCGCGCGGCGTCTCAGGCTCAGACCGCTTGCCCGAGCCGCGCACGTATTCGGCGTAGGCGTCGCGGTTCAGCCGGTAACCGCCGGCCGACGACGTAATGATGTCGAGGGGTTCCGCAGCCGCTTTCGCCGCCGTGACATAGCTGCGCACACTGCGTGTCGTGACGCCGAGCCGGTCGGCGAGCTGGCTCGAGGTGATCCAGCCGTCGTTCTGGGCCAGGTACTCGAGCAGCAGCGTTCGTCGGTCGGTCATTCGTGAAACTCTAGACACCTTTCCGCCGGGGCGGAAAGTTTCTTGCTGGAAGCGATGCACGATCCCCTCCACACTGACATGTGTACACGCACACGTTCTGCACAGCGGGCTCACCGAGTGAGGCTGCCGGGCAGAAGCACGATCCGCGCAAGGAGGCGAGAACCGTGAAGAAAATACTCGTGGTCTGCGGCGCCGGGGCGTCGAGCACGTTTCTCGCGCACCGCATGCGCAAGCTCGCCGCCGAACGCCGCCTCGAGCTGACCATCAAGGCCGCGAGCCAGCAAGGGCTCGACGAGCGCCTGCCGGAGTTCGATGCCCTTCTTGTCGGCCCGCATCTCGCCGCCGATTTCGACGAACTCGAACTTCTCGCGTCACGCTTCGGGGTCGAAGCCGCCCTGCTGCCCGACAGCGTCTTCTCCGATGGTGGCGACAGCGCTGCCCTCGAGCTGGCGCTCGGCCTTCTCATCCCTCAACAACCGAAAGAACTGTCATGACCGAACGCACCGCACAGATCGCTTCGTCTCACGGGCTGCACGCGCGCCCGGCCTCGCTGTTCACCCAGGCCGTCATGAAGTCGGGTGTCAAGGTGAACATCGCCAAGCCCGAGGGCAAGCAGGTGAACGCGGCGAGCATTCTCGGCGTCATCTCACTCGGAATCGAGAGCGGCGACACGGTCACCCTCACTGCCGAGGGCGACAATGTCGATACCGTGCTCGACGAGCTCGTCTCGATGCTGGAGCGCGACCTCGATGCCGAGTAACACTCTCGCCACGCGCATCCTGCACGGTGCCGGCATCGGTCGCGGCCTGGCCGTCGGCCGGGTGGTGCGGATGCCCGATCCGCTGCCCGAACCGGCGAACACCGCCTCGGCGCTCGCCCCCGCTGCCGAGCTGACCCGGGCATCCACCGCCCTCGCCGAGACGGCCGCCGACATTCGCGAGCGTGGCGCCCGTGCCGGTGGAACCGCCCACGACGTTCTCGAGGCCCAGGCGTTCATGGCCGAAGACCCGACGCTCGCCGACGATGTCGAGGCGCGCCTGCAGACCGGTCTCACCGCAGAACGGGCCGTGTTCGAGGCGCTCGCCGCATTCCGCGACCTGCTCATCAGCATGGGCGGCTACATGGCGGAGCGCGCGACCGACCTCGACGACGTGTCGCAGCGGGTCATCGCCCACCTGCAGGGCGTCGCGGCGCCGGGCATCCCCGACCCTGACTTCGCGTTTGTGCTCGTCGCCCGTGACCTGGCGCCCGCCGACACGGCCCTGCTCGACCTCACGAAGGTGCTCGCCCTCGTGACGGGGGAGGGCGGCCCCACCTCGCACACCGCCATCTTGGCGCGCGACAAGGCGATCGTCGCCGTCGTCGGGGCAACGGATGCCCTGCAGCTCTGTGAGGGTGAAACCGTCATCGTCGATGCGGCCGCAGGTACGGTGCGGGTCGCTCCGGCTGCCGACGAGATCGCGGCTGCAGAAGCCGAGCTCGCCGAGCGCCGGGCGCGCCCCGTCGCTGCGGTCGGGGCCGGTCTGCTGGCCGATGGAACCCGCATTCCGCTGCTCGCCAACCTCGGCTCGGCCGATGCTGCCGCCGACGCGGTGGCCAAGGGCGCCGAAGGTGTCGGGCTGTTCCGCACCGAGTTTCTCTTTCTCGACGCTCAATCGGCCCCGACGGTCCAGGCGCAGCAGGAGCAGTACACGAAGCTGCTCGCGGCCTTTCCCGGCAAGAAGGTGGTGGTGCGGGCGCTCGACGCCGGCGCCGACAAGCCGCTGAGCTTTCTCAACGATTCGCCCGAAGAGAACCCGGCCCTCGGCCTGCGCGGTCTGCGGGCTCTGCGAGCGAACGAGCAGATTCTGCGCGACCAGCTCACCGCCCTCGCCAACGCCGACGCGGTCACCGACGCCGACCTCTGGGTCATGGCCCCGATGGTGTCGACGGTCGAAGAGACACGGTATTTCACCGCTCTCGGCCGCGAGCTCGGCCTGAAGACGCTCGGCGTCATGGTGGAGGTGCCGTCGGCGGCTCTGCTGGCCGACCGGATTCTGGCCGATGCCGACTTCGCCAGCATCGGCACCAACGACCTCACCCAGTACACCCTCGCGGCCGACCGGCTGCTCGGCTCGGTCGCCGCCTTCCAAGACCCGTGGCATCCCGCGGTGCTGCGGCTCGTCGGTGAGGTAGGTCGGGCCGGCGCCGCGCTCGGCAAGCCTGTGGGGGTCTGCGGTGAGGCCGCGGCAGATCCCTTGCTCGCGGTGGTTCTGGTCGGGCTCGGTGTCACCACGCTGTCGATGTCGCCGGCGGCGCTGGCAGATGTTCGCACCGAACTCGCGCAGTTCACCCTTGAGCAGGCACAGCGGTTCGCCGACCTCGCGTTGGCGGCCAACTCAGCATTCGAGGCCCGCGCCGCGGTACTCGAAGTATCCCAACACCCATCACACCAAAACAAAGGAGCGGGGCAATGACAACGTTGTCACAACCACAGGTCGGCGGTGACGCCGCCAAGAAGGGCGGCGCGCGCGTCGTCGTACAGCGGTTCGGTACCTTTCTCAGCGGCATGGTCATGCCGAACATCGCGGCGTTCATCGCCTGGGGGCTGATCACGGCGCTGTTCATCCAGACCGGCTGGCTCGCCCAGTTCGGCATTCTGGTGCCCGTGATCGGCGGGTTCCCGAACGCCGACGGTACGGCGAACGTCGGTCTGGTCGGCCCGATGATCACGTATCTGCTTCCGCTGCTCATCGCGAACACGGGTGGGCGGATGATCTACAACACCCGAGGCGGTGTCGTCGCCGTCATCGCCACAATGGGTGTCATCGTGGGCAGCCCGGTTCCCATGTTCATCGGCGCCATGATCATGGGGCCGCTGGCCGCGTACATCATGAAGCAGGTCGACAAGCTGTGGGCGGGCAAGATCAAGCCCGGCTTCGAGATGCTCGTCGACAACTTCTCGGCCGGTATTCTCGGCGCGCTGTTGGCGATCGGCGGATTCTTTCTCGTCGCCCCGCTCATCACCGCACTGAGCAACGCGCTCGAGAGTGCGGTCAACTGGCTGGTATCGATGTCATTGCTGCCACTCGCGAGCATCTTGGTAGAGCCCGGCAAGGTGCTGTTCCTGAACAACGCGATCAACCACGGTGTGTTCACTCCGCTGGGTGTGCAGCAGGTCACCGAGAGCGGCAAGAGCGTGCTCTTCTTGATCGAAGCGAACCCTGGTCCCGGTGCGGGCATCCTGCTCGCCTTCGCCGTGTTCGGGGTGGGCCTGGCCAAGGCCAGCGCTCCCGGCGCCTTCATCATTCAGTTCTTCGGTGGAATCCACGAGATCTACTTTCCGTACGTGCTGATGAAGCCGCTGACGATCATCGCGGCGATTCTCGGTGGCATGACCGGCGTCTTCGTGAACGTGCTGTTCCAGACGGGTCTGCGGGCACCGGCCTCACCGGGCAGCATCATCGCGATCTTGCTCGAGGCCACACCCGACAGTTACGTCGGAGTGATTCTGTCGGTCATCCTCTCGGCCGCCGTGTCGTTCACGGTCACCGCGGTCATTCTGCGGGCGAGCCGAAAGCGTGACCTCGCCAACGAGAACGCCGGCGACCTGAGCGCCGCGATCGCCCAGACCGAGGCGAACAAGGGCAAGGCGAGCAGCGTGCTCGGCCACCTGCAGGCCGACGGACTGGCCAACGAAGCGGCCGCACTCGCCGACCTCGAGAGCCGTGACCCCGACTCGGCCGAGCTCGTGGAGCGTTCGCAGGAGTCGCAGAGCATCAGCGCCATTCACGACATCGTGTTCGCGTGCGACGCGGGCATGGGATCCAGCGCCATGGGCGCCTCGGTCTTGCGCAACAAGATCAAGAAGGCAGGCATCACTGACGTTACTGTGGTGAACAAGGCGATCAGCAATCTGACCGACGACGAAGACCTGGTGATCACTCACCAAGACCTCACCGCCCGGGCCCGGTTGCAGTCGCCGAGCGCAGAGCATGTCTCGGTCGACAACTTCATGTCGAGCCCGAGATACGACGAGATCGTCGGATTGCTGCAGCGTCAGAACGACAAAGAGAAGGCGTAATAGCGTCTGCTCCCGTAACGGCCGGGTGACCGGCGACCAATAAGCAAGAGGAGCCCAGAAGTCATGAGCGAGAACGTCTTGAGCCTGACATCGATCAAGGTCAACGGAAGCGCATCGACCAAAGAAGAGGCGATCGCCGAAGCGAACGACCTGCTCTTGGCCGCCGGTGCAGTGACGAACGAGTACCTGGCGTCGATGCTCGAGCGCGAGAAGTCGGTCTCGACCTACATGGGCAACTACCTGGCGATTCCGCACGGCACGAACGAGGGCAAAGACGCGATTCTCGCCTCTGCGCTCTCGTTCGTGCGGTACTCCAAGCCGATCGACTGGAACGGCGAAGAAGTGCGGTTCGTGGTCGGCATCGCCGGCAAAGAGGGCGGTCACCTCGACCTGCTCTCGAAAATCGCCATCATCTTCAGCGATGAAGACGAGGTCGAAAAACTGCTGAAGGCACCGAGCGATGAAGCGATCTTCGCGCTGCTCGGTGACGTGAACGAAGACTAGAAGAAACAGGAACCACATGAAAGCCGTACATTTCGGAGCAGGCAACATCGGGCGCGGGTTCGTCGGGTTGATTCTGCACAATGCCGGCTACGAAGTGGTTTTCGCCGACGTCAACGCGGAGTTGATCGATGCGCTGGCGTCGGCCCCCAGCTACAGGGTCTTCGAGGTCGGCATGACGCCGGCAACGCACACGGTCGACAACTTTCGCGCCGTGAACAGCGCGACCGACGAAGCCGCGGTGGTCGCCGAGATCGCCACGGCCGACATCGTGACCACGGCCGTCGGCCCGAACATCCTGCGCTTCGTGGCGCCGCTCATCGGGCGCGCGCTCGCTCAACGCTCTGCCGCGCTACCGCCGCTTCAGGTGATGGCCTGCGAAAACGCCATCAACGCAACGGATGCTCTGCGGGGGCACATCGAAACCTCGCTCGGCGCCGCGGTCTTCGCTTCGGTGTCGGCGGCTGCCGTGTTCGCGAACACCGCCGTCGACCGCATCGTGCCCGGCCAGGCAGCGGATGCCGGACTCGACGTCACCGTCGAGGACTTCTTCGAGTGGGCCATCGAGGCGCCGCCGTTCGGCGAGGCGCTGCCCACGATTGCCGAGGCGCACTTCGTCGCAGACCTGGCGCCGTACATCGAGCGCAAACTCTTCACCGTGAACACCGGCCACGCGGCGACGGCGTACCTCGGCTACAAAGACGGTGTGCGTTCGATTGCCGAGGCGATCGCCATTCCCGATATCTTCGCGGCGGTCAAGGCGGCGCTGCATGAGACAGCGACACTGTTGGTGGCCAAGCACGAATTCGAGCCGAACGTGCAAGAGGCGTACCTCGAGAAGAACCTCGCCCGGTTCGCCAACCCGTATCTGCCCGACACGGTCGATCGCGTCGGGCGTGCGCCGCTGCGCAAGCTGAGCCGGAATGAGCGATTCATCGGCCCCGCTGCACAACTGGCCGAGCGGGGAATCCAGCCGACCGCACTGCTGCACGTGATTCGCGCGGCGCTGGAGTTCGACTACGTCGATGACCCGGAGGCCGTCGAACTGCGGGCCCTGCTTACGAGCCGCAGCGCAGCGGGGGCCGTCGAGGCCGTCACCGGAATTTCTCACGGGCATCCACTGTTTGAATCATTGGTGGAAACGTTCGGATCGGTGCAAACCGAGCTCTGAGCGGTCGATGGTGCGGCACAATATACACCTGTATTTGTGCTAGGCTCGATCTTTGGTGTTTCGAGCGTGTTGAACGTGTAAAAACGTGCGCGCCAATCACACCGCAAAAACAACGCACGACCAGTTATCAATACTTTAAACGACAGTGAGTTATGGCCAAAAAAGACGGTGTCATCGAGATCGAGGGCGCAGTGGTCGAGGCTCTTCCCAACGCGATGTTTCGTGTTGAGTTGACCAACGGACACAAAGTTCTTGCCCACATTTCGGGCAAGATGCGACAGCACTACATCCGCATCCTTCCAGAGGACCGCGTGATCGTGGAGCTCAGCCCCTACGACCTCACCCGTGGTCGTATTGTCTACCGCTACAAGTAACGAGTATTGATCGCTGGAAAGTAACGGCCTGTCACATCTGACGGGTACGAAGACAGCGAAAAGGAAAATCATGAAGGTCAACCCCAGCGTCAAGCCGATCTGCGAGCACTGCCGCGTCATTCGCCGCAACGGCAACGTTATGGTCATCTGCAAGTCGAACCCGCGCCACAAGCAGCGCCAGGGCTGAATTTTGACCGCATAGCGGTCAAAATTCAATGCCAATGGTTTTGTCAGCGCACGCGCTCACAAAACGTATAAAGCTCTGCAGAACACATTCTTACAAGTGAATATCGAAGCTAGATAGCAAGGTCAGAACCCGGGCGACGAAAGTTTCCCGGGGGACACCTGCGGTTGGAGGCCGCAGCACCGCCCTTGCCCCACACCTCCACTCATCTACAGGAGACATGCCACCATGGCACGTATTGCAGGAGTAGACATTCCGCGCGACAAGCGCGTGGAGGTCGCACTGACTTACATCTACGGCGTCGGCCACACTCGGGCTCTTCAGACCCTTGCTGACACCGCAATCGACGGCGACACCCGCGTCAAAGACCTCACCGACGAGCAGCTGCTCGCTCTGCGTGAGCACATCGAAGGCACCTACAAGGTTGAAGGTGACCTTCGCCGTGAGGTCGCAGCCGACATTCGCCGCAAGGTCGAGATCGGCAGCTACCAGGGTATTCGTCACCGTCGCGGTCTTCCCGTTCACGGGCAGCGCACCAAGACCAACGCTCGTACCCGCAAGGGCCCGAAGCGCACCGTTGCAGGCAAGAAGAAGGCCCGATAGCCAACACTTCTGCCTCTGGGCTGCTCGCCCGGGGCACAAGTACGGCATCGCCATAAACGTTTTAGGAGAACACCATGGCAGCACCAAAATCGGCCGCTCGTAAGCCGCGTCGTAAAGAGAAGAAGAACGTTCCCGTGGGCCAGGCCCACATCAAGTCGACGTTCAACAACACCATCGTCACCATCACCGACCCCTCAGGCGCCGTTCTGAGCTGGGCTTCGTCAGGCACCGTCGGCTTCAAGGGTTCGCGCAAGTCGACCCCGTTCGCCGCGCAGCTGTCGGCTGAGTCCGCTGCTCGTCAGGCGCAGGAGCAGGGCGTCAAGAAGGTCGACGTTTTCGTCAAGGGCCCGGGTTCGGGCCGTGAGACCGCGATCCGCTCGCTTCAGGCCGCCGGCCTCGAGGTCGGTTCGATCAACGACGTCACCCCGCAGGCGCACAACGGTTGCCGCCCGCCCAAGCGCCGTCGCGTGTAGTCCTCTTCCTTTCTTGCCCCAGCGGCGTGACGCGTTTTCGTGTCGCGCCGCTGAGGCCGTTCACTTTGAAAATTCAATAACGTCGGGCTCGCCACCCGCATCGCAAACGCAAGTGTCATATAGCGGACACTTAGCCGAAAGGAATCCACAGTGCTTATTGCACAGCGTCCCACGCTCACCGAAGAGAACATCTCCGAGTTCCGTTCGCGGTTCGTCATCGAACCGCTCGAACCCGGCTTCGGTTACACCCTCGGTAACTCACTTCGTCGCACCCTGCTCTCGAGCATTCCGGGAGCGGCTGTCACGAGCATCCGTCTCGACGGCGTGCTGCACGAGTTCAGCACCATTCCCGGTGTGAAAGAAGACGTCACCGAGATCATTCTGAACATCAAGGGCCTCGTCGTCTCGAGCGAGCACGACGAGCCGATCACGGCCTACCTGCGCAAGCACGCGTCGGGCCAGGTCACCGCGGCCGACATCTCGGCTCCGGCCGGTGTCGAGATCCACAACCCTGAGCTGGTCATCGCCACCCTGAACGACAAGGCGAAGTTCGAGCTCGAGCTCATCATCGAGCGTGGCCGTGGCTACGTGTCGTCGACTCAGAACCGCAGCGAGTTCAGCGAAGCCGGCCAGATTCCGATCGACTCGATCTACTCGCCCGTGCTGAAGGTCACCTACCGCGTCGAGGCGACTCGTGCCGGTGAGCGTACCGACTTCGACCGCCTGGTCGTCGACGTCGAGACGAAGCCGGCCATCACGCCGCGCGACGCCATCGCCTCGGCCGGTCGTACGCTGACCGAGCTGTTCGGTCTCGCTCGCGAGCTGAACACCGCCGCAGAGGGCATCGAGATCGGCCCCGCGCCGGTCGACGCCGTGCTGTCGAGCGAACTCGCCGTGCCGATCGAAGACCTCGATCTGTCGGTTCGTTCGTACAACTGCCTCAAGCGTGAGGGCATCAACACCGTCAGTGAGCTCGTAGCGCTGTCGGAGACGCAGCTCATGAACATCCGCAACTTCGGCCAGAAGTCGGTCGATGAAGTCAAAGACAAGCTCGTCGAGCTTGGCCTGTCGCTGAAAGACACTGTTCCCGGTTTCGACGGGGCGCACTTCTACGGCGGCTACGACGACGAGAACATCTAACCTTTACGAGATTCGCGCGGGCCTCCCGCACTGATTTCACCGCACTCACTGGAGAAAAGAAATGCCAACCCCAACTAAAGGGCCCCGCCTCGGCGGCGGGCCGGCGCACGAGCGCCTGCTGCTCGCGAACCTCGCAGCACAGCTGTTCACGCACAAGAGCATCAAGACCACCGAGACGAAGGCCAAGCGCCTCCGCCCGGTAGCCGAGCGCCTCATCACGTTCGCGAAGAAGGGCGACCTGCACGCTCGTCGTCGTGTTCTCGCGACCATCGGCGACAAGACCGTCGTGCACGAGCTCTTCACCGAGATCGCGCCGCTGGTCGCTGAGCGTGATGGCGGTTACACCCGCATCACGAAGCTCGGCTTCCGCAAGGGCGACAACGCGTCGATGGTGCAGATCGAGCTCGTTCTCGAGCCCGTCACGCCGAAGGTGCGCTCGACCCGCGGCTCTGCTGCCGCGGTCGCCGAGCCCGTCGAAGAGCCTGCTGTCGACGAGGCCGCTGAGGCCGAGGTTGCCGACGCCGAGGTTCCCGCTGAAGAGACCGACGCGGTCGAGACCAGCGAGCCTGTTGCCGAAGAGGCGCCCACCGAGGCTGCCGCCGAGGTCGAGGCCGAAGCTGCCGAGAAGGCAGACGACAAGTAACACGTGACCTAGGTCGCGAAAGCCCCGAACGGCCGATTGCGCCGTTCGGGGCTTTTGTTTCGACGCACCCGATTCGATAGGCCTCTTGAATGACGACCCACCACCCCGACATACCAGCGGCAGACGACCCGGTACTCGACCGTTCGGTACTGTTCGATGATTCTGTGCTGTTCGACGGCCCCGTGGTGCGCATTCTGGATCGACGCGTTTTTCCGCAGACCGTGTCGTGGGTGACGGCGTCGTCTGCCGAAGAGGTGGCCACGGCCATCCGCGACATGGTGACGCAGAGCTCGGGACCGCTGTTCGCGGCCTACGCGGCCATGGAGTTGACCGCGCATCAGGTGGCAGGGTTGCCACGGGATGCCGCGCTCGAGCGTCTCGCGTACGCCGGCGGCGTCGTGGCGACCGCACGGCCCACGAACAACCATCCCCGCGAAGCGGTGAACCGCGTGCTCGACGCGGTGGCGGGCGAGCAGTCCACGGCCGCAGTGGTGAGCGCCGCGCTGGAAGCGGTGCGTTCGGGCCAGGAGTTGTATCGTGCCCGAAGCCGAACGCTCGGCCGGCAGACGGTGGCGCTGCTCGACGACGGAGCGAGCATCCTGACCCACTGTTGGATGGATACGTACCTCATCGAGCTCGTGCGTGCCGCCCGCGAGGTGGGTAAGTCGTTTCGCTGGATCGCCACCGAGACGCGGCCGTACCTGCAGGGCGCGCGGCTGACCGCGCATACCCTCGCTGAGATGGGGGAGCGCGTGACGCTGATCACCGACGGCATGGGTGCCGCTGCGCTGGCCGGAAACACCTCGCTCGGGCCGATCGACGCGCTTGTGACGGCTGCCGACCGGGTGAGTCTCGACGGCAGCGTGGTGAATAAGGTGGGCACGCTCGGCCTTGCGGTCGCTGCGGCGGCCTTCGAGGTGCCGTTCTACGCCCTGGTGCAGGCGCCCGACGAGAATGCCGCGACCGCGAGCGACATCGTGGTCGAGCAGCGTGATCCGGCCGACGTGTTGTCGACGCTGGGGCGCCGCACGGCATCCGAGTTGGTGACGGAGGCGTGGTATCCCGCGTTCGACGTGACTCCGCCGCGGTTCGTGACGGGCATCGTGACCGATCGGGGTGTGTTTGCACCCGGTGCGGTTAGCGACTATTTCGCCGAATCGTCTCGCCCGGTTTCGAGCGAACCGAATCACCGGGTTTCGAATACGGCGTCGACCGGAGCGCGCTCGTGACCGCCGAACCGCTGGAGTACGATCTGCTCGTTACTCGCGACGACGTGGTCGCCTACCTCGACTCGGTCGGCCTACTCGGCCTGGTGAGTGCGGATGCGGCCTCCGCCGAGGTGGTCGAAGTGACCGCCGGCAACATGAACCGCGTGTTCATCGCTCGCGGTTCGCTCGGCAGCGTCGCGATCAAGCAGGCGCCGCCGTGGGTTCAGGTGGCGGGGCCGGGGTGGCCGATCGATCCGGGGCGCATCGCGTCGGAAGCGCGCACGTATGAGCGGCTGCAGGCGCGGGTGCCGGAGTCGATTCCCACGATCATCCACTTCGACGAGGCTCGGTACGTGCTCGTGATGCAAGACCTGTCGCAGTTCAGCGTACTTCGCGACGTGCTGGTGGCTGAGCTCGCCGGCCGAACGGTGGGTGCGGATGCCCGTGCCGACGCCGAGCGCGACGGGCTGTTCGAGCGCTTCGACTGGGGGCTCGTCGGCGACGTGGTCGGCCGGTTCGTGGGCGAGCTGACCCGCTCGACGAGCCTGGAGGTGCTGGGGGCCGACGCGTTCGCTTCGCTTGTGGCCGAGGCAGCGAACCCCGAGCTGTGTGCGCTCACCATCGACGTGGTGTTCGACGAGCCGTATCGAGAGCATGAGCACAACCACTGGCACTCGGCTCTGGATGAGCGGGTGCGAGCCCTTTACGGCGACACAGCCGTGCGGGCATCCGTGGCGCGCTTGCGTGACACGTTCGAGAGCCGGCCGCAGGGGCTGCTGCACGGCGACCTGCACACCGGTTCCGTGATGGTCATGGCGGGTGCGGCTGGGAGCACCGGTGAGCAGCAGACCAAGATCTTCGACCCGGAGTTCAGTTTCGTCGGGCCGGTGGGCTTCGATCTCGGGCTGTTCTGGGCCAACATGCTGATCGCCGGCATTGCGGCTCGGGCGCTGGGAGATGTCGAGGTCGCACTGGCTCGCGAGGCCGCTCTTTCGCGCAGCCTCGACGCTTTTGCTACGAGCTGGGGCGACGACGCATCGCTCGCCAGCATCGAGGCCGACGCGTGGGGCTTCGCTGGCCTCGAGCTGATGCGCCGAGCCGCCGGCTACTCGCACGCGGCCGATCTCGAGACCTTGCCGCCCGAGGTGGCGGGTGCCGCGGCGGTCGAGCTGTTCGACCGCGCGCGGGCGCTCATCCTGGGTGCGGGCTCGGCCACGGGCATCCATCGCCGAGCGAAGACCCCCGCCATCCATCTCAAGAGGGATTGACAGAAGTGACCGAAAAAACCACTACCACGCCCAACGCCACCACGCCCGTGACCGTGACGGCGAAGTACGTCGTGCTCGACATCGAGGGCACCACGAGTGCCGCCGGGTTCATCCTCGGCGACCTCTACGATTACGCGCGGCCCCGGCTCGCGGGCTGGCTCGACGAGCACGCGGGCGACCCGGCGATCGCCGAGGCTCGAACCCAGGTCATCCAGGATGCCCGGCTCGCGCCTGACGCATCGACCGCCGAGATCGTGGCGGTCATGCACAACTGGATGGCGAACGACGTCAAGGCGACTCCGCTCAAGACCGTGCAGGGTCAGATCTGGGCCGACGGCTTCGCGCGCGACGAGATCAGCTCGGACTTCTTCGACGACGTGATTCCGAAGCTGGAGGCCTGGCACGCGGCCGGAGTCGGTCTCGCCGTGTTCTCATCGGGATCGGTGGCGTCGCAGGTGCCGTGGTTCCGGCACTCGCCGGGCGGCGACCTCACTCCGCTCATCACCGACTTCTTCGACACCGTGAGCGCGGGCCCGAAGAAGGTCGCCTCGTCGTACGACACGATCGCCGCCTCGCTGGGCGCGACGCCCGCCGAGCTGGTGTTCTTCACCGACAACCCGGGCGAGGTGACGGCGGCGCTCGAGGCCGGTTGGGCTGTGGTGGCGTTCTCGCGCGAAGGCGAACCGTTCTTCGGCGCCGACTTCGGCGCGGCACCCGTGGTGTCGTCGTTCGACGAGGTCGAGGTGCTGCCGGCATGAGCGGCCACATGTTCAGCGTGCTGCCCGTGTCTGAGCCGATCATCCGTGAGGCGGGTGCCGCGCTGGCTGCCGAGTCTGCGCGTTTCGCTGCACGCGGGTGGATGCCCGGCACCGCCGGTAATCTCTCTGTGACGCTCGCTCGTGAGCCGCTGCGCTTGGCCGTCACCGCGTCAGGACTCGACAAAGGCGAGCTGACGCCCGACGATGTCGTGGTCGTGGACGAATCCGGTTCGTGGGTCGCCGAGGCGGGCTGGCCCAAGCAGCGCCCCTCGGCAGAGGCCGGCCTGCACGCCCGCATAGCCGCCGTGACCGGCGCTGGAGCGGTCATTCACGTGCACGCGCTCGCGGCGGTTCGGGCGGGTCACGCCTGGCCCGCCGGGGTCGAGTTGCACGACCTCGAGATGCTCAAAGGCATCGGGCACAGCGCGCACGGCGAGCTCGTGACGATTCCGGTCGTGAACAATCACCAAGACATGCAGGTGCTCGGCGACGACTTCGAGCGCGTCTATCGGGCGCCCTCTGAGGGTGTGGCCGAGGTTCCTGCGCTGATCGTCGCGGCCCACGGCATCTACGCCTGGGGCGCCGACCTGCGCCAGGCGCGCTGGCACCTCGAGCTCACGGAGGCCCTGCTCCAGATCGCCCTCGCCACTCGCTGACCCTGGCCGCTCCCGCCCCCGACTTGGCTTTGCTCCGACTCGGTCCGCTCCCGCGCCGCCCTCCCGACGCGGCTTGCCCCGACTCGATCCGTCCTCGCCTCAGCCGCTTTGCGCAGAAGCACCCATAGCCGCGCTTTTGGGTGCTTGTGCGCAAAACGGAGGGGGGAGCGAGGGGAGCGAGGGCAGCGAGAGGGAGTGGGGAGGGTTGCGGAGGAGGGGAGGCCAGGCGGGGAGGGTTGCGGAGGAGGGGAGGCCAGGCGGGGAGGGTTGCGGAGGCGGGGAGCCTAGGCGGGGGTGGGCGTCGCGGCGGCGTGCAGGAGGGTCGCGGATTCGGACGAGAGCGCGGTCGCGGAGGCGGCGCGCAGGCGGCTGGTCGCCAGAGCGCGGCCGGCGTGCAGCACGCCGCGAACGGCGCCTTCACGGGCATCCGGTGGCAGCGTCTCGATGTCGCTCGCCTTGGCGAAGCCGACCATGCGGCGAATGGCCTTCGCGCCGGCGAACACGGCGGCGTCGGTGCGGATGCCCGCGAGCAGTTCGTCGAGAAAACCGTCGCCCCAGACGCGGGGGTCGGTGCGCCGCGGCCACAGCGCACGGTACTCGGCCTCGAACGCCGAGAGAAGCGCTGAGGGCAGGGTCAGCAGCACCGCGGCCCGATCGGGCGCGCCCAGCGCTTCGGCGCGAGCCGCCGCGATGACGAAGTTGGCCCACAGCGCTCCGAGGTCGAAACCGGTCGGGCCGACGAATCCGAATTCGCTGTCGAAGGCGCGCACCGAGGCCGGGGAGTCGGCGGTGGCCGGGCGCACGAACACCGATCCGGTGTGCAGATCGCCGTGGATGAGCGACTGTGCCGCCGTCATGAACCGGTACTTGGCCAGCCCCATCTCGTGCACCAGCTCGGTGTCGCCTTGGATCGCGTGCAGATCGGGCTGGTTGGCCGGCAGCACCGCGTTGTGCGGGTGATCGATGTAGGGCTCGGTGAACACGAGATCTTCGGTGATCTCGCACAGTTCGGGGTTCACAGCCTCGGCGAGCAGAAGCTTGTGCTCGATCCCCCCGAGTCCGATCGGCGACGTGGCGAAGGCCGTGCGGGCAACGTACCTGCCCAGCTCGGCGGCGGCGTACTCGTGCGTGCGCCCGCTGTTGAGTTCGTTGCGCCACACCTCGTGATCGCTGAGGTTCTCGATGGCCAGAACATAGTGCTCGGGGTCGAAGTCGTAGAGCGCCGGCACGTGCGAGGCATCGGCGGCTCCGTGCCGAGCGAGCACCGTCGCCTCACGCGCCGAGCGTTCGCGTGTCATCGGCCACGACGGATCGGTGCGCACATGGGGCAGCGACTGCTTGAGCACCAGCGAGGCGCCCGAGTCGTCTTCGATGATGAACACGAGGTTGAGGTTGCCGTCGCCCACCTCGCGAATCGACCGGATGCCCGCCGCATCGATGAGCGACGAAAGCGCCGGGCGGCTCGCCAGGTAGGCGACGACGCTGTCTGGGGTGAGTTGTGAGAAGTCGGTCATGGATGCAGTTTCAGCTCGAGGAGGTGGTCGATCCGGCCGTGACGACTGTACGCCGCCGTGAGAAGGTGAAGCTGAACAGCAGAGCGATCAACAGCACGATTCCCTTACCGAAGTCCTGAAAATAGTACGGCAGGCCGAGCATCGTGAACCCGGTCACCATCACCGCGATCAGCACCGCGCCGAGGGCGGTGCCCCACGCGTTCGGCCGGCCGATGCCGAGCACAGAGACACCGACGAGAGCGACGGCGACGGCATCCAGCAGCAGCGAGTTGCCCGCGGTGACGTCGCCCTGCCCGATGCGGGCCGCCAGCAGCAGCCCGGCGATCGAGGCGAGGAGCCCACAGCCCATGTAGGCGGCGGTGCGGTACCACTGCACCCGGATGCCGGCGAGCCGTGCGGCCTCGGAGTTCGTGCCGACGGCGAACAGGGCGCGCCCCCAGCGGGTGCGCTCGAGCAAGAACCACAGGGCGAGGGTGATCAGAAAGAAGATGATGACCGGCACCGGAACCGGCCCGACATCGCCGTGATCGAGCCAGAGAAAGTCGCTGGTGAACTTGCCCGGCGCGGTCTCGCCGTTCGAGAGGGTCATCTGCGACGAGATCGACTGCCCGTTCACGATGATGAGCTTGAGCCCGACGATCACGAACATCGTCGTCAGGGTGGCGAGCAGGTCGGGGATGCGCGCGACCACGATCAAGAACGCGTTGAAGGCACCGATCAGCAGCCCGCAGACCAGCACCACCGTGATGGCGACGCCGCCCTGCTGGTTCGCTACCACCATGGTCCAGGCGGCGATCGACACGGCGAACCCGGCGGAGGCACCCACAGAGAGGTCGATTCCGCCCACCGTCATGGCGAGCATCACGCCGAGCCCCGCGATGGCTGTCGGGGCGATGAACTTGAGCATTCCGAAGACGTTGTCGACGGTTCGAAAGCTCGGTTCGGTGATGGCGAAAAACACGATGAGTGCCACCGTCACGGCGACGAAGCCCCACTTGACCACGAACGCGGCCGTCTTCTCGCCGGCGCTCGAGGTGCGAGTGGCCGCGGGGGCGCTAGTCATTGGGAGGGTCCTTCCACAGCGGATGATCGGGGGTTCGTCTTGGTTTCGGGGCTCGTGCGCGGGCCAGGGCCGGTGCCGGTGCCCGACGCTCCGACGGGCCTTGCGGCTGCGCCCGCCGCGCCGGCGCTCGCGACAGGCTGAGCGGCCCCCAAGAACGCGGCGACGACCTGGTTACGATCGACTTCGTCGGCATAGGCGTCGAGTTCGATGACGCCGCCGACCAGAACGATGATGCGGTCTGCGACCTCGAAGATCTCGTCGACGTCGCTCGAGAGCACGACCGCCGCCGCGCCCGCAGCGGCGCTCTCGGCGAGCCGGGTGCCGATCTCGCGGCGTGCGGCGATGTCGACGCCGCGGAACGGTTCGTCGAGAATGGCCAGCCGGGGGTCGGCCGACAGCCAGCGGCCGACGACGGTCTTCTGCTGGTTTCCACCCGAGAGGTCGTCGATAAGAGCATCCGCACCGCCCGTGACCACGTGCAGGGTGGTGATCACCGAATCGGCGCGGTTCGTCTCGAGCCGCTTGCGAAGCACCCCGAACACGCTCGACTGCGACAAGAACGGCACGGTGATGTTCTGCACCACCGACCACCCGGGCAAAATGCCCTGGCGCTCGCGGTCTTCGGGCACGAGAACGACGCCCGCGCTAATGGCGTCGCCGGGGCGCCGCGGGGCGTACGGTTCGCCGCCGAGGCTGAGCGTGCCGCTGAGCGGAGTTGCGAGGCCGCCGAGCAACTCGGCTATTTCGCTCTTGCCCGCACCGATGAGCCCCAGCACGCCGACGACCTCGCCGGCCCTGATCTGCAGATCGATGGGCGCCGACTCGGCGAAGAGCGTGACGTTCGACAGTCGAGCGACTTCGACAGTGCCGCGATGGGTGTCGCCGCGATCGTGCTGAAGGTCGGCGGCGCGGCCGAGCATGTCGTGCAGAATCTCGGTCCAGGCGAAGGGTCTGACGGTGTCGCTCTGCACGATTCCGTCGCGCAAGACGACCACGCGGTCGGCCAGGGCCTCGATCTCGCCGAAGCGGTGCGAGACGTAGATGATCGAAAGTCCGGATGCCCGCAGCGCCCTCAAGACGGCGAACAGCCGTTCCGCCTCCGCCGCCGTCAGCGCAGAGGTGGGTTCATCGAGGATGAGCAGGCGGGGCGTGCCGCGCAGTGCGCGGGCGAGGATGAGCAGCTGGGCATCCGAGATGGCCAGGCGTGCGGCATCCTGATTCAGCAGCCGGTCGGGCCAGTCGAGGCCGAGCACAGCGAGGGCGGCTCGGGCATCGGCGAGCTGCTGTTTGCGGCCGCGCAGAATGTGCCGTGAGGCCTGTGCCAGGTCGTCGAGAGTGAGGTTCTCGGCCACGCTCAGCCCGGGCACGATTCCGTCGGCGACTTTCTGGTGCACCGCCGAGATGCCGCGCTGGCGCGCCAAAACGGGCGACGAGAGATGCACGGCGTCGCCGCCGATCGAGATGGTTCCCGAGTAGCGCGAGTTGGCGCCGGAGAGTGCCTTGATGAGCGTCGACTTGCCGGCCCCGTTCGCGCCGAGCAGAGCGGTGATCTCGCCGGGCGCGAAGTCGAGCGAGATATCGGTCAGCACCCGGTTCGAGCCGTACGCGACCGAGACTCCGCTCAGTGATACGACGGCGCCAGGGGATTCGACGGCACGGGGGGTTTCGACGGCACTGGGGGATTCGACGGCACCGAGGGGCGCGACGGAAGCGTCGCGCCCCTCGGGCGATGGTGCAGAATCAAACGTCATCCGGAGACCGCGGGCAGCCAATCTGCGACGAGGGTCGTGTCGAGTTTCAGCTTCGGTTCGGCCACACGCAGCTGCGACACGTTGGTGACCGAGTTGTCGGCGAGGAACTTCTGCGTGATGGTGACGGCCGGAAACTGCTCGCTCGTTGCGTTCAGCTGGCCAGCGAGTTGCAGCGCCAGGGTGCGTACGACGCCGGCGCCGACGGCGGCCGGGTCGGTGGCCGAGGTGGCGACCCAGGGGCTGCCGTCTGCGGTCATCACCTGCAGGTCGGCGTTGGAGATGTCGATGCCGTACACCTTCACTTTCGACTGCAGGTTGTTCTGGATGACGGCCTGAACCGCGCCCTTGGTGATTTCATCGTACGGGGCGAAGATCGCCTGCACGTCGGGGTTCTGCTTGAGCGCAGCGTCGACCAGGGGGATGTTGTCGGTCGCGGTCGATTCCGTGACCTCACCGGTCGAGAAGACGACGTCGAGCTTGTGATCGGCGACGACCTGGTTCCAGACCTTGGCGCGGGCATCCAGCGGAGCGAAGCCGGTAGCCGAGACGTAGCCGACCTTCGCGCCGTCGCCGACGTCGGAGATGAGCTGGTCGAGAACACCCTGGGCCATCGACGCGTCGGACTGGCTCGTGGTGATAACGCCGGTGGCGTCGGTGAGCGCGAGGTCGTAGGTGACGACGGGAATCTTGTCGGCGATGGCCTCGGTGATCAGCGGCTGCAGCGTGTCGGTCTGGCCGTGGTCGACGATGATGGCGTCGGGCTTCGAGGCGATGGCCTGCTCGAGGTCGCTGGCCTGCTTGGCGTTGTCGTTGCGTGCATCGGTAACGGTGAGGTCGATGTTCGCGGCCTTGGCCTGCGCGGCGGCGCCGGCGCCCCACGCCTCGAAGAAGTCGCCCGCACCGCTCTGGCGAACCAGGGCGACCTTGACGGGTGCGCCGTTGAACGGCGATGGCAACGGTGCCGTAGCGGTGGCGGCCGAGGTCGACGTGCTGGCGGCAGTGCTGGTGCCGCCCTGCGAGCACGCGGTGAGGGCGAGCAGCGCGGCGGCTGCCGCGGCGGCGACGAGCGGGGCTCGACGAATGATGGCCATGAAGGCTCCTTGAGGTGACTGCGGGATGCTGGGGCGCGGGAGTGCGGGTGCTGTGATGCGTTGACTATTCAACGTGCCCGCGAAGCCCTCGCCCAATTGTGTGTCGTTGTATTACTCGATTGCTTGTTTTTCGTCAGATGAGCGGAAATGTGAGCCATCGGCGCGGCAGTAGACCTTCGCAGCGGAATACGATTGATGCATGACCCTGCTGACTGTGTGGAGCACCACAGACCCCTCGACCCCCGAAATTCAGACTCGCGACGCAGACACGATTCGCGACATTCTCGCCGGCCTCGGCGCGCGCTTCAGCCGCTGGGAGGTCAAGCCGCTCTCCGACCATCCGACCCAAGACGAAGTGCTGTCGTTGTACGCCGACGAGATTGCCGCGGTGAACGCCGAACAGGGCTACTCGCTCGTCGACGTGCTCACGATCATCCGCGAAGACACCGACGAGTACCGCGAAACGGCGGCGACCGGGCGTCAGAAGTTTCTGAACGAGCACCAGCACGACGACGACGAAGACCGCTTCTTCGCCCACGGCAGCGGGGTCTTCTACCTCAATGTCGACGGCAAGGTGCACGCGGTGTTCTGTGAGGCGGGCGACGTCATCTCGGTGCCGGCGAACACGACGCACTGGTTCGACATGGGCACGAGCCCCGAGTACGTCTCGGTGCGCTTCTTTCACGACGACGACGGCTGGGTGGGCAACTTCACCGGCAGCGACGTCTCGTCGAGCTTCGCAACGTACGACGAACTCGCCAACGTGAGCGTGTGACTCGGCTGTAGCCGTCTGGCTCAGCTGTAGCCGCTGGGGGTCGGGAAGTCGCCGCGCAGGGCGCGGTCGCCGACCTCCTGCGCCTTGTACGCCACTGGGTCGTGCAGCGTGATGGTTCGAGCGTTACGCCAGAACCGATCGAAGCCGTACGAGGTCGAGGTCGCCCGGGCGCCGGTCAGCTCGAAGACGCGTGACGTCACCTCGAGCACGGCCTTGGTCGTGAAGACCTTGGCGGCCGCGATCTCGACGGCCGCTTCGCCGCGCTCGTCGTCGGTGAGCTGCCAGCCGCGTTCTGCCGCCTTCACGAAGGCATTCGTGGCCGACCAGGTGACGGCATCCGCTGCCCGCGTGAGCGACGTCAGTTCGCCGGTCAGCTCGCGGATGAACGGGTCGTCGACGGCCGTCTGCACCCCGCTCGTCGACCACGGTTTGGTGGTTGTTCGCACGTAGCCGGCCGCAGCGGCGAGAGCACCCTCCGCGAGGCCCACGTGCACGTGTTCGAGCGCCACCTGGAACAGCAGAATCGAGAGCGACGAATACGGGTGGTACCGCGGCCCCTCTTGGCCGCCGAAGCCGAGCACCTGCGACGACGGCACGAAGGCGCCGTCGAACGTCACTGACCCCGAGGCTGACAGGCGCTGGCCCATGCTGTTCCAGTCGTCGTGGTGCAGCACGCCCTCTGCTCGGCCGTCGACGACGATGGCGAGCTTCTCGCCGGTGTCGGTGCGCGTGCCACTCGCGGTGATCTTGTCGGCGACCTGGGCACCCGTGGCGAAGAACTTTCGCCCGCGTGCGAGAAAGCCGCCCTCGACGGGCTCGAGGGCGAGGTTCGAGTCTCGCGGGTTGCCGGCCCCACCCCAGAACCAGTGCTGCGTGGCGAGGCCGCGCTGCAGTTCGGCGATGGCCGACGTGTTCTCGTTCAGCTCGATGCGCCAGGAGTTCACGAAGTGGTAGGCGAAGACGTGCCCGAGGCCGCCGTCGGCGCGGATGATCGGTCGCAGCACCTCGAACACCGTCGGCCAGTCGAAGCCTCCGCCGCCCAGCTCGGCGGGCACGACCGCCGGCAGCAGGCCCGTCGCACGCACGGCTTCGACTTCGGCGAACGGCGCGCTGCCTTCACGGTCTCGTTCCGCGGCGACGGCAGAGAACTGCTCGGCCAACTCTGCGGTTGCCTGAGCGGCTGACGCGGCTGAGGTGATGACGAACGGCGGTGTTTCGGGCACGGCGAGGGACTCCAGATGAATTCGGGGTGAGAAGAGCATCTCCAGTTTCTCATCTCGATAGGAAAGCGACATATACTCAATCAATGGCAATTGGGGGTCGAACGGTGGAGGCAACGAACGTGCAGAGGGCAATGAACGCAAAGAACATCGGCAGCACGCCGAAAAAGACGAAACGAACCCCGTTTTCGTCGTACGTGGGGGCGCAGTTCGACGACTCGGAGGTGGAGCTCGACACGAAAGACGTCGCTTTGCTGCGCGAGCTGGCTTCAGACTCGCGGCAGTCGCAGCGTGCGTTGAGCCGAAAGGTGGGAATGTCGCCCCCGGCGGTCGCCGAGCGGCTCGCCCGCTTCGAGCGCACGGGCGTCGTCAAGCAGTACTCGGTGGCCATCGACTGGTCGAAGCTGGGGCTCGGTGTGGTTGCTGTTGTCAATCTCACGCTGCGGCCGGGGCAAGACCGGCAGACCGTGCTCGACGCGCTGACCGAGATGGTCGAGCTCGAGCAGCTCACCGTCGTTACCGGCCGCTTCGACCTGATGGCCCGCTTTCGAGTGTGCGACCAGGGTCATCTGCGCGAGCTGATTCTCGACCGGGTGCCCTCTCTGCCCGGTGTGCTCAGAACCGAGACCCTGCTCGGTCTTGGTACCCTCGACACCAGCGACTTCGCGTCACGAATGTTCGAGACGTTTCTCGACGAGCGGCCGGTCGCAGCGGCGAACTGAGTCGGCGGCCTGCCGGCGTGCCGCGAGGCCAGCTGGCAGAACGAACGACGGCAGACGAGCGAGGTGCGGGTGTGGCGGGTATCGAGGGTGCGCCCGTTCGGGTGCGATTCGATCTCGCCTACGACGGAACCGCCTTCTCGGGTTGGGCTCGTCAACCGGGCCTGCGCACCGTGCAGGGTGAACTCGAGCGGGCGCTGAGCGGGCTCTACTCGAGCCTCGGCTCGATGCCGAACCTAGTCGTGGCGGGCAGAACAGATGCGGGTGTGCACGCCCGTGGCCAGGTGGTGCATCTTGATCTGACCGCCGAGCAGGTGTCGAAGATCGAGGTGAGCCGCATCGCTCTCAGCGTGAACGGAATGCTGGGCTCATCCACCGACATCGTGGTGCGCAAGACGAGCCGGGCCGATCCGGGGTTCGATGCGCGGTTCTCGGCGCTCTGGCGTCGGTACGAGTACCGCATCGCCGACACCCTGCTCGCGCGCAATCCGCTCACCCGGTACAGCACGGCGTGGACCACCAAGCCGCTCGACCTGGTCGCTATGCAGATCGCGTCGAACGAGCTGGTCGGCCTGCACGACTGGGGGGCCTTCTGCAAGCCGCGACCGTTCGCCACGACCATCCGCACTCTGCAGCACTTCGTGTGGCGGCGCGACGACGAAGGCGTCGTCTCGGCCTCGGTTCGGGCAGACGCGTTCTGCCACAGCATGGTGCGTGCGCTGGTCGGGGCCGTCGTCGCCGTCGGGGAGGGCAGGCTGAGCGTGGCGGAGGTCATCGAGCTGCGCGAGGCGCTCGAGCGCACCAGCGCCTTCAAGGTGATGCCGGCACGGGGTCTGACGCTGATGGAGGTCGGGTATCCGGATGCCGCGGGCCTCGCCCGCCGCGCAGAAGAGACCCGCGCGCGACGGTCACGGGCCCAACTGGCGGCAGGGCCCGAAATAGGCTAGTCTCGTTCTTTGGTGTGCATCAGCTTATCTGTGCCACCCGAAGTTGAGCCCTCCACGGGTGCGTTCTCGATCATCGATCGCGTAGAACAGCCACGGAGCGGGATTCACGAACACCTCATTTCGACAAGAAAGCACTATTACTGTGACGCGTACCTATTCCCCTAAGGCGAGCGAACTCGTTCGCAACTGGGTCATCATCGATGCGACTGACGTCGTGCTGGGCCGTCTGGCCAGCCACGCCGCAATCATTCTGCGTGGCAAGAACAAGCCCACGTTCAGCCCGCACCTCGACGGTGGCGACTTCGTCGTCATCATCAACGCCGAGAAGGTCGCCCTGACCGGCTCGAAGGCCCTGCAGAAGAAGGCCTACCGCCACTCCGGTTACCCGGGAGGCCTGTCGGCCGTCACGTACGCCGAGCTGCTGGAGAAGAACCCGACCCGCGCCGTCGAAAAGGCGATCCGCGGCATGCTGCCCAAGAACTCGATCGGCCGTGCTCAGCTGACCAAGCTCAAGGTGTACGCCGGTGCCGAGCACCCGCACGCTGCGCAGCAGCCCGTTCCTTACACCTTCGACCAGGTCGCGCAGTAGCGCCCGCCGGTCAAACCTTCTACAGACTTTAGAAAAGGATTCGTAACCAAAGTGGCGAAGATCGCAGATCAGATTGACGTGGCTCCCGAGAGCTACTCGACCGAAACCCCCACCGTCGAGACCCCGAAGGCTGCTCGCCCCGTGCTGAGCGTCGGCGGTGCGGCCGTCGGCCGTCGCAAGCAGGCCATCGCCCGCGTGCGCCTCGTTCCCGGCGCCGGCACCATCGTGGTGAACGGCCGCGAGTTCGAGAACTTCTTTCCGAACAAGCTGCACCAGCAGCTCATCAACGACCCGTTCAAGCTGCTCGACCTGCTCGGCAGCTACGACGTCATCGCCAAGATCTCGGGTGGCGGCCCCTCGGGCCAGGCCGGTGCGCTTCGCCTCGGCATCGCCCGTGCGCTGAACGAGATCGACGAAGAGAACAACCGCGCGACGCTGAAGAAGGCCGGCTTCCTGAGCCGCGACGCCCGCGTGAAAGAGCGTAAGAAGGCCGGTCTCAAGAAGGCCCGTAAGGCTCCTCAGTTCTCCAAGCGCTAATCGCCTCGCGCGTTTAGACTCCACGTATGGCTCGCCTTTTCGGCACCGACGGCGTGCGTGGGCTCGCGAACAGGGATGTGACTGCAGACCTGGCTCTTCGTGTAGCCCAAGCCGCCGCTGTGGTGCTCGGTGCCCCGGCACGTGCAGCCGGCCGCCGACCGATCGCGGTTCTCGCCAGAGACCCGCGTACCTCCGGAGACTTCATCTCCGCAGCGGTCGCGGCCGGCTTCGCCAGTTCCGGGGTCGATGTTTATGACGCGGGTGTCATCCCGACTCCCGCGGCCGCGTATCTCGTGGCCGATTTCGGTGCCGACTTCGGCTGCATGATCTCGGCCTCGCACAACCCTGCGCCCGATAACGGCATCAAGTTCTTCGCGCGCGCCGGCAAGAAGCTCGACGACGAGATCGAAGAGCAGATCGAAGCCGCACTCGAAGAGCCGTTCTTGGTTCCACTCGGCGCGGAGGTGGGGCGCATCCGTCGTTTCTCCGACGCCGAAGACCGGTACGTCGTGCACCTGCTCGGCACGCTGCCGCATTCGCTCGAGGGCATTCACGTCGTGCTCGACTGCGCTCACGGTGCTGCGGCGGGCGTTTCGCCCGAGGTCTTCACGGTCGCCGGCGCCACCGTCACGGTGATGGGCAACGACCCCGACGGCGCGAACATCAATGACGGCGTGGGCTCGACGCACATGCAGACCCTCATCGACACGGTCGTCGAACTCGGTGCCGACGTGGGTATCGCGCACGATGGCGATGCCGATCGGTGCCTCGCAGTCGATCACACGGGTACCGTCGTCGACGGCGACCAGATCATGGCGATTCTCGCCACGGCACTGGATGCCCGGGGTGAACTCAAAGACCGTACGCTCGTCGCCACGGTGATGAGCAATCTCGGCCTGCATGTTGCCATGGCTGCGCAGGGCATCCGCATGCTCGAAACGCGCGTTGGAGACCGCTACGTGCTCGAGGCGATCAACGCCCACGGCTACAATCTCGGCGGCGAACAGTCCGGTCACATCATCTTCGGCGACTACGCCACCACGGGTGACGGCATTCTGACCGGCCTGCAGCTCGTGAGTCACATGGCCGCCACGGGCAAGTCGCTCGCCGAGCTCGCCTCGGTGATGACGGTGTATCCGCAGATTCTGATCAACGTCGCCGGGGTCGACCGAGAGGCCGTCGCCACCGACACGGTGCTCGCCGAAGCCGTCGCGGCTGCCGAAGAAGAACTCGGTGAAAGCGGGCGGGTTCTGCTCAGACCATCCGGAACCGAGCCGTTGGTTCGCGTCATGGTCGAGGCAGCAGACCAGCACACCGCCGACCGCATCGCCGAGCGCCTCGCCGATGTCGTGCGCTCGCGCCTCGCCCTCACTCCCGCCGCGGGCTAGAGTTTGCGCAGCAAGACGCGTTTGACCGCGTGGTTGGAGCCTTTGCGCAGCACGAGAGTGGCGCGCGAACGGGTCGGCAAGATGTTCTCGACCAGGTTCGGCTGGTTGATGGATGCCCAGATCGAGGCCGCGGTCGACCGGGCTTCTTCTTCGGTCAGGCTTGCATAGCGGTGAAAGTACGAGCTGGGGTTTGCGAACGCGCCGCGCTGCAGCTTCAAGAAGCGTTCCTGGTACCAGTGCGCGATGTCGCTGGTGCGGGCGTCGACATAGACCGTGAAGTCGAAGAGGTCGCTCACGGCCAGTCGGTGCCCGGGTGCCGGCGGCTGCAGCACGTTCAGGCCTTCGACGATGAGAATGTCGGGCTGGCGCACCACGATCTGGGCGTCTCTGATGATGTCGTAACTGAGGTGTGAGTAAAAAGGTGCCCGCACTTCTGGCGCACCGCTCTTCACCTCGCTCACGAAACGCAGGAGCGCCCTGCGGTCGTAACTCTCCGGAAAACCTTTGCGGTCCATGAGGCCGCGCCGCGCCAGTTCGGCGTTCGGCAGCAGAAAGCCGTCGGTCGTGACGAGTTCGACGCGGGGAGTGTCTTCCCAGCGCGCGAGCAGCTCACGCAGCAGACGGGCGATGGTCGACTTGCCCACGGCGACGGATCCGGCGACCCCGATGACGAACGGCGTGCTGCGGGCCTTCTCACCCAGAAAGTCGCTGGTCGAGCGGTGCAGGTTCTGGTACCCCGCGGCGTAGAGGTTGAGCAGCCGGCTCAGCGGCAGGTAGACCTCGGCGACCTCGGTCATATCGAGCGGCTCGCCGAGCCCGCGAAGTTGTACGATTTCGGTTTCGAGGAGGGGATGCGGCGTGGCGGGCGCAAGAGCGGCCCACTCCGCGCGGTCGATTTCGACAAAAGGGGTGGTCTGGCCCCCCGACGCCGTCGCCCCCGAATCACTCATTGCGTACCATTCTGCCGTACCCGCGAGGGCTCCTACGCCGCGCCGTGCGCCGGTCGTTCAGGTTGGCCCCTGTAAAATCGCTGGTATGTGCGGAATTGTGGGCTATGTCGGACGACCCCAGAGCCTGGAGGTTCTGCTGGGCGGCCTACGCCGCCTCGAGTACCGCGGGTACGACTCGGCGGGAGTCGCCATCATCACCGAAGAGGGTGAACTGGTGACGCGTAAGCGTGCCGGCAAGCTCGCGGTGCTGGTCGACGACCTCAAGAACGAAGCGTTGCAGAACGGCTCCACGGGCATCGGGCACACCCGCTGGGCTACGCACGGTGGCCCGACCGACGGAAACGCGCATCCGCATCTCAGCCGTGACGGCAAGCTCGCGGTCATCCACAACGGCATTATCGAGAACTTCGCCGAGCTGAAGAACGAGCTGCTGGCCAAGGGTTACACCTTCGAGAGCGAGACCGACACCGAGGTCGCCGCGAAGCTGATGGGCGAAGAGTATGACGTGGGCGACGGGCTCAGCGCGGCGCTCGCCCGAGTGGTGGTGCGCCTCGAGGGTGCGTTCACCTTGCTCGCGCTGCACAAAGACGAGCCCGGCATCGTGGTCGGCGCCCGCCGCAACTCGCCGCTGGTGATCGGCCTCGGCGACGGCGAGAACTTTCTCGGCTCCGACGTCGCGGCGTTCGTCGAGCACACCCAACGGGCCATGGCCATCGGGCAAGACCAGATCGTCACGATCACCCCCGATTCGGTCACCGTGACCGACTTCTTCGGCACCGAGGTGCCGACCAGCGAATTCCATGTGTCGTGGGATGCGAAGGCCGCCGAAAAGGGCGGGTGGTCGAGCTTCATGGCCAAAGAGATCAGCGAGCAGCCCGAGGCCGTGGCCAACACACTTCGCACTCGCATCGTGGAGGGTTCGGTGTCGCTGCCCGATCTCGGCGATCTCGGTCAGCACCTGGCCGACGTCGATCGGGTCATCATCATCGCCTGCGGCACCGCGAGTTACTCGGGAATGCTCGGCAAGTACGCCATCGAGAAGTGGGCGCGTATTCCGGTCGAGGTGCAGTTGTCGCACGAGTTCCGGTACAGCGATCCGATTCTCGACGCGAAGACGCTCGTCGTCTCGATCAGCCAGTCGGGCGAGACCATGGATACCCTGATGGCCGTCAAGTACGCCATCGAGGCCGGCGCCAAGACGCTGTCGATCTGCAACACCCAGGGTGCGACCATCGCCCGAGAGTCGGATGCGGTGATCTACACGCACGCCGGCCCCGAGGTCGCGGTTGCGTCGACCAAGGCGTTCGTCGCGCAGATCGCGGCGCTCTACCTCTTCGGGCTGCACCTCGCTGCAGTGCGCGAAACGCTGTCGCCCGCAGAGATTCGCGGTGCGCTCGCCGAGCTCAGTGCGATTCCGGCCAAGATCGAGAAGGTCTTGAAGACCTCCACCCGCATTCGCGAGCTGGCGAAGTGGATGAGCGATACCCGCGCCGTGCTCTTCTTGGGCCGGCACGTGGGGTACCCGGTTGCGCTCGAGGGAGCGTTGAAGCTCAAAGAGCTGGCGTACATCCACGCCGAAGGCTTTGCGGCAGGGGAGCTCAAGCACGGCCCGATCGCGCTGATCGAGCCGGGGCAGCCCGTTTTCGTGGTGGTGCCGAGCCCCCGCGACCCGAACTCGCTGCACGCGAAGGTGGTGTCGAACATCCAGGAGATCCGGGCCCGCGGAGCGCGCATTCTGGCCGTCGCCGAGCAGGGTGACGCGGCTGTGCTGCCGTTCGCCGACGAGGTGATTCCGATTCCGCTGGCCGGGCCGTTGTTCGAGCCGCTTCTCGCAGTGGTGCCGTTGCAGATCTTCGCCATGGAGTTGGCGACCGCGAAGGGCCTCGACGTCGACCAGCCGCGCAACCTGGCCAAATCGGTGACGGTCGAGTAGTGCCGAGCGAGAAGTGGCCGCTGCCGCGTCGTGCGGAGCGACCGTGATCGTGGGGGTGGGCGTCGACATTGTCGACGTGCCGCGTTTTCAGCGTGTCGTGAAGCGCACGCCCGCACTCGTCGAGCGCCTGTTCGCTGTGGGCGAACGCGGGCTTTCGCTGCGTTCTCTAGCCGCCCGATTCGCTGCAAAAGAGGCGCTCATCAAGGCTGTCGGTGACTCCACGGGGTTTCGCTGGCACGACATGGAGATCGTCACAAACGAGCACGGACGCCCGTCGTTCTTGCTGGTCGGCGCGGCGGCGGAGAGCGTGGCCGCCCACGGAATCACGATCTTGCACCTCTCGCTGAGCCACGACGGTGATTCGGCGTGCGCCTTCGTGGTCGCCGAGGGCCCCGGCGAGGTGCATCGGCACGCCGGTGGCGCGGATGCGGCTGCGGATGCTCGTGCGGATGCCCGGGGTGACGCGTGACGAATCAGCCGTTCCGCTCGGCCACCATCGACCTCGCGGCCATTCGCAACAACGTCGGAGTGGTGAAGAAACTCGTCGGCGAGACCGAAGTGATGGCCGTCGTGAAGGCCAACGGGTACGGGCACGGCGCGGTCGAAGTGGCGCGCGCGGCGCTCGAAGCCGGCGCGACGTGGCTCGGAGTGGCCGATGTTGATGAGGCTCTAGCGCTGCGGTCCGCCGGTCTGCAGGCTCCGATTCTGGCGTGGCTGCACGACCCGACCGCGTCGTTCGACGCCGCCGTGCGCAACGGCATCGACGTCGGGGTCAGCAGCGTGGCCCAACTCGAGGCCGTCGCGGTGGCGGCCGACGCGCTGAACCGTGCGGGGCGCGTGCACATCAAGGTCGACACGGGGCTCGGGCGCAACGGCGCCGAGCCTTCAGCCTGGCGCGCTGTGTTCGAGCGCGCCGCCGAGCTACAGGGAGAGGGTCGCCTCGAGGTGGTCGGGCTCTTCAGCCACCTCTCGAACGCGAACGACGACGAAGACCGCGCGCAACTGCAGCAGTTCGACGAGGCGGTCGACCTGGCGGCGTCGGTCGGGGTGGTGCCGCCGATCATCCATCTCGCCGCGACGGCCGCCACGTTCAGGCTGCCCGAGACGAGGCTCTCGATGGTGCGCCTCGGAATAGGGATGTACGGGCTGTCGCCGTTCGACGACGTGACGTCGGCCGAGCTGGGGCTGATTCCGGCGATGCGGCTCGAGGGTCGCGTCATCGCGGTGAAGCGAGTGCCGGCCGACAGCGCTGTGTCGTACGGGTACACCTATCGCACCGCAGGCGCGAGCACGCTCGCGTTGGTGGGGCTGGGCTACGCCGACGGAATTCCGCGGCTCGGGTCGAACCGCGCGCCGGTGCTGATCAATGGTCAGCGCTATCGGGTGTCGGGGCGCATCGCGATGGATCAGTTCGTGGCCGATGTGCACGACGGCGAGGTGGCGGTGGGCGATCAGGTGGTGTTGTTCGGTGACCCTGCTGCCGGGCATCCGGCCGTCGAGGAGTGGGCCGAGGCCGCCGAGACGATCAACTACGAGGTCGTCACGCGCATCGGGCAGCGGTTCAAGCGGCGGTACACCTCGTGAGCGACAAAATCTTCGCCGCGAGTTCTGGCGCCGCGCCGCCGCGGCAGGCGCTGATCAACCTCGACGCTTTTCGGCATAACGTGCGGGTGCTGAGCTCGCTCGCGGCCCCTGCGGAGACCATGCTCGCGGTCAAGGCCGACGCCTATGGGCACGGCATGGTGCGGTTGGCCTACGCCGCGCTCGAGGCGGGCGCGACATCGCTGGCCGTGCTCGATATTCCGGCGGCGCTGGTGCTGCGGAAGGCGGGCGTCACAGCCCCGATCTTCGCGTGGATGCACGCGCCCGACGCCGATTTCGGCGCCGCCGCGGAGTCCGACATCGACCTCGGCATCTCGGCGGAATGGCAGATCGAGGCCATCGCTGCAGCCCGGGACGTGGATGGCCGGGCATCCGGTGCCCGTGCCTTCACTCCGCCGCGCATCCACCTGAAGATCGACACCGGGCTGCACCGCAACGGAGCCAGCGTCGAGCAGTGGCCGGGGCTCGTGCGTGCGGCTCTCGCGGCAGACGCGGCCGGCTCGGTTCGGCTGTATGCGGCGTGGTCGCACCTTGCCGACGCCTCGCCCGCCGACGACGCGGTCGCCCTGGGCGAACTGCACGCGGCGGTTGCCGTCGCCGAGGGGCTCGGCGCCCGGTTCGAGCGGGTGCATCTAGCGGCGAGCTCGGCGGGGATCCGCATGCCTGAAGCGCGCCTCGGCATGGTGCGATTCGGTATCGCGGCCTACGGGGTGACGCCCTTCGACGACGAGAGCGCGCTCGAGTTGGGTCTGCGACCGGTGATGACGCTCGTCGCGCCGGTCGTCTCGGTCAAGCGCGTGCCGGCCGGGCACGGCGTGTCATACGGGTTCGACTACCGCACCTCGCGGCCGTCGACCCTCGTGCTGGTGCCGCTCGGCTACGCCGACGGGATACCGCGTGCCGCAAATGGGCACGGCGCCCAGGTGTGGATCGGCGGCCGTCGATACCCCGTCGCGGGGCGCATCGCCATGGATCAGTTCATCGTCGACGTCGGTGACGCCGACGTTCAGCTGGGCGACGAGGTCGTCGTCTTCGGCGAGGGGCGGATGCCCGGGGGGCCGCTGCCCGGAGGGTCGCTCGTCGACAGCGGTGCCAGTGCTGCCTCAGTTGAGCAGGCCCCGAGCACCGCCGAGCCGGCGACGGTGGTGCCCGGGTCGCGGCAGAGCATCCCGACCGCCGAAGAATGGGCGGGCTGGGCTCGCACTATCGGCGACGAGATCGTCTCGCGGGTCGGGCCACGTGTGCCTCGCGTCTACGTCACCGACGAGTCGCTCGCCGCGTCGGCCACCGATGGGAGCGGTGGCAACCGCATCGTTTCGGCACATCCGCGCCCGTTCGAAGGGGTGCACATCGGGCAATCAGGCGCGGATGCTCCCGGCGGTGCCGATGCCGACGGCATAGGAGCGGAAGTCGCGGGCGGCACCGTTTCGGGCGTGCTCGGTGACGCGCAGGGCGCAGTTCACGGCGACGTGCACGGCGCAGACGACGGCCCCGTTGAGACGTGGGTCATCGGCGACCCCGAGGCGATGGGCGCGCTCGGCGAGCAGTTCGCGGGGCGGCTGGGCGCGGGCGACGTGCTGGTGCTGACCGGCGAACTCGGGGCGGGAAAGACGACGTTCACGCGGGGGCTGGGCGCCGGGCTCGGGGTGCGCGGCTCGGTGACGAGCCCGACGTTCGTGCTGGCGCGAACACATCCGAATGCCGCGACCGGCGTTCCGCTCGTGCACGTCGACGCCTATCGGCTCGACGGTGCCGCCCAACTCGACGATCTCGATATCGACTTCGCCTCCTCGATCGTGGTGGTCGAGTGGGGCGCCGGAATGATCGAGGCGATCGTCGACGACTACCTCGAGCTGGTGATCGAGCGCCCGCGTGGCGCCGGCGGGAGTACCGACGCCGTCTCGCTGGGCGACGGCGCTGCGGAGGGCGAAGAAACCCCCGCTGCGACGATCAGCGAGGGCGCGTCAACCGATGCCGCTGCCGACGCCGATGTGGCCGGCGCCGACTCCGAATCATCCGCCGACTCCGCCGAAGACCTCGACGAGCCCGTCGAGCCGCGTCTCGTGTCGCTCTACCGGCGTTCTCGGCGTTCGCGACGCGCCGACGCAGAAGGAGCGACAGATGTCTGATCGCCGCGAACTCTTTCTCGCCATCGACACATCGGCCGGCACGAGTGTCGCCGTCGTCGACGCCGAGCACGGTGTGCTCAGTGAAGCGAACGGCTACGACACGATGAAACACGCCGAAGTCATCGGCCGGCTGATCGAGCAGGCTCTCGCCGAGGCATCCGTCTCGGCCGGCGACATCACCGCGGTGGTTGCCGGTATGGGCCCGGGGCCGTTCACCGGCCTGCGGGTCGGTATCGCCGCCGCCCATGCCTTCGCGACCGGCCGCGGCATCGAGGTGCTGCCTGTGGTCAGCCACGACGCCGTGGCGCGCGTGGCGCAGCACGACGGTCACCGCGGCGAGCTGCTGGTCGTCTCGGATGCCCGCCGCCGCGAGGTCTACTGGTCGCTCTACACGCTGCCCGAGGCCACCGAGGCCACCGAGGCCACCGCGTCCGCCGCGGCCACCGCGGCTTCGGTGCCCGATTCCACCCCCGCACAGCCCGCCATCGCGCCTTCCGCCCCCGTGCGCCTCGACGGCCCCGGCCTCGCGAAACCGGATGCCCTGCCGCACCCGCACGCCGCGAAACTCGACGCGGCGCACGTCTCGGCTGCCGCACTCGGCCTCGTGGCGGCCGACCTGCGCCGCAGCGGAGCCGCCTTCGCCGACGACCGTGCGCTCTACCTCCGCTCGCCCGACGTCACCCTCTCGACCGGAGCCAAGCGGGTGACCCAGCGATGACCGACGCTCTGGACTGCGTCATGCGCGTCGCCGGGCCGGCTGATCTCGACGCCATCATGGCGCTCGAGACGGCTACCTTCGAAAACGACGCCTGGAGCCCGGCGATGATGCGCTCCGATCTGGAGCTGCGCCACACCTACTACCTCGTGGCCGAGCGGGCCGAGCATCCATCGGCCGCCCTGCTGGGTTACGCGGGGCTGCTCAGCCCGCGGGGCGCGGCCGATGCTGACATTCAGACGATCGCTGTGGCTCCGGATGCCCGGGGGCAGGGCCTCGGCCGAAAGCTCATGCAGGCGCTCATCGCCGAGGCCGCCCGGCGCGGCGCACGGCGCGTTTTTCTCGAGGTTCGGGCCGACAACCCCGGGGCGCAGCACCTCTACCGAACGCTCGGATTCACCGACATCGGCGTGCGGCGCGGCTACTACCAGCCCGACAACGTCGACGCAGTAGTGATGCGCCTCGACCTGGCCGGCTCGAACGCCGCCGGTTCGAACGCCGCCGGCTCGAACGCAGCCGGCTCGAACACTTTGGGCCTGACCCGCCACCCGAACCAGCCGGAGGCCGGCGCATGAACGTGAACGCTCCCGTGGTGCTCGGCATCGAAACATCCTGCGACGAGACGGGCATCGGCATCGTGCGCGGCAGCACGCTGCTGGCCAACGCCATCGCTTCGTCGATGGACGAGCATGCGCGGTACGGGGGAGTGGTGCCCGAAATCGCGGCGCGTGCGCACCTCGAGGCGCTGACCCCGACCATCCACGCCGCCCTCGCCGAGGCTCAGCTCACGTTCGACGACATCGACGCGATCGCCGTGACGAGCGGGCCGGGTCTCTCGGGAGCGCTGATGGTGGGTGTCGCGGCGGCGAAAGGGCTGGCGCTCGCGACCGGCAAGCCGCTGTACGCGGTCAATCACCTCGTCGGGCATGTCGGGGTCGACCTCGTGACGCCCGACTCCGAGCCGCTGGAGTACCCGACCATCGCGCTGCTCGTGTCGGGCGGGCACACCTCGCTGTTGTACGTGCGTGACCTCGTCGGCGACGTCGAGCTGCTCGGCGAGACGATCGACGACGCCGCGGGGGAGGCCTTCGACAAGGTGGCGCGGGTGCTCGGCCTGCCCTACCCGGGCGGTCCGCACATCGATCGGGTCGCCGTGGGAGGCAATCCGAAGGCCATTCGGTTTCCGCGCGGGCTCAGCCAGCCGAAAGACATGGCCGCGCACCGCTACGACTTCTCGTTCTCGGGGCTGAAGACCTCTGTCGCGCGCTGGGTCGAGGCGCGCAGCGATCGGGGCGAAGAGATTCCGCTCGCCGATGTCGCGGCCAGCTTTCGTGAGGCCGTCGCCGACGTGCTCATCACCAAGGCGCTGGCGGCGTGTTCCGACTTCGGGGTGCCACGGCTGCTGTTCGGCGGGGGAGTCGTCGCGAACGCGCGCATCCGGTCGCTGGCCGAAGAACGCGCGGCGCTCGCCGGGGTGACGCTGCGCATTCCGCCGCTTTCGCTCTGCACCGACAACGGGGCGATGATCGCGGCACTCGGCGCGCAGCTGATCATGCGCGGTCACGGGCCATCGACGCTCGATTTCGGGGCGGACTCGACGCTGCCCGTCACGCAGATACAGGCCTGACGTTGACACCTCGTCATTGACACTGCCACTATGGGCACGACCTGAAGGAGCATCACAATGACCAGTCCTGCCCCGTACGGAGCCTCCACCGGCCCCGTCGCACCCCGCACCAATGTGCTCGCCATCGTTTCGCTGGTGGTGTCGATCGTCGGGTTCACCATCATCGGAATCATCCTCGGTTTCGTCGCGCTGAGCCAGATCAAGCGCACGGGCGAGAGCGGTCGCGGCCTGGCGCTCGCGGGCATCATCATCGGATTCGTCGAGCTCGTGCTCGGCATCATCCTCTTCGTTGTGATCATCGCGATTGCGGCGAACTCGGCGACCGTCACCACGTACTGATTCACGGCTCCCTACTGATTCACGGGTCGCTGCGCAAGTGGATGCCCGAAAAAGCCCGTTTCAGTAGGCTCGCCACAGGGAGCAGCACACCGAAGCATCGAAGCGCTCACCCACGTAACGAGGGCGCTCACGCACCGAACTAGCGGAAGGAAGGTCACCATGACCGATCCCAACACACCCACCGGAGACGGAACTCCCGAGCAAGTGCCCCTGGTGGCACCCACACCACCGGCTCCGCCCGCCGCGCCACCGGTCGCGCCCGCTCCGCCCGCGTACACGGCTCCGCCTGTGGCAGCGCCCGCTCCGCCGACGCCGCCTGCCCCGAACTACGGCGCGCCCGCCGCGCCTCAGTACGGTGCCCCGCCCGCCGCACCCGGATACGGCGCGCCCGGATACGGCGCGCCGCAATACGGTGCACCCCCCGCAGGCTATGCAGCACCGGGCACCAGGTCGCCGATTCTCAGCATCATCGGTATGGTCGCGGGCATTCTGGGCCTGCTCATCTCGCTGTTCAGCTGGGGCATCGGCGGTTTCATCTTCTCGGTAGCCGGTGTTGTGCTCGGTTTCATCGGCCGACGCAGAGAGCCGGCGGCCCGCGGATTCTGGCTCACGGCCATCATCACCGGCTTCGCCGGAATTCTGTTGTCGATCATTCTGATCATTCTGTTCGTCGTTTTCATCGTCGTCAGCGCGAATTCTTCGAACAGCTACAGCTACTGATCTGACCACTGACCACTAACACCGGCGAATGGCGCGGCGCTTCGGCTCCGCGCCATTCGCCGTCTCTGCCGATGAATTGTGTCGTGATGTGCCGCTCGGCGCGAGTGGGGCTGACGGATGTCTGCTGCCTCTCGATAGGCTCGATGAAGAGCCAGAGACCGAATACGCAGAAGGAAGGGTCATCATGACCGATCCACAGAGCCCAGCCGCCGAGGGAACCCCCGAGCAGGCGCCTCCAGCGGCCACGGTGCCGCCCGCTGCATCCGACACGCCCCCGGCGCAGCCGGCCCCCGATGTGCCGCCTACCGCCCCGCCCGCGGCACCTCCGGCGCCAACTCCTCCGGTCGCGCCGCCCGCCCCGTCGTACACCGCGCCGGTGGCGCCCGTCGCGCCGGAATACATCGCCCCCGCCACTCCCGCTGCGCCCGAGTACATCGCCCCCGCCGCTCCCGAGTACGCCGCGCCCGCTGCGCCGAGCGCCCCACCGGCTTACGCTCCGCCTGCCGCGCCGCCCGCCTACACGGCCCCTCCGGTGCCGCCCGCCCCGAACTACGCGGCCCCCGCGGCCCCATCGGCGCCCAATTACGGCGCGCCGGCTGCGCCTCCCGCCCCCGGCTACGGGGCCCCGCAGGCGCCCGGCTATGCCGCGCCACAGGCTCCGTACCCCGGCGCCCCGGCCGCACCACCCGCCCCCGGCTACGGCGCCCCGGCCGCGCCTCCCGCCCCCGGCTACGGCGCCCCGCAGGCACCGGGGTACGGAGCGCCCGCCGCGCCCGGCTACGGCGGCCCGCAGTACGGCGCACCGCCGGCCGGCTATGCGGCCCCATCTGCCGCGCGCGCACCCATCCTCAGCATCATCGGAATGGTGGCCGGCATCCTCGGCATTCTGATCTCGATCTTCAGCATCGGCGTCGGCGGGTTCATCTTCTCGATCGCCGCCATCGTGCTCGGCTTCTTCGGCCGCAGCCGAGAGGCGGCCTCGCGCGGCTTCTGGATCACCGCCATCATCACGGGCTTCGCCGGCATCGCAGTGTCGCTCATCTGGTGGATCTTCATCATCATCGCGATCGCGTCGAACGACCGCTACTCATACTGACCGCTCTCACTGACCCGCTCTCACGGGCTGCGCTCGCCGGCCGCTCTGCTCAGGGCAGGCGGTCGGCGAGAATCGCCACGTGACGGCCCTCGGCGCGCGTCACGAAGAGGGTCGCCTGCTCGGGGCCCTGCAGCGCGAGCCTCGGGCGCAGGGCGGCCGGGTCGACATCGACGCCGCGCTTCTTGATCTCGAGGCTGCCGATGCGCCGCGCGCGCAGTTCACGCTTCAGGCTGCTGACGTTGTAGGGGAACACCTCGCGCACGCGGAACGCCGAGGCGAACGGCGTCTCGACCAGCGCGTCGGCGGTGAGATAGGCGATCTGGCTCGACACCAGGTGCGCCCCGATCGTGCGCGCGAGGTCGCCGATCAGCCGCGCCCGAATCACGCTGCCGTCTGGTTCGTAGAGGTACCCGCCGAGCGGGCCCTGCTCGACGTCGTCGCTATCGGCGGCGGCGGTCAATTCGTGGCGCGTGTCGCCTCGAATCACCAGCGCGGCGCGACGGATGCCCGGGCGGGCCACCGAACCGAACCACAGGCCGGTCTCGACGACCTGCCCGTCGACCGAGATCCACTGCGCCTCGCCCGTCTCGGGCAGCAGCGCCCGGTCGAGCCCCGGACCCAGTTTCACACCCGTGGGCCGCGACCGAGCGGCCTCGAACACGAAATCCAGTGACGGGCTGAAGTCGGCGGGATCGGTGAGTCGCGCGGTGTTCGTGTGCCCCGAGGTTCGGCGGGCGGGGTCGAAGTAGAGAGCATCCACACTTTCGAGATCGAACGTCTCGGCGTCACCGTGCACAACCGTCGCCGAGGGGAACGGCGCGAGGTTGTAGGCGGCGATTGCCGCCGTGATCTCATCGCGCTCGACGGCCGTCACCTCGAGGTCGAGGGCGGCGAAGGCGAGTGCGTCAGCACCGATTCCGCAGCCGAGATCGGCGACCCGGGTGAGCCCGGCGGCCTGGAAGCGGCCAGCGTGCGCCGCCGCCACACTCAACCGCGTGGCTTGTTCGAGCCCCGACTCGGTGAAGAGCATCCGCTCGGCGAACGGGCCGAACTTCACCTTCGCTTTGGCGCGCAACCGGGCCTGGGTCATCACCGCGCCGACGAGCGCGGCCGAGTGGCCCTGCTTGCGCAGGTCTGCTACGGAGCGAAGGATGCTCGATCCGTTCGTATACGGCGGCAGCGAGTCGAGCAATCGCAGGCCCTCTGCCGTCATCAGCTGTTCGAGGTCGGTGCGCTGCATGCGGTCAGTCTACGCTGGCACTCAGGTTGACCGACTGCTAACGAAACCCCTAAACTCGAGTTAGCACTCTCAGTGTGAGTGTGCCAAAAATTTGACTTTGAACTGAAGAAAGAAGAGGTCAACAGTGTCGGTCTCCATCAAGCCGCTCGAGGATCGCATCGTTATCAAGCAGGTCGAGGCAGAAACGACCACCGCATCTGGTCTGGTCATTCCTGACACGGCGAAAGAGAAGCCGCAGGAAGGCGTCGTCGAGGCTGTCGGCCCCGGTCGTATCGACGACAACGGCAACCGCGTGCCGCTCGACGTTGCCGTCGGCGACAAGGTGCTGTACTCGAAGTACGGCGGAACCGAGGTCAAGTACGCCGGCGAAGACTACCTGGTGCTTTCGGCTCGCGACGTGCTGGCTGTTATCGTTCGATAGTGAATAGTAGAAGAAGACCCGGGCCCTCGACGCCCGGGTCTCCTTCGGTTAACGCGGCTCCTTCTAACGCAGTGCCCGGCAGCGAGAGCACGAAGATGAGGGGCACGACCGTCGGTGCGCTCTTCGCCATCGGCGCTTATCTCATCTGGGGAATTCTTCCCCTGTACTTTCTGGCTCTCGCCCCCGCTTCGGCCTTCGAGATCGTGGGCTGGCGTGTCGTGTTCTCGCTCGCCTTCTGCATCGTGCTGATCACCGTGACACGGGGCTGGCCGAGCTTGTTCGCGGTGCTGCGGCAGCCCCGACTGGTTCTCACCATGGGCGTCGCCGGCGTGCTGATCTACATCAACTGGCAGACGTACGTACTGGCCACGACCAGCGGACACGTGGTCGAAGCGTCGCTCGGCTACTTCATCAACCCCATCGTCACCATTCTGCTGGGCGTCTTTCTGCTGCACGAGCGACTGCGCCGCATGCAGTGGGTCGCCCTCGGGCTGAGCGGCATCGCTGTGGTGGTGCTCGCTGTGGGATACGGCGCAGTGCCCTGGATCTCGCTCGTGCTCGCCTTTTCGTTCGGGCTCTACGGGCTGCTGAAGAAGCAGGTCGGGCCGCGCATCGACGCGGTGAACGGGCTCACCCTCGAGTCGATGTGGCTGGTGCCGATCGTGGTGGTGCAACTCTGTGTCGTCGGAGCGACCACGGGGCTCACCTTCGGCAATATCAACGGCTGGCACACGACGGCGATGGTGGGCGCGGGTGTCATCACCGCTATTCCGTTGCTGATGTTCGCCGCGGCCGCGAAGCGACTTCCGCTGAGTTCGATGGGCTTCATCCAGTACCTCACCCCGGTGCTGCAGTTCATCATCGGAGTCGTGGTTCTGGGCGAGCCGATGCCGCCGGAACGCCTCGCGGGATTCGCGCTGGTGTGGGTCGCGCTGATCATCCTGTCGGTCGATGTGGTGCGAAACAGCCGTCACACCCGACGCTCAGCTGGATTACAAATTGCTAACGATATTCGCACGGCACACACAGAAAACACACTCGAAACATAGAAACCATAGGTTGGACCCTAATGAACGCGAGGGTGCCTCCGCCCGGGGGCTCCATGCTCGCGAGCACAATGAAAGGGTTCACAGGATGATCAAATCCAAGTATGCCCTCCGGACATCGATTCTGGCCGGAGCAGGCATCATTGCCATCATGCTTTCCGGCTGTGCCTCCGGGGGCAGCTCAACTCCATCTTCTTCGGCGTCTTCGTCGGCGTCGGCCACTGAGACCGACTGCGCGAGCGATGCCACAACGGCCAACAACCTGGTCGTCGGTACCATCCTCCCCATCACCGGTAGCCTCGCTTACCTGAACCCGCCGGAGCAGGCCGGTGTCGGCCTCGCGGTCTCAGACATCAACGCTGCGGGCGGCGTCGATGGCAAGCAGGCTTGTATCCTCCCCACCGACTCGGGTGACTCGACCGACCTCAGCGTCTCGACCGCTTCGGCTCAGAAGCTCATCACGGCCAAGCCGTCGGTGGCCATCGGTGCCGCGTCGTCGAGCGTTTCGCTGAACGTCGTCGACGCGTTCGCTTCGGCCAAGATCACGCAGATCTCGCCGGCGAACACCTCGGCCAAGCTCAGCGGTTACGGTCCGTTCTACTACCGCACCGCTCCGCCGGACTCGGTTCAGGGTTCAGCCCTCGGCTCGCTCATCACGGGTGACGGCAACTCGAAGGTCGCCTTCCTGGTCTTCAACGACTCGTACGGCACCGGTCTTCGTGACTTCACGCAGAAGAGCATCGAGTCTGCAGGCGGCACCGTCGTCTACGGCGCTACCGGCGCCGGCCAGGAGTTCCCTCCCGGCCAGACCACGTTCTCGGCTGAAGTGACCGCGGCGCTTGCCAGCAAGCCCGACGCGATCGTCATCCTGGCGTTCGACGAGACCAAGTCGATCATCCCTGAGCTCGTCGCTCAGGGCTGGAACATGTCCAAGACCTACCTGTCAGACGGCAACACCGCCGACTACAGCAAGGACTTCCAGGCGGGCACCCTCACCGGCGCCCAGGGCACCATCCCCGGTGCTCAGCCGAACGACACGTTCAAGGCTCAGCTCGTCTCCTGGTACAAGGGTGCAGAGAACGCAGACCTCAAGGACTTCTCCTACGCTCCTGAGGCCTACGACGCGACCACCCTCACCGCCCTCGCGGCGCTGAAGGCCAAGTCGAACGTCTCGGCAGACCTGAACAAGGAACTCGCGGCTGTCTCCGGTGCGAACGGCGGCACCAAGTGTGCCTCGTACGCCGAGTGTGCTCCGCTGGTTTCGGCCGGTACCGAGATCCAGTACACGGGTCAGTCGGGCATCGGTCCGTTCAACTCGCACAACGAGCCGTCGAGCGCGTTCATCGGCATCTACAAGTACAACGCCGACAACACCTACACGTTCCAGTCGGCCATCGAAGGCGAGACCTCCTACTAAGGAGTTCGAACCCTCGTAGCACGAGAAGCCCTCGCCCCGTTCATCCGGTGCGGGGGCTTCTTCGTGCCTGCCCGCCACCGCCCCGTCCGGTCGCGCTCCGGCTTCGAGAGCGATGGATGCGGACGAGAGCGACCAGCGGGGCGGTTGCTCTCGTCCGCATCCATCGCTCTCGCGGGAGAGAGCGGGGCGGTGGGGAGCGGGGCGGGGGAGGGAGAGGGCGAGCGCGAAAGGCCCCGCTGCCGGATGAACCGGGGCGGGGCCTTGCGAACGAGCAGGTGGGGCAGCGAGAGCCGCGGGCGGGGAGAGCGGGGCTAGATGGCGCCGGGGGCGTTGTGGCCCGACTCCTCTTCGACGTCTTTGGCGAGGGTGCCGAGGTAGAGCTCGATGACCTTGGGGTCGTCGGCCAGCTCGCGGCCGGTGCCGGTGTAGGCGTTGCGGCCTTGGTCGAGCACGTAGCCGCGGTCGCAGATCTGCAGGCAGCGGCGAGCGTTCTGCTCCACCATGATGATCGACACGCCCGTCTTGTTGATGCGGCGGGTGCGGATGAACGTCTCATCCTGTCGCACAGGGGAGAGGCCGGCGGAGGGCTCGTCGAGCAGCAGCACCGAGGGATCCATCATGAGCGCACGCGCCATGGCGACCGACTGACGCTCACCACCCGAGAGGGAACCCGCGCGCTGCGTGCGGCGGTCACGAAGCACGGGAAAGAGGTCGAAGATGGCCTCGAGGCGCTCCTTGAGCAGCTTGGGGCGCAAGAAGAGCCCCATCTGCAGGTTCTCTTCGATGGTGAGCGACGGAAAGACGTTGTTGTTCTGCGGAACGAACCCCACACCGGCCTGGACGAGCTTGTTGGCCTTGTGGCCGGTGATGTTCTCACCCTTCAGCGTCACCGAGCCTGAGCGCACGTTCACGAGCCCGAAGAGGGCCTTCAGTAGCGTGGACTTGCCGGCGCCGTTCGGGCCGATGATGCCGATCAGTTCGCCGGGGTACACGTCGAGGTTGCAGCCGTTGAGAATGTTGATACCGGGCAGGTAGCCGGCAACCAGATCGGTCGCCTGCATCACCGGAACCCGGGTTTCGGTGCCGCCGGTGGCGGAGAGTGTGTCGGTCATGCTTTGGTCTCACCTTCCGTGAGCTCTTCGTTCTGAACTTCGGCGGCGAGTTCTTCGGCGACCTCATCGGTCAGCAGCGAATCGTCACCGAGATCGGTGTTGTGGTGCGCGCCGAGGTACGCGTCGATGACGGCGGGATCGTCCATGACGGTGCCCGAGGGGCCCTCTGCCACGACCTTGCCCTCGGCCATCACGACCACCCAGTCGGAGATGTGCCGCACCATGTGCATGTCGTGCTCGACGAAGAGCACGGTCATCCCCTCGTCGCGCAGCGCCTGGATGTGCCCCAGCAGCGATTGGGTGAGCGCCGGGTTGACGCCGGCCATGGGCTCATCGAGCATGATCATGACAGGATCGCTCATGAGCGCCCGCGCCATTTCGAGCAGCTTCTTCTGGCCGCCCGACAGGCTGCCGGCCATGTCGTCGCGTTTCTCGAGCAGCTTGAAGCGAGAAAGCAGTTCTTCGGCCTTCGCCGTGATCTCGGCCTCGCGTTTGACCCACAGCGGCTTGATGACCGACACGAACAAGTTCTCGCCGGGCTGGTCTTTGGCGCCCAGGCGCATGTTCTCGATGACCGTGAGCTTCGACAGCGCTTTGGTGAGCTGAAAGGTGCGCACCATGCCCATCTTGGCGACCTTGGTGGCGCCGGTGTTGCCCACGTCGCGACCGTTGAAGGTCGACTTCGCGGCCTCTCCGGCCTTCGGGCCGCCGATGAGCTTGGCGGCCGAGCTGGGCTTGTCGAACCCGGTGATGAGGTTGAAGAAAGTGGTCTTGCCGGCACCGTTGGGGCCGATCAGGGCCGTGATGATTCCGCGCTGCACCTCGAGGTGCTTCACGTCGACCGCCGTCATGCCGCCGAACCGGCGCGTGACGTTGTCGACGGTGAGAATCGGATCGGGTTTCGAGACACCGGGCACCGCCTCGACACCGGAGACGCTTTGTTTCGCCGCCGCACCGGCAGCCGTTATCGTGCTGGTGGTGGTGGGCACGTCACTTGACATCGAAGCTCAGCTCCTTCTTGTTGCCGAGAATACCTTGCGGCCTGAAGATCACCACGAGCATCAACATGACGCCGATGACGATCCAGGCGAACTGTTCGGTCTGCTGGCCGTTCATGATGGCCGAGGGAATGAACTGGTTTGCGATGCCCTGAACGAACAACCGGATGGCGAAGAACACGATGGCGCCGAGCACCGGGCCGAAGACCGTCGCAGCACCACCCAGCAGCAGCGCGGTGAAGATGAAGTAGGTCATCGAGCGCCCCATGCTGTCGGCCTGCAGCGAGGCCGGCAGAATGTAGACGATTCCCGCGATGGCACCGATGACACCACCGAGGATGAGCGCCTGCATCTTGTAGCTGTAGACGTTCTTGCCGAGGGCGCGCACGGCGTCTTCGTCTTCACGGATGCCTCGCAGCACACGACCCCAGGGGCTGCGCATGATCGCCCAGACGAACAGGCACAGCAGGCCGACCACGAACCACGCCGTGGCGATGAACCACCAGCCGTTCGAGCCGGTCAGGTCGTATTTGAAGGGCCCGATGTCGAGGGATCCGCTGCCGAAGAACGACAGATCGGTGAAAGGGCTGCGGTATTCGTTGCCGGTGATGCCGTTCGACCCGCCGGTGAGGTTGGTCAGAAGCGACGATCGCCCGACCATCCGCACGATCTCGGCGGCCGAGAGCGTCACGATGGCCAGGTAATCACCGCGCAGCTTCAGAGTCGGAATACCCAGAATCAGCGCGAAGATCAGAGCGCACACGAGAGCGATGATGATCGCCAAGACGATGGGCAAGCCCGCGATGATCGAGATGGCGAAGCCATATGCCCCGATGAGCATGAACCCGGCCTGACCGAAGTTGAGCAATCCGGTGTAGCCGAAGTGGATGTTCAGGCCGATGGCAGCGATGGCGAGAGCCGCGGTCTGCGGCGAGATCGCCGAGTTCAGAATCGCGTACAGAGTCTGCAGAAGTTGATCCATGAGTGAGCCCTTCTAACCGATGCGCTCTCGGCGCCCGAAGATACCCTGCGGCCTGACCAGCAGCACCAGAATCAGGATGATGAGTGCCGTTGCGTACTTGAAGTCGCCCGGCAGCACGAGGTTCGTCAGCTCGACGACCAGACCGATGATCATGGCGCCGGCGAGAGCACCGAACGCGGTGCCGAGACCACCCAAGGTGATGGCGGCGAACATGAGCAGCAGCAGTTGCAGGCCGGTCTGCCAGTTGACTCCGTTGAGCACCAGGCCGAGCAGCACACCCGAGAGCCCGGCCAGCGCGGTGGCCGACGTCCAGACGATACGGATGATGCGGTCGACGTCGATGCCCGACGCGGCCGCAAGCGAGGGGTTGTCTGACACGGCGCGGGTCGCGCGGCCGATTCTGGTCTTCACCAGTACCCAGCCGACCGCCGCGATGATCACCACGGCGATACCCATCGAGATGAGCGACTGCGCCGAGAGCGTCACCGGCCCCAGGTCGACCGTGACCGGGTTGGCCTGGTCGATGCGAACAGTGGATGCCCCCAAGAAGTACTGGAACGTGTACTGCAGCGCGATCGAGAGCCCGATGGTCACGATCATCAGCTGCGTCGTGCCGATGCCCCGCCTTCGCAGCGGTTTCCAGATCCACGCGTCTTGGAAATAGCCGGTCGCAGCACAGATGACCACCGAGATGATCGCCGCCAGAATCAGGTTCAGCCCGAGAACGTTCGCGAAGAGGTAGGCCAGCAGACCACCGAGGGTCACCTGCTCACCGTGTGCGAAGTTCGACAGGCCCGTCGTGCCGAAGATCAGCGAGAGACCCACGGCGGCGAGGGCCAGCAGCAGGCCGAGGCGGATGCCCGAGACGAACTGCTGGGCGAAGCGGTCGAACGTGATTCCGGTGGTCGCGTCGTCGGGCGTCTGGGTCGTGGTTCCGTCGGACGAGGTGGTGCCGCCGACGATCTTGAAGACGTATCCGGTGTTCTTGTTCAGCGCGCCAGTGACGGTTGCGGGGTTCTTCGCGCCCGAGTCGAGCACCGCGCCATCCGGAATCGAGGTGGTGTCGACCGTGATCGTGTACGGGCCCGCGACCGTGATCGCCTGGCTCCACTTGCCGTCGCTGCCGGTCGTGATCGTGGTGTCGAGATCGCCGCCCTTGATGCCGAGCTTGATTCCGACCGCCGGGTCACCGCTGGGCAGCTTGATGGTGCCCTGCAGACAGCCCGTCGTGGCATTCGAAGCGCACGCGGCTGCAGCGGCACTACTGGGCGAGGGGGTTGTCGCGGCTTCTGCCGACGATGCGCTGAGGCTCACCATGGTGATGATCGCCACGATAGCCAGCATGATCGTGGCAGCGAGGCGCCACAGTCTGGCGCGGCCGTCGGGCCTTCGCGGCACTACGAGTGTCGTCAAGTTCTAACCTCCGGGAACGAGCGCACATCATTGGGCTCTTCGAGTTGCAAGTGAGCTTACGTTATAAGTTCTTTGTGTCGGTCGTGTTTCCAGCGGGTACGGAATAGCAGCCCCCTTGACTTCGTTAGAATCAGCACAGTAGTTAAGATGTCGCTCGCGCCGGCAGACGAGGGAAGAAAACATATGGAACAGAACGACCCGTTCGGATTCATCGGGCTCACCTACGACGACGTGATGCTGCTTCCCGGCCACACCGACGTGATCCCGAGCGAGGCCGACACGACGTCGCGTCTGACCAAGAAGATCTCGCTCGCAGCCCCCCTGCTCTCGTCGGCGATGGATACGGTCACCGAGTCGCGCATGGCCATCGCTATGGCGCGCCAGGGCGGGTTCGGCGTCATTCACCGCAACCTCTCGATCGACGACCAGGCCGCCAACGTCGACAAGGTGAAGCGCAGCGAGTCGGGCATGATCACGAACCCGGTGACCACCACCCCCGACGCCACTGTCGCCGACGCAGACCTGCTGTGCGGTCAGTTCCGCGTCTCCGGTCTGCCCGTGGTCGACGAGTCCGGTGTGCTGGTGGGCATCATCACCAACCGCGACATGCGCTTCGTCTCGGCCTGGGAGAAGAGCACCACTCTCGTGCGCGACGTCATGACGAAGGCGCCGCTCATCACCGCTCCGGTGGGTATCGACCCCGACGATGCTGTGGCGATTTTCGCCCAGTACAAGATCGAGAAGCTTCCGTTGATCGATGCCGACGGCAAGCTGCGCGGGCTCATCACCGTCAAAGACTTCGACAAGAGCGAGAAATACCCCAACGCCACCAAAGACGACGAGGGCCGCCTGCGTGTCGGCGCCGCCATCGGCTTCTTCGGCGACGCCTGGCAGCGTGCCATGACGCTGGTGGATGCCGGTGTCGACGTTCTGGTGGTCGACACCGCCAACGGCGACAGCGCCGGTGTGCTCGACATCATTCGCCGGCTGAAGGCCGAGCCCGCTGCTTCCGGTGTCGAGATCATCGGCGGCAACGTGGCCACCCGCTCGGGAGCCCAAGCGCTCATCGACGCCGGGGCCGACGCTATCAAGGTCGGCGTGGGGCCGGGCTCGATCTGTACGACCCGCGTGGTCGCCGGGGTCGGCGTGCCGCAGGTCACCGCGGTGTACGAAGCATCGCTCGCGGCTCGCGAGTCGGGCACTCCCGTCATCGCCGACGGCGGGTTGCAGTACTCGGGCGACATCGCCAAAGCGCTGGTCGCCGGTGCGGACACCGTGATGCTCGGGTCGCTGCTGGCCGGCTGCGACGAGAGCCCGGGCGACCTGGTGTTCGTCAACGGCAAGCAGTTCAAGAGCTACCGGGGCATGGGCTCGCTCGGTGCGCTGCAGACCCGCGGCGAGAAGACCTCGTACTCGAAAGACCGTTACTTTCAGGCCGATGTGCCAAGCGACGACAAGCTCATTCCCGAGGGCATCGAGGGTCAGGTGCCGTATCGCGGTGCCCTCTCGAACGTGGCGTACCAGCTGCTCGGGGGGCTTCGCCAGTCGATGTTCTACGTGGGAGCCCGTTCGGTCGACGAGCTGAAGGCGCGCGGCAAATTCGTACGCATCACCGCCGCCGGCCTCAAGGAGTCGCACCCTCACGACATCCAGATGGTGGTCGAAGCGCCCAACTACCGCCGCTGATCGGGTGTCGGTGGCTCGCCGGTAGTATTGGCGGGTGAGTATGGAAATCGAAATCGGCCGCTCCAAGCGCGGTCGCCGGGTCTACGCGTTCGACGACATCGCGGTCGTTCCCTCGCGACGCACCCGCGACCCCCAAGACGTTTCGGTGGGGTGGTCGATCGACGCCTACCATTTCGACATTCCCGTGATGGCGGCGCCCATGGACTCGGTCGTGTCGCCCGCGACCGCCATCGCCATGGGCCGCCTCGGCGGTCTGGGCGTGCTCGACCTCGAGGGTCTGTGGACCCGGTATGAGAACCCCGAGCCGCTGCTGCAGGAGATCAGGGAGCTGCCCGTCGGCGGTGCCACCGTGCGCATGCAGCAGATCTATGCCGAGCCCATCAAGCCCGAGCTGGTGACCGCGCGTCTGGCAGAGATCCGGGCATCCGGTGTCACCGTGGCCGGCGCCCTCTCGCCCCAGCGCACGCAAGAGCTCTACGAGACTGTCGTGGCCGCCGGCGTAGACTTGTTCTTCATCCGCGGCACCACGGTGTCGGCCGAGCACGTGTCGAAGACCGTCGAGCCGCTCAACCTCAAGAAGTTCATCTACGAGCTCGATGTTCCCGTCATTGTGGGCGGCGCGGCCACCTACACCGCGGCACTGCACCTGATGCGCACCGGTGCTGCCGGTGTACTGGTCGGGTTCGGCGGAGGGGCTGCTTCGACGACCAGGGCCACCCTGGGCATCCACGCGCCCATGGCCACCGCGGTGGCCGACGTCGCCGGTGCGCGCCGCGACTACCTCGACGAGTCGGGCGGACGGTACGTGCACGTCATCGCCGACGGCGGCCTCGGCACCTCTGGCGACATCGTGAAGGCCATCTCGGTCGGCGCCGACGCCGTGATGCTCGGCACCGCGCTGGCACGGGCGACGGATGCCCCGGGTGGTGGCTACCACTGGGGCCCCGAGGCACACCACTCGCAGCTGCCACGCGGCAACCGCGTGCACGTCGGCGCGGTTGCTCCGCTCGAGCAGATTCTGTTCGGGCCGTCACCGGTCGCCGATGGCACCGCGAACCTCATCGGCGCCTTGCGGCGCTCGATGGCGACGACCGGGTACTCCGACCTCAAAGAGTTCCAGCGCATCGAGGTCGTCGTCGCGCCCTACGCCTCGCACTAGCTGTACTGCTCAGGGAGGTTGGTTAACCGGCTGATGGGTGGGTGGCTTCCGATGGCGGTGTGGGGTCTGTGGTGATTGTATTCATGGAGCCATGCGGGGAGGGCGTTTCGGCGCGCGGTTTCGGTGGGGTAGAACCGTTTGTAGGCCCACCCGTCGGCGAGGGTGCGGTGGAATCGTTCGATCTTCCCGTTCGTTTGGGGCCGGTACGGCCGGGTCTTTTTCGGTGTGATCCCGAGTTCCGCGCAGGTATCGCGCCAGAGATGCGACTTGTACGCTGACCCGTTGTCGGAGAGCACTCGTTGCACAGTGACGCCGCGGACGGCGAACCAGGACACCGCCCGCTGCAGCACGGCCACGGCGGTGGCGGCGGTTTCATCGGCGTGGATCTCGGCGTACGCGACCCGGGAGTGGTCATCGATCACGGTGTGCACGAACTCTTTCCCCGGCCGGGGTTCATAACGAGCATCTCTGACAATCCCGACGGTAGCGGCCCGGTTCCGGCGACCTTGCTGCCGGCCAACGTATCGGTGCCCGCCCCCGTCAGGAATGTTGCCGAACTTCGTGACATCGACGTGGATCAACGAGCCCGGAGTGTCATGTTCGTAGCGGCGGACGACCTCACCGGTGTGTTTATCGATGTAGCCGAGCCGGTTCAGCCGACACCGCACGAGAACGGCGTGCACTGTTGATGCTGGCATCCCGAGCTTCGCGCCGATCGCGACCGGGCCCAGGCGCTGCTTCCACCGCAGATGCCCAATTTTCCGCACGAGCTGCTGCCGGGTCCTGGTTGGGCTGTAGTGCGGGCGAGAAGAACGATCCACGACACCCGCTGCGCCCATCGCCGCGTATCTGTCGGCCCAACGCTTCGCCGTAGGCCAGGAAACATTGAATTGCGCCGCGGCATGAGCGACGGGCCAGCCGTCACCGATTATCAGGCGCGCGATGCGGAGACGGTGACGTGGGGTGAGAGCTGCGTTAGCGTGAGACACGAGGGCCCTTTCAGGTCGGTAAGTGGTTGACTGAGCAACTCCACTTTCGCCCCGGGGGCCCTCACCCCATTCCAACAACTACAGCGAGTCGTCACACCGAATCAACCAACCTCCCTGAGCAGTACAGCTAGCCCGCGCTGACAGCCCGCTTGCGGCGTCGTCGCGTGTCAGCGGCTGTAACGGCCGAGGGCGAACAGCGACGCAACGGCGGCGAAGAGCACGAGCGACACGACGGGGGCGAGCGCCCCGACGGCGATGGCGATGAGGTAGGCCGCCAGGGCGCACAGGCAGAAGACGATTGCTCGGCCGGCCGCCGGTACTGCCGCCGCGGGGTTTTTCAGGCTGCCCGTTGCCCGGCGAACGTGCATCCAGAGCAGAAGAAAAAAGCCGCTCACGCCGATCATGGTCACACCGTAGAGAGTTGCGGCTGCAAAGAGTTGCTGCTGGTCGCCGTCGACGAGGTATTCGGCGAGAACTCCCGTCGGAAACGGAATGAACGCGATCACCGCGAGCAGCCCGAGGTTGAGAAACAGCAGCGGCCGGTCGACTCGAGCGAACAGCCCGATCAGGTAGTGGTGGTTGATCCACATCAGCCCGATGGTCACGAAGCTCACCGCATACGACACATACGACGGCCAGAGGTCGAAGAGTGCGCGGAACAGGTCGCCTTTCTCGCCGACATGCGGCACGGCGATCTCGAGAATGAGCAAGGTGGTCGCGATGGCGAAGACGCCGTCGCTGAAGGCCTCGACTCGGCTCGTCGAAACTGCGCCTAAGGGTTGCGTCGCGGGCGCCCCCGTTGTGTTGTCGTCTGTCACAGGCCGATTGAATCACACGTCTGGCTCGCTTCGCCGTCAGCGCAGCGCGGATGATCGGCCACCGTCGGCTCCGGGAAACCCCTCGGGTAGAATCGGTGGGCAGGAAATCACACGCACCATCACGGTAGGGAGATCAGTCATGGTTGATGTACGACGGGTCAAGCTACCGGGGGTCGGGGTGCTGCACACCTTTGTCACCGACGACGGGGGCAAGATCGGCGTCATCGCCCATCGTTCGGGTCACAACGACCTCATCACGTTCGCCGACGAAGAAGACGGCGCCGAAGGCACCAAAGTATCGCTGCGGTTGAGCGAAGACGAGGCGCGCACCCTCGCCGAGTTGCTCGGCGGCACCCAGATCACCGAGTCGCTGACGGCACTCGACCAGATTCCGGGGCTCAGCATCGACTGGTTCACGGTCGACTACGAAGACCACATTGCCGGGCTCGAGCTCGGCGATCCGGCCGACCGCGGAGTCGTCGGGGTGACCGTGGTGGCCGTGGTGCGCGGTGAGTCCGCCAATCCGGCCCCGGCCAGCGACTTCAAGGTCTTTCCCGGTGACACTCTCGTGGTCGCCGGCAGCCCCGAAAAGGTTGCGAAGGTGTTCAACTTCTTTCGCACCGGCCAGTACAAGACCAAGAGCGCTGTCGACGCGCCGCCCGGGGGGTAGGCGATGCTGACCGCTATCGGCGCGGCCGCTACTGACACGGGCGGGGTGATACACCTCGGGCCCGACTTGCTCATTCTGGGCATCCTGTTCGTCATCGCCTACGTACTCGGGCGCCTCGGCAAGATGATCGGGCTGCCGGCGATTCCGATCTACATGGTGGTCGGGCTGCTGGCGAGCCCGCACTTCGACCTTTTTCCGCTCGACTTCAACAACAATTCCTACATCGCGCTCATCGCGGTGTTCGGGCTCATCATGCTGCTCTTCAGCCTGGGGCTCGAATTCGATCAAGACGAGTTCTTCTCCAACGCCGGCAAACTGATCATCTCGGGTGGCTCGTACATCGCCATCAACATGGTGGCCGGCTTCGCCTTCGGCTTCATGGTGGGGTGGGGCACCCGTGAGGCCCTGATCATTGCGGGAATCACGGCGACTTCGTCGAGCGCCATCGTCACCAAGCTGCTCATCGAGCTGAACCGGCTGGCCAACCCCGAGACCCCCATGATCCTGGGTGTCACGGTGGTCGAAGACATCTTCATCGCCATCTACCTGGCCATCGTGTCGGTGGTACTGAGCGGTGAGACGGCGATCTGGCCGGTCATCCTGAAGCTCGGAATAGCGTTCTTGTTCCTCGTGGTGATGTTCGCCGTGGCCCGGTTCGGCGGCCGTGTCGTGTCGCGGTTCTTCCGCACGAAAGACGACGAGCTCTTCACGATTCTGTTTTTCGGCCTGGCCATCATGTTCGGCGGCATCGGCGAGATTCTGGGCGTCACCGACGCCATCGGCGCCTTCTTGATCGGTCTCGTTCTGGGCGCGACCCGCTACCGAAACAAGATCGAACAGATCGCGATTCCGCTGCGTGACGTGTTCGGTGCCTTCTTCTTCTTGAACTTCGGGCTGAGCCTGAACCCGTCGACCTTTCCCGAGGTCATCTGGCCAGTGCTCGGGGCGGTCGTGATGACCATGGTGCTGAACGCGGGCGCGGGTCAGCTGGTGGCGAAACTGAACGGAGTCGGGGTGCGGGGCGGTATCAACGCCTCGGTGATTCTGCAGAACCGAGGTGAGTTTGCTCTCATCTTGGCGACGCTTGCGCTCGCGGCCGGTCTGGATGAGCGAATACAGTCGTTCGCCGGCCTCTACGTGCTCGTGATGGCGGTCGCCGGCCCCATCATCGCCTCGAATTCCGACAAAATCGCCAATACTCTGCTCGGAACCAAGCGCAAGAAGGCCGCCTCCGCTGCCTCCGCCGCGAAAAAACCTCGCGATGCGATGCGCGCCGAAGAGATCGCGCTGGTCGAGGCGGCTACGGCGGGCCTCGAGCCCGGCGAGAATCCAGCTACGCAGGAGTATGTTGATCGGGTTGTGGAGCAGGCGAACAGCCAATCCGACCAAGTCGACCGAGCCTCGAAAGACGACGAGTATTGACCATCTTCAGTGTCATGCGGCGCCCGAAGTGGATCTGGGCGCTCGTTTTCGCTCTCTTCCTCGCCGCGATCTTCGCAGCCCTCGGGCAGTGGCAGCTGTCGCGCGCGGTCACGTCGAACGGGCCGAACCCGAATGCGACCACCGAGGTGGTTCAGCAGCTCACTGACATCTCGGCGGCCGGGCAGCCGGTGCTCGAGACACAAGACGGCCAGATGGTGACCGTGACGGGCTCGCTGGCGCCCGGTGACTTCTCTCTCGTGTCGTCGCGCCTGAACGGCGGAACGCTCGGCTATTGGGTGATCGGGCGACTCGACCTCGATCATCCGCAGGGCTCTGCGTCGACGACGAGCGTGGCGGTGGCCCTCGGATGGTCGGCAGAGCAGTCGCTGGCCGAATCGGTCGCCGACCAGCTCAACTCGACCGAGTCGTTCCCGACCGATGCGCTGGTCGGGCGGTACGTGGGCACCGACGGGCCGGTCGTGGCCGACGCGCAAGGCAAGACGGCGGCGTCGTACATTCCGTCGACCATGGCGCTCTCGTCGATCATCAATACCTGGAAAGACTTCGACGACACCGCGAACGTGTTCGGCGGCTACATCGTGGCGCACACTCCGGTCGACGGGCTCACCGCCATCGACTCACCGATTCCGCAGCGCACCACCGAGCTGAACTGGCTGAACATCTTCTATGCCATCGAGTGGGTCATCTTCGCCGGATTCGCCGTGTTCTTCTGGTACCGGCTGGTGAAAGACGCGTGGGAACGCGAACAAGAAGAAGCAGAGCTCGAAGAGGCTTTCAGTGCCCCCGCGTCGAGCCGAAAGGTAGAATGACTCCATGCCACTCGAGCCCAAGCTGAAGGACTTTCCGCGCGTTCGCTCGGCCCTGAAGTTCTACCAGGTCTGCGCCATCATCACCGGTGTGCTGCTGTTGCTGCTGTGTGTCGAGATGATTCTGAAGTACACGCCCATCGGCCTCGAAGTCGAAATGGGCGGCCCGCAGGGCTTTCTGGCGCTGGTGCCCGACGGCACCGTGACGAGCATCAACCTGAGCACGGGCATCCTCATCGTGCACGGCTGGTTCTACGTGGTGTACCTGTTCTCGTGCTTCCAGCTCTGGACGCGCATGCGCTGGCGTCTTGGCCGCTTCTTGCTGCTGGCGCTCGGGGGCGTCATTCCCTTCTTGTCGTTCTTCGTCGAGACCCGTACTGCCCATGAAGTTCGCGGCTACCTCGCCGAGCGCGAGGCGGCCGTCGTCGCTCAACCCACGGAGGCCGCTCATCAGTAACGTGATCCCCGACAACGTGATCCCCGACAACGTGATCCCCGACAACGTGATCCCCGCCGCGGCGGCCCCCGACGAGGCGGTCGCCTCGACGTCACGACCCGTGCTCGTCGTCGACTTCGGCGCGCAGTACGCGCAGCTCATCGCCCGCCGCGTGCGCGAGGCGAGCGTCTACAGCGAGATCGTGCCGAGCAACATCACCGCGGCCGAGGTTGCTGCGAAGTCGCCGGTGGGCATCGTGCTGAGCGGTGGCCCATCGAGCGTGTACGAAGAAGGCGCGCCGGCGCTCGATCCGGCTATCTTCGACCTCGGCGTGCCCGTGCTCGGCATCTGTTACGGATTCCAGGTCATGGCTCAGACGCTCGGCGGCGAGGTCGCGCACAGCGGGCTGCGCGAGTACGGTGCCACGGACATGCAGGTCACGGGCGACGGGGGAGTGCTGCTCGACGGCCAACCCGTCGACCAGACGGTGTGGATGAGCCACGGCGACCAGGTCTCGAAGGCACCGGAGGGCTTCACGGTGGTGGCGAGCAGTGCATCCACCCCCGTCGCCGCGTTCGCGAACGACGCGAAGCAGCAGTACGGCGTGCAGTGGCACCCCGAGGTGAAGCACACCCAGTACGGGCAAGATGTGCTCGAGAACTTCTTGCACCGCGCCGCCGGAATTCCGGCCGACTGGAACAGCGGCAACGTCATCGCCGACCAGATCGCTCTGATCCGCGCGCAGGTCGGCGACGGCAAGGTGATCTGCGGGCTCTCGGGCGGGGTCGACTCGGCCGTCGCGGCCGCGCTCGTTCACGCGGCCGTGGGCGACCAGCTGACCTGCGTGTTCGTCGACCACGGGCTGCTGCGCGCCGACGAGCGCCGTCAGGTCGAAGTCGACTACGTGGCGTCGACCGGTGTTCGTCTGGTGACAGTGGATGCCCAGCAGCAGTTTCTCGACGCTCTCGCCGGGGTCACCGACCCCGAGCAGAAGCGCAAGATCATCGGGCGGGAGTTCATCCGGAGCTTCGAAGGCGCCGCAGAGGCCCTTGTGCTCGCGGCGGCCGCGACCGACGGTGAGCCGGTCAAGTTTCTCGTGCAGGGAACGCTCTACCCCGACGTGGTCGAGTCGGGCGGCGGAACCGGCACGGCGAACATCAAGAGCCACCACAACGTGGGCGGCCTTCCCGAAGACTTGCAGTTCGCTCTGGTCGAGCCGCTGCGCACCCTGTTCAAAGACGAGGTGCGTGCCATCGGCCGTCAGCTCGGGTTGCCCGAGGTCATCGTGGGGCGCCAGCCGTTCCCCGGCCCCGGGCTCGGCATTCGCATCGTGGGCGAGGTGACGTTCGAGCGCCTGGAGCTGCTGCGAGCGGCCGATTCCATCGTGCGTGCGGAACTCACCGCGGCCGGCCTCGACGGCGAGATCTGGCAGTGTCCTGTGGTGCTGCTGGCCGATGTGCGGTCGGTCGGCGTTCAGGGCGATGGGCGTACCTACGGGCATCCGATCGTCTTGCGGCCCGTCTCGTCTGAAGACGCGATGACGGCAGACTGGACCCGCCTGCCGTACGATCTGCTCGCGCGCATCTCCAACCGCATTACGAACGAGGTCGCCGGTGTCAACCGCGTTGTGCTCGACGTCACGTCGAAGCCGCCGGGCACTATCGAGTGGGAGTAAGCGAGGGCGGGGCGCCGCGGGCCGCCTGAACGGCGGCTCGCTCTATGCGCCGCGCATTGATTTGGGCGTGCGGAGTGGCCTGGGGCATTCTTGTTGACTCGGCTGTGACTGAGAGACGTGCGTGAAGTCGTGATATCCTCATTTTATGACACTTCTCGACAGCGCTGCAATTTCGTATTACGGTATTGATATGAATGCTGACGAAACCATTCGCGGGGCGCCGGTCACCGAAGAGCAGATTGCAGCGTGGGCGGCCGAAGCAGAGGCAGGCTATGACGTCGATGCTCTGAAAAAGCGGGGCCGCGGGCGCCCTGGTCGCGGCGCCGAAGCCTCGCAAGTGGTGACGCTACGACTTACGCTGAACGAGCTCGCCGCGATCGACGCCAAGGCGCAACGAGAAGGCAAGACGCGCTCTCAGGTCATCCGCGAGGCGCTGGTGGCTTCTGCTGCGTGAATGAAACGAGCTGGTGATCCACGCGATGAAAGCACGTCTGCAAATGGAACGACTCCTGCCGTAGAGAACCCGGCAAGCACCTTGATCCGACAACCAATATGATTGTGAGTGAGCGCTCACTCAGGTACGCTCGAACGCATGACGCAGACAGACCTCGATCGAGCGGCCGAGAGGCTGCGAACGGAGGCGCGATCCCGCCGAGCCCCTGCGATGGCGCTTGAGGATCGCCGAGCATCCATCATCGCCGCCGTCACGCCATTGCTCATCGAGCACGGCCGGCAGGTCACGAGCGCACAGATCGCAGCAGCGGCGGGCATCGCCGAGGGAACCATCTTTCGGGCGTTCGGCGACAAAGAGACGCTCATCGACGCGGCGATCGCAGCCCACCTCGACCCCGAGCCGTTTCGCGGTGACATGCGGGCCATCGATCGCACGCTTCCGCTCGAGGCGAAGGTGCACCGGCTCATCGAGCTGATGCGCAAGAGGTTCGTCACCGTGTTCCAGATGATGAACTCACTCGGGCTCGCCGGGCAACGACCCCAGCACAGCGCGCAGAGCGACTTCGTGCGCCGTATTGCGGACCTGCTCGACGGCGAGGAGGGGCAGCTGCGGTTTTCTGCCGACCGCATCGCCCAGCTCATCCGCATGGTGGCGCTCTCTGCGTCGCTGCCGCACGTCATCGGCGACTCTCCCATCGACAACGACACCCTGACCGAGTTCGTGCTGCACGGAATCACCACGAACCCGCCGACGGCCACGCGCTCAACGCGCGGCGACGCCATTGTCAGTGGTCTGCGCGAAGATAAACGAGAAGAAATCACGAAAGAAGGCACGGAATGAAACTCGTCCGGCTCATCGGCACCTACGTCAGGCCGCACTGGCGGCTCGTCGTCGGCGTCTTCGTCTTTCAGCTGGCGCAGGCCATCGCCTCGCTCTACCTGCCCACGCTCAACGCCGACATCATCGACAACGGTGTGGCCACGGGCAATACCGGCTACATCTTGAGCATCGGCGGGCTCATGCTAATGATCACCCTCGCCCAGGTGATCTGCGCGATCGTGGCGGTGTACTTCGGCGCCAAACTCGCCATGGCCCTCGGCCGCGACCTGCGCCTCTCGGTGTTCACCCGGGTGGGCGAATTCTCCGAGCGAGAGGTGTCGCACTTCGGGGCGCCGTCGCTCATCACCCGCACCACGAACGACGTGCAGCAGGTGCAGATGCTCGTGCTGCTGACCTGCACCATTCTGGTCAGCGCGCCGATCCTCGCAGTGGGTGGCATCATCATGGCGCTCTCGCTCGATGTGCCACTGTCGGCGATCATCGCGGTCGCGGTTCCGGTGCTGCTCATCGTTCTGGCCCTGATCATCGTGCGCATGGTGCCGCTGTTCCGCCTGATGCAGCAACGCATCGACAAGGTGAACGGTGTTCTGCGTGAGCAGTTGACGGGCATCCGAGTCGTTCGGGCATTCGTGCGAGAGCGTATCGAGACCGAACGTTTCGCGGTGGCCAACCGCGACGTCACCGACACCGCGCTGAGGGCGGGGCGGCTGTTCGCGCTGATGTTCCCGATCGTGCTGCTGGTGATGAACGTTTCAAGTGTTGCGGTGCTCTGGTTCGGGGCGTTCCAAATCGACAACGGGGCTATTCAAATCGGTACCCTGACGGCGTTCTTGACCTACCTCGTGCAGATTCTGATGGCGGTCATGATGGCGACCTTCATGGCGATTCTGATTCCGCGGGCATCCGTTTGCGCCGACCGTATCACCGAGGTGCTGCAGACGCCGCCGTCGGTCATCATGCCTGCCGTGGGCGTCACCGAACTCAGCGAGCACGGTCTGATCGAGCTCGACGATGCGAGCTTCGCCTACCCGGGCGCGGCCGAGCCGGTGCTGCGCCACCTGACGTTTGTTGCCGAGCCGGGTCAGACCACCGCCATCATCGGCAGCACGGGGTCGGGCAAGACCACGCTGGTCAACCTGCTTCCGCGCCTGTTCGACGCGACAGCCGGCGAGGTTCGCATCGATGGGGTGAACGTGAAAGACCTCGACCCTGACGTGCTGTGGGGGCGCATCGGTCTCGTGCCGCAGAAACCGTACCTGTTCTCGGGAACCATCGCGAGCAACCTGCGCTACGGCAAGCCCGACGCCACCGACGAAGAACTCTGGCAGGCGCTCGAGACCGCGCAGGCGCGCGACTTCGTGTCTGAGATGACCGAGGGCCTCGAGTCGCCCATCGCGCAGGGCGGCACGAACGTGTCGGGCGGCCAGCGTCAGCGACTGGCCATCGCACGGGCGCTCGTGAAGCGGCCCGAGATCTACGTGTTCGACGACTCGTTCTCGGCGCTCGACCTGGCGACGGATGCCCGGCTCAGGCGCGCGCTTCGAAGAGACGTGAGCGGCGCGACCATGGTGGTGGTGGCGCAACGCGTCTCGACTATCATCGACGCCGACCAGATTCTGGTACTCGAAGACGGCGTCATCGTCGGCCGCGGCACCCACAGCGAACTGCTCGAATCGAGCGAGACGTACCGCGAGATCGTTCACTCGCAGATGACGGCGGAGGAGGCAGCATGAGCGACGAAGCGCAGCCCATCGAGAAGGCGCCGGCCGTTCCGCGGCCGCCCGTGCGCCGCGGCCCGGGCGGGGGAGGCGGTCCGTTCGGCGGCGCCGGTATGCCCGCCGAGAAGTCCAAGGCCTTCGGGCCCAGCGCCAAACGACTGGCGGGCCGACTGCGGCCCGAGCGCATGCTCATCGGCCTGATCACGCTGCTCGCCGTGGTGAGTGTGACGCTGTCGGTGCTCGGGCCGAAGATGCTCGGAAATGCCACCAACGTGATCTTCGCGGGTATTTTGTCGAACCAGTTTCCGGCCGGAACCACGCAGGCTCAGGCCATCGCGGGCCTCGACGCGGCCGGCCAGTCGCAGCAGGCCGATCTGCTCAAGAGCGTGACGTTCACCCCGGGCCAGGGTATCGACTTCACCCAGCTCGGCATGATCCTGCTCACGGTGCTGGCGATCTACGTCTTCGCGTCGGTGTTCAGCTGGATGCAGTCGTACTTGCTCAACGGTGTCGTGCAGCGCACCGTGTACCGCCTGCGCGAAGACGTCGAAGAGAAGATCAACCGGCTGCCGCTGGGGTACTTCGACCGCATGCCGCGCGGTGAGCTGCTGAGCCGGGTCACTAACGACATCGACAACATCTCCCAGAGCCTGCAGCAGTCGCTCTCGCAGATCATGACGTCGCTGCTGACAGTGATCGGCGTCATCACGATGATGTTCATCATCTCGCCGCTGCTGGCGCTGATCGCGCTGGTGACGATTCCGCTCACCCTGCTCATCACCACTGTCGTGGCGAAGCGCTCGCAGAAGCTCTTCGTCGCTCAGTGGAAGCACACCGGCGAACTGAACGCGCGAATCGAGGAAGGCTACAGCGGCCACGCGCTCGTGAAGGTGTTCGGCCGTCACCGCGAGATCAACGAGGTCTTCCGGCAGAAGAACGACGAACTCTACCGGGCGAGCTTCGGCGCGCAGTTCGTCTCGGGCATCATCATGCCGTCGATGATGTTCATCGGAAACCTGGTCTACGTCGCCATCGCGGTGGTCGGCGGGTTGATGGTGGCGAGCGGGTCGCTCAGTCTCGGTGATGTGCAGGCGTTCATCCAGTACTCGCGTCAGTTCACGCAGCCGCTCACGCAGCTCGGTTCGATGGCCAACGTGCTGCAGTCGGGTGTCGCTTCTGCCGAGCGGGTGTTCGAGTTGCTCGACGCCGACGACCAGAGCCCGGATCCGGTGCCCGCGGCGACCCCGTCGAACGACGAGGGCCGACTCGTCTTCGAGAACGTGTCGTTCAGCTACAGCCCCGCTAAGCCGCTCATCGAGAACCTCTCGCTCACGGCGCTGCCGGGGCAGACAGTGGCGATCGTCGGGCCGACCGGTGCGGGCAAGACCACCCTGGTGAACCTCATCATGCGGTTCTACGAGCTCGACGGCGGGCGCATCACGCTCGACGGCACCGATATCGCTACGATGACGCGGGATGACCTGCGGGGCCGCACCGGTATGGTGCTGCAAGACACCTGGCTGTTCGGCGGCACGATCCACGACAACATCGCGTACGGAAACCCCTCTGCGTCAGAGGAGGAGATTCTCGCCGCAGCCCAGGCGACCTACGTCGACCGTTTCGTGCACTCGCTGCCCGACGGCTATGACACCGTGCTGAACGACGAGGCCGACAACGTGTCGGCCGGAGAGAAGCAGCTGATCACCATCGCGCGGGCGTTCTTGGCGAAGCCGTCGGTGCTCATTCTCGACGAGGCCACGTCGTCGGTCGACACACGCACCGAGGTGTTGGTGCAGCGCGCCATGTCGGCGCTGCGAGCCGATCGCACGAGCTTCGTGATCGCGCATCGTCTCTCGACGATTCGGGATGCCCACCTCATCCTCGTCATGGAGGCGGGCCACATCGTGGAGCAGGGAACCCACGAGTCGCTGCTCGCCGCCGACGGTGCCTATGCCAACCTCTACAACGCCCAGTTCGCGGCGGCGATCACGGACTGATCCCGCGGCTGAACTCCTGACCCGTCGACAAAAAAGGAAATACGCCCCGCCGAACCACATGGAGGTTCGGCGGGGCGTATTTCCTTATGTAGTGACGCCAACCGAGATCAGTCGAAAGCGGCGGCGTGTACGTCGCTTTCGGCGTTGGTAGCGGCCCATACTTCAGTGCGATGAGGCAGTCGCACTGTGCGCCGCAGAGGCGGCGGCGCAGCAGACCATTCAGTTCCTTGCGATGGCGAAGAAGCGCAGCAGCTCGAGGTAGAGCCAGACGACGGTGACGACCAGGCCGAAGGCGGCCGACCAGCTCTGGTTGCGCGGGGCGCCGGCCTTGACCGCACGCTGAATCTGGTCGAAGTCGAGCACCAGCGAGTAGGCGGCGAGCAGCGTGACCAGCACACCGAGAATCAGGCCGATCGGAATGCCGAAGATGGTCGCGCTCGAGAGCCCGAACGCGTTCTGGTTGACGCCGGTGACGATGAGCACCACGTTCACGAGCGAGAACACCAGGTAGCCGATCATGGCGATCAAGAAGATCTTCGTGGCTCGCTTCGACGCCCGCACCTTACCGAAGGCGAAGAGCACGAGCGTCACGGCGAACACGCAGATGGTCGCGATGACGGCCTGCACGACGACACCCGGATAGCGCGCTTCGAAGACGCTCGACACGGCACCGATGAAGAGACCTTCGACCGCGGAGTAGAGCAGGATCAGCGGCGGTGACGGCTGCTTCTTGAAGATGTTCACCATGGCGAGCCCGAAGCCGATGAGCGCGGCGGGCAGGGCCAGCACGGGCACGTTCCACCCGATGGCGGCGAACGCCACCAGCACAACGAAGTTCAGCGCGGTCTTGACGATGACGTCGTCGTAGCTGATACGCCCGGTCTGCGCCGGCGTGGCCGACGGGGCGTCGTACATCGTCTCAAGGCCCTCGGCCGAGATCGGAGTGACAGGGGCAGCGGGCGCCTTGCCGTTGAAGGCAGGGTTGCGCGAAAAGGCGGGATTGTTGGAAGCCATGGTTTCCTCGAGTCGGTGATGCTCGCAGCTGAATGGATGCACATCAAACCTACCGGCGAAATCCAGATGTTGGCTGGATGTTCGCGAACGTTAACAAAAAGGCGCCCACCGCGGCGGGCGGCCTCGTTCTAGGCTCTTTCCGTGGTGATTTCTGCTGTTCAGCGACTGGATGCCCGCCCCCTCGTCATCGGCCACCGAGGTGCGAGCGGGTACCGCCCCGAGCACTCCGCCGCGGCCTACGAGCTGGCGTTCGAACTGGGCGCAGACTGCGTGGAGCCCGACGTCGTGGCCACGCGCGACGGGGTACTGGTGATCCGCCACGAGAACGAGATTTCGGGCACCACAGATGTGGCCGGGCATCCGGAGTTCGCCGGCCGGCGCCGCACGGCCTCGGTCGACGGCGTGACCCACACCGGCTGGTTCACCGAAGACTTCACGTGGGCTGAACTGCAGACGTTGCGCTGCGTCGAACGGCTGCCGGCCCTGCGCCCCGGCAGCGCTGCGTACGACGGTCACTTCGGCATTCTGCGGTTGAGCGACCTCTTCTCGCTCGTAGAAAGGGCAGCGGATGCCCAGCAGCGCCCGCTCGGGATCGTCGCCGAGATCAAGCACGCCACCCACTTCGCTCGGCTTGGTCTGCCCCTCGACGAGCTCTTCGCGGCCGAGGTGGAGGCGGCTGGATGGAACTCCGGCGACGGGCGACTCGTGGTGGAGAGCTTCGAGCCGACGGTGCTCGAGCGTGTTCGTGCCCGCGGAGTGCTCGCCCCTTCGGTGCTGTTGGTCGAGGCCGAGGGGGTCCCGGCCGACCTGGTGGCCGCACGGGGTGCCTCTGCTGCCGACTATGCGTCGTTCCTGACCCCAGACGGCCTGCGCGGTTTGAGCGTCGAGGGAATCAGTGTGCCGAAGCAGCTGCTGCTCCATCCCGGGAGCAGGCTGGTCGACTCTGCGCACGGCGCGGGGCTCGAGGTGTTCACGTGGACCCTGCGCCCCGAGAACGAGTTTCTCGACACGCGGTTTCGGGTCGGCGCCGACGAGGCGGCGTGGGGTGCGTGGCGCGACGAGTTTTCGCGCGTGATGGCCAGCGGGGTCGACGGGGTGTTCGCCGATCATCCTGATCTCGCGGTGGCGGTGCGAGCGGAGTTCGCGGGGCGCTGAAACACCGGATCGTGTGTCTTCGCTGTCGGCGCAGTTCGGAGCCGATGTCAGAGGCGGGCGGGTAGAATTGAAGCCACATGACCACGCTCAACGAATCGCAGGATCGAACCGCCGTGCGCCCCGGCAAAACCGGCGCAGACCGGCCGTCGAGCGTGCCGATTATCTTGGACGGGCGCGAGCCGGGGCATCCGGGGGCGGGGCCGGGTGCTGCCGGCGAGACCGAAGATCCGCTGCTCGTCGGGCTGAATCCCGAGCAGCGCACCGCCGTCGAATACCGCGGGCCGGCCCTGCTCATCGTGGCGGGGGCGGGTTCGGGCAAGACTCGGGTGCTCACGCATCGCATTGCCAGCCTCATTCAGAGCCGAGAGGCGTGGCCCAGCCAGATTCTGGCCATCACGTTCACGAACAAGGCCGCCGCCGAGATGCGCGAGCGGGTCGGCGCGCTGCTCGGGCAGGTGGCCGACGGCATGTGGATCTCGACGTTCCACTCTGCGTGCGTGCGTATTCTGCGGCGCGAGGCCGAGAACTTCGGTTTCACGAAGAGCTTCACCATCTACGACTCGCACGACTCGCGCACGCTCATCAAGCGCATCATCAAAGACCTCTCGGCCGACACCTACGGGTTCACCGTTGCGGGTGTCGCGGGCAAGATCTCCAAGCTCAAGAACGAACTCGCCGACGCCGACAGTTATGCGCGCACGGCGAACTTCAACGACCCGCAAGAAGAGATGTTCGTCGAGATCTTTCGGCAGTACACCCGCAGCCTGAACGCTGCGAACGCCTTCGACTTCGACGACCTCATCGGGCAGACCGTGTTTCTGTTCCGGGCCTTTCCGCACGTGGCGGAGCACTACCGGCGGCGGTTCCGGCACATTCTGGTCGACGAATACCAAGACACCAACCACGCGCAGTACGCGCTGATTCACGAGCTGACTCGTCCGGTGGGCGAGGGTGATGAGGCGAGCATCCAGGCGTCTGGTCAGCAGTCGGGCCAGCGCACCGCCGGGCTGCCGGGTGCCTCGCTCACCGTGGTCGGCGACAGCGATCAGTCGATCTACGCGTTTCGCGGGGCGGATGTTCGTAACATCGTGGAGTTCGAACGCGACTTTCCCGGTGCCACCGTCGTGCTGCTCGAGCAGAACTACCGGTCGACGCAGAACATTCTGGCGGCCGCGAACGCGGTGATTCAGAACAACTTCGACCGCAAAGACAAAAAGCTCTGGACCGACATCGGCGACGGCGACAAGATCACCGGATTCACGGGCTACAGCGGGCACGACGAGGCGCAGTTCGTGGCCGACGAGATCGGCAAGCTGCACGACGAGGGCACGGCATACAAAGATATTGCGGTGTTCTATCGCACCAACGCCCAGACGCGTGCGCTTGAAGAGATCTTCATCCGTTCGGCCGTGCCGTACCGGGTGCTCGGCGGTACGCGGTTCTACGAACGCGCGGAGATCAAGGATGTTCTGGCGTACCTGATCGCGGTCGCGAACCCGCGCGATGCCCTTGCTCTGCGGCGCATTCTGAACACGCCGAAGCGCGGAATCGGGCCCGCCACCGAGACGGCGCTCGCGGTGTTCGCCGAGAACAACGACGTCAGTTATCGCGAGGCGATGCGGCGATCATCCGATCTCGGCCTCGGGCCGAAGGTGACGGGAGCGATCCTCGACCTGGCGAACCTGCTTGACGAGGCTACGGAGATGCTCGACCCCGAGCGGCCCGAGGGTGCGGCGACGGTCTCAGAGATTCTCACGCTGCTGCTCGAACGCAGTAAATATGTGCAGACGTTGCGCGCGGGCCGTGATCCACAAGACGAAGCGCGCGCCGAGAACGTCGAAGAGCTCGTGGCGGTCACGAAGGAGTTTCAGAAGAACAACCCCGAGGGCGGGCTGATCGATTTTCTCACCGAGGTGTCTCTGGTGGCGGCAGTGGATGAACTCGACGACACGAGCGGAACCGTCTCTCTCATGACGCTGCACACGGCGAAGGGGCTCGAGTACGAAGCCGTTTTTCTCACCGGCGTCGAAGAAGACTTGTTGCCACACCGCATGTCCGCCTCGGAGCCGGGTGGCCCGGCCGAGGAACGGCGACTGTTCTATGTGGGAATCACTCGCGCCCGGCGGCGGCTCTACCTGTCGCTGGCCATGACGCGGGCGCAGTACGGCGAGACCGCCGTGGCGATGCCGAGCCGGTACCTGCAAGAGATTCCGGCCGATCTCATCGACTGGAAGCAGTCGCCGGGCATGGCGAATTCGCGTGGTGGCACGCAGCCGCGTGCGCTCAACTCGAGTCGGCCGGGCGGCGGGTACAACTCGCGCAGCGCAATTCGGGCGAGCGATTCGCTGTCGTTCCGCGATCGTGATCGTGGGGGTGAGTACGGCGAGCCCCGGGTCAAGGCCGAGTGGCCGAACCGCGTCACGGCGCAGGTGCGCGACAACGGCGACCTCGAGTTGCACGCGGGCGACCGCATCCGCCACGCCGACTTCGGCGAGGGCCGCGTGAGTGCGGTCACAGGCGAGGGCACCAAGAAGGTCGCCCACGTGGCCTTCGACGCGGCCGGCGCCAAGAAGCTCCTCATCAAGATCGCCCCCATCGAAAAAATCTGAGCCGCAGAACGCCTGAGCCGCTGAACGCCTGAGCCGCGCAATCGAGCTGCGAGTTTGTGCGGGTGGAGCACTTCGCCACCCGCACAAACTCGTAGCTCGATCGCACAAGTACGGGGTCGGGGGAGGGATGCTCAGGCTAAGGAGCGACGCAGGCGGGCCATGTAGCGGTCGCGCGGCAGGTGGCGGAGCATCTGCGGCAAGTGCGGATACACGACCGACGCCAGCGCGAAGACCCGGTCGAAGCGGCGCTGGCGGCGTTCGTTCCAGGGCAGCACGAAGGCCCGGCGCAGCTCGGGCGTCAGTAGTCCCGTGGTTACCAGCCTAACCAGGGGCATCACTACTCGCAGCCAGGGTGGAGCTGTACGGGGATGCAGGAGGTCGCTCGCGACACGACGCGCATCGTCGCTCACCGCCAGGGCAGCGACGGCATCTGCCCAGTAGACGTCGAAATCGGCGAGCGTGGCGGGCCAGAGCCGGCGGGGAACCTGCAGGGCGGTGCCCAGCACCGCGTACTGCTGATAGACGTCTTCTGCATCGTCGGCATCGAGTGCGCCGAACACCTTCTCGTACACCGTGGCGGCCGATTGATAGAGAGTTGCCGCCACCCACAGCTGCTTCGCCGCATCGAACGCGTCGTACGCCGCCGCCCCGGTGACAGGCGCGGCCCCGACGGTGGCCGTGCGGCGGGAGCGAGGGCTGTGCACGGGACCGTGAGCTCGGTTGACGCGGTCGATCACGGCGCGGAGTTCGGCGGGGGTGCCGAAGACGGTGGCGTAAGCGTACGTGACGGTGTTGGCGAAGCGGTCGAGCGGACGGTTCGCGAAGTCGCTGTGCCGAGCCACTCCCGCGCCGACGGCGGGATCAGCGATCTGTAGCAGAATCGCCCGCCCGCCGCCGGCCAGCAGAACAGCTTCAGCGGCGAGGTCGGTGAACACGCTCATGCTTCGAGCCTAAGCGGTGACGCCTGTGCATCCACCCGAGCGTGATGACCGTCGATCCGATCGCCGTTGCAAGGAGTGCCCAGATCGCCCAGGGCGCGCCGGCCGCCAGAGCGCGCCCGGTCTCGGCGAGCACTGCGGAGCCACCGGATGCCGCCGCCAGCGGTGTACTCGGCGGCACGACGGCGGGCGCGGGTGGGCTGAACGAAGGGCTGTTCGGAGGCGTCGGGCCCGGCGAGGCCGGAGCGGGGCTCGGGGTGGGGGTCGGAGTCGCCGGCGGTGGCGGAGGTACCTGACCGAGAGTCGACTCTGCCGCCTCCGCGAAGCTCGAGCTGAAGGCCGCGATGCGGTCTCCGCCCTGCGCCGTCGATGTCTTTGCCGGATCGATGGTGTCGACCCAGACGTAGTAGCCGGCAGCCGGCAGCACACAGTCTGGGCTCGAGTACCGGCCAGGGCCATGGTCGGCGACCCGGTCGACGGTGCACACGACGTGAGCACCGGCCGGAACGGTGGCAGAGGGGGAAGGCTGGTTCGCGAACGGCCCCAGCAGCGTGCTGGTGATCGTGACCGGTACCGGCTGCAACGACCCGTCGGGCGCCGAATACACTCCCCACTCGTTAAGCCACGGCCCGGCGACGCTCGGCGTCGAGAGCGATTGGTCGTCGCCGTCGTCTGTCGCCGTGTCTGTCGTCACTGTCGCGCCGGTTTGCGAGCTCTGCGGGGTAGCCCTGGAAGGCGCCGAACTGTCGGGTGCCGAGCTGGCGGACGGCTCCGAGCTCTCGGGGGCCGAGCTCTCGGGGACCGAGCCGGCCGAGGGAACCGCGCTCTCGGGCACCGCGCTCTCGGGCGCCGAACTGTCGGGTGCCGAGCTCGGCAGCGCCGCGCCGCTCGGTGGTGCCGAGCTCGTGGGGGCTGCGCCGCTCGGTGGCGCCGAGCTCGTGGGGGCCGCGCCGCTCGGTGCTGCCGAGCTGTCGGGCGACGCGGCGATCGATGCTGTCGCCTTGGGCGCTTTGACCGAACCCGGGTCGAGGCCGAGCTCGAGGTGGTCGTACACCGACGCACCGACGTCGGCGAGTTGCGTACTTGCCTGCGTCGTGACCATGGGCTTGAACGGCAGCGGCGAGACATCGCCTGCGTGCGCGTGAGCGCTCGCGTTCGTAACGGTTCGGCCGGGCACCAGCAGCACCTGGGCGTCGGGCGGGCCTTGCGCCACCGAGAAGTTGTCGCCGTACGGCAGGTTCGGGAAAGTGACGTCGGCCGAAACGTCGTTGAGGGCCGTGCCCGAGTCGGCCTCGACAGAAATGGTGACGCCGTTCAGAACGACCATGCGTGTGGAACCGTCGGCGAAATGAGCGCCCGTCAACGTGAGGGTTCCCCCGTTCTGGCCAGCCGGAATGGTGGTGGGCCCGCCGCCGATGAAGTCGACGACGAGCTCGGTCGAGACGGTCGACGGATGATCGGGGGCGAGGGAGAGCGAGACCTTCGCCGACACGGATCTCGACGCGCCGAACGGCTTGTCGAGGTCGACCAGCATCTGCCGGGCGGTCGCCAGCACCGCACCGCGATCTTCGTTCGCTCGCAGGGCGTAGTACCACTGATCGTGCGAGCCGAGCCCGCTGATGGTCCACACGGCCAGCTGTGCCGCCGCCATTCGCTCACGATCGGTCGTACCGGTTATGAAGTGCCGACCCACGAAGGCGAGTCGAGCCGAATCGTCGACGCCGAAGCGCCCCGTCTCGACTCCGTCGACGTAGCTGTAGTCGTGCCCCTCGGGGGGACTTTTGGTGACCTCCAGACACAGACCGGCATTCCCGTCAGCCAGGGTGTGAGAGCCGATCCAAGAGCGCCCGTCGGAGGCAGAGAGGTAACCGACCCCGTGGCCGAGAGCGGCGAGGGCGGAAGCGGAGCCGGCACTGAGGAACAGCGTGCCGACCATGGTCGCGCAGACAAGGCCGACGGTGAGGCAGCCCGTGAGACACGCAGACAAGAGAAGAAGTATTCGTTTCATGCCACCACCGTGGTGCCGCCGGGCATCCACTGCGTGAGAAAAACGTCACTCTGTGCACAGCTGTGAAGGGTCGTCAACTGTGGATAGTAGGCTGTATGACGGTTTGGATGTCTCGATCTCAAGACATATTGAGAGTCTCATCCGGCTACCTCTCTTTTCTAAAAACCAGGCAACGCGCGCGTGCTGCGGCGGCGCGCGGATGGGATGAGCAAGCGTGGATCTATTTGAATATCAGGCCAGAGACCTGTTCGAGAGCTACGGCGTACCGGTGCTACCAGGCATCATCGCCGACACACCCGAAGAGGTGAAGGCTGCCGCCGAGAAGCTCGGCGGTGTGACGGTCGTCAAGGCCCAGGTCAAGATCGGCGGCCGCGGCAAGGCCGGCGGCGTGAAGGTGGCGTTCTCACCCGAAGACGCCGAGGAGAAGGCGAAGAGCATTCTCGGCCTCGACATCAAGGGCCATGTCGTCAAGCGCGTCATGGTCGCGGGCGGCGCGAACATCGACAAGGAGTTCTACTTCTCGGTGCTGCTCGACCGGGCCAACCGCTCGTACCTCTCGCTCGCCAGCTACGAGGGCGGCATGGAGATCGAAGAGCTCGCCGTCGAGCGCCCCGAAGCATTGGCCCGCATCGAGGTGGATCCCATCGCGGGCATCGATCTCGAGACCGCCACGAAGATCGCGGTCGAGGCGAAATTCCCCGCCGAACTCGTCGACAAAGTCGCGCCGGTGTTCGTGAAGCTCTGGGACGTGTACAAGGGCGAAGACGCCACGCTGGTCGAGGTCAACCCGCTCGTGCTCACGAAGGAGGGCGACATCATCGCCCTCGACGGCAAGGTCTCGCTCGACGAGAACGCCGACTTCCGTCACCCGAACCATGAAGCGCTCGAAGACGCCGAGGCGGCCGATCCGCTCGAGGCGAAGGCCAAGAAGCTCAACCTGAACTACGTCAAGCTCGACGGCGAGGTCGGTGTCATCGGCAACGGCGCCGGTCTGGTGATGTCGACGCTCGACGTCGTGTCGTACGCCGGTGAGAAGCACGGCGGCGTGCGGCCGGCCAACTTTCTCGACATCGGCGGCGGAGCATCGGCTCAGGTCATGGCCAACGGTCTCGATGTGATTCTCGGCGACGCGCAGGTCAAGAGCGTGTTCGTCAACGTCTTCGGCGGCATCACGGCGTGCGACGCCGTCGCCAACGGAATCGTCGGTGCCCTCGAGGTGCTCGGCGACACCGCCACCAAGCCCCTGGTCGTGCGACTCGACGGCAACAAGGTCGAGGAGGGTCGCCGCATTCTTCAGGAGGCGGCGCACCCGCTCGTGACACTGGCCCTCACCATGGACGAAGGCGCCGACAAGGCCGCCGAGCTCGCCGCAGCGGCGAAGTAGAGGAAGAACAACATGTCGATTTTTCTGAACAAGGACTCCAAGGTCATCGTGCAGGGCATCACCGGCGGTGAGGGCAGCAAGCACACGGCCCTCATGCTGAAAGCCGGCACTCAGGTGCTGGGCGGTGTCAACGCCCGCAAGGCCGGCACCACCGTGAGCCACACCGCGGCAGACGGTTCTGCCGTCGAGCTGCCGGTGTTCGCAAGCGTGGCCGAGGCCATCGAGAAGACCGGTGCCGACGTTTCCATCGCGTTCGTGCCGCCGGCGTTCTCGAAAGACGCCATCATCGAGGCCATCGACGCCGAGATTCCGCTGCTGGTCATCATCACCGAGGGTATTCCGGTGCAGGATTCGGCCGAGGCCTGGGCCTACGCCAAGCAGAAGGGCAACAAGACCCGCATCATCGGACCGAACTGCCCCGGCATCATCACGCCCGGTGAGGCTCTCGTCGGCATCACGCCCGCGAACATCACCGGCAAGGGCCCCATCGGCCTCGTCTCGAAGTCGGGAACCCTGACCTACCAGATGATGTACGAGCTGCGCGACCTGGGCTTCTCGACCGCCATCGGCATCGGCGGCGACCCCATCATCGGCACCACGCACATCGACGCGCTCGCCGCCTTCGAGGCCGACCCCGAGACGAAGGCGATCGTCATGATCGGCGAGATCGGCGGCGACGCCGAAGAGCGTGCCGCGGACTTCATCAAGGCGAACGTCACCAAGCCGGTCGTCGGCTACGTGGCGGGCTTCACCGCTCCCGAAGGCAAGACCATGGGCCACGCCGGCGCCATCGTCTCGGCCGGTGCGGGCACCGCTCAGGGCAAAAAAGAGGCCCTCGAGGCAGCCGGAGTCAAGGTCGGCAAGACGCCGAGCGAGACCGCCGCGCTGTTGCGTGAGGTCTACGCCGCGCTGTAGTTCGGTCAGGCGAGAGCGGATGCCCGAGCATCCACTCTCGCCGCGAGAGCAATCGGGTGCCGCAGTTGCGCCACCCGCACGTAACGGCCCTCCATTCCGGTGGAGGGCCGTTACGTTTGTACTGATGATGATCGGAGCCACAGCGTGAGCGCAGATACGCCCTTCTCTGCCGAGGGCCAGCCCGACGGCGCGGTGGATGCCCGGGGCGAACACCTCTCGTCCTATCGAAGCACTCGTGCCCGCCTCGTCACTCCCCAGGCCATCTACGGCACCCTTCTCGTCAGCGCGATCATCGGCACAGCGGCCGATGACGAAAAAGACCTCGACATTCTCATCACCACCCTCGGCACAGTTATCGTGTTCTGGATCGCTCACGTGTTCGCCGAGGGCATCGCCCACTACGGCACTCCGAAATCGGTCGGCCTGCCGATGCTCGCCTCCCTGAAGCACAGTCTGAATTCGGCGGCAGGGCTCCTGTACTCCGCTATCGTGCCGTGTTTCTTTCTGTTGCTCGGCGCTCTCGGCGTCATGGACGAGGGCACCGCCTATCGCATTTCGCTCTGGATTCCCGTGGTCTTGCTAGCCGCACTCGGCTGGCTCGCCATAGCCGATCGCGGCGGCACCTGGTGGGCTCGCATCTTGGCATCGCTCGTCACCGGGCTGCTCGGCCTTTTCGTCATTCTGCTCAAGATCGTTTTCCATTGAATCGACCCACCACGTGAATCGCCCCACCACCGCCGTTCTCGCCGCACTCGACGCGCTGCTCTGCGTCGCCATCGGCGTCGGCATTCCGCTTGTGATGCTCACCATTCTCTGGGCCGCGCAATTCGATCTCGCCGTCGACTGGACCGCCTTCTGGCGCGCCTCGACGGACTTCTGGATGCTCGGCAACGGTGTCGACCTGCTGATCACCATCGACCCCCAGACCGCGGCCCAACTCGGTCTCGAACAGGCCGCCGTGCCGTTCGTCATCGGCATTGCGCCTCTCGGGTTCGCCCTGCTCACGGTGGTTCTCGGCCGCCGCTCGGGATTGCGCCTGGGGCAGTCGCCCTACCCGGTGTTCGGCGCGGTGGTGGGTGTCGTCACCGTGCTCGTGCTGGCCGCGCTCGTCTGGCAGAGCGCGCAGTCGACAACCGCCGCGGCGCCGTTCTGGCAGGCGATCGTGTTCGTTCCGGCGCTTTATGCGCTCGGCGCCGTCGCCGGTGCGTGGAGCACCCTGGTGCGTCTGCAGTCTCCTCTCGCCGAGCGGCTTCTCCGTGTCACCGATGTGCTCTCCGACGAGGTGCGCTCGCTCACCGCGCTGGCGCTGCGCGGGGGAGCGATCATCGCGACGGCGATGGTGGCGGTCGGCGGCCTGGTCGTGGCGCTGCTGCTGGTCATCCACTATTCCACGGTCGTCTCGCTCTACGAGTCGCTGCAGTCGGGCATCGCGGGCGGTGCCGCGCTCACCCTCGGCCAGATCGCCTTCATGCCGAACCTCGCCGTGTGGGCCGCGAGCTGGCTGCTCGGCCCCGGGTTCGCACTCGGCACGGGTTCGTCGATCTCGCCGCTGGGCACCCAGGTCGGCCTCATTCCGTCGTTGCCGGTCTTCGGCGCACTGCCGCAGAGCTCGGTGCTCGGTTACGCGGCGCTGATCGTGCCGGTGGTCATCGGGCTCGTGGTGTCGGCGGCGTTGCGCTCGCGGTTGAACGAGCCCGGCGAGTTCTCGCTGCGGCAAGCCGGCCGGATGCTCGGCGCAGGTGTCGGCATGGGCATCGTGGCGGCGGCCATTCTGGCCCTGCTCGCGGCCGTCTCGGGCGGTGAGCTCGGGCCGGGGCGCCTCGCCGACGTGGGGCCGAATCCTGGCGCCGTGTTCGTCTGGGCGCTGGTGATCTTCGCCGTCACCTCGTCGATCGGGCTCATCGCCAACGGCCTGCGGCGACGGGGGTCTGCCGACACGTCGGCGTCGGCATCGGCATCGGCGACAACGCCGTCGCCGGCCAAAGCTCGAGCCACCGAAGAGCCGACCACGCAAGCGCGAGCGAACGGCTCACAGGAGAAGGCGACAGAGCCCCGCTAAGCTTTCAGGGTGTTCTCGATTGTCGTTCTGATCTCGGGCGGAGGGTCGAACCTCCGCGCGCTTCTCGAGGCCGCTGCAGACGCCGATTTTCCGGCGCGCATCGTCGCCGTCGGCTCCGATACCGACGCACCCGGGCTCGAGCACGCCGAGGCGTTCGGCGTGCCCACGTTCACCGTCGTGCCGACCGCGTTCGCGGATCGAGCGACGTGGGGCGATGAACTGCTGACGCACGTTCAGAGCTGGTCGCCCGATCTGGTGGTGTGCGCCGGTTTCATGCGCATTTTGCCGCCCCGCTTCGTGGCCGCCCTCTCGCCGAACCTCATCAACACCCACCCGGCACTGCTGCCCGCCTTTCCGGGCGCGCACGCGGTTCGGGATGCCCTGGCCGCCGGTGTCAGCGAGACCGGTGTCACGGTGCACATCATCGACGAGGGCGTCGACACCGGACCGGTGCTGTTGCAGCGGGCGGTGCCCGTGTTGTCGGCAGACACCGAGCACGACCTGCACGAGCGCATCAAGATCGTCGAGCGGAGTCTGCTGGTCGAGGCCGTCGCCGACATCGCCACGGCTCACATCACTACCGAACAACAGGAGACAGTCTCATGAGCGGCCCCAAACACGATCCTTCGCTTTTTCACCACCGCGACCTCGTTCCCATCAAGCGCGCCCTCGTCTCGGTCAGCGACAAATCCGGTCTCGTCGAGCTCGCTGCCGCGCTCTCCGCCGCCGGCGTCGAGATCGTCTCGACCGGCTCGACCGCGAAGACCATCGCCGCCGCAGGCTTCGAGGTCACCGAGGTCAGCTCGATCACGGGCTTTCCCGAGTCGCTCGACGGCCGAGTGAAGACGCTGCACCCCTCGGTGCACGCGGGCATCCTCGCCGACCTCAGGCTCGAGTCGCACATCGCTCAGCTGCAGGAGCTTGAAATTCAGGCGTTCCAGCTCGTTGTGGTGAACCTGTACCCGTTCGCCGAGACCGTCGCGAGCGGCGCCGAGGGTGACGACGTCATCGAGCAGATCGACATCGGCGGCCCGGCGCTGGTGCGCGCATCGGCCAAGAATCACGCGAACGTGGCCATCGCGGTCTCGCCGAACACGTACCCGCAGATCTTCGAAGCCCTCGAGTCGGGCGGCACCTCGCTCGCCACGCGCCGCAAGCTCGCGGCAACCGCCTTCGCGCACACCGCCGCCTACGACACGGCCGTCGCGACCTGGTTCGCCGAGCAGCTCGGTGCAAGTTCGCTGCCGGTCGAGGGCGTCTTCGACCCGACCGCGCCGCTGCCTGCCTCCGGGTACCCGAAGCTCATCGAGCGTAGCGTCTCGCTCTCGCACACGCTGCGGTACGGCGAGAACTCGCACCAGTCGGCCGCCCTCTACCTCGAGCCCAACGGCCGCGGAATCGCTCAGGCCACCCAGCTGCACGGCAAAGAGATGTCGTACAACAACTTCGTCGATGCCGACGCCGCCCTTCGCGCCGCGTTCGACTTCAGAGCTCCGGCCGTCGCCATCATCAAGCACGCGAACCCCTGCGGAATCGCCGTCGCGTCACCCACCGCTCTCGACCCCATCGCGTCGGCCCACCTGCGGGCGCACGAGTGCGACCCGGTCTCGGCTTTCGGGGGCGTCATCGCGGCGAACCGCACGGTCACGCTCGGCATGGCCGAGGCCGTGAAAGACATCTTCACCGAGGTGCTGGTCGCGCCCGATTTCGAAGCGGACGCCCTGAAGCTGCTGCAGACGAAGAAGAACCTGCGTATTCTGCGCCTGCCGGCCGAATACGCCCGCCCCTCTGTCGAACTCAAGCAGATCAGCGGCGGCCTGCTGGCGCAGCAGGCCGACTCGTTCGTGGGCTACAGCACGGCGAACTGGAAGCTCGTCACCGGCCAGCCCGCCGACGCGGCAACCCTCGCCGACCTCGAGTTCGCCTGGAAGGCGTGCCGCTCGGTGAAGTCCAATGCGATTCTGCTGGCCTCGAACGGGGCGTCTGTCGGGGTCGGAATGGGGCAGGTCAACCGGGTCGACTCGTGTCACTTGGCCGTCACGCGGGCCGGCAGCCGGGCATCCGGTTCGGTCGCAGCCTCAGACGCTTTCTTTCCGTTCGCCGACGGGCTGCAGGTTCTGCTCGACGCCGGCGTCAAGGCCGTGGTGCAGCCTGGCGGTTCGGTGCGTGACGACGAGGTGATCGAGGCCGCGAACGCTGCCGGAATCACCATGTACTTCACGGGCGAGCGCCACTTCTTTCACTGATGAGTTTTCACTGATGAGTTTTCGCTGAGTAGTCATTGCAACCAAACAGAGAGTCGACCATCATGTTCAGGCCCCGCACCATTGTCGCGTCGATCGTCTCGGCGGTCGTCGTCGCCGCCATCGCGCACGTCGCGATGCTGCTGGCCTTCTTCATCGTGAAGGGCTTCGACGCATCGGTGTTCGGCGTCGTGAACTCGTTCTTCGTTCCGCAGACGCTGTTCGTGCTGCTGTTCTCGGCGATCTTCGCCTGGATCGGCGCCTATCGTCGCTGGTATCTGGCGCTCATCGCCGGCTTGGTCTCGGGTGTACTCGGCGCGTTGGTCGGCACGGGAATTCCGGTTCTCGCGGCCGGTAACGCCCTCGATGGCCCCGTGATCGACTACCTCATCGGCACGCTGGTCGGCATCAATCTCGTGTTCATTCTCGTGGTGATTCTCGCTTCGGTGACCATCGGGCGACGCGTCTACTTCGGCATCGACCGAGAGGATGCCCAGCAGCCCTTCGCCGCCGAACGCCGAGTCGCGATCATCCGCCGTCCGCCCGCCACTCTCGCCGACGGTCACGTCACCCACATCGAGAAGAGCGACATCGACTTCGATCTGGCCGAAGAGCAGTGGGAATCGTACGTTTCGGTGCTCGAGACGAACGGGTGGGAGACCGTCGAGGTCGATGTGGCTCACGATCTGTCTGATTCGGTGTTCGTCGAAGACGCCGTGGTGATATTCGGAGACGTCGCCGTCATCACGAGCCCCGGTAGTGAGCACCGCATCGCCGAAACCGAGGCGGTGGAGAAGACCGTGCGCGAGGTGGGGCTGCAGGTCGCCCGCATCGCGGTGCCCGGCACTCTCGACGGCGGCGATGTTCTGAAGGTGGGCAGCACGGTCTACGTCGGGCGCAGCGGGCGCACGAACGCCGAGGGCATCCATCAGCTTCGGCGCATTGTCGCAGCGCTCGGCTACACGGTCGTGGCGGTTCCGCTGACGAAGGTGCTGCACCTGAAGAGCGCCGTGACTGCGCTGCCCGACGGCACCGTGATCGGCTATCTGCCGCTTGTCGACGACCCGAAGATCTTCGACCGCTTCTTGAGCGTGCCCGAGGAGGGCGGCGCTCACGTGGTGAAGCTCACCGACGATACCGTGCTCATGGCGGCGTCGGCGCCGAAGACCGCCGAACTCATCGAGAACCTCGGCTACCGCGTGATCTCCGTCGACATCAGCGAGTACGAAAAGCTCGAGGGCTGCGTCACCTGCCTCTCTGTTCGCGTGCGCTGACCCGCCCTTCGACTTTGCGAAAAGGCCCCGAAGACGCGGGTTTTGGGGGCCTTTTCGCAAAGTGGATGCCCGCTCGAAACTTGCGCCACGGCGCACTCTGTGTGTAGCCTTCAAGGCTGCCCAGAAACTCTCAGCCCCACGAGGGCGAAACCCCACACGCATCCACCTTCTGTTGTTGAGGACCCCGTTTATGCCTGCCCCACAAGGCCAGTCGACGTTCCGTACGCTCGCTCGCTTGTACGTCTACGCCAAACCGGCGATGCCCCGCATCTACGGAGCCATGGCGGTTTCGCTCACCGCGAGCCTCGTCTCGCTGGCGATTCCGCAGGTTCTCGCGGTGCTGATCGACGGGCCGCTCGCCGACGGTGATTCCTCGCAGATCTGGCCGGTCGTGCTGCTGGTGCTCGCGCTCGGTGTGCTCGAGGCGATTCTCATCGCGCTGCGCCGAGTGCTCGTGCTCACGCCGGGAACGCACGTCGAAGCCAGCATGCGCAACGGCCTCTACACGCACCTGCAAGACCTCCCGGTGGCCTTTCACGACCGGTGGCCGAGCGGCCAGCTGCTCTCGCGGGCGGTCAGCGATCTCAACCTCATCAGGCGATGGATCTCGTTCGGCATCGTGATCATGGTCGTGAACGTGGTGACCATCTTCATCGGGTTCGCCATTCTCATCAGCATCAACTGGGTGCTCGGGCTCATCTTTCTCGTCGCCTCCATTCCGGTTCTGGCCTACAGCTATGTGTTCGAGGGCCGGTATTCCGAGGCCGCCCGGCGTAGTCAAGACCAGGTGGGCGACTTGGCGACCGCGGTCGAAGAGTCGGTGCACGGCATCCGTGTGCTCAAGGCGTTCGGCCGGGGGTCGTTCGCCCTCAAGAAGTTCGAACGGCAGGCCGAGCAGCTGCGCGGAACCGAGATCGAGAAGGCCAAGGCCGTGGCCAGCATCTGGCTGTGGCTGCTGCTCATCCCCGATGTGGCGTTCGCCGCGTGCCTGGTCGTCGGCGTCTGGCTCGCCTCGACCGGGCAGACCTCCGTGGGTGAGCTCGTGGCGTTCTTCGCCACGGGCACCGTACTGCTCTTTCCGGTCGAGTCGATGGGCTACTTTCTGGCGATGACCTTCGACGCGAAAACGGCGACGGCACGGTTCTTCGACGTGCTCGACTCGGTCAATACCATCACCGACCCCGAGAATCCCACGATCATCCCGAACCCGCGTGGTCAACTCACGTTCGACGACGTGCACTACCGCTATCAAGATGCGCCCGACCGGTTCACCGATCTGCTGAACGGAGTCGACCTGGTCATCGAGCCGGGAGAGACCATGGCTCTGGTCGGCCTCACGGGGTCGGGCAAGACGACGCTCACCGCCCTGACCACCCGGCTGTACGACGTGAGCTCGGGATCGGTCAAGCTCGACGGCGTCGACATTCGCGAACTGACGCGCACCGAACTGCGCACGAACATCGCGATGGCGTTCGAAGACGCGACGCTGTTCAGCGCGACCGTGCGGGAGAACGTCGTTCTCGGCCGGCCCGACGCCAGCGATGCCGATGTCGCCGAGGCGCTCGAGATCGCGCAGGCCGGGTTCGTGTACGAGCTGCCCGACGGTCTCGACACGCGCGTGGGCGAAGAGGGCCTCAGCCTGTCGGGCGGCCAGCGTCAACGGCTCGCGCTCGCGCGGGCCATCGCGGCCAAACCGAGGGTGCTGGTGCTCGACGACCCTCTCTCGGCGCTCGACGTCGATACCGAGGCCCGTGTCGAAGAGGCGCTGCGCCGCATCCTGGTGTCGACAACCGCTCTCATCGTGGCGCATCGCCCTTCCACGGTGTCGCTCGCCGACCGGGTGGCGCTTCTTGAAGACGGGCGCGTGACTGCTGTCGGCACCCACAGTGAACTGCTGGCGTCGAACGATCACTACCGGTTCGTCATTTCGAGTTTCGACCACGAGAAGGAGGTGCCCGCATGAGCCAGACGGCCGTTTCTGGTGTCGGGGGAGAAGAGCGCGACGACTTCACCCGCGCCGAGAGCAAGCAGATCAGGCAACGTTCGGTGCGCCTGCTGGGATCTCTGCTGCGCCCCGAGCGCTCGCGCCTCATCGTGAGCCTCGCGGTGGTCGTCATCAGCACGGCCGCGCAGGTCGCGGGCCCCGCCCTCATCGCCTACGGTATCGACAGCGGCCTGCCCGCCCTGCTCGCGAACGACTGGATGCCCGTGGCCTTCGCCGGCATCGCGTACCTGTTGGCAGGCATCGTCGGCGCGGTGCTCATCTCGTGGTTCACCGTGCTCACCGCGCGCATCTCGCAGGCCATTCTGTTCGATCTGCGCAAACGTGTCTTCGTGCAGACGCAGAAGCTCAGTCTCGAGTTTCACGAGACGTACACGTCGGGCCGCATCATCTCGCGCCAGACGAGCGACCTCGACGCCATCCGCGAGTTGCTCGATTCGGGCATCAACCAGCTCGTGCAGGGGCTGCTCTACATGCTGTTCATCGGCATCGCGCTGTTCGCGCTCGACTGGGCGAGCGGGGTCATTCTGGTCGTGTCGCTCGTGCCCTTGCTTGTGCTCACGCGGTGGTTCCAGTTGCGCTCGCAGGCGCTGTTCCGCCTCACGAGAACCGCCTCGGCGAAGCTGATCGTGAAGTTCGTCGAGACCATGACCGGAATTCGCGCCGTGCAGGCGTTTCGCACCGAGAAGAGCAACGAGGCCGAGTTCGCCGAGTTGACCGAGGATTACCGCTCGTCGAATGCCAAGGTCATCCGTCTGTTCGGCATCTTCGACCCGGGGCTGGTGCTCATCGGAAACGTGACGGTGGCCGTCGTGCTGTTGGTGGGCGCTTTCCGCGTTGTCGACGGCCAAGTCGCGGTCGGTGTGCTGCTCGCCGCGGTTCTGTACACACGACGTTTCTTCGACCCGATGGAGGAGATGGCGATGTTCTACAACTCCTACCAGTCGGCAGCTGCGGCGCTCGAAAAGATCTCGGGTGTGCTCGAAGAGCAGCCGAGCGTTCCCGATCCGGTGAAGCCCGTCGACCTCTATCACTCCAACGGCGAGATCGACTTCGACGAGGTCGAGTTCGGTTACCAGAACCGCCGTGTCATTCTGTCGAACTTCACCCTGCGCATTCCGCCGGGGCAGACGATCGCCCTCGTGGGTTCGACCGGAGCGGGCAAGTCGACCCTGGCGAAACTCATCTCACGGTTCTACGACCCGACGCATGGCCGAGTGCTGCTCGACGGCGTCGACCTTCGCGATCTGCACCCCAAAGACCTGCGGCGCGCCATCGTGATGGTGACCCAGGAGGCGTACCTCTTCTCGGGAACGGTGGCCGACAACATCGCCATCGGCAAGCCCGGCGCTTCTCTTGACGAGATCATCGCGGCGGCGAAAGCGGTGGGCGCGCATCCGTTCATCGAGGCCCTGCCGAACGGCTACGAGACCGACGTGAACAAGCGCGGCGGCCGGGTATCGGCCGGGCAGCGCCAGCTCATTTCGTTCGCGCGGGCCTTTCTCGCCGACCCCGCGGTGCTGATTCTCGACGAAGCCACGGCGTCACTCGACATTCCGAGTGAGCGGCTGGTTCAGGATGCCCTGCAGACCCTGCTCGCCGACCGCACCGCCATCATCATCGCCCACCGGCTCTCGACGGTGGCGATCGCCGACCGCGTGCTGGTCATGGAGCAGGGCCGAATCGTCGAAGACGGTACACCGGCCGAGCTGATCGGCGGAACGGGCCGGTTCGCGCAGCTGCACGCGTCGTGGCGGCAGTCGCTGGTGTGAACCGCTGGTGTGAGCGTTCGGGCTGAGTCGCCGGAGGCCTTCGCGGGCCTACGGCGTCCAGCCGTACCAGGCCCCGTTGAGGGGAAAGATGTGCCATGCCCCCGTGCACACCACGCCGGCAGGGTCGACCGATTGCGGCCACCACGTCTCGTCGAGCCCCGCCGTCGTGTTCTGTTTGACGGTCGGGTCACTGCCGGCAGCACAGGGGGTGTACTGAATCGGCGTGGCCCCGGGGCTGAACGTCAGAATGGTGGCGTTCTTCGTCTCGTCGGTCTTGATTCGAATGTTCGTGGCATCGGCGGGAACCCACGACGGAAGCGCCACGGCACCCGTGACGCCCGCCGCGTCGGCGGGTGAGGCGTAGATAGCCGCCTGGAACGGCGGAGCGACGACGTTCGCGATGGCGCAGCCCGAGAACAAAGACGATGCGGCAACGGCCAGCGACAGACTTACCAGCACACGTCGCTTCACAGATTCTCCGGTTTCCACATTGCCACAGCGTAGTCGACGCGGTAGCCCAAACCTGTAGACGAGCTTAGAAGCGGGGTGTGTTCGGCGTCGTAGTGCGGCCGGGCATCCGCTTCGAGGCCGCGGGGTGGATGCCCGCCGCTGCGTACCACGCGCCACCAGGGATGACCCCCACCCGAACGCGCCATGACGGTGCCCACGGCTCTGGCGGCGCGCGACCCGAGCAGCGCTGCGACATCGCCGTAGCTCAGCACCTGGCCCGGTGGAATCGCGTCGACGATCTCGAGGACGAGCGCTCCGAAGTCGTCGGCGGGGGCGTCGGACACGTGCGCGGGCTCAGGATCTCAGTTCAGAGGGTGAGTGCGGCGATCGTCTCGCCGAACTGGGTCTCGCCGATCGGAACGAAGCCGACCGCCAAGAAGAACGCCTCGGGGCCTTCGTCGCCGGGCTCGAACATCACGGTCAGCCGATCGAAGCCGCGCGAACGCGCTTCGTCGGCCAGTGCCGTCACCGCGAACCGGCCGATTCCGCGGCCCTGTGCGGTCGCGGCGACGTTCATGCGCCAGATGCAGCCGCGGAATTCGTCGTGCGGGCTGTCGGGGTCGAAGTTGCCCATGATGAAGCCGACGACCTCGTCGCCATCAAGAACGACCCGCGGCCATGCGGTCGACGGATTGACGTAGGCCTCGGCGATCGAATGCGACACGGGCGCGACGAACTGCTCTTGCCCGGGCTTCAACGTCAGCGTGTTGGCGGCAACGATATTGCTAGCCGACAATTCTTCAAGTCTCAACTCAGCCATGATCACAGGCTACTGGGCGGCGCTCGCAGGCGCCACAGGGTGAGCGTGTGCAACCTGTGGATCGGTGCAGAATCTGAGTGTCAAACTGTCTCTATGTCAAGATAGTTCTGAATGCGGGTAAGCTACTCCTTGGCTTTGTTTTCGGGCCCACGAGGCCCTTTCGCGGTAAGGAGATTGAATGTCGAAAATCCATGTTGAGGGAACCGTCGTCGAGCTCGACGGAGACGAGATGACTCGCATCATCTGGCAGTCGATCAAAGACACGCTCATCTACCCGTACCTCGACATCAACCTCGAATATTACGACCTCGGCATCGAGCACCGCGACGCGACCAACGACCAGGTCACCGTCGATGCAGCGCTCGCCATTCAGAAGCACGGTGTCGGCGTAAAGTGCGCCACCATCACTCCCGACGAGGCCCGCGTCGAAGAGTTCGGCCTGAAGAAGATGTGGAAGAGCCCGAACGGCACCATCCGCAACATTCTCGGCGGCACCATCTTTCGTGAGCCCATCATCATCTCGAACATCCCGCGCCTGGTGCCCGGCTGGAACAAGCCGATCATCGTCGGCCGTCACGCGTTCGGCGACCAGTACAAGGCCACCGACTTCCGCTTCGAAGGCAAAGGCACGCTGACCATCTCGTTCCAGCCCGAAGAAGGCAGTGACGCCGAGCCACAGTCGTTCGAGGTCTTCCAGTCGCCCGGTTCGGGTGTGGCCATGGCCATGTACAACCTCGACGACTCGATTCGCGACTTCGCCCGCGCCTCGCTGAGCTACGGCCTGAACCGCAAGTACCCGGTGTACCTGTCCACCAAGAACACCATCTTGAAGGCCTACGACGGCCGTTTCAAAGACCTCTTTCAGGAGGTCTTCGACGACGAGTTCGCTGCCGCTTTCGCCGAGGCGGGCATCACCTACGAGCACCGTCTCATCGACGACATGGTCGCTGCGGCGCTCAAGTGGGAGGGCGGCTACGTCTGGGCCGCGAAGAACTACGACGGCGACGTGCAGAGCGACACCGTGGCGCAGGGCTTCGGCTCGCTCGGCCTCATGACGAGCGTGCTCTTCACCCCCGACGGCAAGACCGTCGAGGCCGAGGCCGCTCACGGCACCGTGACCCGGCACTACCGCCAGCACCAGGCGGGCAAGCCCACGTCGACCAACCCGATCGCCTCGATCTACGCCTGGACCCGCGGGCTTGCCCACCGCGCGAAGCTCGACGACAACGCCGAGCTGGCGACCTTCGCCGAGACGCTCGAAGACGTCGTCATCAAGACGGTCGAGTCGGGTGCCATGACGAAAGACCTCGCGTTGCTCGTCGGGCCTGACCAGAAGTGGCAGACCACGGAGGAGTTCCTCGCGACGCTCACCGAGAACCTCGCGACGCGGCTGAGCTGATTCGCTAGCCGCGCTGGCATCGTCAGCGCGCAGGTACGAATTCCGTCTGGGTCACCGGTTCGCCGGCGGCCCAGACGCGTTTAACGGCCCAGTTCTCGTCGAGCAGAACGGCGTCAGAAGCGTATCCGGGTGCGAGGTAGCCGAAGCGGGCATCCAGTCTCAGGGCCCGGGCCGGTGACGCGGTGACCGCCCGTACCGCGAGCACGGGGTCGACGCCGGAGTCGACGATGGCCGAGCGCAGGGCAGCATCTTGCGTCAGCGTCGAGCCCGCGATGGTCGGCGTGCCGACAACCGTTGCTCGGCCGCCGACGACCGATACGCTCAGATCGCCGAGGGTGTACTCGCCATCCGGTGCCCCCGCGGCAGCCATGGCGTCGGTCACGAGAACAATCCGCTGGGGGGCGGCGTAGAACGCCAGGGCGGCGACCTGCGGATGCACGTGAACTCCGTCGAGAATGAGTTCGATGGCGACCCGAGGGTCGTCGAGCGCCGCGGTCACCGGCCCCGGTTCGCGATGGTGGATGCCCGGCATCGCGTTGAAGGCGTGCGTGAGCATCGTGGCACCGCGGTCGAACGCCTGCCTCGCGAGATCGAATCCCGCCTCGGTGTGGCCGATCGCGACGACGACGTCGGCGTCGGCCAGCTGTTCGATAGCGTCGAGCGCGCCGGGCAGCTCAGGAGCGATGGTCAGCTGCCGCAGGGTTCCTCGTGCAGAGTCGAGCAGGCTCGAGATCTCGCCCGGGTCGGGGGAGCGCAGGTACTCGGGGTTGTGAGCGCCTCGGCGCCCTGGCGCGAGAAAGGGGCCTTCGAGGTGCGAGCCGAGGATGAGCCCATCGGTCTCGGTCAGGTGAGCGATGATGCCGAGGTTCGTGCGCAAGACATCGTGCGGGCTCGCCACGAGACTGATCACCGACCGAGTGGTGCCGTGCGCCCGATGCACCGCAACCGCTCCGCGAATCGCGTCGGCACCGTCGTCGAAGGCGAACCCGCCTCCGCCGTGACCGTGCACGTCGATGAAGCCGGGGGTGAGCATCCCCCCGTCGGCGTCGAGCACGCTCGCACCGGGTGCTGTCGCCCAGCCCTGCCAGCCCCGCCCGGTACCCGCGGCGAGAACGGTGTGCTCGCCCAGGGCGACCCAGAAGTCGTCGACGATTCCGTCGGCGTCGACTTTCGTCGCGCTGTGGATGACGACGCTCACGCGAATTCCTTGCGGCCCGAGATGACGCCGGTCACCACGGCGAGCACACCGAACACGATCGCGACGAGCCACTGGCCCATCACGAGCCAGGCAAGCGCCGCGGATCCCATGATGACAATCTCGACGAGCGCCTTGCCGAACGGATCGATGCGGATCACGGCCTTAGGCGAACGGAAGAGGCCCCACAGCACGATGGCGAACAACGGTGCGCCGATTCCGAACACGACGTTCAAGAACGGCGGCCACGCCACGAAGCCCCAAAGCCCGAGAGTGAAGAAAGCGAACAGCTCCAGCAGAAACCGAAGAACGTCGAGGGGGCCGATTCGCACGGGTTGGGTGGCTTGCTCATTCACGAATGCAATGCTACTTGCACCCCTGCCGCTCGCGTCGCCGTTGCGGTACGATTGAGTTTGGCTGACGGATATCGTGCGGCCCCGGGCGTACTGACGAACCAGTGCCTGCCGCTTCGCCCAGAACTGGTTTCTCTCGTGACGACTACCGTCAAAGCCCCTTCGACCCCTGTTAAGCCCCGATTCCCCTACGCCGGACTCTTCATTCTCGCCATCGCTGTCTTCATCAGCGTGACAGCCGAGATGATGCCGACCGGCCTGCTTCCGCTCATGAGCGCTGAACTCGGCGTCGGCGAGGCTCAGATCGGCTTGCTGGTCACCTTCTTCGCCCTGTCGGTGGTGATCACGAGTGTTCCGCTCGTCGCCCTGACTCGCCGCTTCTCGAGACACAGCCTCATCGTGGTGGTGCTGTTGGTCGTTTCGGCGGCCGCACTGTTCTCGGCGCTCGCCCCGAGTTACCCGTGGCTTGTCGGTGCTCGTCTGCTGGGCGGAGTCGCGCACGGACTCTTCTGGGCCGTGGTCGGCGCGTACTCCGCACACTTGGTGCCCAAGGAGTACATCGGCCGTGCGGTCGCCGTCGTCACCTCGGGTGGCACGCTGGCGCTCGTTTTCGGTGTTCCGCTGGCGACCGTCGCGGGGCAGAACTTCGGGTGGCGCGCGCCCTTCGCCACCCTCGCTGTGCTCGGCGTCTGCGCGGCGTTTCTGATTCTGCGCTTTCTGCCGCGCGTCAACACCCCCGAGCTGTCGAAGCGAACCGCGGGGTCACCGGCGGATGCTCGCCCGGCGCAGCAGCGCGGCAAGCGCCGAATCGACCCGACGATCGCCGGTGTCGTACTGATCTGTGTCACGACGGCGGTCATCATGGTGGGCCACTACTCGCTCTACACCTATATCGCGCCCTTCTTGACGACGTGGGTCGGGGTGCCGGCCGACCACGTCGGCGCAGCGCTTTTCGCTAACGGACTGGGCGGAGCGCTGGGGCTCGTGCTCGTGGCCGTGTTCTTCGGCAAGCGCCCGATGCTCGGCATCGTGATCGGCGTGGTGACGACGGCGGTCGCCGTCACGGTGATGGCCTTCGTCTCTCCGACCGTCGAGATCGCGATTGGCGCGTTCGTGCTCTGGGGCGCTGCGGGCGGTCTGCTGCCGTCGCTGTTGCAGGCGCGCCTTCTGCATGTCGCTTCGGCGCGCATCCGCGACACCGCGACCGCGTTCTTCTCCACGTCGTTCAACGTCGGCATCGCGTCTGGCGCCGTGCTCGGCGGCGCTCTGCTCACAAACGTCGGGCTGTGGTCGCTGCCGCTGGCTTACCTCGTTCTGCTGGGTGTCGGCCTCGGACTGCTCGTCTGGTCGGCCCTGGGGGCTCACCGACGCCGCGGTGCGGGTGCTGTGCCCCTCGCCGACAGCCCAGCCCTCGCCGACAGCGACAACGCCGTGGCGCGTGGCGAATTCGTCGGAGTCGGTTTCGCCGCCGAGGGATTCACCGGGCTCGATGATGCTCCGGCTTCCGAGGCTTCCGAGTCTCACGTGGCAGGGGCGAAGGTCACGCTGACCGATTTCTCTGGCCCGAAGCGGCCCGCAGACGAATCGCTGTAACGAACCGAGATGGTCACCGGGCCGGCCGAGGTCGTATCGGGCAGCCTGAGCTGAACCGACGCGTTGCCGTCGGAATTCAGCGGCAGCCCGGTGGCTGCGCTGACACCATCGACGATCACGTCGAAGAACGATTGAGCGTCGCCAGACGCGGCCAAGACGTAATCCACGTCGTCGAGTGTCGCGCCTGCCGTCGGCGACAGGATTCTGATGTCGTCGAGCACGACGGCCGTGCTCGACGTCGCGGCTGAAGCCACGCCCGCGTCGGAGACCTGGCGTACCGCGAGCCGATGGGTTCCGAACCCGAGTCCGGGAAAATCGCGCAGGCCGAAAGACCCCGAACCGTCTGCCACGGTCTGAGCTACCACCTCGGCGCCGACCGCCGTCTGATCGACGACCTCGACAGTCGCGCCAGGATTCGCTGTGCCCGCGAGGATCGGGTACAGCTGATTGTTCTCATCGAGCGTGAATTGCGCCTGCGGAGGTTGCGGCGCCTCGTCTGTCGGCGGAGGGGTCGTGGGTGGCGCAGTCGGCGGCGCGGTCGGCGGTGGTGAAGTGGGTGGTGGAGATGTCGGCGGTGCCGTTGGCGGCACAGTCGGCGGCACTGACGGCGGTGGAGACGTCGGCGGTGGGGACGCTGGGGGTGACGCGGGCGGCGGTGATGCAGGCGGGGGAGACGTCGGCGGCGAGGTCGGCGTAGAGCCACCGCCCGGTTGAGTGCTCGCGCCTCCGTTCGTCGGTGACGACTGCGTCGGATCGCCTCCCGCAGTGCCTGTGCCGGAGCCCGATGACCCTGATCCGGACGACCCTGACCCGGACGACCCTGACCCGGACGACCCCGACTCGGACGACCCTGACCCGGACGTGCCCGCGCCCGAGTGCGCAGACTGGCCACCCGCGCCCGACCCGGCGCCGTCGGCTGTGGTGTTCGCGGCGGCCTGTGCGGCGGCGGCTGCGGCCTGCGCGGCTGTCGCGGCCGCCGCTTGCGCAGTTGCCTCGGCGGCGGCCTGTGCGGCAGCCGTGCGAGCCGCGGCACCGGGCTTAGGCGCACCGTACAGCGCATTCGCGTCGAACTGTCGTTCACCACCCGAGGATTGCGCGGCCGCCACCTCGGAGATCGGGGTCGTCGCGGTGTGACTCGCCAGCGGACCGAGCACAAACGCGGCACCGATGGCTGCCGCTACGGCGAGCCCGATGCCCGCCAGCACACCCGGCGACGGCATGATCGAGGGAACGTTCGCCGGGGTGGGCATGCGGCCAACCGCGCGGTCGACGGGCGCTGCGGTGGCGGCGTGGCTCCCAGCGCGGCTAGCCGCTCGGCCGGCAGCGTGGCTCGCGGAGTGGCCTGCGGCGTGACTCGCGGAGTGGCCCGCGGCGCGACTCGCAGTGTCTCCACCGACAGCATTCGCATCGTGGATGGGTTCAGGGCCGCTGCTGCCGAGGGAGTGCGAGGTGTTCGAGTGGGTGTTGAACGCCTGCTGCATCTTGGCGGCGGCGTCGGCGCCAACCGGAGCGGAGCCGCCGCTGACGACCGAAGCGGACCCCGCCGCACCCGACCCCGCCGCACCCGACCCCGCCGCACCCGATCCCGCCCCGCCGGTGCCGACCGAGGCCGACCCCGCCGCACCCGATCCCGCCCCGCCGGTGCCGACCGAGGCCGACCCCGCCCCACCCGCGACGACAGAGCCCGACCCGGCCCCACCGGGGCCCACTCCACTCGCCAACGCGCCCAGCGTCGCGGCCGAAGCGCTGCTGCCGCCCTGCAGCCACACCGTGTAGGCGAGCGCACCGGCGATACCGGCCGCGAGCGGCAGCATCACCAGAGCGAGCCGCGACCCGATGTCTTTGGCCTCTTCTTCGACAATGGTGCACGACGGGCACCCGGCCAGGTGCGCCTCGACACGTTTCGACTCGCGCGGGCCGAGACTGCCGCGGGTGTACGAACCGAGCTTTTCGATGACCGCCGCGCACTCGGTATCGGCCGAGCGAACCAGATGAGCCTGAATCCATGCCTGGCGCAGGCCCTCTCGAGCGCGGAAGGTCAGCGCCGACACCGCGTTCGACGTCATGCCGAGCAGCGGTGAGATCTCTTGCGACGAGAGCTGCTCGACCTCGCTGTACCAGAGTGCCTCTTGCCAGCGGGTCGGCAGCGAGCGAAAAGCCTGTGCGGTGAGGCTCTTGTCGAGGGCCAGCAGAGTCTCGGAGTCTTCTGACGAGGGGTCGGCCAGGGCATCCAGTTCGTCGCTCGCGTCGACGATGCTGGCCTTGCGCCACTGCATGGCCACGTTGCGGATGGTGCTGAACAGGTACGGCCGGAACGCCGCCGTGGGCCCGCCGCCGCCCTTGATGGCCTGCAGAACTTTTGCGAAGCTCTCGGCGACGACGTCGTCGGGGTCGAGGGCGTAGCTGCGGGCGACCGTGCGGCCGGCTCGAGAGTGCCGGTTCCACAGCTCGCCGAAGGCGCGCGAGTCGCCTTCGCGGGTGCGTTGCACCAGCTCGAGATCGCTCGGGCCGTTCTCGTCGCCGAGCACCGCGTGCGCGCCGACCGGCCCTTCGTTGGTCACGGGTGTACTGCCCTTCTAGAATCGGTCTTCGAGGTCTCGCTGCTCGCCGCTGACATTTCGAGAAATATTCGACGAATAGTGAATGATACTCACACCACGTGAGAAAAGCAACGCTGCTATGCTGGCCTGGTCGCAACTGGCGTTCAGATGGTTACCATCGGGAAGCGACTGACACGGATTCGGCCGCTCGCCTGGGTCGCTACGGAACCACCGCACCATTCCGTCCTGTCGAAACCAAGGAGTCACCGTGACCATCAACGCCCCGGCCGCCGCTACCAGCTCGCTGCCCTCGACCTTCAACGATTCGCTCTCGAGTGTCGACCCCGAGATCGCCGCCGTGCTGCAGCAAGAGCTCGGCCGTCAGCGCAACACCCTCGAGATGATCGCGAGCGAGAACTTCGTGCCGCGCGCGGTGCTGCAGGCGCAGGGCTCGGTGCTCACGAACAAGTACGCCGAGGGTTACCCGGGCCGCCGCTACTATGGCGGCTGCGAGTTCGTCGACATCGCCGAAGACCTCGCCCGCGACCGCGCAAAGGCGCTGTTCGGCGCCGAGCACGCCAACGTGCAGCCGCACGCCGGCGCGCAGGCGAACGCCGCCGCGCTCATGGCTCTGGCGACCATCGGCGACACCATTCTCGGCCAAGAGCTCTCGCACGGCGGTCACCTCACCCACGGCATGAAGCTCAACTTCTCGGGCAAGAACTACAACGCCACCGCCTACGGTGTCGACCCCCAGACCTACCGCGTCGACATGGATGTCGTGCGCGCCAAAGCCATCGAGTACCGGCCGACCGTGCTCATCGCGGGCTGGTCGGCCTACCCCCGCCAGCTCGACTTCGCGGCCTTCCGTTCCATCGCCGACGAGGTGGGCGCAAAGCTCTGGGTGGACATGGCGCACTTCGCCGGTCTTGTTGCGGCAGGTCTGCACCCGTCGCCCGTTCCGTTCGCCGACGTGGTGACCTCCACCGTTCACAAGACGCTCGCCGGCCCGCGCAGCGGTGTCGTGCTGAGCAAGGCCGAGTACGCGAAGAAGGTCGACTCGGCCGTGTTCCCCGGCCAGCAGGGTGGCCCGCTGATGCACGTGATCGCCGCCAAGGCCACGGCGTTCAAGCTCGCCGGCGAACCCGAGTTCAAAGACCGGATGCAGCGCACCATCGACGGCTCGAAGATCGTCGCCGAGCGCTTGATGGCCGCCGACTCGGTGGCAGCCGGCGTCAGCGTGCTGACGGGTGGCACCGACGTGCACCTGGTGCTCGTCGACCTGCGCAACGCCCCGATCGACGGCAAGCAGGCCGAAGACATTCTGCACGAGGTCGGCATCACCGTGAACCGCAACTCGATTCCGTTCGACCCGCGCCCGCCCATGGTCACCTCCGGCCTGCGCATCGGTACTGCGGCGCTCGCGACCCGCGGTTTCGGTGACGCCGAGTTCACCGAGGTCGCCGACATCATCGCGCAGGCGCTCAAGCCCTCACCCGATGTCGAGGCGCTGCGAGCCCGCGTGGTGAAGCTCACCGACGGTTACCCGCTCTACGACGGCCTCGAGAACTGGTAATCGAAAACGTGGCAGAAGCCGTCACCGGGCAGCAGTTCACGCTGCGGTATGCCTCCGCCGAGCATCCGCAGGCCGCCGAATCGACCGCCATCGTCACCGAACTGGCCGCGTCCCTTCGCCAGCTGGTGCTCGAGGGCGTCGAATCGGTCGAAACGCACTCGGCGGGGGTTCTGCCCCCCATGGGCGCCGGAATCGTGCTCGTGCCCTGGCCCAACAGAATCGCGGATGCCCGCTGGATTCTCGACGGAAAGCCCCAGCAACTCGACATCACCGAACCGGCGACGGGCAACGCGATTCACGGGCTGCTGCGCAACACGGCCTACCTGCTCACCGACTCGGCCGAGAACTCGGTGACGCTCAGTGCCACGGTGTTTCCGCAGCACGGTTACCCGTTTCTGCTCGACACGAGTGTGCAGTACCTGCTCGACGACAGCGGACTCACGGTGACGCACCGACTGCACAACCGAGGCACCGCAGCCGCCCCGGTGGCGGTCGGAGCGCATCCGTATCTGCGGGTCGGTGACGTGCCCATCGAAGACCTCGTGCTGACGGTCGACGCCGGTACGCAGTTCGAAGTGGATGCCCGGGCGATTCCCACCGCCGAAGTCAGCCTCGACGGGTCGGCCTTCGACCTGCGGGCAGGGCGCCCCATCGGCGGTCTCGCCATCGACCACGGATACGGCTCGGTCGGCTTCACTGACGGCATCGCGGTGCACTCGGTGACCGCCCCTGACGGTTCGGGCACCGAACTGTGGGGCGACGAGAGCTTCGCTTTTGTACAGGTGTATACGCCGCACAACTTTCCCCGCGAGTCGGGGCCGGGTTACGCGGTGGCGATCGAGCCGATGACGGCGCCCGCAAATGCGTTCAACACGGGGGAGGGCCTTCGCTGGCTCGAGCCCGGTGAGACGTTCACGGCGAGCTGGGGCATTCGGCACCGCTCGGCGTAGCCCCCACCCCACTCGGCAGCCCGCGAGAGCGACTCTCCCGGACGAGAGGAGCCGCCGCGCCCATCGCTTTCGACCGGAAACGTCGCGCTCACTCGACTAACGATGTTGCGCGGTCGGAGACAGCAAAGGGCCGGCCCCCTCGGGGAGCCGGCCCTCTTCTGTTCGAAAGGTCAGTTCTCGACGTTCGGCGGAGTCGCGTCGACCTCGCCCACGAAGTTGTACGGAATCGGTTCGACGGTGCCTTCGCCGAGGGCCCAGGTACGAACGGAGGTGGCGCCGTCGGCCTCGAAGGTGAGTTCGACGAGATCTTGGTAGGCCCCGTCGACGTACGGCAGTTCGATGACCTCGGCGTTGCCGACGGTTGTCGGGCCGATGAGTTCTGCTTTGTAGGTGCGTTCGTCGGTCATAGCTTCCTTGCTCTTCTCATGTGCTCTGTGCGCGTCGCTGCGTATTCCCAAGCGTAAGGGGCACGCGGCGGGCGCGTAAGGGGCCCCGGTTGCACGTTCTCTCAAAATATCGGTGCAGCACTTCGAATAAACTAGTGGTGTAGCGACCGCACCGGTCGCGGTGAGGGTGAACGATGACGTCGACGCTGTATGACATTGAATTCCAGACCGCCGAGGGTGAAACAACCACCCTCGACGCCTATCGCGACAAGGTGGTGCTGGTCGTGAACGTGGCATCGAAGTGCGGCCTCACGCCGCAGTACGCCGACCTGCAAGAACTGCAGCGCAGCTACGCCGACCGCGGTTTCAGCGTCGTCGGTTTTCCGTGCAATCAGTTCAATGGGCAGGAGCCGGGCACCGACGCCGAGATTCAGGAGTTCTGCTCCACGACCTTCGGCGTCGACTTTCCGGTCTTCTCGAAGATCGAGGTCAACGGCGAGGGCCGGCACCCGCTGTATTCCGAGCTCGCCGAGGCTCAGGATGCCGCGGGCGAGGCCGGTGACGTGCAGTGGAACTTCGAGAAGTTCTTGATTGCGCCCGGGGGAACGGTCGTCTCCCGGCTGCGGCCCCGCACCGCCCCGAGCGACCCGGAGTTCGTTGCTCTGATCGAAGAGAATCTACCCGCCTGACTTCGCGCGCTGCCATACTCTCTGCATGAGTAAGTGGGGCGCTGTCATCATTCTGGGTTTGGCGCAGTTCGTCATGGTGCTCGACAGCACCGTGATGAACGTGTCGATCTCGACGGTCGTGAAAGATCTCGACACGTCGGTCGCGGCCATGCAGGGTGCCATCACGTTCTACACCCTCACCATGGCCGCGATGATGCTGCTCGGCGCGAAGCTCGGCGACATCTGGGGTCGCCGCCGCGCCTTCGTCATCGGTGCGATCGTGTACGCGCTCGGATCGCTGATCACGGGGCTGGCGCCCAACATCGTGATGCTCTTTCTCGGCTGGTCGGTCATCGAGGGTTTGGGCGCGGTATTGGTCATCCCGGCCATCGCCGCGCTTGTCGCCAACAACTACCAGGGCCGTGATCGCGTCACCGCGTATGCAATCATCGGTGCCATCTCCGGTGGCGCCGTGGCTGCCGGGCCGCTGATCGGTGGATTCGTCACCACCTACTTCAGCTGGCGATACGTCTTCTTCGGCGAAGTGGCCATCATGGTCGTGGTGCTGCTGCTGTGCCGGCGCGTCACCGACAGCAGCGTGCCGCAGAAAATCCGAGTGGATGTTCTGAGCGTTCTGCTCTCGGCGCTCGGCCTCGTGGCGGTCGTCTTCGGAATGCTGCAGAGCAAGACGTGGGGCTGGATTCTGCCGAACCACCCGCCCGAGATCGGCGGAAACCCGGTCGAGCCGCTCGGGTTGTCGCTCGTTCCCTACTTCATCGTGGGCGGCGCGGCGTTGCTGTGGCTCTTCATTGTGCGCCAGCGGTACCTTGTGCGAACGAACCGGCCGCCACTGGTGCACGTCTCGATGTTCTCGATCGCGCAGCTTCGAGCGGGACTCTCGGTGCTTGCTGCGCAGTACGCCATCACCGCGGCCATCTTCTTCATGATTCCGGTCTACCTGCAGATGACGCTCGGGCTCGACGCGCTGAGCACTGGGCTGAAGATCTTTCCGCTCTCGATTTCGCTCATCGTGTTCTCGATTGTCGGAACCCGGCTGACGGCGATCTGGTCACCGCGCCGCATCGTGCGACTCGGTCAGATCATCTTGATCGGGGCGTCGCTCTTCTTGCTCTCGTCGGTGTCGCTCGACCTCAAATCGGTGCCGTTCGCCGTGGGGATGTTCTTCGCCGGCGCCGCCCTCGGCCTGCTGGCTTCGCAGCTGGGCAACGTGAACATGTCGGCGGTCACCGAAGAGCAGACCAGCGAGGTCGGCGGCCTGCAGGGAGTGTTTCAGAACCTCGGTTCGTCACTCGGAACCGCGCTGATCGGCTCGGTGCTGATCGGGTCGCTGGCCTCGGGATTTCTGGGTGCCGTCAGCTCGAGCGACCTGCCCAGCACGGTGAAGTCGCAGGTCAGCGACAGCACTCAATCGGGCGTGGAGATCGTGCCGGTGACGACGGTGACGGCCATCGCCGAAAAGGCTGGTGTGACGAGTGCTCAGGCCGCTCAAGTGGAATCGCTGTACGGCGACTCTCAAGTGTCGGCGCTGCGGCTGTCGTTTTTCGTGCTCACCGTGATCGCCATCGTCTCGCTGTTGTTCTCGAAGAACATTCCGACCCAGTTGGTCGGGGGAGAAGGCGGTGGCCGCTCGAAACGGCGCCGACCTGAAACCGCGACGACCTGAAACGGCGATGACCTGAAACGGCGATGACCTCAGACGGCGACGTCGGCGGAGGGCGCGGGCCGGTAGAACCGGCAGATCGCTGAAGCGGCGATGGCGAGTGCGAGAGGCAACGCGCAGAACACCAGCAGGTCGGAGGTCTGCAGCTCGCCTCGTGTCGTCGCGTTCAACAACAGGCCAAGCGCGCTGATGATCGCGGCGTCGAGGGCGAGCACGATGGCGATCCGGTTGCCGTCTCGAAAGCTGTAGACGGCGGCGCCGAGGCTCGCGAAGAAGATGACGAGCGACACCAAGAAAGACCAGAGCGAGATCACGAGGTCAGCCTAGCAACAGCGGCGCGTGGTCAGCAGTCCGGCAGGTCGAGCAGATTGTTGCGCGGGCTGTCGTCGAGGTCGGCTCGCAGATAGCCGCCGCCCGCGTCGACGGCGTGCAGTACGGTGGCGCGGCGGGTGGGCCACGACACCACATACGTGCATCCGCCCACCTCGATGTCGAGAATGGCGTCGGCCGCCGAGATCAGCACTCCGGGCTGGTCTTCGCAGCCGAAGTGGGTGACGTACCCGTTTGCGCTTTTTCGAGTTGCTGTGACACGACGAACAGTCATGGTGTGTGCTCCCGTTAGCCCGGGGCCCGCGTACTTCGCGCGGGCTCTCGTGAAACACCACAGTAGAACTTTCTCTGGCACCCGCAACCCGATCGGCAGCTGTCTGAGAGCTCACTCAGCCGCTCGTAACGTAAACCGACACAATGAGGTACGACGTCGATCGGCAGAACAGAGGTGCACATGCCCGGTGAACGAGTGCTGGTGACCGGAGGCACGGGGTTCATTGCCGCGCGCTGTATTGTGCAGCTGCTGGAGGCCGGGTACCGGGTTCGCACCACCGTTCGCGACGCGTCTCGCGAGCCGGCGGTGCGTGCGCTGGCGGCCGCGGCCGACGTGACGGGCGCCGCCGCCGGCGCCGACCGGCTCGAGATAGTCGAAGCGCACCTTCTGTCGAACTCGGGCTGGCCCGAAGCCGTCGCCGACTGCCGCTACGTGCTGCACGTGGCATCACCGTTTCCGCTCACCTCGCCCACGAACGAAAACGATCTTGTGGTTCCGGCCCGGCAGGGTGCTCTGCGTGTACTGCGGGCCTCGCGAGACGCCGGAGTCGAACGCGTGGTACTGACCTCCTCGTTCGCCGCCGTGGGGTACGGGCGAGCCGATCCGGGCCGCCCCTACACCGAAGACGACTGGAGCGATCTGAGCGCAACGTCGACGGGCGAGGTTACGCCCTACATGAAGTCGAAGACGCTCGCCGAGCGCGCGGCCTGGGCTTTCATGTCGAAAGAGGGCGGTGCGCTCGAACTGGCGGTTGTGAATCCGGTCGCCGTCTTCGGCCCACTGCTGGGGCCGAAGCTCTCGAGCTCGGTCGCCCTCGTGCTGAGCCTGCTGCGCGGCGACGTGCCTGCGGTTCCGCACATGTTCACCTCTGCCGTCGATGTGCGCGACGTCGCCGATCTGCATCTGCGGGCCATGACGCATCCGGATGCCCGGGGCGAACGATTTCTCGCCGTGACCGGTTCGCCGCTCAGCTATCTGCAGCTCGCGCACCTGCTTCGTTCGAGGCTGGGTGAAACGGCTTCTCGCGTGCCGAAGCGGCAGTTGCCCGATTGGATGGTGTCGCTCATGGCCCCGTTCACCCCGCAGCTCGAAGAAATCCGCCCGCTGCTCGGTTTGTCGAAGCCCGCAAGCAACGCCAAGGCGAAACGGATGCTCGGCTGGGCGCCGCGCCCGAACATCGAGGCCATTCTCGCTTCGGCCGAGAGTCTCGTCGAGCTCGGTCTCGTTCCGCGCAGGCCCTGACGCTCGCCCTCTCGAGACCCGGTGGGGGAGTCAGGCGTCAGGGGGTCAGGGCGTGAGTACGAGGCGTTGCGTCGCGGTTGTGGGCTCGGCCCAGACCGCCTCGACTTCGGAGAGCGGCCTCGCCACGACGGTGAGGGTGAACGCGCCTGCGACGATCTGCTCGACCAGCGAGGGGAGCGTGGCGAGAATTCCGCGCGCGCTCGCCGAACCCTGCCCGCTGCCGAGAAAGTGCACGTTCGCCTGGCGCAAGACGGCTGACGGCAGGGCGATCGATTCTCCCGCAACCGCCCCGATCTGCACCCACGAGAGCAGGCGGGCGCGATCGTCGCGCCCGCGCACCAGCGGCAGGATGGCCGCCTCGGCCGGCGCACCCCACAGGTAGTCGAGCACGACGTCGACGTTCGCCGCTTTCGCCTCGAGCTCTGCGGCGACCACGTCGGGCGCGGCAGCGATGTCGATGGTGATATCGGCACCGAGCGCCGGCAATGAAGCGAGCCGCGCCTCGCCACGCCCCGCCGCGATCACGGTGCTCGCCCCGAGGTGCTTGGCGACCTGAATCGCGAGCTGGCCGGCTGATCCGGTGGCCCCGAGAATCAGCACGGATTGGCCGGGCTCGAACGAGATTCTGTTCTTCAGCGCGACCCACGACGACATGGCGGGGTTCATCGCAGCCGCGAGCAGCAGCGGGTCGGCATCCGTCGGCAGGGCGACGCTGCGCCGCGCGTCGATCACCGTCTTCTCGGCCAGGGCGCCGTACAGCGTGTCGGGCAGGATGAAATAGGCCAGTGATCCGTCTGCCCGCCGCGCCACCCCGTCGATGCCCGGAATGAGCGGAAGCTCGTCTGTCGACGTGTAGTGCGACCCCGCCGCCTGAGAGCGCACTCGCGGATGCAGCCCCGATGCGATGACCGTGACCAGCTCTTCGTCTGCACTCGCCGGCACCGGTTCGGCGAACTCTTGGTACCGCGGTGGCTGACCGAAGGTGTTCACGACTGCGGCGTGCATGCTGGTCTTCTTTCGTCGAGACTAGTTGGTGATGCAAACTATATTACTTTGTGTCACCAACTAAATCAACTACGATGGGTGTATGCCAGCACCGGTCACCTCGCCCACGGTCGACGCCCTCGTGCAGTTGAGTTTCGCCGTGCATCTCGCTCTCACCCGCATCGCAGGGCAGTTCGACCTCTCGGTCACCCAACTCCGTCTGCTCGGAATTCTGCGCGATCGCACCCCGAGCATGGCGGCCATCGCCGACTTTCTCGAGCTCGATCGTTCGTCGATCTCGGGCCTCGTCGACCGTGCCGAACGCCGAGGCCTCGTGGCGCGGCGTGCGTCGACAGTGGATGCCCGGGTCATCCTCGTCGAAGCGACACCCGAGGGCCTGGCGGTCGGTGCGCAGATCGCTCAGGGCGTCTCATCGGCGCTCGAGCAGCTGATCGGCGACGCCACCCCCGCCGACATCGACGCCGTGGTGCGCCTCGCGGCCTCCCTTCAGGCCCGCGCCGACCGCGACATGACCTGAGCCGTCTGTAGCCGTTCGGAGCGACGCGCGTATCGTCAGTGGAATTGCTGAGAAAACCTTCGGTTAGGTTGCGGTGAGCTCGCCTTTCATGAATCATTGAAGACATGACTCCGATCGTTACGCTCGTTCGCCCAGGCGACACGTCTCGCGAAGTTGTCGGCAATGATGGTCTCACTGACACTGAACGCGAGGAATTCGCTACGGCGTATCGCGAAGGCGTCGGTAGCCGGGTGATCAGCGCGTCTGCCTTGCGCCGTGCTGCCGAGCTACGCACGAAGCGTGCCGAAGGCTGAGTCGTATAGCTGGGTAGACGCCGCGCCCGAACACGTCACTGCTCTGCAACACTTCATTTGTGCCGATCCGCCGAAGGCCGCTTACGGTGGCTCACGCGAAAAGTACCACCCTCGTCCCTGGGAACTCGAAGTGCAGTCTGGTCTACGCGACCTGCGGCTTCCGCTGCCCGACAGTGAGCGATTGGTCATCGCACTCGACAGCGCGCATGAGGTCGCCGGAGCAGTGCGCCTGTCGTTCGATGTCACTGGCGAGCAGATGATGATCCTGGCAATAGCGACGCGCCACGATCTTCAGCGGCAAGGCATCGCGACAAGGGCACTGGAAATCGCCGTGGACATCATCGAACGCACCAGGGTCGCGTATGAGTTAAATTGCGATATCTGGGCCAAAATCCATCGTGAGAACCTTCGCAGTCAAAAGGTTTTTGCGGCGGCCGGGTTTGAATGGATCGAGTCGGTCGACGAGTCAGGGCTCGACTACTGGGCCAAACTCTTCGTTGCTCCCGACCCGCTTGGGCGCAAGGTTGCAGGTGTATAAAGAGCAGAAGCCCACCGTACGAAGGAGTTCACTCGACATGTCTACCGATGAGGTTTCGTTGAGTTCTGCCGGCCCGCTGCTGTTCGCGCCCGAGGTCGCCGACGACGGCACGGCCGTACTCTTCGTCTCCGACGTGTCGGCCGCAACGGTGTACGCGTTCGAGCTCGCGCCCGAGACACCCAACGCAGGCGAGTCGGATGTTCGGGTCGACCAGCTCGACGCGAAGCTGGCGTCGCTGCTCGGTGTTGAGCGCGGCGATGCGGTCATCAGAGGGATGGCCGTGCATCCCGTGTCGCGCTCGGTGTACCTGTCGATTGCGCGCGGGCACGGTGCCGAGGCCGGGCCGGCGCTCGTGCGAGTGGATGCCGACGGTTCTGTGACGGTGGCCGAGGTCGACGGGCTGACGGTCACGTCGTTCGAGCTCGACGACGCGCCCGACGCCGACGACGAGCGTCAAGACGTGTGGCTCGACGGCAGCGACGCCTCGGCGGCACCCCGCGAGATCTACGGCGTAGAGCTGAGCATCGCCCAGGTTCCCGCCCGCCGGTCGACCATCACCGACCTGGCCTGGGTCGACGGTTCGCTGTTCGTCGCCGGGCTCAGCGACGAGGAGTTCTCGTCGCGACTGCGGCGCGTCTCGTACCCGTTCGACGGTTCGGCGCGCGAGACGTCGGTCGAGATCTTTCACGTCGACCACGGAAAGTACGAGACGCAGTCGCCGATCCGTGCGCTCACGTCGTTCGACGGGGGAGCGGGCATTCTCGCCAGCTACACGTGTACTCCCGTCGTGCATTTCGATCTCGACGACCTCACCGACGGCGCTCTGGTACGCGGGCGCACGGTGGCCGAACTCGGCCCGATGAACCAGCCCTTCAGCCTGCTTTCGTACGAGCGCGACGGCGAGGAGTTTCTGCTCGTGTCGAACACGCGGCATCCGCTGCTGAAGATCGCGGCGTCGTCGATCGCCGGTCAGGCAGCGCTGACCCAGCCGATGTCAGAAGACGGGGCGTCGATGGGTATTCCGCGCGAATCGCTGGATCACCCGGGCGTCACCTGGATGGCGAACCTCGACCGCAGCAACATCGTCGTGGTGCAGAACCTCGACGGCGAACTTCACCTGCGCACGCTCGAGGCGGCCGTTCTCTGAGGCACCCGAGCGAGTCGCGCGTCGACGGGCCGGGCTCCGCGCCCGCGCCTGCGCCGGCGCCCGCGCTTCGGGCCGAGTGGATGAACGGGGCCGCCGTCATCCGTGCCCCCGAGCTGCCCGCATTGCTCGCCGTCGTGCCGGCCGATACACCGCTGGGCGACGGCCTCGTTGCAACTGCCGGCACGTGGACGCGCGACGGTGCTCCCGATGGTGCACGCGGCGGTGCGCGCGATGCTGCGCTCGACGCTGCGCGCGGCGGTGCGCCCGACGGTGCAATCGATGGCTCGCGCGATGATGCTGTCGCACGCTTCACGCCCCGCTTCGCCGCGCCGCCGGGTACGGTCTACACGATCCTCGCGCGCGACGCAGCGACCGGCCCGTGGAGGCGTTTCGCCGAGGTGCAGGTGCCCCGAGCATCCGTCGACCGCAGCACGGTCGTCGAAACGATCGACCCCGGCGTCGACGAGATCCCTGCGAACCTGCTGCGCTTCTCGGTGACCTTCTCGGCGCCGATGAGCGAGGGCGGGGCGGCAGCGGGAATCCAGCTGCGTGACGCCGCCGGCGTCGACCTACCCGGGGCCCTGCTCGACATGCCGCCAGAACTCTGGGATCGCACGCACCGCCGCCTCACCCTGCTGCTCGAGCCCGGCCGCATTAAGCGCGGCCTGCAGCCGAATGTGCAGGCCGGGCCGCCGCTCATCGAGGGCTCCACAATCACCCTCGTCATCGACCCGCAGCTGCAGGATGCCCGGGGCCAACACCTCGCGGCCGGCGCCGAGCGCGTTTACCGAATCGGGCCGCCGCTGCGGTCACGCATCGACCCCGCGCTCTGGCACATCACCTGGCCTGTTCCGACGGCAGCCGCGTCGGGCGCTGCAGCGGTACCGGCCGCCGATGCCGACGGCGCGACAGCCGACATCGACGCTGTCCGAGGGGGCGCGGCAGCAACGCTGGTCGTGCGCTTCGACCGGTCGCTCGACCGTGCACTCTGCCGCCGCTACCTGCGCGTGCGAGACTCGGCCGGCCGAGTCGTCGAGGGCTTCGCAACCCTCAGCGCCGACGCGACGACGTGGACGTTCGTGGCCGCCGCCCCGGGCATCCACTGGTCTTTGCACGTCGACACCCGCCTCGAAGACCTCGCCGGAAACTCGGTGCGCCGGGTCTTCGACCGCGACCTCTCGAGCCCGGCCGACGACGGCATCACCGCGTCGCACGTGGTTCTGGAGCCGTAAGACACCGCGGCTCAATCTTTTCCATCGACCGGAATCGTGAGCGCTGATCAGCGGCGCGAATAGTCACTATTACCGAATTCGATCTGACGAAGTCGCTGCAGCATGCTGCCGATTTCCGGCACCACGAGCATCCACCACCTGCGGCAGAACCTGGCCGCTCAGCAGCTCCGCCTCGCGCCCGGCGAGGGCGAGGCGCTGGATGCCCTGGGCTAATCGCTCGGTCGAAGTACCCCGCGCGGTAGAAGGTGGTCGAGCCTTGCGAGGGGCGACAGGCCTTGGTCTGCTGATCGGGCATGCCCCGAAAACGGAGGAGATTTCGCAGGGGTGCCCGCATATGGCGCTTACCCCTCCGGAATCTCCTCCGGTTTTGCGCGGGCCGCGCCGAGCGGAGCTCTCGACGCGCGGTGGTTTGGCGCGGCCGCACTGGTTCGAACTACTGCGGATGCGCCAACACACCGCGCCCGCGCCCGAAGTACCGCGGGCGCGCCGAAGTACCGCGGGCGCGCCCGAAGTACCGCCGGAGCGCCGAAGTACCGCGGATGCGCCAAACGCCGCGCCCGCGCCCGAAGTGCCGAGGGCGCGCCAAGACACCGCGCGTGCCGGAGGGGCGCCGCCGGGAGCCGCCTGCCGGGAGCCGCCTGCCGGGACCACCTTCCGCGACGGCCGCCGTGCCGAGCCGAGGTGCGAGCGCGGTCAGGCCGTCGCGCCCCGAATGCGCCGCGAGAGCTCGTCGGCGTAGTGGCGTATCTCGGCGGCCAAGTCCGGCCAGCGCTCGGGGTCGATGTGGTCGCGCGCAAACGTGACGGCGATGCCCGCGGCCGGCCAGCCCGAGTGATCGCGCACGGCGACGGCGACGGATGCCAGCCCCTCGGTGACGTCTCCGTCTTCGGCAGCGAATCCGTTGCTGCGCACCCGGGCCAGAACTGCGCGCAGGTCGCGCAGCGAATACGCGTCTCGCGCGGTGCGCACCGTGAACGCCTCGGAGTTCGGAAAGAGGGCCCGCAGCTGCGCGGCCGGCAGCGTCGCGAGCAATGCCCGCCCGCTCGCCGTCACGTGGCTGGGCAAGCGCACTCCGACGTCAGTGATGAGCGCGGGCCGGTGCGGGGCTCGCTCTTCGACGAGGTAGACCACGTCGCGGCCGTTCAGCACGGCGAGGTGGGCGCTTTCGCCGATCTTGTCGACGAGGGCGGCCAAAATGGGCGCCCCCAAACGCGCCAACGGTTCCTGCCGCGTGAATCCCGAGCTGAGCTCAAAGGCGGCGATGCCGACGCCGTATCGCTGCGCCTCGGGGTAGTGGATCGCGTACCCGTGCTCCACGAGAACGCCGAGCAGCCGATAGACCGTCGAGCGAGGCAGCCCGAGCGCCGACGCGACCGACGCCGCGGCCGTCGGCCCGCGCTGGGTGGAGAGAAACGTGACGATCGAAAGAATCTGGTGCGCCGCGGGCGCTGCCGCGCGAGGGCTTGTCATCTGCATCCTCCCTCAGCGCGGGCCGCTGCTGCCGCCCCCGCCGTGTTGCGGTCGCGTTAACAGTCTCACATCTGAGACACCGGATGCCCGTGGGCCCACATTTCGCGGCCCCCGATGTATTTGATGGGCTCATGACCACCACGATTTCCCCCGCCGTCGTTCTCGGCGCGGGCGCCCCGTCGATCGACGAGGTCGTTCGCATCGCCCGGTTCGGTGCGGCAGTGACCCTCGCCGACGACGCGCTCAGCGGCATGGCGACAACGCGCTCGATCGTCGAGCATCTCGCCGACGACCCCGAACCGCACTACGGCATCTCCACCGGCTTCGGCGCCTTGGCGACCACGTTCATCACGGCGGAGCGACGGCGGCAGCTGCAGCAGAGCCTCGTGCGATCGCACGCCGCCGGCTCGGGGCGCGAGGTCGAAACCGAGGTGACGCGTGCGCTGATGACGCTGCGGCTCTGCACGCTGCTGACGGCTCGCACGGGCATCCGCCCGCTCGTCGCCGAGACCTACGCCGCGGTACTCAACGCGGGCATCACCCCCGTCGTCTTCGAATACGGCTCGCTGGGCTGCTCGGGCGACCTGGCGCCGCTGGCGCACTGCGCCCTGGCGCTGATGGGCGAGGGCACCGTTCGCACCCGCGACGGCGAGCTGGTCGACGCGTCAGCGGCACTTGCCGAGGCCGGCATCACGCCCGTGGTTCTCGCCGAGAAAGAGGGGCTCGCGCTCATCAATGGCACCGACGGCATGCTCGGCATGCTGGCCCTCGCGATCACCGCCCTCGACCGGCTGATGACCACCGCCGACATCTCAGCGGCCATGAGCGTCGAAGCGCTGCTCGGAACCGACGCGGTCTTCGCGGCCGATCTTCAGGCGCTGCGCCCGCAGTTCGGCCAGAGCGTGTCGGCACGAAACATCGCCCGGATGCTCGCTTACTCGCCTCTCGTCGCGAGTCACAAGGGCCCCGAATGCACGCGCGTGCAAGACGCGTACTCGCTGCGCTGCGCGCCCCAAGTGCACGGCGCCGCGCGCGACACCATCGCTCACGCCCGCCTCGTGGCCGAGCGCGAACTCGCGTCGGCCATCGACAATCCCGTCGTGACGCTCGACGGCCGGGTCGAATCGAACGGCAACTTTCACGGCGCTCCCGTCGCCTACGTGCTCGACTTTCTCGCCATTGTCGTAGCGGATGTCGCGAGCATGTCAGAACGCCGCATCGACCGGATGCTCGACCCTCGCCGCAACGAAGGCCTGCCGCCGTTTCTCGCCCACGAGATCGGGGTCGACTCCGGGCTGATGATCGCTCAGTACACCGCGGCCGGCATCGTCTCGGAGCTGAAACGACTCGCGGCACCGGCGTCGGTCGACTCGATTCCCTCGTCGGCGATGCAAGAAGACCACGTATCGATGGGCTGGGCGGCCGGCCGCAAGCTGCGGATCGCTATCGACGGTCTCGCCCAGGTGCTGGCGATCGAGGTCATGACCGCCTCGCGGGCGCTCGATCTGCGCGCCCCGCTGCTGGCAGGGCCCGCAACCGGAGCCGTTCGCGACCGGGTCAGAACCGTGGTGGCCGGGCCTGGTGCCGACCGGTATCTCGCGCCCGAGATCGCCGCGGTCGTCGAACTCGTCGCCGACGGCTCCGTGCTGGCGGCCGCGAGCACGGAGCTCGGCGCGCTCGAGTGAGTCCCGTGTCGCTGCCGCTGCCGCTTCCACATCACCTCACCGCATTCCACTGAGAAGCCTCCCCACCCCACACCTGTCACACCACCGATCGGACACCTCATGACCACCCTCGACCCCCGCCGGGCATCCGGCCCCCGTGTCGTTCACGCCGCCCACGGCACCCAGCTCTCGGCGAAGAGCTGGCAGACCGAGGCGCCGCTGCGAATGCTCATGAACAACCTCGACCCGGAGGTCGCTGAGCGCCCCGACGACCTCGTGGTGTACGGGGGCACCGGCAAGGCGGCGCGCAGTTGGGAGGCGTATGACGCGATCATCCGTACGCTCGAAGACCTCGACGACGACGAAACGCTGCTGGTGCAATCGGGCAAACCTGTCGGAGTCTTTCGCACTCATGTGTGGGCCCCGCGTGTGCTGATCGCCAACTCGAATCTCGTGGGCGACTGGGCGACGTGGCCCGAGTTCCGCCGGCTCGAGGCGCTCGGGCTCACGATGTACGGCCAGATGACGGCCGGTTCGTGGATCTACATCGGCACCCAGGGCATCTTGCAGGGCACCTACGAGACCTTCGCCGCCATCGCCGACAAGCGCTTCGGCGGCTCCCTCGCCGGAACCCTGACTCTTACGGGCGGCGCCGGTGGAATGGGCGGCGCCCAGCCCCTGGCGGTCACCATGAACGAGGGCGTCGTGCTCATCGTCGACGTCGACCCGGCGCGACTGCGGCGCCGCGTCGATCACCACTACCTCGACGAAATGACCGACGATCTCGACGACGCGCTCGCCCGCGTGCTCTCTGCGAAGGCCGAACGGCGGCCGTTGTCGGTCGGTCTCGTCGGCAACGCTGCCACCGTCTTCACCGAATTGCTCGAGCGAGGCGTCGCGATCGACATCGTCACCGATCAGACGTCGGCACACGATCCGCTGGCCTACCTGCCCGAGGGTGTCTCGGTGGCCGAGTGGCCGGCGCTCGCCGCCGCCGACCCCGAGACGTTCACCGAGCGCTCGCGCGCCTCGATGGCCAAACACGTCGCGGCGATGGTCGGGTTTCAGGATGCCGGTGCCGAAGTCTTCGACTACGGAAACTCGATTCGCCGCGAGGCCGAACTGGGCGGCTGCGAGCGGGCGTTCGACTTTCCCGGATTCGTTCCCGCGTACATCCGCCCGCTCTTCGCCGAAGGCAAGGGGCCGTTCCGCTGGGTGGCGCTGTCGGGTGACCCCGCCGACATCGCGGCCACCGACAGGGCGATTCTCGAGCTGTTTCCGAACGACACGAAGCTGCACCGCTGGATCACCCAGGCGGCGGAGAAGGTGTCGTTCGAGGGGCTGCCGGCACGAATCTGCTGGCTGGGGTACAAAGAGCGCCACCTCGCCGGGCTGAAGTTCAACCAGATGGTCGCGTCGGGCGAGCTGAGCGCACCGATCGTGATCGGGCGCGACCACCTCGACTCGGGATCGGTGGCGTCGCCGTACCGGGAGACCGAGGGCATGGCAGACGGCTCGGATGCGATCGCCGACTGGCCGCTGCTGAACGCGCTGCTGAACACCGCCTCGGGGGCGACGTGGGTGTCGATTCACCACGGCGGTGGGGTCGGCATCGGGCGCAGCATCCACGCCGGCCAAGTCTGTGTGGCCGACGGAACCGCGCTCGCGGCCGAGAAGATCGAGCGCGTGCTGGTCAACGACCCGGGCACCGGGGTCATGCGGCACGTCGACGCGGGGTACGAGCGGGCGCGCGAGGTCGCTCGCGAGCGAGGGCTGCGCATCCCGATGGAGGAGGCCGCCGGTCGTCACCCGGGCGCGGGCATCGATGAGGGCGCTGTGCTGGATCAGCGCGCGGGCGGCGCGTGATGCCGTCGACCGCGAGTGTCAGTGGTTCGGGCCTGTTGCCGGGTCTGCGCGAGATCGAGGATGTCGGCCGAGGCGGCTCGCGGACCGGCGGCGGCGCACGCGGCGGGTCGCTGGGCGGCTCGCGCGCTGGGTACCACCGTCACCTCTTCGATGACGCCGAACTCGACCTGCGCGCCTGGTTCATCGAGCGAGCCACCGCTGCAGGTCTCGCCGTCGAGACCGATCGCAACGCGAACATCTGGGCGTGGTGGGGCGTGCCAGGCCCCGACGCGGTGGTCACCGGCAGCCACCTCGACTCGGTGCCGGGCGGCGGAGCCTACGACGGGCCGCTCGGGGTGGTCTCGGCCCTCGACGCCGTCGCCGCGTTGCGCGCGGCCGGCTTCGCCCCGAGCCGACCCTTCGCCGTCGTGGTCTTCGCCGAAGAAGAAGGATCGCGGTTCGGGGTGGCGTGCCTCGGCTCCCGTCTCATGACCGGGCAGCTGAATCCCGAGCGCGCACGCGCCCTCCTCGACCCCGACGGCGTTTCGCTCGCCGAGGCGGGCTCGCGTGCGGGCTTCGACGTGGCTAACCTCGGCCACGACCCCGAGGCCCTCGCGCGGATCGGCCTCTTCATCGAGCTGCACGTCGAGCAAGGGCGCGGGCTCATCGACCTGGGTGCGCCCGTCGCCGTCGCGTCGTCGATTCTCGCGCACGGCCGCTGGCGTCTCACCTTCACGGGCCAGGCGAACCACGCCGGCGCCACGCTGATGCACGGTCGCCGCGATCCGGTGGTTGCGGCCTCCCGTGCGATCGTCGGGCTTCGCGATATCGCTGCCTCGCACGCGGCTCAGGATGCCCGGACGACCGTCGGGCGTTCGAACTGGGCTCCGGGCGGCACGAACGTCATCGCCGCCGAAGCGTCGGTGTGGCTCGATGCCCGGGCGGCGACGGATGCCGATACTCGCGCCCTCGTCGCCGAGATCGTCGAGGCATCCCGAGCATCGGCGGCGCTCGAGGGCTGCGAGCTCGACGTGGCCGAAGAGAGCTGGAGCGGCGCCGTGCGGTTCGACGTCGGCCTGCGCGAGCGGTTCGCTGCGGCGCTCGGCGATGTTCCCCGGCTCAGCACCGGCGCCGGTCACGATGCGGGTGTTCTTGCCGGCGTCGTTCCGACGGCGATGCTGTTCGTGCGCAACCCCACCGGCATCTCGCACGCGCCGGAGGAGTTCGCCGAGCACGCCGATACGCTGGCGGGCGTCGAGGCGCTGACGAGCATCCTGCGGTCGCTGCTGTGAGCGGCTCCGGTGGCGCCGAGCGCGAGGCCCGAGCCGACCGCGACGCTGGAGACGGCACCGGTGGCGCCGGCGACAGCGCCGCGTCGGCACGCGCGCAACGGCTCACGCGAGCAGACCCCACGGCCCCGGCGTTCTGGTGCGACACCGCCCTCGTGGCGGGTCGAGCCGTGCGATCGGTGCGGCTGGAGACCGACACGAGCGGCCGAATCGCCGCCGTGACCGGCGGAGTCGCGCCGCTCGGCGGCGACACACAGCTGGGAACCGTGGTTGCCGGAATGGCGAACGCTCACTCGCACGCCTTCCACCGGGTTCTGCGCGGGCGCACTAACGCCGGCAGCGGTGACTTCTGGGGTTGGCGCACCCGCATGTATGCGGCCGCGAACGCCCTCGATCCCGATCTCTACCGCGCACTCGCCATCGGCGTCTTCGGCGAGATGCTCGCTGCCGGATACACCGCGGTGGGGGAGTTCCACTACGTACACCACCGGCCGGATGCAACGCCCTACACGCCGCCGCACGCCATGGAACTCGCGCTCGCCGAGGCCGCCCACGCCGTTGGCATCCGGCTCGTGCTGCTCGACACGCTCTACCTCACGGGCGGAATCGATTCGCCCCTCGAGGCCGAGCAGCGACGCTTCGGCGATGGCTCCGCTGAGCGGTGGCTCGTCCGCTGGTTTTCGCTTCGTGACGAACTCGCGCGTTACGCGCCGCTTGTCACTCTGGGTGCGGCCGTGCATTCGGTGCGCGCCGTGCCACCGGATGCTCTCGCCGTCGTTGCGCGCCAGCTTGCCCCCGACGTGCCCCTGCACGTGCACGTCTCGGAGCAGCCGCGCGAGAACGACGAATGCCTCGCGCGTTATGGAGCCACGCCGACCAGGATGCTCGCCGACGCGGGCATGCTGAGCCCGCGCTTGAGCGTCGTTCACGCGACTCACCTCACCGACGGAGACGTGGCTCTGCTCGGCGCTGCCGGCGTCACTGTCGTCATGTGTCCGAGCACCGAGGCCGACCTGGGCGACGGAATCGGCCCCGCCCGACGCCTCGCCGATTCAGGATGCCGCATCGCTCTCGGCTCCGACCAGAACGCCGTCATCGACCCCTTTCTCGAAATGCGCGGTCTCGAAGCGGGGGAGCGGCTCGCCTCGGGCCGGCGCGGGCGGTTCTCGCCCGCCGACCTGCTCACCGCTGCGGGGCCCGACGGTTACGCCTCGCTCGGGCTCGGCGGCGGCCTGGCGGCGGGAGCCTGGGCCGACTGGGTCGAGGTCGAAACCATGTCGGTTCGCACCATCGGCGGCGACATCGAGCAGCTCGCCCTCACTGCGACGTCGGCCGACGTGCTCCGCGTTTTCGTGGGCGGTGTCTGCGTCGCCGGCAGCGGCAGCGGTGCACGCGTCAGTGCCGCCGACCGTGCCGCGCGCACGGCCCGCAGCGGCGCCCCAGACACCCCGGCCCACGCCCTCGGTCGGGCCATAGCCGAGATCGACCGACTTATCCAGAGGCAGCACCATGGCAACTGAGCTCATCACCAATATCGGCGAGCTGACGACGAACGTCGGGCCCCGTCTCATCGATGCGGCCGTCGTGCTCGACGGCGAGAGCATTGTCTGGGTGGGCAGCGCTCGCCGCGCCCCCGCCGCCGACACGGCGGTCGATGCGGGTGGCGCATCCGTTCTGCCCGGCTGGGTCGACTCGCACCTGCACCCGGTTTTCGCCGGCGACCGCGCAGCCGAATTCGAGGCGCGCATGCGCGGCGAGAAGTACAGTGCGGGCGGAATCGCCTCGACCGTCGCCGCGACGCGAGCCGCGACATCCGCCGCGCTCGAGCAGAACCTCGTGCGCCTGCTCGCCGAAGCCACCGCGCAAGGCAGCACGGCTTTCGAGGCCAAGACCGGCTACGGGCTCGACATCGCCACCGAAGCCCGTTCGGCCGAGATCGCCGCGCGGCACGTCGAGACCGTCACCTTTCTCGGTGCCCACCTCGTGCCGCCCGGGGTGGATGCCCGCGACTACCTCGACCTCGTCACCGGCCCCATGCTCGCCGCAGTTCTGCCCTGGGTTTCGGCCATCGACGTGTTCTGCGAGGCAGGCGCTTTCGACGTTGAGCAGAGTCGCGAGGTGCTCGCTGCAGGTGCGGCCGCAAAACTCGCCCTTCGGGTTCACGGCAACCAGCTCGGTCAGAGCGGCGGCGTAGCGCTCGCCGTCGAGGTCGGGGCTCTCAGCGTCGATCACTGCAACCATCTCTCGTCGGCCGACATCGACGCGCTGGCCGGCTCGCTGACGGTCGCCACGCTGCTGCCGGCCTGCGACCTCTCCACTCACGAGCCGTTCGCCCCTGCCCGCCGACTTCTCGACGCCGGCGCCACCATCGCTTTGGCGACGAACTGCAACCCGGGTTCGTCGTACACCACCTCGATGCCGTTCTGCGTGGCGACCGCCGTGCTGCAACTCGGGCTGACCGTCGACGAGGCCGTCTGGGCGGCGACCGCGGGGGGCGCTGCCGCGCTGGGTGTCGACGGCATCACCGGCACCATCGAGGTCGGCGCGCGAGCCGACCTGCAGCTTCTGGACGCGCCCTCCGTCGCGCACCTGGCGTACCGCCCCGGTGTGCCGCTGGTCGAGCGGGTGTGGCGCGCGGGCCGTCACCAATAGCCGACACCCTTCAGCCCCAACCAGGGTGCCGTTTTCACGTGTCGTCTCCCGCTGCAGCGGTTGCACCCCAACGCCATCAATGGCGCGGAATCAGCGGCTTCACCCTCGGCGACAACGTGACTATCGACGTCAAGCTCGACGTCGAACTTCACGAACAGGCAATCCGCGAAAGTGTCAGAATCATTCTCCAGCGGGGAAATCGGTGGCCGAAGCGGAGTCCTGCTGAGCCTGCACGTCTGCGAGGCGTGCGGTCAACGCGCCGGTGATCATGTTGAACGAGTCGGTTCCCAGCACGATGCGCTTCGGCGCCGGATTCTGGTCGGCGCTGGCAATGATCGCCTCAGCCATCTTCACCGGGTCACCGGGGGAGAGCTGGGTGCCGCTCTCGATCATCGTGCGTGCGAAGGAGGCGGGGGATGCGGCGTAGGCGTCGATTGCGGGGCCGAGTTTCGCGCTGCCGTACCGGAACGCGGTACGGGCGCCGCCCGGCTCGACGATCGTGACGCCGATTCCGAGTGGCGCGACCTCCTGGCCGACGGCATCGACGAATCCTTCGATACCCCACTTCGTAGCGTGGTACATCGACCCGCCCGGCAGCGCGGCCTGCCCGCCGAAGGTCGAGATCTGGATGATTCGGCCAGAGCCTTGCCCCCGGAGGTGCGGCAGCGCCGCGCGGATCACTTGGATGGAGCCGAGGAGGTTGGTGTCGAGTGCGTCTTCGACTTGCTCGTCGGTGAGTTCTTCGGCCGCACCGAAGAGGCCGTATCCAGCGTTGTTGACGATCACGTCGACGGTGCCGAGGTCGGTGAAGGCCTTGTCGACAAGGGGCCGGATGTCTGCGGTGTCGGTCAGGTCGAGCGTCTCGACCCAGAAGTTCTCGCCGTACGTCTCCGAAAGGTCGTTCACTGCGTCACGTTTGCGCACGGTGCCGGCGACGCGGTCGCCGCGTTCGAGGAGCTGCTCGGTCATTGCGCGGCCGAAGCCGCTGTTCACTCCGGTGATGAACCAGGTGCGCTGAGTCATGTCGTTTTCCCTTTACTTGCCTGTGAGCACTTGTCGCTGAGCGGTCGTTCCGCCATGAGCCCAGTGTTCAGCCGATCTGAGAAGTTAGCGATTGCCTGGTGAGACCCCTCCTGCCAGGGATACCCATGTCTTCGGTGGAGTGCTTACGGTTAGGTCATGACCCCGAACGTGATTGGCGACTATCTGCGCGCACGACGCGAACAAGTGCGCCCCGAAGACGTGGGCCTGGTCGACAACGGCCGCCGCCGCGTGCCCGGACTCCGCCGCGACGAACTGGCGATGCTCGCGGGAATCAGCACCGAGTATTACACCCGTCTCGAACAGGGCCGCGATCAGCATCCCTCGACCCAAGTGCTTGAGGCGGTGGCCCGTGCGCTTCATCTCGATGACGACGCCCGTGCGCATCTTCACCTGTTGGCCAGCCCCAGGCCCGGCACGTCTCGCGCGACACGACGCACCGAACGTGTGCGCCCCAGCGTGCAGCAACTGCTCGACTCGTGGACTGAAACACCGGCATACGTGCACGGGCCTCTGCTGGACGTCATCGCCTCGAACGCACTGGCCCGCGCCCTCTCGCGGATGTTCGAACCGGGCATGAATGTACTTCGATCCACCTTTCTCGATCCGGCCGTGCACGAATTGCTGCCCGATTGGGAAACCAAAGTCGTGACTCTCGTGGCAGCCCTCCGCGCCATGGTCGGGTTCGATGTCGAAGACGTCCGGCTGACCGAACTCGTGGGCGAGTTATCGGTCAAGAGTTCCGCATTCGCCCGCCTCTGGTCGCGCCACGACGTGCGCCCACAATCCGGCGGCGGACTTCACGTGATGCATCACCACAGTGTGGGAGAGCTGCAGCTCACTTACGACAAATTCGAGGTCGCCGGCAGCGACGGGCAGACACTCGTCATCTATCACGCAGACGCGGGCAGTGGCACGGCGCAGGCGCTTCGCCTTCTCTCGACGCTGGCCGCTGACGCTGCTGTGCCGACAATTCCCGAGGATCGCCCGGTCATTCAGAGGCAGGATCCGCGCTAGTCAGCGAGGATTCCCCTGCGGTTTAGAGAGTGACCGGCGTGTTGTGGATGATGACGAGACTCACGATCTTGCCATCCTGTCGCCGACAACCTCTTTCTCCACTCACTGTGTACTCCTACTCCATAGGCGCAGGCCTGTCGTGCGCCTCGACAACTACGTAGCCGCCGCTGCGCAGGTCATCCGCCGATTCCGAGACGTGAACATACCGCTCGACGAGATCGCCGCGGTCATTCGGGCACCAAATCTCGTCAGTCGCGATCGACTGATCAATGCGCATCTTCAGCGGCTGCAGAACGAGTTGACAGCGACGCAGGCGGCCGTCGCTTCGTTGAGCGATTTACTCCTAGCCCCCGTCGCGATCGCCCCGAACATCCGTCATCACAGCATCCCTCCCACGCGCGTGGCAGCCATCACCGCAACGGTAGGCATGGCAGAAGTAGGTCCCTGGTGGCAGGGTGCGCTCGGGGAGCTACGGGCGAGCCTGCGAGCACAGAACACATCGCTGGGGCTTGCAGGCGGAATGTTTGCGCACGAATTGTTTACCGACGAGCGCGGCCTCGCGACGATGTTCGTGCCTGTGGAGAAGTCGATCGCCGCGGTCGGCAGAATCACCGAAGTGGTATTGCCTGGGGTGGAGCTCGCGACGATCGTTCACGACGGCTCACCCTCAGAGATCGATCGATCGTACGGCGCGCTCGCCACATACGTTGCCGAACATGCCATTGGCGTCGAGGGCCCGATTCGCGAGTACTACCTGATCGGCGCCGATGAGACGAGCGATCGGTCTGCGTGGAGAACGGAGATCGGCTGGCCCATCTTCAGAACGCACGCCGATCAGAGCGACTGAACGGCGCGGTTCGCACGCAAGCCGCTTTCATCGGGTGAGGAGCTCCTCGCTGAGCATCCAGAGCCGGCGGGCGTCGTCGGCATTGAGCATGGCCGAGTTCGCATCGGACGGGATGCTGGTGGCCGTGAGGGGCCGCACTTCGTCGTCGAGCTTCGCGACGTCGCTGTCTTTCAGGTAGACCCCGCCGACCCCGTCGAGGAGTGGGCTCGCAGCACCGAACACCAGGTTCGCCGCCCCCTGCTCGACGGTTTTCTTACCTCCCTCGGGATCGATGATCGTGATGCCGTTCTCGTCGATGAGCCCTTGCTCGCGGTAAGACGCGACGCGGCTCGGGTCGTGGGGCCCGGGCCCGATGATCACTCCAGGGTGCGCGGCGAACGCGCGGATGCCCTCGCCTGCGTAACGGCGATCGAACTCGACCGTGAAGAGAACATTGGCGCGCTTGGACTGCCCGTAGGCGGCGCCGGCGTTGTAGCCGCGCGAGAAGGCGAGGTCGTCCCAGCGGATCTCGCCGCCTCGGGCTGCTCCCGACGTGACGGTCAGCACTCTCGCGCCGTTCGCTTGTCGGAGGGCCGGCAGGAGTGCCTGGCTGAGCTGGAAGTGGCCCAGGTGAGACGTCGAGAACGAGAGTTCATTGCCGCGGGAGTCGAGGCGCAGCTCGGGGGTGAAAAGCATGGCCGCGTTGTTCACGAGGGCGTGCAACGGTCGGCCGGAGGCCATCCATCGGTCAGCGAACGCCTCCACCGAAGCCGGGTCGGTGAGATCGAGCTCGTCGACGACTACGCCTCGGATGCCCGCTACCACCGCCCTGGCGCGTTCGACATCGCGCGAGGCGACGGTCACTGACGCCCCTGCAGAGGCGAGAGCCCGGGTTACTTCGCGCCCGAGACGACCGTGGCCGCCGGTGACGATCGTGTTCCGGCCGGTCAGGTCGATGCCGTCGAGTACATCGGCGGCGGTGGAGGCAGCGGTGAATCCGGTGCCGAGGGGATGCTGGTTGTCGATCACGGTGGTGCGACCTTTCAGTGTTCGATGGCGATGGCGATGGCGACGCCGACTACTTCGAGTCGATGTGCCCGACGGGTTCGGCCGCCGTGGCCGCCGTGGCGTCCCAGGCAGCGGCATCGATGCCGAGGGCCGTCTTCAGGAAGGCGGTCGTGCTGCGGCGCACGAGCTCGACGCGCTCCGGGCTCTCGTCGGTCGTGGCGGTGGAGGAGTAATCCTGGATCCCGCCGAGGCCGTGCTCGCCGCCGTAAAGCGTGACCAGGTGACGCGCTCCGGGGCTCAGGTAATAGACGTCGGTGAACCAGTCCGGGCCCCGTGTGGAGAGGGGCGACTGGTCGTGGTCGCCGGCGACGACGATGCTCGGTGTGTTGAGCTGCGTGAAGTCCGGGCTCATGAACGCGAAGTTCGCTTGTGCGAAGGGGCTGAGATCTCCTCGAGCGATGCCGGTCGTCGAAAGCAGCACGCCGGCCTTCACCCGCTTGTCGGTTCGATCCTCTCCGGGCTGCCCCTCGGAATCGAGCACCCGGGCACCGAGCAGCATGCCGACGGACTGGCCTCCCCATGAGTGCCCCGCGACGGCGAGGCGCTGCGTGTCGACCCGGCTCGGGAGGCCCGGAACGGCGGCGATGATGGTGTCTAGTTCGTCGATGACCTGCTCGAGATCGTCGATGCGGGTGCGCCAGATGGTCGGATACCGCGGGTCGGTGGGAAGCAGCCCGAGGGTCGCGGAATCGAGGAACGTGGGCTGCACGACCACGAATCCGTTCGCGACCCAGTAGTCGACGAGCGGATCGGCAGCCATCATGGACTGGCTGAACCCGTGCGCGAAGAGGATCACGGGTAGATCCGTGCCCTCGGTCGGTGCCGTGATGCGCACCTGCAGGTTCGTACCGCGATCCGGTGCGGCAAGCGTTACCGGCCGCACGCTGATGACTTGGGCGGATGTTTCGAGGGGAGACATGAGAGGCCTTTCGCGAATGACGGTCAAAACGGATCGCCGTTCCGTACGATACGGAACATTGGTTCGTTTCGCAAGTCAAAACGGATCTAGGTTCCGATAAATGATCCGCTGTGCGATGATCGAGGGATGACGGCTGCCGCCCCTCTCGACGACGCGCCTCGACGACGCGACGTGGAGCGCAACGAGCGGGCGCTCCTCGATGCGGCCGCTACGGTCTTCACCACGTCGGGCGTGAACGCTCCCGTACGTGAGGTCGCCGCTGCCGCCGGGGTCGGTGTGGCGACCCTCTACCGGCATTTCCCGACCAGATCCGATCTTGTGGTCGCCGTCTACCGTCACCAGATCGACGCGTGCGCCGAAGCCGGGCCCCTGCTGCTCGCCTCGGAGCCGACGCCGTTCGCGGCCACGTTGAGCTGGGTGCACGAATTCGTGGACTTCCTCGGCACCAAGCACGGCCTTGCGCGCGTCTGGGAGGGCGACGCGGCCGGCTTTACGGCGCTGCATGTGCTCTTCGTGGAGCGGCTCGTCCCGGTGCTTGCCGAACTGCTGCAGGCGGCCCGGACGTCGGGCGAGGTGGTCGCCGACGTGACACCCTATCAACTGATCCGCGCCATCGGCGATCTCGTGGCCTTCAGCCCCCGCGACCCCCACTACGACGTCAGACGGATGGTCACGCTTCTCGTCACCGGACTGAAACAGCAGCAACCTCTCGACGCATCCAGGGCGCCGACGGGCACGGCGAACCGACACGCCTCGGGGTGATCACCGCCAGGTGGGCATGTTCTCTGGGGTGTAGCGCGCGCCGAATCCACCGGCGGGCAGGATGTGTGCGATGCGTTCGAGCTGCGCCTGTGTGAGCTCGAGAGTCGCGGCGGCCGCGTTCTCGGCGACGCGCAGCGGGTCGCGGCTGCCGGGGATCGGAACGATGTGTTCGCCTTGGGCGAGCAGCCAGGCCAGCGCGAGTTGCCCGACGGTCGCGTTCATCGTTGCAGCCAGGCTCTGCAGTTGCTCGGTTGCGGCGAGGTTCTTCTCGAAGTTTCCGGGCTGCCACCGCGGGTCGGTGTTGCGCATGTCGCTGTCATCGTAGTCTCCGGCCGGCTTCGCGGTTCCGGTGAGGAATCCGCGGCCGAGAGGCGAATATGGCACGAGTCCGATTCCGAGTTCTGTGAGCAGCGGAAACAGCTGTTCGACGTCTCGTTCGAACAGCGAGTATTCGGTCTGCAGAACAGATACCGGATGCACGGCGTGAGCCCGACGGATGGTGTCTTCCCCTGCCTCGCTGAGGCCGAAATACGTCACGTCTCCCGCGTCGACGAGGGACTTCACGGTTTCGGCGACGTCTTCGATGGCAACGGTGGGGTCGAAGCGGTGCTGGTAGAGCACGTCGATGTGGTCGGTGCCCAAGAAGCGCAGGCTGCTGTGAACCACCTCACGGATGTGCTCGGGACGACTGTCGAAACCGTAGTCGTGGGTGAAACCGAACTTCGTTGCGATGAGCACCTCGTCACGGAAGGGTGCCACCGCGCGGCCGAGCGCTTTCTCGTTCTCGCCCCAGCCGTACAGTTCCGCGGTGTCGAAGAGGGTGATGCCGCTGTCGAACGCGGCCGTGATCGCGGCTGCGCCGGAGGTGTCACCGTCTCCGTAGGCCATGGAGATTCCCATGGCGCCGTATCCGATCGCTGATGTTTCGAGGCCTTGTGCGCCGAGGGTGCGTGTCTGCATGGTCTTGTCTCCTCATGTAAGTAATTACTTACTTCAATACTAACGCAGGTAAGTGAACGTTTCACTACGATGGGCGGATGGCACGAGACGCTGATGCAACGCGAGAACGGATCCTGGCCACCGCGGCCGACGAGTTCGCCGAACGGGGATTGGCCGGCGCCCGCATCGACCGCATCGCCTCCGGAGCGGCATCCAATGTGCGTCTGATTTACGCCTACTTCGGCAGCAAAGAGAACCTCTTCGGTGCGGTGCTGAACCGTGAGCTGACGGCGTTGGCTGAGGCCGTGCCCGTCGATGTCGACGATCTGCCGGAGTGGGTCGGGCGCCTCTTCGACTACCACCGGGCACACCCTGCCGCCGTGCGCATCAGCTTGTGGCGAGAGCTTGAGCGACCCGAACTCGGACCAGACCACTCACCGCTCTACGCCGTGAAAGTCGCTGCGATAGCCACGACCGTCAACACTGCTGACACGGCAGTCGATCTGCTCGTGCTGCTGTACGGCATGGCCCAAGCCTGGTTCTTCGCGCCCGTAGGACTCAAACGAGCAGACGGTTCTGACCCCGAAACCGACAAACGGATCAGCGCCCACCGTCGCACCCTCGTCGCCGCGGCCCGCGCACTGATCGAGCAGCTATAGACGAGACGGTGGCGGTGTCGCCAGCTGTCTGACCCGGTCGGTTCCGGCGGTGATGGATGCCCCGGGCATCGGGTCAGCTGACCTCTCCGAAGCCGACCATGGTGCTGCTCGCTTCCCACAATTCGCGCGCAAGTTCGACAGAGCCGGCTTGCGGGTTGGTTTTGCGGGCGGGGCGCCCCTTTTCGAAGTAACTGCCGGGCTGCCATGCGGTGCCGGGGTCGGTGGTCGCCAGCCAGACGAGTTGGGCTGCACCCTTGGCGGGCGTGGTGATGAGGCGACGGATGATCGGGTTGCCGTAGACGAACCGCATGGCCCTGCTCGGTGTGTCGGAGGCGAAGTTGGTCGCGACGGTGCCGGGATGGAAGGCGGCGGCGGCGATGCCCTGGTCTCCGTACCGACGCTGCAGTTCGGCAGTGAAGAGGATGTTCGCGAGTTTCGCATCGCCGTAAGCCCTCGTTGGTGTTCGGCCGGCGGTGTTGTTGAGGTCGTCGATGACCAGTTTGCCGGTGATGCGGGCGGCGTCGCTGGAGGTCTGGATGAGGGTGGCTCTGCTGGAGGTCAGGCGAGGCAGCAGCAGGTTGGTGAGCAGAAACGGGGCGAGGTGGTTGATCTGAAAAGTCTTCTCGAACCCGTCGGCGGTGGGCGCCTTGTCTCCGAAGACGCCGCCGGCGTTGTTGGCGAGCACGTCGATGCGGGGATAGTGCGCGGCGAGATCTGTGGCGAGGGTGCGAACATCGTCGAGACAGGCGAAGTCGGCGATGAAGTAGTCGCTTCCGAGCTCGCGGGCGATGGCCTCTGTCTTTGCGGCAGACCTGCCCACGATGACGACGGTGTGGCCGTCGAGCGAGAGGCGGCGGGCGGCAGCGGCACCGATTCCGTCGCTGGATCCGGTAATGACGATCGTTTTCGGCATGGGTGTAGCTCCAAAGGGGTTCGGGGAGAGAGTTCGGGGGGGGTCTGGGAACGTCGAGACGCGGGCTTCAGCGAGGCTGAGTGACGCCTTTCCCTGCGGCGGTTCGCGCTGCGGCGTCGGGCCGGCGCAGCGCGGCGAGCAGCAGCAGCGCCTGCTGCGACGGCGTTCCCGGCTCGGCGGTGTAGATGCACAGGCGTTGGTGGTCGCCCGGAATCTCGAGGGCTTCGCAGTGCACGGTGATCTCGCCCATCTGCGGGTGCCGGTAGGTCTTCGAGCCGTTCGAAAGCGAACGTACATCGTGGCCGGCCCACCAGCGGGCGAATTCGGGACTCTGCTGCGCAAGGTCGTGAATCAGCTCGGGCAGCTGCGGGTCGTTCGGGTGCTGCCCGGCATCGTGACGGAGGGTCGCGACCGCCTCTTCAGCGACGGCCGCCCAGTCGCTGTGGATGGTGCGCGCTTCGGGGTCGAGAAAGATGAACCGGGCGAGATTGCGGCCGTTGGCCGGGCGGGCGAGGTCGATGAGGTGCTGCCGCTCGGCGGGGTCGAGGCGCAGGGCTCGGGCGACGGCATCCAGCACCGAAAGCGACACGTTCGGCAGCCTGCCTTGCTCGAGGCGAGCGTAGTAGTCGACATTCACGCCGGCGAGCGAAGCGACCTCTTCGCGCCTCAGCCCGGCGACGCGGCGCATTCCACCGCCGATCAGCCCGACGTCAGCGGGCTGGAGCTTCGCGCGTCTTGTTCGGAGATAGTCGCGCAGAAGGTGGCGGGGATCGTCCATGATGGCAAGTATGCGCCCGATCGTGAGGGCCTGGCAGGGGCTGATCGGCCTCCCCAAAACCGGCCGGAACACTTTCTTCGACGGTGGTCACAAACCGGCCGGCTACTCGGTCTTACCTGACGAGAGCTCTGTTTGCAGGGCCGAAACGTACGCACAAGAGACAGGACGGCCTGATGGTGGAGAACACAGCAGACACAGGCGATGGCGTGGCGGGGCGGCCAGTATGGTCGACGATTTCGGAGGCGACCGACGTCTTCAGCGCCGCCCGGCCGCGGCTGTTCGGCATCGCGTACCGCATGCTCGGCAGTGTCTCTGAGGCCGAAGACATCGTGCAGGAGTCGTGGCTGAGGTGGCAGGCCACCGATCGCAGCGTGGTGGAGAACCCGAACGCGTTCCTGGCGACGATCACCACCCGACTGGCGATGAACCTGGCCCAATCCGCCCGCGCCCGGCACGAGACCTACATCGGGCCTTGGCTCCCCGACCCCGTCGACACCAGCGCGAACCCGGCGCTGGGAGCTGAGCGGGGCGAAGCGCTCGAGTACGCAGTGCTCATCTTGCTCGAGAAGCTCACACCGGCTGAGCGGGCCGCGTACGTGCTACGAGAGGCGTTCGACTACCCCTACGAGCTCATCGCCGACGTCGTGCAGGCGACGGAGCCGGCCACCCGCAAGCTTGTGAGCCGGGCGCGTAAACATCTGGCCGATGAACGCCGCAGACCCGCGCCGGCGGCAGAGCACAAGCGGCTGCTCAGCGCATTCTTGACGGCGGCGCAGTCCGGTGACGTCGCCGTGCTCGAGAAGCTGTTCGCCGATGATGTGGTGAGCTACTCCGACGGCGGCGGTGTGAAGCTCGCGGCGCGCATCCCCATCATCGGCCGTTCGCGCGTAGCGAAGTTCGTTGCAGCGTTCTCGTCGCATTTCTGGACGGGCGTCGACCTGCGCTGGGTCGAGGCGAACGGGCGGCCCTCGGTGGAGCTCTCGCGTGACGGCGTGCCGTTCACCATCGTGACGGCGACCACCTCTGCCGACGGCATCGATCAACTGCTGTGGTTGATGAACCCCGCGAAGCTGCGCCCGATGACCAGCGCGTCATGAGCTACAGCGACGAATGGCTGGGCGGTCGATCGGCCGTCGACGCAGACGAGCACCGTCGAGGGGTGCATGCGCTGTGCGTGGCGGCCGAGAGTGGTCAGCCGGGCATCCTGAACCGAGTGCTCGACCCGTCGGCTCGTATGCTGACCGACGCTGCGGGCTCTGTTGCGATCGACAGGCAGACAATCGTCGGCGCGTGTTCCGTTTCGGCGACGATCTGTGAGGTGCTCGCCCGTCACCCGATGCAGATCAGCGAGCACGAAGTCAACGGACAGACGGGGCTCGTGCTGCGGCGCCACGGCCGAGTCATCGGCATCGCGAGTGTCGACGTGCAGGGTGGCCTCGTCACCGACCTGTGGATCGTGCTGAACCCTGACAAGCTGCGGCACTGGAATGAGTAGCGCTGAAAGCACCGGGGTCGCCGCCGCCCGCGGCGGCCTTCGGGTCAGGATGCTCGCCCGCGACACCGACGAGAAAGGCCGTGCATCGACCTCGCTCGAGCTGTTGTTCGACCTCACGTTCGTCGTCGCGATCGCCAGCATCACCGCGCAGCTCGCGCACGGGATCGTGAGCGGTCACGCCGCCGAGACGCTCGTGCCGTTTCTCGAGGTGTTCTTCGCGATCTGGTGGGCGTGGATGAACTTCACCTGGTTCGCCTCCTCGTTCGACACCGATGATGTGCCCTACCGTCTGCTGACGATGCTGCAGATGGCCGGGGTGCTCGTTCTCGCCGCGGGAGTGCCGGCCGCGTTCAACGACGCAAACTTCACCGGCGTCACCCTCGGCTACCTGATCATGCGCATCGGACTGGTGGCGCAGTGGGTGCGGGCGGCCCGCGACGACGCGCAGAGCCGGCGCACGGCGAGCCGCTACGCGGTCGGAATCGTCATCGTGGAGGCGGGCTGGCTGCTGCGTCTCACGCTCGCCGACGGTGGAGTTCTGCCGACGGCATGGTTGTCGCCGGTCTTCCTGCTGCTCGTGGTCGCCGAGCTCTCGGTGCCGCTCTGGGCGGAGCGCACCGGCCACACGCGCTGGCACCCGCATCACATCGCAGAACGGTACGGGCTGTTCACGATCATCCTGCTCGGGGAGAGCGTGCTTGCCGCGTCGACCGGGCTGCAGGGCGCCCTGAACGGCGGCGGCGTGAGCGGCTCGCTGATCGTGGTGGCCGTCGCCGGGCTGATGCTGCTGTTCTCGTTCTGGTGGCTGTACTTTCTCGAACCGAGCGGTTCGGGTTTGGCCGCCCGGCCGAATCGCTCGTACCTGTGGGGGTACGGGCACTACGGCATTTTCGCTGCTCTCGCCGCGCTGGGCGCGGGCCTGGAGGTGGCGGTCTCTGCCGCAGAACACTCCGAGGTCTCGGTGACCATCGTGGCCTACGCAGTTGCGTTTCCTGCGGGTGCGTTTCTGGTGTTGTTGTGGGCTGTGCACGCGCCGATCGTGGCTCGCCCGGTCATTCGGCCCGCTGTCATTCTCGTGGCGGCAGCGGTGACCCTGGTGCTGCCGTTAGGCGCCGAGCTCGTCGGCCTGGTCGCCGTGGTGTGCTGCATTGCTTTCGTTTCGGCGTTCGTCGTAACGATCACCCTGGCGCTGGGGCGGTTGCGGGCAGCTGCCTCGCAGGCCGCCCCAGCATCACTCACACTGTGACGGGCTGGTGGTGGAGCCAGTCGGCGTAGCGGGTTGAGAACAGCCTCGCCTCCGGTGCGGGCAGCAGCTCGGTCTCGGTGAGGGAGCTGCCGAAGTACCGGGCCAGCGGGTCGGTGATGATGTCGCGCGGATCACCGCGGTAGGCGAGGTCTTGTCGCACGAATTCCGAGAGCCGGTACTGGTCGGGGCCCGCGATCTCTGTCGTGCGATTCGTCGGCTCTGCGGTCGCTGCGTCGGCCAGCGCTGTGGCTACGTCGTCGGCGGCGATCGGGCGAACCTGTGCCTCTGACAGCAGAACACGCTTCTCGACGGTTGCCGCGTCGGCGATGCTGCGCACGAATTCGTAGAACTGCGTCGAGTGCACGATCGAGAACGAAGACCCCGAGTCCCTGATCAGCCTCTCCTGTTCGTTCTTGGCGAAGAAGTACCCGCGTTCGGTTGCTGCCAGCCGGTCGGTGCCGACCACCGAGAGGGCGACATGGTTCTTCACGCCGGCCGCGGCCCCGTAGGTGAGCAGGTTGAGGGTCGACGCGTAGAAGAACTCGAGCGCCCCGGCCTCGTCGAAGTACGACGAGTTCGACACGTCGACGATCACGTCGGCACCGTCGAGTACGTCGGCCAGCCCGTCTGCGGTGAACGAGTTCACGCCCGTGCGACGGGATGCCGCGACAGCGGTCACACCGCGCTCGGTGAGTTTTTCGACCACACGTGAGCCGATGAGGCCGTGGCCGCCGATGACGACGATTCTCATGAGGCGGGAGTCGCTTGCGTCGTTTGCGCTGCTTGCGTCTCGAGCCACTCGTCGAACGTCGTCGAGAAAATGGTCGCATCCGGGCCGGGCACCAGGGTGCGCTCGGCGAGAATCGCACCGAAGTACGGGGCGTCAGCGTCGGCCACGACCTCGCGAGGGTCCCCGCGGCGGGCGAGAGCGCCACGCACCAGGTCGTCGAGGCTGATCTCGTCGGGGCCGGCGATGTCGAGGGTGCCGTTCAGCGGGGCACCGGCGGCGGTGCGAGCGACGGTGGTCGCGACATCCTCTGCGGCGATCGGGCGAACCAGGGCGTGCGAGAGCCGCACGGTGTTGCCATCGGTGGCGGCTGCGGCGATGCTCTGCACGAACTCGTAGAACTGGGTGGCGTGCACGAGCGAGAATGGGATGCCCGAATTCTTGATGAGCGTCTCTTGAGCGACTTTGGCGCGCATGTAACCCGAGTCGGGCAGCCGGTCGGTGCCGACCACAGAGAGAGCGACGTGGTGGGTGACGCCGGCGAGCTTCTCGGCTTTGAGCACATTTGTGGTGGAGGTGGTGAAGAAGTTCATCACGTCGTCGTCGGCGAACGAGGGAGAGTTCGACACATCGACGACGACCTGGGCGCCCTCGAGCACCTCGGCGAGGCCCTCGCCGGTGAGGGTGCTGACGCCGGAATTCGGTGACGCGGGGATGGCTTCGTGGCCGTGCTCGGTGAGCTTCGAGACGACCTTGGAGCCGATGAGGCCGGTTCCGCCGATGACAACGATTTTCATGGTGTGCCTTCCGTTTCGCCGCCGACTGATGCCGTGCGGTCACAAGCTAGGACAGAACTGCTGCCCGGTTTGTGACGCATTCGCGCAAAGTGTTCTCGGTTCGCTCGTGAATGCGCCGATCATCCCGTCGCGGTCACAGGATGCCGGGCTGCACGGTCTTTCTTGGTGATGAACATTAATTCGCTGCTCCCTGATGCCGGCTACCGCATCCACGCAGAGACGACCGTTCGCGCCCGCCCGCAACAGGTGTGGAACGAGTTGCTCGCCCTGACGATGCGTGATCTGCCATGCTCGTTCGCGTTGACGCTGCTGCGGCATGCCCCGGCGGTGCTCACCCGTCGCGAGAGGCTTCCCTCACGCGACGAGACCTTCCTCGCGGCCACGCCGATTCCGGTCGTCTTCACTGACGCCCCGCACCTCATCGTCTCCGCGGGCGTAAGTCAGCCCTGGAGACTTTTCGGCGGCGAGAGACCACCGGTCATCTCTGGCGACGAGTTCGCCGGCTGGCACGAGCCGGGCTGGGTGAAGGTGGCCATGCAATTTCGTATCGAGCCGCAGGGGCCGGATTCCCGGCTCATGACCGAAACGCGCATCAGCGCTACGGATGATCGTTCCGCGCGCTTGTTCGCACCCTACTGGTACACGATTCGTGCCGGGAGCGTCATGATTCGGCGTGAAGCAATCCACACCGTCGCGACGCGGGCGGGAGGGTGCTCGTGATGCGCGTCGCTCGCCGCATCATCGTCTGGTTTCTCTCGGCCGTCGCCCCGGCTAACGCGGGAATCGTCGCTGCAGGATCCCGGTGATCGTGGGCGACTTCTGGAGTTATCTCGAACGCTCGGCAGGTTGCACAGCGCCAATTGTCTCTTCGGCGTCTTTGACCAACAGGTACATTGCCGCATCATTTGCCATGGGCATAGATTCGAAGCCGGATTTTCGATAGAGGTTGGCCGCAGATTCGTTCAGCGCGTCGACAATGATCGCACGGATTCCTACGGAGACAGCTGCTTCAACACACTTGAGCAAGGCATCCTGAGGCAGGGACGCGCCCAACTCGAAACCATTGAATCGCTCGTCGACTGCGAGTCGGCCAATGAGCACGACCGGAATCGGCAATGGCATGTTTCGACGCGGCTTGCCTGGCGCGACGTCGAGCGAGAGCGAGTTGGCCGATACGGAGTAAAGCCGGCGATCACCCCGCTGTCGCGCTCGACAGTCACGAATGTTCGGCTTGCGCCGGTGGCTTCGTGCTTGATGGCGCGACCGGAGAGCCAGAAGTCGAGCGACGTATCGCCGCAATCGAAGCCCGCGACAGGGTCGGTTCCGTCGAGCCCTCGCAGCCTCGAGAACGTACTCAATCGGAGAAGACGCTCGGGCGCGAGAGAAGATCAGCGAGCCCGCTGACAGGCTTCGCGGGCTGGTCGAGGATCTTGTTGAATGCATCCCAGGAGCGCTTGGCGAGGTTCGGTTCACGATCGACTCGAATGACTTCGCTCGCCTCCCTGACGAGTACCGGCACCGAGAAGTCGGTAACTGACCGCCCAGAGAGCGCAGCGGCCTGCTCGATCGCTGCCTTCTGTTCTGGCGTGAGGAGGAGTTCGAGTCTATCCGACTTGGTTGCGATGCTCATGACTCGGTTGTACAGCAAATCTCTGTACATTGCGTACGGTCGAAGCGGGAGTTCAGCCCAGACGACCGACACAAAATCGTCGGTGTGTTGCACTTTAGCTCTGGTCGGCGCATAACTGGAGTTGATATGAAAACAGTCACCTTCGATGAACTCGTCACCACTATTCGCGAACTGACTGTGGAGGGTCGACCATCAATAGGTCGACCATCAATAGTGGGTGTCGATGGTTTCGGTGGATCTGGAAAAACAACACTTGTCGTGCGGCTCGTCAAAGAGCTTGGTGACTCCGCCATTGTCGCCATGGACGACTTTGTGGTCAAGAAGGCGATCGATGATTCGTCTTGGGAACACGTCTGGGACCGAAATCGCCTGGCTCGACAAGTACTCGAGCCTCTGGCTCATGGTCATCGATCGGCATATGAACCGCTCGATTGGGAGTCAGGTGGGTTCGGCGCCCCAATTGATCTGCCCGATGCTCGCTATGTGTTCATCGAAGGGATCACCTCGCTTCATCCGACATTGCGACACTTTTATGACTCTTCCGTCTGGGTGAATACTCCCATCGAGATTGCGATGAACCGTGGCCAGGCGCGGGACGCCGGAAATGAAAATGAGCGGGGTTGGAAGCAATGGGCGCAAAACGATCTGCACTACCTGAGCGAGACGCGCCCTGATCAGTTTGCCGATGCCGTCATCGAGAATGCGTAAACGTTCGGCCCCTGGATTTCGTGGAATCGAGCCGCGCGACTTTACGCTGTCATGGGTGGGCCCCGTCGGGCTCGAACCGACGACCCACGGATCAAAAGCTATCGGCAACCCGACGAAGGCCCCTGATTTCGAGGGGTCTTTCCAGTGATGGTGCGGACGTCGCGTCTTAGGTGATCACCTGAGATGTGCCTCGTTCATGCACGGTTGTGGGCATTTCGTGGGCGCGCCTATTTACTCGCGTCATCTGGTATGAATGGTTATACTCTGAGTATGAAGACGGCGATATCAGTTCCCAACGGTGACTTCGAGCGTTTCGAGCGTGTGGCCGACAAGCATGGTATGAACCGGTCGGAGTTCTACCGACTTGCTGCGCAACGGCTCGCCGACGAGTTGGAGGGCGCGTCGGAACTGACTGCGATTGCGAATGCGGTCCTGGCTCGTACGGGACAACCATCGGGTGACGGCTTGTTCCTGCGTGAGTCGGAGCGTGTGATGCGTGATGGAACCGAATGGTGACGGCGCGCGGCGATGTCGTCTGGGTCGACTTCGGCACGCCGAGGGGGTCGGAACCGGCGAAAGTTCGGCCGGCGGTCGTAATTCAGGAAGACTGGCTCTTGGCAACGAGCATCGCCACGGTGCAGGTCGTTCCACTGACCTCGAACACCGGACTTGAGGCGTTTCCCGGCAACGTTCTGCTTCCTGCAGAGGCGTCGGGGCTCGAGAAGGACTCCGTCGCCGTCGTCTCCCAGGTCGGGCCAGTCAGCCGCGAGTTCCTCGATCCCTATCCGGCGGGCCACGTTCCCTCGTATTTACTCTCCGAGATCAGTTCAGGAATTCGACTCGTTCTTGGACTGTAGACCGGGCAGCGAAGCAGGGGTCGAAAGGATGTCGATAGTTCTGGAACGGCCCTTCCCTGTCATCCCCAAGCTCCCACAGCCGTCCTGTCTTAGAAACCCCTAGAACAGGAGGGAGACAGGCGTGATTGTAAGATGAGTTCTTGAGACAAACCGCATCTGCGGATTCTCGGGACATTTCTCCACTGGTCACCGGCGGCGCATATGCCTCGTTAAGGTTTAGGTTTTCAACACACTGGAACGTGAACCGGCAGCTCTGAACCCCGTTGGTACCCTGGGGCTGGTCATCTTGGAGTCGATTATCTAGAGATGGCTGTAGGCATCGTCTCGTGAGCTCACGAGCGCGCTGAGCCCAGTGACGGTGAGAGACGCGATGTCACAGGGGCGGTGGGTAGCAGCAAGTTGAGCGCGCTGGTATCCGTCTAGGCCGTCGTCTGCGGTCCTCACCGCCGAGATTTACGGCCGCTCTCGGCGGCTGGCTCAACTTGGTCCAAAAGCAGGACGGTTTGGTTCGTATCTTTCAGTTGCGGGAAGAATGTGGGCAAATAAAATCGAGATTGAATCAATTTCGCGGAAAACTGCCACTGACCAGCCATTTGGGTGGGCCCCGTCGGGCTCGAACCGACGACCCACGGATTAAAAGTCCGATGCTCTACCAACTGAGCTAGAGGCCCTTGACGACTAATCTACCGGGTTCGCGGCCGAGGCCGAAATCACGAATCTGCCCGAGCCGCGATGAGCAGAAGCGCAGAAGCGCCCTACCGCGCCGCCTTCGGCCGCTGGCGGTCAACCGCGGGCAAGAAGAACCGGGCGAGCACGAAGCTGGCGATCGCGGTGATGAGCCAGAGCACCAGCGTCGCGAGCACCCACCCGGCCAGACCATTGATCTTGATGCCATTGGCGAACAGCGACGCGATGATCAGCGACACGAGCGTCGACACGATGCCGATGCCCCCGAGAAAGGCGGGCGCATTACGCGTCACGAGCTTCAGGATGATCGGCGACAAGATGCTCTGGGCGAGTGCAAACACCACCACCGTGATGAGAAAACCCTCCCAGGTCAGCGTCACGGCCGGCACCAGCAATGCCGCCACGACGAGCCCGACGCACGCCGCCGCGAGCGATACGCCCGCCCGAATCAGCAGCACTTTGATCTTGGTCACGGTGCGCCCCTCTCACTACTCTCGCCTAACAGTAGTGGCCGCACGGCAGCCCTGCAGCTTTGTGAAGTAGCGTGGTTTCGCACGATTACGAAGCAGTAAAGGGAGGATGTTCGGTGGCCGACGAGTTCCACAAGCCGACGCTGTTCGCCGGCTCGACCTTCGAAGCCTTCAAGGGCGGCGACGACCCGGCGCAGATCAGCCGTATGGCCCACGACACCGCCGCTGCGCTGCTGAGCCGCGTGCGGGCCGATCCTGACGCGGCCGTCATCGACAGGCTTCTCGCGTACACCGACGAGCACGGCATCGACGCTATCGCCGAACTGTGGTCTCGGGCATCCGCTCGGTCTCTGCCGGGGGCCCTGTGGCGTATCTACCTGCTGCGCGCGTTGACCCGGCAAGACCCCGAGCAGTCGAGTTATGTGTTTCAGCGCGGTGCCGAGTTGTCTGCGACGATCGACCCTGTGGTCGCGGGGGCGCAGACGCCCACTGGGCCCGAAGAGATCACCGCGCTCGCCGACCAGATTCTGCGAGGGTTGTTCGAGGGCGATTTCGCGGTTGCGCTCGACCGGGCGGCGGCGTTCTGCCGGTTGATGGCCACCGGATGCGCGAGCCTCGCCGACGACGCCGAAGTGCTCTCACCCGCGCGCGCCAGCGAGCTCACCACCCGCGCGCTGCGCTTTCAGACCATCGCGGGCGAACTGACCGCCTGCGCGAGCCTGTGGCGGCGAGAGAGCCTCGATTGACGTTCGACGAGTTGGCGGTGCCCGAACCGACCACCCAGAAACCCTTGGTAAAGTGTTCTAGCCGGGCCGCAGTAACCCCGGGCTCCAAATTTAGCCGCTCCGAGCGGCCTCGCGCCGAGAGGCGTTTCTGCGGCCTGGCTTTGCACGGGGCCGTCGCGTGAGGCCGTTTCGGTTTGCCGCCATATTGTGGACCATCATTGCGCTGCTGCTGAACGCGTACATCCACTTCTCTCTGGCGCCGGGCGTATCTGACGTCACCGGCAGCCTCATGAGCCTCAGCACCCTGTACTTCATCGAGGCGGCCGTCAACGTGCTGGCCGCGCTGTTTCTGCTCGTACGACCGCGCGTCTGGTCGGCCGTGTTCGCCATCGTGGTCGCGCTCGCCGGGCTGATCACGCTGGTGGCCTCGGTCTGGATGCCCCTGCATCTGCCTGGTGGCCTGCCCACCGTTCCGATGAGTTCGTGGACCACAGAGAAGGCCGTTTCGGCCGCCGCGCAGGTGTTCATCGTCATCAGCGGCTCGATGGTGGCCGCCACGGGCCGTCGCCGCTGAAGTTTTCAGCCAATCGGCAATCCGATTTCGAACGCTGCTTCGAATACCCGATGTCAAGACCAAACCCGGTCTCACGTCGAAGAGGTGGAAAACTGAGATGCTTAAGCTCGTGACTCCCCACATCGAACGTGACGACCCTGCGCCGGAGGTGAGTCTGGACTCCCTTCTCGAACGGGTGGCCACGGCCGACCAACGGGCGTTCTCCGAGCTGTACGACAGGGTCGCTCCTCGGGTTTTGGGCCTCGTCAGAAGGCTGCTCGTCGACCACGCTCAGTCTGAAGAAGTGACTCAAGAGGTTTTTCTCGAGATCTGGAAAACGGCGCCCAAGTTCGACACCGAACGTGGGGCGGCAATGTCGTGGATCCTCACCATGGCGCACCGCCGGGCAGTCGACCGGGTTCGTGCGTCGCAGGCAAATCACGTTCGCGACCTCAAGATCGGCATTCGAGACCTAGAGCGCGAGTACGACCAGACCTCTGAAACCGTAGAAATACGAATCGAACACGAGCGAGTGAAGAAGGCGATGGGGCAACTCACCGAGTTGCAACGTCAGGCCATCAGCCTCGCTTACTATGGCGGCTACAGCCACAGTGAAGTAGCAGAACTTCTTCATGTGCCAATCGGCACGGTGAAGACTCGATTACGCGACGGAATGATCCGCCTGAGAGATGAGATGGGGGTGACCAAATGACCCGCGATGATGAATACCTGTCGTCTGGTGCCTATGCCCTGAACGCGATGACGGCCGACGAACTGCGCGCTTTCGAGCGTGCGTTGGCTGAGTCGCCCGAGCTGCAGCGCGAAACCGACGAGCTGAGCGCCACGGCCACTCTGCTGGGATTGGCGACCGCGCCGGTCGAGCCGCCCGCGTCTCTGAAGGCCTCGCTGATGGCGAAGCTCGCCGAAACTGCTCAGGATGCTCCGGCCTCACCGCGGGCATCCACCCCGTCGAGCGTTGCCGACACCGAGCAGACCGAGACGCACGAAATCTCGGCGGGCGAGGGCGCGAGCGTGCCGGAGTACGACATTCCGTCGACGCCGGAGATCGCTCCCGCATCCGCCAACGGGTCGGGTTCTGCCGCCGCCAAGGCCAACGCCCGCTGGTTCACCAAGCCGATGGGCGTTCTCGTTGCCGCTGCTGCGGCCGTCGCCCTGTTCGTCGGCGGGGGAGTGGTGGGAAACGCGCTCACCTCGAGCCCTCCCGCGACCTCGCAAGACGCCTCGGCCAGCTCGCTCGCCCAGATCTTCTCGGCCGCCGACGTGCAGAGCACCCACACGTCGGTCGAAGGCGGCGGTCAGGCGACCGTCGTCTGGTCGAATTCGGTCGGATCCGCCGCCGTTGTAGCGCAGGGCATGCCCTCGCTGCCGGCAGACAAGACCTACGAGGCCTGGTACATCAGCGGCAGTTCGGGAGTCGCGACTCCCGCCGGAACGTTCGTTCCCGGCGGTGACGCCACGACCTGGCACGTGCTGAGCGGCAGCCTGACCGCCGGAGACACCATCGGCGTCACCGTCGAGCCCGCCGGCGGCTCTCAAACCCCCTCCACCACCCCCATCCTCGCCGTCAGCGCCGCCTAACCCTCTCCCTCCTCTTGCACCTCCGTCGAGTTTGCGAAAAGTGCTCCAACCTGGCGTGGTTGGGGCACTTCTCGCAAAGTGGATTGCGTCGCCACGGCTCGAGTGAGAGCATCCGTGATGTCACGAATAGTTCGTGAGGGGTGGGTGAAGAGCCCGTCGTCGTGAATGCGCAGTACGTCCCAACCCGCGCGCATGAACCGTTGCCAGCGAATCACGTCTTTGCGGTACTGGGCCTTCTTCGTGCGGTGCTGATCGCCGTCGTACTCGACGATCACGCGATGCTGCCGAAAGACGAGGTCCGCCCGGCCGATGCGGCCCGTGGCATCGTAGATCACAGGGTTCACCGCGGGTTCGGGCAGCCGAGCATCCCGAATGAGGAGTCGCAGTAGCGTCTCGGGCCGCGACTCGGCACCCTGCCTCACCAGTTCGAGGGCAGCGGATGCCCGTGCCTTACCCCGCCCGTGAAACTCAGCCGTTCGTGCGCGCAGCTCGGCCAAAGCGACATACGGACGGGGATCGGCGCGATCTTGAACCTCTGGCTCCAGAACCAGGTGGTCACCCGCAACCACCAACTCCTTCAACGAGAGTTGCGCGGCTAGGCCGAGCCAGGTGTCAGCAGCGTCGGAACAGGGGAGCCCGAAGCGCCGAACCACAGACCGTGGAGACGCGGTGTCTTTGCTCTGGTGCCCTCGAACCCCACGAACCCGTGACGCGGCTCCCGGAGCCGCGATGGTCACGTGCACCTGCTCCGCTCTTACTCGCCAGGGCGGCAGCGGAACGAGCCACAGTTGCGCCGCAGATTCATGACTGAACCATTCTCGGGGCCGAAGGCGTGGAGCGAAGGCCTGGATGGCCGTGGCGGTCGAACGCGGTGGCAGGCGTACCCCGGGGAACGGGCGCTTCAGATCGCGGCCGCGAAGCCGTGACCGCGAGAGCCCGCGCAGGCGGGCCTTCTTGACGCTGAACGGATCGCGCTGAAGAGGATGTGGCAGCAGTACATGTCGTGGCATGCCCCCATAGTGCCCATCCCCAGCCTCCACCCCCTCGACTTATCCACACCCCTCTCTGCCCTCCCCGCGTGCCTAACCTTCTCGTGCCCCTCCCGCCGAGCATCCACTTTGCGAAAAGGCCCCCAAGAACTCGATCTTGGGGGCCTTTTCGCAAACTCGACGGGATGGGGGAGGGGGAGGAGAGGGAGAGGGAGGGGGGCCCGGGGTTAGCCGAAGCGGCCCGAGACGTAGTCCTCGGTTTCTTTCATGGTGGGGCTGCCGAAGATGGTGGTGGTCTCGTTGAACTCGATGAGCTTGCCGGGCTTGCCCGTGCCGGCGATGTTGAAGAACGCGGTGCGGTCGGAGACGCGGCTGGCCTGCTGCATGTTGTGGGTCACGATGACGATCGTGTACTCCTCTTTCAGCTCCGTGATGAGGTCTTCGATCGCGAGCGTGGAGATGGGGTCGAGGGCCGAGCAGGGCTCGTCCATCAGCAGAACGTCGGGCGAGACCGTGATGGCGCGCGCGATGCAGAGACGCTGCTGTTGTCCGCCCGAGAGGCCGCCGCCGGGCAGGTTGAGGCGGTCTTTCACCTCGTTCCACAGGTTCGCGCCGCGCAGGCCCTTCTCGACCAGCTCGTCGGCGTCGCTCTTGGCCAGGCGGCGGTTGTTCAGCTTCAGACCGGCGAGCACGTTGTCGCGAATCGACATGGTGGGAAACGGATTCGCGCGCTGAAACACCATGCCGACCTGGCGGCGAACAAGCACGGGGTCGACTCCGGGTGCGTAGAGGTTGTTACCGTCGATCAGCACCTCGCCTTTGACGTGGGCACCGGGGATCACCTCGTGCATGCGGTTGAGCGTGCGCAAGAACGTGGACTTGCCGCATCCCGATGGCCCGATGAAGGCGGTGACGGTTCGGGGCTCGATGGTGATCGATACCCCTTCGACGGCGAGAAAGTCGCTGTAGTACACGTTGAGATCGTTGACTTCGATGCGCTTCGACACGGGTTTCCTTTGTACGTTGGTTCGTGAAAGTCGGGGAACGGATGCGCGTTTAGCGCATGCCCTTCGGAGCGAAGATCTTCGCGCAGACCCGCGCGATGAGGTTGAAGATAACCACGAGAATCACCAGCAGCAGAGCGGCACCCCACGCCGAAGCATTCGAGGCGGCGATGTCTTTGCCGGGAAAGGCGTAGCCGGTGTAGGCGAGCACAGGAAGGGTCTGCATGGGGCCCTCGAACGGATTCGCGTTGAAGTTGTCGGTGAAGCTCGCGGCGATGAAGATCGGCGCGGTCTCGCCGATGACGCGGGCGACAGCAAGCATGATGCCCGTGATGAGCCCGGCAATGGCCGTCGGCAGCACGATCTTCACGATGGTCGAGAACTTCGACACCCCCAGCGCGAAAGACGCTTCGCGCAGGTCGTTCGGAACCAGCTTCAGCATTTCTTCACACGAGCGCACCACGGTCGGAATCATCAGCACACACAACGCGATCGAGGCCGAGAAGCCGCTGAACGCTTTCGGGCCGACGATGATCGAGAACAGCGAGAACGCGAACAGACCGGCGACAATCGAGGGGATGCCCGTCATGACGTCGACCAAGAACGTGACGGCGCGAGCAAGCCCCTGTTTGGGCAGCGCGTATTCGACTAGATAGATCGAGGTCAGCAGCCCGATGGGAATCGAGATGAGGGCGGCGATACCCGTGATGATCAGGGTGCCCACGATGGCCTGCAGAGCGCCGGGCGTCTGGGTGACGGTCAGTGTGTTGGGGTCGAACGACGAGCTACCCACCGACGTGATGTAGCTCCAGCTGATCTCTCCGGCACCCTGAGCGATCACGGTAGCCAGTGTGGATACCAGCGGAATCAGTGCGAGCAGGAAGGCTACCGTGACCAACCCGCGAACGACGCGGTCGGTCGCCTTGCGACGGTTCTCGACGACGCTGGAAAGAATCGCCAGCGCGATGAGATAGATCACGGCCGTGAGTACGAGCCAGCCGACGATGCTGAAACCGACGAGCAGCAGCAGCAGGGCCGAGACGAGAAGCGAGCCGCCCAGAATGTAGAACTCGGCAAAACGGGGCAGCTGGCCGGTGGTCAGCGAGTTTGCGACGGGGCCGGTGGGCTTGGTGCGCGGGCTGAGAACGCTCATTTGCCTGCTCCTTCGACGTCGTCTTCAGAAATATGCGGTTCGGTGTCTACGTCGCTCGCGCGACCGTCGCGGTTGACATCATCGAGAGTGACAATCACAGCGGAATCGCCGGAAGGCAGCTGACTGAGCGGGCCGGGGCCGCTCGACTTGCTGCCGCCCTTCTTGCGTTTGCCCCTCTTGCCGCCGACGATCGCCCGGGCGATGGAGTTGACCGCGAGCGAGATCACGAACAGCATCAGACCGGTGCCGATGAGGGCGTCGCGCTGCAGTGTCGTGGCGATCGGAAAGTTCAGGGCGATGTTCGCGGCGATGGTCTGCGAGTTCTGGCCCTCGGTGATGAGCCGAACCGAAACCAGGATGGCCGGGGAGATGATCAGCGCAATGGCCATCGTCTCGCCGAGCGCTCGGCCCAGGCCGAGCAGAGTGGCGCTCACGATGCCCGACTTCGCGTAAGGAAAGACCGACAGGCGAATCATCTCCCAGCGCGTCGCTCCGAGAGCGAGTGCGGCCTCCTCGTGCAACCGAGGCGTCTGCAAGAAGATCTCGCGCGAGATCGAGGTGATGATCGGCAGAATCATGACCGCCAGCACCAGTGCGCCGGCGAGGATGGTCGAACCGGTCGTTGTGACGGGACCGCCGAACAGTGGAATCCAGCCCAGGTTCGCGCTCAGCCAGTCAGACAGCGGCAGCAGAAACGGGCGGATGACGATGATGCCCCAGAGACCGAACACGATCGAGGGCACCGCAGCCAGCAGGTCGACGAGGTAGCCCAGGAGGCTGGCCAGACGGCGCGGCGCGTAGTGCGAGATGAAGAGGGCGATGCCGATTCCCACCGGGGCCCCGAAGAGCAGCGCGATGGCCGCGGCCCAGAGTGTTCCCCAGATGAGCGGGCCCACGTAGGCCCAGAAGTTGGGGAAGGCGGCTGTGGGGCCGGTGTTCAGATCGCTGTTCGTCGACCAGTCGGCCGTGATCGCGGGGATAGCCGAGATGATGAGAAAGAGGGCGACACCGGCCAAGATGACCATGATGAGAATGGCCGAGCCGGTGCTGAGGCCCTTGAAGATGAAGTCGCCGAAGCGAAAGCTCCCGGTCGACCGGGTGGCGGAGCCGTCTTTCGGCGGCTCGCCACCCGGTCGGGTGGAACCAGGTGCTTTGGTCGACCCGGACGAGCTCGTGGGAGCAGATTGCACTGAAGTTTTGTCGCTCACAGCGTTCTTTCTTGAGAGTTCGTGCGGGTCGGTGGAGCCTAGGATAGCGGCGAAAATTCGTGCCGCGCTAGGGGAGGGGCGCCCGTTCAGGACGCCCCTCGCGCTCGCTTATTTGACGTTCGCCAGCGATGCCTGAATCTGCGTCAGCATCGAGTCGGGGATCGGAGCCGAGCCGGCGTTCTTCGCGGCGATCTGCTGGCCGATGGTCGACGCGACGTAGCCGACGTACGACTTGGTCAGCGAGGCCTGGGTGGCGTCTTTGAACGTGGAGCAGACGATCTGGTACGAGATCAGCGGGATCGGGTAGATGGTCGCGCCGGTCAGCTTGCTGTAGTCGAACTTCTGCGACAGGTCACCCGTGGTGGTGGGAACCGTGGTGGCGCCCGCGGTGAAGGCTGCGGTTGCGGCATCCTGGCTGAAAGCGACCTTGTTGATCGTCGCGGCGGTCGCGTTGCCGATCGCGCTGTGGTCGGCGTAACCGATGGTTCCTACACCGGCGCCGACGGCCTGGACAACGCCCGAGCCACCCTTCTGCGCGCTGGTGCCGGCGACGGGCCAGGTGTTGGCGGCCGGGTACGGCCAGTCGGTCGGGTCGACAGCGCTGAGGAAGTTGGTGAAGTTCTGCGTCGTACCCGATCCGTCTGAACGGGTCACCGTGGTGATGGCCGTCGTGGGAAGAGTCACGCCGGGGTTGTCAGCAGCGATCGCCGGGTCGTTCCAGGTCGTGATCTTGAGGTTGAAGATCTGGGCGATCGTGGCGTTCGAGAGGTTCAGCGTGCTCACGCCGGGAAGGTTGTAGATGAGCGCGACCCCGTCGAGGTAGACCGGGAAGTTGAGCCCGCCACCCGTGCCGCAGATGGCCTGCGAGCTGGTCTGCTGGGCGGCTTTGAGGGGGGAGTCGGAGCCGGCGAAGTCGTAGCTGCCAGCGAGCCAGTTGGTGACGCCACCGCCCGAGCCCTGCGACTTGTCGTAGTTGATGGTCACACCGGCGACCTGAGCCGTGTAAGCGGTGCTCCAGGCGTTCTCGGCGTTGGCCTGTGCGCTCGAGCCACCTGCGGTGATGGTGCCTTTGAGTGTGGAGTCGAGCGTGGACGTGACCGCCGCGCTCGTCGAGGTTGCGGTCGATGCTGCGGTGCTCGATCCGGTGCTGCTGGTCGATGACGAGCAGGCGGAGAGCGCGAGGGCGGCCGCTACGAAGACGGCTCCCGTCGCAGCTACATTCTTGAACTTCACTGTGTTCCCTTCAATTGGGTAGTCATCAGCACGCTGCTTGACGATTCGGGCGCAGGTGCTGGCAGGCCGGTGCAGGCCCTTGACGAAGGTAAACGCCGACCGTGACCACGTTCCCCCCACATGGTGAACAGGAGGTTACGAGTCTGCGAACAAGCGGGGCGGCAGTATGGATAACGTAACGTCGCTCGCTTCCCGCCGAAAGGTGTCGTGAAAAGTGACGAAACCAGTCGCATTCTTGTTTCCCCAGGATTTAGCCGAGGTTCCTCCCACAGTAGAGACTCTTGGCCCTCTAGAACTAGCTCCCAGTACTGGGAGTGTCCCCCAAACGCAGGACACAACAGACTCCGCATACGGCACTCCCACGAAGGGGAGCAATTTGCAGGGGGGAACAATGGTGTTCACGTCTTATCAGAATCACTTGATGGCAAAGAGGCAGTCGGAGCTCACAATCAAGCTGAGACTCTTCCACATGAGAGCGTTGGAACGGTCGCACAAGGATCTGTTCAAAGTCACCCCAGTGCAACTCGACCGGTACCTTGCTCAGCACCCGCAGTGGTCGGCTGAGTATTGCGGGTCGGTGATCGCGTCGTTCCGGTCGTTCTATCGGTGGGCGGTCATGGCGAAGAAGGTTCGAACGAATCCGGCCGAGTATCTGCAGAAGCCGCGCATCGACGAGAAAGAAGCCGTGGTCATTCCCGACGCGGTCATTGAGGCAGCGCTCGAGCGGTGCACCCTGGACGAGGCGGCCATGCTTTTGCTGGGTCGCCAGTGCGGGCTGCGGCGGTCGGAGATAGCTGGGCTCAAGCTCTCCGACCGGACGAGTCGTCAATTGATGGTGCTTGGCAAGGGAGGCAAGACGCGGTTCGTTTCCGTGGGTGGGGACCTCCTCGACTGCCTCGAAGCCATGGAGCGCCTTGACCCTGACCGGAAGTACTACTTTCCGGGCCGCTACGGCGGCCACGTGACCGGTGAGCACATCCGCCACCACGTGCTGACGCTCACTGGCTACAACCCGCACTCGCTCCGTCACGCGGCCGGCACGGCGTTCTACGAGCGTACGAAAGACCTCCGGCTGACGCAGGAATTCCTAGGACACTCATCGTCCCGGACGACGGAGAGGTACACGCACGTGAGTCGCGCCGCGCTCATCGAGGCCACCGAGATGGCCGGGGTGCGATCGATTGGAAGGTTCAAGCCCACCCAGCAAGCGGCGTAAGAGTATGCTTTCCCTCATTAATTCGAGGGGGAGTCATGGCGTGGTCGGCGGGCTGGTATCCGGAAGAAGGCGGCGGCGAACGGTACTGGGACGGTAACGGGTGGACGCAAGCCACTCGCGGCCCGGGGGTGCCGCCAGCGCCGAAGCCGCGGTTCAAGTGGTGGTACGCCCCGATCATCATTTTCGGGTTGATCGGTTTGGCATTCGGGGCGGCATGGATTGTGGGACAGTCGCACCACACGACCGCCACTGCGCCTCTCGCGGCCGCCCCGAACATTCCGACGGGATTCACGGACATGGGCGGCGGTGTCGCGATCGAGTGGGACAACAACCCCGACTGCAGCTACTACACCGCGTGTGTCGAGTTGACCGCGTACGCGTACCAAGACTGCTCGAACGGTCTCTACATTGAGGCGAACGTGCTCGACTCCGACAAGACAATCGTCGACACCACAAACGACCTCGTCTCGTCAGTACCGGAAGGGCAGAAGGCGAAGTCTGTTCTGGGGTGGATGAACGCTGCAGGGACGGGCGTTCACGTGACGAAGATCAACTGCTACTGACGCCCAGACGCCTGAAACGAACGAAACGAGCCCCTACTCTGCCGATGATGGCGGGTAGGGGCTACTTGTATTTTTCCCACGCGGACTGCTTGCTTGTGCCGAGCGCGGCACCGATGGACTCCCACGATTCGCCGAATGAGCGGGCGGCTTCGACTTCGTTCTTGGTGAGCTTGTCGAGTTCGGTTCGAATGAGGGTGAGGTGCTCGAGGCGCGTGGTGGTGGAGGCGTCGTCGGGGGCGAGAGTTTCGCTGATGGTTCCGAGGAGGTTGCGGAGTGACTGGTTGATGTCCATGCACTAAGTATCGTCAGGATTGCCTGACGTGTCAAGGTTTCCTGACGAGCGGTTTTCGTGATGTCGCCGCCCACTTGTACCCTGGGACTCACGCGCAGGCCGGTGCGCTCCGAACGATGGGAGCGAGCATGGCAGCAGAGAATGACAGGGGCGGATACCCGGCAGGCACGAACTGGGATTCGACAGACGACTTGTGGTTGGAGACGGGTTCGATCCCGCCGAGGTTCCGGCACTACGACGACGGCGTGTGCGTCTGGCCCGGTGCTGACGGAAAGACCCCCGAAGGCTGGGACGGGGAAGTATCCGCCCATTCAGGCGTTCGTTGTGCGGACCCGCAGGAGTGGCCGGAGTCGACGGCCGGTAACGACGAAAAGCCCCGCCCCCCACCTCGTGAGAAGTGAAGAGCGGAGCTACGTTTCAACTTTGTACCCCTTTAGTGGGGGGTGGGCTTTGAGTTCGGTTCACATTAATGTGAGTGGCCTACCATGGGGGAAATAATTGCTCACCACAACACGGCCCGAACCGAGCCACTACGAACAGGTCACCGCGAAGATACGGGCGCTCAAAGTTGAGCGACGCGCATCCGCACAGCAGTACCGGGCTGAGCTGCGAGCATTGAAAGATGAACGCAAGGCCGGCCCCGGAATGGCGGAGTAATGACTCTGGGGGCGTCTAGCACCACGCCGGCTAAGAAGTTGGTCGTGTGCTCGAAGTGCGGGCACGCCCCGACCGGACGAAAGACGAGCGGGCTGCGGGCATGGCTCACCCGCAGCCCGAGGTCGACGCGCTGCGATCATCTCGTGGTCGAACAGGATGCTCTCGCCGACCAGTGGGAGTACTGCGACTGCACCGACAAGTCGCACCACTGATATAGACAAAGGAACGCCCCACCTTTTCGGATTGGTGGGGCGTTCCTTAGAATCCGTACTCCGTTTTCAAGCTTGCTACCTGGGTTGTGCGGTCCGTGCTGGTCATCGCGAAGGGCCAGTAGATGACCTTCTTGATGTCGCAGTTCGAGAACGTGGTGCCGAATGCGCCCAGCGACAGCACTGAACCGAGCCCTGACCCTGCGTCGCCTGTAACCTCGGTGAGGTTGTCGAGACGCGACACTGAGGACGTGCCGTTGAACACGGACAGGTAGACGTGCCACGGTGAACCGATCGTCGCCGCGACGGTCAATGCCGTACCCGAATACGTGCGCATTCCAGTGTTGGCCGAGTTGCCTTGCACGTTCACTGCGGGAACACCTGAACCGGTCGCCGCCTCAAGCACGGTCGCGGATGCGGTGTGCCACCTGACGACGGTTGCGACCGTGTGGGGGGTGACGCGAGCGAGCGCGCCGCCTAACGAGTTCGAGTTCGCTTTCACGAAGTGGACGAAGAAGTTCACCCCATCATCTGACCCGAGGGTAGGCGCAGTCGCCCCGACAATCGTTGAACCGGATGCGGTCAACGCCACACCCGAACCCGCCGCGTCCACCCACGATGTAACTGGGTCGAGTGCGTTCCCGATCGGATACCGGGAATCGTAAACACGGGTCGACCCTGGAATAGCTACGGTCGGAATCCCAACAGGCAGAAGGCTCAGGTTCGAACCGGTGAAGGCGAGTGGTGACTGTTGCGAAATGCCTGTTGCCATTAGATGACCCTCGTTCCGAGATGGGCGGGAATGCCAAGCGCTTTGACGGCCTGACCCTTAGTGTTGAGGTGCACGTTGTTCGGGGTTTCGGTTGATGCGATGTAGCGGGTGTCGAGTGTTCCGCCCGCGGTGGCCTCTACTTGATGTCCTGTGTCGAACGCCTGCACGGCACCGCCTGCGAGGGCGCGGTTGGATTCGTTGAACGCCAACCTGACCGTTTCTCTGGCGCTGTCTGTTGCGGTGCCGTTCCGTGGGGAGACGGTGCCGTAGAAGATCGCGTTGGAGAAGTTCGCGCGGAGGATACCCATGACGACGTTCTGTGATGCCTGCACGGTCGCGAGGGAGTTGCCGTTGAAGATGTCATTCGAGCCGAGATCCTCAAACACGGCGTCTGGCAGGCTGAGACCGTAGTACTTGGCGTACTTCCACGCGGTCGAGTCGTTCCATGTCGCATACAGCGAGCCATGGTTGGCGAGGATCTGCGCGAAGCAGCCGTTGGCGAGTGCCCAACGGGTCGCATAGGAGTCGTATACCGGGATCGTGGACTCAGATGCTGCGGTGAGTGAATCGCCGTGGAACATGACGACATGCACCTTGGAGTCGATTTCGCATTCAATCCACACGTCGAGGGGTGTGTACTCCTGCAACGTCTGACCCGACACGGCACCGACCGTCGCAGCGTCAGTGGATGCGGCGGAAGTCCAACCCCCGCCGACGCCTTTCTGGTTGTTCTGCGCCGCGCACGTATACCCGAGGGAGATCATGTGTTCGGCGTAGGGCACGAACTGCGAACCCGCCGCGGTGACCCATCCTGAGACGTATTCGGCACCAGCGGCGTCAGTCGTGAATGCGCCTTGCACCTGGGTTGGTGCGGACGCCCACTGACCCGACAGCGACCCGTCAGAGTTCACAACTTGCGTACCGAACCAGATACCCGTCACGCTCAACGAACCCGTGTATGCGGTCGCTGCCCGGTCGCAGAAGTTCCGGATATGCACCCGCCACCGGTTCGTTTTGACCGCCAGCTTTTTCGGCCAACGGATCTGCACGTTCGTTTGCGTGTCGATAAACGGGGCGACGTTCGACGCGGAGCAGTTCAACGGTGTGCCTGCGAGACGGAAGGTTGAGCCGACGCTCGCCGGGTAGTAGCCGTTCGTGCCCGCGCGGGCGAACCACTCCTTCAGAACCTCGTTCGGGGTCATCCCGTCGACGCCAATTACATTCTGAGCCCACCGACGAGTTACGGGGTCGAATGTGCCGCCGAGGTACGGCGCATTGTTCGTGATCGGTGTGCCAGACCATGGCGCGATAAGCCCAGCCGGCGCGACGACTTCGCCTGTGATCAGGTCGTACAGGCTAATGCGTGCGCGAGCATCGGTCCACGAGTGCGGCGGCGTGCCGAGGTAGACGGGAACCCTCGGGTTCCCGTTGAGGCTGGTGTTGACTTGGCCGGGAATGTCCGCAGCAGTAACAGCTGCGGGGACTGCTGTGTTCACCGCGCTCGTGACGGCGGCGGTTGCGCCCGCGGCCGATGTTGCTGCCGCCGAGGCAGACGTTGCCGCCTGCGCTGCGGACACTGCCGCTGCACCAGCTCCCACGACGCCCGCTTGAGCCTCCGCCGCCGCATCCTGCGCGACCTGCACGGCGATAGCAGCCTGAGCGACGAGCGTTGAGGCGTCGCCAGGGACGTTGAGCGTCAGCACGGGCACCATGCCACCGAAGTACGGCACAGGGGTGCCCGCAGCACCCGCGGGGAACGTCTTCACGGTCGAGACGGTGCCGGCGAACTGCCCGAACGTATCCATCACGCCCATGGTCGTGACCCACTGCACTGGGTTGCCGGACGAGTCGGTGTCGTCCATGCCAGTGACGGTGAGGGTGCCGCCGTGGAACGTGTACGTCACGGGCAGGGGAAGGTGAATCTTCCCCGCCGAATCGACATACTCAGCCGCAGGCGCGATCGCCACGTTCGTGTTGTCGGCAATGGTCGACGACGGCCCGACGAGAGCAGAAATGGTCATGATACGAGCGGCCATCTTGACTCCTTTGGGCAAAGCGAAACGCCGCCCAGAATTGGACGGCGCGAGGGTGAAGCGGGGTGTTACTGGACGTTCGCCGGGTCGGCGGGAACCGCAGGCACGGGGTCGCTGGTGACGATCGCTGTGAGGGGCGCTGACGGGTCGGCAGGAGACTCCTGGACAACCGGGGCGAGTTCGGGTTCCGGTGCAGCCACAGGCTCTACGACGGGCGGAGCCGGGGCAACCTCGGGGACGGTCACGGCGCTCACGGTGTCGGTCGGCGTCAGATCAGCAGGCGGCGACGCAACGAGTGACTGTCCCACGGGATTCTCGACCGGCAGCGAGGTGATGACCGCGGGCGCGCTCGAGCTCGCAGTGCCCGCGTCGACCGGGGCGGTGTACGCATCCGGCAGCCCGTGAATGAGGATGTCACCCGCCGACAGTGCGCCAGCCAGCACCGACATGATGACCACCGCGGCGACGGTCAGGAGCACGAGGAACCAGTCGACGGTCAGTAGCGAGCCTGCGGTGACGACGACACCGCCGGTGACGAACAGGGCGATGCTGGCGCGGGCGGTCTGCCATGCGGTGCGGAGAAACGCGGTGAGCGCGGCCTGCCGGTTCGCGGCAGGGAACAGCGTGGTAGCGAGGGACATGGGGGGATTCTCCTTAGTTGGGGTTCTGTTCCCGGAGCTTGCTGCTCGGGGATGGTTCTTTGCGCTGCGGCCACGGCATCAGGCTGTCGATGGGCACACCCAACGACACGAGTTGCACACGGAGCGCCTGCGCGTACTCCGTCATTTGGCCGCGGAAGTCAGCCTCTGAGTCTGCGCGGGCGAGCGCCTCATCGCGTTGCTGGATGATGTCGACTTTGCGTTTCGTTTCACGCGCACTCATGCCACCACGGAGTTTCAGGAGCCCGTCGACGATGTCGCGGATGAACGCACCGAAACCGCCGACACCGATGACAGCGACGACAAGGCCGATGAAGTTGGGGTCAGTGAAATTCACGCCAGCCCCCTAGTGTTCGCGTGGGACGGCGTTCTCTGTCCTTCTCCGCAGTGCACTACGCACTCGGGTGAGGAAGGTGCCAGACCCGGGGTCGTATGTGAAAATTTGCAGTTCGATGTAACGGCGAACAAGGGTGAGTGTCGCGATGACCACGAGGATCACGGCAACGAAAATGGTGAAGTTGCTGAGCGCCACATAGCCGAGCACGAACGCGTAGATCAGACACCCGGAGATCGCAGCACCGGTGCCTGGCACTTCTATCGCCCACACCCGCGACAGGCGGCCCACAAACCCCAGCAGGCCGCCCAGCAGCAGCAGGATGCCCCAGAGGACGATCAACCATTCCAGGCCCGCGAGAGCCTTGGAAACTGTCGCTGGGGTGGCGAGTACAGCGAAGCTCCCGGAGCAGAAAACGCCGAAGTAGATCACCAAGTCGATGACCCGGATTACGGCTTCTTTCGTTTTCCGGGATTCGTTCATTCGAGGGTCAGTTGCGACCATCAGTGCGCCCCTTCCAAGGGATCGGAGAGGTGCTACTGCTTCGCGGCGAGTGCTTTGAGGATCTTGTTGATGTCGGCGCGCATGTCGTTCATGGCCCGCTGCATCTGCGCGAACACATCCGACGACCACGCAGGGGAGTCACCCGCGGGGGTGTTGTTCGGGTCACGCACGTACGCGGTCGTGCCGTGACCGACTGCGAGGGCTGCGACGCTGATCGCGAGGCGCTCCTGCAAGGAACTGAACCACTGCGCGGGGGTGCCTTCACCGTTCGCATTGTTGATCGGGGTGGTGAACACGGCTAGAGCGGCGGCGGCCGCGACCTTCTTCACGTCGTCATCTGAGAGTGGCATGTCGTCATCCGTTTCTTGATCGAGGTTCACTGAGGGGTTGCCGGTCACGGCTGCGTGCCACGACTCGGAAGAGATGGTGCGGGCGAGACCGACCTGCGCCATTACGGCGTCGCGGGCGGCCTCGTTGTTCGTGTTCGAGTCGATAGCGCCGATGTCCCACTCGCCGTGATTCGAGGTGCCGGGAGTCGCGGCCGATGGGGTCGAACCGTTGTCTTGGCGTCCGAGCTGGTACCACTGGTTGCCGTCGCCGGTCGAGGTGGTGTGCGCCAGAGCCTCATTCGTGGAGGTGTCCGCTTGACCAATCGCACGGTCTGCGGGAACGCCCAGGAACCGGTAGCCCTGGTTGATGGTGAACGCGACGCCCTGCGCGGCGAGAGTGTCGTCGACCCATTTCACGCGGGCGAACATGCTCGGCGAGAAGTACGAGCCCTTGTAGAACACCAGGGCCGATTTCGGTGCTAGACCGTTCGCGAACCAGACCATGAGACACCTTCCGGATGCACAAAAAAAGCCCGCACATGGCGAGCAACAACGAGATGAGCGAGGGGTCAGTACTGGCCTGCGTAGTAGACGTTCCCGACCGCCGTCACCCGGAAGTAGGTCGGGTCGCCGCCGACCTGGACGGTGTTGATGGCGATGGATGCGTTCGCGCCGGCCGCGATCGACACAATGCGTTCGAGCGAGTAGGAGTACCATTTCGTCGCGTTGATGACGTCGATGGTTTCGTCGAAGCTGACACCGGTACGGGAGATGGTGCAGTTCGTCGGAGACATCGCAATGCCCGAGCCCTGTGTCGAATGCGCAGTCGCACCCGTGGTACCCATCACCCGCAAGGTGATGAGGCGGGCGAGCGCAGACGTACCGAACGCCATCGTGATCAGGGTCGTGCCGTTCGCGGCGTTATCCTGCGACTTATCCGCGTAGAACAGCTGCTTGTCGCCAGGAACGGACGTGAGCACCCATGAGGTGCCGATGTAGATGAACTTCGCACCGAGAGTGGTGTCGAACCACTCCAGGCCGGGCTTGGCGTACGCGAAAGCGTTGCGCTGCGTGGTCGTGCCGATGAGGGTGTTGCCGCGGGTGCCCGCGTACGCCGTAGCCTCGCTGAGGTCAGCACCCGACGCAGGCGCGCCCGTGCCCGAGTAGACCGGGTCGCCGTTGCTGTTGTAGCCGTTGTTCGCCACGGGGGCTCCTTATTTTCAGTACGTGCTTGTGAGTCGGATGGCACCCGATTGGCCGTCTTGAGCGAGAGAAGACAGCGTTGAGTAGCCGCCGTGGTTTACGCCGACACCGAACTGTCCGCCGCCTGCTTGCAGTGAGGAGGCCCACGAGAGCGGCAGTTCGACCCACCCACCAGCGAGGGGGATGGTTTGTGATGACCCGTACGACGGTGCGCCGCCCGGTTTGGTTTGGTAGGCGTGCAACGCGAACAGCGGGTCAGCGCCATCCACGGACTGGATCGACACGTACAGCTCGAGCTTCGACGGCACCGCGGACGCGGGTACCGTGTCGGGGACTTTCGACCCGTAGAACCAGCACCCCTGCCAGTGATCGGCGGCGAGCACCTGCGACTGATTCCAGCCGCCGAACGACGACGAGTACGACCCTGCGTCGAGTGCCGTGAACACGTCCACATGCTGCGTGACAGCCGGTGCGGGCGGGTCGGGTGGTGTTGGCGGGGTGGGTGCGTACGAGAGGGGTGTGACGGCGTAGGGGCCGCCCTGCCACATGATCGCCCACACATCCCCGACCGTGGGGATGATGCCCGCCATGAACGGTGCCCGAACAGTACCGAACGTGGTCGTCAAATTCACGACGTTCCCGTCAACGGATGCGACGACACCTTGGCCTGCGTGTTGCTCGGCGGAGCCCCACATGAACGCGACCTCATCGATGAACAGAACATTCACCGACTCACCGATGATCGGCAAGTATCCGGTGCCTTTGCACGGCACACGCCCGGTGCCGTTGTTCGACACGTCGACCACGAAACCGGTGCCGTTGATGCCGACGACACGCCCCACCATGGGGGTGACTTTCGATTTCGCCTGGACGAGTTTGAGGATGAGCTGTTCAGCCTGGTCATCCATTGCCGACCGCCAAAGTGGTTTGCTGTGTCGCCGCAGATGTCCGGTTCAACGCCGTTACGCGCGCGGTCGCGGTGTCTTTCGTGCGCCCGTCAACCATCCGGTGAATCGTGAGGACATCCCCGACCATGCGGAGGGGGTTGAATATCTCGGTGACGGTGACTTTCACGGCTTTCATCTGCGACACCCGGGGGAGGTTCGTGGTCGCGTAGCGTTGCGCCTGCGCCGCCGTCGTGATGTATTGCGACGAGTAAAACAACGGCACCCTGCGGTAGGGACTGAGTGACCCGTCCGGGTTGGCTGCCCGCAACGGCCCGTCGGTGATCTCAGCGGACGCGAGCACGTTCTGGCTGCCCGTCGATGAGCGAACAACGATCTTGTTGTACACCTCGTCGTTGATCATCACACCCGCATACGACACGAGCGTTCCCTGGTCGCCGGACTGCAGAACATCCACCGGGTCAGGCCACGCGTTGGGGCGCATCGAGACAGTGCCGTCTGGGAGCATGCATGCGGTCGCATCGAGCACGGTGGCCAAATCGTAGACGGCCTGCAACTTGTCCTGCTGGTATGCGACAGCCGCCGTGATAGCCCCGTCCGTGATCGTGCGGGTGACGGGCAGGCCGGTGAGGCGTTGCACCTCCGCCCACACCGACACCAACGACGGGGGTGTGCCGGGAATGTCGAACCGGTCACGACTGACCCCGAAAAACAGGTCCTGCAAGTCCAGGTCGATGAGGTCACCGTTCGAGATGATCGTGTCGTCAAACAGAATCCAGCCCTGAGACAGAATCTTCGGCGTCTGAGTGATCTGGTACTTCCCCATCGGGATGCGTTCCATGAACCCGGGGCCCGCCGAAACGATCACGTCGAGGTTGATTTGCGCGCCGAACGGCGAGAGGTAATCGCCTATGCGAGAGGGTGCCAACGACTCCGCGAAATCGCCCTGGTACGCGACCGTCAACGACGCGGTGCCCTGAATCAGCGAACCGCCATCATCACTGATCTGCACATTCGTGACGGGGCAGTCTTTGACAACCCGGGTGCCGTCGTAGAACACGTCGATGACGTACCAGAAGTCGAACGACCCCAACCGGAGCACGTTCATGAGGTCTTCGGTGCCGTAGCGCATGACACCGTCCTCGGGTAGAATTGATGAAGATCCAGGGCGCGCAAGCGAGTCGTCGAGCTGTGCACGGCGGAACGGCTAGCTCGTCACATATCAAGGCAGGGAACCGACTAATTACCGGCTATCTGTTGGCCGATGTGACGAGCGGCCCTGGTGACTAACCTCATGAGGCCAGACCCGCCTTGCTGTAGTCCGAGTCCTGCTGGATGCGGGTGCTGTACGCCGCATCCATGGCCGCCCGGGTGGCGTAGGCGGCGTCGAGGTCATCCCGTGTCAGCGCGGGGATCACGAGCCCTGGTGCGGGCGGTAGGACCTCTGTGACGGTCATCTTGTAGACGAGCATCACGTTCACCCCGGAGATGACCTCGTGAGGGTCAAGAGTCGACGCGAACAACAGGCGCGGCAGCCTGAGCGGTGGTGGGGTGCGGATGCACAACACTGCTGGGTAGTCCTGCTGGTAGTCGCCGAGCATCTGCCGGAACGTATCCGCGTCGTCCGTCGAATACAGCCTGACGTTCAACTGCAGGCCGACGAGCCCCTGCCGTCGGCCGCCGATGACACGACCCACGGTCGCACCCTCGGTGAACACCACAGTGCCGGGGTTGGGGCGGGCGAAGTCGTTCGCGGAATCCATCATCACCCGACACCGCACACCCAAAGTCGGGTTCAACGGTTGCGTGATCCACGAGTCGGTGACGTACAGGCTCACCGATGTTGTGTCCGTGAAACCCAATGACACGTCGGACGAGTTGAACTGCTCCGCCTGATACGTGGCCGTGACACCAAAAGGGGCTTCGGAGTCCATCACGAACGCCCCACCGACCGCGAAGAGCTTCACACCGCCGCGGACCTGAAACTGGCGCCCCTCAGACACCCGATACACGTTGATGTACTGGGTGCCCGACGCGACAGTCGCAAACTGCACCAGCACGCGCGGGGCGAGATGGTTCGACGAGTCGATGAACGGGGTGAGGGTAGGGGCGAACGCCATCACGCACCTATTTTCTGGCTACCCGTCGACACTGAGGTCGCACGCGATCTTGCCGACTGGTTCACGACGAGCTGAGCTTGCCCGTTCGCGATTTCCTGCACCCACCCGAACAGCGTGCCGTCCTGCATCAGGATCGGGCGCGCTGACTGTGCAGCTTGTGGTGCCACGGCGGCTTGCGCGACCGCGTACGGGTCGATACCCGCGTTCATCATCTTCAACTGGGGCCGGAACTTCTGCGCGTACGGCTGCTGAATGACCTCTTCACCCACCGACAGCATCGCGGGCACCGAGTCGGACTTCGACGAGCCTTTGCCCCACACCGTGCCAGCCTCACCACCACCAGCGAAGTGCGATGCGATCGTGCCACCGTACGCGTCGTTCGCACGCGCGGCCGGAGCGCCTACCTCGTTCGTTTCGACGTAGTGGTACTCGGTCATGACAGTAGAGATGCTGCGCGGGACACTCGCGTACTGGCTGATCAGTTTCTGCACGTCAGCCTGCGCCGCGGCCGTGGTCGCATGGAATACCGTCGACACCTCAGGTTGCACCTGATCGTTGGTCTCGATGTACGCCTGCACCGCCGGGGTAAGAAGCCCCTGAGCCTGCAACGTCTGCTCGAGCGCGATACGTGACTGCGCGAGAGCTTCCGTGCCCGCCTGCGTTGACCCGGTCGCCTTCGCGGTCGCCTCAGCGGCAGCCTGGTCGGCCTGAATCTTCGCCTGAATAGCCTGTTGGTTCGCGACGGCCGCTTTCGAGTTCCCGTCGATCTCGGTACCGTTCTTCGCGAACGAATCCGAGAGCGAGTTCATCGCCGCAGCCTGCCCCGTCTGCGCCTGCGCGAGCGACAACGTCCCACCATTCAACAGCGTGAGTGCGTTGGTGAGCAGCCCAGCCGCGTCACCCTCGGCTTGCATTTGCGCTGTCGCCGCCTGAGATGAGGTCAGTTGAGCGACACCCGCATCAGCGGTCGCAGACACCGCACTCGCGAGCCCAGTTTGGGCGGCGGTGGCACCGTTCGTCGTGTCAGCCGTTGATGCTGTCGTGATACCGAGGGTGCCGAGAATACCGTTGAGTCCGCCGAATACCGACAAAAGATTCTGGATCGGGTTCAGAGCATTCTCGATGGGGGTGAGGATGTCGTTGATCCACTGGTTGCTGCTTTTCAGTCCAGTTTCGGCATCCTCAATCGAGTTCAGCCCTTTCGCGAGCAGGGCAGCGTCGTCTACGAGTTTCAACATGCTGTCGCCGGTAGGCGCAAGAGACTCGCCAAGCCCAACCGCGGCGTCTGTCAGGTCTCCGAGGGTCTGAACAACGACCGGCAGTTCTGCCTGGGCGTAAGACACGAACGACTGCAAGCCACCGTTATGCGTCCATTCGTCGAAAGATGACGCCATGTTGTCGACAACACCAGCGCCCTCCACGAACAAGGGGTTCAACACCTGCAGACCGGTGACTGCACCATCGACTACAGAGTTCAGGCCATCACCCAGCAGACCGGTGAATTCGGCGACCTCGGAGTTTAGAGCGGGCAGGCTCGCAGTGATGGTCTCCTCTGCCTTCGCGAAGCTGCCCAGGAATTCGGTAGCTGCTGTGCCCGAGAGTTCGTCGAGATCGTTCTTTAGATCGTGAAGCTCTGCCGTGTATTGCAGGCCGGTGGCAGAGCCCTCATCCATTGCGTTCTTGATGCCTACGACAGCGAGAATACCGGCCGCGCCCATTCCCGCCAGGCCACCACCGAGACCGACAGCCGCGGCGGTCAATGGCCCGATAGTTGATGCGAGTGCGACGACTCCGCCAGCCATACCCAGAATTTTGCCGTTGGTGATGTCAGCAGCTGCGCCTGCGGCGATAGTCGAAACCGAGTCCGCGTCGTGAGCGGCAGCCTCTTCCGCCGCGGTAGCTGCTGCCTGCTTCTGGGCCTCAGACAGCGCCTCAGATGCGGCGGTAGCTTTCACGGCTGCTGCTGCCGCACGGTTCGTGCTCTCCGTGACCGCGAGTTCTGCGGCCGCCAAACGCGAACCTGAACTCGCCCCGGATGAACGGACTTCATCGAGCCGCATTTGTGCGATGCTGGCGCGCGACGCCGCCGTCTCCGCAACGGTCAGTGCCGCGGCGAGACGCGCCTCGGCCGCGGTCTCGGCGTCCGTTTTAGACGTGTCCCCGCCCGACGTGACCGTGTTCACCCGAACCGTGGTGGTAGTTTCGCCGCCGAGCGACTTCTCAGCCGCCTTCACCGTCTCGATAGCCGCAATCGCCTCAGAAACGCCCGCGGTGTCCACCTTCACGGTGGGGTTGGTGGCGGCGAGTTCCTTCGCTTTCGCTTCGGCCTTGTCTAGTTCCGCGTTCCAATCAGACGGGTCGGCCTTGATGCGCGCGACAATGGAACCCTCTTCGACGGCCACAGTTACTCCGTCCGGGTTTTCGCGAAATGTCTAGCGAGTCGGGTGTTGGCGGTCAGCAGACCTGTGATGCGGGTATCGAACCAACGCCACGACTGTGTCGCCGTGATCGGTTCGAGCTCGACGCCGTACTCCGAATGAAAGTCGGACACAATCAGCGGCCACTGCTCAAGGATGTCGGGCCACTCAAGCGGTTCGCCCGGCGTTTCTACTTCTTCTGGGAGCTCGTACCACTCGTACCGGCCCGTCGCCTCGTTGAAGTCGCCTTGCCCGTACTGGGCGATGGCGTCGAAGCCGGTGAGGGTTCGGGTGCTTTTGGGCGGCCACCCTCATCCCACAGCAGTTCGGCTGCTGCACGGTTGGATCGGAAGTCGAGCATGGATGCCTGCGCGGCGAGAACGATCGCACCCTTCGGCACACCATCCTCGAGCATTTCGGCATATGCCGTACCGAGCATGAGCGTGAAGAACTCGTCATCCGACATGGGGTCGTCTTTGAGTTCACCGGCGAGCAACGCCGTGACCGTCTTACCGCCGTCGATGGACAGGCCCGGGATCGTGTATGTTCGATCGCCGACGGGGAGGCGGAGGAGGTCGGCGACTTCGTAGTAGTTCTTCAACTGGGGATTCTCCTACTGGGGATGTTGGGGATGAGCCTGGCCGCGCCGAATCCCCACTCGTACGCGGCCAGGGGTCTATCAGGTGCGGTTGTAGCCGAGCGAGTTCGAGGCACCAGCCGCCGTGGTGACGAGGATCGGGGCCGAACCGGCGGAGCCGGCAGGCACCTGGAAGGTGATCGCGTTATCGGAGACGACGTTCCATGACGTCGCATTCACGCCTCCGATCTTCACACCCGTCGTCACGACGGGGCCCGTCAGGTACTGGCCGATGACAGTGACGAGACCGTTGAGACCAGCGCCCGAGGGCGACGCCGAGACCAGCACCGGGAGGGGCTGCGCGGGGACGGTGATATTCGCGAGGTTCGTGAGCGCACCGTCCCCGGTGAACGTGATCGCGACGGAGTTCAGGTCGGGCACGCCCGTCTTGTCTTCGTTCCACTCGACGATCGCGCGACCCGACTGCGCCTCAGCGCCCGTGAACTTGTCGTAGGTGCGCACGTAGAGACGGATGTTGTCGCCGAACGTGCCCTGAGTGAGGCGGCACAGTTCCTGAGCGGGATCGAAGACGCCCGCGGTGGGCTGCCGCAGAACCTTCGTGACCAGCGACCATGACTGCAGGGTGACTTCGGTGTTCGTCCACCCGTTCGAGTCGAACGTGGTCGAGTCGATCTTGTTCGGGCTGACCTGCTTGTTGCGGTCGGTGACGGCTGCGAGACGCAACCATGTGGTGTTGTCGGACGAAACATCGACCGCGTAACGGCGGGCAAGAGCGGTGCTGGGCATGCGTGCCTCCTAAGGCATCAGGGCATAGAGAAAAGCCCCAAGACGGACGCCGAGGGGTTGAGATGCCACGGATGTGGCGACCTGTGGGGGAGGTGGTCTAAGAGGGCCGGTACACCGTCGCTGGGTAGTCGACGTCGAGCCAGTACTTGTCGGCGCGTTCGTTGCGGATGTTCTCGTCTTGACCCATCGGGACAGCGGAGTCGCGGTTCATCTGGATCACGTGCGCGGTACCAAAGGTGAGATCGGTGCGACCGTGGAGTACACCGAACACGGCGTCCATGAGGCTGTCGACGTCGAGCGCGTTGTTGCGCAGCCCGCGGCCGGCGACTTGCAGCAACACACGCCCAACAGCGACAGTGATGTAGTCCGACATCGGGATGATGTTCAACACCAGCAGCCGGTCGGGGGCGGCAGGCATCGTGAGGAAGAACACGCCCGTCTCGCCCGCTGTGTAGGGCGCGTTCGCCCGATAGGTGACGCCGATACCCGCGTTGTCGAGCAGACCTGCGATGCCGGTCAGGAGGTCGGTTGTGACGCTCACAATGCCTCATTCACGGTGTCGGCGATGATCTGGATCACCGCGTCTTTCTCGGTGACCATCGGCTGCTGCAGGAAGAACGATTGCCCGTGTGTGTGACGCAGCGGCGCACCAGTGCGCCCGTGCCGGTAGTAGACGCCTTCGTGCTGGTACAGGGCGTAAGGGCCCGGATATGTGATCGTGCCGTCTTCACCGTTGACGACGATGGACGCTGAACCCACTAGATGCCCGGACTCGACGGGCACCAGAGGCGCGGACACTGCGCGGATGTGCTCGAGCGCACGCCCTACCGCGATGGGTAGCGCGTCAGCCATGGCTTTGCGGGCGCCGTCGAAGTCGACGTTGATCTCCCACTCGATCGACATCAGAGCCTCCTACGTGAGTGCCACAGCCAAATGATCGGGGAGCCCGAGACCACCGGAGTCGTTGAGGTTCGCTTTGATCACCGTGGAAACCGACCCGTCAGGGCATGTGACCAACGAATCCGGGAGAAACAAGGCCGCGTTCGCGGGCGGGCAGTAGAACGTCGACTCCGACACCACCTGCTCACCCGTCGCCGAGCGCACCAGTTTGCGGGACCCGTCGAGGAACCCGAGCACGGGCACAGGGTCGGCCTTGACTGCACCGTTCGCGCCGTTGCCCTGCAGCGTTGCGACCGTCACGGTGTGCTGCCAGAAGTCTTCGAGTTCGTCGGTCATCCGAACATCCACACCGATGTGCCGAGCAGGTTATTCGCTTGCAGGATGCGGATAGCCGAGGGGACGAGCTCGTTGGCCGCGGCAGCTTTCGACGCCGCAACATCCGCGGTGCCCACATACGTGATGCGGGCTGTCGCGATGCCTTTCGACTCGACCTCTTTCGCGGTCACGACACCGCCGGACAGCGGGTCGTAGCCGATGATGTTCCACGCGGCGGCCTGCGCGCACGTGGCGTCAGCGAGAGCCTTCGCGGCCTGCGTATCAGTCGCGAGCCCCGTTGCAGTGTCGACGTCGTAGTAGGCGCCCTCCGAGGCTTCAAGAACAAGCCGTGTCGCCTCGCGGAGGAGCACGTCAGCATTCGTCGGCAGCGTTGCGCTTTCACCGAGGAACGTCTGGAACTGGGCAGAGGTCGCGAGTGTCGACGGGACAACGAAGTCGGGGAAGTACACGACGCCTCCAAGGTGTTGGGCTGGTGGGGTGCGTGAGCGGGTGTCTGCGCACCCCACCGGGTCTTACTGTGCGGTGCCAGCCTCAACCGACTGGATAGCCAGATCGGGGGCAGCATCGATGGCGACCTGCGCCTCAGCCTCAGGCTGCGACAGGGTCTCGGATGCCTGATCGACACCGAACTTCTCGATGAGATCCTGCTTCGTAGCCGCCTCAGCGAGATCGGGGGTCATGCCGTTCACGACAGCCCAGCCCACCCATGTCGCCTTGTCGGCGTTCAGTGGCGGGCGTTTCGTCGGCGGCCCGGGGATCACACCGTCATCAGCGGTCTCGACGGCGATGGGGCTGCCGTCTTCCTCAACACGGGTGAGGTAGCCCTTGCGGAGCCGGTCTTCGATGCTTTCGTGGAGGGGGAGGTCCAGCTTGAACACTGAACCTCCCTCGCCACGCACGAAGACGTGTGGGGCGTCTTCGGTGTCGGTCATGCGGAGCGGCGTCCGTCGATGATGAACGCGGTGACCGTCATGATCACCGACGTTTCGATCGCGTACGAACCGTCAGCCTGGGCGTGACGGGCGGACTCGAACGGGCCGACCCACTGGGTGCCCGAGTTCGCGACCGTGATCAGGATCGGGCCCTGGCCTGCCGAGATAGCCGCGGTACCTGCGCCGGCGAGCAGCGACACGGTGCCGGAGCCGCCCGACGCGTTCGCGACGCGGAGGAACACGACAGAGGAGCCCTGCGACGGCAACGTGAAGCCGTTGCCCGCGCCAGCGACCGATGCGGTACCAGCCGGGTCGGCGATACCAGCCGCCGTGAGGGCGGTGGGGGTGAGTGTTACACGAGCCATGAGGGTTACCTCTTCCTGGCTTAGGAGACGGTGACGAGAGCACTCGCCAGCGAGTCGGGGCGGACGTTCTTCGCTCCGTACAGGAGCAGACCCTTCACGGCGTCAGAGAAGCTCGACTGCGGCCGGTAGGCCTCGGTCTTGCTGATCTGCTCCGCGAAGGTGATCGCACGGTCGTTGCCCGCGATGGTGGCGAACTCGTTGCCGGTCGTGTTCGGGGCGTTGTTGCTGAGCAGGATGTCGAACCCTGCCGCGCGCCCAACCATGCCGTTGCGGAGACCGTCCGACGTGCCGGACTCGTTGACCTTCACGAAGCGTGCGTCGCGGAGGAGGCAGCCGTGGAGGTCGGGGGTGATGACCACCGAACGGGACGGGGTTGCCACGTTGGCCTTGTCGAGCTTCACCTTGAGCGGCACGAGCACCTTGTCGTACGCGTCCGTCGGGGTCGTGGCCGAGTTGACCGTGATCGAACCGAGCTGGTTCGCGGCCTGGATCGACGTGTAGAACGACGAAATGTACTGGTCGACGACGTCGGCGAGACCGAACGCGGCCTCATCCTTCAGCTGATCCATGATCCCGCCGAGCGCCTGACGCTTGTCGACGTCATCGACCTGCACAGCGAAGTACTTCGCCTGGTCGACGACGAGGGTGCGCTGCGTGTCCGCGACGGTTTCCGGCGAGATGGTGGTGACGCCGGGAACGTAGTTCGCGATCGTGGGGCGACCAACGGAGGTGATGCGAACGGTGTCGCCTGCCTCCGCGATCTCGCCCTCGTAGTCACGGTTCGTGAAAGCCGTGTACACGAGAGCTTTGCGCAGGGCGACCAGGAGCAGAGGGCTCCAGATCTCCGGCTTGAACTTTTGGAAGGCCATGATGGCTTCTCCTTTGGGTTAGGAGAGCAGGTTCTTCAGAAGCCCCTTGTCGTAGGCTTCGGAGATCTGCTCGGGTGTCATTTGCGCGAGCTGCGCTTCGGTGATTTGGCCGACTTCTCCGCTCCCGGCGGGGGTGTCGATCGCACTCGCGCCAGCCGCCCGGGCTGCCTTGAGAGTTGAGTCAGCGTTCACGGCGGCCTCGATGGCGGTCTTGAGCGCTGCCCCATCAGACGGGTCGATCCCGTTGATGGAAGTCAGGAACGAAGCCCGGTCGAGGAGCTTCGTGGGGTCCGCGCCAATAGCGGCGGCGGATTTGAACACGGCGAGTTCGCGGCGCGCGGCGGCGGCCTCCGCCTTCGAGGTCTTCGCGACCTCTACCGGGTCTGCCTCATCTGCCTTGATGCCGGCGGCGACGAGAATGGCCTGCTTCTGCTGTTCGAGCGTGGTTGCTTTCGTGCGGTGTGAGGCGGCTTCGGCGCGTGTGTCGGTGATGATCTTCTGTGCCCACACGGGGAGGTCTTCGACCTTCTCCACCACCGGCGCGGTCTGCGTGGCCGCCTGTGAGCCGTTCGCGGCGTCACCTGTGGCGGTCGTGGCTACCTGCTGCTGATCGGCGGTCTGTGCGGCCGTGGTTGCTTCTGTGGTTGTCGTACCGGTCGCGGTGTCTGCTTCGGGGGGCATGATGTTGTTCTCCTTTGAGCGCCTGGCTCAGTCGGGGGATGGGGATTAGATCGTCAACGGAAAGCGACGAGATGGTACAATTTGGTATGGAATCACACGGAATTCAGAAGGCATGGCGTGATGATGAGTACGGCTTCATGGAGGAACATCCGACGTGGACGGCGCAACAAATTGCCGAAGAACTCGGGCGGTCTCTCTCGTCCGTGAACTCGAAACGGGCCCAACTACGCAAGGGATGGGTGCCTGTCGTGGAGAAAGGCGACACGTGGTCATCATGGGAGGATGAACAGATATTGGCTGATCCGACCGCTACGGCTGGCGAGATCGGCGCGCGTATCGACCGGTCTGCGAAGGCAGTCGCGCGTAGGCGTTTCCGTCTAAGGCACGATTCGGGGATTCATGTGGTTTTCTCGGCCGGTTTGAACCGAGACCCTAACTCGCTTGGGAGTCGCCCGCTGATCGCGAAGACCTGCCGAAAGTGTGGCCTGCTGCTGCAAGCGGGATGGTTTCGTCTGAACACCAAGTCCGGAAGTTGGACGGCTGTTTGCGGTCGCTGTCGGGATAGAACCCACGACCGGCAAAATAACAGCGACCGAAGCAAGACCATGCGGAGAAAGAGTGTCGAGAAATTTCAGTCGCTCACTCTGCCCGGGGCGACGAATGCCGGACAGCCATGGTCTGAGTCCGAGATGCTGGTACTCGCAGACCCAGACCTTACCGTGCTCCAGAAGGCACTCAAATGCCACCGTTCATACAAGGCCACGCTCGTGGCCTGCTCCCGATTCGATTTCCGCTCTAAGGTGGGGCTCGGTGATCCTGAACGCGACCAGTGGCATATCGACAACCCGAACGCACCGGAAATGCTGGCAAGCTGATGAATGTGAACTTGCCACCCGAATTAGAAGGCCGCTTGACCATCAGCGTTACAGAGGCCGCGAAGGTGCTCGGCGTCAGCCGTGATCAGGCGTACCTCGGTGTGCGAACAGGCGAGATACCCAGCCTGAAGATCGGGGCCCGAATCGTTGTGCCGGTCGCTCCGCTCTTACGCCTGCTCGGCGTTGAACCGCCGGAGCAGGGCGCGGAATGACCCTTTGGCTCTCAGCGGCATAACAGTCTCTCCTTGCGTGAGAACTGTTTGACGCGATTGGGCCATCCGAATGATGTAGTCGGCCTCAGCCTGGCTCAACTCGGCGCCGCGCAGACTGTCGCCGATGGCCTTGTACTGCGGTCGAATGTCGTTGCGGTCGTTCACGATCATGGCGGGGACTCCTATCGGATCGGGGTGGGGAGTTTGATGCTGTGGTCGGTCATGTTCAGCTGTTCTCGCCGTGACTGGCGCAGTAGACCGTTCGCGGCGACGAACTCGCGCACCTTCGCCTGAGCGAGACGCACGTCGGCCTGGGCTTTCCGCTGCGAGTCTGGGTCGATGGCGTACTCGAGCGCCCGCTTCGCCTTCCGAACCTGCAACTCAAGGTGTCGCTGCCTCTGTGTGAGCGCATACCCGGCCTGCAACTCCGGTGTCCACTCGCGCGGCTCCGGCAGCACCGTCACGCCAGGGAACACGGGGATGAGAACATGCCGACACTGGGGGTGAAAAAGTCCCGCAGCGGTCGCCTCAGCGATCGTGCCGTCAACAGGCATCTCCGGATCAGCGACAACCCCATCCGTGAGCACCTTGCCCTGCCACGGGAAACACAGCGGGCACGGGTGGCCATCGTCAGGCACCGAGAAGTAGTCGACGTTGAGCGCGTGCATGCGCTGCAGGTGACTGTCGTTGTACGCCCGCGTTGATGCGGTGCGAACAGCCATCTCCACGTAGGACGAGAGCGCCCAGTCCCGGCCACTTCGGTCGGTGAACCCGGTGATACCCTGCGACGTGAACACCCGCCACGCCATCGCCTGCGCCTGAGCGGGTGTCACATCGTTCGCGAGCACCTGCCGGATCGCACCATGCGGGGCAATCCACTTGTAGATGTCGTCCGGTAGGCGGGTGATGCGGAACCGCACATCTTCGAGCTCGGACGTGATGTCGTCTCGGATGGCTTGCGCGGCACGCTCACCGTGAGGCATCGACAGATCGAACGGCTCATCAGGCAACGCCAGCCCAGTGCCAGGCGGCATCCGGTCACCACCACGCCCGCCGAGCGCGCGTTCGACAGACTTCTCAGCGTCGTTCGCACCCTCAGTGACAGCGGCGGTGATCATCCGGTCAGCGAGCGGATTCGACTGATACGCCAACCGTGCAGCGACCTGACGAGCCAGACGGCGCAGCTTCGGCACCATGGCCTGCTGCCCATCCAACGTCGCCTGTGTGCGACGCAGAATCGACGACGCCCCCGACAACAGCTGCTGCTCAGCGAGCACATACAGTGCCGCCAGCTGGGCTGCGAGTGAGTCGCTAGACGGATGCTCCTGCGAGGGTTGCGTGTCCGACACGGTCCCTCGCTCTCTGCTCCTTGAGTCGGCTGCATTCGCGGCAGAACCGCGCACCCCGCCAGACATAAGTGTTCGCGTCGGTGTATTCGTGACCGCGTGGGCAATGAGTAATAAGCGCCGTGCGACGCTGATTGTTCTCGGCGTTCGTGACTGGTTCGAGGTGCGCCGGGTTCACGCACGACCGAACGCGACATAAATGATCGATCTGCAGGCCATCGGGGATCGGGCCGATGTTGATCTCGTACGAGACACGGTGTGCGTAGTACTGAAACGACGCGACCGCAGGGCCGATGCCGAACGTGCCGTAACCGTTCTCTTTGATGGCCGCCGACCAGAGCCAGCATCCCGACTCATCGACACGGTATTTCGTGGAGAATCGGGCAATCACGCGCTCATCGATAGGCGGGTGACTTGGACGAGTTCGGGTACCATTCACGGTAACCCTCCAATCAACTTCTACTTGATTCAGGGCGAGGCCTCGGGAGTGTTCCACCACTCTTTGAGGCCGTCTTCATTCTACTCCGCAGGGTCAGGATCGAACGGCGACATCTGGGGGCTCGGCATCGGATGCCCGAACTCTTCTTTGATGCGCGCAACCTCAGTGGCGACATCATCCTCGTCGAAGTCGGGGTGGAGGATCGTGACACGCTCATGCACCGACGCGGACTCTGCCGTGTACAGCGCCTGCACGGTCTGCGCGAGTGCGAGCTGAGTTTCCTGCACCCCATCGGTGAACTCGACAGCGAGATCAGTCGTCACGTTGTGGGCGCTGAACAGGGCGTTATCGACGTCGAGAAGTTTCGTGAGCAGAACCTCCAACTGGGGGCGCCACTCACGGATCTTCCGCGATCTGGTCATGAGCGAGCGGCGTTCTTTCGACTCGATCTCCGTAGCGGTACGCACCGTGCCCGTGTCGCCGACACCGAACGTCTGCATCGAGTAGCCGGCCATCTGCAGGATCTGCTCAATGAGGGTCTCCGCGGTGGCCTGGTACTGCTCGTACTCGACCTTCGCCTGCACGTATTCGATGCTGTCCGACATGGGAGTGTCTTTGCCAGCGAGCGAACCGGGGAGTGCTGTGTACGCTTCCTGCTCGAGGTTCCCGATGACACCCTGCCCGGGGCCCGCAGTGTTGAGCAGGCTCTTCGCGATGAAGATGCGGGCCTTCGCGAGCCGGATGGCGCGCACCCACGCGGTCATGACCTCGGCGAGCTGATCCATGAGGTGCTCGACACCGTCAAGGTCGGAGCGGCCCAGGTTGCGGCCGATGGGGTCGGTGCGCCATGACCGGTTCGGGGTCTGGTTCGGGACGTACACGACAGCGAGTCCCGGTGAGAGCGTCGAGATGGTGCCCTCGTCGTTCAGGTCGATGCTCGCGGCGAGCGGCGCTGTTTCCGGCAGAGTGGTGAGGCTCACCCGAATGCCGAGGGTGTCGTTCGTGCCCTCGTACAGGCCGTGACGGATCACACCAACACCGGTGCCGTCGAGTTCGTGACGTTCCAGATGCCGGTACGTCAGCTTCCCGACCGTCGACACGACCGACCAGAACGTCACCGCAACGAGACGACCCCACTTGAACTCGGGGATCGCAGTGTCAGCGTCGATCGAGGTGAGGAACGGGCCATCCGGCATGACCGAGGTGTCCCACGTGACCCGCAGATACACGCCACCAAGCGCAGCGCACACCTCAGCAGCCTCAGCGAGAGTCGCATGCAGGTTGTCGTCCGCGAGCTCGTTCACACGCTCCTGCGTGTCGTCGTCATCGATGATGATCGTCACCGGGTCAGCGAACAGCAGATCAGCGGACACCTGGCACATCTCCGACGCGATCGGCACCGGCAGTTTCGTGTTCCGTTCCGGGCCGACAGTCGGCTGACCAACGAAGAAGCGTTGCAGAGTGCGCCCAACGGTCGCACGAATACCGCCCTTGTCGGATGCGAAGAACCCGGTACTGTCAGCGGTCGTCCCGCCGCCGTACGCGGCCTGCAGTTTCTCCAGGTCACCGGAGTACCACGCCGACCACTGCCCCATCTTCGCGAGGATCGGGGTGAGATTCGCGGGCGGCCATACAGCTTTCGGGTCTGATTGGGGCAAAGGCACGTTTGCCCCTTTCGGTTTAGAAGCTGACTGCTGTGGGGGCGAGTTCTTCGCGCCAGAGTGATTCGGTCGTGCAGATGGCGTAACGCATGGCGTCGAGGCTGTCGTCGTTCGACTTGACCGGTTCGTCTTTGCCGAGGAGCGCTTTCTTGTCGTCCCATGAGTACCCGGGCGCCTCAGCGATAACGCCTTGACAGTGGTCGGAGACCAGTAGTTGACCGGAGCCGAGGAGTGAGGCGATGAGGCTGATGCCGTACTTCACGTCTTTGTCGGCACCCATCGTGTTGATGCCGTCTTCGAGGAGCTGCGACCGGAGAGACGCGCCGGCCTGGTCTGCGATGACGTACTCGGGTCGCATGCCCGTCGCTTCGGGTGCGTGCTGTTGCGGCAACCATTCCTTGATGCGAGCAGATTGCTTCGCGTCGGTGAGGCGTTCCTTCATGACCTTCGGGTCAAGCCTTAGCTCGTCGACCAGATACAGCTTCCGGTCATACCCGAGGCATAACGCGACCGCCGACGTCGCATGCTGTGTGCCGTAGTCGATCGCGATCGCAAGCATGCGACGCATCGGCGGCAGATCATCCCACTTGACCACGTGGCGGGCTGGGTCCCACATGTCGTACACGGCGCCCTCAGCAGCGACCCACTCGCCGAGCACGTTGCGGCGGTAGTACAGGCCCGTGTTCTCACGCCGGATGCCCTCTTTACGAGCCTCTGACAGTGCCGGGTTGTCGTCGAGGAAGAACTTCCAGACCTTCCAGTCGGGGAGTTCGCCGCTGTTCCACCGGTCGATGAACTTGACCTTGAGCCAGTGCGCCGGGTTGTCGGGGTTGGTGGTTGCGAATATCTTCGCGCCTTCCCAACGACGGTTCAGGAGTTGGGTGAAGAAGTCCTCTTGCAGCAGCGTCGCTTCATCGACATACGCGCCAGCACAGGTGAGGCCCCGGAGCGTGTTCTCCGACCGAACATCCGATGAGCCGAGAACCCACACCTTGCGGCCGAGGATTGTCGCAGCCTCGGCCCCCGGGGTGTAGGAGACGTACTGTGACCACTCACCGAACATCGTCGGGTCCATCAGTGGGGCGAACACATTCCGGGCCGCTGAGCCACGTGTGCGGCTGATGACGACCAGTTCACCGCGCACCGTCGAATTCGCGATGTACAGCAGGAACCGCATCAGCGACGCGATCGTCTTACCCGACCTGACCGAGCCTTCCCACAGGTTGATCGATGCCGTGGAATCCTTGATCGAATGGAGCTGCTTCGGAGACGGCTCGAGACCGTCACTCATCAGCGAGGCCCAACGCCTCAGCCATCTTCTCCATCATCGACCGCACTTTCGCCAAGCCAGGGTCAGCGAACTGAGACTCGATCTTCTGAGCCGACACCAGATACGTACTGATCGACGACGACAGGTTTCGTTCAGCGTCCGCTGGCGGATCGTCATCGTGCACCAACTCGGAACCGAACTCAGTCGGCATCCGGTAGGTGTACGTGTCCGCCTCAAGCCGATCGAGGATCTTCTCCGACCGTGCATACAACCGCTCGACGATAGCGAGCTTCCGTGCCTTCAGATCAGTGACGCGCGCCGACGTCGCAGCCTTCGTAGCCGAACGATCGAACGACAACCCCATGTCGACACACAGCTTGGTTACCGTGCCAGCAGAAACACCAACAGCGGCCGCGATCTGATTCCGGCCCAGACCCTCACCGAACAGTCGTTTCACGTGCGCGCGTTGCTCGTCGCTGACCGGTCGTGTCATTGGTCATTCACCTCATCGGCAGCGCCTGGCTGCGTTAGGGGGAGACTGTGGGTGTCTCGGGTGGGTTCGGGAAGTAGTTGGGCTCGTTCAGCCGTCTGAGGTGCTCTCGGTGAATGTTGGCGGCTGCTTTAGGGATGATGTAGCCGTTGTCCAGCGGTGCGGGGATCATCGAACCGTTGCCTGTGTTCACGACCAGACCGCCGCTGGCGACACTGGGAATGGTGACAGTCAACTCGGCTGGTTTGTAGTCCGGGTCATAGTCGGGGTTCTCTTGGCGGACGTATGTGTGGTCGGCGGTGTTTACTCCGAGGCATCCGTCTTCGTCGTATTCGAGGAACCCTGCGCCGATGAGCTTGTCTGTGAGTTCCTGCCACTCGGCTGTGTAGAGATCTCGTGATGCGATCCATTCGGGCGAACGGGGCACCTTGACGTTGATGGTCTTCGGGTTCGGGTCTTTCAGGAATGGCGCCATGACCGTGCTGCTGCGGATCGAGTCGAGGGCGCCTTCTGACCATATTTCGGGGATGAACGGTTGCACGGTGGTGTTGCCTCCAGTGGGGATGGAAGAGGTTCAGCGTGGGCCGTCTGGGCCTGTGGTGGTCACGATCAACTCGTCGTCGATGATGCGGCATTCGTGGCCGAGGGCTTCGTACTGGTCGCGGGCCTGCTCGAGGCGGGCTAGCGAGGTTGCCCGGATGGTGATCATCACGGCTTCGGGCGGTGTTGGCCCTGGGTGGGGCATCCGGGGTGGTTCGGCATCGTTGCCTCCGGGGGTGTCTGGCAGGGTGCGCAGGGGTGCTCTCGCCGGAAAGGTGCGGGTCTTCGAACACGAACCCTTCGACGTGCAGTGGGGCGTCGTTGACGCACCCTGCCAAGATGTGGGTCAGGCGGCCAGTGCTCGCCTGCGCAGATACGCTTCGTGTCGAGATATCTTCAAGCACGCCTTGCATCGGCGGTGATCTTTGCCGTCTACGATCTGGGTCTGCGTATTCTCAGGCGTGTACTCGTGACCGTGTGGGCAATGAGTTTTGGCGCCATTCACACCGCGACGAATGTTTTCTTCGCGCGTGACGGGTTCCATGTGCGTTGGGTTCATACAAGCCGTGGTTCGGCATAGATGGTCGATTTGGAGCCCGTCAGGGATGATGAGGCCGAAGTCTCGGTACGCGACGCGGTGAGCCGGGTATTGCGTGCCGCCGACCTTGAATGTCGCGTAGCCATCCACGAAATCGCCTGACCCGTATATCCAACACTCCTCATCGTCGGTTATGAGGCGAGACAGCGGATCGTTGAGGTATGGTCGGCCACCATGACGATTGACTCGGCCCCAGAAGCGTTCGGCGTCGAACTCGTCTAGCAGCCATTGGGCGTCGTCGGGAATAGTATTGGTCATATCAGCACTCCAATGCTGGTCACGCCCGGGCTGTTGGTAGCAGCGCCGGGACTTTTTGGCACAAAAAAAGGCCGCCCCTGTGGAGGAGACGGCCTTTCTTGAAATCAAGAAGCCCCGGAAATTGACATGAATCACCGAGGCACTTCAAGATACCACGTTTTGAACTACACGCGTGTAATTCGTTCTATCCGTGCGCGTCGGCGTGTTGCTTCAACTCCTCTGCGAGCTCGGCGACCGCGTCGTACCCTTTCCACACGGTCTGGCATGCCCTGCACAGCGCTTGCGGGGCGATCGCGTCGCCTTCGTCTTTCGGCGCCCGGTACTCGACGATGACGGGGAACAGGAGTTCGTTGCCGTCCTGGTCGGTGTACGCGCGTTTCCCGCACACCGGGCAGGGTTCGGTGATCTCGATTCTCTTGGGGGGTTCGAGAATGTTGCGGATGAGGGTCGCCCAATGCCGGAGTTCGTCGATGTACCACTGGGGTTCGTTGTCGTACTGCTGGAACGCGACATACCAGCGCCGCAAATCGGTGATGGGGTTCCGGGTGCGGTCGGCTTTGAACGCGTTGCACCATGAACCGATCGCGGATGCCATTTTCGAGTACTCGTACAGGGCGTCGGAGTCGATGAGGTTCCGGGTGGAGGCGAGTGCGGAAGAGCCGGCGGCGGTATTTTTCGACGGATTCACGGCCTCACGGAGGCGTTCGAGGAGGGGCGGGTGGGTGACGGTGTGTGTTCGGACGTAGATCGGCGCCCGGTAGACGCCGTAGTCGGACATGATGACGTGATGCTCGGACTCCGGTTTCGTCAGCGCGTCAACGGCGGAAAGCAGGTCGGTCACGGGTGATCTCCGTTCACTGGCGATACTGAGATTTTAACAGAGACACCCGATACGGGGCTCATTAGTTGTTTCTCCTTCACACGCTCAACAAGGGGTGACGGGTTCGCGAGTTCGAGCAGCACGTCGGCATGGCACGGCTGATCGGCTGGGCACCAGCAGCAGAGATCTCGACCGCGAATGAGTGGCAGATAGGGTCGCGGCCAGTCGTCCACGTCGACAACGCCATTCATCCAGTCGCGGAAGTATGCGACGGCCTGTTCGTTAGTTTCCGTTTCGATATTCCCGCGCTGGATGCGATCTCGGCCTCTCCACCACACGGGCACACGCACCCCGATCGCAAACGGGTTACCGAACTGGCCGGGTCGGGAGACCGAAATTGCGCCCTCTGGCTTCCGCCAGCCCTTCTTGCGGCTCAACTGAATTCGTTTCGGTGTCTCGTCAGTCATGAGGGGTCACCGCTGGGCGAATGCCAAGGCCAGACAAGTTGCCGTACTTCCCAGTGAGGGTCGCGTGAGGGTCGATTCAGTTCGACATACTTCTCTGCGTCGGTCTGCGACGGAAATGGGCCGATGATCCCGAACGGCGAGATGATGACGCACTCTGCGGGGAACGGTTCGCTCATTTGTTCTGCTCTCCCGGTAACTGAGATGAAGGGGTGGAAGCGGTCACCTGATAGCGAATGTTGATCGAAAAACAGTTGGGGCACACTTCCGATTTCGAAGACCTACCCGTCGCCCAGCCCTCACCGCAATCGCGGCACTCGAACTCGTAGATCATTGCTCTGTCCTTTGTTCGTCGGTCTTACCCGGTAACCCGATACGAGAAGGCGGAGCGGGGATGTGTGTGTCCATGTCTTCCTGGCTGTTCGGACGAAAGCCGCACTCGCATTCGATGTAGCTGGCGAAGCTGAAGCCCACCTCGAACCATTTATGCATCCCGCTCATGCTGCGACCGCCAATTGAGTGATCAGCGCCGAGCCGATGTGTTGCGTGTACGCCGGCGGTATCGATTCTGCGAGTTCGTGCCGGTCAGATGTCCAGTCGATCCCCAACGCGTCCTGCCACTGCTTCACGCTGCCCTTACCGCCACCGTTCCCGTACGGGGCGACATATGGGCCGTCGAAGTACTCTCCATGCCGCCAGCCAGCCACACGGCCCCGATGAGGCACATGTGCCGGTGCGGGCATCGACCAGTTGCCCAGCTCGAAGTACCGGTGACGGATCACACCAAGCCCGAACATCTCCCCACACAACGTCAGGTCACGTCGGACAGGTGAACCCTGCACATTCTCAATGACATACGGGCCGCCCCACGCGTCGAGAGCTTCGCGTACCGGCTCGATCAGCTTCGGCCATTCGTTGCCGTGCACAGCCGCCAGAGCCGTATAACCCTGGCATGGTGGTGAAGCATGGATCGCATCAAACTTGTCGAGATAGTACAAGTCCTTCAGAACCATCATCGCGTTCGCCTCAAAGAACGAGAACGGGTAGTTCGGTTGCGGCTCAATGTCGACTCCGACAACCTCGAACCCCGCCCGCGCATACCCTGTACCGGCACCGCCGGCGCAGCAGAACAGATCCAGAATTCGCGGCTTCACGACTCGTCTCCTTGTTCTTCCCCACCAGGGGTGACAGAAGGGGCAAAGAGGAGCGTCACGGGTAGATACGCCCACACGTCGGAATCGTTACACCCGACCATCGTCCATTCATCCTCGAACTTGACCCACACCTCGCGATCGCGGTCTCGCACGACGCTACCCACGGGCAGCGCATCCAACTCTTCGACCGTTGTCACTCCCCTTGGGAGTGCGGCCTCCAACTCGGCAATGACGGCGTTTTTCTCCGCGACGATTCGTTGCATGTACGCCGATGATGCGATCCGTCCATGCTCGGCCTCAAGGGCGTCAGCGAGACGCTCAATCAGGTATGCCGTCGAGTAGCCGTACTTCGGCAGCGCCTTTCGGGCTTCGGCGATCAGTTTCGTTGTGTCGTACTCAGTAGTCATCAGGAGGTCTCCGGCGTTTTTTCGATTGTGGCGGCGCGTTCCCACAGCCACCTGTTTATGTTGTGGCGACCGGGCATCCAGTTCGGCAGATCGTTCGCGGCCGATTTCAGAGTCTCGGCTTTGATACGCCGGTCATGGTCAGCAAGAAAAGTGGATTCGAGAATCGCCTGCGCCATCCAGACGTCCTGAATTTTCGGGATGCCATCACGCCCGGGTAGGCGGTCAGCGATGATCTTCGTCAGTTCTTCGCTCTCGGTCATTTCGTTTCTTCTTTCGTTTGGTCATACCCCGGGACAGCAGGGCCGGAGACGTATGGGTTCTTGAACCAACGCGGGTTCTCGTACGAGTGTCGAGATGCTTGAATGGCCGCTTCCCACCCCTCGGCCTTGTCCGCCTCAGCTTTCGCATCGGTTCGGTCGGCGATCGACAGAGCTACCCAGTTTTCCCGCAGGCCGTTGTAGGCCAGTACGTGAGTGACGACCCGTCGCAGTTCTTCACCTGTGTAGATGCCGTCCTCTGTCTCCTTGAGCAGGAGAACGTCGCCCACCTGGTAGTCGCGGTCGTTGAACCTGATTTCGACCGTCTTGCGGCCTTCTGCGACCGCTGGGAACCATTCACGGTCGAGCTTCAATTCGTGAACCATCACGGTTTGTTCTCCTGTTCGGGCTCTAGTTCCGCCTCTTCGCGCGTACGTTGCAGAAGCGCCTGCCAAAAGTTGGCCTCTGCCCGCAATTCCACGAGGCTCATCGAATCGGGGACGAACAGCCGCCCGTCGCAATGCCAGACGCCACCGTCGAGCGTGACCGCCGGCAGATCGGCGACTGGTGTGACCACGAACTGTGCAGATTTCACGGTGTTGTCTCCTCAGTAGGGGTGGGGGTGGGAATTGATGCACCCTCTAAAATCCGTACAAGAATCAAGACTTCCGGGGCCGTTATTGACCAACCGATCTTGAGCGACCTCTCGATGTAGTCCGAGTCGAGGACCCGCCTGATCCGATCGGCCAACAACTCTGCCTCATGAACCAACCGCCATACCATCGATAGTTCGGTGACGCCGGTCTCCCGGGCGAACCGTTCGAGGGTTTTCTTCTGCTCCGGGGTGAAGTCCTCGAGCGGGTAGATCTGGGTCATGCTGATTTCCTTTCGTGGTTCGCTGCCCGCATCTGTGCACGCAGCATTTCGGTTTCTTCGTCGTAGATCTGTTGGCCGAGGTAGGGGCTCACGATGAACCTTTCGTGAATGACGGCACGGGTGCGGGTGCGGAGGAACTCTTCGAACTCGATATCGACCGACAAGACCCGTTCACCACCCATCGCCGTGGAAGGTGTGAGTAACTAATTTGGGGTTATCCACAGGGGTCGGTGCATCAGAGTTCAAAGCGGGGTGTGAATAACTTTGAATCTCGACAACCGCATCTTCTTTAGAAGATGGTGTTAGGTGTCTGGTGTTAGGTGTTAGGTGCAAGGTGTTTGCGACCCCTAAAGTGACCTCGTTCATCTACCTGTTTGCTACCTCTCTAGGCACCCCTAAAGGCACCCCTAAAGTGACGGGTAACTCGACCCCTAAAGGCCATTCGAGTTCGGTGTCGATCTCTTTCGCGTTGACCGGGTTCTGTCGGAGAACGGTCTTCATTTGCGGTGAATCCCATGCCGTCAAATCGGGCTGTTCCGAACGGAGCTTCATCAGTTCGTGAACGAGCACGCCGCGGAGTTTGTTCGACCCGATCGAACCGAATGCGTTAGCTACAGCGACTCCCATACGGGGCTGTTTCAGGATGCCGTCGTGTCTGACGAATGACCGCACCAGCACCTCCTCCGTGTCTTGATCGAACACGAGGAAGAACTTGTCTGAGCACTCACCCGCCGCGATCATCACATCGGTGAACGTCCACTCGGCGGCGAACTCTTTGATGCGACCAGGCCGCCAGTCCAGCAGGCCGGCGAGCGACCTTTCCGGGTGAGTCAAAACGAGCAGGTAGAGGTGTTGCCCTGCGACGGTCATGCGTCGCCACTCGTCGTCCAGCCACATCTCGGAACGGATCTGAGAGAACCGTTTCTTCGCCGTCACCGAGCGCCCCCTAGACGCGCTCGGATGATCGCGTCGGCGCGGCCCGTGCACTTTCGGCGAGGAATCGACTTATCGGCCAACGCCTCAAGGTACGCGGCCTTCCACTGCTCAACAGTGCAGCCAAGTTCGTAGAGATCCCACGTGGCGGGAGGAAAGCTGCTCTTCAGTGTGTACGAGGGTGCGACCTGATGCCACGCGGTAATGATGGCCTCAGAATATTCGGGGTATGAGATGTCCATTACTCATCCTCTCTCTTGTCGAATTCGCCGTTTTGGATGCGGCTGATGAGCCCGCCCGCCAACGATGCGATGAGTAGGTTCCGGTGTGACGACCACCCTTTGAGGTAGGCGACGAGGAGTTTCTTATCGATCACGAGCCACCACCCGCAGACATCAGCGCCTCGGCCCGATCCTCAGAGATCTCCTTGAAGTCGCCGTCGTTGTCGTACAGCACCCACGCCGCCCTCACAGTACCGATACGGGTCGAGATGTACCGGCGCGTGATCGTGACCCGGAAGTACGGTGTGGTGAGTTTGTCGTACCGGATCGTCGCCCCGGGCTTCTCCATGTGTGCTGGGTCGTCGTCGGGTACGACGTGGGCGCTGATGCCGCGGTCTGAGCCGACAGCGTCGTATATGACCTTGAGCATGGGAGCAAGGTTGTCGAGGTCGCGTTTCGCCCGGGTTTTGACGACCCATTCGACGTCGACGCGGCACCGGTACATGGTCGGGACTTTCGCCGACATGACCTTGTAGTAGACGAGCGACCGCAGTTCTTTGGTGGCGCGGGCTTTCGACCAATGGCTCGGGCGGTCGTTCGCGTGCAACCCCTTCGGAGGGCGCGGCATGTCGAGTGTTATGACCCATCGTTCGCCGTCAGGCATCAGGGGTCACCTCCCCGCGTTCTACGGCCGCCTTGTACTCGGCGTCCGCGATCAGGTCGTAGTCGTCGGCAGGCGGTGGTACGGCCTTCGTGCTCGGCGGGATGACAACCGTCTGATCGGGGAAGAACTCTGTCGCTGGGATGCCGTCTTGCGAGATGGATGTGTAGATGCGTGCGAGCTCGGCGAGTTCGGCGGGCTGCAACCTGGATTGCGGTTTCCCGAACTTCGTCTCGATCTGCGTGGGTGTCACGCCGAGGCGCGTGAAAGCCCCCACAGCCTCTTTCTGTCGCACGTCGAGGGGTTTGCCATCGCCCTGCTCGAGCGTACGTCTGAGGACCGCCTCAGCCTCTGCGAGGAACCATCCGGGGAGGACAGTGAAGATGACTTCACGGACTGCCCGTGCGCCGGTGTTCTGGTTGTTGAGGTAGATGTCGGAGAGGTCGGTGAGCGCCTGCCGTTTGCCTGCCTTCATGCGTTCGTGAGGCTGGATGAACGACCGGACGGAACGAACATTGGATTCGACATCCCAGCACCAGACGGTCATCTCAGATGTTCCGAGAGCGTCATCGCGAGCTAATTCGCGGACACCGTAGTCGATGTTTTGCCAAATCCGGGCGAGTTCACGCGCGATGTGCACGCTCATTCCAGCGCCGCGATTCGGCACCGCGTAGAAGGCGCGTTGCGCGACCGCGAGACGACTGCATAGCTCACGCATCGCGTCGGTCGCTTCTACCTGGCTTCGGGGGAATTGCCTAGCGACAGAGACCGCCGCAGCCACCTCAGCAGCGGCTCGCGTTTGCTCTACAACTGTGCCTTGCGATGCAGGTACCGGCTGATTCGGTAGCGCGATGTCACTCATATTGATTCCTTTGTTCGTGCTCGGTTCGCTCGAACTGCTGATAGTCGGCAAGCCCGGCATCCGCGATTTCCGCGCGGAGTAATGTAGGTGTTCGCTTCGTCGTACGCGTGACCACGCGGACACGCCGTCTTCCGAGCGTTCTCGTGGGTGCCGTGGCGTCGGATATCGCGCATATTTTCGAGGCGCGTGTCCCATCTGAGGTTGTTCAACCGATTGTCGAGACGATCACCGTTGTTGTGACATGCTTCCGCGCCATCGATGGGTTCGCCTTGAAATGCCCTCAGCACGAGCCTGTTCACTCGATGCGTTGTCGGGCGATTACCAGACCACAGATCAACGATGAGGTAGCCCTGGCTATTGGGCGTGAGACTCCGAACGCGGCCAGACTTGCTCTTTGCGAATGATCGGATACGCCCAAGGTCGGAGACTTCGTAGCGACCCATGAACCCGGGAACTGCCTTCCATATTTCGGTCATTCGTATTTCTCCGCGTCTTGGTACACAAGCCAGGTTGGGGGGATGACGAGTTGAACCTCGTCGGGGTAGCCGGGCCACACGCCCGACTCGGTGCACTCCGCGTAAATCTCTCGGGCACGGCGGGCTTTCAGGTGCCCCATGTCGGCGAAGATGCGGTCGAGTTGATGCACGGCCACAAGGTGAGGCGGGTTGGTTTCGACGACGACGAACACGAGTTCCCGGGTTTCACCGGTCGCGAACCGCAGCGTGTCGAGGTAATGCCCGCGCTGCGTGTCGTACCCGAACGACGCAACGGTCTTCGCGAACGTGTCTTTCGACGCATCCTTAGCCGTCGTTTTCAGGTCAGCGCACACTGGAGCGAACCAGTCGAACCGGGCCCGCAGCGGAACGCCCGTGGTCGGGTCGGTGGCGAACACGGATGCTTCCGCAATGCCGTCTTGCTCGAAGATCTGCCGCGCCGTCTTGTGGCTCAGGATAGCCTCAGACATTTCGTCGACCGGGCCGAGCTCGTGCGGGAGCATCGGAATCAGCCCCGCCGCATACGTTTCGTCTCGGGCGATCTGTGCGTCTTTCGACCGCCACGACTCGAAGTTCAGAACCTCAATCCCGTACCCGACACCGAGCACTTTCGAGTGCACGGCCGAACCGAGATCGAACGCTTTCTTCGGTGCTTGGGGGTGTGTCCTGGCGTACTCGAACCGTGCCGGCGAGTCGAGGATCTGGCGGGCTTGCGTTGAACTGAGTTCGGGTCGGGCGTGGTAGGTGGCCTCGTTCATGTCGGTCACGAGGGCGAGAGTGTCGCTCATGCTTCAGCACACTCCCCGCGGTGCATCCCGTACGAACCGCCGCAGCTCACACATACGAGGGGTTCGCGGTAGTTCACGAATTTCGGGCCGTAGTCGTAGGCGTCGTCGTCACTCATGCCTCGACGACCTTGCGCCCGCGGAGGGCGTAGAACGTGTCGGCTTTGATCGCCTCACCGTCAACCTTGCGGGACTGGATATCGAGAATGTTCCAGTCCGAGTCGCGCTCGGTCAGAACAATCCAGTTGCCGAGAGTTCCCTTCGCCCGGCCTCCGCGGCCAGTAACCACAGCCACCGTCTTTCGCCCAGACGCGGTGGCCGCACCATAGTCCCCAGACGCGGTGGCCGCACCAGAGTCCCCAGACGCGGTGGCCGCACCAGAGTCCCCAGACGCGGTGGCCGCACCATAGTCCCCAGACGCGGTGGCCGCACCATAGTCCCCAGACGCGGTGGCCGCACCAGAGTCCCCAGACGCGGTGGCCGCACCATAGCGCCCAGACGCGGTGGCCGCACCATAGTCCCCAGACGCGGTGGCCGCACCAGAGTCCCCAGACGCGGTGGCCGCACCATAGTCCCCAGACGCGGTGGCCGCACCATAGTCCCCAGACGCGGTGGCCGCACCAGAGTCCCCAGACGCGGTGGCCGCACCATAGCGCCCAGACGCGGTGGCCGCACCGTTCGCCTCACCAGTACCGGCCTGCCCGTTCGCCGCCTTGGTCGTCGCACCCTTCACTGGCTTCGAATTCGCGAACACGAACTCCACCTGTGCTTTGATCAGTGCGGGGAGGCTGATCTTCGCACCGATCTTGATCACACGGCCCGATACCTTTGAGTCATCATCAGCGCGCGGGCCGTCGACCTCCGCAACTTCAACCTGGTGATAAACGGATGTCGCGGGCGGGTAGTAGCGGAGAACGTCAATCGGCTGGATAACAGCATGGAACCCGGTGCCACACAGCACGGCGGGCTGATCCTGCGTGTACGTCTCGCCTTCGACGTACTGAAAGCCGCGGCATTGCAGGTTCTGGTCGAACCCTTTGAACGCGGAGATCGTCTTCGATGGCGTCTTTTCGGTGGTCATTTCAAGCCTTTCGGTGCCCATAGGGCGATAACAAAACAGGGAACAGAGAGCACCCAGCAGTCGAATGCGATGCCAGAGGGGAGCGGCGAGAAGATGAGCGCCGCGAGGATGAACAGGCCACCGAGAGCCGCAGCGATACGCTTCATGGGCCGACCTCGACCACGTGGTAAATCTCGGCACCCTCTTTGAGGCACCCGATGTCAGCGGCCCGGTCGGCGGCTTCGAACGTGTCGTGCTCCGATATGAGGTCGTTCTCACGCGGCCAACCGTCAACGTCCTCGACAGTGCGCCACACCTCGAACGTCATGAGGTGCCGCCGTTGATCGCGCGGGCCAAATCGGCATGCGTTCCGATGTCTGCGATTTTCTCGGGCATAACGTCGGGCTCGTCGTCGTTGAGGCCGGAGTTGACCATGGCGCAAGCTCGCACTGCCGCGTTCCACCGCTTGACGCCATCCAGCAGGATCGCGAGTTGAGCGTCGATTGTGCGGTGCAGGGTGACGATCAGCTCATCGTTCGTGAGCGGCGACACGGACTGATCTGGCTCCAAATAGCTCCGCGCCGTATCGCCGGGCGACTCTTCGCAGAGGTAGCCATTGAGCTCGAAATAACCGCGCTCGGATTGCATGGCCGTCAACTTCTCGATCGCCTTCGCGATCTCTTCGAGCGCACTCACGGCATCCCACCAATCCTCGAAAGTCCGACCAGTGACAGCCCCGACATGATCACCGCGACAACCACAGCGGCCACGGCGAGACGAACCATTGCGTGCATCATGAGGCCACCGCGTTATCTGCCCGATATGCGGCGAGACAATCAGCGCACGTCACGCCGTTGATGAAGTTGACGCCCGACACTCGACGCCTGCCGCAATACGCTGCGCCCCGAACGAAATAGTGAATCGTGTTCGCTGTGGTTTTCGCGGGCGCTTCGGCCTTCATGCCGTCGCGCCATCTCTGAATCGGCCCTGCGCTCATGCGAGTTCTAACCCTTCGTTGATGAGTCCGGCAAGTTCGGTCTCGTGATCGGGCATGTCGCCCTGAGCCGCGACGAACGAATGCCACCGAATTAGGTTCGAGATACGCAGTTGTTCGGCGATCTCGGTGAGCATGAAAAGCTCGCACCGGGAGTGCTGCAGTTCCCACGGGTCCAGCTGCGGGCGTGTCATGAGATGCCCTTCGATTTGGCAATTGCCAGAAGCTTGTCGATGATGCGTTTCTCGCCAGCGTTGAACCCGTCGAGCACCATCAGAGGCACACACAGACCAAGCATCACCGCGAAAACACCCAGCCAGAACTCGCCGTCCACAAAGAACTCGACACCCGCCTGCACGAACAAGGCGGCGAAGACCAACGGCAGAAACATGAACGACCACCGACGCGCGAACCTCGCCACGCGCCTCATCACGACACCCCCAAAACGATGAGGACCACAGCAGCCACGGCCATGCCTGCCGCCAACGTGATCAGCAAGCCGATAGCGATACCCCGGAACAGGGAAACCGCTTCTTCACGCTCGCTCATGAGTTCGCCGCCTTAGCCCGGCACTTCGCGTTGCTCACACGCGAACACTCACGACACCGCTTGTGCGGGCCCTGCCATGTTGTGTTCTCCGGTGTACGGTCGTGCCCATTCCGGCACTTCTCTACCACCGGCGCCGGGGCTACCAAACTGAGCGCGTCCAGCAGGTCATCGAACCCGCGACGCAGCAGCATGCCCGCGACCTTCGACCGTTCGAAATCACGCTGCTCCTGCTCAGACAGGCGCGGGCGCGGGTCATCAACACGCAAATCCATGTCCTGACGACTGCGGGTCGCCATACTCCCCGCGCTCATGACTGCACCACTTTCAAAAGCGAAGCCGAGAGGTCGGCTACCCGCGCTCGAAACAGTGCTTCGGGGCTAAGCCCGCCACTCGACAAGAATTCGTCGATGGAGAAGCACAGATGCTGGGACAGCAGCAGCAGCTCGTCTACCGCGAGACTCCTTTTGCCGGTTTCGAGCTTGTGCACCGACTGCTGCGCAAGTCCGATGAGAGCACCGAAAGCCTCTTGGCTGAGGCCTGCGCCGTTTCGCAAAGCGATGATCTTTTCAGGCATGTCGTTCACGATGTCGCTGCCTGAAGCTCAGCTACCAGCGCGTTATGGCCCGAGAGCGCTTCCGCCTCCGTGTGATAGCGCCAACCTTCTTGATCGCGCGGGCCTCCGAAGATCATCGACTCGAACAACACGGGCTCACCACGCCCAAAGCCGTGATCGATGACCAGGAACACGGTCGAAACCTCGGCTTCACCGACCTTGGTCAGGGCGACGGTTCGATCCTTCGAGAACTCTTTGACGTAGCCGTCGAAGCCGATCTTTTCACCCGCCCGGTTGTAGTAGTCGCTCATGACCGTCCCCCTGTCAGGCGTGCCCACAACGACCGCACCAACGGGTCGTCCGACAGCGCCGGGTCAGCGACAGGGTCAAGATCAGGCGACGGCAGAAGGGTGTCGAGTTCCTCGTTCATCCGCGCCATGGAATGTGTGAACACCAACTCCGAGAAAATCGGGGAATCATCTGGCCATAAAGGCGAACACATCAGGCGACCTCGCTTTCGGATCGGAAACCGAATACTGCAATGTCCCCAATTGCCGACAATCGACTCATGAGATCTCGAACGTCCCTCCCATGGGGCACAACTGGATCAAGTTCCGGAGCGAGATAGAGGGCAGAGCATTCCAGCGCAATCGCGAATCGCACGAGTTCGGAGACAGTGATTTCTGACTTCCGGCCGTTCTCGATGTTCGCGATGACTGACCTCGAGCTACCGGTCTTGTCGGCCAGTGCCTCGGCCGACATTCCGAGCACCTTCCGGGCCTCTTTGATGCGTGCGCCGACGTTTGGAGTAGGCATCAGGCACTCACCACCGCTTCGAGATGACGGCCCGCGAGACGCTGCGAGAGACGGTTCACGCCCTTCGCGGTCACACGGATCTGCGGCACATCCACCACACGCTCACCCGTCGCCGGGTGGTAGTGAAACTGCAGCTTCGTCGCGATGTAGCCCTTGTCCACGGCGTGCTGGTAGCAACGCCACTTCGTGTCAGCACCACGGAACACCCAGTTGATCTGGTGCATGAACTCGAACAGCCGTTGCGAACCGATCGCGTGCCCGTTCCGGCTGATCGTCTTCGCCGCATCCGCCACCGAGAAGTCACCCTCAGCAGACGCCAACGCATCCCATGCGGTCGCACGCGGCGCCAACTCCTGGTTCTCAAGGGTGAGCGCCACATTCGCGCGCTCCCGCTCGATAAGCGCCTCGAGAGCCGAGAGGTAGTCGTGGGGGAGCGCGAGGTCAGGTTCGGCGGCCGCCGCCGCGTATGTACCTGTCTTGCGGATGGAGGGGAGAACGTCACGCGTGACCCAGCGGCGAAACTCCTTGGCGTCCGGCTTGTCTGATCGGATGATCAGTTCATACAGAGCCGATTCATCAAGGATCGTCGCCGACTGGGTGCGGCCCATGGTGTCGATGACGTCAGCCAGGCTGACCCCATCCTGATCGAGGCGGGAGATCGCCATCCGACCGTTCACGAACCCGAGGGCTTTCGTGACGTCGGCGGCTACCCACCATGGCTCTCCGTCGACGAGCACGACGCGAATATCTGCGCCATCTCGTCGGAAGATGCTAATGTTTGCGGTAGACATACTTTCTGATTCCTTTCGGATCGTCGCCCCCGCTGTTCGAGCAGACGGGGGCATTTTCTTTGGCTAAGCGGCGTCCGAGGACACGAAAGAAACCCCCGACGTCAGACCGCTGGGGGAAGCGGCCACGTTGGGGGTCGTTGGGAGGATCGTGTCCGCAGAGAGTCCGAGAACTGCTGCGATGCGCACGAGGGTGGTTCCGTTGGGGACGTGCCCGTTGAGTTCCATGCGTGCGATGGTGCTGGTGGAGGTTTTGGCTTGGCGCGCGAGTTCTTCGCGAGTCAGTCCGATTTGCTCCCGTGCAGATCTGAGACTGGCACCTGTTTTGTCATTTGTCAGAATTGCCATGTGTCAACCATGCGGGTTCCGCTTTGACATGTCAAGCTTGATCGCATAGCATTTCTGACATGTCACAGATGACTAGCTCGAAGTCATCTGGCGGCGAGCACCCCCAGACCCCAGAAAGGGCCCACGAATGTCCGCCTCCTCGAAACGCGTCGTAGAACTCCTCCCACGCATCAAGCCACGCGTGCTCACGCTGGGGGAGTCGTTCATTCTGGCCCTAGACAAGGTCCCGCGCGGCCGGGGGCTGACGCGCGCGTACGAGCACATAGAAACCGTCGTCGGAAACCTCTACGGCACCCGCAACACCTTCGGGAAACTGACAAGCGCTGAGAGCTTCGGTGACCTCAACACCAAAGACCGCACACGGGCATGGATACTCATGGCAACCCTCGGTGTGAACCCCGCCGAGTTCGGCGCCAATGACGATGTCCCGCTCGAGAACATCGACTCGCTACGTCGCCGGCTTCTGCTTCCCGAGCTCGCGCCGGTTCGCGAAGGCGAAATGCCCGCCGAATGGAGTGCTACGGCCCGCGATGCCAATGCTGGCGCGGTAGATGCCCAACCAGGAGGTTAACGAGAAGCGTCGGTTGAGGGTCAGCCTGCGAGTTGCGGCACGTGCGTCTCGATCGCGATGATGCCGGAGCCCGGCTGATCGAGCGAGAGGTGCAGCACCGAGAAACCGGCGACGGGAAGGTCGCCCGCGCGGCTCAGCGATGCCTGGCGGGTGCCCCCGGCGGCGAGACCGACCTCGCGCACGATCTCGGGCAGTACGGGCCCATGGGCGCAGAGAATCGCGCTCTTCAGTTTGCGCACTCGCTTGGCGACGACGTGCCGCACGTCGCTGCTGCCGTCTTCGAAGGCGTCTTGACTGATCAGCGGGGTCTTGCGGATGCGCGTCTCCGTCGCCTCCGCGAACGGGGTCAGAGTCTCGATACACCGCCGCGCGGTGCTCGATACGAGAACGTGCGGGCCGAAGGCACGCAGGGCCGGAACGATGACGTTCGCCTCGGTACGCCCGCGGTGCGTGAGCGGCCGCAGAGCATCCGGCCCGTCGAATTCACTGCCGGGAATGGTCTTGGCGTGCCGGAGGGCGATGATCGAGAAGGTGCGAAGAACGCCTTGGTCGACGAGCAACTGAAAGCGTTCGAGCACCTCGACGTCGCGAACGTAGCTGAGCGCCTTCTTGGCTCGCCGCAGCGACATCCACTCGCAGCCGGCGACCTCCTCATTCGGTTCGAACTCCGAGGTTCCGAAGGCGCCGTCGGTCACTTCGGCGGCCCAGTAGTACACGACCTTGTCGCGGTTGTTCGGCATCGTATAACTCGTGACGCCGAGCGGCACTCCCAGGTCGACCGCGAGCCCCGTCTCTTCGAGCACCTCGCGAACGGCCGTTTCGGGCAGGGTTTCGCCCGGCTCGACCTTGCCCTTGGGTAGCGACACATCGTTGCGCTGGGCGCGATGGATGATCAGAACCCGAACCTTACCGCCGACCATCCGCCAGCAGACCGCCCCCGCCGCATAGATGGTCAACGAAGAATTCCCGGGCGCTTTCGGCGAGACGTGAGGTACATCAAGCGGTCTTGCAGGTCGATGAGCTTCTCTCCCGCTTCGTTCTCGGTGTGCCGGGTCCACTCGCCGTCGCTGTCGAGCCACCAGGAGGTGACCGCGTCTGACATGGCGAGGTCGAACAGGGTGCTGATCTCCCGCAGGTGTTCGGGACTCGTCAAACGCACCAAGGCCTCGACGCGACGGTCGAGGTTGCGGTGCATCATGTCGGAGCTGCCGATGAAGATCTGCGGGTCGCCGTCGTTCGCAAACGAGAAGATGCGCGAGTGCTCGAGGTACCGGCCGAGAATCGAGCGCACTCGAATCGTTTCGCTGACGCCGGGCACGCCCGGCTTGATGCCGCAGATGCCGCGCACCCAGATGTCGATCGGCACGCCGGCCTGGCTGGCCCGGTAGAGGCCGTCGATGATGGCCTCGTCGACGATGGAGTTCAGCTTGATCTTGATGCCAGAGGGCAGCCCGGCCTCGGCGTTCGCCGCCTCTTGCGCGATGCGCTTGAGCAGGCCCTTGCGCAAGTGCAGCGGGGCCACGAGAAGACGCTTGAACTTCTTCTCGATGGCGTATCCCGAGAGCTCGTTGAAGAGCCGGGTGAGGTCTTTGCCCACCTGGTCGTCGGCCGTGAACAGGCCGAAGTCTTCGTAGATGCGCGAGGTCTTCGGGTTGTAGTTGCCCGTTCCGATGTGGCTGTAGTGCTTGAGCTTGCCCTTTTCGCGGCGAACCACGAGGGCGAGCTTGCAGTGGGTCTTCAGCCCGACGAGCCCGTACACGACGTGCACGCCGGCCTTCTCGAGCTTGCGCGCCCAGGTGATGTTGGCCTGCTCGTCGAAGCGCGCCTTGATCTCCACCAGGGCCAGCACCTGCTTGCCCGATTCGGCGGCCGCGATGAGCGCCTCGACGATGGGGCTGTCACCGCTGGTGCGGTAGAGCGTCTGCTTGATGGCCAGCACGTCGGGGTCTGCGGCGGCCTGCTCCAGAAACGCCTGCACGCTGGTGGCGAAGCTCTCGTAGGGGTGGTGCACGAGAATGTCTTGCCGGGCGATCGCCTTGAAGATGTCCGGCCGCGCATTGGGCTCGGGCGGAAGCAGGTAGACGTTCGTGGTCGGCACGTGCTTGGGGTACTTCAGGTCGGGCCGGTCGATCTTGCTCAGTTCGAACAGGCCGCCGAGGTCGAGCGGGGCCGGCAGCCGGTACACCTCTTGTTCGGTGACATCGAGTTCACGAACGATGAGGCCCAGGGTGACATCATCCATGTCTTCGGTGATCTCGAGACGGATGGGCGGGCCGAACCGGCGCTTCAGCAGTTCTTTTTCGAGCGCTTGAATGAGATTCTCGGTCTCGTCTTCTTCGATCTCGACGTCTTCGTTGCGCGTGACGCGAAAGACGTGGTGTTCGAGCACCTCCATACCCGGAAAAAGGTGCAGCAGGTGGTTCGCAATGAGGTCTTCGAGGCTGATGAAGCGCACGTCTTTGCTGCGCTCTTTCGGGTTCACCCGAACGAAGCGGGGGAGCACCTGCGGCACCTTGAGGCGCGCGAACTCCTGCCTGTCTGACTTCGGGTTGCGTACGCGCACCGAGAGGTTCAGCGACAGGCCCGAGATATACGGGAACGGATGCGCGGGGTCGACCGCGAGCGGCATGAGCACCGGAAAGATCTCGTCGCTGAACACCTCGGTGAGGTGGTCTTGCTCGGTCTGGTCGAGCGAGTCCCAGGTGACGATGTGGATGCCCGCCTCATCGAGCGCCGGCTTCACGAGGTCTTGGTAGGCCGCCGCGTGCCGCGCCTGCAGTTCGTGCACCACGAGCGAGATGTCGTCGAGCACCTCCTGCGGCCCACGACCCACGTTGGTGGGAACGGCGAGCCCGGTGAGAATGCGACGCTTCAGGCCGGCGACTCGAACCATGAAGAACTCGTCGAGGTTGCTCGAGAAGATGGCGAGAAAGTTGGCGCGTTCCAGCGCGGGAATCGAGGGGTCTTCGGCGAGTTCGAGCACCCGCCGGTTGAAGGCGAGCCAGCTCAGCTCGCGGTCGAGGTAACGGCCTTCGGGCAGAGCTGGGTCGTTGGGGTCTTCGATGATCTCGAAGTCGTCGTCGAGATAGTCGCTACCCACGCCAGCGTCGAGGGTGATGTTGTCGCCGTCCATCTGATCATCATGTCACTCACGGAGCACCGGTGAGAGTAAACGCCAGGTGAACGGGGCGCCGAGGCTGCTCAGCGCGCTTTGTACTGAACGTCGACCGTGTAATCGGTGAAGCCCAGGCTGCGGTAGAGCGCGACGGCCGACGCATTGTCGTCGTCGGTGTAGAGAGCTGCGACCGTGCATCCGCGGGCCGCCAGGCGGTTCAGGCCGGCGTGCATGAGGGCTCGGCCGAGCCCCGCTCCGGCCGCCTCGGGGGCGACACCGATCACGTAGATCTCGCCTGGCTCCTGCGCTGCCTCGGTCGTTTCTTCGCTCGTGGGCGATGTTTCGATCTTCAGCCAGTTGTACCCGACGAGCGCGCCGCTGTCGTCGCGGGCGACGAGAAAGTCGGAGGCGTCGAACCACGGCTCTGCCATGCGCGCGTGCAGGTCGTCGAGGGTGATCTTGCCCTGCTCCGGATGCCCGGCGAACACCCGGGCGTTCAGAGCGATCCACGCCTCGTCGTCGTGGCCGGGAACGAAGCCGTCGATCGTGTACCGGCCGGGCGTCTCGGGGTAGGGAGCGGCGAGGGGCGTGCGCAGCTGCAAAAGCGTGCGCACGGGCTCGAAGTGGTACTTCTGGGCGAGAACGGCGGCGGCGGGGTGATTGCCGTGCGACCAGGCCAGGGTCGGAATGGCTATCGGCACGTCGTACTGAAACGGCTCGAGCAGCCGCGACAGATACGACACGTGCGGCCGGCGGCGCCGCGCCAGCACGGAATCCTCATCGAGCATGTGCGCGGTGAGGGCCGCACCGAGCTCACGGCCGCGCAGGGCGGGAGCGATGACGAGTTCGAGTGTGTCGCCGTTCACGACCGCAGCACCGGCGAGAGTGTCGCCGAGGTAGGCGAGGGTGAACACACAACGGCCGGCACGGGCATCCACCAGCGTCTGGTCGTTGAACGGAGGCTGGCCATCTGCGGCGACGGCCTCGGCGCCGAGTTGTACGAGGTCGAGGTACCCGTGCGACGCCAGCAGGGCCTCTCGGTCGCCGGCCCTAAGCGTTTCGAGCTTGAGCGAGTCGCTCATTCTCATCCTCGAAGAAGTTGAAGCGGTAACCGACGTTGCGCACCGTGCCGATGAGCGACTCGAGGTCGCCGAGCTTGGCGCGCAGGCGTCGCACGTGCACGTCGACGGTGCGGGTGCCGCCGAAGTAGTCGTAGCCCCATACTTCGCTGAGCAGTTGCTCGCGGGTGAAGACCCGTGACGGGTTGAGCGCGAAGAAGCGCAGCAACTCGAACTCTTTGAACGTGAGGTCGAGCGGGCGGCCGTGCACTCGAGCTGAATAGCTCGCTTCGTCGATGACGACCCCCGACGCCTGGATCTTCGACGACGACTGCTCTTGCACCTGCCGGCCGATGGCCAAACGGATGCGCGTGTCGACCTCGGCGGGCCCGGCGCTTTCGAGCACGACGTCGGCTGCGCCCCACTCCGCGCTGACGGCGGTGAGGCCGCCCTCGGTGAGCACCAGCACGATAGGAACACCGATTCCCGTGGTCTTCAAGATCTTGCAGAGCGACCGGGCGCTCGCGAGGTCACGCCGGGCGTCGATGAAGATCAGGTCGCAGTTGGGCGTGTTCACCAATTGCGAGGCCTCGGCAGGGATGTGCCGCGTGCGGTGACTGAGCAGAGAGAGCGCGGGAAGGACTTCTTTGTCGACCGCAGAGGTCAGGATCAACAACTGCGCCACAGAGATCCTCCAGATAATGCCTGTCGTAATACTAGCGGCTTGACCCAGACGACGTACGACAGGGCAGAATGGCACTGTGAACCTACTGGTCAAGAGCGTGACACCCGTCTGGCTGCTGGCGCTGATCGGCGCGGTGCTGGTGGGGGTGCTGTCGCATCCGGGCCAGTATTTTGTGATGCTGCCCGTCGTGCTGGGCGTCATCGTTATTCTCACCTTCGTTGTGCAGTTGCTGATGGTGCAGCCATCGGGGTTCGTCGACCGAGTCGCCGCCAGCATCGCCGGGTCCATGGTGATTCTGGCCATCGCGTCGCTTGTTCTTCTTTAGCGCGAGGCTCCTCTAGAATTGGCGCATGTCATATGTGCCTCTTGAACTGTTCTATCTCGGGCTGCTCGGTCTCGCGGGTATCGGCATCGCCTTCACCTCGGTGGTCGTCATCTTGAGGCTGTTCCGCGGCCAGCGCTGAACGCTCTACGACGAAGCCAGTCGCTGTGATCGAGATCCCCACCGGGTTGCCGCCCGAGATCGTTCCCCTGTCGTGGTTGCTCGGCGTCTGGGAGGGCACGGGCGTCATCGATTACACGATCGGCGACGAGAAGGTCAGCCACGAATTCGGCCAGCGGGTCAGCTTCAGCCACGACGGTCTGCCATATCTGAACTACAGCTCGTACGCCTGGCTGCTCGACGAGAAGCAGACTCCGCTCGTCACCGAGATGGGGTATTGGCGGCTCAGCCGGCCTTCGGTCGAGGGTGACCCGGGGCCGGGCATGCTCCCGGGCGCCGACCCGCGTCCGTTCGCCTCCACCGAAGCCGTCGAAGGTCTGCGCAACGCCGACGAGGGCTTCGACATCGAGGTGTCGCTGCTTCACCCCGGCGGCGTCGACGAGCTCTACATCGGGCAGGTCAAGGCCGCTCGCATCGACCTCGCGACCGACGCGGTGATGCGCTCGCACTCGGCGAAGGAATATTCGGCGGCGACTCGCATTTATGGATTGGTACAGGGCCACCTTCTGTGGGCCTGGGACATCGCCGCTCTCGGACAAGACCTGCGCACGCACGCGTCGGCCCGGCTCGCCCGCGTCGACTGACACGCTCGCCGCACTCGGCGGGTTCGCTCGTTTCACCTGCAGAAAGCCGCACCATGACCGCCTCACCGTTTCTCGCCCTTCCCGGGGCCGTTGCCGGCAGCGGTGTCGACTCCTCGGTCGCGGCGCACTACGGCAACCCTCTGCGCGAGCAGCGTCTGCTGCTGGGCGGCGGCATCGTCGACCTGTCGAATCGCGGAGTACTCTCGGTGACCGGACCCGACCGGCTCAGCTGGCTCGACTCGGTGACCAGCCAGAGCCTCAAGGGCCTGCCCGTCGGCGGCTCGGCCGAGACGCTGCTGCTCGACCCGAGTGGGCGCATCGAGCACGCCATCCGGGTCTTCGACGACGGCGTGACGGCGTGGCTGCTGGTCGACCAGGCCGAAACGCAATCGCTGTACACCTGGCTCGACCGCATGCGCTTCATGCTGCGTGTTGAGGTCGCCGATCGCAGCGAAGAGTTCGCGACGGTGGGGTGGATGCCCGCGGGTGACTCCTCGCTAGAGAGTACTTCTGGCGCGGGCGTCGCCGGCAGCGCTGCCGCCGTCGAGGCTTTCACAGCGGCCCCGAACGGTGTGCCGCTGGTGTGGCGCGACCCGTGGAGTGCGGTCGTCGCAGGGGGTCATCAGTATGCCGAGATCGACGAGCATCCGGGAGCATCATACGGGTGGTGCGAGGTGCTGGTCGAGCGAGACGTTCTGCCGGCGCTCGCGGCCGCGGTTTCGCGCGGAGACGTCGAGGTCGCCGGAACGCTGGCCGCCGAAGCGCTGCGCATCGCGGCGTGGCGACCGCGGCTGGCGACGGAATCCGACGAGAGGCTGATTCCGCACGAGGTCGACTGGATCCGTTCGGCGGTGCACCTGAACAAGGGCTGCTACCGCGGGCAGGAGACCGTTGCCAAGGTGCACAACCTCGGGCATCCGCCGCGCCGGCTCGTGCTGCTGCACCTCGACGGTTCGGACTCGGTGCTGCCGGCCCCGGGTGACGAGGTGTTCGTGGGCGGGGAGCTCGGCGGTGCGGAGGCCATCGCGGCGCCGGGTGGTGCGGGCGCGGATGGTGCGGGCGCGGATGGCGTCGCGGGCGCCCCGGCTCCGGCTGGAGCGGCTGCGGTGCCGCAGTCGGTCGGCGTCGTGACCGCGAGTGCGCAGCACTTCGAACTCGGGCCGATTGCGCTCGCGATCGTGAAGCGCACGACGCCCGTCGACGCCGAACTGGCGGTGGCGAGCGACGGCATTCTCGTGGCGGCCGCGCAAGAGGTCATCGTGCCGCCAGAGGCGGGTGCCGCTGTCGGCCGCATCCCGCGCCTGCCGCGATTGGGTGCGCAGCGCCGCTGACGCGGCGGGCGACGGATGGTCCGCCGTGACCACAGAACCGCCCGCGGAGCCTAGCGAGCCGCCCTCACGAGACCCGGGCTCGCCAGACCCAGGCTCCGCAGACCCGGGCTCCGCACGGCCCGGTGTGCCGCTTTCGCGCCAGCCTGCGGCTCCACCGCCACAGCGCCCGGACCCGCTCCGATCCGACTCTGCCGCGAGAGATGCCGAATCGGACGAGGGGGACAGGTGGGGCGGTCGCTCTCGTCCGACATCGCCGCTCTCGCCGCCGCTCACCCCCGCGTCGAAGACCGCGGCCGACGCGCCGGGTACCCGCGGTGGGCAGGCGGCGCCCGCGGGCCATGCGGCGGCCCCGCGACCACGGGTCGACCGGGCGATGAGGTCGACACGCGCCAGCACGCGCGCGGGGTCGCGCTGGTTGCGGTTCGCCACGCGCGCGGGGGTTCGGCGGTCGGCGGCGTCGGCCCCGGCCATCCTGCAGCTGACGATTGCCGTGGTTGCTGCGTATTCGGTGGCGCACTATGCACTCGGGCATTCCGCCCCCATCACCGCCGTCACCGTGACGCTGTCGAGCCTCGGCTTCGTTCGTGATGCGCGGCCGGTGCGCGTGCTCGAGACGGCACTGGGCGTCACGCTCGGCATCGCGCTCAGCGAGGTGATTCTGCTGTTCTTCGGGCAGGGCATCTGGCAGCTCGCCCTCAGCCTCGTCGTGACGTTGTTCGCCGCACGACTCATCTCGCCCTCGCCGGGGTTCGCGATTGTCGCGGGAGTGCAGTCGGTGCTGGTCGCAATGCTGCCGATCGTGCCGACGAGCCCCTTCTCTCGTACGCTCGACGGCCTCATCGGCGGTGCCATCGCGCTGATCGTGACCGCCCTGGTGCCGCGCGATGCGAGCAAGGCGGCGCTGAAGGATGCCCGCAGAGTGCTCCGCACGGTCTCGCGCATCGTCGATGATCTCGTGATCGAGCTGCGTCGCGGAACCGAGAACGACGTCGGGCGTGTACTCGAAGCCGCGCGCTCCACCCAGCCGATGATGGACCAGTGGCGCACCTCACTCGAATCCGCCATCGGAATCGCCACGATCTCACCCTGGCTGCGGCGGCGCCTGCCCGACCTCACCCGGCAACGCGGGCTGTTTCGGGGTATGGATCTCGCCGTGCGCGACCTGCGCGTCGTAACCCGGCGGCTCATGGTGCTGATGCGCGACGGCAAGCCGCGCCCGGAGTTCGCCGACCTCTTCTCGGGGGTCGTCACCGCGGTCAACCTGCTCGGTCAGAGCCTCGACGACCCGATGGTGCGCCCGCTGGTACGGCAGAACCTCATTCTCGTCGCCGTGAAACTCAACCCCGACGAGTCGTTTCCCGACGGCACCCTGCTCGAAGATTCCGTCGTGATGGACCTGCGCCCCCTCGTCATGGATCTCCTCACCGCCACCGGCCTCACTGAAACCCAGGCCCGCGCCGCCCTCCCGCCTGTCTGACGAGCATCGACTTTGCGAAAAAGCCCCCAAGAGGCGAGTTTTGGGGGCTTTTTCGCAAAGTCGATGGTGGGGTGGGGGTGAGGGGTGCGCGCGGGGGTGAGGGGCGGGGGCGCCGGGGGTCGGGTCAGGGGTAGGCGAAGCCGAGGGGGGAGACGGATGCCCAGGGCAGGGTGAGCTCGCCGAGGCGCCAGCGCGCGGCGGGGCCGAGCACCGGCCAGCCGGCGGCCGCCAGCGCGTGGATGCTCGCCACCCAGCGCTGCCGTGGCCCGTACACCGACAGCGGCGCATGACGCTGCCACGCCTCATCGAGCTCGGTGAGCAGCGAGTGGATGCGCTCACCCTCCACATTGCGATGAATGAGTACCTTCGGCAGCCGTTCCGCCACGATCGACGGCTTCTCAAGCCCGGCGAGCCGCAGCGAGAGGGTGAAGGTCTGCGGCCCCGCGGGCGAGAGCGCGACCCAGCTCGACACGCGGCCGATCTCGTCGCAGGTACCTTCCACGAGCATCCCGCCCGCCGCGGTACCGCCAGCCGAGATACTCCCAGCCGCGCCGCGCCGGGTTGCGCCGCCGCCCGCAGAAGCGTTGCTGGCCGAAACGCCGCCGGAGGGTTGGCCACCGCGCGGGGCCCCGCCGGGTATCCCGCCGCCCTGCAGTCGGCCTGCCATGCGCTGCCACGCCGCGACGACCTCGCCCTCGTCGTACTGTCGCAGCACGTTGAACGCCCGGATGACCGCTGCCCGCCGGCCCCGCGGCAGGGGCGTCTCGAACCCGCCGAGAGCAAAGCTCACCCGCGCGTCGGGCGCGAACGGGGTGGCGCCCGCGCGCACGGACTCGAGTTGGCGGTTCGCCGTGGCGACCCGCTCGGGCGAGATCTCGAGGCCGATCACCTCGACGTCGGCTCGCGACTTCGCGAGCCGCTGCTGCAGTTCGAGTGCCGTTACGCCGCTGGCGCCGTATCCCAGGTCGACCACGAGTGGGTCGTCGGTGCGGCGCAGCACGGGCTGGGCGGCGATCCAGCGGTCGACGCGGCGCAGGCGGTTCGTGTTGGTGGTTCCGCGCGTGATGGCACCGATCGGCATAGCGCGATTCTACGGTCGGATGCTCGGCTAGAGCCCTCGCGCGGCCCGGAACGGGCATCCGCTGCTCGCTAGACTGGAGCCATGACTGAGCCCTACACCTTGATCTTGCTTCGCCACGGCAACTCCGAATGGAACCAGAAGAACCTGTTCACGGGGTGGGTCGACGTGGGGCTGAGCGAGCAGGGTGTCGGCGAGGCGAAGCGTGCGGGGGAGCTGCTGGCGCAGTCGGGCCTCACGCCCGACATCTTGTACACGTCGCTGCTGGTGCGTGCCATCAACACCGCGAACCTCGCCCTGGCCGAGTCCGGTCGCCTCTGGATCGACGTCAAGCGCTCCTGGCGCCTCAACGAGCGCCACTACGGTGCCCTGCAAGGCAAAGACAAGGCGCAGACGCTCGCCGAGTACGGGCCCGAGCAGTTTCAGATCTGGCGTCGGTCGTACGACGTTCCGCCGCCCCCCTTGGCCGACGACGACGAGTTCTCGCAGGTGCACGACCCGCGCTATGCCGATCTCGGTGACGCCGTGCCGCGCACCGAGTGCCTGAAAGACGTCGTCGAGCGCATGCTGCCCTACTGGCACAGCGACATCACGGTCGACCTGGCTGCCGGAAAGACCGTGCTCGTCACGGCTCACGGCAACTCGCTGCGTGCCCTTGTGAAGCACCTCGACAACATCTCGGACGACGACATCGCCGAGCTGAACATTCCCACGGGCATCCCGCTCGTGTACAAGCTCGACGAGTCGTTCACCCCGCTCGAGCCCGCGGCCTACCTCGACCCCGAAGCTGCCGCCGCCGGTGCCGCCGCAGTTGCGGCCCAAGGCAAGAAGTCCTAATCGCCGGTTTGCGCAGAAGCACCTAAAACGCTTGGGTTAGGTGCTTCTGCGCAAAACGGAGGGGCGTGGATGCCCGGGGGAGCGCCTAGCGCTGGCCGGAACCCGTCCACTCGCCAGTGGCGAGGTACTTGACCTTCTTGGCGATGGAGACCGCGTGGTCGGCGAAACGCTCGTGGTACCGCGACGCGAGGGTGACGTCGACGGTGTTGACAGAGGTGCCGGCCCACGTCTCGCTGAGCACGGTCTCGAACACGCTGAGGTGCAGGTCGTCGATGCGGTCGTCGATGTCGCGCATCTCGTCGGCGAGGGCGAGGTCTTCGGTCTCGATGAGCCGGCTGAGCTTCTCGGCGACCTCGACGTCGAGGCGGCCCATCTCGTTGAACGTGCCGAGGAGGCGCTCGCCGGCCACCTTCTCGGGGTAGCGGTAACGCGCGAGCTGCGCGATGTGCTGGGCGATGTCGCCCATGCGCTCGAGCGACGCGCTCATGCGCAGGGCGCTGACGACGATGCGCAGGTCTCGAGCGACCGGCGACTGCAGTGCCATGATGCTGATCGCGAGCTCGTCGAGGTCTGAGGCCAGCGCGTCGATCTTGGGGTCGTCGGCGATGACCTGTTCGGCCAGCGACACGTTCGACTCGTTGAATGCTGTGGTCGCGTTCGTGATGGCGACGACGACGAGCTTGCTGATCTCGACGAGTCGCTCTTGAACCTCGCGCAGCTCTTGCTGGAATACCTCGCGCATGTGACTGATGAATCCTCTCTGCGGTGCTTTTCGTGCAGCTGTGGCGCGGTCGCACCGAACCGATGTCGGCGCGACAGGCGCCGGACACACGTCGCCATCCTGCCCGCCTGAGGTTAACAACAGGTGCAGAACTCGTGAACATGATGCTGCCGGGCCGGGCCGCACCAACAAAGAAGTCAGGCGGCACACCGCGAGTCATTAGTGTAGTCGCTATGGATTCAGGCTCGACGGTGCTGCTCTCTGTGGCCCTCGGTCTGGCCATAGGATCGGGCTTCGTGTTCATTCTCTTCGCGGCGTCACGCCGGAGTGAACGCGCGGCCACCATCGTCGATCCCTCCGTTCCCGACGGCGTCGACCAGGTGATCGACGCGCTCGACTCCGCCGGAATCGTGCTCGACCCCTCGAACAACGTGGTGAAGGCGTCGCCCGCCGCGCTGTCGTTCGGCCTGGTCTGGAACCAGGGTCTCGTGCATCCGGAGCTCGTCTCGATGGCAGACTCTGTCAGACGCACGGGCGTGCCCGTCTCGGCCGACGTCAGCCTGCCTCGCGGGCCGTTCGGTGACGCGACCATCCACTTGTCGGTGCGTGTCGCCCGGCTCGGCAGCCGTTACCTGCTGCTGCTGGCCGACGACCGCACCGAGGCGCACCGACTCGAAGAGGTGCGCCGCGACTTCATCGCGAACATCAGTCACGAGCTGAAGACTCCGATCGGTGCCATCTCCCTGTTGGCCGAGGCGCTCGAGCCGGCCTCAGACGACCCGCCCCAGGTGCGCAAGTTCGCCAAGCGCCTCGAGACCGAGGCCCTGCGCCTCGGCCGCATCACCCGTGAGATCATCGAGCTCAGCAGGTTGCAGGCCTCTGACGTGCTCACCGGGGCCGCGCTGGTCGACGTCGACACGGTGGTCGCCAACGCCATCGACCAGAACCACGTGCAAGTGGATGCCCGTATGGTCACTGTCGTCAGCGGCGGCGACGCGGGTGCCGAAGTGTTCGGCGACGAGGGCCTGCTGGTGCTGGCGCTGCACAACCTCATCGCGAACGCGGTGCAGTATTCGGGGGAGGGAACCCGCATCGGCGTGGGGGTGCGCGTACACGACGGCATCGTCGAGATCGCTGTCACCGACCAGGGCATCGGAATTCCCGAAGAAGATCTGAGCCGGGTGTTCGAGCGCTTCTTTCGCGTCGACCAGGCTCGCTCGCGTAACACCGGCGGCACCGGCCTCGGCCTCAGCATCGTCAAACACATCATCGAGAACCACGGCGGCGACATTCGTGTCTGGTCGCAACCGGCGCACGGCTCGACGTTCACCATCCGGCTTCCGGCAGCCTCGCACGCCGCGACTGCCGCCCTCCCAGCCTCATAGCACCACTTAGGAGCAATAAACAGTGATCCACATTCTGCTGGTCGAAGACGAAGCTTCGCTGAGCGAGCCGCTGGCCTACCTGCTCAGCCGCGAAGGGTACGAGGTCACCGTGGCGCCCGACGGGCCGAGCGCGCTGACCGAGTTCGATCGCGGCGGCGTCGATCTCATTCTGCTCGACCTCATGATTCCGGGTATTCCGGGCACCGAGGTGTGCCGTCAGATCCGCACGCGGTCGCAGGTGCCCATCATCATGCTCACGGCGAAAGACTCCGAGGTCGACGTCGTGGTGGGGCTCGAACTCGGCGCCGACGACTACGTCACGAAGCCGTACTCGTCACGCGAGCTGCTGGCGCGCATCCGGGCCGTCATGCGACGGCGCACCGAAGCGGATGATCTGGGTGAACCCGTGCTCGAGGCCGGCCCCGTGCGCATGGATGTCGAGCGCCACACCGTTGCGGTCGGCGGCGTCGAGACGGCCATGCCCTTGAAGGAGTTCGAGCTGCTCGAGCTTCTGCTGCGCAACGCGGGCCGGGTGCTCACCCGCGGTCAGCTCATCGACCGCGTCTGGGGATCCGACTACTTCGGCGACACCAAGACGCTCGATGTTCACATCAAGCGCATCCGCTCGAAGATCGAGAAGGCGCCCTCAGACCCGGTGCTGCTGGTAACAGTACGCGGCCTCGGCTATCGCTTCGAGGCCTGAGCTGAGCTGAGCTGAGCTGAGCGTGAGCCTCAGCTGAGCCTCAGCCGCCGATGGCAGCGTCAGCCGGTGCGAGACCCTTGAACTGCGGCCAGTCGGAGGTCAGCACCGGAACGAGCAGCTTGGTGCCGGTCTCGTTGCCGTACTGGAAGTAGACGGGAAACAGTGTTCCGGCTTTCACATCGAGACCGGTGAAGATGATCTTCGAGTCGGTGACGCCGCCGATGGTGACCGTGTTCGAGATCTTCCCAGGGGCCCCGCTCTCGTTCGCCTTGTTCACGTAGGCGTTCTCGGTGACTGTCGTTCCGGCGGCATTCACATACTGGATGTTGACCAAGATGCCGGTCGTCGTGTCGGTGTTCACGAGAGTGGCGATGAGACTGGCGGTCTTGCCGTCGTCACTGATCAGCGTCACGTTCCTCATCGACAGGTTCGGATCGACGTTGCCCTCGACGCCGTCGGCCGCTTCTTTGATGCTCGTCGTCGCCTGGGGCGTAATGAAGGCGCAGCCCGAGGCCCCGACGCTGAGCGCCAGTGCAACCACAATGGATGCCGCAAACCGTGACCGTGCTCTCACAAAACCCTCCAGAAGTGGATGCCGCTGCCGCGTCACCGGCCTCGCAGAGAGGCAAGTTACACAGGCGGTAAAACGCTTTGAGTTTAGCCTATAGGCACGACGACCTCGAGACGGTTAGGCGAACCTTACTACAAGTCGCCTGTGGTAAACTTGACAGTCTAGAAGGGACATCACTACATGCTTTTTGAGGTTGGCGAAACTGTCGTTTACCCGCACCACGGTGCGGCGACGATTTCAGAGGTGAAGACCCGCATCATCAAGGGTGAGGAGAAAATCTACCTCAAACTGCGCGTGACGCAGGGCGACCTCACCATCGAAGTTCCCGCAGACAACGTCGATCTGGTCGGCGTTCGCGACGTCATCGGCAAAGAAGGCCTCGACAAGGTCTTCGAAGTTCTGCGTGCACCGTTCACCGAAGAACCCACGAACTGGTCGCGCCGATACAAGGCGAACCTCGAGAAACTCGCCTCTGGCGACGTCATCAAGGTGAGCGAGGTCGTTCGCGACCTGTGGCGCCGTGATCAAGACCGCGGTCTGTCTGCCGGTGAGAAGCGCATGCTCGCGAAGGCGCGGCAGATCTTGATCTCCGAGCTCGCGCTCGCTGAGAAGACCGACGAAGAGAAGGCCTCGCTCGTTCTCGACGAGGTTCTGGCCTCGTAGTCGTTCCACGACACGGCGCCGCGACACACTCCATTCCGACCGACTCCACTACTCGAAGCCGCGCCGATCACGTGACCGTCTCTGTTGCCGTCATCGTGGTCGCCGCGGGCAGTGGATCACGTCTCGGGTACTCGTTGCCCAAAGCGCTGGTCGGTCTGGTGCAGCGCCCCATTCTGTCGCGCTCGCTCGATCCCATTTTCGCGCTCGAGCGCGAGGTGCAACTCGTGGTCGTCGTGCCGCGACAGCACTCGGCACTGGCCGAGCAGATCGTTCGTGACACGGCCGGCCGGGCATCCACGTCGTGCACCGTCGTCGTGGGTGGTTCTAGCCGGCAGGAGTCTGTGGCAGCGGGCCTCGCGGCCCTCACGCCGGGCATCGAGGTTGTTCTCGTGCACGACGCGGCACGGGCGCTCACCCCTGTGGCGCAGTTCGAGGCGATCATCGACGCGGTCGAGACCACGGGTCTGGCGGCGATTCCGGGCCTGCCGGTGAGCGACACCATCAAGCGAACCGATGGATTCGGCAAGGCCGTGGCCACGGTCGACCGCTCGGAGCTCTCTGCCGTGCAGACGCCGCAGGGGTTTCCGCGGGCGCAGCTCGAGGCGGCCTATTCCGGCGCCTCGGGCGACTTCACCGACGACGCTGCGCTGGTGGCGGCCGCCGGGCACGACGTGACCATCATTCACGGCGACCCGCTCGCCTTCAAGATCACGACTCCGTGGGACTTGCGGCGTGCCGAGCAGCTGCTCGCCGCCACAGTGCCGGTCGCGCTGCCGCGCACGGGGCTCGGGGTGGATGCCCACGCCTTCGTGGCGGTCGACGCAGCCGCTGCAGCCGCTGGCGGTGCGAAGGTGCTCTGGCTGGCCGGCCTGCCGTGGCCGGACGAAACCGCTCTCGAAGGTCACAGTGACGGCGACGCCGTCGCCCACGCGATCTGTGATGCGCTGCTCTCTGCCGGCGGGCTGGGCGACATCGGCAGCGTGTTCGGCACGAGCGACCCGCGGTTCGATGGCGCGCACGGCGACGTGTTTCTCACCGAAACCGTTCGGCTCGTCACCGAGGCGGGCTTTCGCATCGGCAACGTGTCGGTGCAACTGATCGCCGCGCGACCACGGTTCTCGCCACGGCGGGCTGAAGCCGAGGCGGTGCTGTCGGGCATCCTGGGTGCCCCGGTGAGCGTCTCGGCGACGACGACCGACGGGCTCGGGTTCACCGGGCGCGCGGAGGGTGTGATGGCGATCGCGACAGCGCTGGTCTACCCGCGCTGACGCTTGAACGTCATGAAGGGCATCCCTCTCCTAAACTGAGCGGGTGACTCTACGCCTTTATGACTCCAAGCAGCGCGCGCTGGTTGACTTCGTTCCCCTCGTTGCCGGCAAGGTGGGAGTCTACGTCTGCGGCCCGACGGTGCAGTCGGCCCCGCACATCGGCCACCTGCGCTCGGCGCTCGCCTACGACCAGCTGCGCCGCTGGTTCAGCTACAGCGGCTACGACGTCACCTTCGTGCGAAACGTCACCGACATCGACGACAAGATTCTGATCAACGCCGCCGCGTCGGGTGAGGAGTGGTGGGCGCTCGCGTACCGCACCGAGCTCGAGTTCACGGCCGCGTACAACGCCATCGGCGTCTTGCCGCCCACCTACGAGCCGAGGGCGACCGCGAGCATCCCCGAGATGATCGCGATCATCGAACGGCTCGTGGATGCTGGGCACGCCTATGCCGCAGAAGACGGTTCGGGCGATGTCTACTTCGATACCGTCTCGTGGCCGCAGTACGGCGAGCTCACCCACCAGAAGCTCGACGATATGGCTTCGGCCGCCGACTCCGAAGAGCGCGGAAAGCACGACGTGCGCGACTTCGCGCTCTGGAAGGGGCACAAAGAGGGCGAGCCGCTCACCGCCGCCTGGCAGAGCCCGTGGGGCGCCGGCCGGCCGGGCTGGCACATCGAATGCTCGGCGATGTCGACGAAGTACCTCGGCACCCAGTTCGACATTCACGGCGGCGGGCTCGACCTGCGGTTTCCGCATCACGAGAACGAGCTGGCGCAGTCGCACGCGGCGGGCGATCCGTTCGCGAACTACTGGCTGCACAACGGGCTCGTCTCGGTGGTCGGCCAGAAGATGAGCAAGTCGCTCGGCAACTCGGTGTTCGCCTCCGAGCTCATCGCCAGCGCTCGGCCGCTCGTGCTGCGCTACTACCTCGGCGCCAACCACTACCGGTCCACGCTGGAGTTCCACGATGGAGCTCTGGCCGAGGCCGAAGCCGCTCTCGGGCGCATCGAAGGGTTCGTCGAACGGGCCGTCAGAAGGCTCGAGGGCACGCGTTTCGCCTCAGAGACCGTAGAATTGGTTCCCGACGAGTTTCGCGAGGCCATGAACGACGACCTCAGCGTTCCCCAGGCGCTCGGAGTGCTGCACGAAACGGTGCGCTCCGGCAACGCCGCGCTCGACTCTGAAGACTTCGCCGAAGCGGCAAGACTTCTCGGCCAGGTGTACGCCATGACCAGCATTCTGGGCATCAACCCGCTCGACACACAGTGGTCGGCGGGCGAGGCGAGTTCGATGGCCAGCGCGCTGTCGAGTCTGGTCGAGCGGCTTCTCGAAGACCGCGAGATCGCACGCAAAGCACGCGACTTCGCCACAGCAGATCGCATTCGCGAGGAGCTGGCGCAGGTCGGTATCACGATTGAAGACACCTCAACGGGTGCACATTGGAGTTTTGATGGCTAGTTCAGGCAAGAAGCCCGGCCGCCCCGGCGCGGTCCGCCGCACCAGCAAGGGCCCCGCCGTGGGTTCGGGCGGGCAGGGCCGCCAGGCCCTCGAGGGCAAGAAGCCCACGCCCAAGGCCGAAGACCGGCCGTACCACCCCGCGGGCAAGGCGAAGGCCGCCAAAGAGCGCTACGCCGCCGCGGGTGGCAAGGGCAAGCCCGGCCAGCCCGAGAAGCGTCAGCGCATCGCGGGCGAGGGTCGCGCCGGTGCCGGTCGTCCTGGTGGGCGCGGCACGGGCCCGCAAGACCCCTCACGCCAACAGCGCCGCCCGGCCGCCAAGGGGGAGGAGAGCGAAGTCGTAACGGGCCGCAACTCCGTCGTCGAGGCGTTGCGCGCCAAGATCCCCGCGACCGCGCTCTACATCGGCACTCGCGTGGAGTACGACGAGCGCGTGAAAGAGATTTTGTCGCTCGCCAACAACCGGGGCATCCCGGTGCTCGAGGTCATGAAGCCCGAGCTCGACCGCCTCGCCGGGTTCGACTCGGTGCACCAGGGTGTCGCGTTGAAGGTTCCGCCGTACGAGTACGCCCACCCCGTCGACCTCTACGACGAGGTGCTCGCACGCCGCGAGGTGCCATTACTGGTGGCACTCGACGGCATCACCGACCCGCGCAACCTGGGTGCGATCATCCGTTCGACCGCCGCGTTCGGCGGCCAGGGCGTCATCGTGCCCGCGCGCCGCTCGGTAGGGCTCACCGCTTCGGCCTGGAAGACGTCTGCCGGCGCCGCCGCACGCACGCCTGTGGCCATGGCCGCGAACCTCACGCAGACGCTCAAGGCGCTGAAGCAGAAGGGTGCATTCGTGCTCGGCCTCGACGGCGACGGCGACGTGCAGCTGCCAGAACTCGCTCTCGCGAACAGCCCTGTGATCATCGTGGTCGGCAGCGAAGGCAAGGGCCTCTCGCGGCTCGTCACCGAAACGTGCGATGCCATCGTGTCGATTCCCATCAGCGCCACTACGGAATCGCTCAACGCCGGTATCGCCGCCAGCGTCACCCTCTACGAGATCTCGCGCCTGCGCACCCTCGCCGCCAAGCGCTGACGCCTCGACCTCGCCTCCTTCAGATCACGAAAAACGCCCCAAAACACTGGTTTTAGGGCGTTTTTTGTGATCCGAGCTACGGGTTACTGCTCGAGAGTGGCGTCGAGGGTGATGTCAACGCCGGTGAGAGCCTTGGAGACGGGGCATCCGGCCTTGGCGTCGAGCGCGGCGGCCTGGAAGGCGGCGTCGTCGATGCCGGTGACCTCGCCCGACACGGTGAGGTGGATGCCCGAAAGCTTGAACCCGCCCGCAGAGTCCGGCCCGAGCGTGACGTCGGCCTTCACATCGAGAGCCTCGACCGTTCCGCCGGCGGCACCGAGAATGGCCGAGAACTGCATGGCGTAGCACGCGGAATGCGCGGCGGCCAGCAGCTCCTCGGGGCTGGTGAATCCGTTGGCCTCGTCGGCGGCGCGCTTCGGGAACGAGACGTCAAAGGTAGCGAGCTTCGAGCTACTGAGCTCGACCTGGCCTTCGCCGGTCTCGAGGCTGCCGTTCCAGGCGGTGCGTGCGGTGCGTGTGGGCATGGTGTTTCTCTCTTTCGATGGGTGGATGGGTCGGTGAGAACGGGTCGGTGAAGCGGGTTCGTGTGAACGGTCAGACAGAACTGCGTACGTTGTCAGCGAAAGCGAAGACCTGGTCGCGCAGCGCACCGATGGCCTCGACGCTGAGACCGGATGCCCCGCACACCAGTTCAGGAAACCGAGTGGTCTGCGCGCGCAACTCGTCGCCGGCCGGAGTGAGCGAGACCAGCACAGAGCGCTCGTCGTTGACGCTGCGGTTTCGCGTCACGAGCCCGGCCGTCTCGAGGCGGCGCAGCAGGGGTGACAGCGTGCCCGAATCGAGTTGCAGGCGCGCGCCGAGGTGCGACACCGTCACCGGCTCGGACTCCCAGAGCACGAGCATCACGAGGTACTGCGGGTAGGTGAGCCCGAGAGGCTCGAGCAGCTCACGGTAGCGCGCCGTCATCGCCCTCGAGGCGTTGTACAGCGCGAAGCAGATCTGCTCATCGAGCAGGGGCGCGACGTGTTGGGGGGCGGATCCTCGGCTGGCCATGAACCGAATCTAACACATTGTGCGCAACCAAGTTGCACACAACCGATCTTCGGGAGTTCGGAATCGTGGCGGCGGGTCAGACGGTGAGGCGCCAGTCGTCGTCGGCGACGGCGCCCGCCTGCACGGTGATGGGCAGCGTGATCATGCCGGTGGGCGGCCCGACCACGGTCGCCTCGTCGCGGCGGTGCCGCAGAATGTCGTTGATGTAGGAGTTGAGCGCCTCCGACAGCGGCACGTCGCGGTTCTGCTGTTGGCTCATGAACCAGCGGTGCTCGAGGAGCTGGTGAAACACCTCGGCCGGCTCGAGTTTGCCCTTGAGGTCTTTGGGAATCGCTCGCACGACCGGCTCGAAAACCCGCGCCAGCCACTCGTGCGCCAGCATCTCCTCGTCAGAATCCTTACGCCCGAAGCGCAGCGTGTACGAGTCGAGATCGTTCAGCAGGCGCCTCGCCTGGTTCTCACCGGCGTCGAGCCCGGTGAGGCGCAACAGGCGGCGCTGGTGGTGCCCGGCATCCACCACCTTCGGCTGAATGCGCACCGTGCTGCCGTTCGCATCGGTCTTGATCGCGAGTTCTTCGATGTCGAAGCCGAGGTCGTTCAGGCGATCGACGCGCTCGTTGATGCGCCATCGCTCGGAGGAGGCGAACGACTCCGAGCCGGTGAGCTCTTTCCAGAGCGACCGGTAGGCCGCCACGATTCCATCGCTGATGCGAATTGGGTCGAGTTCGTCGGCGACCTTGCCGCCGGCCTCGAGGTCCATCAGCTCGCCGGCGATGTTGACCCGGGCGATCTCGAGGTCGTTCTCGCGTTGTCCGTTCGAGAGACCGCCGTCGTAGAGCTGGCCGGTCTCGGCGTCGACGAGGTAGGCCGCAAAGGCGCCGGCATCACGCCGGAACAGCGTGTTCGAGAGCGAGACGTCACCCCAGAAGAAGCCGATGATGTGCAGGCGCACCAGGAGTACTGCCAGAGCATCCACCAGCCGTGTCGCCGTGTCGGGGCGCAGGGTCTGCGAGAAAAGGGCGCGGTAGGGCAGCGAGAATTTGAGGTGACGTGTAACCAGCACCGAGTTCAGGTCGTCGCCGTTCGTATCTGTGCGGTTCGTGATGACCGCGAGCGGGTCGACGCACGGCACATCGAGGCCCTGCAGGGTGCGCAGCATGGCGTATTCGCGCTTCGCCATCTCGTCGGTGGTCTCTTTGATGGCGACGACGTGGCCGCTGAGGTGCGCGAACCGCACCAGGTGGCGTGAGATGCCCTTGGGCAGCGAGGCGATGTTCTCGTTCGGCCACTCGTCGAGTGGCAGGTGCCAGGGCAGGTCGAGCAGCGCGGGGTCGACCGTGGCTGCGGTGATGTTCAGTGAGCCGGTCAAGGGATGCTCCTCAGCTCCGGTGGGTTTCGATGCTGCATGGCGCGGTACGTTGTGGTGCCGAAAATGCGTCGGGCCTGACGGTCACTGCTGCGGTGGCAGCAGAACTCGGCAGGCCCGACGGGGTGTCGTTGACTACGCGGCGACGACCGGCTTGTTGCCGACGCGCTGCCCGGTCTCGTTGTCGAAGAGGTGCAGGTGGCCGGGCTTGGCGGTGAGGTAGACCTTCTCGCCCGCGTTCGGGTGAACACGACCATCGACTCGCGTCACCAGGTCGGTGCGCTTGCCGTTGACGTCGGAGTGACCGTAGAGGTAACCGTCGGCACCGAGCTCTTCGATCAGGTCGATGTCGACCGGCAGGCCCTCGCCGAACGTCTGAGCGACCACGATGTCTTCGGGGCGAACGCCGATGGTGACCGTCTTGGCGTTGACAGAAGCGAGAAGCTCGCGCTCGACCGGAATCACCGAGGTGCCGAACTGCACACCGCCGTCGACCACGTCTGCGACCAGCAGGTTCATGGCCGGGCTGCCGATGAAGCCGGCGACGAACACGTTCTCGGGCTTCTCGTACAGGTCGCGCGGGGTGCCGACCTGCTGCAGCAGGCCGTCTTTCAGTACGGCGATACGGTCGCCCATGGTGAGCGCCTCGGTCTGGTCGTGCGTGACGTAGACCGTGGTGACGCCCAAGCGACGAACGAGCGACGCGATCTGGGTGCGAGTCTGAACGCGCAGCTTGGCGTCGAGGTTCGACAGCGGCTCGTCCATGAGAAAGACCTGGGGCTGGCGCACGATGGCGCGGCCCATGGCGACGCGCTGACGCTGACCACCCGAGAGCGCCTTCGGCTTGCGGCCGAGGTAGGGCTCGAGGTCGAGCAGCTTGGCGGCCTCGAGCACGCGGGTGGCGCGCTCTTCTTTGTTCACGCCGGCGATCTTGAGCGCGAAGCCCATGTTCTCGGCGACCGTCATGTGCGGGTAGAGCGCGTAGTTCTGAAAGACCATCGCGATGTCGCGGTCTTTCGGCGGAACGTCGGTGACGTCGCGGTCGCCGATGAGAATGCGGCCCGAGTTGACCTCTTCGAGGCCCGCGAGCATACGCAGCGAGGTCGACTTTCCACAACCCGAGGGGCCGACGAGAACCAGAAACTCGCCGTCGGCGGTTTCGAGGTTGAGCTGGTCGACCGCGGGGCGGGTCGATCCCGGGTAGAGCCGGGTTGCATGGTCGAAAGTGACTGATGCCATGGTTGTACTACTCCTTCACCGGCAGGTACGTGCCGGACGATCCGTTGTGATGGATAAGCGAGCCAGCGACGGTGGTGGCCCACACCCAGTATGGCACGGGTGCCGTCTGGCGCATTCCCAGACAGATTCATTACTATCTATGGATGCCCGCTAGCGGTTTCGGCGCCGGCAAACCCTTTCTTTCATCCCGAATCCCGGAGTACCACCATGACCAACGGCAGTGCAGACGACCGCCAGAACAAGAACCAGCGGCGGGAGGCCGCTCGCGAGAAGGCGAAGGCACTTCGCGAGGCCCAGCACAAGAAAGACGTGCGCAACCGGGCCATTCTGTTCAGCGGAATCGGCGTGGTGGTCATCGCCATCATCGTGTGCGTGGCGCTCATCCTGGTGAGCTCCATGAAGACGGCCGGCCCCGGCCCCGCCAACATGGCCAGCGACGGCATCAAGATCGGCACCAACAACGTCGCCGTCACCACGCCGGCGCTGGCGGCCGGTCAGCAGCCCACGCCGAGTGCTACCAACGCCGCGGGCGTGCTCGACATCCGCGTCTACATCGACTACATGTGCCCCTACTGCGGCCAGTTCGAGACCACCAACCTCACCCAGATCGACAAGTGGGTGAATCAGGGCGCGGCAACCTATGAGGTGCATCCGCTGTCGCTGCTCGACCGTTCGTCGCTCGGTACCAAGTACTCCACCAGGGCGGCCAATGCTGCCGCGTGCGTCGCGAACTACTCGCCGAACAACTTCTTCGACTTCAGTTCGCTGCTCTTCGCCAACCAGCCGCAAGAGAATACCTCCGGGCTGACAGATGCCCAGTTGCAGGGGTTCGCGACGCAAGCGGGCGTCAGCTCGAGCGACCAGATCAACGCCTGCATCACGAACGGCGACTTCAAGAACTGGGTGGCAGACGCGACAACCCGCGCGACGACAGAACCGTTGCCGGGCTCCACCGTGTCGAAGGTCACCGGAACACCGACCGTGCTCGTGAACGGCCAGCAGTACCAGGGCTCCTTGACCGACGCCAACGCGTTCGCGAACTTCGTGCTGCAGGTGTCGGGTCAAGAATCGACCGCGACGCCGACCCCGACGCCCAGCTCGTAACAGGGCCACGGGCGGGGGAGTGCGGTCTCTGCCGGCGGTAGAATAGTTCGTATTAAGCAACTATCTCCGGTGAGGGGCGATGCAACCGCATGACGAGCGTGACGCAGCAGAGCACCGCTAGACGTTCGATTCTGCGAACGGGTCTGCACGGCGTCACGACGGCGGGCGCGTGGATGCTCGCGACCACCGTTGTGCTGAGCCTGGTCTCGGTGGCAGAGGGGTTCGTCGCGTACCGCCGGCTCTCGAGAACCCGACTCACGGTGAAACCGTCGCGATCGGGCATCATCGGTGAGGGTTTGGGCGGGCATCCGCTCTCGTTCGCCGTGCTCGGCGATTCGCTTGCCTACGGCTACGGTGCGGGCGACCCCGACCAGAGCGTGGGGGTGCTTCTGGCCAACGGACTGTCGCAGGCATCGGCGCGCCCGGTGAAATTGCGCAACGTCGCTGTGATCGGTGCAGAGTCGCGCGACCTCGACCAGCAGATCGACCTGCTCGTCGACGAAGGGCTCGAGCCCGGTGTAGCGCTCATCGTGATCGGCGGCAACGAGGTGATGCGGCTGCACAGCGTCACCGATTCGGTCTGGTATCTCGGGCAGGCGGTGCGTCGCCTGCGAGGGCTGGGCTGCCGCGTCGTCGTTGCGACCTGCCCCGACATGGGAACCGTGCGTCCGTTCGTGCCGCCGCTGCGGTTCGTGGCGCACTGGCTCAGCCGGGTGCTCGCCACGGCGCAGACCATCGTCGTGCTGCGCGCCGGCGGTCGAGCTGTGTCGCTCGCCGATACGGTCGGGGCGGTGTTCCGCTCTGACCCGCGCACCATGTTCGCCGAAGACCACCTGCACCCTTCGTCGGCGGGCTACGCCCGGGCGGCGGATGCTCTGCTGCCCAGCATCTGCGCCGCGGCGGGTTTTCGGCAGCCGACTGCGCCCGACGACCGCGTGCCGCATCGCGTCTACCGGCACGGGCGCACCAGCCCGATGCTCGTGTGGCTCGCGTTCCGCGCGTCGCAGCGCGGTGGCACCGAGTCGGTGTCGCTGCCGCGGCGGTAGCGGGCGTTGGCGTGGTGCTAGCGGGCGCTGGCGTGTGCGCGGGCGATGCTGCCGTGCACGGGCATCCGCTCGACCGTGTCTAGAATGGGGTGTTGTTCGACGTGCCGGCGTGGCGCAATTGGTAGCGCACCGCTCTTGTAAAGCGGGGGTTGCGGGTTCAAGTCCCGCCGCCGGCCCCACACCCCTTGTAGACCCCTTGTAGAGATCGGGATCCGCGGCTATCGCCGCATCTCAGGGTCAGTCGCCGTCATGATGGCGCTTTTCTGAGGCCGGCGAGAAGTAGTTCGACAGCCGCACGCGATTCCTGTTCCCAGAGTGGCCGGTCGGTTGCGGATCCGATGCCGTGCAGCACGATCATTACCGCCCCGACAGCCACGTCGTTTCGGATGGCGCCGTCGCTGGCCGCACGGGTCAGGAGGTCGGCGACAGTGCGCTCGAGTTCGATTCCGCCTTCGGCCTGCGCGGCCGGGTCTACGACGGCTGCGAGCGTGCGCGCGAGCCCGATGTGCGCGACCACGTACTCCACGAAACCGCGCAGAAACGCATCGAGGTTCTCACCAGCAGACCGAGCCGGGTCGCGAGCCTGATCGCAGAGCGCGGCTACCTCTTCTTCGTATACCGCCGCAGCCAATTCCTCTCGTGTGGGGAAGTTGCGATAGAGCGTTCCGACTCCCACGCCGGCACGCGCCGCGAAATCATCGAAGCGTATGTGCTCGTTCTGATCGAACACGTTCCGGGCGGCCTCCACAATCGCATCCCGGTTGCGGCGCGCATCCGCTCGCTGCGCTCGTATCGCGGCCACGATGAGACCTCTCGTTGACAATTGGAGATTGTCTCCATATTCTCGTAAATGGAGACAGGCTCCATCTTAGCGAAGGAGCAACACATGCGTATTCTGATGTTCGGTCGCGGAGTGATCGCGACGATCTATGGTCGTGTTCTTCACGCGGCTGGGCACGACGTCGAGTTCTACGTGCGACCGGGTCGCGCTGCGGAGTATGGGGATGCGGTGCAGCTGGATTGGATCGACGGGCGCCGCAAGCCGGTCGGCCGACGGGTTCGGGAGTCGTTCCGAACCCCGTTGCGAGAATCCATCGACGCAGGCGACGGCTTCGATGTGATCGTGCTCAGCGTCGGGCACCATCGGCTCGCGGAGGCCGCCCGGTTTCTCGCTCCCCGGGTGGGCACCGCGACGATACTGGTGTTCGGCAATCTCTGGCAAGAACCGCTCGCCGCAGTCGCGCCGCTCCCGGCCGATCAACTTGTGTTCGGGTTTCCGCAAGCGGGCGGCGGTTTCCGGCAAGACGGCGTGTTGTCGGGCGCGCTGTTGCCATCGGTGATCATCGGCATGACGGCCGCCTCGCTGACGCAGCGGGAACAGGCGGTGATCATGGCGTTCCGGCACGCAGGTCTCGCCGTTCGGCAGGAGGAGGATATGCGTGGATGGCTGTGGCTGCACTTCATCGCCGACGCCGGCATGTTCGCCCAAGCGATGCGGAGCGGTTCACTGGCGAAGATGATCGGAGACCCCCGAGCGCTGCGCGAAGCGTTCGTGACCACTCGCGAGCTGCTGCCGGTTCTCGAGGCCCGGGGTGTCGACCTCCGCCGGCACCGCGCCGCGATGCTGCCGTATCGGCGGCCCCGGCTGGTCGCAGCGGTGTTCGGGTGGGCGAGCATGCTCATCCCGATCGCCCGGCGGAGCCTCGAAGCACACACCGATCCGCACGCCGCGGAGGCGGTGGCCGTCATCGATGACACGCTACGTGAAGCGCACCGGCTCGGCATCCCCGCCCCGCGGCTTCTTTCGCGACGATGAATGCGGTGAGCGCGTCGATCCACTGCTCGAACGCGTCGAGATGGGCGTGACGCGAGGCATTCAGTGGGACGCGGATGAGGTAGCGCGGCGTGCTGGGTCGGTCATCCGGTGCATGATGGTGGCTGTGGATCGTCGCGGGATGAAGGCCAGTAGCGGTGCGGTGATTCTGTTGGTTCCGCCGTCGATCACGCTGGGTCCAGGGTTGCGCTTCGCGAGATGGCTGAGTGCGGTTGCGACGACCTGGTCTGGCGAGCGCATTTTTGCGCCTGCGGTCGCGTCGTCGGTGCCGACGACGGCGTTGAATTCGGAGCTCGTTGCACCGGGTGAGAGGGCGAATACGGTGACTCCGGTTCCGCGAGTTTCAGCCCACAATGATTCTGTGAAGCTCAGGATGAATGCCTTCGCCGCGCCATAGACGGCCATTCGAGGCGTCGGCGTGTAGGCCGCCATGCTGGCGACGTTGATCAGAAACCCGGAACCGGCAGCGATGAAGCCGGGCAGGAATGCGGAAGTCAGCCGCACAGGTGTCAGCACGTCGACTGTCAGTTCCTGAGTCAGTCGGTCGGGGTCTTCTGTCGTGAATGACCCGAAGGTTGCAAAACCGGCGTTGTTGATCAGAGACGTCGCAGTGAGGCCTGCGGCGGTGATGGATCTCACGAGATCGGCGGCGGCTGTCGGGGACGCAAGATCTTGCGCGATCGGCGTCGCGTTGATGCCGTACGCCTCATGGAGCTCGGCTGACAGTTGCTGCAGCCGATCGAGTCGTCGGGCGACCAGGATGAGGTTCGCTCCACGTTTCGCGAGTGCCAGGGCGAACGAGGCGCCGATGCCTGAACTGGCGCCCGTGATGAGAACGGTGTGCTCGTGGAAGTCGTTGAGAGACATGTGGCTCCAATACGCGGGTTGTAATTTGACACTGTACGCCGCACTGACACCGAGTGTCAATGAGGCATCGAGGGTAGGATGGCGTCATGAGTACCGAATCGTCGTTGTGGGCCCGATCGCGGCAAGCTGCGTTCGCCGAGATCACGAGCGTTGCAATGCGATTGTTTCTCGAGAACGGTTTCGAACAGACAACCATCGACGAGATAGCGTCGACCGCGGGAATTTCGCGCCGGTCGTTCTTTCGATATTTCGGCACGAAGGAAGACATCGTGCTCGGTGATTTGGCGAACCAAGGCGCTCTCGTTCGAGACGCCTTGGAAGCCGTGCCGCTCACCGTCGGACCATGGGATGCTCTCAGCGACGCCATGAATGCCGTCGGCGCCCTTGAAGTAGATCCAGGTGCCACGCTCAAGATCTCCAAGATGATGTACAACACTCCGTCGCTTCGATCGCGCAGGATCGAAAAGCATCTGCAGTGGCAATCGCTACTGGTACCCAACATCCGTCTCCGGCTCGGCACCGAGGCGGACGATCCGCAAGACCCCGCCGCAGATGCGATCGTCGCGACAGCGATCGCATGCCTAGACGTGGCCGGAGAAATCTGGACACGAGGCAACGGAATCACAGACCTCGCCGCGCTCTACGAAAAGTCCCTCCGCGCGGTGAGAGACCGATAGGCTCGCCGTCGCCTTCTGAAACGTCAGGCTGAGCTTTAGCCAAAGCGTGTTACCCGTAATCGACGCAAACGTTCCCGCTCATCCACATTTGGAGAAGTCGACTCGGCGTGCCTCGAACATTGCCGTATCGTACGCTCGGAACAACCCGACGCGTGCGAGCGAATCCACGCGTACCACCAGGGCCAGGAGGGGCAGGAGATCCGCTGTGCTGAAAGTGCTCAGCTACAACTTGTGGCATGGTCGCGCCCAGCGCGAGCTGGGGTCGCTCATCACGACCTACGCGCCCGATGTGCTCTGCGTTCAGGAAGCTTACTCATCGAGCCTGCCGACCCGGCTCGGCGACCTGACGCTGGCATCCGGTACGACCGGCAACCGTCTGGCAGTGGCGCTCTACGTTCGCTCCGACCGCTTCGTTGTCGAGGCGGCAGCCAAGGTCAAGCTGTCGATGTCGCGGCATGACCGACTCGTCGGCGGAACCGATCACCGACTGGTCACAGCGCGAGTGCATGACAGACAGACGGGCCGGCGCTTGGTTCTGGGGTCGTTCCACGGCACACCGTTCACCGACTCCAATTCATTCCGACGCCTCCAGGTCGACGACGCCCACGAAGCTCTTCGGAGGCTGGGGCCGGGCCTGCCGACGGTGATGGCCGGCGACTACAACCATCCCATTTTGCTCAGCATGCTCCGTCGCCACCTCAAACGTCGCGGCTTCACGGTAGCTCGCACAGCCACCAGCACCTTCCACAAAAACCGGAGCCTCGTGCGAGGTAAGTTCGACCTCGCCACCATCTCCGGCCTTGATGTCAGCCACGCCGAGGTGCTGCCCCGAGGAGCATCAGACCACCGCCCGGTACTCTTCACCTTCGAATACTCCCGCTGAACGGACGATCAGCATGTTCGGAAGGAACGCTATCGCGCAAGCCCGTGCACGGGGGCTGGGCGGCGCAGGTCGGGTAGGTCAGGTAAGCGATCCTGTTACCGTCGGGGCTGATCGAGACGTACCTTGTCGGATCCCTGCTCAGCGGGGATCCCTGCGTCGAGCGCTGATCGCGGCTTGAGGGCGCTGGCCCGCAGTTTTCCGCACATGCGATTCGACAACGTCGAAGCCAGCGCGGCCCAGCTCGGCACTGATCGCGTCCACGGGCCACCGGTAAGCCGGTGTGACCGCGTGTTCGAACTTCTCGACCGCCGGTCCCTCGAAGAACCCGACCAGCAGTGTGCCTCCAGGTTTGAGCACGCGGCTGAACTCGTGCAGGGGAACCTGGATTTCGTCGGGCGCGTAATGAATGAGTGAGTACCACGCCAGAACCCCACCGACCGAATTGGTGCCAGCATTGATTGAATCCAGATTCTCCGGTGCGAAATCAGCGCTAGGGAATGCGTTTGTGGCATGAGCGATGAATTCAGGCACGTGATCGATGCCCCGAGCGATCAGGCCCTGCTGCATAAGGAAGTTCGTCCAATGACCCGGGCCGCAACCCGCATCGATGATGTCGCCATGCACGTCGCTCGCCCACGTAGACACGATCTGCAGATCCGATGGATGAACCGAACTCATCGAGCCCAATAGGTCGATGTACTCCGCCGCCCTGCCGGAGTATGCGGCGCGACTCACTTCGACGGGCATGCCACCAAGTCTAAGCAGACCTCATCGGGATGCCCACAAGCCGGGACTGGATGCGGCAGCGTGCACGAAGACGCCGACGTACAGCACGAGCATCACGAGGATGCAGCCCAAGAAGCACTCGTTACCTGCTCTTTACGACGAGCGGCAATTGACACTTAGCGCGGGAGGGGACCCTCGTCCTGAAGGGGTGCCAGGGGCAAGCCAGGCGGGCTAGCGCCGTTCCGTTCGTTGGCTCTCGTTGAGGGCGGCTAGCAGTGCGTCGCCATCTTGAACGTCGTAAAAGGCCATCAACATGGGGCTTCCGATTCCATCTGTTCCGGTATTTCCAGGCCAGGGTGCTCGCCGCGAGTTGAAGAAATTTCTGGTGCCTTGCCTGTTGTTGTTCCAGACCACCGACACGTGCCGCCGGTCTTGAGCCCACGTCGTCGTGCGATCTGCAACCGCCAAGCCCGTTTCGACGACTCGTCTCCCGTCGGTCAAGAAAGCACGACGGTCGGTGACGGCGTAGGCCGTGGTTCGTTTTCGATAGGCCTTTGTGAAGAACCGGCCGACGATCAAGTACAGCCCGACCAGCACGAACGCTCCGCCGAAGACGAGGAAGAGGGGGCCGCTGTTTTCCGTGACAGCTTGAGTCTCCCAGAAGATCGCGAAACCACCCCAGAGAAGGCTGAAGGGGACAAGCAAGAAATCTGCCCGGGTGAACAAGACGCCGGGGTCACCGCTTCCCGTCCATCGGACGATCTCGCCCGGATGAAGCTCCTTCGTGACGAGGTCAGATATGTTCACACGTCGCAGAATATCAATCGCACGTGGCGACTGACGGAGTCACATTTCGCCAGACCGTGGTGCGTCAGGCCATCGAAGCGCCGTGATTGCAGCTCGCTAGGGGCTCCGAATCCGCGCGCAGCCTATTCACCGACTGCAGCAGCCTCGTTGTTGTGCGATTGGCTTGCTCTTCATCTCCCGCGCAACCCATTAGGGCAATACTCACGTGCGGCCGACGTCACCACAGCGGTTGCAAGATTACTGCCGACTCCTTCTGCGGTAAGTCTGTCCGCAAGATCTGACTGAGTGGCTCGTCCCGAGACGAGCAATCCGCATGCCTGGTGACCCATAAGTATGAGCGCCTCGTCGGTCCGGGTTCCGATCTCGTCGGACGCCGTCGCCCGAACTTCAGCCACGAATGTTTTGTCCACCTGTGCGGGTCCGCCCGAAAGATCGAAAACGATTGTTCCACCGACATAAATGACCGTCATAAAGGCCAGCAGACCCAGAAAGGCGAGGACATAATGCTTTTGACCCCACGTGATTCGGCGTTCCAGATACGCCGAGAAGGCCCAAAATGCTCTTCGCCTCCGCGTCACTCTGCGGCCAGCATTGTTGGGGCTACTCACGTGATCAACTTATCCAATGTGGAAATCAGGGAAGACCGCACTCCACGCAGATGGAATCACTGTCCGCCGTCGGCCAAGGTGAGCATCCGACGAGCCGTCCTCCGTCAAGCTTCACCGAGGGGCCCTTATTGAGACAGTCCCGTGATCGAGTACCGACGCTCGATCTCCGCTGTCATCTGTCCCCACTCGCTACTCGCGCCCCTTTCCTGATGGGTCCTGAATACCGTTTCATCCTCGAAGTGCTCTTCGACTCGCCAGATCAATGGGTTAGTCGTCGGCGTAACGTTGAACGCGAGACAGCCCGGCTCGGCCCTTGTCAGACGGATATGCGCCGGGAGATACTCCGCTACCAGGCGCACTTCGTCGAGGTTCCTACAGACCAGTTCACCAGTCAGACGCACACCACTCGTTTGTCGCGACGACCGGTATGTCACCGGTGATGCCGCCGGCGGGGGAGTGCCAGACGCCCGTCGTCCGAGTCGGCTGCTCGAACAATGCTTGTCACGCGTTTGCGCATCAGGCCCTTCAGTTTCTAGGAATCTCGAGGTAAGCACCTACCAACTCGACTCGTGATTGCCGGCTCGTCGGTGAATCTCTAACCAATCTAGTCAGATCCGTTCGTTGCGTTCGGAATCGATTCGAAGGCAGATTCGGCGCGCCCTGCGAGGTTTTCGGAGCGCCCCCAGCGTTACCAGGCCCTGCTGGGAGCAAAGGCGAATTGGGCGAGCTCATCCCCGATGACCAGAGCACTACCGGCCGGCACTTCGCGCCACATTCCGGGAAGGTCGACGAGGGGTTCGGAGACGACCACTCTGGCTGTTTCGGAAAGGTGCGTGAGTCGTTCGCGTTCGGGGTAGAGCATTTGAACCGAGTGAGCGTCTTCGCTGACGAAGAGTGTGTTCGTCACGGGGCCGCTGGAGTAGCGGGCCGCGTACAGCTTTTCGCCGTCGGCCAGACCGATCGTCATTTGCAGTGGTGAATCGATTCCGGCTGCTTCGGCGGTCGCCTCGACGAAGCCCGCCATGCGCTCTAATCCGCCGATCGGGTCGCTTTCTAAACCGAAGGTCAGCGCGAGGTGGAACATCAGTTCTGAGTCCGTTGATCCCTGAATGCTGCTGAACAGGCTCGGATCGACTGCCATGAGCAGCTCGCGCCGAATGCGGGCGAAGTCTGCGATGTATCCGTTGTGCACGAAGAGCCATGTGCCGTAGCGAAACGGGTGGCAGTTGGTCTCTTGCACGGGCGTTCCGGTGGCCGCGCGCACGTGGGCGAGAAACAGTCCGGTCGAGACCTCAGATGCCAGTTCCCGCAGGTTCGCATCGCCCCACGCAGGTGCTTCGCTGCGAAAGAGCGCCGGCTCCGTACTGTGGCCGTACCAGCCCAATCCGGTGCCGTCACCGTTCGGAAGGCCCACGGCGGCCGAGTGCCTTCGGCTTTGCTCGATCAGCGATCGTTCGGTGTCGTAGAGCAGTTCGCGCGGCTCGATGGGAGCGCCGATATATCCGAGCCAGCGACACATGTCGGCCTCCTTGCCACAGTGCATTCAGTCTGACAGGTTTCGTAATGCACGGGGTTTCGGATGCACGGGGTTCGACGTTTCGCGCAACGAGTCGCCTGACGTGCTGCCGACGTGCTCTCGCCGCGAAAGTGCCGCGAGCTAGTCCCAGTCGAGGTAGTCTTCGATCGCCCAGGCGGTCTCCCCGGCACGCGTCTCTGGAAAACGGTGACCCCCGCCTTCGATGGTGACCACGCTGACGAGACCCGGAGTGGCGTCCCGCAGGGCTTCGCCATTTGCCGGGGGAGTGGTTTCGTCGTCGCTCGCTTGAACGACCAGCACCGGGATGCCGGCTGCCGACGGTGACGCGTAGGGTTCCACTCCGAGCAGCAACACTCCGTTCACGCGTTCGTGGTGCTCGATCGCGGCAATGCGCGCGATGATTCCGCCGCTGCCGTGGCCGCCGATCCACGCATGGGCGATGTCGAGATGGTCGAGTACGGCAAGAACATCCTCCGCTCGGCTCGCCTGGATTCTCACAACGCGGAAGTCCGCCGACGACACCAAGTGCGAGAGCGTCGCTAGAGCGTCGAGGTCGGAGCCCTCATCGATCACGAGGGCAAGCGCAGGACCGGCCCCTTCGACGGCGAATGCGATCGTGAGACCATCCGACTCGAAGAACTGCTTGTCACTCATCCCGCTCCCATTCGATTTGTGTGCTCGGCCCGACAGAGGGGCACAGGCCTCGAGAAGGATATAGGAACGAGCGCAAGGCGAGACTAATGTTGGTCGCAGTTTGCCGTGGGGCACGCTGAATTGTTGAGAGCGAAATACCCGAATGAACACTCGCAGCCGGTCTTCCGGGCGCTTTACCGTCATCGTCTCTGCCGCCATCGCGCTCATTCTTGTCGTCGCCGCGACGGTGGGCTGGGCGGTGAACCAGAACCGTTCGACCGCGGCAACGCCGGCCGACTACACATCGGAGGCGAGCGAAATCGCCGCCGTCGTTCAGGATGCGATGCAGACGTCCAGCCTTCAAGCTGTCATCGTTCGGGTGACGAAGGGTGACGATGTCGTCACGGAGCAGGCTTTCGGAAACTCGATGACCGGTATGCCCGCGACGACCGACATGCACTTCAGGAACGGTGCAGTGGCATTTGCCTACATCAGCACGCTTCTGATGGAGTACGTCGACGCTGGCACGGTGAGCCTGGATGACACGATCGACAAGTGGAGCCCCGAACTGCCCGAGTCGAACACGGTCACTCTGAAGATGCTGGCCAATCAGACGACGGGTTATCCAGACTTCGAAAGCGATGTGAACTGGACTGCCTCGTACAACGCGAATCCGTTCCAAGTCTTCAGCTACCAATCGCGCCTCGACTATGCGTTCGACCGTCCGATGGAGTTCGCGCCGGGCACCAACTGGAGCTACTCTCACACCAATTTCATGATTCTGGGAGACATTCTCTCGAAGATCGGCGGCCAGCCGCTCGACGTTCTGCTGCAGAACAAGGTTCTCGGCCCGATGGGGCTCACCCAGACTGCCGCATATGACACCGGCTACATTCCCGAGCCCGTGCTGCACGCGTTCAGTTCCGAGCGGCGTGTGGCGCTCGGGATTCCCGCGGATACCGGTTTCTACGAAGAATCCACGAACTGGAACCCCGTGTGGGGAACTCCTATCGGCGCGGCCGAGACCACGGACATCCGGGACATGACGACCACTGCTGCGGCTATCGGCACGGGCAGTCTGCTGAGCGACGCCAGTTATCACGCGATGACCGATGCGAATCTGATCGGATTCGGGCAGAAACTGCCGGTGTGCGCCGGCGCGTGCTTCACGCTGAGCAACCTCTACAACTACGGGCTCGGGGTGGTGCGTTCGGGGCCGTGGATTCTGCAGAACCCGTTGCTGAGCGGATACAGCGCAACCGAGGCCTACCTCCCCTCGGAGAAGGTCTCGATCGCCGTCGCGGTCACGTTTGCGCCCGGGGCGTTCGCCGCCGATGGAACCTACCCGAACTCCAGCGATTCTCTTTTTCGCGCAATCGGCGCCGTGGTTGCACCCGACAACGCCCCGCCGACCAAGAAGTAACAGCGTCGAGGTGATGGCTCAGGCCCCGCGAGCCGCCCGCGCTCGTGCCTTGATGGCATCGATGACCTCGGTCTTGGCGTCGGCGTAATCGTTCATGTCGCGCCACTGCTTGTTCAGCAAACGCCTCTTGGTGCTCTCGTACAGGGCGCGGTCGTCTGCGTTCGAGCGCAAATGATCGCGGAGCAGAATGTACTCGTCTATGGCAGGATCACCGCGTTCGAGCAGGTGAACATGCACGTCGCGTGCCGCCGTGCGCACGAGGCGGTGGCCCGGCTCGCGAACGCGCAGCTCGTATCCGGCTGCAAGCAGGGCATCGAGGTAATCCTCTTCGGCCGTGATGTCGTCGATGATGACCACGATGTCGATGATCGGCTTAGCTGCGAGCCCGGGCACTGAAGTGGATCCGATGTGTTCGATGTCGACGTGAACCGCGGCGAGAGCATCCCCGATCCGCCGTCGATGGTCTGCGTAGATGGCTGCCCACCGATCGTCGTAGCTGTGCAGCCCCACCTCGACTGCCTCCGCGCCGCCCACCAGTTCGACTGTCGTGGCGTCTGGTCCGCTCGGTTTGCTGCTCTCACTCACACAGAGATCATCGCATCCCGTTCGAGTCTTTCGGCCCAGGAATCCCGGTGGCAAGATGAGGGGATCGACGAGAGGATGCCGACGTGACCTTCTATCTGATCTCCTTTCCGAGCGCAGCGATGCAGCTCGACGCATCGGAATTCGCAGCAGCGGAACGCGATTCTCACGCCGTCATCGCCGAAATGAAGCTCGCGGGCGTCTACCGGTTCGGCGGCGGCATCGATGAGGATGTCGCGGCGGTGCAGGTTGCCGCCGACGGAACGGTCACCCAGCAGACCTACTCGCAGAGCCGCGAACTCAACGGCGGCATGACGATCATCGACGTCGACACTCGGGAAGAGGCCCTCGAGTGGGCGCGCAAGACGACGGTCGGCTGCCGCACGGTGCAGGAGCTGCGGCAGTTCATGGACGACCCCGCGATCTGAGCGTGAAGCGTACCGTCGTGCTTTGTGATGGTCTGCCAGAAGCGGCATACAGAAGCGGCATCCCGAAGCGGCATACCGAACGAAACGAACTCGCAGTTAGCTGATCACGGGGTCGCCTCAGGCGGGCCGGTCGGGATGTCGAGGCGGAACTCGGCGCCGTCGTCTCGGGGTACCGCGCTGAGGTGGGCGTGGTGGTTGTGAGCGATCTGCCGGGCGATGGCGAGTCCGAGTCCTGTTCCTCCGGCAGTGCTGTCGCGGGCCGAATCGAGGCGCACGAGCCGGTCGAAGATGCGCTCTTCTGACCCGGCAGGAAGGGGCGGGCCGTCGTTGCGCACGGTCAGTCGGGCGGTCGATCCGTCGCCGAGTCGAGCGAGGGTGATGTCGATGCGAGTCGCGGCGTGGCGATCGGCGTTGTCGAGAAGATTGCTGACCAGTCGCTCCAGATCGCGTTCGCGACCCCGAACCGTGATGCCCGCACGGATGTCGCGCGCGATCGTATGGCTGAAGACCGACTGGTCTGCGACCGCGCCGATGAGCTGCCCGAAGTCGACGGGGGCGAGATCGGCTGACTGTTCGCTTTCGAGGCTGGTGAGAAGCAGGAGATCGTCACTGAGCAGCTGTAGTCGGCGCGCCTGGCGGATCGCGGCCGCGAGCGTGTCAAACCAGTCGACCGCGTCGGGGTATCGCTCGGCGACCTCAAGTGTGGTGAGGAGCGAGGTGATCGGGCTGCGCAGTTCGTGGGCGGCGTCGTCGAGGAAGCCGCGCTGCAGGGCGTCGCTGCGGTCGAGCCTGCTGAGGAGCGAGTTGAGGGTGATGGCCAATTCTTGTACTTCGTCGGCCGTTCGGGGCACCGGGATGCTCTCGCCGAGGCGCGCGCTGGTGATGGTATTCACGCGCCTGCTCATTCGGGCGATCGGCTGCAACGCGGAGCCGACGCTGAACCACACGGCGATCGCGAGCACGACGACGGCTGCGGGAACGGCGATGGTGATCAGGGTCTGGGTGTCCCGGAGCAGGCTGTTCGTGTCGATGGGAGTCATGACGACGATCACCCGCACGGTCGTTTTGTCTGGCAGGCCGGCCAGGGCGGCTTCGGGAGCGCCGATGTCGGTGTACGCGTCTATCGTGTGAAGAGTCAGACCGTCGAGACGGTTCGACGATGAACCGTGCGTGCGGAGTTGCAGAGTTGTCTCGCGGTAGAGGAATCCGTCGCCGCTGGCGATCAGCGGGTCCCAGCTCTCGGCCGCGATCGGGCCCTGGGTCTGGAACTCGGTGAGATCCCCGCTCGTGGCGAGGATGCGGCCGTCTTGGGTCGAGACTTCGTACGGCAGATCGCCTTGGTAGTTCGCGGGCAGAGTCGCGTCGCTGAGCAGCCCCGTCATGCTCTGCGCCTGGGCGAGGGCGGTCGCTTGCACCGCGGCCTGCTGAGCGCCCGCGACCGCGGTGTAGCCGAGCAGGCCGGCGGGAACCAAGATCGCGGCCGCGACGAGGGTGGCGACCGCGGTGATTCGAATCCGGGTGCGACCCCGAGTGAACCTGCGGGTAGCGGGAGGGCGCTCAATCACGTGCGGGCCGGTCGGCGATGAGACGGTATCCGTGCCCGCGCACCGTGTCGAGCGAGTGCCGCCCGAACGGGGTGTCGATCTTGCGGCGCAGCGACAGGATGCGGGCCTCGAGCACGTTCGGATCCGGTTCTTGTGCGGGCCAGAGCAGGGCGAGAAGGCGGCTCTTGCTCACGGGTTCGTGGGGGGTGCGGGCCAGGATCTCGACGATGCCGAACTCCAGCGGGGTGAGGCTGATCGGGGTGTCTCCGCGCAGGCACGTGCGATTCACCGGATCGATCACGAGATCGCCGACCTCTCTTGTCGACGAGGCGGGTGACGCTCGGCGCACGAGTGCTCGGAGACGCGCCAGGAGCACCGGAAAGAGGAACGGCTTCGTCAAGTAGTCGTCGGCTCCGGTATCCAGCGCCTCTGTCTGGTCGAGCACCCCCGACTTTGCGGTCAGAACGAGAATAGGGGTATCGAGGCCGAGGGTACGCAGCTGGCTGATGACCGAGTATCCGCTCTGATGCGGAATCATCAGGTCGAGAATGATCGCCGCGTACTCGCCATCGAGAGCGAACTGCACCGCAGCCAAGCCGTCGCGGCACACGTCGACCGTGTAACCCTCTGCGCCCAGACCCACTTTGAGGGCCGCGGCGAGATCGGCTTCGTCTTCTACCACGAGCACTCGCATGCTTCGAGTATGACGGGCGCTCCTCAACCGAAACTGATGCGGCCTGACATTTTCGTCAGCGGCGGTCAGTGCGGAGGCCAGAGCACGGCAGAACATCGACTCGTGCAAACTTTTCGACACCTCATTGCCCGCCTGCGACATCCCGCGGCTCTGGCTTCAGCCGTCGTTTTCGTCGTCTGGGTCATTGTCACGTGGGTGACCCGAGTGAACCCGGTCGACTTTCTCGTCTACCGGTATGGGGCCGAGGCGGTGCTGAACGGCGCAGACCTCTATGCCGGCAACCTCTTCGGGCCGATGATGCCCGTCGGCGGGATGCCCTTCACCTACACACCGTTCGCCGCCATCGTGCTCACACCGACCGTGCTTTTCGACCCGCGAACCGCTTATCTCCTGTGGTCGCTGTTGAGCGTCGCCGTCGTCGCTTGGGCGGCTAACCGGTTCACTCCGCACGGGATTCGACGGCGCACCCTGACCGTGGTCGGACTCACTCTGCTGCTCTCCGCAACCACGATGGTCACGCAACACATCTCGTTCGGCCAGATCAATCTGGCCCTGATGGCCCTCGTGCTGATCGACGTCTTGCGCACCGACGCTGGGCGTTTCTCCCGCGTCGTTCCGCGCGGGCTTCTCGTCGGAGTCGCAGCGGCCATCAAGCTCACCCCAGCTCTGTTCGTGCTCTACTTTCTCGTCACCCGGCAGTGGAAAGCGGCCCTCTGGTCGGCGGTCGGCGGCGCCGGCGCAACACTGATTGCGTTCGCATTCGCGCCGAAGATCAGCGTCGAGTTCTGGACCGATGTGCTGTGGACGCTGAACTCCCGAGTCGACTTCAGCGGCAGCGGATTCGCCAGCTACGGAAACAACTCCCTGCAAGGCATCCTTGCCGCCGCCGCACCAGGTGCTCAGGCGATCGCCATCCCGCTCGTTCTGATCGCCGGCCTGATCGCTCTTCTGCTGGCCAGGCGGGCTTACCGACAGGGGCGGCACGTGGATGCCGCTCTCATCATCGGGCTCACCGCGCCACTGTTGTCACCGATCAGCTGGATCCATCACTGGGTCTACCTCATCCCTGCCGCCGTCGTACTGATCTTTCGCGGAACCCGCCGTCTCCGGATCACTGCGCTCGTGATGATCGTGTTACTGATCCCTGGGCCTCAGATCGGAGAACTGATGATCTCGGCGTCATTCCTTCTGGCCCCACTCGGTTGGGTGATGCGAGAATCCCTGGCCGTCTCGAGCATCGTTTGCATCGCCCTTCTCGCCCGGCAACCTCGGCGGGGGCCTACTCGTGTTCCGGAAGCACTGGCGACGACCATCCTGGATCGCGGCCCAGCTGCGCGGCCCGTGAAACGGATGCTGCGCCGAAGCGGTCGCGAACGGCGTCGAGAACCGTATCAAGGCGTGCCTCGTCGTTCCAGTCGATCGGCAGCTCGGGAGTGAGACTGTCGGCCCGCGCGAGCTGCGACAGGGAGATTCCGATGAGGGTGATGCCGCGCTCGGTGATCTGCGGTTGCGCAGCGGCCAGAAGTTCGTGTGCCACGGCGAGCAGAACCGCCGTGCGGTCTGACCCGGAGCGCACGGTGCGCGAGCGGGTGGCCTTGGCGAAGTCGCCGTAGCGCAGCCGCAACACCACCGTGCGGCACACGCGATCGCCGTCGCGCAGGTGCCGGGCGAGCCGGTCGACGATCTGGGTCAGAATGACGTCGAGTTCGTCGGCTGTGCGCGTGCTGCTGCCGAGCGCGCGCTGCGAACCGATGGAGGAGCGGCGACGCGTCGTGTCGACGGGGCGCGGGTCTTGCAGCCGGGCCAGGGCGTGCAGGTGTGCGCCCGACGCTCGCCCCAGCACCCTCTCAGCGGTCGAGGCCTCGAGCTCGGCCAGCTGCCCGACGGTCGTGATGCCTAGCCGATGCAGCTTGTCGGCGGTCGCTGCGCCGACTCCCCACAACCGTTCGACCGGCAAAGGGAGGAGAAAGGCCTGCTCCTGCTCGGGTTCGACCACGAGCAGCCCGTTCGGCTTGCTGACCGCGCTGGCGACTTTGGCGAGAAACTTCGTTCGCGCGACGCCGACCGAGATCGCGAGCCCGACCTCAGCATGCACCCGCTGCCGCAAGCGCGCGGCGATCTGCTCGGGCGAACCCGCGATACGGCGCAGGCCGCCGACTTCTAAGAACGCCTCGTCGATCGAGAGCCCTTCGACGAGCGGCGTCGTGTCGTGAAAGATCGCGAAGACGTTTCGGCTGGCTGCAGTGTACGCATCCATGCGGGGCGGAACCACGATGGCATCAGGGCAGAGCTCACGCGCCTGCCGACCGCCCATGGCGGTGCGAACCCCTCGCGCCTTGGCCTCGTAGCTGGCCGCCAGCACCACGCCGCCGCCGACGATGACCGGTCGGCCCCGCAGCGCAGGGGCATCACGCTGCTCCACCGACGCGTAGAAGGCGTCGAGATCGGCGTGAAGCACGGTCGCCTCGCCACGCATCTGCCACCTCCCGCCGATCATCCGTTCGCGCATCGTTTCACGCACCGGCGACACTGGCCGCCCGGAATGGCCACCCGGCCGCCAAACGGCCGTCGGTTCCACGAGCGCAGTCATGGGGGTTTCGCGCGAGCGAATACGACGACCTCGACTTTGTGCGAACGTGGCGATCGTTCCTCGACTCGCCCGAACGCTACTTACGGCACCTCGCTACCGACGGCTGAAGGGGCGAGGGTAAGTTGAGACCATGACTAACCGTGCTGCTCGAATAGCCCTCGTGGTTGTCGGCGTGATCGCTCTCATCGTGGGCGTCGTGTTCGCTGGGCAGGGGGCGAATCTCATCCCCGGCAGTTCGATGACCGGTGATCGCATGTGGTTGTACATCGGAGTCATCGTCGGGGTGGTCGGCATCGTTCTGATCGTGCTCGGTCTGCGCCGACCGAGGCGCGACCGAACAGACCTCTGACGCGCGGTGCCGCCGAGGGAGAGGAGACCTACCGTCTCGCGCCGCCGGTACCGGGAACCGAGGTGATCTGCCTCATCCAGGCGGCCACCTGAAGCTCGTCGAGGTCGTTGACGGCCGCGAGTTCTATTCCCCGCGTCGCCTTGCCCATGCCGACGGGGGTGACGGGCGGCACGGGATCCAGCAGCGTCGCCCCGTTGACGAACATGAGTTTCACGTGTCCGGCGAATCCTCCGCAGCTGAAGCACCACCCCTCGCCGGCCCCGTAATACGCCATGCCCCACTTGATGGCTCTGTGCAGATCGGGCACTGTCTTCGCGGCCAGAGCGTCTATGGCCTCGGCGATACCGCGCTGCGGCTGCGGCAGGCTCGCGATGTAGGCGAAGACCGGCTTGTCGCCGACAGCCGCTTTCGCCGAGCTAGCCTTGCCGGTCATGGCCTCCGGCAACGGCTCGGTGCGATCGCTCTCTGCCGAGCCGGCTGAACCGCCCACCACGCGCACGTCCCGGATGCCGTCTTCGCTCTTGACCATTTCGAAAGCCACCTCACTCCAGACGACTGACCCCTGAAAGTAAACACTGTACACATAACACCGTGACGACGCCACCGCAGTCAGGGCTTGACGTCGATGAGGTTCTGTTCTGCCCGGTCTTGAATACCGTCGATCACGGAGTCGGAGACGGCAGCCTCATCGGCTTCGGCCACGAAGATCTCAGTGCGCATCACCAGGTTGTCGTGGCGCATGTCGACAACGTAGAGCTTGCCTGCGGCACCACCGAAGGTTCCGTCGATGATCCATGACGCGTGCGGAGTGATCGTGCCGGCAATGTCTGAAGACATCGAGCCGCGAAGGTTGCCCACATCGACAGTCGTGCAACTCGACACGGCGCGTTGCAGGCGCGAGATATACGCGCCGGCTTCTTCCGCGTTCGAAAAGACTCGGGCCGATTGGCTCACCGTCGATGAGGTCGCCAGCTTCGCCGCCTCTGCGACACTCGAGACGACCTCGGTGGCCGCCCCCGACTTCTCATCGCCGAAAACGGGCACTGTCGATGCGGCGAATCGGCACGTCGTGTCTGCCGGCTCGGCGGCTCCGGTCGCCCAGAGTTGCGTCAACTCGGCCGACGATTCGCCGACGGTCGAACGGATGATCGTGGCCGTGCCGGCCCGGCCGAAACCGGCTGCCTGAGTGGGTGTGAAGAACGCGTCGCTCACCGCCGCGCTGCCGAAAACCGCCTCACCCGGTGCCGGGGCATACGGGTCTGCCGCTGGTGAGTTTCCCGCCTGCGAGTCTCCCGCCTGCGAGCCTCCCGCCGGCGGGCCGCTGCTCGCGCTCGGAGTGGTGTGCGACGTTCCCGCACCCGTGGCTGCCTTCACCACGCCGTCGGCCAGCACCGTCGCGGTCACGATCAACACACCGACCACGACGATGCCCATGGCGATCGCCAAGGCCGCCAGCGGTGACGCCCCTGGCCCCTTTGGCTTCGGTGATTGCGGCGACGGGCTCGATGACGCGCCGGCCGCAACCGCCGGCGGCGCGATCGGATTCCGGAGTGCGGCTGGCACGGCCCAGGTCGCGGCCGGTTGTGGTTGAGCCAGAATCCAGTCGCGCAGCCCCGCGTAGGTCGACGGATTGGCCAGGAGTACGCCGCGCAACTGCGGGTATCGGTAAGCGATGTCTGCGAGCATCCGGGGGTCTGTTCGCGGGTCGGCCGCTGCGTACGCGGCGGCGGTGGCATTCGCCGAAGCGTTCCGCGCGTCGCCGTGCCTCCAGCCCCCATTGGCGGAATTCGTCACGAGTCCACCGCGCGGCTGTCTACGGCATCGAGCGAGATCTCCTCCGAGTCGAGGGCAGTGCGAAGTACGTCGATCGCCTCCGACGAGAACGCCCCCCGCTCGTACGCGTCGCGCAGGGCCTCTCGTTCTGCGACGAGCTGCACGCGGCGCAGCGTTTGAAACTGCGCGACTTGATTCTCCGGGTCGGCGAGGTCGGCGTTCGCCCAGATCTCGAGGCGCCCGACCCACATCTGCCCTTGGGCGTTCACCTCGTCGAGCACACCCGGTTGAATGGGGGCACCGGATGCCTCGGCCTCGGCAACCGCGGCCGTGATAGCCGAGTCGCCGGCATCGTTCATGAGTTTGCGCAGTTCGTAGACCTCGGCTCGCTCGTTTCCGGGTGCGTCGCCGGCCGGACGCAGCCGTCGCACAACCGGGGGCAGCAGAAGGCCCTGCACGACGAGCGTGATGATGGCGACGGCGAAAGCGACGAGGATGAGGGACTCGCGCATGGGCTGATCGTCGGGAATGGTCTGAACGGCAGCGACCGTAACTACACCGCGCATTCCGGAAAGCCCGAGAATCACGCCGTCTCGCCAGCCGAGGGCCTGGTCGCGTTCGGCGGTGAGGTCGTTGTTCTGCTGGTCGAGCCGCTTGCGAAAGTTCTGGAACGTTCGGGAGAAGCGCGCACGTGCCGTCTCGTCGATCTCGACAGGCACCGCCGGGGGATTCTTCTCCAACTCGGTCATCCGGGCGACGATATCGTCGCGGGCAGCCTTGTCTTTCTTCGTGGTGAGCCGGAGGCTCGCCCGCAGTCCGCGGGTGAAACTCTTCAGCGGAGACTGCTTGATGCCGAGCTGTCTGAAGTTCGCGGCGCGTTGCTGAAAATCCTCCTCAGTGACGTTGTCGAATCGCCCCTGCGTCTGATCTGCCCGTTCCGCGCGCTTTCGGTAACGCCGGCGGATGGTCCAGAGCAGCGGCGGCATGGCCGCGAAGCGAACACCGACGAGCAGCACGATGACCAGCCCCGCGACCATCAGCGTGCCCAGCAGCTCGTTCTGAGCGGCGACCTCGCTCACGATCGGCCAGAGCTGAAAACCCATGAACAAAAAGACTGCGTTTTCGACCAGAAGCGTCACGATGCGCCAGGTTCCCGCCTCCGTGAGGCGAAACGACGCACGAATACGGTAGGCCCCCTGGTTGCCGACGAGGATGCCCGCAACCACCACCGCCACGACACCGGACGAGTGCGAGAACTCACCGGCGAGGTAGGCGACGAACGGCACCACGAGCGAGATGGCGGCGTCGAGAACCGGGTCGGTGATGCGTCGACGAAGCGCGACCGCCGCGGCCCCGATGATCACCCCGATGAGCACGGCACCGACGACGGCCCAGAGAAAGGTGAGCGCGATCATCCACCCGTTGGGAGTCGCGGTCGTCGTGGTGACGATGGCGAGCATGGTCGACAGCAGCACGAGAGCTGTCGCGTCGTTGACGAGACCTTCGCCTTCGAGAATGGTGACGATACGCGGCGGAAGCCCCAGACGCTTGCCCAGGCTGGTCGCGGCGACCGCGTCGGGAGGGGCGACGACGGCGCCGAGCGCGATCGCGAGAGCGAGCGGCACCGTCACCCACAACAGGTGCACCATCACCCCGACCAGAACCGCCGACACCACGACGAGCACGATCGCGAGAAATCCGATCACCCGCAGATTGCGGCGGAAGTCGACGAAGGGCACCTGTCGTGCCGCTGCGTACAACAGCGGCGGCAGGATGATCGTCAGCACGATCGCCGGTTCGACCTCAAAATGCGGCAAGCCCGGAACGGCACCGATGCCGACACCCACGACCGTCAGCGCCAGTGGGGCGGCGACGCCGATGCGATTCGCGAAGAAAGAGACGACCCCGATGACCAGCACGACGCCGATCACTACAAGCGTGACGAGTTGGGTGCTCTCCATGAGATCAGGCTACCGGGGGCGACGCTCTCGTACGCTCGGCCTTCGTCTCGACGCTATTCGGGCGTCGTGGAATCATCGTCGGCAGGCGCCCGAAGCGCATGCTTCTCGGCCTTCAACGCCCGCCTCTGGTTCTTCGCCTCGACATCGTCGGACTTCATGAGTTTTCGCGTTTCATCCGTCGGCCCCATCGCCGGTCTGTACCAGAGCGCCGACGGGTCGGAATCGATCAAGATCGTCTTGCCGAGCAATGTCAGCGGAATCGCCAGAATCGCGCCGATCGGGCCGATCACCACGGCCCAGAACAGCACAGAGAAAAAGGTGATGGTCTGGCTCAGCGACACCGCGTGGCCGACCACCCGAGGCTGGATGACCGACTGAATCACTGCGTTGATGACGCCGTAGACGATGACGACGGCGATGACGGTCGGCCAGCCTCCCACCAGAAACCCGAACACGATGGGCGGAATGATGGCGAAGAAGTAGCCCACGTTCGGAATGAAGCTGCACAGAAATGCAAGCAGCCCCCAGAGCAGCGCTGCGGGCACGTGCATGATCGCCAACGCGAGAGCGTTCAGAACGCCCTGCGCAACGCCGAGCAGCGTGGTGACCACCATGTACCGCCGCACGTTCGAGGTGTATTCGCCGAGGGCGCGCACCATGTGCGGCTGGCGGTCGCTCAGCTGCTTCAGGATGGTCGGTGCGAACACCGCGTCTGCAGGCATCAAGATGATCATGGTGAAGATGATCACGAGTGCTCCGGTGATGCTCACCACGCTGCCGAACGCCCCGGCCACGACACCCGCGACATTGCTCGGGTTGACGCTCTGCGCGGCGGCCTGTACCTGAGCCTGGCTGATGCCGATGCTCGACAACCAGTTGCCGATGTTGGTGCCGATCTCGGCGAACTGAGAGGAGTAACTCGGCAGCATCGCCACGAACTGCCCGAGCGCCACGAACACGATGTAGAAGAACCCGCCCAAGAGCACGAAGACCGAGAGCATGACCGCCAGCGTTGCCACTCCGGAGGGCACGCCGCGCTTCTCGAGCGCCACACGAACGGGGCTCACGCAGATCACCAGAATGAGGGTGAGGAGCACGGGTGCGAGAATGCCGCGAATGCCGCTGATTCCGATGGCGACGACCGTGAACGACGCGAGGCCGACCAGGATGACCGTGCCGCGCGGGAAGCGTGTCGGTGTTCGTTCAGGCGTGCCCGGTAGACCCGGTGATTCGGCTGACATGATGGGCTCCTCGGTTGCTGATGATCGTAGTGGTCTAGAGACCGGGTGTCGCGTACAGTCGGCCGCTCTCGACGGCAGCGACGAAGGCGTCGTAGTCGCGTTGATTCTGGTCGGCGTAGTCGGTCGCGAAGGCGGCGATCGCCTGATCGAACCGATCGCTCGCCCCGAGATAGGCGGCGATGGCGACCCGGTCGCCCGCGCGGGCGTGAGCGCGGGCGAGCGTTTCTCCGCACATCTTGGCGTAGAGCTTCGCGCCGCTGGCCCGCAGAGTCTCGACGTCGACGGAGCCCTTCCAGTCGTGCAGTTGCCGCACGTAGAAGTCACGCTCTGCGCCGTCGATTCCGGTCACCCGCTGCCAGCCGAGAAAGATGTCGCTCGACGACTGCATGAGGCGCTGGCCGCGCACGACACGCTCGCCCTGATTCTCGTAGGCGCTTGCGCCCACGAATCGCGCGAGCACGGACTCGTTTGCTTCTTTCGCCTGCAAGATGAGCGGGTCTTGCTGGTTACGCCCCTGAAAGAGCAGAATCCAGGCCCTTGTTCCGACGCTGCCCACACCGACCACCTTGCGGGCCATGTGCCGGTAGCTGTACTCCCGAATCGGGTGGTTCTGGCTGATCAGAGTCGTTTGGTACGCCGCAATCAGCGCCTTCATCGCCTCTTCGTCGACCTCTCGGGTGTGCGTGTCGTCGACCAGGTCTTCGATCGGCACGATGAGGGGAGCGCTGGCCAGAATACGCAGATGCCCGTCGACGAGACCGACGAGCTTCGAGAAAGCCGTCATGCTGTCTTTCGTGCGGGCCTTGGCCACGACGTCGGTTGTTCGCTTGACCTGCTTCTTGCTGGCCTCTTTGGCCTGCCGGGCAGATCGCACCCACCCCTCGAGCTGCGAGACGTCGAGTCGGTCGTACCAGGCCTTCATGACACCGGATTCCGCCGACTTACGCATCTGCTCGCGATAGGCGCGGGTCACTTCGAGCGTGATGGCCGTGCGGTCGGCATCGGAGAATCCTCGGTAGCGGCTCGTGATCTCGAAGCTGGCCGCGAGACGTTTGACGTCCCACTCCCACGGGCCCGGCAGAGTCTCGTCGAAATCGTTGATGTCGAAGATCATCGAGCGTTCGGCCGACGCGAAGAGGCCGAAATTCGAGAGGTGGGCGTCACCGCAGAGCTGAACGGTGATGCCCGAGTTCGGCGTGTGCGAGAGATCCGAGGCCATGATGAGCGCTGCACCACGATAGAACGTGAGCGGCGAGACCATCATGCGCCCGTACCGAATGGGTACCAGCTCGGGCACTCGGGTGCCGGCCTGCTCTTCGAGCAGAGCGACAGGATCCGCTCGATCGGGGCTCGCCGACCATCCGGCGTGGGCCGCACGCGGAACCGCGATGCGGGCGTTCTTGCCGGTTTCAGCGCGCAATTCGAAACTCATCAGCTGGCCATCGCCTTCGGCAGGTCGAGAAGGTGGCCGGTCTCGGTCTTCAGCTCGGCGCTGATGATCGGCGTGGTGATCCACATGAGCCCGGTCGCCTCGTTGTCGAGGATGTACGTGACCTCGGTCGATGTCGGTGACAGTTCTTTCAGCTGATAGGAGCCGTGCGGTCTCGCCGGGCCGTCGATGACCTCGAAGTCGAGGCGAGTGGGGGATTCGAAGCGGGTGATGCGGTAGTCCGCCGGCACCGAGAGCCCGCCTACCCCTTTGCGCGACACCGCATACTCGGCGCCGAGGCCTTCGCCCGAGAGGAGATGCGTCTCGCTGATCTCGGGTCGCCACTTCGGATTGTTCAAGCCGTCGCTGAGAAAGGCGAAGACGTGCTCGATGGGGTGGTCGACAGTGACCGTTTGTTGAGCGTGAGACATGTGATTTTCCTTTCGTGTGCTGACGGGCCGACGTGTTGAGGCCGGTCGTTTGTTCAGGCCTGCTCGGGCAGCGCGACCTCGGTGTCGAGTGCGCCCTGCGCCGCGCCGGATCCCGATCGGCCGCCGCCGTGGCCGCGCAGAATGAACGCGACTCCGACGGCGATGACCGCGCCGGCGATCGGCCCGAGAATGTAGACCCAGTAATCGGTGAAGTTTCCCGACACGAAATCGGGGCCGAAGGTGCGGGCGGGGTTCATCGAAGCGCCCGAGATCGGGCTGCCCCACAACCCCGCCAGCGCGATGTAGGCACCTACGCCGAAGGCGCCGGCGATACCGACGTTCTGCGCGCCCGAGGCTGTTCCGAGAATGACGCTGACGAGTCCGAACGTGAGAACGAGTTCCATCACGAAGGCGTTGCCACCCCAGTATCCGGCCGCGGGGTAGTTCGACCCGTACGACGACGAGACGTGCACGACGCCCTCGAGAAACCACGCCGCGAGTGAGGCGCCGATGAGCTGAGTGACGATGTATCCCGGTACCCGCCACCAGGGAAAGTCACCGCGCAGCGCGAAGGCGATGCTGACGGCCGGGTTGAGGTGTGCTCCCGATACTTTGCCCATGAAGAGGATGATCGCGAACACCATCAGCGCAGGCGCGACGACCGCATCCGTTCGGGTAATGGTGTTCGGAAAGGCCTGGCTCATCATTCCGCCGCCTGCCGCCACCAAGACGAGAAAGAACGTTCCGAGGAGCTCGGAGAAGAGGCGACGCCATTCTTGCGACGAGTCGTGAAAGTCGACGATCGACTGGTTCAGTGTCATCGGAATGTGGGTGAAGCGCCCGTGAACAACGTCGGAGATCACCGTCTCGGTCTTCTGGCGGTCTGTCGTGGTGGTCATGGTGTGGCGCCTTTCTTTACAGATCGGACAAGCCGGAGCCGAAGATGACGACGCCGATCATGAGCAGAATCACTACGGTGACGATGTGGCTGTTCGTGGTGAGCCACGAGCGCGCGGTGACAAGTCGTGGTTGCATGCCCACAGGATTAGCCAGCGTGAAGATGATCGGCAGCGCCACTGTCGATGCACCGATGATGGTGTAGATGGCGATGGTGACAGCCGCCGAACCGGGCGTCAGATTCGCGGCGTGAACGGCCAGGCCGGCCGCGAGGCCGAGCAGAAAGCCCTTCGGTCTGAAGTTCAGGGCGAACGCGATTCCGAAAGCGGGAAGCGCCCCGACAGAACCGACCGCCCGAAGCCAGGCCGGGTCTTGGCTGGCTCGCTCTTTGCCGCGGCCGACGCGCCACGAGATGACGGCGAGCGTCATCATTGCAACGCCGATGACGATCTCGCCGACAGCCAAGTAGGGCGTCTTGCGGCGCGACGATTCCGGCAGCACGTTGGCCAGCAGGTCGACCAACACCACGAGCAGCGCCATGCCCAGCACCCAGCCGACGAGAAACGGAACGGCTGTCGTGTTGCGCTTGGGCGACAGCAGAATCAGAATCGTGGCCGTGATCGGAACCGAGCTGATCGCAATCGCGAGCGCGAGCGGTAGCAGGTGTCCCAATGCCTGAAGCATGGCGCTACAGCGGCTTAGGCCGGGGTGCTCAGGCCAGCGCCTTGCTCTTCAGCTGGTCGTACTCGGCCTGCGTGATGGTGCCGGAGTCGAGCAGTGCCTTCGCCTTTGCGATGTCGTCGGTTGCCGACGTGCCCGCTGCCGCCTTGATGTAACTGCTGGCCGCATCTTGCTGAGCCTTGGCCGCAGCGAGAGCACGCTCTTGCATGCCCTTGTGGCGCGCGATCAGGTAGACCAGCGCACCGGCGAACGGAATGAAGATCAAGACCAGAATCCAGATCGCCTTGGCGACGCCGTGCAGTTTGTGGTCGCTGAAGATGTCACGGAAGATCGAGAACAACACCATCAGATACGCGAAGAAGATGTAGATCCAGAAAAGGTCTACAAGAAAATCCCAGAAGTTCATAACAAGCCCCACACGTTGCGGGGTCACGCTGCCCCGATAGTCACCAAAATAGGGCTAAACACCGTGCTGCTGCATCATCCTGTGTGGATGAGCTAACGCGCTAACGCACTAACGCACGATGCAGCGGAACCCGAGGTGCGAAGTCGAGGTGTCGACGTGCTGAGGCATGCGCGCGGCTGGCCGGTAGCGCTGACAGTAGTTGGGCGAGCACAGATGTGAACCACCCTTCATGACCCGGCGCGGAATGGCGATGCCGGGCATCCCCGGGTCGACGCTGAGCTCTTTGAGCCCGCCGCGGGGGTTCTCGATGGTGCAGCAGCTGCTGGCGATGTCGGCGTGGTGCGCGTACCAGTCACTGGTCCACTCCCACGCGTTGCCGATCATGTCGTAGAGGCCGTAACCGTTGGCCGGAAACGAGCCGACCGGGGCCGTGCCCTCGAAACCGTCGTCGAGCGTGTTGGTCATGGGAAAGTCGCCTTGCCACGTGTTCGCCATGAACACTCCGCCCGGGTTCATCTCGTCACCCCACGCATACGGGGCGCCGTCGAGCCCGCCTCGCGCGGCGAACTCCCACTCGGCCTCGGTCGGCAGCGTCTTGCCCACCCAGGCGGCGTACGCTTCGACGTCTTCCCAGGCGACGTGAACGACCGGATGCTCAGCCCGCTCATCGATCGAACTGCCGGGCCCTTGCGGGTGGCGCCAGTCGGCACCAGGCACGTACCGCCACCAGTTGTACGGGCTGCTCAGATCGACGCGCTGCAGCTGTTTCTCGAAGACGCTCGAGGCGGGCACGAGCAGCGCCGGGTCGGCTCCCGGATAGTCCGCAGCATCCGGAGCCCGTTCGGCGACTGTGACGTGACCGGTCGCCTCGACGAACGCAGCGAACCGCCGGTTGGTCACCTGAAATGTATCGATGTAGAAGCCGTCGACGGTCACCGGATGCGCGGGGGACTCTTCGGGGTAGTGGCTATCTGAGCCCATGACGAAAGTGCCGCCCGGCACCCACACCATTCCGGGATGTTCGTCAGTTGCCATGTCGCTGAGCCGCTGCTTCTACCACCATGTCGACGATCGCCTGCGGGTTGAAGTCCGGCGGAGCTTGGGTCGGGGGGAATTCGGTGAACGTGGCGATGTGCTGTTGCACGATCGCCGCTGCCGGCAGCACCGTCCAGAGCTTCTCGCCGGCGTAAAGCGGATATGCCGGATCTTGCATATGCCGCTCGAACGGGTCGACCCGCAGGTTGACCGGCTGCGGCACCGTGCTTTTCACGATCGCACCGTGGAACCAGTCGTCTTTGGTCTGAAAGTGCACCTTCCAGTTGTTGTATCGCAGTGCGAACAGGTCGCGCTCGCCGTAGTAGAAGAACTCGTGGCGCGGCGACTCTTCGACCTCGCCGGTGAGGTAGGGCAGCTGGTTGTAGCCATCGATGTGCACCCGAAAGTGCTTGTCGCCGAAGTCTGCACCCTCGAGCAGCTCTTCTTTGATGTCGGGCTTGCCGACGGCGGCCATGACGGTCGGCAGAATGTCTTCGAGAGAGAAGATGCCGTTCAGCACCTGGCCCTCGGGAATCTTGCCGGGCCAGCGGATCGCGAGCGGCGAACGGAATCCGCCCTCCCAGCCGAGACCCTTCTCGCCGCGGAACGGTGAGGTTCCGCCGTCGGGCCAGGTGAAGGCCTCAGAGCCGTTGTCGCTGGCGAACACCACGAGAGTATTGTCGGCGATGCCGAGATCGTCGAGTTTGGCGAGCAGTTCGCCGACCACCCAGTCGAGTTCTTGCATTCCGTCAGCGTAGACGCCGAGGCCGGTCTTGTCTTTCCAGCGCTCGGAGAGGTGGGTCCACACGTGCATTCGGGTGGTGTTGTGCCACAGCAAGAACGGCTCGTCGGCCGCGACCGCGCGGTCGATGAAGCCGAGTGAGTGCTCGAGCAGGTCGTCTTCGATGGTCTCCATGCGTTTGCGGGTCAGCGGCCCGGAGTCGCGGATGGTCTGCTTGCCGATGGGCCCGAATCGAGGATCGACGGTGGGATCATCCACGTCTGTTGCGGTGCACTCGAGCACACCGCGGGGCATGAACAGCTGCTGAAAGATGGGCAGCTCTTTCGGGTACTCGGGCTGCTCCGGCTCTTCTTCGGCGTTGAGGTGGTAGAGGTTGCCGTAGAACTCGTCGAACCCGTGCACGGTCGGCAGAAACTTGTTGCGGTCGCCGAGGTGGTTCTTGCCGATCTGCGCGGTGCGGTACCCCTCGGGCTTGATGAGTTCGGCCAGCGTGGGGTCGGAGTCTTGGATGCCCTGCTCAGCCCCCGGCAGACCGACCGTGGTGAGCCCCGTGCGCAGCGGAATCTGCCCCGTGATGAACGCAGCGCGCCCCGCCGTGCAACTCGCCTGCGCGTAGCTGTCGGTCAGCATGGCGCCCTCGGCCGCGATGCGGTCGATATTAGGGGTCTGAGTGCCCATGATGCCGCGGTGATACGCGCCGACGTCGAACCAGCCGATGTCGTCGGCCAGAATCAGCAGGATGTTCGGCTTATCGGTAACCAAAGTGTTTCCTTTCGGCAAAGCACGGGGTCATGCGTTCGTAAAGCGCGGTCTACTGAAGGGCGGTGGCGACGCGCATGCGGTCTTCTGCGCTGATGAGGTGATCCTGCCCGTCGACTCCGGCCTGCAGTTCGACCCAGTTGACGGCTCCAGTGAAACGCACTTCGGCTTCGTAATCTTCGCTCACCGGGGTGCCTGTGTCGAGACCGATGTCGAGCGTCTCATCGCCCGAGTAGATCATCGGAATCGTGGCCCCGATGCGCCCGTTGCCGACCTCCGCGCCGTCGATGAACAGGGTCGCGAGGCCGCCCTTCGCCAGGCCGCCGCCGTCGTAGGCGAACTCCATACGCACCTGGTGGGTGCCGGGCGAGACCACGTCATCGCTGGCCGCGTAGAAGCGCATGAGTCCCGCCAGGTTGTGGCAGTACTTCGGCTTGCCCTCGTGCAGGTACAGGCTCCAGCCGGCGAACGCCCCGCCCTGAGACACGATGACGCCGTTGGCGCCCGACTCGGGAACGACGATCTCGGCCGTGACGGAGTGCGACTTGTTCTTGATGTTCAGCACGGAGTTCTCGCTGAGCCGCGACATGCTGCCGTAGATCAGCTGCGATTCGCCCTTCACCAGCTGGGGCCGACCCGCGATGTCAGAGTTGAAGCGTTCGATTCGCCGGTCATCCAGCGGCAGCACGTTGTACTTGACCGCCTCGATGAGCCAGAGCCGTTGCAGGTCTTTGAGCTTGTCAGGATGCTCGGCCGAGAGGTCGTGCGCCTGCGACCAGTCGGTCGTAGTGTCGTACAGCTCCCACACATCGTCGTCGAGCGCCGGAAGCGTCTCGCCGAACAACCAGGGGTTGCTGTGCCGCGTGACGGCGGTCCAGCCGTTGTGATAAATGCCGCGGTTGCAGGCCACCTCGAAGTACTGGGTCTTGCGCTGGTCGTCGGCGGCGCCATCGTCGAAGGCGTAGGCCATCGAGACGCCGTGGTACGGCATCTGCTGGATGCCGTTGACGAACGTCGGCTCGGGGATGCCGGCGACCTCGAGAATGGTCGACGCCACGTCGATGAGGTGATGGAACTGCGGACGGATCTCGCCCTGACTCGTGAAGCCCTTCGGCCAGTGCGTGATGGCGCCCACGCGGGTGCCGCCGAAGTGCGACGCTACCTGCTTGGTCCACTGGAACGGCGTGTTCATGGCGTGCGCCCAGCCCACCGCGTAGTGGTTGTACGAGTCCGTGCCGCCGAACTCGTCGATGCGCGCGGCCATGAACTCCTCGGTCTCGAGGGCGGCCATGCCGTTCAGCGAGATCATTTCGTTGAAGGTGCCCTGCGGGGTGCCCTCGGCGCTGGCGCCGTTGTCGCCAATGATCAGGTAGACGAGGGTGTTGTCGAGAATGCCGAGGTCGTCGAGTGAGTCGAGCACCCGGCCGATCTCGTGGTCGGTGTGCTCCATGAAGCCCGCGTAGAGCTCCATCTGGCGGGCCAGCACCGGCTTGAGGCCGTCTGAGACGTCGTTCCAGGCGCCGATCGCTTCGGGGCGCTCGGTCAGCGCAGTGCCCTCCGGAACGATGCCGAGCGTGATCTGCTTGGCGAGCGTCTCTTCACGCTGCGCGTCCCAGCCTTTGTCGAACTTGCCCTTGTATTTGTCGCTCCACTCGGTGGCCACGTGGTGCGGTGCGTGCGTGGCGCCGGGGGCGAAGTAGATGAAGAACGGCTTGTCGGGCATGAGCGACTTCTGCTGGTGCATCCAATTCACCGCGTGATCGGTGAGGTCTTCGGTGAGGTGATAACCCTCTTCGGGCGTCTTGGGCGCCTCGATGGGGGTCGTGCCCTCGTACAGCGCGGGGTACCACTGGTTCGTTTCGGCACCGACAAAACCGTAGAAGTAGTCGAATCCGCTGCCGGTGGGCCACTGCTGGTAGGGCCCTGCGGGGCTGGTCTCCCACACCGGTACCTCATGACACTTGCCGAACTGGGCGGTGGCGTAGCCGTTCAGGTTCAGCGTCTGGGCCAGTGGCGCGGCACTGTCGGGGCGAACCGAGTTGTAGCCGGGCGCCGAGGTGGCGATTTCGGTGATTCCACCCATTCCCACGGCGTGGTGGTTGCGGCCGGTCAGTAGCGCTTGACGCGAAGGTGAACACAGCGCCGTCGTGTGAAAGCGGTTGAAGCGCACACCGTGCTCGGCCAGACGCTCGGCGTTGGGGGTGTAGCAGGGGCCACCGAAGGCCGACGACGAGCCGAAGCCGGCGTCATCGATCAAGATGATGACGACGTTGGGCGCGCCCTCGGGCGCGGCTGGAGAGGTGATCGCCGGAAATTTGGTGTCAGGGTCTTTCGCGTCGAAGGTGATGAGACCGACATGCTCGCGGTGCGGAATGGGCAGATTCGATCGTGAGATATCGGGCATGACTACTTCCTTGTGCTTGTGCCGTCATCACGGCGAGTGGTGGTGTGCGGAACGGGGTTGACCGAGATGAGCTCGATGGTGAGTCGCTGAAAGAGCTGAAAGAGCCCGTAGAGGCGCGCTTGGTCGGGCACCGAACCGACAAAGTGCGTTCGACCCCCCTCGACGTGGTCGACGGTGAAGCCCTGTGCGGTCTCGATTGCAGAGGTAAAGGTGGGGCTCAGCGTTCCATCGACCACGACTTCGTAGGTTCTGGCTCGCACTGCACACCTCTCGTCTCGTCTTCGCATAGAGCGAAGGCGACTCACTGAGCATGGCGGTTGAACAAGCAGGGGTCGTCAGTCTCAGAGGTTGATTCGGCCGACTCGACCTCGGCTGCAAGAGGCCGCGTTGCTGGCATTTCGCGACACGGTGGGGTTAACTGAACGTCAAGGGGTTGTGAAATATGGTCGCGGTGCAGTACTTACCGAATCGGACTGTCGACCGACCTCATTTGAGGTCTCGTTTGGATCGAGCTCTCGAGCGTCGCCTCACCGTTGTCGTCGCCTCGGCGGGAGCGGGCAAGTCGGTGCTGCTGAGCCAGTGGGTTCAGTCTCGGCCCGATGTGTCGTACGTGTGGATCTCTCTGGTGCCGGCCGACGACGACGCGGCACATCTCGCGAATCGGCTTCTAGCAGAGCTCTGTGTTCTGAACGAGTCGTTCCGAAGCCTGGCGCCCCTCGTCGCATTGGGCGCGGGCGGCCTCGGCCGGCCCTTCATCGATGAGCTCAGCGTGGAACTTCGCGGGTACGGCAAGATCTGTGTGGTCTTCGACGACTTTCACGTGCTGGAGAACCCGTCGGTCATAGCCGATCTCGAGACCCTCATCGATGAGTTGCCCCACAACGCGCACATCGTGCTCTCGAGCAGGTCTGAGCCGCCGAGTGATCTGAGCCGTTTTCGCCTGCGCGGCGAAATGACAGAGTTGCGGCAGGTCGACCTGGCCATGACCTACGCGGATTCTGCCGAGCTTCTCGAGAATGCGGTGGGCCATCGCCTCTCGGCCGACAACGTGAGTGCCTTGGTCGACAAGACCGAAGGCTGGGCAGCCGGTCTCCAACTCGCGGGGCTGACGATCAGCCTGAAGCAAGACGCCGACGCCTTCGTCGCCGACTTCAGCGGCTCCGATCGACTCGTGAGCGACTACCTCACCCAACAGATCTTGCGGTCGATGCCCGATGCTCAGCGCCGCGGAGTTCTGCAGCTCGCCGCTCTCGACACCATGAGTGCCGAGCTCATTCGCGACGTGATCGACGACCCCGATGCGCACACGACCTTCGATCGTCTGGCACGTGATACGCAGTTCGTCATCGCGCTGGATGACCGGCGCGAGTGGTTTCGTTTTCACCACCTCTTTCGCGACCTGCTGCGCTATCACCTGCGGGCTGAACTTCCGCGAGTCGAGGAGCAGACCGCCGAGCGGGCTGCGCAGTGGCACCTGGACCGCGGTCATGTCGGAACCGCTGTGGACTACCTGATCAGAACCCAGAACTGGGAGCGCATGCTCGACGTCGTGCTCAGCCGCGGCTCTGACGTGTTCGAGCGCGGGCAGCTCGCCACGGTCGTCGCGTGGCTGGAGCAGGTGCCAGCTGCCGTTCGCGCAGAGAATATCGAAGCCGGGTTGTTTCTCGGTATTCTGGTCGGCCTGCTCGGGCAGGGTGCACGAGCCGACGACATACTCTCTCGAATCGCGAACGATCCCCGGGCATCCTTCGGGCAGGTCGCCTGCGCCTCGGCATTTCTCGCCGCTCTCGTGCAGACCCGACCCGACCCGTTGCGGTCGATCAGGGCGGCCCGTCGAGCGCTCGAGTTGATTACGGCAGGCTCGCAGGAGGTTTTTCCGGATGTTCTCGGGATGACCAGTCGAAAATCGCTCGAGACCGTCGCCATCGTCTCGGGCGCTCGGGGCTACTTTCTCAACGGCAATTTCGCCGAAGCCAAGCGCTGGCTCGCTCGCGGTCTGGCCAGCGACGGTGCCATGTATTCGCTGTGGCGAATCAACGCGTTGGGCGCGCTCGCCCTCATCGAAGCCTGGGCGGGCGATCTCGTTCGTGCAAACAATCTGGCGACCGAGGCGCTTGAAACGGCACGGGAGGTCGGCCTGCTCTCGCACTGGGGATGCGCCGACGCCTACGTGGCGCTCGCGCATGTCGCCATCGAGCGGGGTGAACCCACGCAGGCGGCTCTGGCGCTTCACGAGGCCTTACTTCGCGCCGACGCGACGCAGCGCACTCAACAGCTCTGGGTGCTGCACTACGAGCGCTCACTACTCATGGAGGCTTCCGCCGGCGAACAACAGACAACGACGCCGGCCGGTTCGCCACCGCCCGTCGTGCTCGACCGGCTGAATGCCCAGAGCGTGCGCCTGAACCGTGCCGGAAAGGTCTCGACGCACCGAGCGACAGAGACGGGGCGAGCCGGTGACGAAGACGCTGCGGCCGTCTGGTTCGAACGAGCACTTTCCGCCCTCGCGCAGAACCGCCGCGAACAGTTCGTTTTCTGCTTCGAGAAGGTCGAGGCGGGCGACGGCAGCCAGATCGAGGGTGCCATTCAGTACCGCCTGCTGTCGGCCCTCGATCCATCGCACGGGGCGCAATCCACTCGTTCGACACGCTGTTTCAACGAGGCACTCGACCTGGCCGACGCTCAAGGGTCTGTCGAGCTGCTAGTGCGGGCCGGCCCCGAGGTGATCAGCAGAATTGCCGCCTCGACGCACGCGAGCCCCGGGTTTCGCGAGAAGGTCTTGCAGCGTGCGAAAGACGCCGAGATCGCTCTGCCGGGCTCCGATCTCGACGAGCCGCTCACGAGACGCGAGCTCGAGATTCTCTCGTACCTGCCCAGCCGATACACGAACAACGAACTCGCCGAGATGTCGTTCGTGTCGGTCAGCACCATCAAGACTCATGTGCTGCACATCTATCAGAAGCTCGGGGTCGGCACTCGAAAAGAGGCGATCGACCGCGCCCGGGAGCTGGGACTGCTCTGAGGTTCAGCCCTTAAGGGTGATGCCGAGCATCCGGGGCCCTCCGTATGCTCGCCTCGTCGGATGCTGACAGCAACGTTCAGCACGATAGTGACGAACGGACGAAATATGAGTGACGCAGTATTAGACGAACTCGGCCCAGTCGACTTCATCATCGTGGAATTCCCGGTGGGCGAGAGTTCGTTCAACGGCGAGATGATCGAAGAACTCGTGAAGCTGGTCGACGCGGGCACGATTCGTGTCATTGACATGCTTATTCTCACGAAAGACGAGAACGGCGAGATCGACGCGATCGAGCTGTCAGATCTGGATGATCTGGGTGCTCTCGAGCGCATCGAAGCAGAACTGGCCGATTTTCTGGCCGCAGACGACGTCGCCAATCTCGCGGCGGCGATGGATCCGGGCAGTGTCGCCGGTGTGCTCGTCTACGAGAACCTGTGGAGCGCACCATTCGCCTCGGCCGCTCGTCGCGCGGGCGGTCAGTTGATCGCCAACGGCCGCATTCCCATCCAGGCCATCATCGCCTCGCTCGAGGCCGATGCCGAACTCGAAACCGTAGGAGACTGACATGCCGCTCAGACCAGCACGCATCGGACGCGTCGGCGTCGTTCGCGCACCCATCGCCAAAGCCGCCGTTGTCGGCGCTGCAGTCAGCCCCGGCCGTTCGCCGGTCGCGAAGGCCGCTGTCGTCGCCGCGGTCGTCACCCCGGGTCGTCGTCGCCGCATCTAGCTCGACACCTCTTTCGACACGCACAGGATGCCCGCCCACCGTTCGCTCGGCGGGCGGGCATCTGCGTTCAGCCGGTGGCTGGGCGGATCGCTCACGTGCTCAGCGTGTCACTCGGCCTGCGGGTGCAGCGATCCGCGGTGAATCTCGAACACCTTGGAATGACCGGGGGAGTCGGGGTCGTCCACGATCGGCTTGTCGGCCATGAACAGCCGGGTCACGTTAGCGAGCTCGCCCGGGTTACTGAAGTTGATGGCGTGGGCAGCGCCCTCCACCACGACCACGAGAACGTGATTGTCGCTTTGGCTGGCGATCTGTTGAATTCGATCGGGGTTCGGCATGAGGGGATCACGGTCGCCGATGACCACGAGCGTCGGAATCTTCAGCGCGAGCAGCCGTTCGAGCGACGGGTAGCTCGTGAGCGCCCTGAACATGCGCACGGTACTCGGTATGCCGAACCGGAGGTAGTCGGGAGTGGCGACGGTGACCATGCGCCGGGGTTCTCGGCCGCCGTCGCGTGCCAACTGCGCGACGGCTCGGCGAAGCGGCTGGTTGTTGATGCCGCCGGCCGGTGAGACGAGAATCGCTCGGTCGAGCCGCTCGGGGTAATGGTATGCGAATTCGCAGATGACCGGGCATCCCATCGAGTTGCCGATCAGGCTGACCTTCTCGATGTTCTGGGAGTCGAGAAACCGGGCGGCGGCATGAGCCAGGTCGGGAACGTCGAGGGGCTTGGGCGGTTTTCCGCTTCGCCCGAAACCGGGCAGGTCGGGCACCAGTGTGCGGAACTCGTCTTGCAGCAGTTCTGCGGTTGGAAGCAGGTACCGGCCCGAGAGCCCGAAGCCGTGCAGATGCATCATCACGGGGGCGTCGAGGTCGACCTTCGCCGATTCCCGGTAGAACACGTCGATGCCGTCGACCCGAGTCCAGCGTTCGGCCAGCGCCGACGCGGGTTTGCGCGGAAGGCGACGTGCCGGGCGCTCGGGCACTGCCGCGGGGTCGTGCGAATGTGTGGCCACCGGCGTACTCCTCGTCTTCACGGATTGCTGCCCATTGTTGCGCGCCCGCCAGCGGCCTGCGTCATCCCTGTGGGTTGATACGTCGATTGCGTGGCGCTGCGCGTGACACAGGGCGTGACGCAGCGCATGACACTGCGCGTGACACGATGGTCTCGTGACCTGGCCCGCTGCAGAACTTCTCGAGACGAGCCGGTTCACCCTCGAGCCTCTCCGGCTGCAGCACGCCGACGAGATGGTCGACGTGCTCGGCGACGAGGCGCTGTATCGATTCACCGGCGGGCAGGCGCCCTCCCTCGAGGTGCTGCGGGGTCGTTATGCCAGGCAGGTCGTCGGGCACTCGGTTTCGCGGGATTCGGGGTGGCTGAACTGGATCGTCCGCTCGAAGGCCTCCGCTCAGGCGATCGGATTCGTGCAGGCGACGCTCTCTGGCGTCGGCGAGCATCGGCGCGCCGAACTGGCCTGGGTCGTCGCGCCCGCTGCGCAGGGTGCGGGGGCCGCGACGGAGAGCGCAAGCGCCGTGCGCGCCTGGCTGAATGGTTCAGGCATCCAGCGGGCGGGCGCCCTGATCCATCCCGACAACATCGCCTCGCAGCGGGTCGCCGCGCATGTGGGCATGCACGAAACCTCGACGATGGTCGACGGCGAGGCGCTTTGGCAGACCCATTTGCCGCGGCCTTCGAAGGGGGTTAGCGTTCAAGTATGACTAGCAGGCCCCCCTCACGCTCCAGTGGAGGGCGAGGGCGCGAGCCGATGTGGCGCAACCTGCTCATCGGCGAAGGTGTGTTTCTCATCGTGATTCTGGCGATCTTCAGCACGGATTACTCAGCGGTCGTCTGGCTGGCGGTCGCCGTCTTCGCCGTGACCACCCCGATCGTGGTCGTCGGTCTGCTGCGTTCCCGCGGCCGCGACTGACCCCGTCTTCGGCTCGGTCGCCGAGCCGGCACCGAGCACGAGCGCGACGACCTCCGGCTGAGCCAGAATGCGAAAATGTCCGCCGGTGGGCAGCATGACGTTGTGGGCTGCAGTCAGCCCGCTGCCTTCGGGAATGTGCGGATCGAACTCGCCGTACACCGACACGATGCGGGCGTTCACGTCTTTGCTCTCGGCGAGCATCCGCATCGTCGCGTCGCTCGGCGAAAGTGCCCGCAGGGCCGGCAGAACCAGGTACGCGGCGTAGCCCGATCCCGAAAAAGGTGCGCAGACCGCGACCATGCGCGAGATTCGCCGTGAATCGTCGAGAAACGCCATGGCGTATTTTCCGATCAGGCCGCCTTTGCTGTGCGCGACGATCAGCACGTTTTTCAGGTTTCGAGAAACGAGCATGGCGCTGACGAGCTCGGCCGACTCCGCGACGGGTCGAGCGTTGTGGCGGAGCGCCGAAATGACGAACACGGGATGCCCGGCGGCATGCACCTTTTCGATGAGTGGGCGCATGAACCCCCACGTCTCCCAAATGCCGGGTATCACGACGACGGGATCGCGCTCGCCGGTCTCGTAGCGCCGAGCATCGCGGCTGCTGAAGGCAGCCCGCACCTGCCAGTGCAGGGCGAATGCGTAGTCCGCCGCCCACCACCCCGCGCGCTGCGCCAGCCTCCGGGGCGTCACGGGCGCGCGGGCGAGGTAGGCACAGAACCGACGCTACGCCAGTGCGCGGCCTTCACGCTACGGGAGTGCCCGCCGACCGGCGAGACGCAAGCGAACGTTTGACGAAGTCGCTACGCGAGAGTCATAATCCCTTTATCGATTGCCCCAGACCCTCGGCAGCGTGAACGGGTACGTCCGCAGTGCACGTGCACGCGGCCAGCCAACAGCATGACGAGGGAGACCGTGTTCACTGAACCAACCCCGCGGCTCACCGAGCGTGTCGATTGGCGTCTTTCAGGCCAAGTCGGTCTCGACCAAGCGCCCGGTCACGCCACGAGTCCCAATCCCGAGGCCTTTCATTCGGTCGGCAGCCGGTGGACGTTCGGCGACGGGCTCGCGGTGTCGACAACCCTTCAGAGCCCCTTCGTCGTGAACGTGGGCGACGAAGCAGAAGCAGATGCCGAAGGGATTTACGTGGTGTTCGTGCGTTCGGGCGCGTGGCGGCTCACCGAGAACGGCCAGACCTTCGGCTTTCGGGCCGGCGAAGCGGGATTCATCAGCCCGACGCGGCCCGTGCTCGGACAGAATCTGTCGGTGTCGACCCTGACCACCATCTCGCTGCCCCGCGAGACGATCAGCCAGATCGGGGCCGACGTGCCCTCCGGGGTCGGGGGATTCCGGCTGTCGGGCTTGCGCGACCCGTCGCTGTCGTTCATTCTCGGCGTGACCGCGGCGGCCGGAGAAACTCCGATACCCGCGGCGCCTGCGGCCGCGCTCATCGGCCAGCTGATCACGGGGCTCTTTCTGGAGCATCAGGGTTACCGCATGGACTCCGGCAGTGTCACGTCAGGTCTCTGGGCACGGGGGCAGGCGCTGATCGCCGCCCAGTCGGGCGACAGCGACCTCACTCCTACGGCGATCGCAGCGCAACTGAACGTGTCGGTGCGTCACCTGCAGCGTGCGTACGCGGCCACCGGCCAAACTCTCGCCGAGGCGATTCGCGCTCGGCGGCTCGATCGTGCGGTCGTCGAGATCACCGGAACCCACCGCTCGTTCTCCGAGATCGCCGGGCGTACGGGATTCGCGACGGTAGCCGAACTCCGCCGTGCTCTTGTTGCCGTGCACTCGGTGACCGCGCGCGACCTGCGCAGCGCAGGGCGGGTTCCGCAAAACGAAGGCACGGGCATCCGCTGACGGGCAGTGCTTGTCGGCCTCGTTCGGCACGCCTCATGCGGCAGGCCTCGTTCGGCACGCGTCGCGCGAGATCGGGCTACCCGTCGGTGGGCTCTGGTACGACGCGGAGCCCGTCGCCGCTGTTCGCCGTCGCCATCAGCTGTTCGATCCACGCTCTGTTCAGCGGCGTTCGTTCTCGGCCGTCGAATTGGAACTGCAACTCGATCGCAGGGTGCAGCCACACCGCGCAACGACCCTGCTGGTCGATGCCGTTATCCCACGACAACGTGAACTTCTCGTCGCGCCGGAGCTTGGCAACGATGACGGATTTCAGGTGCGCGAGAAGCCGATCGTCGAAGACGGCCTCTGTTCCCGTTGCCCCGTAATAGAGTTTTCCCATTTTCGTTCGAAGGCCCCTTACTCGTCGGCTGCGGCCCGTTGTGCAGGCCGACAGACGACTGAATCCGATCTGTCATCTCTAAGACGTGCTGACCGAGCGATTCGTCACGCCGAATCCGAGATTTTTCTACCCGTTGACGCTGCGCGGAAGATGGAGCAATAATCCCAGTAACGATTGCCCCGGACCCTTGGCAGTGCGTCTCACCGCGACGAGGGGATACGAGATGGCCGAATCACAAGCTCACCCGATGGTGGGCGGCTCAGCAGCCGTGTCGGCATATCGCAGTGACGATCTGCTGCTCATCCCGGTGTGCGATCACTGCTGGCGCGTGAATGCGGCTCGAGCCGACAGTGCGGCCGCCAGCGAGGTGCTCGGTTTTGTCGAGCAGCGCGCCGAGTTCGCTTTCGAGGTGATGCAGCTGGGCCGGAGTTTCACGTGGACGATGTTTCCCACCCTCGACGAGGCGCTGAGCTACCTTTGGCGTGGTTCGCGCGCGGCCTTGGCGGGAAAGGCCGCGGGGGAACTCTCCTGGGTATCGTGACCGGTGGTCGAGGACGAGGCGTCGGCGCTGCTGCGTGAACGCTGTGACCACTCTGTCGCGCCAATCGGGGCTGTGCCGTCGGGGAGTGCAGTCGCGCCGCTCCGCGGGGGCGCTCCCGGGCATCCACTTTTCGAAAAGGCCCCTATAGCGGGCGTTTTAGAGGCTTTTTCGCAAAGTCGATTGATCGCGATGCACTAAACAGCCGTTGTCGCTGAAGATGGTTCGGCTCGCGGGTCGACTTCTTCGGGCTCTGTTCTTTCGTGGGAGTGCGGGTTCCTTGGGTTCTTGCGTGGGAAGGGGTCTTCGTGGTGACCGTCTCGGGGAGGTGACGGGCGGGTCTCGCTGTCGGTGGCTGCTGGTATTTTTGGTGGTGCGGTAGGTCGTTTGGTGGCAAGCCCGGCAGGGCGCGGCAGCCTCGGGATGCCCGGGGTGGGTGTTTCGGGGTGCGGATTCCCGTGGTCCGGGGGCCACTCTGTTAGTGAGAATACCTCGTGATTGTGGTATGATCGGTCTATGTCCGCAACACCTCCTCCGCCCACCGGCAGCCCGGCCGGCAGCACCGACGGTGCTGCTGACGAGCATGTTCGGGTGTCGTTGGGTGTGCTGTTAGCGGAGGCAGTTGCGGCGTGTGGTGAGTGTGGGGTGTTCCGGGCTGCCGCGCCCTGCGGGCTTGCCGACGAAGAATTATTGGCCGGTCTGGTTGCGGTGGAGCGGCTGGGCAGGTTGGTGGACGGGTTACGTACGCAGGTGGCTGGGGATGTCGCAGACCGGAGCAGACACGAGCTGGGGGAGGAGTCACTCGCACGGAAACAGGGGTTCGCGAACGCGGTCGAATTGATCGTCGCGTCAACGTCGGTGTCGAGGTCGACGGCGAGAAGCCGGATCAAGCTGGGTGCGCAGGTGCTGCCCTCGGTCGTGGTTGGGATGCTGGTCCCGTCGAAGTTCCCGGAGGTCGAAGACGCTCTGCGGTCGGGTCTGATTGGTGTCGATACCGCCGACGCGATCGTTCGTCCGCTGTCGGAGGCTGCCCCGAACTGCGGCACGGAGGAGATTCGTGCGGTCGAACGGCAACTCGTTGAGTGGGCTGTTGATGGGGTCGGTGGGGTGTCTCTACCGGCGGATGATATTCGTGGGCTCGCTGTCCGGGCGAGGGAGTCGCTGGACGCGGACGGTGCGGAACCGCGGTACAAAGATTTGGAAGCGAAACGCGGTCTGACGTTCTCGAACACCCGCTCAGGCTGTGTTCGTGTGAATGGGGTGCTGACGCCGGAGCAGGGTGGGGTGTGGATGGCGGTTGATCACGCGATCTCCAGCCCCCGCGTCGCCGGACACATCCCGTTCGACCCCGGCACACCCCATGCCGACGCCGGAGCCAGCACCCTCGCTACCGCTACCGCTACCGCCACTACCGCCACGGCCACCGGTGCTGATGCGGCGGCTGATGCTGAGGCGGTAGCGGTGGATACGCGTACGCTGCCGCAGCGTCGGGTGGATGTGTTCACGGAAGTCATCCGGGTCGCAGCAGGCTTGCCGGGGATGCCGCAGATCAACGGCGCCCGCCCGGTGCTGAACATCCACGCCACCCTCGACGATGTTGTCTCTGGGCGGGGTGTGGGGTGGATCGACGGCATCAACGAGCCCGTGCCCGCGTCGGTGGTCGCGCAGACTCTCTGCCACGCCGACATCGTCACCACACTGTTCGGTGCGCACGGGGAAGTACTGCACCTCGGGAAAACGCGCCGCCTGTTCAGCGCGGCGCAGAACCGGGCGTTAGCGAACCGTGATGGCGGGTGTGTGTGGAAGGGCTGCAACCGGCCCCCACAGTTCTGCGAGAGCCACCATGTCGTGGACTGGAAAGACGACACGTACGCACCGGGTGTGACGGATGTGTGTAATGGGGCGTTGTTGTGCAAGTTCCACCACAACCATCTACACACCGCCGACTGGCGGCTCGTCATGGTTGACGGGGTGCCGCATCTGATTCCACCGAAATGGGTCGACCACGAGCAGCGACCCCAGAGATGCCGACAAACCTCAGACCGATTCACCAACCCTGGCCCACCAGACGTGTTCAATCGACGAAGACGCGACAGCACACCCGCACGCCCGAGATTCACCGACACCGACTGACTTTGCGCCGCCGACTCTGACTGAACGCCGGACGGCTTCAGCGGCGTTGCCGCACGCGGTCAGCGCAGCGGCAGTGCTGGAGCCGCTAAGAACCTCAGGCGCCCGAGCCGAGGGCGAAGCCACGAGTCGACAGCCCAGGTCGAGCCGGCGGCAGCGAAGAACAGGGCGAGCGACGCGAAGATGTAGCCGACCGACGGGCCCAGGTCGGTCATGCCCGAGCGCGTCCAGGGCAGGTGAAAGCCCTCGGCACCCGACCAGATACCGAACGACAGCAGAGCGCTGCCGAGAAAGGCGACGTTCGAGAAAGTGCCGGTGATCAGGGCGATGGCAACGAGGGTCTCGACGATCGCGATGAAGATCGCGAAGGCGGGCGGGTTTGCTGTGCCGACCGAATTCACGAACACGAGGTACTGGTGAATGATCGGGGTGTCGACCTTCTCGTAAGCGCCGAGTTCGTCGCCGAGTGTCTGCCCGTTGATGAACCCGGGCAGCCACTTGAACACGGCGTCGATCGCCCATAGCACTCCGAAGAGAATTCGTACGATCGCTGCGCCGTGCAGCCATCTGATCGAAAAGACGCCAGAGCGGGGCAATGCTGTCGCCGGGGTGCCGCTGCCGAACGGGGCGGCGCTGCTGCTCGGGGTGGAAAGCTCGGTCGTGGTCATGATGTGCCTCTCGAATCGTGATGGTCGGGCATCCATTGGTTAGGTGTGCCTAACCTAACTACGAGACGCCCTTACGATTCGTTCAGCCGATCCCAAGAATCTTTTCGAGGGTCAGGGTGACAGTGACCGCAGCGCCTCGAACAGATCTCGCTCGATCTCGGCGAGCGTCGCTACTGAGCCCTCTGCGATCCACTGGTCGAACGACAGCCTGAACACGGTCACCCCCGACTCTGCCGCCAGCGTCGCCGTCGGCTCGGTCACGCCGCGCGCACGCAGGGCCGAAGCGAGCGTGCCGGCGAGAGATGCCATCTTGAGCAACTCGCGCTCTTGCAGCTCCGGATGCTCGGCGATGACCTTCTGGCGGAGGCGCGAGTGCGGGCGCCGTTCTTCGGAGAACATGCCCGTGGGGGCGCAGACCGCCGCGACGGCGTCGGCGACGATGTCGAGGGCACGGGCATCCGCTGGTGCCGAATCGACCGCCTCGGTGAATCCACCCTGAAAGATGTCTTGACCGCCGAACAGAACCTCGCGTTTGTCGGCGAAGTGCCGGTAGAACGTGCGCTCGGTGAGCCCGGCGACCGCGGCGATGTCGGCGACGGTCGTATCGTCGAATCCGTTTGCCAAGAAGAGCTCGAGCGCGGCCTTCTGCAGTCGCTCGCGGGCTTCGGGTTGCCATCGCACCATAACTCCATGCTACCGGTTCAAACGAAGTGATGACAGACTCTGACATAAGCGCTACAGTGAGAAGCGAGCCGATGACAGGCTCTGACATCACCTTAGCCCGCCGTCAACGCGGGCGCGGAAGAAAGAAGCACTCATGCGTGTATTCATCACCGGCGCATCCGGCTGGATCGGGTCGGCCGTGACCGACGAACTCCTCGCCAACGGATACGACGTGCTCGGTCTCGCTCGTTCCGACGAGTCTGCGGCCCGACTCGAGGCCAAGGGCGCTCAGGTGCTGCGCGGCGACCTCGACGACCTGGGCGCGCTGCGATCGGGTGCGAGCGACACCGACGCGACGATCCACTTGGCCAACAAGCACGACTGGGCTCACCCGGAGGTCTCGAACAAGGCCGAGCGTGAGGCGGTCGAGGCCATCGGAGAGGCACTGGCGGGCTCGAATCGAAAGTTCTTGCTGGCATCGGGCGTGGCCGGGGCGGTTCCCGGCCGGTCGTTGACCGAGAACGACGCTTCGCCGTTCCACGGTCTCGAGTCGCCCCGCGGCGGCAGCGAGAACCGCGCACTCGAGTTCGTCGAGCAGGGCGTCGGTGCGGTGAGCGTGCGCTTCGCACCGACCGTGCACGGCGCGGGCGACAAGGGTTTTGTGAAGTTCATCGTCGACGCCGCGAAGGCGTCGGGCGTGTCTGGTTACATCGGCGACGGCACGAACCACTGGCCGGCCGTGCACCGAACGGATGCCGCGCGCGTCGTACGCCTCGGGCTCGAGAAGGCGGCTCCCGGCACCTTGCTGCACGCCATCGGCGAAGAGGCGATTCCGACCCGCACCATCGCCGAGGCCATCGGTCGCGGGCTGGGCCTGCCGGTCGAGTCGATCGCGTCCGAAGATGCACAGGCGCAGTTCGGCACGATCGGCGGCTTCTTCGGCATGGATATTCCGGCGTCGTCGGCGATCACTCGACAGCTGCTGGGCTGGACGCCGACCGGCCCCACCCTCATCGAAGATCTCGACAGCGGGGTGTATTTCACCAGCTGACGCTGCTTCACGAGCTGACGCTGCTTCGTGAGCTGGCGCCGCCTGCGCGGGCGGACGCTACCCTCGTGAGCCGTGAGCCGTGAGCCTCGAGCCGCGCGCACGGCGCGAGCCGACGCGGTACGGTCGAGCATGGCTCTGAAGCTGGTCATGCTCGCCGACACACACCTGCCCAAGCGGGCGAAGGCCCTGCCCGGGCAGGTGTGGCGTGCGGTCGACGAGGCCGATGTGGTGTTCCACGCCGGCGATTGGGTCGACGTGGCAACCCTCGACGCGCTCGAGTCGCGTGCGGCCCGGCTCGTCGGAGTGTTCGGCAACAACGACGGCCCAGAGCTGCGGGCGCGACTGCCCGAGGTGGCGCGAGTCACGCTCGACGGGCTGCGCTTCGCGATGGTGCACGAAACCGGGGCGGCGGCCGGCCGGGAGCAGCGCGCTGACCGCGACTTCGCCGATACCGATGTGCTGGTGTTCGGGCACAGCCACATTCCCTGGAACACCCGCACGCCGGCCGGAATGCTGCTGCTCAACCCCGGGTCGCCGACCGACCGCCGTCGGCAGCCGGTGGGCACCTTTCTGACGGCCGAGGTCGTCGATTCGCAACTGCGGAATGTCGTTCTTGTGCCCGTCGGCGTCGACTCCGAGCCGCCTTCATCCGGCGCCGGATAGGGTGTGGGCATGTTCATCCGTAAGAACCGCAAAGAGACGACCCCGACCAGCCCGCGCGAAGAGTCGGTCGGGGTCGGCGCCCTCGTCACGGTGACGGGAGGTGCATCCGGTGCATCCGGTGACTCGGGCTGGGAGGGGGAGCCCACGGGCGTCGTGATCGGGCCCGGCGACAACGAGATGGCGGGATACCCGGGCCTGGCCCCGGGCGGCCCCATCAGCTGGCTCATCGCCTTCGCCGAACCGGCTTACAAGGTGGGCAATGCGGTGCCGTTCGATGAGGCGACCGTGGCTGCGCGATTCGTCACGCTGCTGCCGAGCACTGTGGCGAGCGATGACGATGGCGCGGGTGATGACGGTCGCCACACCGACCCGACTGCCCACGACTCCGGCACCGAGGCGCTGTAAGGCGTCAGCCGAACACGTTCGTCGAGAGGTAGTACAGCCGAAGGGCGAGTTCCAGACGCGTCTGGCCGCTCATGGTGCGCACATCGAAGCCGAGCGCCTGGGAATAATCGGCGACCCTGGCCTGCACGGTCGAATGGTGCATCCCGAGTTCACGGGCGGCGGCTCTGGCGCTGCCGGTCGCGACCATCGCTTCGACGAGATCGCGCGCGGCTCCCGGCGACCCGATCAGGCGTTTCAGAGCGAGCACGTCGGGGTGGTCGCCATCACGCTCGTCAGCGGCCTCCGCCAGCATCAACACGGCCCCGAGGTCGTCGGCCTGCACCACCGGCTCCCGCTCGCTCGTCATGCGCAGGGCCAGTAACGCCGAACTCCACGATCGGTCGAGTTCGCCCGGCGGTACTGCGAAGCCGACGCCAACGCGCTCCACAAAGGGCACCGCGACGGGCTCAGCGACGGGTCCATCGACGGGCTCAGCGACGGGATCAGCGACGCTCGCGTTGGTCGTACCATGGCGGGCCGGCCGGATGACCGCCCGCACCGCTCCGACCCGGGTCACCATCACGGTCTGATGGCCACCCGGCGCCGAAGACAGCGCCGGCATCGCGCTCACGCAGTAGTCTGCGGTCATGTCGAGTTTGAGCTGAGTCGCTGCCGTCAGCCGATCCGCGCGCGGAGCAGCGAAATCCACGACCGTCTCCACTGCCCTTCGCGCAGCCACGACGGGCGCCGAGCGCTCGAACGTGATGCTCAACGCGATCACCAGGCGCTCGAGAATCATCTCGTCGTTGGCATGCGCCGGCCCCACCCGCTCGAGCCACGCGTACCCGCCGTCACCGAGCGGATGCCGCGGCCACAGTGGGGGCGACGCTGTGGCGTCGACGGGCGAACGGATGCCCGTGGCATCCACTCGCCGCTGAGTGCCCGCAGCGGCGAATCCCGCCGCGCACCCGCTCAGCACCGCCGCCCCGCGCAGAAGCACCTCGGTGTTCGCGTGGCCGTCGACGAGCGCATCGAAGTACGCGATGACCTTCAGGCTCTCGCTCGCCTCTGGATCGAGCGCGGTGAGGCGCCCCACGAGCTGATGCATCTTCGCCACTCATCTCACGAACTGTTGCGCCCACCCTACCTCTGTCGTCGCGGCGACAGAAGGGGTGGGCGCCTCGCGTCACGCGCCGAGCAGCCGCCGCACCCAGGCTGTGCGGGTCTCACGCATGGCCACCGAAAGCGCGGCCTGGGGAGCCATCATGTCGAAGCCGTGGAACCCGCCCGGCCAGACGTGCAGTTCGGCGATGCCGCCGTCGGCCCAGATCTTCGACGCGTAGGCGACGTCTTCGTCGCGGAACACCTCAGACGACCCGCAGTCGAGGTAGGCCGGCGGCAGGTTCGACAGGTCGGTCGCCCGCGAAGGTGCGGCGTAGATCGACACGGCATCGGTCTTGCGTCGATCGCCGAGCAGGGCATCCCACCCGGTGTCGTTGCTGCCGCGATCCCAGACGCCGATCTGGTCGATCTGGTGGCTCGAGACCGTCTCGTTGCGATCATCCAGCATGCCGTAGATGATCACTTGGCCTGCCAGCGCGGGGCCGCCCTTGTCACGTGCCAACAGCGTCACGCCCGCGCAAAGGCCGCCACCCGCGCTCGCACCGGCGATGATCAGTCGGCTGGCGTCGAAGCCGAGCTCGTCGGCGTGTTCGGCGGTGTACACCAGGCCGGTGTAGCAGTCGTCGACGAGGGCGGGGTCAGGATGCTCGGGGGCGAGCCGGTACTCCACCGTCACCGCAACGGCGTCGAACTCTTCCACCCAGTCGAGAATCGTGTCGATGCCGGTGAAGCGGTCGCCGATGATCATGCCGCCGCCGTGCGTGTGATAAATGCCCGGCCCTCCTGCCACATGGTCGGCCCGCTTGAAAATACTGATGGTGATGTCAGGCGCGCCGGCCGGGCCGGGAATGGCTCGATCTTCGCGAACCACGTCTACAGAGCGAGCCGCGAGCACCTCGTCGATGGGCGGCGTGACGTTCGCCGAGCGCATCGGGCCGATCATCTCCGTCGTGAGAGTCGACGGCATCTGGGCGCCGAGAACCGCGAGCACGGCGGCGAGTTCGGGGTCGAACGGCGGGGCCGGGCGGTACTCGGTGGTGGGGGTAGTGGGGGATTCTGCAATGGACATCAAGGCCTCCGTTGGTCTCGCGGCCACCTCACTGTGGCCGTGTACTTCAGCATGCACGTCTCGCCGGGTAGCTGTCGAGCCGCCAGGCGGGCAACCTTTCGGCCGAATACTGGCCGGGTGGCGGGCGGGCGCTTTCGGCCGGGGCACAATGAGCAGTATGGAGATTGCCTACTGGATCGTCGCCGGCGTACTTGCTGTGTTCTACCTGTACTCGGGCGCCATGAAGATCGCGCGCAACCGAACTCAGCTGAAAACGATGATGAAGTGGGTCGAAACCGCGCCGATGCCGGCGGTCAAGCTCATCGGAATCCTCGAGGTGCTCGCTGCGATCGGCCTCATTCTGCCCCCGCTCACCGGCATCGCGCCGTGGCTCGCGCTCGCGGCAGCCATCGGGCTCGTGCTGGTGCAGATCGGGGCGATCATTCTGCACCTGGCACGCAAAGAAGCGCGACAGCTCGGGTTGAACGTCGCGCTTCTTGTGCTTGCGGTGGTCGCCGTGTGGTTGGCGACCGTCTGGCTGTAGGGCGTGCCTCGCCTTAGCTGGTGGGTCGGTCGAACCGTGCGCCTTCGGGCTTCGGGCCGGTGAGAACGAACACCAGCAGAATGATGCCGCCGACGAGCGGGATCAGGGCGATGAAGATCCACCAGAAGGAGTGGTTGGCGTCGTGCAGGCGACGCGAAAGCAGCGCGAGTCCCGGAATCAGAATCACGAGGGCCCACACGAGGTAGATGATGTAGACGACGGTGCCGCCCGCTGTCATTCCGTTGCCGTTCATGTTGTTTCCGCCAGTGGCCTGCAGAATGATGCTGAAGATCACGCCGATCACGGCCGACACCAGAAACCACCACCAGTACTCGGCGCGGCTCGCGCGGCCCGAGAACGTGGCGTACTTGGTGAAGAAGCGTCTGACGGCGACGCCGAACGGCGCGTTGTAATACGGAGCCCAGAGCGGCACCGGGCCGCTCGGAACGTTCGAGGCCTGCTGCGGCGGAAGAGGCGGCGGCGGTGGCATGGTCACGATGTGATTCCCCAGTTTCTGTATTCGCGATCGAATGTCGACGGCGCCACCATACTGGCATCTCCTCGCTCGCTGGGGGGTGAATCAGCTCACTTCGCGTGTCGGGCGGCTGCGCCGCCTGTCATTTGTACGGCCTACGTGTATTGGCTACTTGTGTCGGGGCTTGCGTGTCGGGCGGGTGTCGTTACCGTCGAAGTCGGGCCGGCCCGGTCGGTCGTAGCTGCGTGCGCCGCCGCCACGGCGGTCGGGCTTGATCTCGATGAGCTTGCCACTGATGCGGGTGTCGCGAAGCTTCTCGAGTACGCGGCTGGGCATATCCGCAGGCAGTTCGACGATCGAGAAGTCGGGTTTGATGTCGATGTGCCCGAAGTCCTCTCGGCTGAGGCCGCCCTCGTTGGCGAGGGCTCCGACGATCTGGCGCGGCTCGACCTTCTGACGCTTTCCTACTTCGATGCGGTACGGCGACATGGGCTTCGAGCCGCGCGGAGCCCGGTCGGGGCGCTCGCCCCGGGCATCCTGCCCGCCGTAGCCACCGGATGCACCGCCGCGCGAGTCGCGGGCGCCTCTGTCTTCTCGGCTCGGGTAACCACCACTCGCGCGGTCTTCGCGGTTGTCGCGCTCGAAGCGCTGGGCGCGGGAGTCTTCGGGTTCGAGCAGCAGGGGAGTGTCGCCCTGAGCCACCACGGCGAGGGCCGCCGCGACGTCGCCCTCGGGAACATCGTGGTGCTCCACGTAGTGGCCCACGATGTCGCGGAACGCGGAGATGCGGTCTTGCTGCGAGAGCGCGGCCGTGATGGCGTCGTCGAACCGGGTGAGCCGCGTGCTGTTGACGTCGTCGACCGAGGGCAGCTGCATCTGTGTGAGGGGCTGGCGCGTGGCCTTCTCGATGGCGCCGAGCAGGCGGCGCTCCCGCGGGGTCACGAAGCTGATGGCGGCTCCGCTGCGCCCGGCGCGACCCGTGCGGCCGATACGGTGCACGTACGACTCGGTGTCGATGGGAATGTCGAAGTTCACCACGTGGCTGATGCGGTCGACGTCGAGGCCGCGTGCCGCGACATCCGTTGCGACCAGAATGTCGAGCTTGCCGCTCTTGAGCTGGTTGACCGTTCGTTCGCGCTGGGCCTGGGCGACGTCGCCCGAGATGGCGGCGGCGGAGTATCCGCGGGCGCGCAGCTTCTCGGCGAGCGTCTCGGTCTCGCTCTTGGTGCGAACGAACACGATCATGCCCTCGAAGTTCTCGGTTTCGAGAATGCGGGTCAGGGCATCCACTTTCTGTGGATACGAGACCACCAGATAACGCTGCGTCGTGTTCGCCGAGGTGGTGGTCTTGTTCTTGACCGTGATCTCTTCGGCGTCGTGCAGGTACTGCTTGGAGATGCGGCGGATGGGCGCCGGCATCGTGGCCGAGAACAGGGCGACCTGCTTGTCGTCGGGAGTGTCTGCGAGAATCGTCTCGACGTCTTCGGCGAAGCCCATCTTGAGCATCTCGTCGGCCTCGTCGAGCACCAGGTACTTGAGCTCGGAGAGGTCGAGCGTGCCCTTGGCGAGGTGATCCATGATGCGGCCGGGCGTGCCGACGACCACGTGCACTCCACGGCGAAGCGCCGAGAGTTGCACGCCGTACGCTTGGCCGCCGTAAACAGGCAGCACGTGTACTCCCCGCATCTGCGAGGCGTACTGCTCGAAAGCCTCACAGACCTGAAGCGCCAGCTCGCGGGTGGGGGAGAGCACCAGCGCCTGCGGCTTCTTCTGCGACACGTCGAGCCGGGAGAGGATGGGCAACGCGAAGGCGGCCGTCTTGCCGGTTCCGGTCTGGGCCAGGCCGACGACGTCGCGGCCCGCCAGCAGCGGGGGGATCGTGGCGGCCTGGATGGCCGAGGGAGTCTCGTAGCCGATCTCACGCACGGCCTTCAGTACCGCGTCGCTCAGACCCAGGTCAGCGAACGTGACGGCATTCTCCCCGGATGTGTTCTCGGAGTTCTCGTCGTCGTTCGTTTTCGCCTGCTCGGCCGCGGGGGCCACGTCTGTACTCATACCCAAACGGTAGTCGCATTGTGCTCCTGCAGTAGCACGCGAAGGGCCGCCAGACCACGCCGGATGTGCCAATTCGCCGTGCTCAACGGAATCCCGAGGCACCGCGCCACCTCGGTACGGCTCAACTGCTGCAGAAAACACAGCTCGATGGCCCGTCGCTGAGCCTCCGGAAGCGTGTCGAGGGCGCCCAGCACCCGCTCGAAATCGAGTCGCACCTCGACCACCTGCGCCGGGTCGTCTGCAACCTCGGTGAAATCGCGAATGCCGATGCGCACGTCGCGCAGGCGACTCGACTCGGCGGCTCGCACACGGTCGATGGCTCGCCGACGGGCGATCATCTTCATCCAGGTGGCAAGGCCCGACCTGCTCGAATCGAACCGTGCGGCTGTCTGCCACACCTCCACCAGAACCTCCTGCGCCACCTCCTCCGACTGCGCGTGATCGAGCAGAATAGCCTGCACCGCGGCGAGCAGGGGCTGGAACATTCCGCGATAGAGCGTGTCGAAGGCCACACCGTCGCCGCGTCGCACGTCGGCGAAAAGAGCTTCTCTGTTGTCGATGGTCAGGCTCATGAAACCGACGCTATGTCGAGCGCGACTGTCGTTCACGGCCGCAAAGCTTACGAAATGCGGACGGATGCCCGTACCGAGACCACCGCGTGCTCGCCGAACCGTACTGTTGAAAAGGTGAACACTATTCCGGCGATGCGAGACCTCGCCGATCGTCGTGTTCTGGTGGTCGAAGACGACCCGACGGTCTCTGAAGTCGCTGCGACCTACCTTCGGTCGGCCGAGTTCGTGGTCGATACGGTCACCGACGGATTCTCTGCCCTCGCCCTCATCGAACGACGGATGCCCGACCTCATCGTTCTCGACCGCATGCTGCCCGGCGTCGACGGAGTCGAGGTCTGTCGCCGGGTGCGGCTCGGGTCGGCGGTGCCGATCATTCTTCTCACGGCGCTCGGAAGCGAAGAAGACCGTATTCTCGGGCTTGAAGCCGGTGCCGACGACTACCTGACCAAGCCGTTTTCGCCCCGCGAACTGGTGCTGCGGGTGCAGTCGATTCTGCGTCGATCGCTGGGGGAATTCACGGCCGAGACGGAATTCGAGTTCGGCGGTTTTGTGCTCGATCCGTCTGCCCGAACGGTGACGCGCGACGGTGATCCGATCGCCCTCACCGCGCGCGAGTTCGACCTGCTCGCGTTCTTCTTGAAACGACCTCGGCAGGTGTTCAGCCGAAGCGAACTGCTGCGCGCGGTGTGGGGGTGGACGCACGGCGACATGTCGACCGTCACCGTGCACGTGCGCCGGCTGAGAGAGAAGATCGAGGTCGACCCCCGAGCGCCTCAGCTGCTATGCACCGTGTGGGGTGTCGGTTATCGTTTCGACGCCGAAGCGAGTACCGATGCCCTGGTCTGATCTCGGGGCCGCGGCGGCCATCGCCTTTGTCGCGACCGCCATCGTGGGCGTGCTCGCGGTGGGTGTGCTGCTGCTCATCCGCCGGGCATCCGTGCTCATTCAGCTCTGCGTCGTGGTGCTCGCCACCACGGTCGCGGTGGTGGCGAGCATGATCAGTGTCGCCAACGCGATGTACCTTTCTGCCCATGACCTCACGGTCGCCGTCACCGTGGCGACCATGGCGGGAGTCGTTTCGCTTGCGCTCGCCGCCGGGCTCGGCTGGATGATCGTGCGCAACTCCCGCAGCCTGTCGGCTCTTACCCGCCGCATCGGCCGGGGCGAAACGGTCGACCACGCGGGCCGTCACCAGTCGGCAGAACTCATCGAACTGGCCGACGAGCTCGTTCTGGCGAGCAAGCGTCTTGCCGAAGCGCAAGCACAGGCCGCGCAACTCGAGGCGTCGCGCCGCGAGCTCGTGGCGTGGATCTCGCACGACCTGCGCACACCGCTCGCCGGCATCCGTGCCATGTCGGAATCGCTCGAAGACGGCCTCGTCAGCGACCCGACGCGGTATCACCGTCAGATCAGGTCGCAGGTCGAACAGCTCACTCGCCTGGTCGACGATCTGTTCCAGCTGTCGAAACTCGACTCGGGCACGCTGACCCTCACGCTTGAAGACGTGACTCTGTTCGACATTGTCAGTGACGCCGTCGCCGATGTGCGGGCCTTCTCGGGTGGCCGCGACATCCGGGTGGCCACCGAGCTCGGCCGAGACATCGTGGTGCGGGCGGATGCTCGTGAGCTGACCCGCGCCATCTCGAACCTGCTCGTGAACGCCGTGCAGCACACCCCGCCAGGTTCACTCGTCACGGTCTCGGTGCAGCTGCAGCACGGTCGGGCCGCGGTTTCGGTGATCGACTCGGGCGACGGTATCGCCGAGAGCGACCTCGAGCGCGTGTTCGACCCGGGATGGCGTGGCCACGCGGCGCGCACCCCGACGCCGACGGGCGGCGCAGGACTCGGCCTGGCCATCGTGCGCGGCATCGCCGAAGCTCACCACGGCGCCGTGTCGGTGCAGAACGTGCCAGGCGGCTGCCGCTTCGACCTGATGCTGCCCACCGCGGTCTGACGGGGCCCTTCGTTCGGGTTCTCGTCGATGTCGAGGTATGCTCAGCTCATGAAGGGTTCTGGAAAAGCATCTCGCAAGATCGGTGCCAAAGCACTGGGCGCGGTCGGCGCTGTGCTGATTGCCTCCATCCTCTTGACCGGTTGCACATCTCGGACTGCTGGAGAAACTGATACGAATCCCGCACCGACTGCAGCGTCGACGACGCAGGCATGGAACCCCACGGCGAGCCCACTCGAAACCGCCGCACACGATTGCTTCACGGCGGTGAATGACCCCGTACTCGCCGATTGGGCTGATCTCGCTTCGCAGGGACTCGCTCCTCAGAGAACCGCCGCCGGCACGGAGTTCACACAGGTCAGTTCAGACGGCGTGCTCGTGTCGACGGCGAATCTCGTCTCCGACGACTCGTGGGTCAAGATCGAGGTCGAAAGCACAGACAGAACGGTCGGCCCCGCCATGCTCGCGCTGACGACCCCGCTCCTCGCCGAGGTTTCGGCCACGCTTCACGGCCGTTGACCTCGCGTCGGCCGCGAGAGTGACTTTTGCGGTCGAGATGAGCCGCTGGGGCGGTCGCTTTCGTCCGAAGGTGTCGCGCTCGCCGCCGCAATTCGCGGGTCGCGGGTCGCCAGTGGCCATGGATGGCATCGCACCGTCCGAGGGGGCATTGTCGACGGAAACGGGGGCGTGTCAACCACCCGGGGGAGTTAATGCCGTGTTCACTTTGCGCTTTTAGCGTGGCCGCCGAACGAGCCAGGGCAGGCAGTCGAGAGCTGCTTGCCGCCGCGCAAACCAAGGGATGCACACACCATGGATGTTCTCGTCGTCGTCGTTCTCGTCGTTGTCGTCGCCCTCGTCTTCGACTTCAGTAACGGCTTTCACGACACCGCAAACGCTATGGCGACCTCGGTCGCCACGGGCGCGCTCAAACCCCGAGTCGCAGTACTCATCTCGGCCGTCTTGAATCTCGCCGGCGCCTTCATCTCTACCGAAGTCGCTCAGACCATCTCGCAGGGCATCATCAAGGAAGGCCCGAACGGTGTCGAGATCACACCCACGATGATTTTCGCCGGCCTGCTCGGCGCCGTCATCTGGAATCTCGGCACGTGGTACCTCGGGCTGCCGTCGAGTTCGACGCACGCACTGTTCGGCGGACTGATCGGCGCGGCCATCATCGGCGCGGGCTTCGGATCGGTCGACTACGGGGTGTTGTTGTCGAAGGTCGTGATTCCCGCTCTGCTCTCGCCCTTCATCGCGGGTGCGATCGCTCTGGTAGCGACATATGCGGCGTACAAGATCACCAAGCAGACCCTGGCACGAGGCTCGGATCGCGGATTCCGTCACGGCCAGACCGTCTCGGCCTCGCTGGTCTCGCTCGCGCACGGCACCAACGACGCCCAGAAGACGATGGGCGTGATCACTCTCACGCTGATCGCTGCGGGGTACCAGGCGTCGAACACCGCTCCGCAGCTGTGGGTGATTCTGTCGTGCGGCCTGGCGATCGCTATCGGCACCTATGTCGGCGGCTGGCGCATTATGCGCACGGTCGGTAAGCGCATCACCGACGTGCATCCGGCCCAAGGATTCGCGGCCGAAACGAGCTCGGCGGCGACCATTCTCATCTCGTCGAAGCTCGGCTTCCCGCTGTCGACGACGCAGGTCACTTCGGGAGCGGTGGTCGGTTCAGGGTTGGGCAAGCGGCTCGCTCTGGTGCACTGGGGCGTCGTCGGCAAGATCGCGCTGGGCTGGGTGTTCACCCTGCCCGCCGCGGCGCTGGTCGGCGGTGTGGCCGCGTGGGCGGCGAGCAGCAGCACCGCCGGCTTGGTGATCGTGGTTGTTCTGGGTGCCGCGGCGTGCCTGACATTCTTCATTCTCGCCCGGCGTCACCCCGTGAACCAGAACAACGTCAACGACGACGAAGACCTCGATTCGGCCGCACCGAAGCTCCGTTCATCCGATACCGCGAAGGCAGGAGCCTGACCATGTCCAACATCAACTGGGGAGCATTCGTCGTCGTGGCGCTGGTCTCTTTCGCGGCCGCTGTCATCGTGGTGATCTTCTATGCGCTGAGCCTGCGGCTACTGGCGACGGGCTCGGCCGACGACACGGAATCAGACGGCACCGTCACGAGTTCTGCGGCGTCGCACCGCCCGCTGGCGGCGACGGTCGGCGGGTATGCCTGCCTCGCCGTCAGTGCGGCAGCGGTGCTGTACGGGCTGTACCTGATCATTCCGCAGTTCCACTAGGTGAACCCGCCGGTCGGCCCCACGATTCGGCCCCCACCATTCGCTGGCCGTCGAACTTAATAAGACCGAAACGCGCGGTTCATTCAATAGACGCTCGGTGAGCCTAACGTCACCATATGCAACTGGGATACGAGGGTTCATGACCGGAAAAGTCGACCCGTTCATCGGCTCAGAAGCGACACAGTTGCCGCCCGCCAGCGGCCTCGCGGCCACGTGGTGGTGGCCCAAGCCTCAGATCGGCAATACGCATCCCGGCGCGACGTATCCGCTCGGCATGGTGTCGGCGTGCGGGTACTCGGGCGCATACCCGACGGGCTATGGGCGCTACGACCTGAGCCTCGAGGGGGTGCCGTCGACCATCCACGACAGCCAGCTCATCTCGGGTTTCACACATTTTCAGCAGTCGGGTACCGGCGCCATTCGCAAGTACTACAACTACTTTCGGGTCACGCCCATGATCGAACCACTGGATGCCCTGGGGCGCCTGTGGCAGATCACCGACGAGAGTGCCGAACCCGGCTGGTATTCGGCAACGCTCGACTCGGGCGTGACCGGCGAGGTCACTGTGGGGCCGAAGAGCGCTGTGCACCGCTATACCTTTCCCCGCCACGCGAACGCCCGCATCGTCATCGACTTCTCGCTGGGCGGACTCTCGATTCCGCATGGCACCACCACCCCGCTACGCGCACACCTCGAGTCGCACGAGCCCGGCGTCGCGTCGGGCGAAGTGGTCGTCGAAGGCGCCCCGATCTCGGTGTACATCGAGTGCGACAGCCCGCAGTGGCGCCAGATGCTCTGGTACGACCGGCGGCTGATGCCCGGGGGCAAGCGGCTCGACTTCGGGCACATCAGGCCCACCACGCTGCGGCCGTTCGGTCTGATGTGGGCCGGCCCCAGCCAGCCGGGCGAGACGATCGAGCTGCGCATCGGCTTCTCACTCAGGGGTGTCGAGCAGGCGAAGCAGAACCTCATCGACGACGTCGGTTCGGGCGAGAACCGGTTCACCGCCCGCCGCGAGAAGACGGCGAAGGTCTGGCGCAAGCAGCTCAAAACCATCGCCGTCGACACTCCCTCGGTCGAGCGCAAGACGGTCTTCTCGACCGCGCTCTATCACTCGCTCATCAAGCCGTGCCTCGCGCCGGGCGAAAGCCCGTTCTGGCCCGTCGACGGCCCGTTCGCCTTCGACTTCAGCACCATGTGGGACATCTACCGCACCCAGCTGCCCCTGCTCACGACGCTGATGCCCGAAAAGGCTGTCGAGATCGCGAACGCGCTGCTCACCATCTGCGAAGAAGAGGGCAACTTTCCCATCGGCTACCGCATGGCCAAGGGCAGCGACCGCTTCTCCCGGCAGGGCAGTGCCCTCGCGCACACCTTCCTGGCCGATCTCTGCCAGCTCGGGTTACCCGGCATCGACTGGGAGTGGGCGCTGGTGCACATGTCGGATGATCTGCGGCGCACCTACGGCGAGGAGTTTCTGCTGCAGGGCGAGGCCCACCCCATCAGCCACACGCTCGACCTCGCCTTCGGCTACTGGTGCACGGCGAAGGTCGCCCAGCGGGTCGGAGACAAGGCGATGGCCGAGCAGCTCGCTCCGCTGGCCGAGCGCTGGGCGAACGCGTACAACCCCGACACGGGGCTGCTCAAAGACTCGAACTACTACGAGGGAACCCGCTACAACTATTCGTTCCGATTGGTGCACGACATGGCCTCGCGCATCGAATTGAGCGGGGGAGTCGACGCGTTCATCCGGCAGCTCGACGAGTTCTTCGGCTACGGCGCCGAACCCGCCGTGCAGCCGGGCAACAAGCCGAGCGTCGCCGAGATGCTCGCGGGCTACCAGCTCGGCCGCTTCGAGGGCCTCAACAACGAGCCCGACATGGAAGCGCCTTGGGCCTACCACTATGCCGGGCGCCCCGACCGCACCGCCGAGATCGTGCACAACGTGCTGCTGCAGCAGTTCGGCACCGGCCGTGGCGGGCTGCCGGGCAACGACGACTCCGGCGGGCTCAGCTCCTGGTACGTGTGGGCCTCGCTCGGCATTTTTCCGGTGGCGGGCCAGAATACCTTCCTGCTGAACGCACCGTCGTTCGCCGAATCGTCGATCGCCGTCGGCGATGAGAAGTTCAGCATCCAGACCCGCAATTTCATCGAGCCGACTCACGGCGGCCCCGTGCAGTACGTGCAGTCGATGCAGCTCGACGGCGAGCCGCTCGAACGCAGCTGGATCAGCGGAACCGAACTGCACCGCGGCGGCGAGCTGCTCGTCGAACTCGGCCCCGAGCCGAGCGACTGGGCCACTACCGTCGTTCCGCCGTCGAGACCCTCGCCTCTCAACGCAGTGCCCCTCGGCGCAGTGCCCCTCAACACAGTGCCTCTCAACGCATCGCCCCTCGGCGCGGTGCCCGCTAGAACCTCAGCCCAGCCCCTCACACCGGGAGAATCATCGTGAACGCTGTCGAAAACCGTCTCGTGATCGTCGTGCGCGCCGATCCTGTCATCTGCGGGCACTCCGTCGAGGCCCGCAACCTCGCCGAAACCGCTCTGCAACGCGGCTTCGACGAGGTTCGTATCGTCACCTGGCCCATCGACAAGCTGCAGCAGGCCGGCCTTCCGCTGAAACCGCTCGACTCGGTGCTGCCGTACTCTCCTGGCATCATCGTCGAGCGGCCTGCGCCGGTCGGCGATTACAAGGTTCCGGATGGTCGGTACCTCGCCGGCATCACCGGGCGCTTGATCGAACTCTTCACCGACGGGGTTCCGACGGTCTGCCTGTCGCTCTACCTGAGCCCGCACACCATCGCGGTGGCCGACGCCATGCGTGCCGCGTGGAGCACCGGACTGCCGGTCAACGTGACCACCATCGCGGAGGCGGTCGGGTCGGATGTCACCAACGTCGTCCGCACCGCCGTCGAAGAGGGCCGGCTCGGTGCCGCCGCGCACATCTTGTCGAGCTACCTCAGTCAAGACCACTGCGTCGCCGTCTCGGAGTACACCAAGCAGCTCATCATCACCGAATCCGCTGCGCTCGACGCCCAGCACGGCACCCGGTTCGCCGAGCAGTGCCGCCAGCGCATCTCGGTGTCGTACCCCGCCATCGACGCCGACGCCTACCTGAACCTCGACGACAACATCCTCGACGACGTGCTGGCCGCTCGCGGGCTTGAGCGCGACGAATACGTGCTCTTCTTGTCACGGCTGATGCCGGCCAAGGGTGTTGAAGACCTCATCGCCGGGTACGAGCTGAGCGGGGTGCACGCCGACAAAGAACTGATCATCGCGGGGCGCGGGCCGCAGGCCGAGGTACTGCGTGAGGTCGCCGCGGCATCATCGGTGAGTCACCGCATCCGTTTTCTCGACGATGTCGGCGACGCAGAGAAGCCGTACCTGATGGCCGGATGCGCGGCCTTCGTGCTGCCGAGCAAACCCCGCCCGGAGTTCGTCGAGACGTTCGGAATCGCGCTCGCCGAGAAGATGCTCGCCGGCGGCGGCCCCGTGATCACCACCGTGACCGGCGGCATCGGCGAGGCGACAGGCGACCACGCGCTCGTCGTTCCGGTCGAAGACCCGGCTGCGATCGCGGCCGCCTTGGTACGCGCGGTCGTCGACACCAGCCGCGAGGAGCGGGCCGAATGGGCCGAGCGCGCCCGCGAGTACGCCCTGCAGTTCGACCGCCGCAACGTTTTCGATCGCCTCTTCGCGAACGTGCCCCGCTCGCGCGTCGAGTTCCAGCCCAACACGCCGTAGTCCGTCGGCCCCACGCACATCGAGCTACGGGTTTGTGTGGGCGTTTGCCACTCGCACCCGCACAAACTCGCAGCTCGATCGTGACTCGAGCCGCTGACGGGTCTTACGCTCGAGGTATGTCGGGTGAGGTGCGCTCTTCGTGGGTGACGCGAATGTCGCAGCTCCTGGTCGCGTTCACCATCGAGGTCGACAACGAATTCGAGCAGTGGATGCCCCATCGCACAGCCGCGACTCGGGCCGCCGGAATCGCGGCGCGTGGACCGTGGCTGGCTTCGCTCGCGATGTGGCTGAACTTTCTGCAGTACATTCCCGACCCGCATACGCCTGACGGCATCTCTCTCGCCGACCTGCGGCAGGTCTCGCACCTCACGAAGCCCCAACTCAGCGGCATGGTGCGCTGGGGCTACGTCACGGTGGGCGGCGCCAGCGGCACTGATGCCAGTGCGGTGCGAGCGGCGGTCGCGGCCGGGGGAGTCATTCACCGAACATCCGCCGGCTCGAAGGCCGCCGCGCACTGGAGGGCAGCCCTCGCCGACGTGGAGTCGCGATGGCGAGACCGCTACGGTTCCGCGCTGATTGCCGACCTGCGCGCCGCGCTCGTCGGAATCGCAGCCTCACTCGAGCCCGCCGCTTCCCCCGCCGGCCTCCCCGACTACCTGCCCGAGGTCGGTCCGGGCTTCTGGATGAAAGACGGCCTTCTCGCCTCGCTGCCATCGCCATCGGCACCGGCACCGGCAGTTCCGCCGCACGCAGACGTCGCTGGCGTTGTCTCCCTTCCGACCGCGATGTCTCGCGCGCTGTTGCTCTTCGCGCTCGACTTCGAGCGCCGTTCGCCCGTCTCGCTTGTGCTCTACGCCGACTTTCTGAGCGCCTTCGCTCAGGGACCGGTACGGGCATCCGATCTCTCCCTCGCCACGGGTGTCACACCGACCACCGCCCAGACGGCCTGCGGCTTTCTCGAACGCTCAGGGTGGATCACCACCCGGCCCGACCCCGTGCTGCCGCGAAGAAAGCTCTACCAGCTCACCCCCGCGGGCACCGAGATGGCGCGGCGTGCAGCAGCTGACTACCGCGAGGCACTGGACTCATTCCGGGCGAATCCCGCCGGCATCCTGATCGCTGTAGCCGACCGGATGCACGCCGTCGGCCCCGCACCGCTCGCCGCTGCCCTGGCGCCGCCCCTCGCTGCCTGGCGCGCCAGCATTCCGTTCGCCGCCCACACGAGCGCCGTGCGTGCCGATCCCTTCGCCCACCTGCCGCGTTTTCCGCTGGTCACCCACCGCGGCGGCTATCCCGACGGCAGCTGACCGGGACGGACAAAACGGCGGCGAATTCACGGGGGTAAGGCGGATAGGTGCCCGCCCTAGCGAATTCTCCGCTGTTTTCGCACGACTCGACCCGGTTTCGCTAAGCTGGCTCTCCTCCCGCTGCTGCAACCCGCATCGGCCCGACGATGGCCCACGTCTGCCGCGAAAGACGTTCATATGGACACATCACTCACCCCCGACAGCAAGGGCGGCTCTTCGCCCCTCTCGTGAACCGGCGTTGGCGGCCGACGAGCCGCCCCGCACTGTGGGCACCGCAGGGCGTCGAGCCTTTGCCGAATCCGTTCGATCCGCTGCTCGAAGACGAGGGGTTGCACCGCCGCGATGGCGCCGAAGCGGGTGACTTCGTCGGGCTGGCCGCCGAGACCATTCGTCATGCCGTCAGTCGGCCGCTGAATTCCGTCTCGTTGCACTCGGTGGCCGAACGGATGGTCTTCACCGACGCCGAACAGATCGCCGAGTTGCTCCGTCTGCTGCGATTCGAGAAACGCATCAGCGAGCTTCGTGCGGCCGAACTCGCGCGGTGGCTCTGTCGCTTCGGAACACGCCCGAGTCATTGGGCCGGCGGTGCCGCTCTGCTCGAGATGTTCGGCTCTGGCAGCAAGTGCGATCAGGCCCTCGTGGCCAATTCGACCTCCGAACGCTGCTGATGCGAAGGTTGGGCGCGGCACTAGCTGCCCGGCCGCACGGGGAGGTGGGGTCACACCGCGCTGAGGAGGCGCGGCCCGATACCGCTACGCCCCCTGCAGGTGATCGAAGCGGCGCAAGATGAGGCCCTCCCGAAGGGCCCAGGGGCAGATCTGGGCGGCGTCGATACCGAGGCCGGCCATGGCCTCTTCTGCCACGAGCGCGGCTGCGAGCAGCTGTTTGGCACGAACATCCGAGACACCAGGCAGGTCGGTGCGATCGGCCGACGACATCGCCGCGAGCCGCGACGACCACAGGCGCAGGTCGGCGAGCCGCAGTTCGCGTTTGACGTAGGGCCCGGCGGCGCGGGGCGCCGCGCCGGTGATGCGCGCCAGCGATCGAAAAGACTTCGAGGTCGCGGCGACCACGTTGGCAGGGTCGAGTTCGGCGAAGGCGGCGATCGGCTCCTCGAGCATCGACCTGATGTACTTGCGGGTGGCCTTCACACTCTTGGCGGTCGGCGGGTCGGCCTGCAGATGGTCCCAGGTGAGACGCCCGGCCCCCAACGGCACCGAGAGTGCGAGCTCCGGATGCTCGTCGGTACCCATGGCGAGCTCGAACGAGCCGCCGCCGATGTCGAGGTTGAGAATGTTGCCCGCGCCCCAGCCGTACCACCGCCGCACCGCGAGAAAAGTGGATGCCGCCTCGTCGGGGCCACTGAGCTCTTCGAGTCGTATGCCGGTTTCGGCATACACCCGCGCCAGCACCGCGTCGCCGTTGGCCGACTCCCGAATGGCCGAGGTGGCGAAGGCGAGCAGATCTTCTGCGTTGTTGGTGCGGGCGAAGTCTGCGGCCTCGCCGATGAAGTCGAGCAGTTCGCGCTGCCCCTCCTCAGAGATGGCTCCGTCGGCGTCGAGATAGGCCACCAACTGCAGCGCCCGCTTGTGCGAACCGAACGCCACGGGGGCGGCCCCCGGGTGCGCATCGACCAACAGCAGATGAACAGTATTCGAACCGATGTCGAGAACCCCAAGTCGCATGAATCGAACCTATCGCGCGCCGGGCCGCCGGGCGTATGCTGCGGGCAGGTGAGCGCGCTCTCACTCGGACGTAACCGGATCACAAGCACGATCACAATCGCAGATCACGAGTCTTGAAGGGGTACAACCATGACCAAACCCACCATCGTCTTGGTGCACGGAGCCTGGGCCGACGGCTCGAGCTGGAACGCCGTCTCGAAAGAGCTACAGGCTCAGGGCTTCACGGTGCTGACGCCGCCGAACCTGCTGCACGGTGTTGCGAGCGATGCCGCCTACGTCGCCTCGTTCCTCGCCCAGCGCACCTCGGGCCCGGTTGTGCTCGTTGGGCACTCCTACGGCGGCGTGGTCGTCACGAACGCCGGCTCGGAGGGCGGAGACGTGCGCGCTCTGGTTTACGTCGACGCGTTCATCCCCGAGATCGGTGAGACCGTCTTTCAGATTCTCGGCGGATCGGGCTCTGCGCTCGACGTACCCGACCCGACGGCTGTGCTCGACATCGCAGGCTACCCGGGCGCACCCGAGGGCGACGCCGAGGCGTTCTTGAAGCCCGACACGGTGCACAACTCCTTCGCGCAAGACCTTTCGGAAGCCGATCGCTGGCTCATCGTGGCGAGCCAGCGGCCCATCACGCTGGGTGCCAACACCACTCCGTCTGCGATTGCGGCCTGGAAGAGCATCCCGAGCTGGGCGGTCGTCGGCACCGAAGACCGCGTGATTCCGCCGGCCACGCAGCGCAGCATGGCCGAGCGTGCGAATGCCACCATCACCGAGGTCGCCGCCTCACACGTGTCGATGGTCTCGCACCCCGACGTGGCGCTCGCGGCCATACTCGCGGCGGTCGCCTCGCTCGACCTCGGCGACTGACCGGCGTGGCTGACCGGCGCGGCTGACGGCCGCGGCTCACGGGCGTGGATGCTCGACTCCTAGACTGAGGGTGAACACTCGAGGAGGGGAGTCTGCATGCTGATCCGTGAGGCCGCCGACGCCGATCTGCCCCAGTTGCTCGCGATTCACAACTACAACATCGAGCATTCGACCGCCATTTGGACTGACACGCTTGCCACCCTCAGCGAACGCCGGGCGTGGCTCGATGCGCACCGCAGCGCCGGTCAGCTCGCGCTGGTGGCGGCGGAGGGCGACGACGGAGACGACGTCGTCGGCTACGCCACCTACGGCCCGTGGCGTGCCAAAGAGGGTTACCGGCACACGGTCGAGAACTCGGTCTATGTGCGCCATGACCGCACGGGGCAGGGCTTCGGCGAGGCGCTCATGATCGAGCTCATCGCGCGCGCGTCGGAGGCGAGCTTTCACGTCATGATCGCGGCGATCGAGGCGGGTAACGCGGGCTCGATCCGGTTGCACGAACGCCTCGGCTTCGAAGACTGCGGCGACATCAAACAGGTCGGTTACAAGTTCGAGCGCTGGCTCGATCTGAAGCACATGCGCCTGCAGCTCGACTGACGCGGTCGTGGTCGCGAGGCACGCCTCGGCACCGGATGCCCGGAGAGCGCGACCACCGCCAGAATGCTGCCGTTTTGCGACATCCTCTAACGCTCACCCGCGATCGTGCGGCGTTTTGTCAGGGGTTCGACATATCCTGATGCCGTGAGCACCCCAATCGGTACCACCGCAGACCTCGGCCAGACGCAGCCGCACGTCGTCTACGCACCCACTCCGTGGAGCGACGATGTGTGGTTTCTGGCGCACGACGGGCGCTGCCTCAGCTGGATCCGTCGCTACAGCGACGGCCCGCTCATCCTCTTCGGGGTCTACACGCACGGCTGCGACGAGAGCGGCCTTAGGGTCTGGGTAACCTCCACACCGACGCTCTCCGAGGCGTCGCTGTACGTAGCCGAGCACGTGCACGAGTTCATCGACGCTTCGGCCAGGCTCTCGCCAGACCCGGTCAACCCGCTCGGGCTGCACGCTCGCCACTGAACGCCGAGCCGACCGCCGAGTCAGCCCCTGACCGCTAGCGCAGCGGCAGCTCGTAGTGCCGATAGGTGCTGTCGGGCATCCACCCGAGTGATTCGTAAAGCGTCTGAGCCGGCGTGTTGTCGAGCGCGGTCGACAGTTCGAGGCGAGAGGCGCCCGTCTTCCGGCCGTGCGCGCCGGCGGCGGTCAGCAGGGACTGCGCTACGCCCCGGCGGCGTGCCCGCGGGGCGACGAACAGGTCGTACAGCACGAAGATCGGCGCGAGGTCGAGCGAGCAGAACGACGGGTACAGCTGGCTGAACCCGACCGCGCCCTCGGTGTCGTCGAGGTAGGCGAGCAGCACGACCGATTCGCCCGCCTTCAGGCGCGCCTCGAGGTAGTCGCGCGCTGCCGCGGCGTCGGCGGGGTAACCGTAGAACTGCCGATACGAGTCGAACAGCGCCGCTGCCTCGTCGAGCTGCCGGATGCCCGCCCGGCGCACGACCGCAGCGCCGGATGTCACGCCAGCAGGTTCGGCTTGCCCGTCGCCCACTACAGCTCGCTCAGGTGATCCGACGGGTTCACGCGCTTACGCCGAAGCTCGCGCGGACCACCGGGAGCGTCGCCCACGTACAGCCAGCCGAGCAGCTGCTCGTTCGGCGCCAGTCGGTGCATGCGGCGCACCGGTTCCGTACGTGTCAGATGACCGGTACGCCACATCACGCCCCAGCCGGCTTCGTCGAGCAGCAACGAGAGGTTGTGGGTCACGCCCGCGGCGACCGCCTCCTGCTCCCAGTCGGCGATCTTGCTGCTCGGCCGCGTCGATACGACAGCGGCGATCAGCAGGGGAGCCCGGCGGGCCTTCGAGATGTACTTGACCACATCGCCGCCATCCGCCTCGGCGAACGCCTCACCCAGCCGGTCACGCTGCTCGCCGCGTAGCGAGATGAAGCGCCACGGGTGCAGTGAGCTGTGATCGGCGACGGTACCCGCCGCATCGACGAAACGCAGGAGCTCGAGGTGCGAAGGGGCTGTGGGCCCCACCTTCGAGAGAGAGCGCCTCCGTAAGAGACTGTCGTAGGCCGACACCCCGCTGGCTCAGGCCGTCTCGTCGAACGACAACGACACCGAGTTCATGCAGAACCGGTCGCCCGTGGGGGTCTGGGGAGCGTCGTCGAAGAGGTGACCCAGGTGCGAACCGCAGTTCGAGCAGCGCACCTCGGTGCGCAGCATGCCGAGGCTGCGGTCTTCGATCAGCTCGACCGCGTCAGACTCTTTCGGAGCGTAGAAGCTTGGCCAGCCGCAGTGCGAGTCGAACTTGGTGTCGCTGCGAAAAAGCTCCTGCCCACACGCCTTGCAGCGGTAGACGCCCTCGCGCTTCTCGTCGAGCAGCTCACCCGTCCACGGGCGCTCGGTAGCGGCCTCGCGCAGCACGGCATACTCCTGGCGGCTGAGTTCGTCTCGCCACTCGGCGTCGCTCTTGGATACGTCGTACGTCATTTTGCCTCTTCTATTCGCCCCGGAATCGGTGCGTGCTCAGTCGAACTGCAGCGCTCGGATCGCCATCTATCATCACAGTAAACTGGCCCCCGTGCCTGACAATTCCATCATTCAGAAGTCGTGGAGCGAACTCACAACCGACGAGCTCTACGCATTTCTCCGCCTGCGCACGAACGTCTTCTACGTCGAACAGAAAGTCGACGAAGAAGAACTGGATGACCGTGACAGAGAGCCTACGACCGTTCACTTCTTCATCGCCGACGGAAACCGCACCGACGGCAACCGCATCGTTGCGTACCTGCGGGTCATCGAAGACGACGAACCCGAGCAATTGGATGCCCGGCACCTCATCGGCCGCGTCGTCGTCGACGCCGAGTACCGCGGCCGGGGGCTCGCGCAGAAGCTGATCCAGAGCGTCATAGAGCAGTACGGGCATCTGCCCATGCTGTTGCACGCGCAGAGTTATATCGTTCCGCTGTACACCGGGTTCGGTTTCGAAACCCTGGGTGACGAATTCGTCGAAGCGGGCATCCCGCACCGTTCGATGTACCGCTCTGCCGTGGCATTCACCTGACACCAAGGCGCCCCACCCTAGAATGATGCACACCGCGGCGCGCCGCCGCTGGTCTGTGCGAGCGAGTTCGGGCGAAGGGAACAGTGTGGCGAAGGCAGAACCCCAAGCCCACACCGAGGCCCCCGCACTCGACGATCGTGATCGCCGCGTGCTCGAATTCGAGCGCGGCTGGTGGCAGCACGCCGGGTTGAAAGAGCAGGCGGTTCGCGCCGAGTTCGGCCTTTCGGCCACCCGCTACTACCAGATTCTAAATCGACTCATCGACGACCCGGCGGCGCTCGCTTTCGACCCGATGCTCATCAAACGACTCAGGCGGCTGAGAGATACCCGACTGGCAGCGCGCGCTGCCCGTCTGCTGCCGCGTGGCGAATAAGCGAACCAGAACGGCCCCTCCTCTTCTATGGCAACACAACAACGAGACTCGTTTGATCGCGTGCCCACCGATCTCGCTCGTCGCGGCGCCCACCGCGGCCCGAAGCGGCGCGGGCGCGGCTGGATCACGTTCGCCTGGGCCGCGCTGGCCACTGGTGTGCTCGTGGGCCTTGGCGTGGTCGGGCTCTTCGCGGTCGACAACAGCAATCAGTTCACGAGTGCTATCGGCGGCGGGTCGAGTGCGGCGTCGAGCGACAGCGCGACTCCGGTGCCCACGGTCGAGCCGACCACCGATCCCGCCGCGACGGTGACGATTCTGAACGGCACGACCACGAGCGGTCTGGCCACGCGAGCCGGCGATCGGGCCACCGCAGCCGGATGGACGGTGGGGGCCGAGGCCAATGCAAGTACCTCCGACATCACGACCTCGACGGTGTACTACTCCGATGCGGCGAGCGAGGGTGCAGCGAAGGGCTTGGCAGCCGCGCTGGGAGGAATTTCCATCTCGCTTTCCGACCAGTTTCAGGGCGCCACACTCACCGCTGTGCTCGGCACGGACTACGTCGACCCTGCCGGCTGATTCGGCCCCGGCTCGAGCAGAATCGTGCCGATTTCAGCCTGAGTATTTCCGGTTTGTTTAATTCTTGTTGAATTGTGGTCACACCACCCTGTTTTGCCGAGCCGCACCGTTTTACTAGAAAAACGGGTCACTTCAATCGAAGCGACGGGCACGTAACACAGTAATTGGGAGTAACAATGGCGAACGGAACCGTCAAGTGGTTCAACGCTGAAAAAGGCTACGGCTTTATCACGGTAGAAGGTGGCGGGCAGGACGTTTTCGTTCATTACTCAGCCATCGACATGGGTGGGTACAAGGTTCTCGAAGAGGGCCAGCAGGTCATCTTCGAGGTCGGCACCGGGTCGAAGGGCCCGCAGGCGGAGTCCGTTCGTTTGGCATAACCCCGAACATCCTTCTCGTCGCCTGGGCGTTACTTGCACTCTCACCATGTGAGTGCCAGTATTGGTCTTAGCACTCGGACCATCTGAGTGCTAAACCTTTATGAATCTTTCATGACGCCCGGGAGGGACGAGAAACACACATGGCAAAGATTATTGCTTTCGACGAAGAGGCCAGACGCGGCCTCGAGCGTGGACTCAACATTTTGGCCGACGCGGTCAAGGTGACACTCGGCCCGCGCGGCCGTAACGTCGTACTCGAGAAGAAGTGGGGCGCGCCCACCATCACGAACGATGGTGTGTCGATCGCCAAAGAGATCGAACTCGACGACCCCTATGAGAAAATCGGCGCTGAGCTGGTCAAAGAGGTCGCGAAGAAGACCGATGACGTCGCTGGCGACGGAACCACGACGGCTACCGTTCTGGCTCAGGCTCTGGTTCGCGAAGGTCTGCGCAACGTTGCAGCCGGCGCCGACCCGATCAGCCTGAAGAAGGGCATCGAGAAGGCTGTTGCAGCCGTCATCGCCGAGCTCGTCAACAACGCTAAAGAGATCGAGACCAAAGAAGAGATCGCGGCGACCGCCTCGATTTCTGCTGGTGACCCCGAGATCGGCGCGCTGATCGCCGAGGCGATCGACAAGGTCGGTAAAGAGGGTGTCGTCACCGTCGAGGAGTCGAACACGTTCGGTACCGAGCTCGAGCTCACCGAGGGTATGCGCTTCGACAAGGGTTACCTGTCGCAGTACTTCGTGACCGACCCCGACCGTCAAGAGGCCGTCTTCGAAGACCCCTACATCTTGATCGTCAACTCGAAGGTTTCGCAGATCAAAGACCTGCTGCCCATCGTCGACAAGGTCATCCAGGCCAACAAGCAGCTGCTGATCATCGCTGAAGACGTCGATGGCGAAGCACTCGCCACGCTCGTCGTCAACAAGATCCGTGGCATCTTCAAGTCGGTCGCCGTCAAGGCTCCCGGCTTCGGCGACCGCCGCAAGGCTCAGCTGCAAGACATCGCCATTCTCACCGGCGGCCAGGTCATCTCTGAAGAGGTCGGCCTCAAGCTCGAGAACGTCACGCTCGACCTCCTGGGCCGCGCACGCAAGGTCGTCATCACCAAAGATGAGACCACCATCGTCGAGGGTGCCGGCGACGCCGACCTCATCGCCGGTCGCGTGCAGCAGATCCGCAACGAGATCGAGAACACCGACAGCGACTACGACCGTGAGAAGCTGCAAGAGCGCCTCGCGAAGCTGGCCGGTGGCGTTGCCGTCATCAAGGCCGGCGCTGCGACCGAGGTCGAGCTGAAAGAGCGCAAGCACCGCATCGAAGACGCCGTGCGTAATGCAAAGGCAGCAGTCGAAGAGGGCATCGTCGCCGGTGGTGGCGTCGCTCTCATCCAGGCCGGCAAGACCGCGTTCGAGAAGCTCGAGCTCACGGGTGACGAGGCAACTGGCGCGAACATCGTCAAGGTCGCTATCGACGCTCCGCTCAAGCAGATCGCCGTCAACGCGGGCCTCGAGCCCGGTGTAGTCGCCGAGAAGGTGCGCAACCTGCCCACCGGTCACGGCCTCAACGCCGCAACCGGCGAGTACGTCGACATGCTGGCCGCCGGAATCAACGACCCGGTGAAGGTGACGCGCTCTGCCCTGCAGAACGCTGCATCGATCGCCGGTCTGTTCCTGACGACCGAGGTCGTCGTGGCCGACAAGCCCGAGCGCAACCCGGTTCCCGCGGGTGACCCGACCGGCGGAATGGACTTCTGAGTTAGCTGCGAAAAGCGGTCGGCCCTTTCGGGCCGGCCGCTTTTCTATTTTGCCGCCCCCCGTGCGGCAAAATGCCGGCATGTCTGGTGGCGCCAACCTGATTGCGCCGCAGGCCACGGAATTCGCCGTCGAGGCCGCCGAATTCCGCCGATATCGCGGGCCAGTACGAAAGAACGGTTGCGCGCTGTCTGATTTGCGCGCTAGGGTGGGCAACCGCGGGCGAACGTTCCGCACAGACTTCGAATGCATGGGGAGGTGAACCAGGATGATGATTTTCACAACAGGGCCGACTTCGGCAGGGCCAGCAGCGTTTACTCGCGCAGCCACTCGATCTGCAGCATTTCGCGCAGTGACCCCCACTCTCATCCCGGCGCTTCCCCCACACGGTACGTTCGCAGCATAGGCTGCGCGAACCAGGAAGCGCCTCCGCTACATCTTTCGGAGGAAGTCTCCCGTGTTCCGTGTATCTCAACGTGCCGACGACCAGTCGGTACTCAATCTCTCAACCCGCGATCCGATCGCGTGGGTCGATGCCGAGCAGTACGGCATCGAGCTCGCCGCCGGTCGCGTGCGCCGCGAATGGACGTGGCTCGCGTTCGTCGACGACGATCCCGACGCTCGTCCGGTGGCACGCGCCATCTGGTGGGGTCCGGTCGCGTCGGTACACCCCGTCGAGCTGCGCTGCCTCATCGTGGCGCCGTCACTGCCTCATCCTGAGCTGTGGGGTGCGGCGATCATCCGCTCGGCCCACCGCTCGTTCGCGGCGGCGGGTGCCTTGTTCGTGCCCGAATTCATCGTGTCGGTCGACCCGGCAGGCCGCGGTGATGCTGCCACCGAGCGCGCCGTGGCGTGGCGCCGCGAGGCGGCCCGCCAGGCCGGCGTCAGCCTGGTAGTTCGGGAGGCTCGGCCCGTCGCTTCGGCTGCCGACCGGAGTTCGTTTGCGGCTTTGTGAGGTCGCCCCGTCTGTTCTGAGGTCGTTACACCGGCCTCAGAACAGACGTAACTGCCTCACCACGATCGGACCGTGCAGCGCGAGTTGGGGCGCTGAGCGGTTATTGCGCCAAAGGCAGGGTGACGCGGAAGGTCGCGCCGCCACCTTGCGTCTCGACGGCTTCGACGGTGCCGTTGTGGGCGGCGATGATCGACGAGACGATGGCGAGGCCCAGGCCGCTGCCGCCCGTTTCGCGGGTGCGTGACGAGTCGGCGCGCCAGAAGCGCTGAAAGATCTTCTCGCGAATCTGCGGGGGGATGCCCTCGCCGTGGTCGATGACATCGAGTACCGCGACGTGCCGAGCCTCGTCGACCTGCACCGACACCTCGATGGGGCTGTCAGACGGCGTGAAGCGCAGCGCATTGCCGATGAGGTTGGCCACGACCTGGCGAATCTTGTTTTCGTCTGCCATGACGACGGGCGCCACGCCGTCACGCGGGTCGGAATCGATGTTCGACAAGGCGAGGTCGGTGGCGGTGATTTCCGCGGAATCGCCCGAATCCGCCGATTCCGCACCGTCGAACGTCTGCACGGCACCCGTGTCTGCTGGCGCACCGGTGGCGCCGGGCGTGCGCGGCCGCCGGCGCAAGCGCGCGAGCGTGGCTCCGGCGAACCCGATCGGCCCGGTGGCGTTTCCGGCGGCGGCCCTGTCGTCGATCGTCACCGACGCATCCGCCTGCGCCTCAGCACCCGTGGTGAGCAGCAATTGTGCGGCCGTCGCGCCGAGTGATGCATCCACCGCCGGCGCGAAGCTCACCGGCTGCGACGAGCGAGGCAGGATGATCGAGACCACTCGTTCGGGGCTGGAGGCCCGGGCATCCAGAGCCGCGTCGACCGCGATGGGAACCAGATCGATACGAGTGAGGTTGAGCGGCTTGGTCTCGTCGAGTCGGGCCAATTCGAGCAGGTCTTCGACGAGCGCACCCATGCGAATCGCCTCTTTTTCGATGCGGTCCATGGCCTTCGCGACCTCTTCGGGCGTCGTCAGCGCGCCCATGCGGTACAGCTCCGCATACCCGCGCACCGACACCAGGGGAGTTCGCAGCTCGTGGCTGGCGTCACCGACGAATCGACGCATCTGGTCGATGGTCTTCGCGCGATCTCGAAAGGCGCTGTCTATTCGGCTCAACATCGTGTTGAGCGAACGATTGAGTCTGCCGACCTCGGTGTTCGGCGTGCCGTCGGCCATGCGCTGGCTGAAGTCGCCGTTAGCGATCTCGGCCGCCGTCTTCTCTACCGCGCGCAGCGGAGCGAAGGTGCTGGTCACGAGCAGCCGCGTGAGCATGGCGCCCAGGATGACCACGCCGATGCTGAAGGCGAGAAAGATCGACAGATACGTGGTGGTGATGCGGTCGGTATTGTCGAGCGACGACGCGATGACCAGCGTGCCCGAAGAGTTGTCGGCGAAATTCACCGACTGCACAATGGCGTGCCACTCCGACTTGTTGCCCGTCGAACTGACCGAGTAGATGGGCTTCTTCGCCACCTCGGCCGAGGTGGGAGACAGCGGGATGTTCGTGAGATTCGGTTGCTCGGCGACGGGTTGCGAGCCCCAGTTGCTGGCGGCCAGCGTGCCGTCGGAGGTCAGTAGGCCCACGTAGTACTCCTGAGGCGCGCTCGTCACGTCGCTCAGCAAGAACGTCGTGCGCGTCGCCGTCGGCCCCATGAACGACGAGTAGTCGTCATAGGCGGTCGACAGCGACGAATCGATCTGGTTGAGCAGATACGACCGCAGCACGGTCATCGTTCCGACCCCGGCGACGACAAGACCCAGCGTCAGAAGCAGCACTGTGACACCGGTGATCTTGGTGCGCAGTGAAATCGAGTTCCAGAACGTGGAGGGTGTGACGGCCATGAGTGGTTACAACAGTACGGCTACCGCCTTACGCCTTGCTGACCTTCAGCATGTAGCCGAAGCCGCGCTTGGTCTGAATGAGCGACTCTTCGCTGTACTGGTCGAGCTTGCGCCGCAGGTACGAGATGTACGACTCCACGATGCCGGCGTCGCCGTTGAAGTCGTACTCCCACACGTGGTCGAGAATCTGCGCCTTCGAGAGCACACGGTTCGGGTTCAGCATGAGGTACCGCAGCAGCTTGAACTCGGTGGGGCTGAGCTCGATGGCGGTGTCGGCTACGAAGACTTCGTGCGTGTCTTGATCCATGGTGAGTTCGCCGGCGCGGATGATGGCGTCTTCGTCGGCTTGCATGGTGCGGCGCAGAATGGCCTTGATGCGGGCGACGATCTCGTCGAGGCTGAACGGCTTGGTGACGTAGTCGTCCCCGCCCACCGTGAGGCCGGTGATCTTGTCTTCGGTGTCGTCTTTCGCCGTGAGAAAGAGAATCGGGGCGGTGTAGCCCGCGGCGCGCAGCCGCTTGGTGACGCCGAAGCCGTTCATGTCGGGCAGCATCACGTCGAGAATGATGAGATCGGGCTCTTCTTCGAGCACGGCAGAGATGGTCTGTGCCCCGTTGCTCACGGCGCGCACAGCAAAGCCGGCGAAACGCAGGCTGGTGGTGAGCAGGTCGCGGATGTTGGGCTCGTCGTCGACGATGAGAATGCGAGGTCCGGTCATGACACCATTATCTGCGGGTTCGCTGGGTGCTGCCTGTGAGCCGGTCGAGCGTCAGGCGGCGACGTGCTCGGCGTCGAGAATGGTGTAGCTGTACCCCTGCTCGGCGAGAAAGCGCTGCCGGTTCTGGGCGAAATCCTGATCGACGGTGTCGCGCGCCACGAGGGTGTAGAAGTTGGCGGAGAGACCGGATTCCTTCGGGCGCAACAGCCGCCCGAGCCGCTGAGCCTCTTCTTGGCGAGACCCGAACGAGCCCGACACCTGAATGGCGACCGTCGCCTCGGGCAGATCGACCGAGAAATTCGCGACCTTGCTCACCACGAGAATGGGCTCGTCGCCGTCACGGAACGCCTGATACAGCCGCTCCCGTTCCGCGATGGGAGTCGAGCCGGTGAGCTCGGGCACTCGCAATTCGGCGGCCAGGGCATCCAGTTGGTCGAGGTACTGCCCGATGACCAGGATGCGTTCGCCCGCGTGCTTGGCGATGAGTTCTTTCACGACCTCGAGCTTCGCGGGCGCGGTGGCGGCGAGCCGGTAGCGTTCGTCGTCGCTGGCCGCGGCGTAGACCAGACGCTCGTTGTAGGGCAGGTCGATGCGCACCTCGAAGCACTCGGCGGGGGAGATGAAGCCCTGCGCCTCGATCTCTTTCCACGGTGCGTCGAAGCGCTTCGGGCCGATCAAACTGAACACGTCGCCCTCGCGCCCGTCTTCGCGGACGAGCGTCGCGGTGAGGCCGAGGCGGCGGCGAGCCTGCAGTTCGGCGGTCAACTTGAATACCGGTGCCGGCAGCAGGTGCACTTCGTCATAGATCACCAGGCCCCAGTCGAGCGCATCGAGCAATTCGAGGTGGGCGTAGGCGCCGCCGCGCTTGGCGGTGAGAATCTGATACGTCGCGATGGTGACCGGCTTGACCTCTTTGACCTGGCCGGAGTATTCGCCGATCTCCTCTTCGGTGAGTGAGGTGCGCTTGAGCAGTTCGCTGCGCCATTGCCGGGCAGAGACGGTGTTCGTGACCAGGATGAGCGTGTTGGTCTTCGCGGTGGCCATTGCTCCCGCACCGACCAGCGTCTTGCCCGCGCCGCACGGCAGCACGACCACGCCCGAACCGCGCTCGAAGAAGTTGTCGATGGCCTTCTGCTGATAGTCGCGCAGTGCCCAGCCGTCTTCGAACAGCGTGATCTCGTGCGGGGTGCCGGGCGTGTAGCCCGCGTGGTCTTCGGCCGGCCAGCCCAGCTTCACCAGTTCTTGCTTCAGCTGCCCTCGTGCCCACGGTTCGATGACGTAGGTGTCGGCATCCAGTTTCGACGGCAGCAGGGGAGCGATGCGCTTGCCCTTGACGATCTCGGTGAGAACCGCGGTATCGGTGGCGCGCAGGGTCAGCACGCCGTCGGGCCGGCGTTCGATGACGAGTCGGCCGTAGCGCGCGACCGTTTCAGCGATGTCGATAGTCACCGACTGCGGAATGGCGAACTTCGAGTACCGTTCGAGCGTGCCGAGTATCTCGTCGGAGGTGTGGCCGGCTGCGCGGGCGTTCCACAACCCGAGTCGGGTGATGCGATAGGTGTGGATGTGCTCAGGCGCCCGCTCGAGTTCGGCGAACACCGCGAGTTCGTGCCGGGCGTTGTCGGCGTCGGGGTGCGCCACTTCGAGCAGAACAGTGCGGTCGCTTTGAACGATCAGGGGGCCATCGGGCATAACTGTCAAGTTTACCGGGCGCTTCGGTGTGCTCGGCCCGTCGGCCCGATGTGCGCGGCCGATCTACGAGACCGAGCTGGCGGCCGCCACCTGCGTGATGCTGGCCAGGGGCAGGGTGCGTTCCACGCCGGCCTTCTGGTCGGTTCCGCGCATGCGGCCGCTCGCGACGCTGGTGGGCACCATCGGAAAGACGACCTCGGTGCCGTTGGGCATCGTGACGGTGACGAGAACGGTCGACTTGTTCTTCACGGCGGCGTCGAGTTGACGCACGAGCCACGCCTCTTCGGTGTCGGCGTTGCCCTGCACTCCGCTGCCGCGCAGACGATTGACGAGTTCCGCGACGGTGTGGGTGGGCTGCGCGGGTGCCGGAGGTGCCGGCTGCGACCGGGTGAGGGTGGTCGGATGCCCGGATTCGGCCTCGGCGATCACGGGGTAGCGGGCATCTACGAGCATCCAGTACACCGTCTCGAGCTCGAACCGGCTCACCAGTCGAAGCGGATTCACGAACACCAGCCCGAGCGAACTGAGACTCTGATCGACGGCCACGGTGTGCAGCAGCGAGCGGTCGTCAGAGCGAACGTAGCTGCCCGCCTGCTCACCCGACTCGGCCACGATGCGCCCGGCCCGAAGCAGACCGTAGCGCGCGCTCGATTCCGCGATGAGGTACTCGAGCGGCTGTGGAATGCCCGTGACCGAGATCTCTGCGAGAAAGGCGCGGATGCTCTCAGCCGAGTACCCCGCACCGAGCGCCTTCGCGATCGAGCCTGACGAGAAGCGGTACGACGAGGCGACCTGGTGGCTCTCGATCTGCGTCATGGCGCGCAGGGTGGCGTCGAGATCGGGGCGCAGCGGGCCGGGCGCGACCACGGTGAGGTCGTGCTGGAGATAAACCGTGCTGACCTCGGGCGGCAGTTCGTGCCGCATGGTCTGCACTGCGGCGGCTTCACCGTCGACGAGCAGCGCGTTGCCGGCGGCGCTGGTGCGATTCATGGCTGTCGTCGTGTCGGCGCCGGTGATGCCGAGGCGGTCGGCGTCGTCGAGCAGGTGGTTCGTCTCAGAGAGCAGCGCCTCGCCACCGGCTGGGTACAGCCAGCGGAGGTAGTCCACGACGTTCTGCGCCCAGTAGGAGTCGTTCATACCGCGCAGCACGCCTGCGATCTCGGTCGGCAGCGCCTGCAGCCAGGCCGCGGCCAGTTGCCCCCACCGCTCGGCGAGCGGCAGCATCACCCAGCGCCGAGCGTGCGCGGTGGCGTGCCAGCTCAGCCCGTCGCGCTGCGCCAGACCGGCGAGCCGGGCGAGACGGATGATCGCATTCACATCGTCGGCCGCGAGCCCGGTGGCTGCCGACAGCCGCTTGGCGTCGGGAACTGCCACACCGCCTTTCGCGAGTTCGCGGGCGGGAGTCGTCTCCAGTGCGATCACGAGCTCGGTGACGGCGACGGTGGTAGCAAGGGCGCGTTCGGCGCTCACCCGATCGACGACGGCACGCTGCTCGGTCGACGAGGGCGCAGGCACCTCTGGTGCTGTGACGCTCGAAAGCTCTGCCACGCTCGGCAGGCCGAGGTTCGGCCACGAATCCAGCACGGCGACCACGGAATCGTAGGGAGTGACCTGTGCCTCGACATCGTGGGCGAGCATGAGGGCGACGGCCCCGGTCAGCGCACTCGAGGCGGTCGATACGGGAGTGTCACCGGCGGCAAGTGCGGCGAGGGTGGGACGGTCGAGTTTCGACAGGGCATCCTGAATCGAATCGGGCGTCAGCAGAGCATCGGCAAGATCGAAGAAGTCACGCAGGTCTCGCCGGGCCAGATGGCGCGCTGTTAGCAGCCAGACGAGAGCATCATCGCTCTCGAGCTGCAACCGGCCGGCCAGTGCGAGCGTGTCGCTCATCCGTCGTTACGAGCCTCGCGGGATCGACGGATGGCGTACATGACGACGAGAACGACGATGAGCAAGACTCCGATCGGCAGGCCGATGAGCGGAAAGATCAGAATCACGGGCAGCAGAGTGAAGTGGGCGAGCTGAGAGACGAACGCGGCGATCATGCACAGGATCGACAGCCCGATGATGCTCGCGATCATGAACGTGAGCGATCGCTCCGCCCGGTGTATCACGGGTTTATTTGCATTGGTCACGACTCCAACAATACGGCCAGTGCGGTGAGCGAATAGGCTTACCTGTGGCCGAAGCGCTCTTTTTCGGCAAATCACTTGAGGAGATTCACAAATGCCAACCGGCAAGGTCAAGTTCTACGACGACGAGAAAGGCTTCGGCTTCATCAGTTCCGATGACGGCCAGGAGGTCTTTCTGCACGCGTCAGCCCTGCCCGCTGGGGCTACCGTCAAGGCGGGAACCAAACTGGAGTTCGGCATCGCCGACGGCAAGCGCGGCGTGCAGGCCCTTTCGGTGCGTGTACTCGAGGCGCCGCCCAGCATGGTCAAGCTGAGCCGCAAGCCTGCCGACGACATGGCGATCATCATCGAAGACCTGGTGAAGGTGCTCGACGGCATCGGCACGAACCTCAAGCGCGGTCGGTACCCCGAGGCGTCGCACAGTAGAAAGATCGCTGCGCTGCTTCGCAAGGTCGCCGACGAACTGGATGCGTAAGGGTTTGTCAGACGCTGGAGTTTTTGAAGACGGGTCTGCTGAGGCGAGTGTCGGGCCCGCAGCTGAGCCGAGTGTCGAGCCCGAGGCTGAGTTGCAGGCTGAGCGCGTCGCCGAGCCACGGGCCGAGGTGGTCGAAGAGGTTCTCGCTGTCGAGGCGGTGACCCTTGACGCGGAGTTCGTGGAGGTGGCGACCGAGCCGAGTTCGCAGCCCGAGACGGATTCGACCGGTCGCGACGCGGAGTCTCCCGCTGCTGACGTCGACGCGACCGCGCCCGAATCAGACGCGTACTCGCCCGAGACGGATTCGACCGCGGCCGACGCGGATTCGACCCAGCCCGACGCGGATTCGACCGAGCCCGACGCGGATTCGACCGAGCCCGACGCGGATTCGGTCGTGCCCGAAGGCGACACGGAGTACGAGGTCGCCGAAGTCGTCGAACCCGACGGTTCGATCGCCGAGGTGGTCTACGAGGCCGACCCCGTGCTGCTCGCCGCCGTGGATCAGGCTCGCTCGGCGCTCGCCGAGGTGACCCCCGCCTCGTCGATCGGCGAGCTGATCGGGCACATCGTCGAGGGCGAGCACGTGCTCAGCCTGCTGTTCGAGTCGAAGCTTGCTGGGTATCCCGACTGGCACTGGACCGCGACCCTTTCGCGCACGGGTGCCGACGGCGATGGCGACGGCGAAGGCGGCGAGCCGAACGTGCTCGAGGTCGAACTGCTTCCGGGCGATGGTTCGATCCTCTCGCCGGCGTGGGTGCCGTGGGCCGACCGGGTGACGCCGGAGTCGCTCATCGACGACTCCGAGAACGAGTTCGCCGACGACGACGTGGATGACGACGTGGACGACGACGCCGACGATGATGACGACGATGATGACGACGAATCCGACGACGCGCATGCGGACGACTCCGACGGCGACGATGACGACGACTCGGATGATGATGATGACGACGACGACTCGGATGACGACGAAGACGAAGATGACGAAGGCGACGACGTCGCCCCGGAAGTCGTCGCAGCGTTAGCGCTGCGCCGCGACCGTGACGGAATCGACATCGACACCATCGCCGAAGAGGGCCTCGACATCGACGGCCTCGACGAGGGCGAACTCGACAGCCAGCGCCTGATCGAAAAGCTCGACGACGCCGTCGGCCTCAGCGAGGAATCCCTAGCCGTACACCCCGACTTCGACGACACCCTCGAAGAAGACCCCGACGCCGAGGTAGACCGCACCTACTGACCTGCCCCCCCTCCCCCTTCCTCCCTCCACGGCGTCGAGTTTGCGAAAAGTGCCCCAAATCTCAGATTTTGGGGCACTTTTCGCAAACTCGATTGCGCAGGTGGGGGAGAGGAGAGGGAGGGGTCAGGAGGAGAGGTGCTCCACGACGTATTCGATCGAGGAGATGAGGGCGCGAACATCCGCGGGGTCGATCGCGACGAAGGTCGCGATGCGCAGCTGGTTGCGTCCGAGCTTGCGGTACGGCTCGGTATCGACGATGCCGTTCGCGCGCAGCACCTTCGCGACCGCCGCCGCGTCGATCGAGTCGTCGAAGTCGATGGTCACGACGACCTGCGAGCGGTGATCGGGGTTGGTCACGAAGGGGGTCGTGTAGCTCGTGGCCTCGGCCCACGCGTAGAGAGCGTTCGACGACTCGGCGGTGCGAGCGGATGCCCAGGCGAGGCCGCCTTCGGAATTGATCCACTGGGTCTGGCTCGACATGAGCAGCAGTGTCGCGATGGCCGGGGTGTTGAGCGTCTGGTTCAGTCGCGAGTTGTCGATGGCGTTCTTCAGGCTGAGGAACTCGGGAATGTAGCGTTCCGACGCGGCGATGCGCTCGACGCGCTCGATGGCGGCGGGGGAGAAGAGACCGATATAGAGGCCGCCGTCAGAGGCGAAGTTCTTCTGCGGCGCGAAGTAGTAGACGTCGGTCTCGGCGATGTCGACGTCGATTCCGCCGGCGGCACTCGTCGCGTCGATGACGGTCAGAGCATCCGGGTCTGCGTGCACGCGCTTCACGGGTGCCATGACGCCAGTGCTCGTCTCGTTGTGCGGCCACGCGTAAACGTCGACGCCTTCGAGAACCTCGACCTCGCTGCGCGATCCGCCCGGTGCGGAGATGACGTGCGGCGCGGTAAGAAAAGGAGCAGCTGCGGCGGCAGCGAACTTCGAGCCGAATTCGCCGAAGGTGAGGTTCTCACTGCGGTTCTCGATGAGACCGAAGGCGGCGGCATCCCAGAAGGCGGTCGATCCGCCGTTGCCGAGCACGACTTCGTACCCGTCGGGCAGCCGGAACAGCTGCGAGAGGCCCTCGCGGAGCTCGCCGACGAGGTTCTTCACGGGCGCCTGGCGGTGCGAGGTGCCGAGAATGGATGCTCCGCGAACCGTGAGGTCGGTGAGCTGTTCGGCGCGGATCTTCGAGGGGCCGCAACCGAAGCGACCGTCGGCGGGCAAAAGGGTACTGGGAATCTGCAGAGCGGGCATGACTGCAAGTGTACCGAAGCCTCCCTACCCGCTTCTCGGGAGTGTCATACTGCGAAGTGCCGTAGCAACCATGCGGAACACTAGGCTTGTCAACTACGTGCGCAACAAAGCAGGGAGCGGCCGTTGGCGGATTTGATCGACACCACCGAGATGTACCTCCGAACGATTCTGGAGCTCGAAGAGGAGAACATCACACCCCTGCGCGCCCGCATCTCAGAGCGCCTCGGTCACTCGGGCCCCACCGTGTCGCAGACCGTCGGTCGTATGGAACGCGACGGTCTCGTCGTGGTCTCGACCGACCGTCATCTCGAACTCACCGTGCCGGGTCGTCGTAAGGCCGTTCACGTGATGCGCAAGCATCGGCTGGCCGAACGTCTCTTGAGCGACGTGATCGGTCTGGACTGGGAGTACGTGCACGAAGAAGCATGCCGCTGGGAGCATGTGATGAGCGAGCAGGTCGAGCGTCGCATTCTCGACATGCTCGACCACCCCACCGAGTCTCCTTACGGCAACCCGATTCCGGGGCTCGAGGAACTAGGCGACACCGAGGCGATTCCCTTCACTCGCGGCGTTGTGAACATCGTGACGCTGGTGCACGGCGCCGTCGGGCCGCAGACCAAGATCATCCGCCGGCTGGGCGAGCCCGCGCAGGTCGATCCCGAGCTGCTGCTTCAGCTGAAGCAGTCGGGCGTCGTGCCCGGCAACAGTGCCGCCTTCTCGTCGGCTGGTTCCTACGTTCTCGTCGAGGTCGAGGGCTTCACGCAGGGCCTCGAGCTGCCCAACGAGGTCGCTTCGCACATCTTCGTCGGCATATAGACCACCCTTCGCAGCGATACCCCTATTCGGGGGGCGTGTGACCCCACATTTAGTGGGCGGATGCTTCGCAGACCACAACCAATTGTTAAAAAGCGCGACAATCTCCGTTACCAATTTGTTGCAAAAGGGTGTTTCAGGGTGACAAACCACGATGCCTCCCGTATTCTCTAACAAGTCCGAGAGGCGGGAAATCGCCTCTACGAAGCAATATCAAGACACTGACAAACCTGACCGGCCCGCATCCTTACCCAGTGCGACCCGCCGTTCGGGGTGGCACGATTTCGTTGCCGCACACCGTGCCGGAGGAATACATTTTGCCCTTTTCGAGCGAAACGCCCGACTCACCCGAGTCGCAGCCCAACCCGAAAACCCCAGACAGTGCCACCACCCCGGTACACCCGACCCGGCGATCGCTTCGCGAGGCTCAGGACCGAAGCGAAGCGCAGGCGCCCAGCACTGCTGCTGTAGCGACCAATGCCGCGATCGAGACGGGCCCGGCAGCGATTGCGGCCAGCGTCGCCGCTGAGTCTGCATCCGTCGCAGTGACCAGCTCCGCTGTCGAGCTGAAGAAGGCCGCTCCCGTCGCCGTCGCCCCGACCGCTGTGGCCTCCGCCGCGAAGCCGCTAACAGCCGCGAAGCGGGTAGCAACGGTGCCGCCGGTCGCGACCAAACCGCGATTCAAGCGCCCGACCAAGCGCGGCATCATCAGCACGGTCGTCATGACCGCCGCCGCCGCGCTCGTGGCCACTATGGCGATTCCCGCCTACGCCTTCTCCACCAACGGCGCGTTCGACCCCAGCACCTCGACGCAGTCGATCCTCACGGGCCAGCAGACGCTCGAGGTCGACGCCTCTGCCGCCAACGCGACCGTGGGCCGCGACAACTACCAGGCGCCCACCAAAGACGAGCTGGCTGCACAGCAGCAAGCCGCCGCGGCTGCCGCGGCAGCGGCCGCCGCCCAGGCTGCAGCGCTGAAGGTCACCGCCGTCGTGTCTGCTGCCTCCAGCGGGGCCTCGGCGGCCGTCGTCGATAACGCTCCGGTTCAGCCCTACGACGGCAATGCCGTGGTTGCGTACGCCAAGCAGTTCGTCGGCGTCGTGCCTTACGGCAACGGCAACAGCCCCGACACCAGCTTCAGCTGCGACGGCCTCGTGCAGTACGTGATGAAGCACTTCGGCATCAACCTGCCGCGCACCGTCAGCAACCAGGCCGCCATGGGTGTACGCATCCCCGCTTCCGAGGCCCAGCCTGGAGACGTGATGATCTACCCCATCGGTCACACCGAGATCTACGCCGGCAACGGCATGGCCGTCACGGCGCCCGACTGGGGTCGCATGGTCGAGTTCGACCCGGTGTGGGGCAGCTACTACTTCGTGCGGTACTACCCGAACTCATAACCCGCCGAGGTTGATTCGAGCCGCCGGGATGGGCGGCGCCGTTACGCGAATGTGACAAATGATGAAAGCTCGCGTATTCTATTGATGTGCCTTTCTTCGGCACACGAAAGAAGACGTTTTGCTTACACCACCCCGTCTCGCCCGTCGCGGAGTCGTCAGCGCCATTGTCGTCGCAGCCGTAGGGGCGCTCGTTGCAACCATGGCGTTGCCGGCGTTCGCCTTCTCGACGGCAGGCGCATTCGACCCCGGCAGCTCCGGTCGTGCACTCGCCACCGGTCAGCAGTCGCTGCAGATCGGTGCGAATGCCGCCGCAGCGCCCGTCAGCCGCGATGACTACCTCGCCCCTACAAGAGAAGAGCTCGCCGCCGCCAAGGCCAAGGCGGCCGCCGAAGCAGCGGCCGCGGCAGCAGCGGCTGCTGCGCAGGCCGCAGCGCTTCGGGTAGCGACGGTCGCGAGCGCCGCCACGACTGGTGCGAGCACCCCCGTTGCCGTCGACCCGCCTTCGGGCCCGTACAGCGGTCAGGCCGTCGTCGACTATGCGATGCAATTCGTCGGCAAGGTGCCGTACGGTGCGGGCGCCAGCCCCGACACGAGTTTCGGGTGCGATGGACTCACGCAATATGTATTCGGACAGTTCGGCATCTCACTGCCGCGCACCGTGAGCAGACAGGCGGCCTTGGGTACTCGAATCGCTCCCGAAGACGCGCAACCGGGCGATCTCATGATCTACCCGATCGGGCACGTCGGCATCTACGCGGGCCCCGATCCGACGACGGGTCGCCAGATGATGATTCATTCGCCCGACTGGGGCCGATACGTCGAATACGACCCAGTGTGGGGCAGCTACTACTTTGTAAGGCTGGGCATCTGACGTTCCGTGCGTTTACTGCGGAGCCGAACCTACGACTAGGCATATGGGCGTGTTGATGAGAAACTGAGTGCTTGATCAGTTCTCCTCCTTCCCCCTTCGGTCAATGCCCTAACGGCCATCGCCCTCTCGACGGTGACGCGTGAAAGCTCCGTCGAGGCGCCTGGCCCAGGTGCTCGTCATGACCGCCGCCGTGGGGCTCATCGCCACGATGGCGATTCCGGCCTACGCGTTCAGCACGAGCGGGGCGTTCGATCCGTCGATGCAGGAGGCGATCGGCGGCGCGCAGTCGGTGACGAGCGATGAGCTTCAGTCCGCGCCGCAAGTGAGTCGCGACGCTTACGATGCGACAACCGAGGCTGAGCTCGCCGCCCAGAAGGCAGCGGCCGCAGCTGCCGCGGCTGCAGCTGCACAGGCCGCTCTGCTCAAGCTGTCTTCGAGCAGCGCCGTCACTGCTTCGACGTACCCGTCGACCGTCTCGCCCGAGGTTCAGGCGCTGGCGCAGCAGATCATGGCGGCGGTGGGCACAGGCCAGCTCGTCGGCTCGAGGCCCGACCACATCAAAGAGATCAACTACCTCGCGCAAGGCCAGGTCGTGCCGAACTGCGGCGTTGATTACCGCATTCTGCAGACCATCAAGGTGGCGCTCGACAACTTCAGCAAGGTCGGAGTGAGTGACATCAACAGGGCGTGCACGGGGCAGCTCGAGGGTGCCGGATCCATCTCTCCGCACAACCGCAACGGCGGCGGGCACGCGGTCGACTTCTACATTCTGAACGGGCACAGCCTGACCGGCGGCGACTCCGACTCCATGAAGCTGTTGCGAATACTCGACCCGCTGGTGCCGCCCAACTCCAATGTGGGCCAGAGCGAATGCCGGTCATCCGGTTCGGGCTTCGTGAACCTCTCCGAGTTCAACGACTCGTGTTCGCATCTGCACATCGACTTCATCAGCGCGCGGGGCGCTTCACTGCTGCCCGAGCAGTGAGGTCGGCGCGGCACTCAGTGCGCGGCGACCGGATGCCCGGGCAGGGCCCTTTGTGAACAATCGGTTACAGCTTGCCGAAACTCCCGCCCGGAAAATATGCGCACGCAACTTTGTTTGTTAGCCTGATGCCCTGATATTCATCGAAGTGCCCAAGGAGAGCTTGTGATCGAGCCAGGCAGCATCCCCACCAGGGGTGAGCGCCTGCTTCGCGCGCGAATACTCACCGGCATGCATTCGCATCGGATACACACCGTTCGCACCTTTGTGCGTGCGTGAAGGCGTTGTCATTGTGACAACGCCTTTTTTTGTGCATCCGCGGCCCATGCTCGCCAATTCTGCAGCACCCGACGACTGTCACCGCACATCGAATACTTGGTAGCCGACCAGGCATTGCGAAAGGAAAAAGATGCGAACGCTGGTGCTGAACGCGGGATACGAACCGCTGGGTGTTGTCTCATATCGTCGAGCACTGGTGCTCGTCATGAACGACAAGGCGAAGATCGTCGAGGCCGACGACGATGATCCGGTGTGGGCGACGTCTGGCGCCTACGACCGGCCGTCGGTCATCCTGCTCACGCGCTACGTGAAGATCCCCTCGTCGCGGCAAGTGCCGGTGAGCCGCAGGGGAGTGCTGCGCCGCGACAACCAGCGCTGCGTCTACTGCGGGGCGAACGCCACGACGGTCGACCACGTGCAGCCTCGGTCGCGCGGCGGCAAAGACACCTGGGAGAACCTGGTGGCGTGCTGCCTCAAGTGCAACAACGTCAAGAGCGACAAGACTCCCGCCGAGATGGGCTGGAAGCTGAAGAATCCGCCGCGCATGCCGCACCACGCAGGCTGGTTCGTTCGCGGTGTGGAACGGGCTCAGCCCGAGTGGGAGAACTACCTGCAGGCGGCGGCCTGAGCATCCGTTCGCCTCGCGCAGGTTCGCCTGCCTGAGCGTTCGGCCGGTGACGGATGCCCGCGGCTCGCACGGGCGTGCCGCGGGCGCCGCTCGGCCGGGCCCGCTAGACGATGCGAATGAAGATGTAGCTGCCCCAGAGGCCCGGGTTGTGGGTGACGTAGCGGCCCCAGTCGGGGGAGTGGATGACTCCGCCGTTTCCGTCGTAGATGCCGATGTGCTGGTTCGGCCACACCACGAGGTCTCCGGCGCGAACCTCAGACGAGGACACCTGGATTCCCATGGCGGTCTGGCGGCTGACGAGGCGGGGCAGGGCGATTCCGAAGTGGCCGTAGACCCACTGGGTGAGTCCGTCGCAGCCGAAGCCGGCGCTGGGTGAGGCGCCCGCGCTGTAGGGAACGACTCCGACGTACTGTTCGGCGTAGGCGACCACGGCCTCGCCGTCGAACTGCTGGGTGGGGGCGTCGTTGACCGCGCCCGATGAACCGCTACCGGAGTCGCTGCTGCCCGAACCGCTGTCGCCGCTCGAACTCGAGCCGGAGTTGTCGGATGAATCGCTGGAGCCGCCCGAATTGCCCGAGTTGTCTGAGCCGCCCGACGAACTCTGGCTCGGTGCCGGGTTCGCAGCGGCCTGTGCCGCAGCGGCAGCGTCGGCGGCGGCTTGTGCGGCTGCTGCGGCCTGTTCGGCCGCGACCTGTGCCTCACGAGCGGCTTCGACGCCGGCGTTGTAGTCGGCTTCGGTCTTCATTGCGGTGTCAGTGAGCGCGGCAAGCTGAACGGTGAGTTCGGCCTGGTGGCTGTCTTGCTCGAGCAGCGCAGACTTCAGGGTCTGCTGGGCGCCGACGGCGTCGTTCAGAGCGGCCTGTGCGGCATCGGCCAGCGCAGAGAGAGCGGCTTCGGCCGTGTCGGCCTGAGCGCTGAGCGAGGTGGCGTCGTTGGCGTCTTTCGTCGCCTGCGCGAAGATCTTCGACGAGGTCTCGCTGAGCTTGCTCATGGCGCCGAGCTGGTAGAGCAGGTCTGAGCTCTTGTCGCCGCCGACGAGCAGCTGCATCGAGAGGTCACCGCCTCCGGCCGAACGCGCGAACTGGGCGGTGAGGGCCGTGGCCTGCTTGCGGGAGGCGTCGGCCTGCGCTTTCGCTGCGGTAGCCTGCTGCCGCAATTGGTCGGCCTTGCGCTTGCCGGCGTTCAGGGCATCCTGAGCCGCCTGGTTATCGGCCCAGGCCTTGTCTGCGGCTGCTTGCGCGGCGTCGACCTGCTGCTGCAGGCCCGCGATGAGGGACTGCAGCTGCGACATCTCGGTGGCGGTTGCCGCCGCGTTTCCGCGGGCTGCGACGACGTCGTTCCAGCTCGGGTAGTTCGTGGCGTAGACCGGGCTGCCCGGCGTGATGGCGGCGGTCAGCGCGACCGCGACGATGGTGGCGGTGACCACGAGGGCTCGCCAGCGCCTGCTCACACGGGGCTCGCGGGGGATCGTGGACTGCATGCACTACCTCTGACTGTTAACTCTCGTAACAGGAGTCACACACACAACGTGAGTCACACCTATAACACCAACAACAGAAATAACAGTAGCAACACACCGGCGTTTCGCGAACAAAAGTTTGCGCGCCCGAAACATGGGCGTGGGCAGCTAGGGCGAGACGCGCGCCCTTTTGGCGCTTCTGCGGTGGTTCGAACTACCGCGGGAGCGCCGAACTACCGCGGGAGCGCCGAACTACCGCGCAAGTGCCGTACTAACGCGGTAGTGCCGAACTACCGCGGAATGCCGGTCGGCGGGAGAGAGGGGCTAGAAGTCGTCGACGTGCAGGTGGTCGCAGGTGTCGGAGAAGCCCGAGAAGTTCTGCGTGCTCACCGAGGTTCCCGCGGCCGCGCGGCACTCGCTCTGGCCGAGGCCCGATCCGTAGGGCATCATCGGGTCGAGCGTCTTGATGAGCGCGATGGAGGCGTTGTTCGCGCCGTCGAGGCGCATTCCGCCCACTGAGGTGAAGTCGACCGCGTGGCCGCCGCCGTTGCGGTAGTGGTTGGAGTAGATGCCGGCGCCCTCGATCTGACCCGTGCAGCGGCGGTTGATGTCACTCACGCCGGCGCTGCCGAACGCGCGCACGGCCGTGACGAGGGCCTGCAGAATGGTGACGTCGATGCCGCAGTTCTGCACCTCTTTGCCCTGGGCGATCCAGGCGATCTCGAAGATGTGGTCGGGCGTCGAGCCGTGGAACGTGCCGTCGGCGACGTCGCCCATGAGCTCCTGCGCCAGCGCTTGAGCGTCAGAACCGACGTTTCCGACGACGACGGCACCTCCGCTGCCCCGGGCGGCTGCTGCCGCGGCGGCGGCTGCTGCGGCAGCGGCCGCCGCGGCAGCAGCTCGCGCCGCGACCCCCGCCTGGTACTGCGCTTGGGTGGTCGCCAGGTTCTGCTGCAGCGAGGCGAGCTGCGCGTTCAGCTCATCTTGGTGCGCCGTCTGCTCTTGCAGGGCGGCGATCATGTCTTGCTGAGCCTTGGCGGCGGCCTGCAGTGCGGCCTGGGCCGCTGCTGCAAGGCCGGCAAGGGCATCCTTCGCCACCTGCGCCTGCTGGCTGACCGAAGCGGCCTCGTTGCTGTCTTGCTTGGCCTGGTTGTAGATGTCGGTGACGGTCTGCGTCAGTTTGCCCATGGAGCTGAGCTGCGAGAGCAGGTCGCTCTGCTGCTGCGAACTGCCGCCGAGCAGCAGGCTGGTGATGTTGTTTCCGCCGCCCGAACGCGCGAGCTGCGCCGCAATCAGGGCGGCCTGTCGGCTCGAGGCGTCGGCCTTGCTCTTCCAGCTGGCGGCGCTTGCCGCGAGTGAGTCGGCCTTGCTCTGGCCCGCTGCGAGGGCGGCTTCGGCCTTGTCGTCTTCGTCCGTGCGCTGGGCGACGAGCTGTTGGGCCGCGACGACCTTCGCCTGCAGGTCGCTGATGATGTTGTTGATCTTCGTGATCTCGTCTTGCTTCGCCGACTCGTTCGCCTGCGCGGCTTGAACATCGGCCCAGCTCGGATAGTCGTCGGCAGAGGCCGCCGGTGCCGCGACCACGGCGGTCGTCACGACAAGCGCGGTCGCCAAGAAGCCGACCCCGATCATCCGGAGTCGGGAAAAAAGGCCGCGCTGGGTACTGGATGGTCTCGTCATGACTGTGCCATGTCTAACATCCGGCCCGCGTGTCACCCGGTTGGGGTGGCGGCGTTGCGTGAAGCTGGCCGCGGGCTGTGCGCGAGGTGTGCGTCGCGTGCTGCGTGCGCGCGGTGTGCGGCGTGCATGGTGCACGGTGTGCGGTGAGGCGCGGGGTGCTGCGTGGCCGCGGCCGGCGAGTGGATGCTCGTGCAGGCTCGTACGCACAAGTGGCCGCTCTTGCTAAACTCGTGCGGTCAGCCTCTGTAGCTCAATGGAAGAGCAAGTCCGTCCTAAGGATTAGGTTGGGGGTTCGAGTCCCTCCAGGGGCACTCAACGTTCGTCACGAGAACCCTGATCCCTCAGCGGTTCGTTCAGATTGGACTCTACGTCCCACTTCTCCACGACCGAGACACATCGAGCTCTGAGCGAGTTGAATCGTCTTCTCAACCTCGAATGTCGGCTGCTTACGCCGCGCGCCCGCTGTGACATCGTGAGATTTCTCACCCACGTCGCCTCGGATCGACGCGAGGTTCTCGGGGTGACTCGGACGTGTCGGCCGTAGGATAGCCTTACCTAATGAGTTCGGTGGGCATCGTTGTGTTGGGGGTGCTTGCGGGGGCGACGATATTCATTGGTTTGCCCATTGGGCGGTTGAGGAACAAGTCCACTAGTCTGCGGGCGACCTTGAACGCGGTTACCGTCGGGATCCTTCTTTTCTTGCTGTGGGACGTTCTCACCCATGCTGTTGATCCGCTCGAGTTAGCCCTCACGGAGGCCACAACGGGGAGTGGTTGGGGCCCGTTTGGTGCACTCGCGATCATCTTCTTCGGCTCGTTGGCGGTAGGCCTGCTCGGCCTGGTCTCGTACGACCAGTGGATGACGCGCCGCGCCCACGATCAAGACTCGGCGGTCGGCACCTCGGCATCTACCGACCGCTCGTCAGCGAGCAACCGTACAGATGTTGCTGGTTTTCAGCTCTCTGGCCCGCTCCGGTTGCGCGAACCGGCGAGCCGTTTGGCGTTTCTGATTGCTGTGGGGATTGGACTGCACAACTTTTCCGAGGGCCTGGCTATCGGTCAGTCTGCGGCGAGTGGACAGATCAACTTGGCTCTCGTTCTCGTTGTCGGCTTCGGGCTCCATAATGCGACGGAAGGATTCGGCATCACCGCACCGCTGGCCGGTGATTCACGCCGACCGTCGTGGTTGCAGCTCTTCATCCTCGGCGTGATTGCTGGCGGTCCGACATTTGTCGGTACAATTCTCGGCCAGGTTTTCATCAACGATTTCGTCTCGACAGCGTTCTTGGCGTTGGCCGCAGGGTCGATCATTTACGTGATCCTGCAACTTGTCGGGGTTGCCCTCAGATTCGGAAAACCGGCGCATTTGTATGTCGGGCTTCTGATCGGGCTGTTCGCCGGCTTCGCCACAGATTTCGTGATCGCCGCCGCGGGCGTGTAGTAGCGTGCTCGTGCTGAACAGGCTGTCGTCAGATCTGCTCGACAAGGTCGAGGCCGTGCTCGATCTCTTCACGGAACAGCCATTCATTCCGCTAGGGGCACCAGAAGCTCATGCCGCTGCCGACAGCCGGGTGTTACGCTCGCGTCATGAAGGCAACGCCGGCTGACATCGCGCTGATCTGCGACGGGCTGCCCGAGGTCGAGCTCGGCACCTCGTGGGGCGATCGGCCGACGTACAAGGTGCCGCGCGGGCCGAAGGGCAAGGGGTTCGTCATCTATCGGGCGCCCGGCAAGACCGCCATCGACCCGTCGAATGGTGAACCGTTCACCGACCTGCTCGTCATCTCGGTGGCCGACGAAGACGCCAAACTGGCGCTGGTTCAGGATGCCCGGCTGCCGTTTTTCACCATCGATCACTTCAGCGGGTACAACGCCGTGCTGGTGCAGCAGAGCAGACTCGGCGAGCTCGATCGAGACCGGCTCGTCGAGATCCTCACGGAGGCGTGGGCGGCCAAGGCGCCGAAGACGCTCGTAGACGAGTACTTCGCCGACGGTTCGACTCGCCGTCTCGGCTGACCGTGGATGATCGTGCCGACGGGCGCGTTCTCTGGCTCGCGAGGGCACGCGCCGCGCGACGGTGATTCTTGCGATCTGCTGAGCGTTCGGTAAGAATTGAGGCTCAGCCCATCGCACTGCCGCCGTCGGCCGCGATGAGAGCGCCTGGCGCGCAATTGCAGCAGAGCGGTTTCTTCGTGGAGACCCATGCCTGCCGATTCCCCCCTCACCGCGAAGATCGCGCCGCTCTTGCGCGTGGCCGAGGCCACGGCACACGAGGGGAGAACGGATGCCGCGACCAACGCCTTCGCCGAGCTGGCGCTGCTCAGCCTTCGCCGCGGCGACTGGAACCAGGCGGAGGTCTTCGCCGCGCGAGCGACAGAGCTGGCCCAGCTCGCCCCCACAGGCCCCGCCGCACCAGCCGCCCTGCTCGCGTCTGCCCTCGTGCCGGCGGGGCGCGGCGAGCTGTCTACCGCCTTCGGCGCGCTGGACGCGGTGAAGGGTCTGCCTGTCGGCGCGAGCCCGACCATCGTCGAACCGCTGGCGTTGCACATTCAGCTCATCGTGCTCATCGGGCTGAACGACTGGTTCGAGCTGGGGCGGCTCACCGAGCGATCGGAGGGCACACCCGTGACCCGATACTTTCAGCGCAACGAGTGGTTGGCGCTGCGGCTTCTCGCCGCCTGGCACCTGAACGACGTGGTGCTCTCCGACGCCATTCTCGCGGAGTGGGGTGACACGCTCGACGTCGATTCCGACCCGTACTTTCACACGTTTCGCGGGCTGCTGCTGGATCGGGACGGCCGGCACGTCGAGGCGATCGCCGCCATCCGTCGCTCGATCGAACTCGTCGGGCCGGCCGAAGACCCGCTCGGCCGCACGTGGATTCGCCTGGTGGCAGGCAGCGCCCTCACGCGGCGCGGCGACACTCCCGAAGAAGGACTCGGCCTCTACCGCGAGGCACGCGAGGAGCTCGACAGGCTCGGGGCCCGCGTGTTCGTCGCGCGCTGCGACTCCATCATGGCGACGTCGCTGAGGCGGCTCGGGGCGTCGGTGGCGCAGAATCCGCTTTCAGCGCTGAGCCCGCACCAGCACCGCGTGGCGACGCTGGTGGCCGACGGGCACACGAATCGCGAGATCGGTCAGGTGCTGGGCGTCAGCACGAAGACGATCGACTTTCACGTCGGCAACATTTTGGCGCGGCTGAGCCTGCCGAGCCGGCGGCACATCCGCGATCTGCTTCATCGTTCGCACCAGTGACGGCTGCGCTACTCGTATCTGCCGCGCTCCTCGTAACCGCTGTGCTACTCGACATCGGCGCCGCGTTCGTCGACGCGTATCGCTGAGGCGGGCGCGCCCTCGAGTTCGACCGCGACTTCGACTTCGACCGAGCTTTCATCGTCGACCGCGGCCTCGTCTGCGGTGCCCCGGCTGCGTGCGATGGCCCAGCCCACGAGCGCGGCCGATACGACGGTGAGTATCAGCGCCGAGAGAGTGACCGCCGACTGGAACTGCGCCGTCTGTTCGCTGCTCCAGTTCGAGGTGGCGATGTTGCCGGTGAAGAGCGCGGCGATGATGGTTCCAGCCACGGCGATGCCGACGCCGGAGGAGACCTCGGTCGCGGTGTCGGTGAGCGCGGCACCGATCGACGTGCGATTCTTCGGCAGCCCGGTGATCACGTTCATGGCGGCGACGACTCCGACGACACGCAACCCGGCAGCGACCAGTGCGAGCGAGATCGCAATGTAGACGTAGCCGTAGCTGTTCAGCACCGCGTAGACGCCGAGCCCGACGACGACCGTCGCCCCGCTCATCCACGCCGCCTTCTTCAGGCCGACGCGCTGCACGAAGGGATTCACGAACGGGCCCGCACCGAGCAGAACGACGACCTGCGGCAGCATGCCGAGAGCGGCGAGCGCAGGCGGCCACCCCCAGTCGAGCTGTAGTTGCAGGGTGACGAGGTAGCCGAGCCCGGCGGTCGCGAGCCCGGCGGCGGCCTTGATGGCGAGGCCGCTCGAGACGAGGGGCCGGGCGACGAGTGCGAGGTCGAGAAGCGGATGCTCGGCAGAACGCTCACGCAACACGAACGCGACGGCGCAGACCACCGCTGCCGCGGTCGCCGCCCAGGGCGCCCACGACGCTGCGCCGTCGTTGACGAAGAGCGTCGGCGCGACGAGGGCGAGCACGATGGTCGCGGTGCCCAGAACGGCACCCAGAACATCCACGGGGTCGCGGTGCAGCTCGGCGGGGTCGTCGGTGGCGACGCCGAAGCGGATGCCGATGAACGCGAACGCTGCGATCGGCACGTTGATCAGCAGCAGTACCTGCCACGGCGCGACGGCGAGCACGAGGCCGCCGACGGTGGGCCCGATGGCGAGGCCGACCAGTCCGACCGTCGAGATCAGGGTGATCGCACGCACGCGCAGGCTCTCGGTGCCGAACAGGCGAAACGCGAGGGCCATCGAGAGCGGTGTGGTCATCGCTGCCGCGAGGCCCATGACAGCCCGAACGACAATGAGTTGCTCGGCCGTCGTGACGAAGGCGGTCGCAAGGCTCGCGAGGCCGAGCAGCACGAGGCCGATGAGCATGATGCGGCGGCGGCCGAACCGGTCGGCAATGGCGCCGAACACCAGCATCAGACCGCCGAAGACGACGGCGTACGCGCCGGTGACCCACTGCAAGGAGACCGTGGAGGCGTGCAGGTCGCGGCCGATGGTCGGCAGGGCGACGTTCAAGATCGAGTTGTCGAGCATCTCGAAGAGAAAGATGGCGGAGAGCCCGGCGAGGGCGATCCAGGCCTCGCGCAGGGTGGCGGGGGATCGTCGGGGGCGAGGGGACGAACGCTGTTCGATGTTCACGAACTAAGTTATACGCTGGGAACGATGTTCGTGTCAAGGTACGATTGGCTCATGTCCGCCGATCCGAAACAGCGCCGTGCCGCTCGGCACGCCCCTTCCGTTCTCACCACCGCGCAACCCGTGCCGCGCAAAGCGCCCATCACCGTCGAGCGCATCACCGATGCCGCGCTCGAGATCGTGTCGGGTCAGGGCTACGACGCGCTGACGATGCGCAGCGTGGCAGCCCTGCTCGACACCGGCCCCGCCTCGCTGTATGCGCACGTGGTGAACAAAGCCGATATCGATGAGCTGATCATCGGGCGGCTCTGCGCACAGCTGACGTTGCCCGAACCCGATCCGCTCTCCTGGCGAGAGCAGATCTTCGACGTCTGCGCTCAGCTGCGCGATCAGTATCTGGCATACCCGGGTGTCTCGCGTGCTGCGATGGCGATGGTGGTGACAAACCTCGACGTGCTGCGGGTGAACGAGGGGATGCTTGCGATCGTGCTCGCCGGCGGCATCCCGGCACAGACCGCCGCGTGGACGATCGACGCCCTCACGCTGTACGTCGGCGCCTACACGCTCGAGATCTCGCTGAAGACCCGACGCGCGAGCCAAGGTGACGACGAGTGGCTGGTCGGCAGAGAGGAGCGCGACGAGGTGATCCGGCGCTTCGAGGCCCTGCCCGACGACGAGTTTCCGCTGACCCGGCGGTATGCGCCCGAGCTCACCTCCGGCACCGGCCATGAGCGTTTCGACTTCGCGCTCGCTCAGATCGTCGGCAACCTGGGTTAGGAGACCTCACTTACCGATGGTTATCGGTATAACCATCGGTAAGACGGCCAGCTCGAGCACGTACTGCGCCGCGGGGAGGGCGCCTCAGGTCGAAGCCCCAGCGTGCGCCGAGCGAACTACGATGCTGGTAGCAGGCAGACGGGGGAGGTGACGTGCGGTTCTGGAGATGGCTCGGCCGCCGCGATCCGGTGTACGCGGCGCTGCGCCGCGCGACGCGCACGGCGATCATCATGCCCACGCTGTTCGCCGTCGGCGCCCGGGTGATCGGCGACGCAGAAGTCGCCACGTTCGCCGCCTTCGGGTCGTTCGCGATGCTGTTGCTCGTGGATTTCAGCGGACCGATGCGGCAGCGTATCGAGGCGCAGATCGCGCTCGCCGTCACGGGAGCGGTGTTCGTGGTGCTCGGCACGCTCGTTTCGTCTCCGGTCTGGCTCGCCGCCCTCGCGATGGCGGCGGTAACGTTTGCGGTGCTTTTTGTGGGCACGGTGAGTTCGGTGCTGGCGTCGGCGAGTACGTCATTGCTGCTCGCGTTCATCCTGCCCGTCACGCTGCCGGGCGGTGTCGAGCAGATTCTGCCCCGACTGGCCGGGTGGGGGCTCGCCTCAGTGGTCGGCGTGTTTGCCATCGCTCTGCTCTGGCCGGCCCCGGTACGCGAACCCTTGCGCGCGGGTGCCGCGCGCGCGTGCCAGGCCTTGGCCGCGCGGCTGCACGCCGACGTCGACTTCATTCTGAGCGGCCGTGATCCGCAGCTCGGAGCCGAGTACGACCGGGCAACAGTTCACTCTGACGAGGCCGTCGCCGCATTGCACACGGTCTTTCTCGCCACGCCCTACCGCCCCACGGGCCTCAGTACCTCGGCCCGCACGGTGGTGCGGCTCATCGACGAGCTGAACTGGCTGCAGGCGATCGTCGCTCAGTCGCCCAGGTACGATCCGTCGGCGCCCGATCCCGCTCGCAGCGCACACGTCACCGCCTGCCGGGTGAAGTCTGCTGCCGCAGCCGTGCTCGAGACCGGGGCCGAGCTTCTGCTGCAGACCGGCGGCGCACCGGCCGAGCTCGAGGCGGCGCTGGCGCGGCTGACGGATGCCCGCAGAGCAGTCGAGGTGAGTGCCACCATGCAGGTACCGGTGCCGCATGCGTCGGCGTCGGGTGACTCGTCGGGGCCCAGCCTCGACGGCGCGGCGGCCGGCGTCATGGATCGACCCGCCACAGCAGCACCCGACCGCGTGCACGACTTCATTTCGGCCCTCGACCCGCGCTTCCGCGCCCAAGAGCTCAGCTATGCGGTCTCGCAGGTCGGCACGAATATCGCCCTCACCGCAGAGGCCGAACGCCGAACGTGGTGGCAACGACTGCTCGGGCGGCAGCCGGGCAACCTCGTCGGTACGTTCAGCGCCGGGGCGCAGCGGGCGGCGGCGCAATTCGAGTGGCATTCGGTGTGGTTGCACAACAGCATCCGGGGCGCAGCGGCCCTCGGCATCGCCGTATTACTCGCCGACGTGAGCGGTCTGCAGCACTCGTTCTGGATCGTGCTCGGCACCCTCTCGGTGCTGCGCTCGAACGCGTTGAGCACCGGGCAGAACGCGCTGCGCGGCGTGCTCGGCACCGTGATCGGCGTGGCCATCGGCGCCGCGGTGCTGTTCGCGATCGGGCCGAACAGCACCCTGCTCTGGGTCTTGCTGCCGCTGGCGATTCTCGTCGCGGGCGTGGCTCCGACGGTGATCTCGTTCGCTGCGGGGCAGGCCGGCTTCACCGTGACTCTGGTGTTGCTGTTCAACATCATCTCGCCCACGGGCTGGAGTGTCGGCTTGTTCCGCATCGAAGACATCGTGCTCGGCTGCGCAGTGAGCCTCCTGGTGGGGCTGTTGTTCTGGCCGCGCGGGGCGGCAGCCGCACTGCGCACAGCGCTCGCCGAAGCGTACGCCGAGACCGTCGCGTATCTCACCGCTGCCGTCGCGTTCGGGGTCGGTCGATGCGACACGACGGCCGTCGCCAGACCGGCGCCGACCGCGCAGGCTCAGCGAGCGGCGGCAGCCTCACGGCGGCTGGATGACACGTTCCGCACGTACCTCGCAGAGCGCGGACCGAAGCAGGCTCCGCTCGCCCAGGTCACGGCGGCCGTCGCCGGGGTTGCGGCCATGAGGCTCGCGAGCGACGCGATCCTCGACGTCTGGCAGGGTGAAGACGGAGCGACAGATGCCGAGCGGGCGATGGCCCGCATCGCGCTCGAGATGACGACCGACGAGCTGAAGGAGTGGTTCCGCGACTTCGGCGAGAAGCTCGTCGCGCGCGAGCCGCTGCCCTCTCCGCTCGGCCGTGATCCCGCCGCCGACGACCGGCTGGCCGAAGCAGTTCGCCGCGACCTCAGCGACGAGTCGGGCAACGCGACGGCTACCGCCGTGCGCATCATCTGGACCGGCGACTACCTCGACGTCGTGCGCCGCATCGAGCCCGTCATCGTGGTAGGCGACCTCTCCCTTCCCCCTACCCCCGCCCCGTGACCACACTTCGCGCCCATCGACTTGTCGAAATGTGCTGAAAAACGAGAGTCTTCGGGGCTTTTTTGCAAAGTCGATCGTGAGCCGCGCGGGAGGCGGAGGGAGGGGCAGGGGCGAGGGAGGGGCAGAGGCGAGGGAGGGGCAGAGGCGAGGGGGTGTGGGGGTTCACGGGCAGCCCATAGAATGGCCGCATCGAGTCGGGGGCGAGCAGAAGCGAGGCGACGTCGTGGGCAGAGGGTGGATGATCGGGGCGCTGGCGGTGGCGGCAGCCACGCTCGTCGGGGTGGCCACGCCCGCGGCGCCTCCGGCCTCGGCGGTTACGGTCGCGAGGGCGATCACGACGGCGAGCACCGTGCAGGGCACCCTCGCCACCGTCGCCGCGGGCGGCATGTCCGGCGGGTGGCTGGGCTGGACGATCGAGGTGCTCGTGTCGGGCAATGCCGATCCAGTCGGCGAAGGGGCGGCTGCTGCCGACGGCAGCTTCACGATCGGGGTCGACGATGCGGTGCCGCAAGACGGGGTCGCGTACGTCGTTGCACACGCGCCGGCCGCCGCCGGGCATCCGGATGCGCCCGCCGCCGCGTTCGCGTCGGTGTTCCCGGGGGCGCTGCCGACCGAACCCGTGGTGCTGAATGAGCGCACGACGGTCGCGTCTGCGGTCGCCATGGCCCAGTTCGTGAGCAACGCCGGCGTCTCGGGAACGGCACCCGGTCTCGTGAATTCGGCGGGAATGGCGGCGAATCTCGCGGACCCGTTCACGGGCGCGCTGGCGGAGACGCTGACGACCTCGCCAAACGGCAGCGAGACGTCGACTCTGGCCGAATTCGACTCGCTGACGGCGGCGCTCGCGAGCTGCGCGACGGCCCCGTTCGCCGACCCTGTGCGGTTCGCCGACGGCACCTGTGCCGAGCTGCTCGACGTCGGATCGGCCGCGGGCAGCCCGAGCGGCGCGGTGCCGGTCGACACCTTTCGGGCGTTCGCCGAGATCATCCGCAACCCCGGCGTCAGCCCCGAGCGCCTGTTCGATGTCAGCCAGACCGGGGCGCTGGCCGACGGCTCGCCGGTACTCGACCGCGCGCCTGTCGCCTGGACCGTCGCCCTGCGGTTCGACGGCGACGGGCAGTCGCTCGCGGGCCCGGGCAACTTCGCGGTCGACTACCAGGGCAACATCTGGGTCATCAACAACTATCAGTACAACGCCGACCCGCACACTCCGGTCTGCGGCTCAGACAAGCTGTTCAAGTTCTCACCGACGGGAGCCATGACCACGTTCACGGGCGGCGGCCTTTCGGGAGCGGGTTACGGCGTCGACATCGACCCGCACACGGGAAACGTCTGGGTGGCGAACTACGGTTTCGCGGCTCCGGCACCCGGATGCCCGGCGGCAGATCAGCCGCCGCACAACAGTGCCTCGCTGTTCACCGCGGCCGGCTCCGCGCTCTCGCCGGCGACGGGATATACCCAGGGCGGGCTGAACTGGCCGCAGGGCGTGGCCATCGACCCAAACAGCTCGGTATGGTTCGCGAACTGCAACACCGACACTGTGACGATCTACCCGAAGGGCGACCCTGCTGCGGCGCGCACCATTCCGGCCGATCAGCTGAACCTCACGCAGCCGTTCGATGTGGTCGACAACGGTAGGTCGATGTTCGTCTCCGGAATCGTCAACGACTCGGTTGACACGATCGGGTACGACGGGTCGGTGCTGGCGAGTTCGCCGGGCGTGAATGCGGCGTTCGATCATCCGATGGGCCTGGCGGCCGACGCGGGCGGAACCGTCTGGGCGGCGAACTCGGCCGTCATTGCGTTGCCCTGCCCCACGGTGCCGAACCCGCCGAGCAGCGACGCGGCTGACCCGACCGCCGGATTCCAGGCGATCCTCGGCACCACCTTCGACAGCCGCGGCATGTATACCGGGGGAGCGAACCCGTACATCGGCTCGATCGCCGCTATTTCGCCCGATGGCGCGCGCGTCACGCAGTACACCGGCGGTGGCGCGACCGTTCCTTGGGGAATCACCACCGACGGCGATGGAAACGTCTGGGTTGCGAACTTCGCGGGCAAGCGCCTCTCGGCATTCTGCGGCACCGACGAAGCGAGCTGCCCGGCGGGCAAACGCACGGGCGACCCGCTGTCGCCCGATCTGACCGGCTACTACTTCGACGGCTTGGTGCGCAATACCGGCGTCGCCGTCGACCAATCGGGCAACGTCTGGCTCGCGAACAACTGGGACGAGGTGCCGATTCAAACCAACCCGGGCGGACACCAGATCGTGGCGTACCTCGGCTTGGCCGCGCCCGTTACGATCGCGGCGCCCGCTGCCGTCGTCGTACCCACTCCAACGCCGACGCCCACCCCCTCAGCGCCAGCGGCCGCCTCGACGACTTCGACGGCGGCTCCCGGAGCCGCGCTCGCCGCGACCGGCGCGTCGGCCGGCCCGCTTGCGGGTGCCGCGGCGCTCGCTCTGCTCTTCGTCGTCGCCGGCCTGTTCGCGGTGCGCACTCGGTTGCGCAGCCGTCCCACGAAGACATCTGCCAGACGTTGAGTGCACCGACAGGTCGCAGGGTGAGCGAGCAGACGTAGCATGGAGGCATGGCGCACGAACTGATCCATGACACCGAGAAGAAGCGGTACCTGCTGCGTGTCGACGGAGCGCTGGTGAGTGCCGCCGATTACGTGCTCGGACCCGAGAGCATCTCGTTCACGCACACGTTCACCGACCCGAAAAAGCGCGGCCAGGGGTTTGCGGGGGAGGTCGTGGATTTCGCCATCGACGATGTCGAGCAGAACACCGCGTACCGCGTCATTCCGATGTGCTGGTACGTCGGCCAGTGGTTCGACGAGCATCCGGAGCGCGCCGGGCTGCTGACCCGCTGAGTACGCACCGAGAACGAAGAGATCGGCCGTAACGGGAGCGTAACTCAGACCCACTATGGTGTGATCAGCGGGCGATGGTGACCGACCGATCTTTCGAGGAGTTGAGTACCCGTGCCAGCCGATGATGCTTCACCGTTCGACCCGATCAAGGCCGTGCTCTTCGACCTCGACGGCGTGCTGACGCCCACGGTCGACATTCACGTGGTGGCCTGGTCGCGGCTGTTCGCACCGTATTTGGCCGAGCGCGGCATCGCGCCGGCGTACAGCGACGACGACTATTACACCTACATCGACGGGCGCCCGCGCGTCGACGGGGTGCGCGCGCTGCTCGCCTCGCGCGACATCGTGGTGCCTGAAGGCACGCCCGACGACGCGCCGGGCAGCAACACGGTGTGGGGTCTCGGCCTGCGCAAGAACGACGAGTTCTTCAAAACCCTCGAGGCCGACGGGGTGATCGCCTACCCTGGTTCGGTCGACTTTCTCGACGCATCGATTCGCTCGGGCCGGCAGGTCGCTGTGGTGTCGAGCTCGCGAAATGCCGTGAGCGTTCTCGCCGCGGCTGCGCTCGACGACCGCTTCACGATCGTCGTCGACGGCTTGGTCGCCACCGACGCCGGCCTTCCCGGTAAGCCGGCCCCCGATACGTTCGTCTACGCCGCCGAGCTGCTCGGCCTCACCCCTGCCGAGTGTGCGGTGATCGAAGACGCGCACTCCGGCGTGCAAGCCGCGCGTGAAGGAGCCTTCGGCCTGGTGGTCGGCGTCGACCGCGGCGTGGGCGCGGATGGTCTGCTCGCCTCCGGGGCCGATATTGTTGTTTCCGATCTAGCCGAGTTGGTCGACGACGTCGTCACCCCCTGCCGAAGTAGCTGAACCGCTCACACCGCTCAGACCCCGCGGAGCAGCCGAGCATCCACTTGCCTGACGTTCGAAAAGAGGCCTTTCCATGAACCCTGTCAGCTCTGACCCACTTGACCGGTACCGCTTTCCGCTCGACGAATGGGCCCTCACCGAATCGCAGTTCGATGCGGGTGACCAGGGGCACACCGAGACGCTGTTCGCGGTGGGTAACGGCTATCTGGGCATGCGCGGCATCGCCGAAGAGGGCTATGGGGGCTACTCGAACGGCACCTTCATCAACGGCTACCACGACACCTGGGCCATTCGCCACGCCGAGGAGGCCTACGGATTCGCGCGGGTCGGCCAGACGATCGTGAACGTTCCGGATGCGAAACTGATTCGGTTGTACGTCGACGACGAGCCGTTCATTCTGGCCGAGGCCGATTGTGTCAGCTACGAACGCCGGCTCGACTTTCAGAACGGGGTGCTCGCGCGGGAACTCGTGTGGCGGGCTCCGTCGGGCAAGCGTGTGCTGATCAGGTCGCGCCGGCTGACGTCGTTCACCGACCGGCACCTCGCCGTGGTGGAGTACGAGGTCACGATGCTCGACGCCGATGCGTCGATCGTGCTGTCGAGCCAGATTCTCAACCGGCAGGACTGGGTCGACGAGTACGCAGCCGCGGCCGCCTCCGAGCATCCGATCGACGACCCACGGCGTGCGGCCGCCTTCTCTGACCGAGTGCTGCAGCCGCGCTTCAAGAGCGCGCACGATGGCCGGTTCATTCTCGGCTATCGCGCTGCGAACTCGGGAATGACGCTCGCGGTGGGTGCGCAGCACGCGCTCGAAACTCAGAACGAGTGGAGCGAGCACTCGGAGATCGACGACGACCTCGCCAAGCAGGTGTACAGCATCACCGCCCAGGCCGGCGTGCCCATTCGCCTGGTGAAGACGATCGCCTATCACACGTCGAAAGCCGTGCCGACGCGAGGGCTGGCCGACCGCTGCGACCGCACCCTCGATCGCATCGCCGCGTCGCCGATCGAAGACGTCTTCGACCGACAGCGCGAGTGGCTCGACGCGTTCTGGCAGCGGTCGGATGTTCGGGTGCCCGGCCAGCCGGCGATCCAGCAGGCGACACGGTGGAACATTTTTCAGCTCGCCCAGGCGACGGCTCGAACCGACGGAGGCGGAATCGCCGCGAAGGGCGTTTCGGGGTCGGGATACGGTGGTCACTACTTCTGGGACACCGAGATCTACGTGCTGCCCTTTCTCACCTACACATCACCCCAGGTCGCCCGCAACGCGCTGCGCTTCCGGCACGGGATGCTCGACCTCGCCCGTGAGCGGGCGCGTGAACTCAACCAGCGCGGCGCTCTCTTTCCCTGGCGCACCATCAACGGGCTCGAAGCGGGAGCGTATTACGCGGCCGGAACGGCGCAGTACCACATCGACGCCGACATCTCTCATGCGCTTTCGCAGTACGTTTCGGCGACCGGCGACGTGGACTTTCTGATCGCCGGCGGCGCGATCGACATTCTCGTCGAGACCGCTCGTATGTGGGCCGATCTCGGGTTCTGGCGCGGTCACGAGAACCGTTCGTTCCATATCCATGGCGTGACCGGGCCCGACGAGTACACGACGGTCGTCAACGACAACCTGTTCACGAATGTGATGGCCCGGGCGAACCTGCGCGCGGCGGTTCGGCGGCTGCGAGCGGTGCAGCAGACCGATCCCGAGGAGTTCGAACGTCTCGCTCTGAGGCTCGAGTTGCGTGAAGACGAGATCGTGGAGTGGGCTGCGGCCGGCGAGGCGATGCATATTCTGTTCGACGAAGAGCTGGGCATCCACCCGCAGGATTCCCAGTTTCTCGAGAAAGAGCTCTGGGATCTCGAGAACACTCCGCCCTCGCAGCATCCGTTGCTGCTGCACTACCATCCGCTCGTGATCTACCGCTTTCAGGTCATCAAGCAGGCCGATGTGGTGCTGGCGCTGCTGCTGCAGGGCGACGAGTTCACCGAAGAAGAGAAGCGCAAGAACTTCGAGTATTACGACGCCCTGACGACGGGAGACTCGACGCTGTCGGCGTCAACGCAGTCGATCGTGGCGGCGGAAGTCGGTTACCGCGACTTGGCCTTGGAGTATTTCACGACCGCCCTGTTCGTCGACCTCGGCGACCTGCACCACAACAGCGCGGACGGCGTGCACGTCGCGTCGACCGGCGGGGTGTGGAGCGCGCTCGTGTTCGGGTTCGGCGGCATGCGCGACTACCTCGGCACGTTCACCTTCGACCCGCGGTTGCCCGAAGAATGGGAGACGCTCGAATTCAACGTCACGATTCTGGGCGCGCGACTGCACGTGACGGTGTGCGCCGACGTGATGACGTTCGAGATCGAAGAGGGCGAGTCGGTGCTGGTCTACGTGCGCGAGAAGCGTGTGCAGGTCGTGGCGGGATCGGTCTCGACGGTCAAGCTCGTCGACGACGGGCCGGTGCTCGAAGGGGCTCCGACGACGAGTGACATCGAGGGCAGCCTGCGGGCCGACGGGTCGGTGATCACGGCGACGATTCCGACGCTCGACGAGGACTTCGTGAGCGACGCTGTCGCGTACGACTGAGGCGCGCTCGGCCCTACCAGGCCACTGTGCTCTCTGCTCGGCCCTACCAGGCCGACGAATCAGCAGCCACGATCGGCACGTCGACGCCGTGCCAGATGCTGCCGTAGCCGTAGTGCGAGCTCGCCCACGGTGACGCTTCGATGGCCGCGACGGTGGTGGCGACCGGGGCGGATGCGGCGAAGTCCGCGATGATCTCCGAGTAGACCGAGTTCGTGCCCAGGTTCAGCGCCGCGTCGCGGGCGGCTGTCACGAGCTCGGGGTAGCTGCCGAAACCTGCGCCGCCGCCCGATCCGTAGCCGTTATTCAGCGGATTGTTGCGCAGCCACCAGCTCTGCGGGCTGTTCTCGGAGTCCATCCACTGCAGAATCACGGTGACGTTGTTGTCGGAGGCGGGCCAGCCGCCGTCGACCAGCACGAGCGCCGCCCAGTCTTTGTTCGTCGAGCTGCCGGGCGCGATCGTCGCCTCGGTGGGCTTGTTCACGGTGTAGTCGTCGCGGTCGGCTGACACGCCGCCGACGGATGCACCGGCCGCCAGCACCTGCGCTGCGGTCGGCCCGGGGGCGAGAGTGCCGGCGGCAGCACGGGCATCCAGTTCGCCCGCATTCGCCGCGGGTGCGATGAGAAACACGGGCAGCAGACTGAAGCACGCGATCGCTACGGCGAACACGGGCCGCTTCTCGCGTCGCGCCGCCGCGCGCCGGGTGGATGCGCGAGTTGCGGATGCCCGAGTTGCGGATGCTCGCGGTGCGGATGCCCGGGCTGCTGACCCCCGCAGCGAATCCGACTCGATCGCCTCGTCGCCCGGGGCGGTTGCGGTTGCCGTCGTGATGCGAGCCGCCGAGCGTCGACGATTCGGATGGGCCGGCGCCGAGGGAGTGGCGTGGGCGTCAGGAGCTTGGTAGGTAGAGCGGCGCAAATCTGCTTTTCGGGTTCAGGGGTGCGTTCGGGTGTCGCCGTAGCGATTCGAAAACGCTACCTGCCCCACCTGACTACAACCTCACAGTGCGCCGTAACGCACGAAGACGACGCCGTTGGTGAACTGGCGCGTCTCGAGGAGGGTGAGGGGCACCCGGGCGTCGGCGGGAAAGAAGGGGTTACCGCCGCCGACGGCGATGGGGGAGAAGAAGAGCTGGTACTCGTCGACGAGTCCGCCGCGGATGGCGGCTGCGGCCAGGCCCGGGCCGCCGATCGAGAGGTCGAGGGCGCAACTGACTTTGAGCTCACGAATCTCTTCGACGTCGAAGCTCCGCACGAGTTGCGTGCGCGGAGTCGAGATGGCGGAGTCGGAGAGGGTGGCGGAGTAGACCCGTTTGTCGGCTCCGCGCCAGAGGGTTGCGAAGTCGGCGATGACGGGTGGTTCATCCGTTGTGTCCCAGGTCTGCCAGACCGACATCACCCCGTACATCCGGCGCCCGTACAGGTAGGTGCCGACGGAGCGCTGCAGGTCGTTGACGAAGGCGTGCACCTCTTCGTCGGGTGCGCTCCAGTCGAACGCGCCCGACGTGTCGGCGGTGAAGCCGTCGATCGACATGATGCTCGAATAGATGAGTCTGCCCATGTGTCTCTCCTCGTAGTCGGCCGGTCTTGTTCAGGTCAGGTGGTCTGGTGTTCAGGTGCTCGGCTCGTCGAGGTCGGCGGTCGCGCGCACTCCTGCCGCGGTGACGCGTTGCAGGAACTGGGCGATCAGCACGAGTTCGTCGGTGTCGTACTGGTCGCAGATCTGATCGATCAGGCCATTCATGCCCTCGTAGAGCCGGTAGATGTCGCGGCTGCGATCGGGCTGAGTGCGCAGCACGACCGCGCGCCGATCGGCGGCGTCGCGCTCGCGAACGACCCAGCCCCCACGCTCGAGTCGGTCGATCACTCCGGTCATGGTGGCGGGATGCAGACCGGCCAGTCGCGCGAGCGAGCTCGCACCGATGGGCTCGTTCTGCGAGATGAGGTCGAGGCAGTCCAGGTCGATGTCGCGCAGTTCAGCGCGGGCACCCACGCGGTAGTTCAGCATCGAGAGCTGCACTCGGAGGTTGCGCAAGTCGTCTCGAACGGCTGTCGCGGCGCGTCGCTTCTGCCGAGGGTCGAGTGGTATTTCAGAAGACATATGGTATGGTTCTCGTATTATATGGAATGTTGACAACAGTGTACCCGGCAGCGTACTCGTTCAAGGAGCAGAAGACCATGCGCATCATCGTGTTCGGCAGCAATGGCCCCACCGGGCGACTCGTCGTGAGAGACGCCGTCGCGGCCGGGCATGCGGTCACAGCGTTCACCCGACATCCCGCCGGGTTCAGTGTGCCCGGCCTTCGGCTGCCGGATGCCCGGGTCGCTGTCGTCGAGGGTGACGTGTACGACGTGGCGGCCGTCGAGCGCGCCGTGGCCGACCACGACGTCGTCATCTCCACGCTCGGGGTGCCGTTCGGCAAGGCGCCGATCACGGTGTATTCGGCAGGAATCGAGGCGATCCTCCGCGCGATGCACGCTGCAGCGGTGAAGAGGCTGATCTGCGTGAGTTCGAGCGCGGTCGACCCGAGTGCCGGCGCACATGGCGGGTGGTTCTTCGAGAAGGTGCTTCAGGGGTATCTCGTCACCGTGATGGGTAAGACCCTGTACGCCGACATGAGGCGGATGGAGCAGGTCGTGCAGGCGAGCGACGTCGACTTCACCATCGTGCGGCCCTCTGGTTTGTTCGAGACTCCGCAAGCGACCGACTATGCCGTGGCCGAAAACTTCGTGAAGAGCAAATTCACGTCGCGGGCAGACCTTGCTGCAAGTCTGCTGGCGCAGGCGAGCGACCCGACATTCGTTCGAAAAGTCATGGCTGTCGGTACGGTTCAGGTGCAACCGAGCATGCTGCAGCTGCTCTGGCGTGAGGGTATTCGCAAGCCGCGCCCGAGCGTGGCCTGAGCCGTGCGCGCAGTGCATCGCCGGCCGCGCTCGGTGCCGAGCTCAGTGCCGCGGTCTGTACCGTGTCCGGTGTCGCAGCGTGTGCCTCGTTCGGGGGTGATTTCGGTAGAAGCGCGGTTACGTCATAATCAAGAGAAGTATGCGACTCCAACACCTGTCACACCCGTCACAGGTGCGGGGGCCGCTCGTGGGGGAAGGCAGCTCTTTTGGCGAACCGCTTGGCTACGGGAGTGTCGTCGAATTCGAGGCGACCGGGGTTCAGCATCCAGTCGAAGCTGCTCGTCATGCTGCTCGGGGTGAGCATCGGTTCGTCGCTGGTCGTCGGTCTCGTCGGGTACGCGTCGGGCTCTGATTCGTTGCGACAGGCCGCCTTCGACCGGGTGACCGAGATGCGTCAGTCGAAGGCCACACAGATCACCGACTTCTTCAAGACCACCGAAGACTCGCTCGTCGTCTACACCCGCGGCACGACGGCGATCAACGCCGTGAAGGCGTTCACCGCCGGGTACAACGAGCTGCAGACAAAGCCGGCCAGCGCGGCCGACACGTCGAAAGTCGATGCTCTGTACACCAACACCTTCGCACCGCAGCTGGCCCAGCGATCTGGTGCCGACACCGATCCTGCGGCCTTCATTCCGGCGGATCCGGCCGAGGTGTATTTGCAGTCGCACTACACCGATCCGGGTCTCGACGGCACAAAAGCACTCGCAACCCAAGACGCCGCCGACGGCAGCGCCTGGTCGGCCGCGAACGCCGCCTATCAGGACTACTTTCGCGAGATCATCCAGCGTTTCGGGTACGGCGACGCCCTGCTGATGGATACCGACGGCCACGTGGTCTACTCGGCGAAGAAGAACGTCGACCTCGGAACCAACCTCGACTCGGGTCCGTACAAGGGCACGAGCCTCGCCACCGGCTATCAGGAGGCCCTGCACTCCAATGAGGTCGACTATGTGGGAATCACGGACTTCGAGCGTTACCAGCCGTCGCTCGGTGCTCCCGTGGCGTGGATCATGTCGCCCGTCGGCGAGAATGGCGTCGCCAGCGGGGTGATGGCGTTGCAGGTGCCGATCGACGCCATCAACTCCATCATGACCTCCGACCAGAACTGGGCGGAAGCAGGCATGGGGCAGACGGGCGAAGTGTTTCTCGCCGGGCCCGACCAGCTGATGCGCTCCGTGTCACGGGAGCTCATCGAGAACCCCGAGCAGTACCAGAAAGACGCGATTGCAGTGGGCACTCCGCCCGAGGTGGCCGCGCGTGCCGTGCAGGTGAAGGGCAGCATCCTCATCCAACCGGTGCACACAACGGCAGTGCAGAACGCCCTGGCCGGCCAAACCGGAACCCTCATCAACACGGGATACCTGGGCAATGAGAACATCGTCGCCTACGCACCGCTCGACATTCCGGGGCTGCAGTGGGTGATTGTCGCGCGAATCGACACCAGTGAGGCGTTTGCGGCGGTGAACGACTTCACGCGCAACTTGATCCTCTCGATCGTGGCGCTCATTCTCGTGGTCTCTCTGCTCTCGCTGGTGCTCGCCCAAGTGTTCGCCCGCCCGGTGCGGCGCCTGGTGAGCGCCGTGCGACAGGTCGCTGCGGGCGACCTCGCGGTCGAAGTGCCGCAGGGCGCGCGAGACGAATTCGGCGATCTGGGCAACGCCTTCAACGACATGTCCAGGTCGCTGCGCATCAAACAGTCGCTCATCGACGAACAATCGAGCGAGAACGAGAAGCTGCTCAGCACGCTGATGCCTGCCGCCGTCGCCAAGCGTTACAAAGAGGGCGAGGAGACCATCACCGACGTGCACCAAGACGTCTCGGTGCTGTTCGCCGACCTCATCGGCTACAACGACTTCGCCGCGGACCTCGGGCCCGAGCGAGAGCTGTCGCTGCTCAATGGCATCGTCGCCAGTTTCGACGAGGCCGCCGCTCGCATGGGTGTCGAGACGGTTCGTACCCTGCGCGAGGGTTACTTGGCCAGCTGCGGTCTCGTGGTGCCCCGGGTCGACAATGTGAGACGCATGGTGGAATTCGCCCTCGAGATCCGCAAGATCATCGAGCGGTTCAATGCCCAGCACGAAACCGAGCTGAGCCTGCGTATCGGCATCGACGCCGGAACGGTCTCGAGCGGTCTGGTGGGCCGCACGAGCCTCGCCTACGACATGTGGGGTGAGGCGGTGAACTTGGCGAACCGGGTTCGCCGGGCATCCGGTGCCGCAGGCATCTTCGTGAGCCAGTCGGTGCGCGACCAGATGCGCGACGCCGTCGGTTTCGTCGAGGCGGGCACCGTCGAAACGTCAGACGGGGTTCAGACCGTGTGGAAGATCCAGTAGGCGGCGAATCATGGCGCAGATCTGGAATGAACCGTGGTTCGGCCTCGCGCTGACCATTGCCATCGGGCTGCCGATTCTGCTGGTGATTCTCACGGAGGTGCTGGCGTGGCTGGTGCGGCGCGAGCATCCGGCAGCCAAGCCCGTGCGCCTGCTGCGCAACCTCGTGCTGCCGGTCGGGGCGCTGCTCGCTCTGCTCAGCCTCGCCTCGAACAGCACCGTCGAGCTCACGTGGACCCGGGTGGTGGCGACGGCGTTCGGCTTCCTGGTGATTCTGTTGGTGTTGTCGAGCGTGAACGTGGTGCTGTTCGGCAACCCCGAAGAGGGCAGCTGGCGAGAGCGGTTGCCGTCGATCTTCATCGATCTGGCCCGTCTGGGCCTCATTCTCGTGGGCCTCGCGCTGCTGTTCTCGTGGGTCTGGGATGCCGACGTCGGAGGGTTGATCACAGCGCTCGGTGTGACGTCGATCGTGATCGGCCTCGCGCTGCAGAACGCGGTGGGCTCGGTCATCTCGGGTCTGCTGTTGTTGTTCGAGCAGCCCTTCAAGCTCGGAGACTGGCTCGACACCGGCAAGGTGGTCGGTCGTGTCGTCGAGGTGAATTGGCGCGCGGTGCACATCGACACGGGCAACGGCATTCAGATCGTTCCGAACGCGTCGCTCGCCGGGGCTTCGTTCACCAACCTCAGCCAGGCGCCGGGCGCGTTCATGTCGGAAGCCACGGTGAAGTTCTCGACCGACGATCCGCCGCATCAGGTGCTCGATCTGATGCAGAAGGTCGCGGCCGGGCTGCCGATGCGGCAGCGCTCGCAGGCGATCGAATCGTCGTACGCCGGGAGTGCCACGTATTCGATCTCGATTCCGGTCACCGGGCCGGCGGAAGCGCCGGCGGCGGCAGCTCTGTTTCTGGCGTGGCTCTGGTACGCGGCCCGCCGCGCCGGGCTCGCGCTCGACGGCGACGCGACCGACCCGGTGCAGACACCAGAGCGGCTCGAATCGGCGATCGCTGCGGTCGGCACGCGCCTGCAGCTCACGGTCGAAGACCACTCCTGGCTTCCGGCCGAGTGCCGGCTCGAGCAGTACGGTCACGGCGAGATCATTCACGTTCCGGGCACGATACCCGACGCCTTTCGGTTCGTCATCGACGGCGCAGTGCGACTGTCGGCATCCACTCCGCTCGGTGACGTGGGGTATCTCACGCTCGCCGCAGACGAATTCTTCGGGCTCATGGCGCTCAGCCGCCAGGTCGACCCCGGGTCGGTCGTCGCCGACGGAACCACGACCGTTCTGCGAATCACCACGAGCGCGGTCGACAGGCTCATCAGCGAGTATCCGTCGCTGGCACGGCAGATCGGCCGAGTCATCGACTTGCGCATGCAGACGGCTCGCGACGCCGTCGCGGCGCTCGGTATCGAGAGCGGTACGACTGGCGCGTGACCGGCGGGCGGCGGATGCTCGCGGTAGCGGCCGCGGCGGCGGGCGGTAGCGGCGGCGGGCGTGGGCGGTAGCGGCCGCGCGCGTCAGCGGCGGCGACGGGCGTGAGCGGCGGCGTCAGCGTGCCGTGAAGTCGACGACCACGTCGGCGAGCGCGGCAGGGTCTTCCCGCGCGAGAAAAGCGTCTTCTTGCGCGGCCCACATCTGCCAATGCGGTTCGTACGCCGCACCATCACGATCGAGCGCCCGCCGACGGCGAGTTGCATCGTCGAGTTCGAGCCACACCGCGAAGGTGGCGGACCCCGCGTTCGCCCGGCTCAGGCTTCCGATGCCCTCGATGACGAGCGGTCGGCGCGGGTCGACGGATGACCATTCCGCAGGTCGTTCGCCGGCCCAATCCCAGCGCTGCCACCGTGGTGGCTCGCCGGCGAGCAGCTCGTCGTGCACGTGCTGGCTGGCGGCGTCGAGGCCGCTCCAACCCGGATAGATGTCGTCGAGGTGCACCAGCTGTGCGTCGAGGGCGGCGGCGAGGGCGGTCGCCAGCACGGTCTTACCCGATCCGGAGCGGCCGTCGATCAGCAGCACGGGGCCGGCGAAGGCGGGGGAGGCAGGGGAGCGTGGGGAGCGTTCGGGCCGCGCGGCGGGGGAGCCTGCGGGCGGCTCGGCGAGGGATGCCCGGGCCTGGGCCTCTGCGATGAGGGGGAGCAGAGCATCCACTGCCCCGCTGGTGCTGTCGACGCGCAGCACTCGCTTGGCCGCGGGGGGCGATCCGTGCACGTTTTGCCCTCCGAACGGGGGCCCTCCTAAAAGGGGGACTGACAAGTGACGATGATTCGGGCAAAATTGTCGAAATGCCTACTCCTGCCCCCCAGACACAGTATCCGACCCGGCGCAGTCTGAGGCCGAAAGACTTCTCCCGACCGGAGTTGACCAGCGGGTGGCAGAAGTTCAGCGGCAACGTCGCCGTTCGGGTGAGCGCTGCCGTGGTGCTGCTGGGCGGCACGGGCGCGCTCGTCGTGGCCGCGGTCAGCCTGGCGAGCTGAGTCGAGGCGCGCTGAGTCCGGCTCGCTGAGTGCAGGCACGTTGAGTCCGGGCGCTGAGCGCTGACGCTCTGGGCCCGGCGTTTCGCACGGTCGTGCTTCGCCGACTCAGGCGTCGGACAGGCCGTTCGTGGCCGCCCACTGCAGCAAGACGACCGTCTTGGCGTCGACGATCGTACTGCCGATGGCGGCGAGCGCCTCGTCGAAGTCGAGTTCGATTTTCTCGATGTCTTCGCCCTCGTGAGCGAGTCCGCCGCCGTGACCCGACTGGTCGGCCGAGGTGAACCGAGCTGCGAAGTAGTGCAGTTTCTCAGTGACGGAGCCCGGGCTCATGTAGAGGTCGAAGAGATGCCGGGCACCCACGATGGCGAAGCCCGTCTCTTCTGCGGTCTCGCGCACGATTGCCGTGAGCGGATCGTCGTCGTCGAGCAGGCCGGCGGGCGCCTCGAGCAGGTACCCGTCGGCGTGGCCGTTGACGTACGCCGGGTAGCGGAACTGCCGCGTGAGCAGCACGGTACGCTGCTCGACGTTGTAGAGGAGCACGACGGCCCCGTCGCCGCGGTCGTAGGTTTCGCGCCGCTCGGTGCTCCAGTGGCCGTCACGGTGCCGAAACTCGAAGGTCGTGTTTCGCAGCACGAACCAGTTCGACGAGAGCAGTTTCACGCGTGTGACTCTGACGTTCGGGTTCGCGGGCAGGTCTTCGGGAATCGCGTCGAGGCCGGTGCGCCCGCGCGCATCGGGAACGTCGACGCCGGGAATGCCGGGCGCGCTTGGGATGCCCGTGGTGCTTAGGGTGCCGGGCGTGGCTGCGGGGCTTGTGCCGTCGGCAATTGCGTCGGCCGGGGTTGCACCCGTCGGGGTTGCGCCTGTCGGGGCGGCGCCGTTCAGGGGTGCACTCCCGCGATGAGCAGAAACACGAGCCCGAACAGGGCCGGCACGCCCTGCAACGCGGCGGCGCGAAGACGTTCGCGGCCCGTGCTGAGCAGCACCAGGGCGGCGGCGACGATCGAGGCCGAGGCGAAAGCGGCGAGCGCGAACCCCGCCTCGTTTGCGGGCGAGTAGTACAGCACCAGCCCGACTGCGGCGCCGATCGCCAGAAACAGGTTGTAAAAGCCCTGGTTGTAGGCGAGCGGTGCAGTCGTGTCGGCGTCGGCCTGGCTGGTGAGCCCGAAGCGCTTCCAGATAGCCGGGGTGCGCCACTGGATGCTCTCCATCACGAAGATGTACACGTGCAGCAGCGCGGTGATGCCGATGAAGACTGTCGCGAGGATCGCCATGCGCCCAGTCTAAGGGCGCCGGTGGCGACGGCTCCGGATGCCCGGGGCGGGCCCTTCTCGCGCCCTCCGCGTGCGTTCGGGCGTGCGCTCTGCATCGCCCGAACGTTCGCTGAAACATGCTCAACACCGCCGGTGGATCGTAGTAGAGTTTTGCTCATGAAGAAGTGGGTTCGTTCGCTGGTGGTCTGTGGTGTCGCCGCTGCCCTTGCCGTGCCAGCATTCGGTCTCGCCGTCGGCGCGGGTGCCGAGCGTGCCGCTGCTGACCCCACTCCGCTTTCGCTGACCTCGCCGGCGGCGGGTTCGGTGTTCATCGCTGACGAGTCTTCGGCAGTCGACGTCGTGTTCGCCGGAGACGCCGCATCGGGGCAGACGATCACCGTGTCGACGGTGGCGACGATCGACGACGATTCGGGTTCCGAGACCACGCTCTGCACCACCGTCTCTCAACCCGACTCGAGCTGGTCGTGCGAAGTCACCTCTCTGCCCGACTTTCACGACACCGTTTTTGTTCGTTCGGGCGCTGAGACGGTCACCGAGACGCTCGGGGCGTTGAATCCGCCTTCCATAACCTCCCCTGTCGAGGGTGCCACGGTCGACGCATCGACGTCGCCCGGGCCCGTGGTCGTGACGGGTAGCGGCGCGCCGGCCGCGACGGTCACGGTGCTGCGTGGCGGTGTCATGGCCTGCTCGGTCATGGCTGCCGACGACGGAACCTGGAGCTGCGACTTCTCGCTGACCGACGCCGATGCGGGGTCGAACAGCCTGTCGGCCGTTCAGACGGTGACGTATACGGCATTCGAATCCGCCCCCTCGACGACCGTCGGGTTCGATTACGAACCGCTGCCGGCGGCGCCCATCACTCCGATCGTGCCGATAACTCCGGTTTCGCCGGTCGATCCGGTGACACCGGTGACGCCCGTCGTTCCTGTGATGCCGGTCGCTCCGCTCGATCCGGGTTCGCCCGCTGCACCGGTCACCAGCGGGCAGGGCGATGCCTCGGGGGGAGGCAACTCCGCTGTGTCAGCGCCGGGCGGAGACGCATCGGGCGCCGATAACGGCGGCCGATCCGGTGCCGCAGAGGCGGGTTCTTCGAGTACGACGGGCGCGGGTGATTCGGGCTCCGCCGACGCGGGCACGAGCGCGTCGGCTCCTCCGGGAGGCGCCGATTCGTCGAGAGGGTCGAATTCGGCAGGGGGGTCGAGTAGGACTGCGGGCACCGGCGCATCCCCCAGCGGCGCGAGCGGAGCAGCCGGCGTCGCAGATGGCGCCGACGGCGCCGACTCGCGACGTGACGGTGCCTCCGGCGGGGTTGGCAACCACCTGAACGGCACCGCCGATGCGCAGCAGCAGGTTGGCGCCGCAGGGTCGGCCGGCGGAATCAGCGCCGCGTTCGCCAGCCTGTGGTCCGGCCCGTTCAGCGGGGCCGAGTGGGCTGCGCCGACGGTGTTCGGAACCTCGATGCGTTCTCTCGGCGCGCTGAACTTCACTGTTCCGGCCGCGGCCTCGCTCGCGATCGTCGCGGCAGGGTTCTTGTTGTTGCTCGCGCTTCCTGCCGAACTGCTGCAGTCGACCATCCGTGAGAACTATCACCGCCTTGCGCCCATCGTGTCCCCGGTCGAGCGTGCGGCTGCTGCCGTTCGGCGTCGAATACCGGGGTCGACGTCATCGTGGCAGCGCCAGCTGGGGCTGCTCGTGGGTGCCGCTGTCATCATGTCGTTCGCCGACCCCAGCACCGGCTTCGACCTTCGCTCGATGCGGCTCGTCCTGGGCCTGACCATCGTGCTCCTGCTCGTGAACTACCTCGGTGTGTTCGTGACACGCATCCACGCCCACGCGGCCTATCGGGCCGCTGGCGAGATCGTTCTTCGTCCGTGGGCACTCGCGCTCATGGCGGTGACCGTGGTCATCTCCCGCTTTGCAGACCTGCAGCCGGGCATCGTGTTCGGGCTCATACTCGGGGTCGAGATCGGCGTAGGCGTCGCAGGCAGGTTGCGGCGTGACGGCGAGGCCAAACTGACGGTCAGCGTGACGCTCGCCATGATGGGCCTCGGTGTCGGCGCCTGGCTCACCTACAGCGCACTCGGAATGCAGGGCCAAGGCGCCACGACGTTCGGCAACCAGCTTCTGTCAGAAGTGCTGACGGGTCTGGCCGTCGAGACGCTCACCGCTCCGGTCATCGCTCTGATTCCGTTGACCTTCCTCGACGGTCGGATCGTCTTCACCTGGTCGAAGCCGGTCTGGATCGGCCTCTACGCGGTCGCGGCCACGGTCTTCGCGCTAGTGCTTCTCCCGCTGCCGTCCAGCTGGGTTCAGGTGCCGTCGCTGCTCTCGCCCTGGGCGATCGCCTTCGCGGCGTTCACCCTCGTGAGCGTCGCGGTCTGGGCGGCCTTCCGCCTCGTCCCCGACGGCGGCCCCGGCGATGGCGATGACGGTCCAGGCGACGGCGCTGACGCCGACCATCCAGGCCACGGCGCTGACGCCGAGCCTCCAGACGACAACGGAGGTGCCGAGCCTCCACGCAGCAGTGATCCGCAGACCGCCGACGCCCACGACTCCGCGAACGCACCGTACTAAGCGCTCATCCGGAACAATTGCGCCCGTTTGGAAGATCCGCGCCTGCTCGAGGAGGGGCGGATCTGCCAAAGGGCGCGCGGGCAGGAGGGGCGGGCACGTGGAAGCGGTGCGCGAGCGCCGGGCACACGCGTCGGCCACGAGGCGTCAGCTGATGGCGCGCGACCCGGCGCGAGCGCCCGACACGCAGAAGCGTCAGCGGATGACGCGAGCTACCTCCCGCGCCAGGGCCGGGCGCACGAAGTGGTCGTTCTTCGGCACCTCGTGTACCGTGACGTGCTGCAGGCGTGCCAGGCGCTCGATGCCGTCGCCGACCAGAACCTGGTCGCGCGATCCGTAGACCACTTCGACCGGCGCTGTGATCTGCGCGATGTCGGTGATCGTGGTCTGCCCCTCGATGCAGTGCTCCATCGACAGTGAAAAAGCGCCCCAATAGCGTTCTTCAATGAGCAACGCTTTGACCGGAATGAACCGATGTAGCCATGCGGCCCGCCGCATGGTCTGCTCCTTGTTCGACCGCAAGAACTTGTACGCGCGCAGGTAGCTCTTCACCACCGTGCGGTCGCCGAACTCGGTGATGTAAGCCTCGTTCGCATAGATAGGCGGAGCTACGAGCACGACTTGAGCGATTTCGCGCCGGTAGATCGCCGCATACCGGCTCGAGATGAGGGCACCGAGACTGTGCCCCACGAGAGTGAAGCGCCCCTTCAAATGAAGCGAACGGATGGTCGCATGAAGCGCCGCCACGTGTTCGTCGAGCGTGAAGGTCGCCTCCGCCGGCGCCACCGACTTGCCGAACCCGAGCAGGTCGATGGCGATGACCCGGTACAGCGGCGAGAGCAGTGGAACCACGTTGACCCAGCTCTCAGAAGACGAGTTGATTCCGTGGATGAGCACGACGATCGGCCCCTGACCTTCGTCGATCGCGACGTTCAGTAACGGGGCCGTTCGTGACGGCCAACCGAATCTCGGTTCTCCCATCGACGTCTTCTTTCGCTCGGGGCCTCACATTCATGCTGAGACAAGCTCATAATACCTCATTAGCGTGTCTGAAGCTGTGAAACAAGAGGACACGGGGGTTACCTCTCACCCCCAAGATCGGCGTACGCTCAGAGAGCACTCGGCACGCCGCCGTGCAGTTACCGAAAGGACGACTATGGCTATCAATGACGACGACATCACCACCGAACAGGGAGCGGGCGGAGAGGGTCCCGCGGATGGCGGCGCAAACCCGAATGGACACGACGGGGGAGCCGATGGCTCTGCCGGCGAAGGAACTGCCGACGGCGGTGCGAACCCGGGCGGCCACGATGGTGGCGCTGACGGTTCGGCCGACGAGGGGGAGGGCACCGCTGATGGCGGCGCTAACCCCGGCGGCCACGATGGTGGGGCCGACGGTTCCGCCTGATGTCTTCATTCGAGCGCGGGTCGGGCGACCGGCCCGCGCTTTCTCGTTGTGTGGGAATTGATCGTGCCGCGACGTTCGATCGAGACTACTGGGCCGTACGCCCGCTGCTCAGCACCGCAGAAGAATTGCCTGCGGGCTTCGACGACCTCTTCAGCGCTGAGGCTGCCGATGACCTGATCTCGCAGCGCGCGCTGCGCACCCCGTTCATGCGCATGGCGCTCGAAGGGTCGGTGCTGAACGCCTCGAAGTACACCGCTCCCGGCGGTTTCGGCGCCGAGATCGGCGACCAGGTTTCGAGCGAGAAGGTGCTGGCCGAGTTCGCCGCCGGTGCCACCATCGTGTTGCAGGGCCTGCACCGCACCTGGCCGCCGCTGATCGAGTTCACGCGTGCGCTGGTGGATGAGATCGGGCATCCGGTTCAGGTGAACGCGTACATCACCCCGGCGAGCTCGCGCGGATTCGATCCGCACTATGACGTGCACGACGTGTTCGTGCTGCAGATTGCGGGCGAGAAGCACTGGAGCATTCACGAGCCGGTGCATCCGTCGCCGTTGCGCAGCCAGCCCTGGGGCGACCATCGCGATGCTGTGGCGAAGCGCGCAGAGGGCGAGCCCTACATCGACGCGGTCTTCCGCCCGGGTGATGCCCTCTACCTGCCGCGCGGCTGGATCCATTCGGCCGAAGCGCTGGGCGGGACATCCATTCACCTCACCATCGGCGTAGCCGCCTACACACGCGCCGATGTGGCCGAGGTCATTCTCGCGCGGCTCGGCGAAACCGAAGCCCTGCGCACCGCGCTGCCGTTCGGCATCGACTTCACCGACGTCGAGCAGGTGCTGCCGATCGTGCAAGACGTTCTGTCCGAGCTGCAGTCGACGCTGTCGACTCCGGATGATCGCGCCACAGCCGTGGCCCGCGCCCACGATGTGAGTGCCTCCCTCGCGCGCAAGCTCTCGGGGGCGATCCGCCCTGAGCCGGTGTCGCCGATCGCGACCGTCGACGCCATCGCCGCGCTCGGCGGCTGGAGTGCGGTTCGTTGGCGCGGCTCGCTGCGGGCCACTGTCACGAGCGACGAGAGCTCGGTGCGCATCAGCACCGGCGGCCGCACGGTGGTGCTGCCGGTCGAGGCTGCCGATGCCGTGGAACGGCTGCATCAAGGCGATGCTGTCGCTGTAGAAGAGCTGCCGGGTCTCGACCTCGATTCTGCCCTCGTGGTGGTGCGACGCCTGCTGCGTGAGGCGATCGTCGTTCCGGCGTGAGCCGGCCGACGGCGCAGCTGTGAGCGCAGTGCGTGTGGGCGGCATGCTCGTGGGCGGCGTGACGGAGAGTGCCGTGGCCGCAAGCGACGTGACCGAGAGTGCCGTGGGCGCAAGCGACGTGGCCGCAACGAACGTGGCCGCAAGCGCGGCGACAGCGTGGGGGAGCGTGCGGGCGTGACGAGTCAAGTCGTCGAGTGGGCCCCATGCAGCGACCGCTCGCGCGAACGCGACGACCCTCTCGCGGCGACGGCGTCGCGCGGTCTGCAGTGGTTCTTAGTCGAAATCGAGGGCTCCTGGGGGGCCAACGCGTTCACCTCGACTGCGCTCGGCCGCGAACTCGGGCAGGCCATCGTGCACAGAGTCGAGGCCGCCGGAATGCGGCCGCTGGCCATCCGCCGTGTCGCCCGGGCCGCGCACTCGCCTGCTGCGCGACCGGCGCAGCAGGCTGAAGGCGACGCACCCGCGCCCGCGCCCGCGCGGGATGACGCCACGTCGCGTGCGACCGACGCGGCCCATGCGGCGGGCGGGCCATCCAGTGGGGCACGCAAGCCACGCTGGCGCTGGGCATTCGTCGACTCGCGGCCCGGCTTCGAGCAGGTGCGCTGGGGCGAGGTGGATGCTCCGCAGGAGCTGCTCGATGTTCCGCTCGACGGCTCGACGGGCATCCGCTCGCCAGACCCTGTGTACTGTGTCTGCACACATGCCAAGCACGACCAGTGCTGTGCCGTACACGGACGCCCCGTTGCACTGGCCCTCGCCGAGGCCTACCCCGAGCAGACCTGGGAGTGCTCGCACCTCGGCGGCGACCGGTTCGCCGGAACGATGGCGATCTTTCCCGGCGGCCACTACTACGGTCGTGCCGACGATGCCGAGACCGTCGACATCGTTCGCGACTACCTCGACGGCCGCGTCGACGGGCGGTACTACCGCGGCCGCAGTTCGCTCTCGCACCCCGCACAGGCGGCCCAGCACTACGCTCGACTGCAGCTCGGCGACGACCGCCTGGCGTCGTTCGCCGTGGTGAGCGAGCGGATGCTCGGGGCCGACGCCCCCGCAACCACCGAGGTTCTGCTAGCCGCACCCGCCCCGACGCTCGCTTCCGCTGCCGACCTCGCGCCCGTTGCCGCCGCCGCGCAGCCCGCGCTCGTGCGCGTCGTCGTCGCCGAGACGCTCTCCCAGCCCCTCCTCAGCACCTGCGCCGCCACCCGTTTCGGCCGCGTGCGCGAATACGCCCTGATCTCCCTCGCCCCGCCGCCCCCCTGACCCGCCAGCCCGACCCACCGCACGGCATCGAGCTACGAGTTTGTGCGGGTCGGCGTCTTCAGCACCCGCACAAACTCGTAGCTCGATGCCGCGGGAGCGGGGTGGGGCGTCAGTCGAGTTCGTCGAGGAGGGCCCAGAGCCAACCGGGGCGACGCACGCTGGCCCCGAGGGCCTCGACGCGGGAGGTGAGTTCGCGGTCGGCCGTCACAACGAACACGCGCGGCGCGAGGGAGTCGCGGGATTCGGCGTACCCCTGCACGATATCGACGATCTGCTGGTCGCCATCGTGCTCGGCCGCCACGATGCGCAGCGCGCCGCCGGCCGTGTGCGCTGAGTTCGCGCTCGCCGCCGCGTCGCTCGCCGCCCTGTCGCCTGCGGCGTCGCCCGACGTGGCGCCGCCCGCGGTCTCGCCCACCGTCGCACCGCCCACTGCAGGTGCCTGCACCCCCGCTGCCTCGACCGTCCCCGCACCCACCGCCGCCCCGCGTGCCTGCCCCTCGACCACGAGCACCGTCTGCGGCCACCACTGAGTGCGCGCCAGCCCGATGCCGAGCGACTCGCCCGAGAACCCGAGGCGGCCCCGTCGTTGCAGGAGCCCGGCGAAGGTCGACGTCGCGCCGAGGCGATCTTTCCACCAGCCGTTCGGCCGCGATCCGACGACGTTGGCGGAATCCACCACCAGAACGATCGGCCGGGTCAGCTCAGCGCGCAGCTCGCCCCATGCGGCCTCGAACCCCGGATGCAGCGGCAGCGCCGCCACCTCGTCGATAGGCACCCAGCGAATCTCGATGCTCTCGGCGTCGGCGACGGCGGCGTCGAACGGCTCGGTGACGTCGACGACGACAGTCGTGTAACTCCAGAAGCCGAGGTCGAGTGTTGAGGTGAATTTGAGCTGCAGGGCATCCGTCGGCACGCCAGCCTCTTCGTTCGCCTCACGAATGGCGCCGTCGACGGCCGTCTCGCCGGCGTGTTTGGCGCCGCCGGGCAACCCCCAGGTACCGCCGAAGTGGCTCCAATTGGCGCGGTGCTGCAGAAGAATGCTCCCGCCCGCTCCGGAAGTGGATGCCCGGCTGCCGTCGAACGCGAGCAGACCTGCGGCGCCGAACCTCCCCCAGAACTTGCGGCCGGTTCCGTCTTCGACCCACCCGTCACCGCTGTCGCGCGGCCCCACGCGGGGCGGCGGAACAAAAGAATGTGGTGAACTTTCCGCCGCTTCGGCCATAGTTCGATTCTATTCGGCACGCCACGGGAGCAATGCACATCGCAAAACTCGGCGTTCGTTACCAGCATTTGCTCAGTGCACCGCATAGGGTGACGGTGTGTGGCGCGCCGATAAGAAACGAGATTCAGACTCTGAACTGTCTGAGGCCGACGAAGCAACGTCGGTGTGGGGCCGCCGAGGCGACTCTGAGGGTGACGATTCCGGTGTGCGTACGGGCCAGGTCTTCTCCACCGACGACCTGATCGAGCCCGCCCGCGAGCACTGGCGCGAAGAGCTCGCGCTCATCGGCGGCACCTCCCCGCTCATCCATTTCGACGACGCCCCACGCACTCGTGTCGACCTCACGACGACGCACCCCAGCGGTCTGGCCCAGTTCATCACGGGCAATGCCACGCTGCTCTCGAGCCTCATTCGCGACGAACTGGCCCTGCGCAGCGCGCGCATCGCCGCCGGAGCCATCACCGACAAGGGCGTTGAGCTTCGCGCCATTCGCGGCATCGACTCCGTACACCTCGCCATCGGACTTGCCGAATGGAAGCTCGACGACCAGCCCTACGCCGCCCCCGTGCTGCTGCGGCCCTTGAGCATCCGGCGTTACGGCCGTGACTTCGAACTCAAGCTGCGTGGCAACGCCTTCGTGAATCCCGAGCTCGCCAGAGCGCTCAAAGACCAGTTTCAGATCACGCTCGACACCGACCAGATGGTGGCCTTGGCCGCGACGAACGGCGTCTTCAAGCCGCAGCCGGTCATCGACCACCTGCGCGCCGTCACCTCGCACCTCGCCTGGTTCAGCGTCGCCCCGCGTCTGCTGGTCTCGTCGTTCGCCGACGTGGCGCCGTCGATGGTGGCGGATGCACGGCAGCTCGATCACCCCGTGCTCGACTCGCTCGCCGGCAGCCTGACGGCCCGGCGCGGCGTGCAGGAGTCGTACCACCCGGTCGAAGCGACCGCTCAGGATGCCCGGCCGCCGTCAACCGACACCCTTCTGCTCGACGCGGACGCCGAGCAGGAGAACGTCATCGCGCAGATAGCCGAGGGCAACTCCCTCGTCGTGAAGACTCTGCCCGGCACCGGCGGAACCCAGACCATCGTCAACGCGGTCGGCTCGCTCATCGGGCAGAACAAGCGTGTTCTCGTGGTGAGCCCGCGCCGGCTGAGCCTGCGCGGCATCGCCCGCCGGTTCAACGACGTCGGCCTGCCCGGTGTCGCCGTGTCGCCGCGAACGCTGCGCCGCGATCTGATCCAGTCCATCGGTCGCAACGAGAAGGCCATGCAGCCGCACGTCGACGACGTCGACGAAGCACTCGTGCGCTTGCGGCATGTGCTCATCGACTATCGTCAGTCGCTGCAACGGGTCGACCCGCTGCTCAAAGTCTCGGTACTGGATGCCCTGCGTGAACTCGCTCGCCTATCGCTGCTCCCGAAGCCGCCTGCCACCACCGCGCGCCTGAACCGCCCCTCGCTCGAAGCCCTGGCCAACGGCCGCAGCTACGCCGCCAAGACGCTCATCAAGGCCGCGGCGCTCGGCGAATTCCGCTACGGACCCGACGATTCGCCGTGGTACGGCGCCACCTTCGACTCCGCAGACGAGGCCGCCCAGGCGCACGCCATCGCGAAGCGCCTGCACCGCACCGACCTGCCCACCCTGCTCACCAAGGCCTACGAACTCGTCGGTCAGACGCACATGCGCCAGTTCACGACGCTCTCTGAACTCGGCTCGTACCTGCGGCTGCTGCTCGACCTGCGTGAGACGCTCGACAAGTTCCTGCCGGTGGTGTTCGACCGCTCGCTCACCGACATCATCGCCGCCACCGGTCCGCGTCGCGACTCGGCGCAGATGACCGGAACGAGTCGCCGTCGCCTGCGGAGCCTGGCGAAAGAGTACGTGCGCCCGGGTGTGCACATCGGCGACATCAATGCCTCGCTGCGCCGCATTCAGCAGCAGCGTGTGCTCTGGCACCGCTTCGCCGCGGCCGGCATTCCACCCGAAGTACCGACGGGTCTCGACGACGTTCAGGTTTCGTTCCAGAGCATGAGCGAAGACCTCGCCCGACTCGACCTGCCCCTCGGGCTCGCAGGTACCGCGCGTCAGTTGAGCGAACTCCCCATCACCGAGCTGATCGAGTTGCTCGAAGGTCTCGCCGCCGACTCCGAGGTTCTGGCGAACCTGCAAGAGCGCACGGCCCTGCTCGACACCCTGCGTGAACTCGCGCTCGACCCGCTGCTCACCGACCTGTCGCAGCGACACATCCCTGAGGGAGCCGTCGCTGACGAGCTCGAACTCGCCTGGTGGCAGTCGGTGCTCGAGCTCATGCTCGCGAACGACCGCGCGCTGCTCGGCGCGAACACGGGCATCCTCGACCGTCTCGAATCAGACTTCACGCTCGTCGACGAGGCGCACGCTTCGGTGAGCGGCCAATTGCTGGCGTGGCAGCTCGCCGAGACGTGGAGCGTCGGCCTTGCCGACCACGCCGACGAGGCCGCTGCTCTGAAGGCGCTGTTGCGCACCGATACCGTCGATTCGGTTCGGCTGCATCGCGCCGCGCCCTACCTCAGCAAGGTGCTGGCGCCGGTCTGGCTCGCCTCGCCGTACGAAGTCGCCGACATCACCGACGACGTGGTTTTCGACGCCGTCATCTTGGTGGATGCCGGTGCCACGACCCTCGCTGAGAACGCGGCCGCGATCCGTCGTGCCCGCCAGGTGGTCGCGTTCGGCGACCCCGTCACGCAGACCCCCTCGTTGTTCGAGATCGCTGTACCCGCCATCGTGCAGCCCGCGTCGAGTCGTGCCGTCGAGGCCGATGCCGCTCGCTCGATCGAAGAGCTCGCGAGCGACTCCGCAATGGCGCGGCTCGCCGAACTCGTGCCGACGCTCTCGCTCACGCGCAGCTACCGCGCCGGCGGCGAAGACCTCGCCGAACTCGTGAACCACCGCTTCTACAACGGCAAGATCGACTCGTTGCCCTGGGCCGGAACGTTCCTCGGCCACGGCAGCCTCACCCTGCACTACCTCGACGGGGCCGGCGGCATGCCCGACAGCGAGACGGGCGCCGTCGAAAGCGTCGACGCCGAGGTCGAGCGCGTCGTGTGGCTCGTGATGGAACACGCGCAGAAGTACCCGCGCGAATCCCTCATGGTGATCACGGCGAGCGCCAAGCACGCCGTGCGCGTGCAGCAGGCTGTTCTGGCTGCGTTCGCCAAGCGCAGCGACCTCAGCGACTTCATTCTGAAAGACGCAGCCGAGCCGTTCATGGTGGCGACGCTCGAGCAGTCCGTGGCGCAGAGCCGGGACCGCGTCATCTTCTCGGTCGGGTACGGACGCACACCGCACGGGCGCGTGCTCACGAACTTCGGAGCCCTCGCGAAGCCGGGCGGAGAACGTCTGCTCGCCGTGGGCATGACCCGCGCCCGCCGCTCGATGGATATCGTGAGCTGCTTCAAGCCCAACGACATCGACGAAGAACGTATGACCTACGGGGTCGTCGCCCTGCGCCAGATTCTCACCGAAGCCGAGAACGGGCCGACGCCCGACACGTTCTCGAGCCCGGGGGATGCCCTGCTCATCGATCTCGCCCGCCGACTCGGTGCGCGTGGGCTCGAGGTCGCGTTCGAACACCGTGGCAAGCTGACGCTGGTCGCCTCGTACGAGGGCCGGGCCATCGTGGTGGAGACGGATGCGGTGGTTCACTCGATGAGCCTGCGCGAGTCGTTGCGGCTGCGCCCCGACATGCTCAAGCGCCTCGGCTGGCACTACCTTCGTGTGCACAGCTTCGAGCTCTTCACCGACCCCGAGGCGGTCGCCCAGCGCATCGCCACCGTGATCGGCGTGCGCCAACTCTCGGCCGTGTGACTCTGAACCTTCCAATCGACTTTGCGAAAAGGCCCCCAAGACTTCGAGTTTGGGGGCCTTTTCGCAAAGTCGATAGTGTGGTCAGCCCCAGTGCGGGGGTTTGTCGGCGCGCAGGCGGGCGTCGTTGGGGCCTGCGCCGGAGGGGGGAGCGTCGCGGGCGTCGTCGGAGTCTTCGCGAGCCTTGACGACGGCCAGCTCGGGGCTCAGGGTCGCGCTGGATTGAGGGCGGGCATCCGTGCCGTCGACGGGGTCGGTCTGCACACGACGACGCCCCACGCGCCGAACGGGCAGGTGGGGCGACGAGGTGGGGGAGTCTTCAGCCACTCGGAGTCTCCGGGTAGGCGAAGTCTTCGGGCACGCGGTCTTGGGTCACTCGTTGGGCCAAGGTGGGCCGCTCACTTGACCGGCCGCATTCGACAGCCCGGGGCTGGGCGACACGGGCGTCGTGCGCTGTGCTGCTGCGAGCAGGTCGCGAATCTCGGTCAGCAGCTCGAGGTCGGTCGGCGGAGTCTCGGCGACGACCTCTTCTTGCGGGCTCTGCTTGCTCTTGAAGAACGACACCTTCTTGAGGTGGTTGATCGGCAGCACGAACACGAAGTACACCACCACGGCGACGAGCAGGAACTGGATGATCGCTGCCAGCACGAGCCCGAACTGCAGGGTACTCGCACCGATCTGCACCTGGAACGCGTCAGCCAGGTCGTTCGCGTCGAAGATCGCCGCGATCAGCGGATTGAAGATGCCGTTGACGATCGCGCCGACGATGGCCGTGAACGCAGCGCCGATGACAACGGCGACGGCCAGATCGATGACGTTACCGCGCAGAATGAACTCTTTGAAGCCTTTGATCACGTGCTATTACTCCTTGGGGTGTCTACTTGGCGGCTGCGGCAGGCTTTGAGGACGACGAGCCCGACGACGAACCCGAATCGCCCGACGACTTCGCGGGCGCCGAACTCGAACCGGAGTCGCCGCCGCTCTTGGACGAGCCTTCGCCCGAACCGCCCGACTTCTCGCCGCCAGACTTCTCTCCACTCGACTTCTTCGGCCCGTCAGACGTGCTCGACGCCGCGCGCGAGTCGTTGCGATAGAACCCTGAGCCGTTGAACGTCACACCCACGGCGCCGAACACCTTGCGCAGCTTTCCGCCGCACACGGGGCACACGGTGAGGCTGTCGTCGGTGAAGGCCTGCTGAATGTCGAAGGCGTTGTCGCATTCGGTGCAGCGGTACGAATAGGTGGGCACAGAGACTCCTGGTTGAACAATGGGAAAACAGTGAAAATCAAAAGGTGAGGATGCGCGACGGGGTGACGACCCCGTTCACGGGCTGGTCGTGCACCTCGCGCGGCACCGAATCCAGCAACTCATCATCGTAGATCACTGCGTAGACCGGCGGGCACTTCTGCATGGATCCGAGGGTTTTGTCGAAGTATCCGCGCCCCCAGCCCATGCGCATTCCGCCGCGATCGATGGCGGCGGCGGGAATGATGACGAGGTCGACGTCGTTGATTGCGATCGGCCCCAGGGGCTCGCCGACCACTTCGGGCATGCCGTGCGGGCCCTCGGTTTCGGTCTCGCCGTCGCCGTGCGCCCAGTCGAGCAGCCCGTCTTCGCGCGAAATCGGAAGCAGCACCTCGACGTCGTTCGCCAGCGCCCAGTTCAAGAAGGGCCGCGTATTGGGCTCGTTCTGACCAGACAGATAACACGCCACGCGCTTCGCACCGGTCGAGCCGACCAACGACACGAGGTTCGCTGTGAACGCCGTTGTGTCACTCTGCCGTTCGGTCGACGTGCGGGTTCGCCGTCGTTCACGAAGCTCCGCGCGCAGTGCGCGCTTGATGTTGCTCGTCGAAGACAGCATGCCTCGATTTTACCCTCGCCGTATGTCCCCGATGTTTCAGCACCGCCCCAAGAGAGGGGGCATTTTTCGCTAATGTAACCCTTATGACCTCACCTATCACCAAAGTAGTGATTCCTGCGGCCGGTCTCGGCACCCGTTTTCTGCCCGCCACGAAAGCGATGCCGAAAGAGATGCTTCCGGTGGTCGACAAACCGGCCATCCAGTACGTCGTCGAAGAAGCGGTCGCTGCGGGGCTGGTCGACGTTCTCGTGGTGATCGGTCGCAACAAGAACGCCCTCGCGAACCACTTCGACCGCAACACCGAGCTCGAGTCGAACCTCGAGGCGAAGGGTGACAACCACCGGCTGAAGATGGTCGACGACGCGTCGAAGCTCGCCGATGTGCATTTCGTGCGCCAGGGCGACCCCAAGGGCCTCGGCCACGCGGTGCTGCGGGCCAAGATGCACGTCGGCAACCAGCCGTTCGCGGTGATGCTCGGCGACGACCTGATCGATGCGCGCGACGTGCTGCTGAGCCGCATGCTCGATATTCAGAACGACAAGCAGGCCAGCGTGATCGCCCTCATGGAGGTCGAGCCCTCGCAGGCGCACCTCTACGGCATCGCGTCGATCGAAGACACCGACGAAGAAGACGTGGTGCGCATCACGGGTCTCGTCGAGAAACCCGATCCGGGTACCCAGCCCTCGAACTACGCCATCATCGGGCGGTACGTGCTGTGCCCCGAGGTGTTCGATGTGCTCGAAGAGACCGAACCCGGCAAGGGCGGCGAGATCCAGCTCACGGATGCCCTGCAGACCATGATCGCGGGCCCCATCGCCGGTGGCGTCTACGGTGTCGTCTTCCGCGGCCGCCGGTACGACACCGGTGACCGGCTGGACTACATCAAGGCGATCATCCGCCTGGCCAGCGAACGCGAAGACCTCGGCCCAGACCTGCGCCCCTGGATCAAGGAATTCGCAGCCGACCTGTGAGATTTGCACGTCGAAGGCTCGCGTAGCTGATTATCATTGCCTATGTTCGTTCCGAGCCTCGCCGAGGGTGCCATTGGCATTCGTCCCATTCGAATCCGCGATTCAAAGGCACTGGAGAACGAGCTCATCGCCAACCGTGCGTGGCTGCGCAAGTGGGAGGCCACCAGCCCGAACGCTCCGCTGTCGTTCGACACCCGCGCGAGCATCCGGTCGCTGCAGCAGAACGCTCGGGCCGGTTATGGTCTGCCGTTCGTCATCGAATACAAGGGTGAGGTCGCCGGGCAGCTGAACGTGTCGTCGATCAGCTACGGGTCGGTGTCGTCGGCGAGCATCGGGTACTGGGTCGCCGAGCGGTTCGCGGGGCTGAACATCACCCCGACGGTTGTGGCGCTCGCGACCGACCACTGTTTCTACTCGGTGGGGCTGCACCGCATGGAGATCTGCATCCGCCCCGAGAACGGGCCGAGCCTGCGCGTCGTCGAGAAGCTCGGGTTTCGGTACGAGGGTCTGCGGCGGCGCTACATCCACATCAACGGCGACTGGCGTGATCACTTCTGTTTCGCCCTGGTGGGGGAGGAGCTGCCCGTCGGCGTGCTGCGGCGCTGGAAAGAGGGCGGCGTGCCACCCGGGCAGGGCAGCGTGCCCGAGGCCGACCGGCGTGAGGCGCTGACGCAGATTCCTACGCGCAACCGCTGAGGGCGGTTCGCGCGGCGTTTGCCGGCTCGGGATGCCCGGCAGCGCATCTTCGTATGAAGTGCCTGATCCGCGCCTGTGCGAATTGCCTGATTGGCCGACACGCGCCCTCCGCTTGGGCCGAATCGCGCGGTGAGCCTCGTACCGTAGACCCATGACATCAGACTGGCTGGGCGGAGGCCTCATCGTCGGCCTCGCGGCCGTGCTCTGGCTCATCTACCTGCTGCCGACCTGGTTTCGCCGCAATGAGTTCAACGCCACCGAGCGTAATGTCGTGCGCCTGCAGCAGACCCTGCGCATTCTGGCCGAGACGGCCGAAGTTCCCGAAGAAGTGCGCGCCGAGACGAACGCGAAGAGCGTGGCCGAGCAGCAGCGAGTGCTTCGTCAGGCGACTATCAAGAGCATTCCGCCTGCGGTGCGTGCCGCGGCCAAGATCCGCCGGGCTCGTGCCGTGACCTCGGCGATTCTGGTCGTCTCACTCGCTGTCATCGTGCTGGGGTCTGTGCAGGTTGCTGTGAACGGCGCCTGGATCGTGCTCGTGGCCGGTGTGCTCGCCTCGGTATTGTGCCTCACGCGGCTCAGCCGGCTGGCGAAACTCGGCCGGGCGCTGAAGCTCCCCGCACGCGATGCGAGCACCATCGATTCCTTCGTCATCGTGGGGGCCGGGTCGTCTCTCGACTTCGCCGGCAGCACGTCGCTCGTCGGTTCCGGCGCGGGCGTCGAGGCCGAATTCGCTGAAGCCGAGGCCGACGAAGACGGGGCAGCGGATGCTCTGGCCGACGACTCGGGATGGACGCCGGTACCCCTGCCCAAGCCGCTCTACACCGAGCGTCGACGTCTGCGTCAGCTGAACATGGGGCAGCCCGACGCCTCCTCGTTCGGCCCGTCGAGTTCGACGTCGGTCGGCTTCGCGCAGCAGACCGCCGAGCACGCGGAAAGCGCCCTTCGAGCGGCGGCGGCTACGTCAGAAGCCGCTCTGCGCGCGAGCTACGCGGCGGCAGATGCGGACGCGGCCACGGGTGCAGCCAGGGGCGCGGCGGCGGCGGATGCCGTCACCGAGGTCGCTCCGCAGTCGGCTGCCCCGGTCATCCCGAGCCGCTTCAGCACGATGGGTATCGTCGACGATCTCGAGACGGGCCCGCTCGACGTCGATCGAGTTCTCGCCCGCCGTCGCGCAGGGTAACAACCTCGCCGCCGTCCAGGATAGCGACCCTGTCGGCCCCGAACCAGCGCTGAACGGGCATCCCTTCGCCGGTGTAACGTTTCATTCATGCGCTACAGATACCTCGGCAACAGCGGCCTCAAGATCTCAGAACTCACCTACGGAAACTGGCTCACTCACGGCTCGCAGGTCGAGAACGACACCGCGAAGGCGTGTGTGCGTGCGGCCCTCGACGTGGGAATTTCGAGCTTCGATACCGCCGACGTCTATGCCAACACGCAAGCCGAGGTCGTGCTCGGCGAGGCTCTGAAGGGCGAGCGCCGCGAGTCGCTCGAGATCTTCACGAAGGTCTACGGGCCCACCGGTCCGAAGGGTCACAACGACACGGGGCTGTCGCGCAAACACATCACGGAGTCGATCAACGGCTCGCTGAAGCGTTTGCAGACCGATTACGTCGATCTGTACCAGGCGCACCGCTATGACGTCGAGACTCCGCTCGAAGAGACCATGCAGGCGTTCGCCGACCTCGTGCGGGCCGGCAAGGTGCTCTACATCGGCGTGAGCGAGTGGAACGCCCGCCAGCTTCGCGAGGGTCATGCGCTTGCGCAGCAGCTGGGCATCCAGCTCGTTTCGAACCAGCCCGAATACTCGATGCTCTGGCGTGTGATCGAGCAAGAGGTCGAACCCGTTTCGCGCGAACTCGGCATTTCGCAGATCGTCTGGTCGCCCATCGCCCAGGGCGTTCTGACGGGCAAGTACACCGCGGGCGGGCCGCTGCCCTCGGGCAGTCGGGCGACCGACGAAAGCGGCGGCGCGGCCATGATCAAACGCTGGCTGCAGGATGACGTGCTCAACGCCGTGGCCCGGCTCGCGCCGATCGCCGCAGACCTCGGCCTCACCCAGGCCCAGCTGGCCCTGGCGTGGGTGCTGAGCAACGACAACGTCGCCGCCGCGATCATCGGTGCCTCGCGCCCGGAGCAGGTCACCTCGAACGCCGAGGCCTCTGGCGTGACGCTCGACCCCGACGTGCTAGCGCTCATCGACGAAATCGTCGGCCCGCTGGCCACCACAGACCCCTCCCTCACCCAGATGCCGGCCGCGCGCCAGGTGTAGGCCGCGAGCGCGACCTTTTCGGACGAGCTGAGCCGCCGCGCCCGTCGCTCTCGTCCGAAAATGTCGCTCTCGGCGGTGCTCCGCGGAGGCGGTGGTTTTCTGTGGGGGCAGCTTGCGTGATAGTCTGCTGAAGTTGTTTTGAGGGGCTATGGCGCAGTTGGTAGCGCGCCTCGTTCGCATCGAGGAGGTCAGGAGTTCGAATCTCCTTAGCTCCACACCTCACAACACTCAGAAGGGCCCGTTCGGTTGAACGGGCCCTTCTTGTTGCCTCGTGCTCGGCGACGAAACAGGGGAATGGATGCGCGCACCAACGGCTTCTAGCCTGCTGTGACCTTATCTGCTGTGACCTCATCTGGGGCACCCCTATCAACCGAACGTCGCGGATGGCTGGGTGTGCTTTCTGTGGCACTCGGTTCGTTCGTACTCGTGCTCTCGGAATTCTTGCCCATCGGGCTGCTGCCCTCCATCGCCTCTGACCTGAATGTGAACATCGGCACCGCCGGGCTCATGGTGGTGGCAACCGGACTCGTGGGTGCGGTGGCGGCCCCCGTCGTGACCGTTGCGACGTCGAGCGTCGATCGCCGTGTTGTACTCCTCGCCCTCACGGTGCTGTTGGTCGTGGCAGACGCTCTCGCGGCTGTCGCTCCGAGCTTCGGAGTGCTCCTCGTGGCCAGAATGCTGCTCGGGGTGGGCATCGGCGGGTTCTGGGCGATCGGCGCCGGCATAGCGGGCAGACTGGTGAAACCGTCGTCGGCGATTCGTGCCACATCGTTCATTACCGCCGGTGTCTCGGTTGCGACAGTGGTCAGTCTTCCGCTGGGTGCGTTCGTGTCGTCGCTGGCGAGCTGGCGGCTGGCGTTCGTGATCGGCGGAGTGCTCGGATTGATCGCACTCGGCCTGCAGCTCGCGCTGCTGCCGAGCATCCCGTCGGTTCACAGGGTTCGGTTCGCCACGCTCGGTGGGCTGCTGCGAATACCCCGAGCGAGGGTCGGCCTCATCGCGACCGCATTCATCTTCGTTGCGCAGTTCGCCGCCTACACCTACATTGCTCCGTATCTGACTGAGCTCGTCGGTGTCGGGGCCGACACGATCACGGTTGCACTTCTGGCGTTCGGTATTGCAGGCATAGCCGGCAACTTCTTGGCAGGCATCACGCTCAGCCGCAGCGTGATCGGCACTCTGGGCGCGTCGAAGCTCGTGCTCGCGGCCGCTCTTGTGCTGCTGCCGTTCCTCGCTCAATCGATGGTCGGTGTTTTTGTTCTGCTGATCATTTGGGGGCTCGTCTGGGGCGCGCTGCCTCTTGGTACGCAGACCTGGATGGCCGCAGCTTCGCCGAACGGATCCGAGAGCGGCCTCGCGCTCTTCGTAACGACCATTCAGCTCTCGATTGCCGCCGGCTCCATCGCCGGAGGTATCGCGGTCACGTCGTTCGGGCTCGCGGCAGACTTCTGGTTCTCGGGTGCGATTGCGGTCGTCGGAGCCGCGGTGTTGCTCGGGCTCGGCTTTCGGCGGTCGAACGCGCTCGAGGCTGCGGTTCCATCGCCTGTACCCGCGCGCACGCCGGCGGCAGACGTTCCGTGCGAGCCCGCGCCCTGCTGAGCGAGTGCGCTCAGGTCGGTGTTGGCGGCTGCCAGCCTTCGTCGGCTCTGATGGCGGTCTGAATACGTCGGGTGATCTCTCGAAGCTGCTTCTTCTGGGACTGCGTCAGCGGGTCGAGCACCAAGTGCGTGACGGTGTGAACGTGACCGGGAGAGGCCTCGGTGAACTTTTGCTCGCCAGCCGAGGTGAGGAGGGCGAGCGTGTAGCGCCCGTCTTCGGGATCGGGCTCGCGAAGCACCCACCCGCGCGCCTCGAGGCGCGCGACCGCGCGGGAGAGCCTCGAGAGGGAGCTGTTCGCGTAGCCCGCCAGCACGCTCATGCGAAGCGTCACTTCGGGCGCGTTCGCCAGGGCGTACAGAATGCCGTACTCGAAGTGGGTGATGTCTGAGTCGCGAAGCAGTTGTGTGTCGAGCGCAGAAGGCAGCCACTCGAGCACGGTCGCCAAGCCGGCCCAGGTTGTGAGGTCGTCGCCGGTGAGGGCGGTCTGCGAAATGGGGTTGACCATGGCAACAGAATACCGATGATTGACTTGACTGAGCAAGTCAAGGTGCTAGCTTTTAACTTTACCAAGCAAGTGAAAGAGCAATCATGGAACTGAATCTGACAGCCAAACGCGCCTTCGTGAGCGGTTCGACGAGGGGCATCGGGTACGCGATCGCGAAGGCCCTCCTGGCCGAGGGGGTGGCCGTGACGATCAACGGGAGAAGCGAGGCGGCGGTTCGCCAGGCCGTCGGCACCCTGGAGAAAGACCTACCGGGAGCAACGGTCTCAGGCGTCGTCGCCGATTTCGAGCATCCGGCCGACGTGGCCAGGCTTCTCGAAACGCTCGCAGACGTCGACATACTCGTGAACAACGTCGGACTCTTCGAAGTCGCACCCTTCGGCGACATCACCGACGCCACCTGGCAGCGCTACTTCGACGTCAACGTCATGAGCGGAGTGCGCCTCTCGCGGCATGTTCTACCCCGCATGCTCGCCCAGAACTGGGGCCGCATCATCTTCATCGGCAGCGAATCGGGCGTGAACATTCCCGCAGACATGGTGCACTACGGCATGACCAAGGCCGGCATGCTCGCCCTCAGCAACGGTCTCGCGAAGCTCACCGGCGGCACGGCCGTCACGGTGAATACCGTGCTGGGTGGGCCGACCTACTCCGACGGTGTCGCGCAGGCCGTCACCGAGATTGCTCGGGCGCAGGGGATGCCCGAGCAAGACATGAAGGCTGCACTCTCCGCTGCGAACACGACCTCCCTGCTGCAGCGGTTCATCGAACCCGAAGAGATCGCGAACCTCGTGCTGTACCTGGCGAGCCCACTCTCCTCTGCCACCAACGGCGCAGCCGTGCGCGTCGACGGTGGTGTACTGACGTCGACTACGTGATAGTCGCTGCGTATCGCTGACCCGCTTGACCTTGACGTAACGTCAACCCTTATCGTCTTTCAGTGAAGGGAGGGTTGCTCATGGAGTGGAGCATTCAGCAGATCGCGCGCCTCGCCGGTAAAACGAGTCGCACGCTGCGTCACTACGACGACGTCGGGCTCGTGCCGCCGAGCCGGGTCGGCGACAACGGGTATCGCTACTACGATTCCGACGCGCTGGTTCGGCTGCAGCGGGTTCTGCTGCTGCGCGAGCTCGGGCTCGGCATTCCGGCGATCGCCGGCATTCTGGCGGGGCACGACGACGACACCGTCGCGTTGCGCGCACACCTCGAGTGGCTCACCAGCGAGAAGCAGCGCCTCGATCGCCAGCTGGCGAGCGTGGCGCGAACAATCAGTGATTTGGAGAAAGGCGAAAAACCCATGGCAGAGAAGATGTTCGACGGATTCGACCACACCGTTTACAAGAACGAGGTCGAGGAGCGTTGGGGCAAAGACTCGTACGCAGTGAGCGACACGTGGTACACCTCGATGTCGCAGACCGAGAAAGACGACTTTCTGGTGGCGGCGGCCGCGCTTGCGTCTGACTGGACGAGTGCGGCCACGAGCGGCGTAGCGACCGACGGCGCCGAGGCACAGGCCCTCGCCCAGCGCCAGTGCGACTGGTTGGCCGGCATCCCGGGCGCCCCGAAGTCGGCCGACGGGCGCCCGACCAAGCAGTACTTCACCTGGCTCGGCGACTCGTACGTCGACGACGAACGCTTCGCCGTGAACTACGGCGGGGTCGCGGGCGCAACCTTCGTGCGAGACGCCATGCGCGTCTTCGCCGACACGAACCTCTAGCGCACAGGAGAGCGGGGCGCGGCCGTCGGGAGGGGCGGCGGTCCGCCGGAGGGCGTCGCTACGGTCGGAGCTGACGGCGTATGTCCGCGTAGGGCGCCCCCTGTGTGCTCAGCTCCGACCGAAGCACCCCCGTCGCGCCGCCACCTGCGCGGAGACAGCGTCGACGGTCATCCAGCTGGTGTGAAGGTCACCTCGACGAGCGGGCTGTCTTCGATCCACGTTGCGGCCGGGTACGTCTCACCGAGGTCGCCGAGCGGCGGCAGGATGCCCGCGAAGAGCTCTTCGCGCTCCGAGTGGTCGGTGATGGGCCGCGCCGTCGCCGGCAGGTCTGCCGTTGCCGACTGCTTCAGGTGAAAGGTGAACTCTGGGTGTGCGACGAGGTTCGCGTACCACGAGCGCGGCCGGTTCGGCGTGCCGGTGATGTAGTAGCGCCCGCCGAGGCGGTGATACCAGATCTCGATGCGGCGGGGCTCATCCGACTGCCGCCCGATTGTGGTGATGTCGATGACCTGGTCTTGTGCCAGTGCGTTTGTCACGTCGTCCGTCATGTTCGCTGCCTTCTTCGTCGTAAGGTCTGTCGTCCTGACCAACGATGAGAGGTGCCTGAGCATTCCGCAAGCCCCTATCGTTGTCGCATATCGTTATATATCGTTGAGTATCGTTCGTAGGCAGACTGAGGAGGTCGTCATGGCTGGTTCGTTTCCAACCGGAGGGTTCGGTATGGGTAATCCCGCAGAAGGAATCTGGGAGGCGATGCAGCAGTTGCGCTCGGGCTTCGAGAAGCGCGTAGGCACTCGCGTCGGTCGCGGTGAGGTGCGCTCAGCAGTGCTCGCCCTGCTGGCCGAACAGCCCATGCACGGCTACCAGATCATCCACGAGATCGAAGAGCGCAGCGGCGGCAGCTGGAAGCCGAGTGCCGGCTCGGTCTACCCGACGCTGCAGTTGCTCGCCGACGAGGGTCTCATCACGGCCGAAGAATCCAATGGCCGCAAAATCTACGCGCTGACCGAAGCGGGCCGTGAAGAAGTGGCCGGCGCCGAGACCAGCGAGTCGTCGCCCTGGGACTCGAACACCTCGTCTGACAACACGCGGTTCAGCGCCCTGCCCAAGGCGGGCGTCGAGCTGGCTCAGGCGGCAGCCCAAGTGGCCCGCACCGGGTCTGCCGAGCAGGTTCAGCAGGCCGTGACCGTGCTCGACGAGGCGCGCAAGCGGCTCTACTCGATTCTCGCTCAGGACTGACGGGGGTGCCGCCCGGTCGACAGGGCCCCGATCAGCCGAAAAGCGCCAATCAGCGAACAAGCCCCAATCAGCGAACAAGCCCCAACCGGGCAATAACCGCTGACGAGCGGATGCCCGGGGCCGTCAATGCCCGCGCCCGCTATCGCCGCATCTTGCGGTTCGCCGCCTGGAACCTCGCAGTGACCTGGTGGTACGAACTGCTTCTGCCGCGCATCGGGCTCACCCGTATCGCGGAGCGCACGCGGTCGAAGCGCATGCAGCGCTTTGCGCGGCGCTTTCATGTGCTCGCCGTCGAACTCGGCGGGCTCATGATCAAGGTGGGGCAGTTCATGTCGTCGCGCCTCGACGTGCTTCCGCCCGAGATCACCAAAGAACTCGAGGGTCTGCAAGACGAGGTGCCGGCCGTTCCCTTTCCGCAGATCCGGGCCTTGGCCGAAGAAGAGCTCGGGGTACCACTGTCGTACGCATTCGCGGAGGTCGACGAGACACCCGTCGCCGCGGCATCCCTCGGCCAGGCCCACCGGGCCCGGCTCGCGCCGCTCGCTGCCGCAGATGCCGGGCTCGACGGCGTGGTGCTGAAGGTGCAACGACCGGGCATCGACGAGATCATCGAGGTCGATCTGGCCGCGCTGCGCAGGGTGGGCGGCTGGCTCAGTCACGTGCGGCTGGTCTCCGATCGGGTCGACATGCCGTCGCTGGTCGAAGAGTTCGCACAGACGAGCCTCGAAGAGATCGACTATCTGCACGAGGCGGCGAGTTCCGAGCGTTTTGCGGCGGACTTCGAGGGCGACGATCGCGTGAGCGTGCCCGCGGTCGTGTGGGAACGCACCACCCGGCGTGTGCTCACGCTCGAAGACGTCACCGCCATCAAGATCACCGACGCCGAAGCACTGGCCGCTGCGGGAATCGACCCGAAAGAGGTCGCGCCCGTCTTCGCGGCGGTCATGTTCGACCAGCTCTTCACGAACGGTTTCTTTCACGCCGATCCGCACCCCGGCAACATCTTCGTCACGCCCGTGACGGCCGCGCCCGGCGAGCGGTCGTGGAAGCTCACCTTCATCGACTTCGGCATGATGGGCGAGGTTCCCGCGAACACGCGTTCCGGTCTGCGCAAGCTGCTGATCGCCGCGGCCTCCCGCGACGGTAAGGGGCTGGTCGACGCGATCCGCGATGTGGGAGTTCTGCTGCCCTCGGCCGACACGCGGGAACTCGAGAAAGCGATGACGCAGCTCTTCGCCCGGTTCGGCGGCATGGGCTTCGCTGAGCTACGCGAGGTGGATCCCAAGGAGTTCCGCGCGTTCGGCGACCAATTCGGAGACGTCGTGCGCACGCTGCCGGTGCAGCTGCCCGAGAACTTTCTGCTGATCATCCGTGCGATGTCGCTCACCTCGGGCGTCTGCAGTGCTCTCGACCCTGCGTTCAACCTGTGGGATTCGGTCGAGCCCTACGCCCAGCAGCTCATTCGCGACGAGCGCGGCAACGTGGTGCAAGACATCGCCAAGCAAGCGCTCGAGACGGCGGGCGTCGCCGTGCGGCTGCCGAAACGACTGGATGCCCTGGTCAGCCGCTTCGATGAAGGAACGGTCGCGGTCACCACCCCGGCCGTCGAACGCCGTATCGCCCGGCTGGAACGCACCGCTCGTCGTGTCGTCTCGGCCATTCTGTTCGGCGCCTTGCTCATCGCCGGGGCGGTGCTGCATTCGAGCGATGCCGTCTTCGGCACGGTGCTCATGATCGTCTCGGTGCTGCCGCTGTTGCACGCTCTGCTGTCGGGGCGCCGCGGCCGATAAGGTGCTCGCGGCGACCGCGCCGAGTGTGGGATTGTTGACGCATGAGGCGCAGAAACGTCAGGCTGGCGGCGACGGTGCTCGCGGGCATGCTCGTCGCCGTTGCGGTGACGTCGTGCACCCGGTCGTCGAGCAACGAAGAGTACGGGTCGGTGGCGGGTCTGCCGCACGCGGCGCTCGCTGTGATGAATCAGCCGCAGTATGCGAACGGGCGCTGGCTCATCTCGGTGCGTGACCTCGACAGCGGCAAACAGCTCATCAACCTCGACGGCGACAAGATGGCCGAGCCCGGCTCGTTCGTCAAGACCTACAGCACGGGTGCTGTCTGGCTGAAGTGGGGCCCCGACCATACGATCAGCACGCCGGTGAAGCGCACCGGAGAGGTGGTCGACGGAACACTGAACGGCAACCTCGTGCTCGTCGGCAAGGGCGACCTCACGATGGGTGGCCGCACGAAGGCCGACGGCACGGTGGACTTCACGAACCTCGACCACAACGACGCGAACCCGCTGCCGGGCTCGACGCTGACCCGCGAAGATCCGCTCACGGGGCTGAACGAGCTCGCCGAGCAGGTCAAGGCGTCGGGCATCAACGCGGTGAGCGGGCAGGTCGTCGTCGACGACCGCCTCTTCGACGGCACCCTCGGCGGGCAGCCCGTCACCCCGATCATCATCAACCAGAACCTCATCGACGTGCTGGTGACTCCGGGCGCGGTCGGTCATCCCGCGAGCATCCAGATGACCCCTGCGGTGGCGCCGTGGAAGGTGACGAGCTCGGTTCAGACGGTGGCCGCCGGCGGCACCACGAAGATCTCGGATCCGAAGTCCGGCCAGAACGGCGAAATAGTCGTCAGCGGCACCATCGCGGCCGACAGCGTGCCGCAGCTGAAGGTCTATGCCTTCACAGACCCCGCAACGTTCGCTCGAACCGCGTTCATCGAGGCGCTCGGCCGGGCCGGCGTGAAGGTCACCGCAGACCCGCTCGCGACGAACTCGACGGCGGCGCTGGCGCCCGAGAACGAGGTGGATGCCCTGCCCTCCGTGGCGCAGCTGCAGTCGCTGCCGCTCGCACAAGAGGCCACCTACGTGATGAAGATCAGCTACAACCGCGGTGCCCAGACCTTCGTCTGCCTGCTGGCGGCCGACGCCGGCTCGAAGGATTGTGACGACGGCATGGGTATCGCGGGCGAACTCTGGGCCGACGCCGGGTTGAACACCGCCGACGCGGCGCTCATCGACGGGTCGGGCCTGCCCGGCAACCTCATCACACCCGACAATGCGGTCGAGGTGCAGACCATCATGGCCAAGCGCCCCGACGCCGCCCGATGGAAGGCGACGCTGCCGATTCTCGGTGTGGATGGCTCGCTTGCGACAGTGCAAGCCGATAGCCCTGCGGCAGGCAAGGTGTTCGCCAAGACCGGGTCGCTGTTGGCCGTCGATGATTTCAACGGCGGGCGCATCCGTCTCATCACGAAGACGCTCGGCGGCGTCATGGACACCAAGAGCGGGCACCATCTCGCCTTCACCATCATGGTGAATCAGGGCTTCTACCCGACCGTCGACGGGGTGCTCGAGGCCAACAACGACGTGGGCAAGGTCGCCGCGCTCATCCAGCAGGCGTACTGACCGCGGCGACCGCAGGGCCTAGGCCGGCGCGCCCGAGGTCGTGCCGGCCAGCAGCGCGCCCGCGTCGACCTTCAGCTGCAGGCCCGTGACATAGCGAGCCTCGTCTGAGGCCAAGAAGAGCACCGCGTTGCTGATGTCGACCGGTTCGACGAACCCGATCGGCATCGGCTGCATCGCGCCGAACGCGGCCATCGCATCTTGCTGCGTGGGGTTCTCGAGGTCGGGGCGAAAGACCTTGTACATCGGTTCGCTCATCAGCATGTCGGTGTTCACGTTGGTGGGATGCACGGCGTTCACCCGGATCGAGTGCGGAGCGAGTTGCAGGGCGAGGTCGTGCACGAACCGTGCCACACCGCGTTTGGCGTGCGAATACCCCGCGCCACCGGGGCCGTTGGCGGGGTTGTCGGTGCCGCCCGGCATGAGTCCTGCTACCGAACCGGTGCAGACGATAGACGCCCCGGCCGACAGGTAGGGCAGCGCCTCGGAGACCGCATTGATGACGCCGACGAGGTCGACCTGCACGGCATCCAGAAACCCTTGCGGCGCAACATCGGCGCCGAGCGGGCAGATGCCTGCGTTCGCGATGACGAGGTCGAGGTGGCCGAGCTGCGCGACGCCCTCAACAAGAGCGGCCCGCAGCTGCGACGGTTCGCGTACGTCAGCCTTGAAGGTGACGACGCGGCGGTCGAGCGCTTCGATCTGGCGCGCGGTCTCGGCGAGATCGGATTCACGCGACAGCGGGTAGTGGTTCGACTCGATGTCTTCGAGAATGTCGACCGCGATGATGTCGGCGCCCTCTTGGGCGAGGCGAATCGCGTGACTGCGACCCTGACCGCGGGCGGCTCCGGTGACGAAGGCGACTTTGCCTTCAACTCTTCCTGGCATTGGTGATGCTCTCTTTCTTTGTTGGCGGATCTTTCGGCGCGCGCCTCAGCGCGTCAAGAACTCGGCGGCTCGCCCCCCCCAGGTGAACAGGTCTTCTTGCGTCTCAGAGACGTGCAGTTCAGACCCGGCGATAGCGGCATGCAGCTTCTCTGCCGTCGACACCGGATGCCCGGGGTCGCTCGCCCACGCAAGGATGAGTGTCGGCTGTGTGATGCCCGCGATGGTTTCGAGAGGTGGTAGATCGGCCAGGCCGGCCCCGCGGAACACCGTCGGCATGAGGTCGTTCTGAATGTCGGGCGCGGGCGGGTAGCCCGGCAGGCCCTGGAAGATGGGCGGAATCGGGGCCTGGCTCATCATCGCGGCCAGTGTCTCCGGGTCGCTGGTCTCTACCAGATCGGCCATGGTGCGGTACATTCCGGCTTGGCCGGCGCGGGTCTGCCACGCGGTCGGCGGCGCCGTGAGTACGAGGCGGTCGAACTTCTGGGGGCGCTGGGTGACGGCGTGCAGCAACGTGCCGGTACCCATCGACGAGCCGATCGCCGAGACGGGTGCGTCGGGGGAGAAGTGGTCGGCGAGGGCGATCATGTCTTCGGCCAGCGACGCCCAGGTGTAGTGCTCTTCGTGCGGTGTGCCGGGCGTCTCGCCGTGCCCGCGGGCGTCGTACGAGATGAGGCGGCGCCCGGCGCGGGCGACCTCGGCGAAATCGGCCAGACCCAGCGCGCGATTGCCGGCTCGGCTCAAGCTGAGTCCGTGGGCGCTCAACACCACCGGGCCCGCGCCCTGATCGGAGTACGAGAAGGTGATGCCTCTCAACTCGACGTGTTCTGACTCAGCGGCGGGAGTGGTCGTTGTCACAGCCGGATCCTTCTTCCTCGAAAAAGATTATTGACACTCTATCTCATAATCGGGAGAGCGCGTCGAGACTGAAGCCGCTGCGAAGGCCTGCGAATGCGGTGGCGAGCGCTGTGTCGGGGCGGCGCTGGTCGCTGGCCGCCCAATAGGTGAGGGCCGACCATCCGGCGTTCCAGACGCAGCGGCTCATCACCATCGGCAGCAGATCGGTGGCCGAGGCGCTCGAGCGCGCCGCAATGAATTCCGCCATGATCGAGACCCATTCGGCCGAACGACGGTGGGCGTGGCCCTGAACGGCAGGCACGGAGGCGATGATCGTCACCTGGGTGCGCAGCAGGTCGAGATCGTCGTCGGCGTATTGCAGCAGGCGAGGCAGGATGTCGCAAAGCACGTCGAGGGGTGGGCGATCTGGGCTGGCCGTGGCGAGGGTGTGGCGCAGTTCATCCGCTTCTTCTTCGTAGCGATCCCACACAATGTCGGTCTTCGAGCGAAAGTAGCGGAATAAGGTGGGCCGGCTGATGCCGGCGGCGTCGGCGATGTTCTGCATCGTGGTTTCGTCGTAGCCGTCGCGCTCGAACATGCGAAGAGCCAGCGCGGCGACGTCGGAGCTCAGGGCTGCACGTGGCCGGCCCGGCCCTGGCTGCTGTTGGGGCTCCATATCGAGAAATGTACACCGGCGGAGGGCGGAGCAGGCCCGCCGAGCGGCATATGATGTCGTAAAGACACTAAGTCGTGTCGCAACTGTATTCACGACATTTCACTCACCGAAGGATCGAACATGCTTCTCGAAGGCAAGAACTCACTCATCACCGGCGCCGGATCGGGCATCGGTGAAACCACCGCCAAGCGCATGGCGGCCGAAGGTGCCAAGGTGCTGGTCGTCGACGTCAATGATCAGGGCGGCCAGCGCGTGGTCGACGAGATCACCGCGGCGGGCGGAACCGCGCTCTTCTTGCACGGCGATGTGACGAAGGTCGACGAGGTCGACGCGATGGTCGCGTTCGTGGTCGACACCTGGGGCAGCCTCGACCTCGCAGTGAACAACGCGGGCCTTGCCGAAACGCCAGGGCTGATGCACGAGCTGAGCCCCGAGGCCTGGTCGAAGACGATCGGCATCGACCTCACCGGAACGTTCTTGTGCATGCGCGCCGAGCTGCGCCAGTTCGTCGCCCAGGGCGGCGGCGTCATCGTGAACACTGCGTCGGGCGCCGGGCTGAAAGCCACTCCTGGCCTGACCGCCTATTCGGCAGCGAAGCACGGCGTGGTGGGCCTCACGCGTACGGCGGCCATCGATTATGTGAAGCAGAACATCCGGGTGAACGCGGTCGCCCCGGGCACCATTCTCACTCCCGCGATGTCGTCGTTCGGTGACGAGCAGGTCGCAGCGTGGTCGCAACTGATGCCGACGGGTCACATGGGCACCACCGACGAAGTCGCGGCTGGTATCGTGTGGCTGCTCTCTGACCAGTCGTCGTACACCACGGGGTCAGTGCTCGAAATCGATGGAGGGTTCATGCAGGTATGACACAACCGCACGGTTCGCTGTTCGACTCCGAACTGCTCAGCAACCTCTCAGAGCTCATCACTCGGCTCAATTCCTACCGGTTTCAGGCCGCGCACGCCTCGCGGCTCAGTAATGAGTTCGACTTCACGTCGAACCGCGTTCTGTACCTGCTGGGCACCGAAGGCGCCAGCCGGCCATCGGTCTTGGCGGCGCAGCTGACTACCGGGCGATCGAACATCAGCAAGGTGTTGAAGCGGCTCGAATCCGACGGTCTCATCGTCTCGAGCGTGGATCCGGCCGACTCTCGGGCAACCCTGGTCTCGCTCTCGGAGAAGGGCGTCGCGTTCAGTCACGAGGTCTTCACGATCGGCGACGACATGATGGGCGAACTCACCGCCGATTGGAGCGCCGCAGAGTCCGAGCAGTTCAGTGCCTTGCTCGCTCGGCTGAATGCGGCCGCGGCCGCCTACGAGAGCCGGTTGAGCACCGCGATGAAGGTGAAACCGCGAACCAGGCGAGGGAACACGGCCCATGACTGAGCCACTCGACCCTGTGCACGCGGTGATCATCGGCGCGGGCCCCGGCATCGGGGCCTCCGTGGCGCGCCGCTTCGCGCGGGAGGGGTATCGCTTGACGCTGCTCGCGCGCAACGCCGAGCGGCTCGAGGCGCTGGCCACGAGCATCCGGAGCCAGGGCACGACGGTTGACGTTCGGGCTGTCGATGCGGCCGAACCCGGTTCGTTGCGGGTCGCCCTCGAAGCGGTTCGTGCGCAATCGGCGGGGCCTGCGGTTCTCGTCTACAACGCGGCGATGCTCGTGCCGACCACACTTCTGAACGTGTCGGCCGACGAGTTGCTCGAGGGCTACTCGGTCGACGTCGTCGGCGCGATCGTTGCCGCGCAGGTCTTCGTGCCGGCTATGCAGCGGGCGAAGACCGGTACGGTCATCTTCACGAGCGGCAGTGCAGCGGTTCGGCCGAGCCCCGGCATCGCAACGGTTTCGCTCGGCAAAGCGGCGTTGCGTTCGGCCGCCACGATGCTCGCTGACACCGTTCGCGACGACGGCGTGCACGTGGTCAGCGTGACGGTGAGTGGTGCGGTCAAGCCGGGCACGCCGTTCGACCCCGACCTGATCGCTGACACGTACTGGCGGCTGCATCGGCAGCCTTCAGCCGAGTGGATGCCCGAGGAGCCGTTCGACGGAGTGTTCGACGACCTCGCCGCCCACACCTCTGCCGCTGCAGCAGGCTCCGCCCGGGCATCCGATCGGCCGAGCGCGTGAGGGCGGCGGTACTGCACGGAGCGGGCGATGTTCGGCTCGAGACGGTTGCGACTCCGATGATACTGGATGCCCGCGACGCCGTGGTGCGCATCACGGCGTCATGCGTGTGCGGGTCTGACCTGCACCCGTATCGGCAGGGCCTCGGTTCGGCGGTTCCGAAACGGGCCGGGCATGAGTTCGTCGGCGTTGTGGAGGAGGTCGGGGCCGGCGTTCGTACGCTGAGCCCCGGAGACTTCGTCATCGCGCCGTTCGCCATCAGCGACAACACCTGCATCAACTGCCGAAACGGCATCACCACCTCGTGCTTGCACGGGTCGTTCTGGGGCGGAACCGACCACAACGGCTTCGCCAACGACGGAGGTCAGGGCGAGTACGCTCGCGTTCCGCTGGCCGACGGCACCCTGGTTCGTCTCGACGGCACCCCCGAGCATGACCTTGTTCCGCACCTGCTCGCTCTCTCTGACGTCATGGGCACGGGCTACCACGCGGCCGTGACCGCGAACGTGCAGCCCGGGTCGACGGTCGTGGTCGTCGGTGACGGAGCCGTCGGGCTCTGCGGCATTCTGGCCTCGCGCCTGCGCGGCGCAGAACGCATCGTGGTCATGTCGCAGAACCCCGCTCGGCAGGCGATCGCGCGGCAGTTCGGCGCCACCGACCTCGTCGAAACGCGAGGCGACGACGGCGTGGCTGAGATCGCCGAGCTGCTGGGGGTTCCGGGCGCCGACGCGGTGCTCGAATGCGTGGGAACCGAGCAGTCGATGACCCAGGCGGTGGCCGTCGCCCGGCCCGGCGGAACGGTCGGTTTTGTCGGCGCCCCCTCCGGCACGCTTCCGACGGGCGCGCTCTTCGGGCGCAACCTGCACTATGCGGGCGGCGTGGCGCCCGTGCGCGCCTACCTGCCCCTGCTGCTCGAGTCGGTGCTCGACGGCACCCTGCGGCCGGGCGCGGTCTTCGACCGCACCCTGCCCCTCGAAAGCGCCGCCGAGGCCTACCGCCTCATGGACACCCGCGAATCCATCAAGGTGCTCCTGACCCCCTGACCCCTTCACCCCCTGACCCCCTGACCCCCTGACCCCCTGACCCCCTGACCCCTGACCCCCTGACCCCTTCGCCCCCTGACCCCCTGACCCCCTGACCCCTTCGCCCCCTGACCCCTCGCCCCCTCCTTTCTCCTCCTCCGCCCTTCCTCCCCTCTCGCGTTCCAATCGACTTTGCGAAAAGGCCCCCAAGATTCGAGTTTTGGGGCCTTTTTCGCAAAGTCGATTGGAACGGGAGAGGGGAGAGAGGGGAGAGGAGGGAGAGGGGAGAGAGGTAGGGGTCAGTTGCAGGTGGTGCTACCGCTGTAGCAGGGCTGGTACGAGGAGGGCAGGTCGGGTTGGGGCGCGGGGGTGGGGCGCAGGATGCCCTGCGGCCCGGTGAGCAGGGCGGCCACGATGACGGCGCCGACCAGCGCAGCCCCGCTCAGCGAACCGAAGACGACGCCCCAGCGCCCGCGGATGATCACCGCAACCACCACGGAGCCCAGCGCCGCGAGCACCGAGACGGCGGCGCAGACGTCGATTGCCGCGAGTTCGGAGCCGGTCGGATTCGCAACGGTGCCGGCCAACGCGAAGTACGCGCGGAACGCGAACCACACCGCGGCGATCGCGAACACTCCGCTTGCGAAGAACAGCAGCACGTTGAGGGTCATGAGTCCGCGGTGATCACGGCTCGGCGGTGTTACGAAGTGCGGGCGTTCGTGCTGGTTGTCAGGTTCGGCGCTCACCTCAGCCAGTTAGCTAGCTGGCGAATGATTTGTCAAGGCGGCGGGGGTCACGCTCGGGCCGTGAATCAGCTCGGCGTCGCCGTCGAGCAGAAAGGCCGACCGTGCTGCGCGACCGAAGGTACCGAGCGCGCGACGCCAGAAAAGACCGCGGCCGAGCCCGCAGGCGCGCATGGCGGGCCCGTGATCGATGGCGACTACGGTGGCTGCCGCAACGGCGACGACCGAGGCGGCGAGGGCAGCGAGCATCCGCCCTACCCGCGGGGTGGTCTCGAAGCCGACCCGCAACTGGTCGATCTGAAAGCGGATGTGCTCGATCTCGTCGGTGGTCACTCGACGCGCGACGCCGCGGATGACCGGGTCTGCGCTTCGGCCGAGCGCGTCGAAATACCCCATCGCCGTCGTCTCGGCGATGAGAAACAGGGTGATCTCAGTGCGCAGGCCCATCAGGCGGCGCAGCACGACGAACGCCGCGTCGGACCAGTGCGAGGTGAGGCGGTCGGCGCCGAACCGCGTGAGGGCCGCGCCGAACAGCGCGGAGTGTTTCTGTTCTTCGGCGATGAACAGGGTGAGGGCCGCATCGTACGAGGCGTCGCCCAGGCGGCGTGCCTTCGCCCGCAGGTTCTTTCCCTCTCCGCTCTCGCCGAGCTCGAAGCGCTGCAGCGAGCGTGCCAGCGCCACGACGGTGGCTCCGGGCAGTGTGGATCTCGACGACCAGGGAATCAGGGCGTCGAGACGCTCATGACGGCTGACGTTCGCTTCGAAGTAGCGAGCCCAGACGGCGAAGCGCGATGCACCGGATCGCTGTTCCTCGTTCGTCTCGACTTCGGTGGGGGCAGTGTCGGTCATGTCGGCTCCTCGTGTCAGGCACGCCGGAGCCGAGGTGGCTCTCAGAACGTGCTTGCGGTAGTGTGATGAGCGTTAACGTATCGAATAACGATACGAATTGCACGTTATTCGATATTTTGACTGAGGAGGCCTCGTGTCCCGTCCGATTCTGATCGTGTTGCGCGTTCTGCTGGTGACACTGTTTCTCGGCTTCGCCGTGGCCGCCGTGTTCGCCCCGTCGTTCGTGCTGTCGGTGTTCGGCGAGCCGGTCGGCCTGGCGCTCGCCGTAGTGCTGCTCGCGGGTGCGCTGTGCGTCGAGCTCGTGCTGGTGAGCGTGTGGATGCTCGTGACGATGGCCCACGACGACAGCATCTTCGACGACCGGAGCCCCGCCGACCGCTGGGTGAATCTCGCCATCGGCGCGCTGACGGCGGGGGCGGTGGTCTCGCTGATCGGACTCGTGTATTTCGTGGCAGCGCAGATCGCGAATCCGTCGTCGGCCACTCTCGCGGTGCTCGTCATCGCGGCGGCAGCGACGGGGGCGAGCGCGGCGCTCGCCCTGCTCGTGGTGGTGATGCGTCGCCTGCTGCACAGTGCGATGCAGCTGCGCAGCGAGCTCGCCGAGGTCATCTGATGCCGATCGAAATCAACCTCGACGTTGAGCTTGCGAAAAAGAAGATGTCGGTGACTGACCTTGCGGGCGCGATCGGGCTCGCGGTGGCGAACGTGTCGATTCTCAAGAACGGCCGCGCGAAGGCGATCAGGTTCTCAACGCTCGACGCCATCTGCGAGGCGCTCGGCTGTCAGCCGGGCGACATTCTGCGGTACGTGCCCGACTGACGCGGCCGCGGCGCGAACACTGCACGCGCGCCGCGGCGCGAATACTGCACGCGCGCCGCGAGTATTGCGCGCGCGCCGCGGCGCGAGTATTGCGCGCGCGCCGCGGCGCGAGTACTGCGCGCGAGCGGGGCCCGCGCGAACGACTCAGATCTCGTCGTGCAGTTCGGTGCGCGTCAGCGTCGGCATCGACGCCACGATGGCACCGAGGTCTGATGCGCCCTCGGGAGTCGCGCGCCAGGCGCGGTAGGCGTTGTCGGCTTCGATCGACGCCCATTTCTCCACCAAGACGAAATGCGTGGGGTCGTCGACGTCGACGGTCACGTCGACCCCGAGGTTTCCTTCGCGGGCGCGAGTCGCCTCGAGGGTCTGGTGAATGTTGGCGGCAGCGGCCTCGAGTGCGTCGGCTTTGACGTGCAGGTCGAGAAAAGAGAGAACAGTCATAAGTTCACACTATTCCTGTCGAAAGGGCACTGCGTGCCGAAATGCCGCAACGCCACGCAAATCGCGTCAGTAGCCGCCGTCGAGAGGAGTGCTGTCGGGCGGCAGCGGCGCCTCGGGCGAGGCGACGGCGGCGCTGGTCGGCGGCTTCGTACGCCGGTCATGAACGGCCGCGCCCTCGGCGAGATACACCTCACGCGGCAGTCCGGCGTCGGACTGCTTCACCGATGAGATCCAGATGGACTCCGGATGCACGTCATCACCGGCGCGCACGTCTTCCGCCGTGCGCAGCTTCGCCACGCGGTGCGTCTGGGTCGAGAACCCGAGCTTCACGATGACGTCAGCCACCGTGAGGGTGATCAGAATCGTCGTCGTCAGGCCACCGCTGGCCCCGAACAGCGGCAAGAAGTACACGATCGGGTAGACCACCCAGCCGGCCAAGAGAACGATCGCGGCGCTCTTCAACATGGTGTGCGACTCGGGCGTCAGCGTGGGCAACGATTGTCTGACCGCCCGGATGAGCACGACATTCGCGATCACCCAGAATACGCAGCTGATGACGGCCCAGAGAATGAACGCACCCGTGTTCGTTCCGTTGTCGATCACGATGGCGCCGAGAAAACCGCAGAAGATCATGGCTCCCGTCGCGGTGACCGCGATGGCGGTGTTTCGGCGGGCCTGCACTCCGAGTGTGGCGCAGACAGCGAGCAACTCGATGGTCAGCAGCGGAACGCTGACCGTCCACTCGATGTACCTCGTCGAGAAGATGTTGATAGCGCCGTCGTTCGGCACCCAACCGCCGGCGGTGCTGTCGTACCCGAGCAGGAAGGCCACGATGATGAGAATGTACGCCAGCAGGGCGACTCCGAGCATCCCGAGCCGGGCGGAGACGGCCGTACGGTAGCGCGAGCCGACCTCGTTGCGCGTGATGTAGGTGCGGATGAATCCGGCGACGAACGCCAGGGCGGCGACGACGAGAAAGTAGAAGATGAGCTGGTGTTCGGCGTTGCTGAGAGTCGCGCCCCACGGAACGCTGACGTTAGTGAGCCGCAAGACGATCCTTCGCTGACGGTTCGGCGGTGAAGAAGAGGCCTCCACCGCTGTTCGCCGAGTTCATGAGCACGTCGATCCATTCGCGGTTGATCGCCGGAACGCGGCTGCCGTAGAACCGGTAGAAGATCGTGCTCGACGGGTCGAGCCAGATGGAGCTGCGGCCACTGCCGATATCGGCCGAGTCTGCCCACGAGAAGATGAAACTCTCGCGGCGGCGAAGCTTCGCAGTGATCACGATCTGCAAGTGGGTCAGGGCGCGGTCGTCGAAACTGACTTCGATGCTGGGACTGCCGTACATCAACATGCCCATGGAGGGCCCCCTGCCGTTGCCCTAACCCTAGTGGGTACTCTCGGGTGATGGACGTGGAGAGTGTCGCTCGCGAGCTGTACCGGTTGCCGCCGGCGCACTTCACCGCGGCGCGAAATGCGCGGGCGAAACACGTAGCCGCTGCCGGAGACAGGGAGCTTGCCGACGGAATACGCAAGCTCGCGAAGGCTTCGCCTGCAGCATGGGCCGTGAACCGGGTGCTGGCCGATGAGCCCGAGTTGAAGGGCGAGGTCGTGCGGCTCGGGGAGACGCTTCGAGAGGCGCAAGAGCATCCTGATCGCCAGACGCTGACGGAACTGAGCGAGAAGCGCAAAGGCCTCGTGCGGCGGGCGACGAACCTCGCCATCGACGGGGCCGAACGAGACGGCGTCGGGGTGAGCGGCGCTGCGCAAGCCGAGATCGAGCAGACGCTCTTCGCCGCTGTCGCCGACTCCGGGGCAGCAGCGGCCGTGTTCAGTGGTCGACTCGTCCGAGCGCTGCAGTCGACCGGGTTCGAGCAGGTCGACACCTCGGGTGCGGTGGGCGGCCCGCAGGCGGAACCGATCGTGTTGGCTGCGGGCGGGGCGGCGGATGCCCGGGGCGGGCGCATCGGGCCGAGGTCTGCCGAATCGGCGAGGGGTGTGGGTGCGCGGTCGGCCGGTGCCGGTGCTGGTGCCGGTGGTGGTGCTGCGGCGGAGGCGGAGGAGGAGGAGGCAGCGGCGGAGGCGGCGGCTGCGGAAGCGGAGGCCGCACGTAAGCGCGCGCACGAGGAGGCCGTTCGAGTAGCCGAAGCAGCCCGACAGACCGCTCGCGACGCCGCGCGGAAGGCAGACGACCTGGCCGGCACGCTGAGCGGGTACGACCGTGAGGCGCGCGAGGTAGCGGCCGAGATCGACGATCTGGAGTCACAGCTCGAGGCGCGCCACGACCGGCAGCGTGAGCTCGGCGCGCAGCAGCGAAAGGCCGAACGCGAACACCGCGACGCCGTCACGACGGCCGGGCGAGCGGCCCGCGACGCCGATGCTGCGGCGGCACGCGCCGTTGATCTGTCGTCCGCGCGGTAGTTCGGCGCCGCCGCACCCGTTCGAACTACCGCGGCTGCGCCGAACTACAGCTGGTGCGCCGAACTACCGCGGGTGCGCCGAAGCACCGCAGCTGCGCCGAAGCGCCGCGGGTGCGCCGAAACCGTGGCGACGAGCGCCGAAACCGCAGCGACGAGCGCCGAGGCAGGTTCAGCGCGAGAGGGCGGCCGTGCGCAACTCGGCGTAGGCGGCGCCGGCGTCGTCGGCGAGGTCGGAGATGCCCGGCAGGGCGGTGGGGTCGGTGCAGAATCCGATGCCCACGGCCGTGGCGTTCGAGATGGCCGAGATGCGCAGGGCGTGGTGGGTGGCCGGCTCAGACGAGGTGAAGAGCTCGTCGATGCGCCGCCCCGCGACGGCAACGGGCACGCGCGGGCCCGGAACGTTCGAAATCGCCACGCTGAACTCGCGCGGGCTGCCCGCGATGCGGTGCACCAGCTCGTCGGCCGGTGCGACTCGGCCGAGCGCATGAAAGAGGTCGTACAACAGAGAGGCGTCGTCGAGTTGTTTCTCGGTGCGGGTCTGGGAGCTGATGTGATCGAGCCGGCGCAGCGGATCGGGCTCTGACAGCGGCAGATCGACGTTGATGAACGAGTCGTGGTTGCCCGAGTCCGCCGCATCTTCGTCACGATGGTGCAGACTCACGGGCACCTGGGCGCGAACATACCGAGCCCGATGGCGGCTGCCGAGCCAGCGGTGCAACCCGCCCGCCACCACGGCGAGCAGCACGTCGTTGACGGTGGCATGTGCCGGGCGCGAGGCGCCGATGGCCTTGAGCTCGTCGAGGGGAGTGCTCACGAAAGCCAGGTCGCGGGCCACCGTAATGGGCTTGTCGAACGGCGACCGGCCGCCGGGGTGCGCGAGTTCGCGCCAGGCCGCCCCGGGCATCCGGAGCCACTCGTCGCCGCCGGTCGAACGGATGCTCGTGGCCCGTGTGCCGACGGCATGCATCGGTACGTCGTGCGGGTCGAAGAGAATTGCGTCGAGAAAGCGCATGCCGGCGATTCCGTCGACCATCGCGTGGTGCATGCGCGCGGCGATGGCCTCGGTGCCGTCGGCCAGGGGGCCGATGAGGTCGAGGGTCCAGAGCGGGCGGTCGCGCGGCAGGTGCTGCGACATCAGGGCGCTCACCGCACGCCGCAGGTCGGCTCGGGTTGCACACTCTGTGCCGGAGTGCCGTCTCACGTGATCGGCGATGTCGAACTGCTCGGCCGGCACCCAACGCGGGTCGATCGACGTACCGTCGTCGGCCGCCGTTGCGACTCGTTCGCGCGCTCGCGGCTGGTCGACGAGCCTCTCGCTCACCCGCTTGCGCAGAGCTTCGAGGTCGACCGGCGACCCGGGCTCGAGAATCATCAGCTTGAGGGTGTGACCGGTGAGCGTGGCCGACTCCAGGGCCAGAATGCGTGCGTCGTCGGGGGAGAGACGCTGCGACTGCTCGGTCATGGCGCCAGTTTAGGGTGCGCGGCGAGGGCGCGGTTAGACTTGGCGCCGCACGTGCAGCGAGGCGAACGTCAGCGCTCGCGGTGCGACACACGTCGGAGGGATGATCATGGGAACGTTCAACTACGACACCGTACTCAAGGTCGACTTCGACGACCGGGTTCTCGCGCACATCCAGATCGTGGTGGGCGCGAAGCTGCGGCGCGGCGAGTCGTGCTACTTCAGCTGGCGTGATGACGACGGTGTCGGTGATGGGCGCACAACGGTGTGGCTGCACCCGGCGCTTCCGCTGGTGTACAAGTACTTCGGCAGCAAGATGCCGCGTATCAATCCGGCATGGATCGAGCTTCTGACCGAGTCGGCGAATTCGGCCGGTGGCCTGCAACTGCTGCCGGAGCCCGAGATGGCGACCATGTCGGTGGCTGGTGGCGAGCGATGAAACGCATCAACATCGTCTACGGCGGCCAGCCGTACAGCATCGGCGGCAGAGAGCTCGAAAGCGTGCTGAGCGAGATCGGTCTCGGTCTGCAGTCGGCAGAACCGCGGTGGCTGACCGTCAACTACGGCGAGGGCGTTCCGCGCACCGCGCATCTCTTGTTGGCCACGGGTATCGACATTGCGATCATCCCCGTTCCGGGCGTAGACGAAGACGCCGACCAAGAGTCTGCGGAGCAGCCGCCCCCGCGTGCGCGCTGACGCCCAGCCGCGCGTCACGCCGCGCGTCACGTCGCGCCTCGGGCGCACCAGCCCGCTCGGCCCGTTCACCGCGGGCTCGCTAAGGTGGCGGTATGGTTTCGAACCGACGCTGGACCACCGAGGCGATTCGTGAGCTGACCGCCGATAGCACGCGCAGCGCCGACACGCATCTGCTGCGGTTCGCGTTGCCCCGCGCCTGGGGTGTCGACCTGTACTTCAAAGACGAGTCCTCGCATCCGACCGGTTCGCTGAAGCACCGGCTGGCGAAGTCGCTGTTCATCTACGGCCTCGTCGGGGGTCGCATCCACGAACACACGACCGTTGTGGAGGCCTCCAGTGGGTCGACGGCCGTCTCGGAGGCGTATTTCGCCCAGCTGCTGGGTGTTCCGTTCATCGCCGTGATGGCCACGTCGACGAGCCGGCGCAAGATCGAGCTCATCGAGGCGTATGGCGGCCGGTGTGTGCTGGTGGCGACGGCGGGCGAGGTCTACGCCGAAGCCGAACGGCTCGCTCGCGAGTGCGACGGCTACTACCTCGACCAGTTCACGAACGCGGCCGTCGCGACCGATTGGCGCGGTAACAACAACATCGCCCGATCGATCTTCGACCAGATGGCGGGGGAGCGGCATCCGGAGCCCACCTGGATCGTGGCCGGCGCGGGCACCGGTGGCACCTCGGCGACGATCGCCCGATACGCCCGGTATGCCGGAACCAGCACCCGCATCGCAGTGGGCGACCCCGAGGGCTCGGCCTTCGAGGAGGCCTGGCGCACCGGCCGACGTGACGTCACCGCGCGCGGCTCGCGCATCGAGGGAATCGGTCGCCCGCGAGTGGAGGCATCGTTTCTGCCTGACGTGATCGATCTCGTCACGACGGTTGCCGACGCCGCGTCGATCGCAGGTATGCACGTGGTCGCCGAGAAACTCGGGCGCGCGCCCGGCCCTTCCACCGGCACGAATCTGGTGCTCGCGCTCGATCTGGCGCGCACGATGGCGGCGAAGGGCGAGGCCGGAAGCATCGTCACGCTGCTCTGCGACGGCGGCGACCGGTACTCCGACACGTACTACGACGACGGCTGGGTGGCCGCGCAGGGCTTCGACATCGAGCCGCACCTCGCCGAACTGCGGGAGCGCCTCGACGCGTGAGGTTTGGGCCTGAAGTTTGGGTCCGTGGCGTGAGGCTCGAGCGGCGAGCGGATGCCCGGCCGGCGCTCAGGTGACGGCGGCGTTCGCGTGCAGGCCCTCGACGATCGTCGCGTTTGCGGGGTCGGCTGCACCGACGATGGCGACCAGCGTGTTCGAGAGAAAAGCGACGATCTCGTCGTCGGGCATCTCGGTCTTGAGCGCACCGTCGACGAGGGTCTGCTCGGCAAAAGCGACCCACGAGCGAAGGGCGACTCGCAGCAGGTTCGAGTCGGGCATGCCGAGTTCGCTGAAGAGCACGAACACACGCTCGGCCTGCGCGGCACGGGCTTGTTCGATGACCTCGCGAACTTCGGCGTCACCGCTGGCCGTGCCGCGCACCAGCGAGTAGAACGTGCTCTCGTGCTCGCGAGCGAACCGAACGGTGCGCGCCAGGGTCGAGCGCAGGCGCTCGCCGGGAGGCACATCGGGCGACGGCTCCGTGGCGTGCAGCATGCTGTCGCGGGCGGCCCGCACGATCTCGCGGTGAAAGCCCTGTTTCGAGCCGAAGTGGTAGAAGAACAAGCCCTTCGAGACTCCGGCCTGCTTCGAGATGCCTTCGATCGACACAGCCTCGAGCGAGCGGTCGGCGAGTGCGGCCACTCCGAGCGCCACGAGCTGGGCTCGACGCTCGTCGGGCGTGAGGCGCGTTCGTCGCAGCTCTTGGGCCATCTCCACAGTTTATGGGCGGGCGTTCGCAGATTTCTGCACGAATGCCTCCAAACGATCATCCCCTCGTTACTGACTCGTGAACAGTAGTTATTGACCGGGGCACAGTTAGCTATTGACAAGCGGTCAGTAACTGCCCTAGCGTCGCTGCTGTTGCACCCACTTCATTCGTATCAAGGAGGATCCATGAAGTTCAGTTCAGTCACGGGCTCACGCGCCGGCCGAGTCGCTCTGGCCGCCGTTCCGGTCACGATCGCCGCCACCCTGCTGATGGGAAGCGTCGCGAACGGCGCCGTTCCCGTCTCGTTCGCGGTGTCGGGCAGCCAGTTCCAGATCGGCGCATCGCAGCTCGACGGCACCGCGTTCTCGCAGTATTCGGGTGTGGCGATGGACGGCACGGGTGTGCCGCATCCGGTCGCCATCGCCAACATCGGCTCTGCGACGCTCGCGAACCTGTGCCAGTCGGTCGTCACCGACACCCCGCTGGGCAAGGTGGGGTTGCTCATCAACGCCGGCGGCGGCGACACTCCCGCAACGGCGAGCAACCTGCAGCTGGGCATGACCGACCTCAAGGGTGACGCGACGTTCAACAACATCCGCATCGGTGTCGACGCGTCGAAGGTGAACACGACGGCGAAGGGCAGCGGCGGAGACTTCGCCCAAGACGCCGATTCGCTCACCATCAAGAACCTGCAGCAGACCGCGTGGAGCACGCAGGCCTCGGTGTTCAACCTGAACGGGCTGCACATGCAGATCACCAACGGAACGACGTGCTTCTGATGAGCGGATTCGTGGGATGGTACCGGCGGCGCCCCTTCGTGGGCGGATGCCTGTCGATTCTGGCCGGAGTGGAAATGTTCCTGTCGAGCCAGCTCGACCTCGGCAACATGCACATTCAGGTGGGAATCGAGGGGTTGCAGGCGACCATTCTGCCGATTCTGCTCGTGCTGCTCGGTCTGCTGAGCATTCTGATGCCGGCACAGCGCATCTTCTACGGTGTTCTGATTCTCGTGATCGCCGTGTATTCGCTGGTCGGGGTCAATCTCGGCGGCTTCTTCATCGGCATGCTGCTGGGCATGGTCGGGGGAGTGATGGTGGTGTCGTGGATGCCGCGCCGCGGCCGTGGCCCGCGCGCTCGGCACGCTGGTGACGCGGTGGCGGGTGCGGAGTTGGCGGCCGGCGCGGAGCTGGTTGGCACGGAGCTGGCTGGTGTAGCGCGGGTCGATGCGGAGCTGGTCGGCGCCACGACTGCCGGCACCGAGACTGCCGCAGAGTCGGCCGGCGCGGAGTCGGCCGGCGCGGAGAGTGCCGGCGCAGAGAGTGCCGGCGCAGAGACTGCTGGCGTAGAGACTGCTGGCGCCGAGCTGGTCGGCGTCACGACTGCCGGCGCAGAGTCAGCCGTCGATGCGGTGCACCACGAATCGGCCGGCGTCGGAGTCGCTGCAACAGTATGACGGTCGCCCAGCAGCTCATGCGAGTCACGGTGGTGTTGGCAGTGGCGGTCGGTGTGGCCTCGTCGATCGGGGCCGCACCGATGCCGGCCAGCAGTTCGGTCGCCGTCCCAGCGACGGGCACTGCGGCGCGGCAGGGAATCTGTCTTCTGGGTTTCATCGACTGCGCGGCGGCGCCTGCGACAAGTGTGCCATCGTCGTCGGCTGTTCCCGGAGATCCGGCCACGTCGATGCCGACGCCAGTTCCTGTAGCGGTGCCCGTGCCAAGTGGCGTTTCGGGCGGGGATCCCGCGGGCATCCCGACGCCGGTGCCGGCGATACCGGGCGTGCCTGCGGTGCCTACTGTCGCACCGACGGGGGCGGCGGCGCCGTCTTCGCCGTCGCCCGGGGCCCCCGCGAAGTCCACCGGGCCACTAGCCGAAGTGCTGGCCCCGGCCGACCCGAACGCCATGCCGCTCACCGACAAACCCGCGACGATGGGCGCGGATACACTGTCGATTTCGGGTCTACAGAGCATCGGCGTGGTGACGGTGACGTTGCCGAACGGCGACACCGCTCGGCACATCCGGCTCGAGGCCGACCACATCTCGATCGACGGATTCTCGCTCGACACGAGAGACACTGACGGCCACGGCGTGCTCACGACGGCGTCGAACATGACCGCCGATGGAACCGTTGTGGTGTATCTCGACTCCATCGCGGGTCTGCTGGCGAGCGGAGCATCGGCTTTGTTCGACGTTCTGCACACGCTGCCGACGGCGGCCGATCTGGCGGGACTGACGGCGCTGAAGCTCGACCTTTACGGGCTTTCGGGCAATACCCTGACGCTGACCGGCTCGCACGAGGCACTCTCGTAGTTGCGTGCGCGCCGCACATCGCTCGCCGCCGCCGGGGAGCCGCTCCGCCGGCAGTCGGCCCGTGGGTGCCGCTCCGCCGGCAGCTGGCGCGGGGGAGTCGTCCGGCGGAGTCGGTCCCGCAGCGGTCGGCCGGAGGGCGTCGCTACGGTCGGAGCTGACGGCGTATGTCCGCGTAGGGGGCGCCATGTGCGCTCAGCTCCGACCGAAGCACCTCCCCATCGCGCCGCCACGTGCCTGGCTAGAGCGTCACGACGAGCTTTCGGGCTGAGACACCGCGGCGCAGTGCATCCAGAGCGGGTTGCACCGACGCCAGTCCCGAGCCGACGACCTCGGCCGCCGGCGCCGCGACGTACCGGCCGTCGGCGAGTGCCGCCGGCAGAAACTGCTGCCAGAGCATCGGGCCGACCTCGTTGTTCATGAGCGTGCTGCCCCAGACGAATTTCGCCCGGATGCCGTGCCTGCGGCAGCGCAACTCCAGGGCCACGTTGCTCGCCACGAGCGCGGCGCCCACGCGGGCGAGAGCGATGCTCGGCCCGCGGCGCCGGGGGAGCCCGTCGAGCGAGACCGACGGGGTGGCGAGACTGACGCGTTTTGCGCCAGTGGCGATGGCGATCGTCACTGCGTGCTCGGCCGATCCGGTGCCCACCGCGAAGATACCGGCGACCGTCGCGCCATCGATCGCCGCGATGAGGTCGCGCACGACCGTGGGGCTCGCGTAGTCGAAGACCGCGGCGGCACCCAACCGCCGCAGGGCGTCGTGGTTGTGCGGCGACGCCGTTGTGACCACGTCGTAGCCGGCTGCGGCCGCGAGCTGAATGGCGTTGCTGCCGACGCTCGTCGACCCGCCCCAGACGACGACGGTCTGGCCGGTCGCGGCCGCGCCACTCGTCGTCGACAGGGTCGCGCTCGCCCCGGTCGCGGCTGCCGATCCGGTCGTGTTCGCGCCAGTCAGGGGCGCCGACGCGGTCGCGGCCGCCGGTCCGGTTGAGCTACCGTGCCCGGCCGACCCAGCGACCGGATGCCGCAGCCCCAGCTGATCCTGCTGAAACAGCGCCGACGCCGCGGTCGAGACCGCCAGCGGCAGCACAACGGCCTCTTCGAAGGGCATCGAGTCGGGCAACGGAGCCGTGAGCGACTCGCGAACGACGGTGTGGAGCTGAAACCCGCCCTCCGCCGCGTGGTCGCGGCCCTTCTCCATGCCGACGGCGTAGGCGAGCACCCGGTCGCCCACGCCGAATCGAGTGACTCCGGGGCCGAGTTCGACCACCTCGCCTGCAACGTCTTCGCCCAGGATGCTCGGGTACGGCATCCAGCGGTACATGAGGTCACCGGTCGACTGCTTGATCGCGTCGAGCGGATTCACCGCGATGGCGCGGTTGCGAACGACGATCTCCCCGGCGCCGGGTGTCGGGTACGGCGCCGTTCGCACGACGAGATCGGCGTGCCGGGCATCCAGCCAGGCGGCGATGTTGGTGGGCATGACCGTTCTCCTAGCGCGCTGACGCGGTCGACGGTGCGGATTCGGTGACGAGGTACTCGCCGCCGAGCGATTCGGCGAGCTCGGTGCCGAACAGAGCGCCGGGGGTGTGGGCTCCGGGGCGACCTTCGCCGCGCGCCAGCCGCAGCGCGACCTCCGTCATCACATCGGCCGTGAAGACGCCGCCGTCGCCGACTCGCAGCCACACCTCGCGTGACTCACCCGAGTTCCATTCGGCGACGGCGTGCCCCCACGACGACCGGCGGGCCATCGGGCCGGCGTGCAGTTTCACCCGAGCGATGCGAGCGCTGACGAACGAGTGCATTCCGGGCATCCGGATGACCGCCGAGAGCACGGGCAGCACCAGCCGCCGCAGCACCGCGCCCGTCGGCGCCGCGGTCGAGGCAGCGATCACCGTGTCGGCATCGGTGGCCCGCCAGGCCGATAGCAACTCGCCGCTGGCTCCGCCGCCGGTGTTCAGCTCGTCGCCGTCGGGTGTCACGAGGCGAAGCGGATGCTCGCCGGTGCGCGATCGAACGAGACGACCTTCGCGCACCTCACGCCCGCCGAACTCGAGCACCTCGACGATGCTGCCGGCCAGTGCCGCGCCGACGCGGCCGTCGTTGAGGGCGAGTGAGGCCAGGGCATCCACTCGCACCCGTGTGGGGCGGGGGCGATCGGCGCGGGCCCGCAGCGCGGCGGACTCGGTGCCCAGCACGCCGAACCCGGCTCCCGTCACCAAGACTTGGCTGTTGAGCTGAGCCTGGCGGTCGAGGCGCAGAATGTCGTCGACGGCCGAGAACTCGTTGGCGATGTCGAGGTAGTGCGTGCCGGGCGGGCAGGCGCGGGCGACCCGGAGGCTGGTGTCGGCGAAGGGCCCGACGGTGTTGACCACGACTCGGGGCGCCGCGCCACCGTGAGCGTTCAGAGGTTGCGGCGAGGCCGGCTCGGCGGCGAGTGCGGCCAGGTTGTCGTCGAGGGTGCCGACGAGCATCCGGTGCCCGCCGCCGAGCTGCGCATTGAGCGTTTCGAGGCGAGCCTTGGATCGGCCGGCGAGAACCAGCGATGCGCCAGCGGCGTGCAAACGGCGGGCGACGTCGCCGCCGGTGCGGCCGGTGGCCCCGAGAATCCAGATGTCAGTGCTCATGTAAAGGCCTTTGTTCGGTGGTTGGGAAGGGAGTCGGGTACGGGCTTGGGCAGGTGATCGGTGGCGAGTGATGACATGCCGTGTCATGACCATAACACTGACGACACGCAATGTCATCACCGGGTTTCGGCGCTACACTCGGGGCATGAGCAGATGGCAGCCCGACGCGCGTGAGCGGTTGGAGAAGGCCGCGCTCGAGCTGTTCACCGAGCAGGGATTCGGTGAGACGACTGTTCCGCAGATCACGGCTCGGGCCGGGCTCACGACGCGCACGTTCTTTCGCCACTTCGCTGACAAACGCGAGGTGCTTTTTGCCAACGACGTCGACGTTCCGGCACTGGCGAGCCGGATGATCGCCGAAGCGCCGCCGTCACTCACCCCGCTGCAGATCGTCGAGGGCGGCCTCGAGGTCGTCGCGGCCGCCCAGTTCGCCGAGGGGGTCGAGTACTTCGAGAGGCGCAAGGCGGTGATCGAATCCGACCCCGGCCTTCGCGAGCGGGAGCTGCGCAAGATGTCGGCCCTGGCCGACGCGCTGCGGGCGGGCTTCATCGCCCGGGGGGTCGACGAGCTGACCGCGACGCTGTCGGCGCAGGTCACGACGATGGTGTTCGGCACCGCGATCGGGCGCTGGCTGCAGACTCGGGGGTCGCAGCCGTTGCCCGACCTGCTGCACGACACGCTGAACCAGCTTCGGGCGCTGCTGGGCGGCGGGCTCGCCGCGGCTCCGGGTGGCTCGGTCGATGAGGCCGCGGTGCAACACATCCCTTGACCGTCGCAGACCCAACGCGACCGAGTACCGGGGCCTCACTCTGCAGGCGTGAGCGCCCAGGTAACGCAGATGCACCTTCGCGGCTTCACGAGGGTGCTTCTGCGCAACCCTGGCCGATCATCCGTTGGTTGGAGGAGGCGGGGAGGCAAGCAGGCAAGCAGGCAAGCAAGCGGGCGGGCGAAACCTCCGACGCGCGACCTACGAGGCCGGGCCGAGCAGAATGGCGAACATTGCGGCGGCACCGCCGACGATGAAGAAGAGGGTGCCCAGCTGCATGGTGCGGGTCTTGTTGCGGTCGGCGACGGGCACATTCACCTCGAGAATGGGGCAGCCCGACCACCCGAAGAGAGCGATGCTGAGTGCCACTAGCGCAGAGCCGATCCACCAGATGATGGCGAGTCCGGTCGGCAGGGTGTCGGGGCGCCAGCCCGTCGACAGCAGAAATCCCATGACGACGGCCACCGAGCCGACCGATACGCCGAACCAGGCTGCGCCGATCCACATGATTCGCTGAACGTTCTTCTCGGGGGTCATCAGATCGTGCAGGGGAGTCGACATCGGGGCTTCTTTCATCGGTGGGCTTCAGTTTATAACCGCTGTCGCGACGGCTCATTCCCCCAGATTTCACCGCCCACCACGGCCTGTCAGCGCCGCGCAGACCCGGCGTACTCGATGCCCTGAACCAGGGCCGTGAGACGGTCGGCGACTTCTTCGAGGCTGAACGGCTTCGTCATGTAGTCGTCGCCTCCGGCCATGTAGGCGTCGACGCGGTCGGCCGTCGAGTCGAGCGCCGTGAGAAAGAGCACCGGCGTCTGGTCACCGGATGCCCGCAAAGCACTAACGACACGAACACCGTTGAGGTCGGGCAGCATGACGTCGAGCACGATCGCATCGGGGTTGAACTCCCGCGCTTGTTCGAGCGCGGATGCACCGTCGGCGACCTCGCACACGTTCCACCCCTCGAGGCGCAACGCTCGCCCGAGCAGGTCGCGCAAGGGTTCGCCGTCTTCGACCACGAGGATTCTGATCGGTTCGGGCGGCGTCGCTGCCGGAGCCGGGGCCGCCGCCGCAGCCGGGGCCGCTGCCGTAGCCGAGGCCGACGTTGAGCGTGTGGTTGTCGTTGTCATGCGTCAAGGCTGCGCCACTGCCCTGTGCGCCGCCGTTCATCCGGCAATGAACCTGCCATGAGCCAACGACGACGGCTCTCAGCGAGCTGCGGTTGGCGACGCCATGCTGGCCGTGACCGGTGCGGTGACCCGCTTGATGAACTCGGTGAGCCGCTCGTACACGGTCTGCGACTCCGCGAACCGGTAGTTCTGCTGCCAGGTGTGCCGCGCGTTGCGATGCTCCCGGTCGAAGATGAGCGTCTCCACAGGCACGAAGGCCGCCCGCAAGCGCGTGATGAAGCGCAGGTTCGAGGCGTAGAAGTAGTCGCGTTCGGAGGTTGAGACGAAGACCTCCGGATGCCCGGGTTTCACCCATTCGATGGGCGACAGGTAGCTCGCAGCAGCCTGCAGCGACCGGCTCGCCGCGGCGACGCGGTGACCGCGCGGGTGGAGCAGCCGCACGAAGTTCTTGCTCAGAATGGGTGCCTTGTCGAACAGCTCGGTGAGATCGACGGCACTGCAGTGCAGCACGAGCCCCTGAACGCCGCCGAACCGCGGCGTCGCGGGCATGCCGAGGTGCTCGCGCAGTTCGCCGTTGCTCGAACTCGCGGTGAACAGCGCCGCGATGTGGCCGCCGGCGGAATCGCCGCCGAGCACCACCCGCGACGGGTCGCCGCCGAAGCGACCGATATTCTCGTGCACCCAGTGCACGGCTTCTTCGGCGTCTTCGATCAGGTGATTCATCTGAAATCGCCCGGCTTTGCGGTAGTTGACGTTCACGACGACGACGCCCGCGGCGGCTTGGTGGGCGCAGTATTTCGTGACGGTGGACTTGTCGCCCGACGTCCAGCCGCCACCGTGGAAGTACACGTACACGGGCAGTGCGTCTGAGCTGGCGACCGGGGCTTCGGGGGCGAGAACGTCGAGACGGTGCGAGGCGTGCCCGTCGCCGACGTAGTCGATGTCGTTCGTCGCTCGCACTCCCTCGATGGGGTCGACGTTCATCCGCTTCGTCTCTGAGCCCTGGATGAAGAACATGCCGGCTCGAAAAGCCCACACGGGTGTTCCCTTGAAGATGGAACGCAAAACGAGGTGCCAACCGGGGACGGCCGAGGTGACAGTCGAGCTGGCAGCGCTGACGACGGCTGCCGGTGAATCGTTCATGACCTTGAGAATACGAACCGAGTTTGGCTGTGAGCAGTGATTCAGCTGGTCATGTTCTGCGAGTGTGGTGTGGCCCGCGTTCGGGGGAAGAGGGTAAGTTCAAACCAGCACACCGACGATCACCCGTTGCCCGAGAAGGACCCATGATGACTGCACCGACGGCGCAGCCCGCTGCCGACCTGTCGCAGTTGATCTTCCGTTCGCGAGTAGTGCAGATTCTGGCCGTCGAGACGGCGGTTCTTTATGCCATCTTGGCGCTGTTCGTCGACCTGCACCCGTTCTGGGTTCGACTGGTGCTCGGCTTCTTGGCGACGAGTGCGGCGGTCGTTGCTCTCGCGGTTCGCGGCCGGGTCATTCCGTCGCATCTGCCGGGGCGCATTCTCATCGTCTCTGCCATGGTCTGCGTGAGTTTCGTCGCCTACGCCATCAGCAACAGCGGTATTCCGGTCATCATCGCTTTCTCGATTCTCTCGCTCACTATGGCCGCAACAGTGCTCGATACCTATCGCGTGGGTATCGTCATCAGCGGCGTGGGCTACCTGCTCGCGCTCAGCGTCATCGTGCTGCGCAGCGCTAACGCGCTGTCGGCCGTACTCGTGTTTCTCGGGCTGGCGGTGACCAGCAGCTTTCTGCTGATCAGACAGCGCCAGTTTCTCGAGCAGGCGCGAGATGCCGCACTCAACCTGGCCGTGACCGATTCGCTGACGGGGTTGCTGAACCGGCGCGGCATGGAGATTCAGGTGCCGCTGCTCGATAGCGTCTCACGCCGCACCGGGCAGCAGCTGGCGTGCATCCTGCTCGACCTCGACCACTTCAAAGCCATCAATGACAAGTTCGGGCACGCGGTCGGCGACGTGGTTCTGCAGACCACCTCGCGAACCATCGTGACGGCGATGCGCGAGGCCGATGTGGCGGTGCGCACCGGCGGTGAGGAATTCGCCGTGTTCTGCCTGGTTTCGGGCAAGGCCGACATGGTGCTGCTCGCGGAGCGGCTGCGCGGGTGCATTGCGCAGCAATCCTCGGAGCCGCGAGTGACGGCGAGCATCGGTGCCGCCATCGGCTCCGGCGCCGACGAAGTCGCCATTTCGGAGCTGTCTGCGCGGGCCGACAAGGCGCTCTACGCGGCCAAGCAGGGCGGTCGCAACACCATTCGCGCCGCCTGAGGCGGGCGGATGCTCGTTAGTTCGCCGGCGCGAAAACCCCATCTGAGCGGTTCACGGTGATCTCGACGGATTCCGTCGTGAGAATGGCGAGGGCTGCGGCGTAGCCGGGCTCGAGGTCGAGGTCGGCCAGCTGAAGCGCGGCAATAGCGCGGGGATACGCCACGAGTCGAGGAGCCTCGTCGGGCCTGGAGACGATAACGGATTCTGGAGGCACACGCAGGCCGTCGCCGGTCGCTTTGACGACGGCCTCGGTGCGGCACCAGGTGCGAAAGAAGTCGGGGGCGGAGGGCGGCTTTATGCCGTCTGGCTGGATGCCGTCTGGCTGGATGCCGTCTGGCTGGATACCGTCTGGCTGGATACCGTCTGGCCGGATGCTGCCGGGGAAGTCGCTGCCGGTTCTGAGCGCGGGGTCGATGAGCTCGACATCGAGGCCGACTGCTGCGGCCCGCGTGATCGCCACCGCAACGAGGTCGGCGGAGTGCGAGATCGAGAGGTGCACGCCCGTTCCAGGCAGGCTGGGCTTTCCGTGCGGTTCGCCGCAGCGCTCGCAGGTGCGGTCGAGGTGCACGTGCTCAGGGGCGAGGCCGAGCATCCGCCCTGCCAGCCGGCGTGACAGCGCCACTCCGAGCGTGAATCGCGAGCGGTCGGCGGCGAAGAGATACCGGTCGCGGCGCGCCAGCTCGACGGGATTCAGCAGCGCGAGGTCGGCGGTCGTTTCGGCGGCGAGCCCGGACATCCAGATCTCGCAGCGTTCGGTCACAGCCCCAACGGTACAGCGGCGGCGGTGCGATGTGTGTTATGGTTACGGCTGCGAGTCAGGGTGCTGTAGCGCCACTCGCTGGGGGAGCACGGAACTTTCTGACCGAGATTCCCTCCACACTCAAGCCTCACACCGAATCCTGCGATTCGCAGCACGGTAGAGAGCGTCACTGATTCTTTGATAACTCGTGGCATTCTCTGAAAAAGCGCCGATCAATGCGGTTCGACCAGAGGCTTGTGCGTTCGACGAGCAAAGCGATTTCCTTCTCCGGGCTGACGGAGCAGGAAATCGCAGCCGTGGGCTCGGTCGTGTTCTTGCCGTGGGCTCGGTTGCGTTAAGCCGTGGGCTCGGGCGCGTTTCGCCATGGGTGACAGCCGTGAGTGAGCCGTAGATGACGGCCGAGTGACAGTCGTGCGCGAGAATTGACGTGATGATCTCGCCGCCCTACCTCTATGCGCGGGGCAGGCGTCGCCCGCCCGACGTGCTGCTGCGGTCGATTCCGCCGTGGTTCGGCAGCTACGTCGAACCGTTCCTCGGCGGGGGAGCGCGGGCGATCGCCGTGATGCAACGCTTCACCGACACGACCGTTCGCCTGAACAGTCAGAGCGCCGAACAGCTGCTGGTCTGGGCGGAGCTGCAGAACGAATCCGAGACGCTGATCGACCTGGTCGAAGAGCACGCTGCCCGGCACGATTCGAGGCACTTCGACGAGGTGCGGCGGTGGGGCAGCGACGGCACGCTGGCCGCGAAGAGCGACGCCGAGCGGGCGGCCCGATTCGTGTACCTCAGTGGCACGGCCGCGGGCAACGCTCTCGCCGGAGCGGTCGACGATTTCGCAGATGCCACTCTGGCCCGCGACACGGTGGCATTCGACCCCGTGAATCTGCGGGCGCTTTCGCGGTTGCTGGTCGGGCGCGACGTGCGACTGGATGCCCGGCCGCTCTTCGACCTGCTGCCGGTCATCCACGAAGACGACGTGGTCTCGCTCGAACCGCCCGCCGGCGCATCACCCCGAGAGCTGCGGAGCTTCGTGGGTTCGGTCACCGCGAAGGGCGCGTTTTTGCTGCTGAGCGGTCCCGGCGGCTCTGGTCGCTCTGGCGGTGCGGGTGCGGGTGGCGGGGGTGGCTCTGGTGGTGCGGGTGCGGGTGGCGGGCGTTGCTCTGGTGGCGCGGGCGCGGGTGTCCCGGGCTCCACCCGAGGCTCGGCGCCCTGGTTCGATTCCGATGCCCCGGCGAGCTGGCCCGGCCTCACCCGCGTCGACGGCGCCCCCGGCGACCCGCCGGAGTGGCTGAACGGCGCCCTTTCCCGGGCCCTGCGCGCAGCGCGCTAGCCGCGGCCGCCTGCGCCCTCCGCCGCCGCGCGGGCGCTGGCGGCGCTGAGAGCGACACTTGCGGACGAGATGAGCCGCCGCGGACGTCGCTCTCGTCCGCAAGAGTCGCGCTCGTGCGAGAAGCCGGGGGTCAGCCCCGCGGAACGAGCGCGCGCACGGCCTCGATGGAGGCGATGCGCCCCGCGGGGGACTGCGCCAGGGGCTGCACGAGCAGAGTCGTCGCGCCCGAGGCCTCGAACGCGGCGAGGCGATCGCGCACCTGGGTCTCGTCGCCGATGAGCGCGGTCGCCCGAACGAGGTCTTCGGGCACGGCTTCTGCCGCGGCATCCTTCTCGCCCGCGAGATAGAGCTCTTGCACCCGAGCGGCTTCGTCGGCGTAACCGTAACGCACGGCGAGATCGTTGTAGAAGTTCGCCCCGCGCGCACCCATGCCGCCCACATACAGGGCGATGCGCCGGCGGTAGGCGTCGAGCATCCGATCGGCGTGGTCGCCGATGTACAGCGGAACGGCAACGATCGTGTCGAGTGCACCCAACCCGGGGTCGCGTTTGGCGAGGCCGGCCGCAAGCGCGTCGCCCCAGGCGGCCTGAGCGTGGTCGGGGTGGTAGAACAGCGGCAGCCAGCCGTCGGCGATCTCGGCCATCTGCGTCACAGCGCGCGGCGTGAGCGCTGCGATCGAGATCGGGATGCTCGGCCGCACCGGCTCGTTGATGATCTTCAGCGGCTTGCCAAGTCCGGTTCCCTCGTCGGCGGGCAGCGGAATGCGGTAGTTTTTGCCCTGGTGCTCGACGCGCTCGCGGCGCCACACCGAGCGGCAGATCTCGACGGTCTCGCGGAGGTGCCCGAGCGGAGCTGTGAACGGAACGCCGTGAAAGCCCTCGATGACCTGCGCGCCCGATGTTCCGAGCCCCAATTCGAAGCGCCCCTTCGACACGGAATCGAGCCCGGCCGCGGTCATGGCGATGAGGGTCGGCGTGCGCGAATAGATGGGCAGGATGGTCGAGGTGAGGGTGATGGTCGAGGTGACAGCCGCGAGGTATCCGAGCCGGCTCACGGCGTCGAACGAGTACGCCTCGGAGACGGCGACGACCTCGGCACCGACCCGTTCGAACTCGACCGTCTCGGTGGCCGCCTGCGCAAAATCGTCGGAATAGTCGATCGTGACGCCGAGTCGCATCGTTGCACCCATTTCTGCTCGCTGCCGCCGTACTGACCGGCGCACAGGTAGCGTACCCGACGAGCCGGCGTCTCGGACGTGTCGGCGGTCTCGCGTGGTGTGGGCGTTCTGGCATGGTGTCGGCGGTCTCGCGTCGCGTCGGCCGCCTGGCGTCGTGTCTGCCGTCTGGTGTCGTGTCTGCCGTCTGCTGTCGTGCAGCCGACCAGGTGCGGCGCTGACGCGTGAGAGGCTGGGGCAGGGAGGTGGGTCATGATTCAGAACAACGCGGCGCCCCGGATGGCAGACGCCTGTGCCGCCTTGTGCGCGATGGCCGACCGTCTGGCGCAGGCGCGAGGGCAGGAACAGACGCAGTCGAAGGCGCGGGCTCAGGCTCAGGCGCAGGCGCCCGGCACGGGAGATGCAGCGGGCGGCGAGCGCCGTTATCTCGTCGAATTCGGGCGTGCTGGTGCGGGCATCCCCGCGGGACCGCTCTGGTTCGTCGCCGCCGGTGCAGGTGGCCGCAACGTCTTTCGCGGCCGCGGATTCCGTCCCGAACTCGACGACGGCTCGAACGGGCAGGCGCGGCACTTCGCGGGCATCGTGGCTGCGGCCGCGCGCATCGGCGCGCCCGCGACGCGGTGGATCTCGATTCACGTTCGGCGCGACGGCCTCGAGACGGCGGACGGCCGACTCACCGAAGTGGCGCTCGAGTTCGTCACGGGCATCCGTTCGGGCGACATCACGCCTGCCGGCGCCTCGACGTGGCTGCGTGCTCGCCTCTGCGCCTGAGACGTGACCGCCGTGCCCGCGTGGCCTGTCACGTTGGGCTTCGCAGGCGAGCCGCCGCGAGAAGTTACTTGAGCAACCGCGACAGCACCCGGTCGGCCAGCGGCTTGCCGCCGGTCTGGCAGGTGGGGCAGTACTGCAGCGACGAGTCGGCGTACGTCACCTGCCGCACCGTGTCACCGCACACGGGGCAGGCCTCGCCGGTGCGGCCGTGCACCTGCAGGCCGAGCTTCTTCTCGCGCTTCAACTCGGAGGCCGCGAGGCCGTCGGATCGTTCGATCGCGCCGCGCAGGGTCACCAGCATGGCGTCGTACAACCGCTCGACCTCGTCGTCGGCCATCGCGGCCGGCTTGAAGGGTGACATCTTTGCGGTGTGCAAGATCTCGTCGGAGTAGGCGTTGCCGATGCCGGCGATCACCGACTGGTTGCGCAACACGCCCTTGATCTGGGCGCGGCCGGCGGCCCGCAGGATGCCCGCGAACTGGTCGAGCGTGAACGTGGGGTCGAGCGGGTTTGGCCCGAGACGGGCGATTCCGGGCACGTCGTTCGGGTCGCGCACCACGTAGATCGCGAGGCTTTTCTTGGTGCCGGCCTCGGTGATGTCGAGCCCCGATCCGGGCGGATCACCGCTCTCGTCGAGCACGAGCCGCGCCGCCAGCGGCCCGCTTCCAGCGCCCGGGCGCCCGCCGCGGCCCGGCTTGACAACGGGTGGGCCTTCGCGCCACCGGATCCAGCCCGCGCGGGCCAGGTGCATCACGAGGTGCAGCTCTTCGCCGGGGCTCGAGTCTGCGTGCGGAGTGAACGTCAGATCGAGAAACTTGCCGTGCCTCGTGACCCCCACGATCATCCGCCCGGCCAGCGCCGACGTCGGCGGGTCGAAGGTCTTGAGCGCGGCGAACGACACCACGTCGAAGCGCTCGAGCGTGCGCCCCACGAGGCGCGCGCCGAGGTCGGCGACGAGCGCGTACACCTCTGGTAACTCAGGCACCCCTCAAGTATGCCGCCGCCCACCGACACCCTGCCCTTCTCGAGACGAGTTTGTCACGTCGGTACTCAGCACAGATAAGGTGACGTTTAGTCATTTAAGATCTGGCAGCAGTAAACGGCTACAAAATGGGGACACAGAATGGTATCGTGGTGGCACCGAGATGGACCGAATCAAGTTGGAAGCATGGCATCGATCGTCTTGATCAGGTTTTTGCACTGGCTAACGCAACGTTTGTGGATGAACTCGATCAGCCTGAAACCGATGGGGGTCGCGTGAGAATTTACATCGGCCCCCGGCATTCGCAAACAGACGACGAGATTGAGCTTCTCGTGAAGTACTTTCCCGACGGGCGTGAGGCGGTCGTCTTTCACGCGATGCGGCTCGGTCCGAAATATCGACGATATCGAGAAGAGCACTCTGATGGATTCCGAAGCTGATTACGATGCACTTGCTGCCTTGCTCACCGACCCTGATGCGCCCGTTCGAAGTGCGGGAAAAGCACTGCACGGAGCCGCCGCGGCAGCGGCTGGCCGCGAGTTCTTGTTGCGCGAGTACGGCAGCGAAGAGGAGCTACGCGCTGCGCTACGCCCTGGCCGCCCACGCATCGGAGCGCCGTCCGCAAGTGGCGAGTCGCCCACGGTGCGAGGCCGCATATCCGAGCGTGACTATGCCGCCTTCAAGACCCTCGAGTCGAAGACGGGCAAAAAGCAAAGCGAGCTAGTGCGAGAAGCGATTCACTTGCTGCTTGTGGAGAACAAGCTCGCCAGCTGATGCCCCGAGACGTGCGAGAGGGGAGCGGCCGCCAGGTGTTACGGGGCTCCAGCCCTTAGCGGCCGTCAGACCGAGGCGCCGAGCATCGCGTCGGCGGTCAGCTCGACCGAACGGAGGCGTTCGGCGACGTGCTGCGACTGGTGCGCGACGATGAGTTCGTCGGCGTTCGCGGTGGCTGCGAAGTCTTCGAGAAAAGCCCGCACCTCGTCGCCCGTACCGGCGACGGAGTACTTCATCATGTTCGCGAGGTGATGACCGTTCGGCGTGAGTAAGAAGTCATCGATCTGCTCGTCGCTGTATTCCGGCGTGGCCGGCCCGCGCGAGATCATGCCGCGCACGCGGGCACGGCGTGTGGTGAGGAACTGTTCGCGGGCGTCGGCGGCGTCATCCGCTGCGATCACGTTGGCGCCGGCGATGACCCACGGCTCGCTCAGAACTCCGTCTCCGGTGAGGTCGGCGGGCTTGAACTCGCGGCGGTACAGGGCCACGGCTTCGTGCAGAGCATCCGGTGAGAAGTGCGACGCAAAGGCGTAAGGCAGGCCGAGCATGGCAGCGAGCTGGGCGCCGAACAGTGACGACCCGAGAATGTACAGCGGCACGCGAGTGGATGCCCGGGGCGCGGACTGCACGCCAGGAATACGCGATTCGCCCCAGAGATACCCCTGCAGCTCGACCACGTCTTGCGGAAAAGAGTCCGCCGACATCGGGTCGCGGCGCATCGCCCGCATGGTGGTCTGGTCGCTGCCCGGGGCGCGCCCCAAACCGAGGTCGATGCGACCCGGAAAAAGCGTCTCGAGGGTGCCGAATTGTTCGGCGATGATGAGGGGAGCGTGGTTCGGCAGCATGATGCCGCCGGCGCCGAGACGGATGCTCGAGGTATGAGCGGCGACGTGCCCGATGAGTACGCTCGTGGCCGACGACGCAATCGTCGGCATGTTGTGGTGTTCGGCGTACCAGACGCGCCGGTAGCCGTTCTTCTCCGCGGTCTGGGCGAGCGCAACGCTCGCCGCGAAGCTCTCTCGCGCCGTTTCGCCGGGTGCGATGGGGGCGAGGTCAAGAATAGAGAGAGGTATCGACATGCTCTTCTCAACCATCACGGCGCTCAGTTCCTTCCCGCTTTTTCTTCCTGCGACGGGTGCGTGGCGCTCGATAGGGTGAGAGGCATGGCAGGCCGCATCCTCAGACCATGGCCCGCTATCGGGTTGATTCGTCGGCTGTTCACGAAGGGCGCTCGTGACACCGTGGCCGAGATGCAGCGGCACGCGGTCGACGCGCCGCTCGTCGAACACCCGGACGTGCCGTACGGGGCCGGGGGAGCAGTTGGTACCGGGGCTGCAGGGCCGACACTGAGCGTCTTCGCGCCGCGTGGCACCGAAAGCAGTGACATCGACGACCTCAGCGATACCAGCGCCCTCCCCACAGTCGTCTGGATCCACGGCGGCGCCTGGATCTCGGGCGTCAAAGAAGACGTCGACCCCTACCTGCGGCTGCTGGCGCAGCGCGGCCTCACCGCAGTGAGTCTCGACTACAGCATCTCGCCCGAGGTGACGTATCCCACAGCGCTCGCCGAACTGAACGCCGCCCTGGGGTTCTTGTCGCTGAACGCCGAAACCTTCGCAGTGGATGCCCGGCGCTTCATACTCGCGGGTGATTCCGCCGGCGCCAACCTCGTCACCCAGCTTGCTGCCCTCACCACCGACCCCGACTATGCCACACAGGTCGGCATCGAACCGGCCCTCGCGGCCGAGCAGCTTCGAGCGGTCATCCTGCACTGCGGCATCTTCGACGTGAGCGAGATTCCCGAAGCTCCCGGGCTCGGCGGCTGGGGATTTCGGCGGGCTCTTCGTGCCTACCTCGGCCAGAAAGAGTGGGCCAGCACCGCCGGAGCCGGGCAGATGTCTACGCTGAACCACGTCTCTGCCGCTTTTCCGCCCACGTTCATCTCTGCCGGAAACGGTGACCCGCTCACGGCGAGCCAGTCCCGCCCGTTCGCCGAGCGGCTGCGCGCGCTCGGGGTGCCGGTCACGGAACGCTTCTATCCCGACGATCATGTGCCTGCGCTGCCGCACGAGTACCAGTTCCACCTCGACTTCGCGGATGCCCGTGTCGCTCTTGATACGACCGTCGAGTTCGTGCGCGAACACGCCGGCCTCGCAACCTGACCCTGCGGGAGTCTGGAGTATCGGCACTCGACGCCGATAGGCTGGCGACATGTCGAACCTCAAGGCCCAGGCCTACCTCAAAGAAGCCCGCGAAAGTGCCAGTCTCGCCGCCTACGACGTGCAGAAATTCGAGTCGGACACGCCCGAGCGCCAGGCGATCCACAACCTGCTCACCGCTCTCGACAAGGTCATCGAGACCCTCGACGCCCTCGCCGACGACGAGCCCGCCTGAGCGGCCCCGCCGAGCCTGGCGTCTCAGTCTTTCGACGGCCGCCAGGCGCGCTCGAAGGGCAAACGCCAGGCGTTCGGAGCAACGAGCTGGTGGATGGCATTCGGGCCCCAGGTTCCCGGAGCATATGTGCGCACGGGCGGCGGGTCTTCGAGCAGCTCCCCTGAGATCTCCCAGAGCCGCTCGATGCCCTCGGCCGTGGTGAACAGCGTGTGGTCGCCGCGCATCGCGTCGAGAATCAGGCGCTCGTACGCCTCGAGCACGTCGCCCGCCCGCTCGTGGTCGTGCAGCGCGAACTGCATCGAGAGCTTGTCGAGCTTCATGCCCGGCCCCGGGCGCTTGCCGTAAAACGACAGCGACACCTTCGACGCGTCGGCGAGGTCGAAGGTGAGGTGGTCTGGCCCGCTCTTTCCGACGCCTGACCCGGCCGGAAACATGCTCTTCGGCGGCTCGTGAAACGCGATCGAGATGATGCGCTGCCCCTCGGCGAGCTTCTTTCCGGTGCGCAGATAGAAGGGAACGCCCGCCCAGCGCCAGTTGTCGATCTCCACCTTCAGCGCGACGAAGGTCTCGGTCTCCGACTCGCGTGACACCCCGGGCTCGTCGCGATACCCGCCGTATTGCCCGCGCACCACGTTCGCCGGGTCGATGGGCCGCATCGAGCGAAAGACCTTGTTCTTCTCCTCGCTGATGGCTCGCGGCTCGAGGGCGGTCGGCGGCTCCATGGCCATGAACGCGAGAATCTGAAAGAGGTGCGTCACCACCATGTCTTTGAACGCGCCGGTCGATTCGTAGAACTCCGCGCGGCGGTCGAGCCCCAGCGTCTCGGGCACGTCGATCTGCACGTGCGCGATGAAGTTGCGGTTCCAGATCGGCTCGAACAGACCGTTGGCGAAACGGAACGCGAGGATGTTCTGGGCCGGCTCCTTGCCCAGAAAGTGGTCGATGCGAAAGATCTGCGCCTCTTTGAACGTCTCGTGCAATTTCGCGTTCAGCGCCACCGCGCTCGGCAGATCGGTGCCGAACGGCTTCTCCATGATGACGCGGGAGTGGTCCACGAGGTCGGCGTCCGACAGCATCTTCACGACGGCCAGTGCGGCCTTCGGGGGAACGCTCAAGTAGTGCAGCCGGCGCGCACCCTCGCCCAGCAGGGCCTCGGCGGTGCGCACGGCCTCGGCCAGGGCATCCGGACCCTCGTTCTGCCCGACATACGTCAGGCGCGACGCGAAGCTCTCCAGCTGCTCGTCAGAAAGCGGCCGGGTGCTGAATTCGTGACACGCCTCGATGGCGAACTCGCGGAACGAATCGTTGTCATACGGCTCGAGCGACGTTCCCACGATGCGGATGCTCGGGGCCAGCGACGAGAGCACGAGATGCGCCAGGCCGGGTATGAGTTTTCGCCGCGCGAGATCGCCCGTGGCGCCGAACAGCACGACGACGTGCGGGGCGATGGCGGTCGAGAGGTCGAAGTGGTCGGGTTCGTCGGGAATCATGCTCACTGTCGAATAGTGGCAGCGCAGAGTGGCCGGCGGGGTTGCCGCAAACAAACCTTCACGTGAACGAAACATGCCCGTATCGCAGAGCCAGATGAAAACCTCACTTTTGCATACGCCGTTCATAGAACCGGCATAGTTTCGCCATAGGGCGCCTTCGTACCGTCAATTCAGACCCCATACGAAGGAGCCCCATGTTCGGTACATACCTCAGGCGAGAGCTCGTCAATCGGCGAAAACAGACCATCATCATTTCGATCGGCATGGCCCTGGCGATCGGCCTGGTCATTCTGGTCAACTCGATCTCGGCCGGCGTGCAGGGCGCGCAGGCCTCGGTGCTGCAGTCGGTTTACGGCGTCGGCACCGACATCACGATCAGCCAGGCGGCGGCCGCACCGACCGCGGGGGCGAACCCCGGCGGCCAGTTCAACTTCGGCTCGGGATCCGGATCGACCTCGGGCGGCACGACGACCCTGGCGCAGTCGACCCTCACCGCGAGCCGCACCGAGACGGTCTTCGCCGACACCGCACTCGCCACCGTGCAGGGCACGTCGGGCGTCTCGGCCGCGACGGGAACGCTCTCGCTCACCAACCAGACCTTCAGCGGGCAACTGCCCGACCAGTCCGCCTCCGGCTCGACCGGCGGCGCCGGCGCTGCGCCCGGCTCGGGTACCGACTCGACTCAGACGATGCCGACGGGCGGCGCGGATGGCGCCGGCGGAAGCGCGTTCGACGTCAACAGCTTCACGGTGCTGGGCCTCGACCCCACCGGGAGCTCCGTCGGCCCGCTCTCGGCCGTGACCCTCGCCACCGGCCGCCTGCTCGACGCCTCCGATGTCGGCACCGACAACGTCGTTCTCGACAGCAGCTACGCCACCTCGGCCTCGCTCGCCACCGGCGGCACCATGGACATCGGCGGAACGACCTTCACCATTGTGGGCACCGTCTCATCGACGGGTTCCGACAGCGTCACTGCCTCGAACGCCTACATTCCGCTCGACGTCGCTCAGACCCTCTCGAGCAACGCCGGCATGATCAGCAACATCTACGTCACCGCCGCCAACTCGGGCGATGTGGATGCGGTCGCGGCCGCGCTGCAGACCGCCCTGCCCGACGCGACCGTCTCGACGCAGGCCGACCTCGCATCGACCGTCTCGGGATCACTCTCCACCGCGTCGTCGCTCATCGCGAACCTCGGCACGTGGTTGTCGCTTCTCGTTCTCGCTGCGGCCTTCTTGATCGCGATTCTGTTCACGATCTCGGGCGTCACCCGTAGAACCCGTGAGTTCGGCACACTGAAGGCCGTCGGCTGGAGCAACCGCCGCATCGTGAGCCAGGTCGCCGGTGAATCGGTGGTGCAGGGCCTCATCGGCGGGGTGATCGGTATCGCCGTCGGGCTGGTCGGCATTCTCGTGGTGAACATCATCGCCCCGACGCTGAGCGGTTCGGCTGCCTCGACCACGGCTGCTGCCGGTGGCCCCGGCGGCGCGGGCGGAGGCCCCGGCGGTGGTGGCTTCGGCGCTGCTGCGCAGGCCGCCGCTTCGACCACCACGGTGGCGCTGCAGGCGCCGGTGACGATCGGCATCATCCTCATCGCCGTGGGGCTGGCTGTGCTGGGCGGACTGCTGGCAGGCGCAATCGGCGGCTGGCGTGCAGCCCGGCTGCGGCCCGCTGAGGCGCTGCGGTCGGTCGGCTAGTACCACGGGCATCCGGAACCAGACGAATTCATTAGGAGAAAAGCACATGTACGAACTGAAGAACGTCACGAAGACCTACAACGCTTCAAAACGAAAGGTCACGGCGCTCGACGGCGTGACGCTGAGCATTCCCGACGGGCAGATGGTGGCCATCCAGGGGCCGACCGGTGGAGGCAAGTCGACCCTGCTGCAGATGCTCGGCGCGCTCGACCGGCCGACCTCCGGAGAGGTTCAGCTCGGGGCGTCGATGCTGTCGAAGCTGGGGGATCACAAGCTGGCCGAGATCCGTGCGAAAGAGATCGGGTTCGTGTTTCAGGGTTTCAACCTGATTCCGACGTTGACCGCGCTCGAGAACGTCGAGACAGCGCTTGCCCCGCTGCCTGTCTCGGCGGCCGATCGTCGTCGTCGTGCTCACGAGGCACTCGAGTCCGTCGGGCTGGCGGAGCGTGAATCGCATTTGCCCGCCGAACTGTCGGGCGGGCAGCAGCAGCGCGTCGCCATTGCGCGTGCGCTGGTGAAGTCACCGGATGTTCTGCTCGCCGACGAGCCGACGGGAGCCCTCGACGAGGGTACTCGCGACGAGATCATGGACCTGCTCGAAAGTTTCTGGCGAGACCAGGGCCTGACGCTCATCATCGTGACGCACGACTCCGCCGTCGCCCGTCGCGCCGAGCGCCGCCTGCACATCAAGGGCGGCAAGGTCACCGAGGTGGGCGCCTCTCCGTCGGCGGCCTCGCGCGCCGCCGCCCCCGCCCCCGCGGTGGCCTAACCCGGCGAGCGGCGTCGAGAGCGACGTTTTCGGACCAGAGCGACCGCCCCGGCGGCTCATCTCGTCCGAAAACGTCGCTCTCGGCGCCGGTCCTCCGCACGGGGTGGCGTGGCGGCAACCGCGCAGTCGATCGCGCAAGTCGCGTCACATCTGCGTTTCTACTCCGATGCGCACGGTGTCGCCGAGGTCGACGCGCTCGGATGCCCGCACCGAAGCCTTGATCGGAACGACGTAGGCCGAACCGTCGGGAAAGATCGACGTCGACCAGCGCGACGCGCCGAGCGTGACCTGCACTTTGACCGAATTGAAGCCGGCGGGCGGGTGCGGCTGATCCGTGATCTCGGCGCTGATGTCGTCGGGCAGGCGGGCGAACACCCACTTCTCGCGCCGCGCCGCCCACTGGTACAGCTCGGCTTCGAACTCGTAACGGATGCCAGCCACGGTCAGCTCCTCTTCTCGCCTGGCGCGGTGGGCGCCGCGCCGACCCCGCGGTTCTCCACCCGCCACACGAACTTCAGCGCCGACCAGTCGGTGTCGAGCGCCGCCACCTTCACATCGACCAGACCGAACTCGAGCGCGGCCCCGCGCACTACCGCGTCGCCGAGATCACTGACGTGGCCGCCGGCTTTGCGCGGCCACGCGATCCAGAGTGCACCAGCGGGAAACACACGCCGCGCCAGGCTGGGGATGCGGGGCGACAGTTCGGCGGCCCGCCGCACGAAGGCGACGATGATGTCGGCGGGCTCCGCTGCCGAAACCTCGACGAGACCCGCGGGCGGAGTGTCGAGCATCCACCCGCCCGGCGCCTGGTCGAGACAGACTCGCAGACCCGGCTTGAGGCCGAGTTTCTGCGCCTGTGTCATGGCACGATTCTAGGCGAGCGAAGGGCGGCCGAGCGCGGCACCGAGACGAGTCGACTGACGCAAAATGTGTCGCTTATAACCACAAGACGTGCCCTCCGCAACAGCTTGCCGCATCGTCGGCACCGCGAGAGAGTATTGCGATGAGACGCATTTCGTACGCAGGCGAATCGTTCGTCACGTCAGACGGCGTCGCCGACGCGCTCCTGCGACTCATCGCCGCGCTGGGGGTCAACCACACGTCAGCGGCTGTCGAGATTCCGGTCTTTCACGTGCGGCAGGGCGGGCGGATGCTCGGCGGAGCCCTGAGCGCGGGCCTCAGCCGTGCCAACCAAGGCCGCGCCGGGCTCAGCCGGGCAGGTCGGGCCGGATTCAGTCGCGCGGGCATCAGCAGCGCTGGTCGAGCCGGCCGCGCCAGCCTCAACCGCGTCGGTCGGGCCGGCCACGCGCTGGCCGGCCGCCGGTCGCTGGGTGGTTTTCAGGTCGAGATGGTGCGGTTGGTCGCCGGCCCGTCGACGGCTATCGTCAGCCGTGTCGAAGAGGTCGGGCACGCCGCCATCGGCGAGGAGTTCAGCGCTGATGCGCTCGCCGCCATCGAGCGGCTCGACGAGTATACGGATTCGCTCGGGGGAGCGCGGGCGATCATCCACGCGCATCCGCACGGCGAAGTGGGCTTCGACTACGACGGGCTCGAGTCGATCTGACTCGGGCGGTGGCGGTTGTGGTTACGTTGCATTTATGCAACGTCTGGCGATAGAATTGCATATATGCAACGATTCGAGATTTTCGACGCCTGGATGACCGCGTCTGGTCTCAGTGCTGCCGAAATCGCGCGACGCTCCGGACTGTCGGCGTCGACCATCCACCGCATCCGGCGCGGCCTGGCCGACCCTACTGTCGGCACGCTTCGTGAAATCGCCATCGCCTGCGGGTTCGACCTGAACTTCGAGCCCCAGGCGCTCAGTGACCCGCATGCTGCCGCCGGCGCGCGCCTGCTTCTCGAAAGCGGTTATGCCTCTCTCGACCCGAACTCAGTCGAATGGGCGGCACGCCTCACTCGGTTGGCGCCGGAAGAGAGCCCGCTCGAGGTCGTTCTCGCGGCCAGTGCCGCGTCGAATCCGCTGGCGCGCCCGGGTGCCGTTCATCTGTCCGGTCGAACGACGACCGGAATGCTCGCGTCGGCGGCGTCGAATACCGCCTCCGAGTGGGCGATTTCCGGGTCGCCCGGCATCGATCTGCCTCCTCGCCAAGCGGTCCTCGAGGGGCACGCTCTTCTCTGGACCAGTGATGTCACCCTCGTCAGCAGCCTGCTGCACGAGTCGTTGCGCGTCGTGCCGCACCCGGCCATCGCAACAGTCACAATTGTCGCGGCCGAATCGCAGCTGTTCACAGGCTCGTTCGACTTCGACGCGATCACGTTTGCGGCTCCGTTGCAGATCATGCTCGACTGCTTTGCTATCGGCGGCGACTCCGCGGCTCAAGCACGGGAAATTGTGAGCACCTGGTGAGCGATTCGAAAGAGCCGAGCCGCGCAACTGGCGCCCGAGGCGCTGGCAGGGGTTGGGCGCAGACCGCCAGCGAGTATGTGCAACGGCGATCCACGGTAGCCGCTCGGCGGCCGACGGGTTCGCTTCCGGCACGAGACGACGCCGCTCGTCGACGAGAGCAACTCGATCTCACGGGAATCACCTGGGGCGAGGTCGACTTCTCGCCGATCACGGCGTCAACGACCGATCGGGCTCGCGCGCGTTTTCGTGCCCGGTTACCCGAACTCATCTGGAACACCGCCGCCTTAGAAGGCAACGCGTTCACCCTGCCCGAAGTTCGCACTCTGCTCGACGGCGTCACGGTCGGTGGTCGGCGCACCGACGACGAGCGGCAGATTCTGGCGCTCAGCGAGGCCTACAGCTCGCTCGACGAGATGGTCGCAACAGGCGGCTTCGCTCTCGACAAGGTCACCTCTGACCGACTTCACTCTGAGCTCGCCCTCCACGAGTCCATCGAATCAGGGCACTTCCGGGGCCAGGGCAGCGTTCACGGTGGCGGTTCTGTCCGGTTGTCGAATGGAGGCTTCGTCGAAGGCCTCGATGCCGGGGCGAACGGCGAGACGCTCGTCGAGTTGCATCAGAACCTACTCGGCCACCTCGCCACGATTCCGGATGCCCGACAGCGCGCTCTCGTCTACAACGCCGCCGCCACGCGGTACCAGTTCTACTTCGACGGCAACAAGCGCACCGCACGACTCCTGATGACGGGCGAACTCATGACGCACGGCTTCGACGCCACCAACATTCCCTTCGCGAGGCGACTCGAGTACAACTTGGCGCTCGACACGCTCTTCGAGACGGCCGATGCGACAGAACTGCTGAGTTTTCTCGTGTCTTGTGCTTCTGTGCGCGTTTCCTGAGCGCGGGCTGGTGGTGTTGGCGCTGCCAGCGCTGCTGGTGCCGCCGCCGCTCGCGTTGTTGCCGTCGCGCGAGCGCGGTGCGCGACTGAGGTTGAATGGAGGGGTGAGTTCTTCCCTGATAGCAGCGCTACGGCGCGACCTGGTCACGTCGTCGTTCAGCGTCGAGACGGTGGGTGAGCTGTGGGGCGAAGATGCCGCGGCGGCCCTCTTTCGCGGGCAAAGGCTGCCGGCCATTCGCGCTCTCCGGCGGCGGCGGCGTGACGGCCTCGCGCTGTCGCGGGCGGAGACGCTCGCCGCCCTGTTCGTGCTGAACGTGCCGGTGCCCCGGGCCGACGTGGATGCCGCGCTCCCCACCCTCGGTTCGGCGGGCGCCGAGCAGCTGGGCCTCGTCGGCCCGGCGCCGGCGCCGGCCGCTGCTGCCGCCGCTGCTGCTGCTGCTCGTGCTTCTGCTTCGCCCGTCGCCCTGGCCGCCCGTGCCCCTGCTCCTGCTGCACCTGCACCGGCTCCGACCGTCGTTGCCGGCGCCCCGGTCGCGAAAAACAGCGAAGATTTCGAGGGGGAACCCGCTATAGGCGGCCACGCCCCCGAAAGCTCCTCCGTTTCCGCGGCGTCTACGACCGCGCCCGCCGGTTCCGACATGCGTGCTTCCGCCGCGACATCCTTCGCCGATGCGCGCGCCACCGCCGCATCGCCGCCCACCGACAGCGCCGTGCCCGCTGACGGCACCGCGCCCGACCCCCGCACCGCTGCCTCCGGCGCCGGCGCCACCGCGCCCGAAACCGACGGCGCCGTGCCCGCCGACGGCACCGCGCCCGCGTCCGAAACCGGCACCACCGCGCCCGAAACCGGCACCACCGCGCCCGAAACCGGCACCACCGCGCCCGACACCCTCGCCACCGCGCCCGACACCCTCGTCGCCCTGCTCGACCTGCGCCCCTACAGCTTCGTCGACACCTTCGGCGCGGGCAGCTGGTGGATCGCCTCCGACCTCGGCGAGGTGGCCCTCGGCGGCCGCCCGCTCGACGAAGACCATGTGCTCGGGGTCGGGGGAGCATCCACCACCCTCAGCGGCCTCATGATCAACCAACCCGTGGGCCGGGTGCTCGACCTGGGCACCGGATGCGGCATTCAGGCCCTGCACGCCTCGCGGCACGCCCGCGCGGTGATCGCTACTGATATCTCTGAGCGAGCCTTACATCTGGCTCGCTTGAACGCCGAGCTCAACGCGATCGACAACATCGAGTTTCGGCTCGGCAGCCTGTTCGAGCCGGTCGCGGGGGAGCGCTTCGACCAGATCGTGTCGAATCCGCCCTTCGTCATCACTCCTCGCCGCGAAGGAGTGCCCGTGTACGAGTACCGCGACGCGGGCTTCGTGGGCGATGAACTGGTGGCAACGGTCATCCGGGGCTGCGAAGAGCACCTCGCGCCCGGCGGAATCGCGCAGTTGCTCGGCAACTGGGAGTACCGCACCGGTACGGTATCGGCCGCAGGGTCGGCCGCTCCCGCGACCGGCGCCACCGCCTCGGGTGCTGCCGTGTCGGGAGTTGGTGCGGTATCGGCGGCAGGTCCTGCCGCTCCCGCGACTGGCGTCGCCGCCTCGGGCGCCGCCGTTGCGGGCGCCGCGGCCCCGCGCGCCGCGACCCCGGCCGCCGCCTCAGGCGCCGCCGACGGACTCGACCGAGTGCGCGACTGGCTGCAGGGCAGTAGCCTCGACGCCTGGGTCATCGAGCGCGAGCTGCAGGATGCTCCGCAGTACGCCGAGACCTGGATCCGTGATGGCGGCACCCGCCCCGGCACCCCCGAATTCGACGAGTTGTACGCTGCCTGGCTCGACGACTTCGAGGCGCGGGGCGTCTCGCACGTCGGATTCGGCTACGTGCTGCTGCGCAACAACCGCAACAACCGCAACAGCACCGCCGGATCGCCCCCGATGCGCCGTTTCGAAGAGCTGAGCGGCGCGCGGGGGTCGAATCCGGCGGGCCTCGGGCAGTACTTTCAGACCAGCCTCGAGGGCTACGACTGGCAGAAGTCGAAGAGCGACGAGGCCCTGCTCGCCTCGACCGTGACCTACGCGCCAGACGTCACCGAAGAGCGCCACTACTGGCCCGGCCAAGAGAACCCCACCGTCATGACGCTGCGCCAGGGCAGCGGATTCGCGCGCACGGTGCCGCTCGGCACGGCACTCGCCGCGCTCGTGGGAGCCTGCGACGGCGAACTCACCATCGGCCAGATCTGCGGCGCCATCGCCCACCTGCTCGACGTGAATGAGCTCGAGCTGCTCGTCGACGTACTTCCGCGCATGCGCGACCTCCTAACTGACGGCTTCCTCCTGCCCCTCTAACTTTCTCCCCCTCCCACCCGATCGACTTTGCGAAAAAGCCCCCAAGATCGCGGGTTTGGGGGCCTTTTCGCAAAGTCGATCTCAGAGGGGGGGCAAGGTGGCGAGGGGAGGGGAAGAGGGAGGGGGGCTCAGGAGGGCACGCGGCGGGAGCGGGTGAAGTCGCGGGTGAGGCCCGTGCCCACGAGTATGCCCAGGGCGATCGAGAACAGCGAGATACCCGTGTTGACGAGCGTCGTTACACTTGCCGCGCCCGAGCTCACCGAGGTTCCGCCCGCGCTTTCGCTGATGCCGATGAACCCCAGCGCGCCGGGAACCAGCAGCCAGAACGACGCGAGCATCATGACGGTCGCAGGCGGTGCGGTGCGAAACCGCGTCAGAAACAACGCCAGCGGAACGACCACGAGCGCGCCCACGAAACCCGACAGCAGCGGTCCCAGAAATATCGCCCCGATCGTCTGTGCGCCGTACGACGCGAACAGGGCAACGAGGATCCACAGGAACGATCGCCTCGGCGCCGACAAGAAGAACACGAATCCCACCCCGACCAGCGCGACCCCCGCCAACGCAGACCACCAGCCGAGTCCGTGGCTGGTCACGACCTCGGTGCCGCCGTGGGTCACGGTCAGCCCGGCGATCACACCGAACGCCAACAGCAGCAGTTGCGCGACCCCGTAGACCACGCGGCTGGCCCCGGCGATGATCTGGTTGCTGGTCAGCTCGATCGACGCGACCGTGAGTGTCAGTCCGGGCAAGAAACTCACGAGCGCCGGAGCGATGAGCTTGAGCGGGCTGTCGCCCGCTGCCCCGGCGAGAAAGAGGGTGGTGATCACGGTGACGATGAACGAGGCGAACACCGGCATCGCGCTGCCGAGCGTGGGCAGGCGTTTTCCGAGCAGCAGCAGCCCACCCACGATGGCGCCCAGCAGAATGTACGCGGGAATGGCGGCCGCGGTGGGGTTCAACGTCAGCCCGAAACCGAGACAGAGCACGGTGTGGCCGACCACGGTCATCCACGGCCCGAATCGCGGCGGGGAGGTACGGATGCTCGCGAGCCTGTCGAGCGCCGCATCAGGGTCGAGCGTGCCGCGGCGGGCGTCGTTCACGAGCTCGTCGATGGCGGCCGCCTGGTCGAGCCGAATCGACAGCGTGGCGACCGTATCGAGGTCGGTGCGCCCCGGCCTTGCCACCAGGTCTTCGGCGCTGTACTGGCCGAGCGGACGTTTCGTGTGCGGGCCGACGGCGCGTTGCGACCCGGTTTCGGTCGACACTGCTCCCGCCACGGGAGCCTCGCCCGGTCCCGCGACCGCGTCGAGCTGCAGGATGACCAGGGTCGGCAGCACGGCTATGCGGATGCCCGTGAGATTGTAGATCTCAGCGATCTCGTAGAGCGTGGCTTCGACATCATTGGTTGCCTGGCTCGAGGCGAGCATCGCCACACCGAGGGCACGCAACATCGTGAGAATGGCCGTGTCTTTGGCCTCCTCGTCGTCACGCTCGGGCGCCGGAGCCGGTGGCTTGAGCGTGCGCCCCCACTGGTGCTGCAGTGTGCGCCACGGATTGAAAGCCATACCTGCATCCTCCCAGATTCAGTGATCCAGCAATGCAATCCGTCAAGCTCTCGTGACTGCCTACCACCGCCGATAGGCTCGAGAGAGATCGACCGGGTGCACCCGCGCCGGCGACATCGACAAGGAGAAACACGTGAGCGACACCGTCTACACCGCCATTCTCGACAGCGGCAGCAGCACCGAATCGATCGAACTCGAGTTCATCGAGGGCCTGCCGCAGAAGTCGCTCGTGCGCACCGCAGACATCGACGGCGAGCCAGCCGAAGTCGTCTGGGAACTCGACCCCGACGCGGCCGAGTACACCTATCGCCCCACCGAGATCCAAGAGGGCGCCGACGCTGTATAGATTTGTGCGCCGCCGCGTGCTTATTTCGTGCGCCGCCGCCTCTGCGGCGCGCTGCCGGCGGTTGTTTTGACGCCGTGGTAGTTGCGCCGGGAGACGAAGAAAGCGACGAGCGTCGTCGCCGCTTTCTTCCGATTCCGTGGGTGCGACGCCGCGTCACTGAGCCTGGGTTTCGCACCCTTTGGCAAGACGGCACCCGTTCGAAGGGGTGCGATCTTGCCAAGCCCGGCGGATGCCGCGGAGACGCACCGCGACCGCGGAGCGGACAAGGCCGATCGGCGGTAGTTTGGCGCAAATGCGGTAGTTCGAACTACCGCGCGGGCGCCGAAATACTGCGCGAGCGCCAAACTACCGCGCATCCGCCGAACTACCGCGTAGGGATCGCACGACCGCCCGGGCGCCGAACCACCGCGCGGGCGCCGAACTACCGCGCAGGCGCCGAGCACCCACCGCGCGACCCGCGAGCGGCTCAGGCGGGCTCGGCGGCGCGGAGGGCGCGCAGCGCCTCGCGGCGGGAGGCCTGTTCCACGGGGTCGGGCACGGGGAGGGACGCGAGCAGCCGCTGCGTGTAAGGGTGCTGGGGAGCACCCAGAACCTGGGCACCCGTGCCCTCTTCGACGAGCTTGCCGCGATACAGCACCGCGATGCGATCCGCGAGCAGGTCGACGACGGCGAGATCGTGGCTGATGAACAGCGCCGCGAACCCGAACTCCTTCTGCAGCGAAGCGAACAGTTCGAGCACCCGCGCCTGCACCGACACGTCGAGCGCCGAGGTGGGCTCGTCGGCAATCAGCAGCGTCGGTTCGAGCGCGAGGGCACGGGCGAGGCTGGCGCGCTGGCGCTGTCCGCCGCTGAGTTCGTGCGGAAAACGGTCACCGTACGAGGCGGGCAGTTGCACGGCTTCGAGCAACTCGTTGACGCGGGGGCGGGCCCCGCGGGCATCCCGAGCCCGGCCGTGCACCACGAGCGGCTCGGCCACACAGTCGGCGATGGTCAGCAGCGGGTTGAAGCTCGAGCCCGGGTCTTGAAAGACGAAGCCGATGTCGCTGCGGGTCTTCTTGAAGGCTCGCTCGCGAACGCCGTTCATTTCGTGCCCGAGCACCTGCAATGACCCGCCGCTGACGCGAGTCAGGCCCGCGATGGCACGCCCGATGGTGGTCTTGCCCGATCCGCTCTCGCCGACCAGCCCCAGCACTTCTCCTGCGCGAATCTCGAAGCTCACTCCGTCGACCGCGACGAATGGGCTGCGCCCGAAGCGGCCGGGGTACTCGATGCGCAAGCCCGAGGCGGTGACGACGGGTGCGGCCTGGGCCCACGCGGCGTCGCGACCGGATGCCCGTTCCGCCGTCTGCAGCGAACCCTGCCCCACGTGCGGAACGCTGGCGAGCAACCGCTTCGTATAGTCGGCCTGCGGGCTCGAGAACAGCGTGACCACGTCGGCCTCTTCGACGAGCTCGCCCTGATACATCACGGCGACCCGGTCGGCCAGATCGGCCACGACACCCATGTTGTGCGTGATCAGTACGATGGCCGCACCGAACTCGTCACGGCAGCGGCGCAGCAGGTCGAGAATCTCGGCCTGCACGGTGACGTCGAGCGCGGTCGTCGGCTCGTCGGCCACGATGAGACCGGGGTTCAGCACCAGCGCCTGCGCAATGACGACGCGCTGCTTCTGCCCGCCCGAGAACTGGTGCGGGTAGTAGTTGACGCGCGTCTCGGGGTCGGGAATGCCGACGCGGCCCAGAATCTCGATCGCCTTGGCCTTCGCCTCGGCGCGCGAGTACTTTCCGTGCGCGCGCAGCGCCTCGCCGATCTGCCAGCCCACGGTGTACACCGGGTTGAGCGCCGTCGACGGCTCTTGGAACACCATCGACACCTGCTGGCCCCGGATGCTCCGCAGCTGTTTTCTCGAAAGCTGAACCACGTCGTTCGAGACACCGGCGCTGGTCAAGACGATCGCGCCCCGCGCGGTCGCGGTCTCGGGTAGCAGGCCGAGGATCGACTTCGCCGTAACCGTCTTACCCGACCCGCTCTCGCCCACGATGGCGAGTACCTCGCCGGGGTTCACGTGCAGGCTGACCCGGTCGACGGCCTTGATGGCACCGGCGTCGGTGGCGAACGACACCTCGAGGTCGCGAATGTCGACCACGGGCGTGACGGGGGTGGCTGTCGCGGCACCGGAATCGACGCTGCCCGAGACGGCCGCGGGGCTCAGCGCAGCCGCATTGCTCGCAGCGGGCGTTTCACCCGCAGATCGTTCATCGGTCACGGTCGTCGCCTCCTTCGGTGTCTTCGAGCCCGGCGAGTCCGCCCGGCCCCGCCTCGAGCGGCCCGCCCGGCACAACCGAGGTCGCCGCAATCGAACCCGATGCCGCAGCAACCGCACGACGGCCACGCAGGCGCGGGTCGGCGAGGTCGTTCAGGCTTTCGCCGACGAGTGTCACGCCGAGCACCGAGAGCACGATGGCGAGGCCCGGGAAGATGGCCGTCCACCAGATGCCACTGGTCACGTCGCTGAGCGACTTGTTGAGGTCATAGCCCCACTCGGCCGCGGCCGTCGGCTCGATGCCGAAGCCGAGAAAGCCGAGCCCGGCCAAAGTCAGCACCGCCTCGGACGCGTTGAGCGTGAAGATCAGCGGCAGCGTTCGGGTCGAGTTGCGCAGCACATGACGGAACATGATGCGCGGCGTCGACGCCCCGATCACCATGGCCGACTCGACGAACGCCTCGCTCTTGATGCGCACCGCCTCCGACCGGATCACCCGGAAGTACTGCGGAATGTAGACCACCGTGATGGAGATCGCGGCCGCCAGAATTCCGCCGTAGAGGTTCGACTGACCACCCGAGATGACGATCGACATCACGATGGCCAGCAGAAGCGACGGAAAAGCGTAGATCGCGTCGGCGATCACCACGAGAACCCGGTCGAGCCAGCCGCCGAGGTAGCCCGACACGAGCCCGAGGAACACACCGACGAAGATCGACAGGATGATCGCCACGACCATCACCTCGAGCGCCGTCTGGGCGCCCCAGATGACCCGCGAGAACACGTCGTACCCGCCGACCGTGGTGCCCCAGATGTGGCTGGCGCTCGGCGGCTGCTGCGAGCCGAACGGCCCGCTGGCGTCGCGCAGTTGAGCAAAACCGTACGGCGCGATCCACTGCGCGAAGACCGCGCAGATCACGTAGACCGCGGTGATGATCAGCCCGGCGACGAGCATTCCGCGCTGCAACCCGACGCTCTGCCGCAGCTGATGCACGACGGGAAGCCGACTGAACAGGCTGGGCTTAGGCGGTTTCGACGACAGAACGGGGGGAGTTGTCGTTGCAGTCATGCTCAATACCTCACCCTCGGGTCGATGATGGCCGCAGCGACATCGACGATGAAGTTGGTGATGGCGACGATCACCGCGAGCAGGGCGACGATGCCCTGCACCGCGACGAAGTCGCGGGCGCCGAGGTACTGGGCCAGCTGAAAGCCGAGTCCCTTCCACTCGAACGTCGACTCCGTCAAAACTGCGCCGCTGAGCAGAAGGGCGATTTGCAGACCGATGACGGTGATGATGGGGATGAGTGCGGGCTTGTAGGCGTGCTTGCGCACGAGCCGGTATTCGCTGACGCCGCGCGAGCGTGCAGCATCCACGTAGTCGGTGTTCAGGGTGCCGATGACGTTGGTGCGCACGAGCCGCAAGAAGATGCCCGCGGTCAGCAGGCCGAGGGTGACGGCCGGCAGAACCGCGTGCAGCAGCACGTCGCTGATGACGGCCGGGTCGCCGGTCTGAAAGGCATCGATGAGGTAGAAGCCGGTGGTATGCGGCAGGTCTTGCATCTCGAACTCGCTGCCCGTACTGGCTCTGCCCGCCACGGGCAGCACGTTCAGCCACACCGAGAAGATGAGCTTGAGCAAAATGCCCGCGAAGAACACCGGTGTCGCGTAACAGAGAATCGCGAAGACGCGCAGCACCGCGTCTTGGCCCTTGTCGCGGAAATACGCGGCGACAAGACCGAGCGGAATGCCCACGATGAACGCCACGATGAGCGCGTAGAACGCCAGCTCGAGCGTGGCGGCGCCGTAGGTGACCAGAATCGTGGTGATCGGCCGGTTGTCGCTGATGCTGGTGCCGAAGTTGCCGGTGGCGATCTGGCCGAGGTATTCGAAGTACTGCACCAGAATCGGCCGGTCGTAACCGGCGGCATGGATGCGCTCGTGAAGCTGCGAAGCGTTCAGGCGACCGCCGAGGGCCGCCGTGATCGGATCGCCGGTCAGCCGCATCAAGAAGAAGACGAGCGTGACCAGAATGAAGATCGTCGGAATGATCAGTAAGAACCGAACGATGATGTAGCGGCCGAGGCCGCCCCCGTTACGCTGCTTCTTGAAAGTCGTTGTCGACTCTGCAGCGGTCTCGGGGGCAGCCTCTGAGATGAGAGAACTCAACCCTTCGACAGCGCCGCGTAACGGAACTTGAACGAGGCGTCGAGCGTGTCAGCCGCGCCGTTCACGTTCGAGCCGACGACGGCGACCTGAGCACCCTGAAGGTACGGGATGGTCGACAGGTCGCCGGCCACCTGCTTCTGGATGTCTTCGATCTCGGCGGTGCGAGCCGCAGGATCTGTCTCGCCGACCTGCTTCGTGATCTCGTCTTGCACCGTGGTGTTGTTGTAGTGGTTGGCGAGGAAGTTGTCGGCTGAGAAGAACGGCGTCAGGTAGTTGTCTGCGTCGGAGTAGTCCGGGAACCAGCCGAGCTGGTACTCGGGGTACACGTCGTTCGTGCGGTCTTTGGAGTACTGCACGTAGTCGGTGGTCTGCAGGTTTACGGTGAACAGGCCGCTCGACTCGAGCTGGTCTTTGATCAGCGCGTACTCGTCGGCCGATGAGGGGCCGTAGTGCTCGGAGACGTACTGCAGGTCGAGCGTGACCGGTCCGGTGACGCCGGCGGCGGTCAGTGCAGCCTTCGCCTTGTCGAGGCTCGGGCCGCCGTTGCCGTCGCCGTACATGTCTTTCAGCACCGTGGTGGCGCCGGTCAGACCCGCGGGAACGTACGAGTACAGCGGCGTATAGGTGTCTTTGTAGACCTGCGTGGCAATGGCCTGCCGGTCGATGAGATCGGCCACGGCCTGGCGAACGGCCAGGGCCTTCGCAGGGTCGGCGTCAGTCGCCGTTGCGCCGTACGGCATCGTGTTGAAGTTGAACACGATGTAGCGGATCTCGCCGCCGGGCCCGTCGACGACCTTGACCTTGCTGTTCGTGCTCAGGTCGGCGATGTCGGTGGCCGAGAGGCTGCGGAACGCCACGTCGATGTTGTTCTGCTGAATGTCGAGCTTGAGGTTCGCCGACTCTGCGTAGTACTTGACGTTCACCGTGGGGGTCTTCGCCGCACCGAGCAGGCCCTGGTAGTTCGGGTTCGCCTTGTACTGAATCGTATTGTTGAAGTCGTAGCTCGTGATCGTGTACTGACCGGCGAACGCGTTGCCCTTGACGATGTCGTTGTCGGGCGTGAGCGCGGTGGCTGAGAAGACCTGCTCGTCGACAATGGGGCCGGCGGGGCTCGAGAGCACCTGCGGGAAGGTCTGGTCGTTGGGGGTCTTCAGGGTGAAGACGACCGTGGTGGGGTCGGGCGCCGCCGTGCTGACGAGGTTGCCGAGCAGCGAGGAGGGGCCGTTCTCGTCGGCGATGCTCACCACGCGATCGAAGCTGAACTTCACGTCAGACGAAGTCAGGTCGTCGCCGTTGGCGAACTTGAGGCCCGACTTGAGCTTCACCGTGTATTCGGTGGGGCTGGTGAAGGTGCCGGAGACCGCGATGTCGGGCTTCACGTCGGGGCTGCCGTACGGCGTGTTCATGAGGAACGGGTACACCTGGTTCTCGACGGCGAACGAACCGTTGTCGTAGGAGCCCGCAGGATCGATCGTGGTGATCTTGTCGGTGGTGCCGACCGTGATCGAGCTGGCGGAGGCACCGCCCGTCGACGAGCTGTTGCCGCCGCCGGAACAACCGGCGAGCACGAAGGCGGAGGCCGCCAGTGCGGCCGTCACCCCGATCAGACGTTTGGTGCGCGGGCGCGCATCGATGCGGGGCAGTGACGGCATTGGCGTCTTCCTCTTCTTGTGGGGTGCACACGGGAGATATACACGGGGCTACAAAAAAATGCGCGCGGGAAGAAGATTGTTCATCCCGCCGCGCATTGCTGTGTAGACAGTATTAACCCCCCGGAGAGGTGCCGCCGTTCGATACGCAGGATTTTGTTGCCAAACGCAAACTTCTCGCGCGATCTGTGCAAATGCACAGGATTTCGGCGTCTAATCCAGCCCAGACAGAGCTTCTTCGAAGAAAGCCAGGGTTCGCTGCCAGGAATCCTCTGCGGGGGCGGCCCGATAGGCGACTTCGTTCGAGTCATTGAAGAAGGCGTGGCCCGCTCCCGGGTAGACCACAGCGGTGAAGCTGGTGCCCGATTCGCGCATGCGCGCGTTCAGCGTGGGCAGGGCATCCATCAGGGGTGCGTCGTCTTGACCCACGAAGTACAGAATCGGGCACGAGATCTCGCGCAGCAGTTCGGTGCTGTAGTTCGCGTAGCCGTAGTACGGCACGGATGCCCGCACCCGGGTTTCGGCCAGCGCGAGGCTGAAGGCATAGCTGCCTCCGAACGAGTAGCCCGTGACCGCGATGCGCCCGTCGATGCCGTTCTGTTTCTCGAGGTACTCGACGGCGGCGATGAGGATGGTCAGCGCCCGGGTGGCGAACTCCGGTGCGGCGACGGGCGCCATCAGCTCGCCGAGTCGTGTTTGGGCACCGCGCTGAACCTCGGGGTCGGCGTCGCTGAGACCCCGCTGCAGTTCGCTCGCGACCGCGGGGTCAAGGGCGGCATCGCCCATCAGGTCGGGCGCGAGCGCGAGGTACCCGGCGGCGGCGAACCGATCGGCGATTCCGGTGATCTGCGGAGTGAGCCCCCACACCTCGTGGATGACCACGACGCCGCCCTTGAACTCGTCCAGCGGCAGTTCCGGTGCGGCCAGGTAGGCGTCGAAAGGCACGTCATGCGACCCGAGACGGAGGAACGGAGAAGACGACGGGGAGCCTGATTCTGACACCAGACGAGTCTAGGGTGCACGAACGAAACGGGCCCCGCCGTGATGGCGGGGCCCGTTTCGGGGGATGGTGCTGTGCTGTGAGGTGCGTGCTACTTCGTGTTGACCGTGATCTTGGCGATGCCGACCTCGAGCTTGTCGGTGACGGCCGTGGTGCCGTAGGTCTTGTTCAGCAGTGCAGCAGCGTCAGGCGACACATAGACCGTGGTGCCCTCGAGAATGGCGGTGTCACCCGAGGTCTGCAGGGGCTTCAGCGTCGAACCGTCGAGGTTGAACAGGTAGGCCTGCTTGGCGACTGAGGCGCCGTTCGCTGCGACGTCACCGTACAGCTTCGAGGTGCCGGGGTCGATCGTGAAGTTGGTCAGGTCGACCTCGATGCCGCCACCGGTCAGCGACAGGCCGGATCCTTCGTGCTCGATGCTGCCCTGAACGTACGGGCGGTAGGACTGGGTCGGGTCGTAGTACTTCACGTTGCCGCCCGTGATCGGAAAGGCGAGAACGCCGGCGTCGGAGAGGGTCGCGGTGCCGAGCACGCCGGGCGTGAGTTTCAGCGTCTTCAGTGCGGCGAGGAAGCCGGGGTCGACGGTCACCTCGGTGTCGACGCCGGTCAGGTTCGGAATCGAGGCGACCGGAGTCGGAGTCGAGGAGGTCGAAGCGGAGGGCGACGAAGCGGTCGACGTCGACGATGACGAGCAGGCGGCGAGCGAGAAGGCGAGTGCGCCAGATGCAGCGACGGCCAGAACGGCGGTGGTGAATTTACGCATGGGATGGAATCCTTTTCTGTGGGGAGCGACCCGGTGGGCCGATCCGTTGGTGTCGGTGATTGCCTGACACCATGAGTTCGGCCTGGTGCCCGAAAAGGGTTGGAAATCCGTTTGCGCGTACAGGTTGCGCTCAGGTTCGATAGACCCGACGGTAATAGGTGCGATAGCCGAGGCCGGCGAGCACTACAACGATGGCCAGGGCGAAGGAGACTCGCGCGACGGCGAGCGTGGGAACAAGAAGCTGGGCCGTGAGGGCAGCCGGAACGGCCATCCACTCCCACCGCCGGCTGAGCACGACGAACGGAACGAGCAGCAAGGCGTACCACGAGTAGTGCGGGGTCACGACGAGCATCGTGGTGCCGATCATGACGACCTGGCCGAGCCAGGGGTTCTCGGGGTCGGTGCGCCGCCACACCAGCACGGCGGTCACGAGCAGCAGGATGCCCGCCAGCACGATGGCGACCGGCCCCGGTGCAACGATCGAGAGCAGCGCGAACCGGCTGCCGTCGTCGTAACCCTCTTCGGCGAGGTAGCCGGGCAGAAAGCCGATCACGGCGATTCCGGTGGCGAGAACGTAGGGCACGTACAACACCGCGAAGGTCAGCATGGCGGGAATGGCGACCTTCAGCGGATGCCGGCGCAGCAGCGCGGGGGCGCCGATCACCGGCACGAGCTTCACCGCGATCGACAGGCCGAGCACCACGCCGCCGACGATGGTGCGTGCTGTGCGTGCTGTGGCTGCGCGAGAGGTGGAGGCCGCGGGTGTGAGGGCGCCGGGGTCGCGCACCGCGCCGGGCGCCGATCCTCGCGCGACGAACAGCGTGGCGAGCAAGAGCAACAACGCCGCCAGGGCATCGACGTGGGAGTTCGTGACGGCCTCGGTCGCCACGAAGGGGCTGAAGGCCCAGAGGGCGGCCCAGCGGGCATCCATTCGCCGGCGCAGCAGAGCGAGCACGAGCACGATGCTGATGCCCACCGAGATCAGCGCGCCGGTGAGCTGAAACGGCCAGTACTCCGCGGTGGTCGGCACCCAGAACCGCACTCCGGCGAAGTACAGTTCGGCACCGGGCGGGTAGATCGTGTGCACCTGCGGGCGGTTGATGACTGTGCAGATGACCTGGAACGACGGCAGCGAGACCGAGCGCTCGATGCGCGGGCTGGTAGGGCACTGCGGATGCCCGGCGCTGTCGTTCACGGCGGGAACGAACAGCCAGGTCGTGCGAAACTGCGCCAGCGCGTCGTCGGCCGGAACGTACGTGTAGGGCGAGACGCCCTCGTTCTGCACCATGCCGTCGAGCGCGTACCGCGCGGAATCGGTGCTGGTGTTCGGCGGACCGGCCAGCGCGGCGCCCGAGAGCACGGCCGACCCGGCGATGATGAGCACGATGGCTGCTCGCCTCGGAACTCGGCGCAGCAGAAGTGCAACAGCGACGAACAGCAGCCACAGGGCGATCGTGTACCAGACGATTCCGCCGGCGTCGGAAGGATCGAAGAACCCGAGCGTCGAGACCGAGAGAACCGTGAGTGCTGCCATGACGGCGAGCACGAGCGCCGTCAGCGCGGTGAAGGCCCGAGCGTGCGGCAGCCGCGGTGTAGCAGTGCGGGGGGCGGCGTGGGGGCTGCTGTGCGGCTCGCCCGCAGGCTGAGCGTCGGCGCTCGGATCGCGGGTATCTGGCACGGCCCTATCTAAACACCCTGCCGCTCCGAATACGGGAACATGCAGCAACAGCCTGTGCGACGTCTGCTTCTGAACATGCAGCGGGCGGTCGCAGCCCCCACGCGTAACCCTCGGCTCGCCGTGGTGCTCGGCCGACTTCTCGCGACGGCATTTCTGATCTGCTTCGCCACGGGGCTCTACAGCCACTTCTTGCAGCAGCCGCTGCCGTGGATGCGCTTTCCCACGTGGCCGGCGAACCTCTACCAGGTGACGCAGGGCATCCACATCACCGCGGGCATCGCGTGTTTTCCGCTGATCTTCGGCAAGCTGTACACCGTCTTTCCGAACCTCTTTCAGACGCCGCCAGTAACGGGGCTCAAGGGCCTGCTCGAGCGCGGGTCGATCGCGCTGTTCGTCGGAGCCTCGCTCGTCGAGATCGTGATCGGGCTGCTCAATACGTACCAGTTCTACCCGTGGCCGTTCGGGTTTCGCGAGACGCACTTTGCGCTCTCGTTCGTCATCATCGGGTCGCTGGCCATTCACATCGGGGTGAAGCTGCCCATCATCGCGACGTACTGGCGCAAGCGCGACGGGTACGCGCCGGCTCTCGCGCAGTCAGCCGAAGAGCAGGCGCTGGTGGATGCTCCGCTCATCGACGCCGTACCGCCGGCCCTGCAGGCGGCACCCGGTGTGCGGCAGGCCGCGGGCCTCACCGGGCGGCTGTTCCGCTGGATCGACTCGACGCCGTCGCTGGATGACGTTGCGCCCGAAGACGTTGCGCCCGAAGAGGTGGTGGCCGAAGAGGTGGTGCCCGAAGAGGTGGCGCTCAGCGAGACAGCGCCGGCCGACGGCATCGACCCCGATCTGCAATCGGATGCGACGGAGCCCCAGTCGCGGGCATCCGTCAGCCGACGTGCGTTTCTGATCACGATCGGTGCGTCGGTGGCTGCAGTCGTTCTGCTCACCGCCGGTCAGTCGTTCGCTTTTCTGCGCCCGTTCAACGTGTTCGCGCCGCGCGAGAAGGGCATCGGCCCGAACCAGTTGCCGATCAACCGCACGGCGGCGGCGGCGCAGGTCACGAAGACGGCCGTCGATCCCGCGTGGGTGCTGACCGTGTCGAACGGGTCGCGCTCGCAGACGTTCTCGCGGGCATCCCTGCTCGCCCTGCCGCAGACCACGGTCGACCTGCCTATCTCGTGCGTGGAGGGGTGGAGCCAGATGGCGACGTGGAGCGGCGTGCGCCTGCAGAGTCTCGTCGCCATGGTCGGGGCGAGCCCTGACTCGGCGCTCACCCTGACGAGCCTCGAGAAAGAGGGCGGTTACCGTGTCACGCAGATGGGCTCGGAGTACGTCAGCGACCCCACGACTCTCGTTGCTCTCACGCTCAACGGTGAGACGCTCGACATCGACCACGGGTTTCCGGCACGCATGATCGCGCCCGGCCGGCCCGGAGTGCTGCAGACCAAATGGCTGAGTTCGCTGGAGGTAACCTCGTGACCGAATCGCGACTGACCGAACCGCAGATCGTCGTATCGCCGGCGATGGCGCGAGTGCGGGTGCTGCTCATCGGCGCGGGTGCGGCAGTGCTGGTGCTCGGCGCCGTGGTGCTTTTTGCGCTGCAGAGCCCCATGGCCATTCTCGGTGTCGTGGCGTGGTTGCTCGGTGCGATCATTCTGCACGACGCCGTGCTGTCGCCCATCGTGCTCGGCGTCAGCGTGCTGGCCCGGCGCGCCGGGCGCCGGGTTTCGCGCGTGGTGCTGCTGATCATCCAGGGTGCCGTCATCGTAGGAGCCATTCTGACGCTGCTCGTGGTGCCCGAGATCTACGCCAAGACGCTAGGCCCGGCGCCCACCGTTCTGCCGTTCGACTACGTTCTACGGCTCGCGCTGATGTGGCTCGCCCTCATCGTGGTGACCGCCGCCGTCTGCGTGCTGTACCTGCGCCGCGCTCGCGCTACGGCCGCCCGCGGTTGAGTTCGCGCGTCGTTTTCGGCCGCAAAAAGCCTCGGAATGCGGCCAAAACCGACGCGCGAAACGGGTGACCGGATGCCCGCGAGCTAGTTGTTGCCGACGGTGCAGGTCTCTTCGGCCGCCGTCTGCCCGCTCACGTTGGTGGGCAGCGCCACCGAGGTGTCGGTCGGAGTCGGAGTCGAGGTGTCACCCGGCGTCGCCGTGTCGGTGGGCGTCGTCGTGTCGGCCGGAGCCGACGTATCGGTCGGGGCGGGCGTCGCGGTCGTCGACGGATCGGCTACCGCCGCGCGACCCACGCCACCGGTCAGCGTCAGCGGCGAATCGCTCGCCAGCGCCGCATTCAGCACGGCGACCGAGGCATCATCGGCGATGACGCGGTTCACATCGTCGGGGTCGGTGATGACCGGATACTGCACGAAGACGAGATTGCTCAGGCTGACGTTCTTGAGTGCGAGAGCGATCGCGACCATGGCCGCCGGGTCTTTCAGCGTGGTCGAGAAGGTCATGTTCTCAACGGCCGCGTTCGCCAGCGAGAACAGCGCGATGGGGTTCGCCAGCACGCCGGCGCTGGTGATCTTGCGCATCAACGCCGAGAGAAAGACCTGCTGGTTGCTGATGCGTCCGAGGTCGCTGCCGTCGCCGACACCGTGTCGGCTGCGCACGAACGCCAAGGCCTGGTCGCCGACCAGCGTCTGCTGACCGGCCGCGAGGTCGAGGCCCGTGAACGGGTCGGTGACCGCTGTCGCGAGGCACACGCTGACACCGCCGACAGCATTCGACATGGCGATGACGCCGTCGAAGCTGATCTCGGCGGCATACGCGATCTTGAGTCCCGTGAGCGCTTCGGCCGTCAGAACGGTGCACGCTAAGCCCCCACGCGAAAGGGTGGTGTTGAACATCGCCGCGTCGGTTCCGCTGACGGTACCGCCGTCACCATTCGGGTCGGGGCAGTCGGGAACCGCGGTGATGAGGTCACGCGGAATGCTGATGACCGTGGCGTTCGTGTGGTCTGCCGAGATGTGCAGCACCATCGTCACGTCGTTATTACCCGCACCAGATGATGCGTCTTGGTTCGCCGCGTCACTGAACGCGTCGCCCTGGTCGGTTCGCGTGTCGGTTCCGGCCAGCAGCAGGTTCACGCCGCCCTCGATGGCGCCGACACTCGGAATAGCAGCGGCCGTCGCGTTGGGGTCGGCGAGCTGGATGCCCGGGCCGATCTTGCTCAGCGTCTGGTACACAGCGATCGCAGCGACCGACGTCGAACTCACCGCGAAGACCACGACGACGGCCACCAAGATCTTCAGAAAGGTGCCGATGGGGCTCTGAGAGGGGCGTTTCGAGTGCTTGAGCGGCGAGTGTGGGGAAGTCATATGCGTCGGCCGGAATGCCCTCTCGTTACGGTCGGTGATTTCACCATGTTGCCGTACGAGCGTATGAATTTCGGTTCAAACAGGCGTTTCCGCTGCAAATTCCTTGACAAGTCCCAGTTTTTGCGATGTTACGAGCGCATCAGTCTCGCGAAGCTGCGACCCTGTCGCTGCCAGCTCTCGCTCACCCGCAACCCGGCACCGGATGCACGGCGTTCCAACGCCGTCACGCCGATCTCGCTCCAGGGAAAGAGGTCGCTTGCGGTTCCGTCGTCTCCGACGACGCGGCAGTCGAAGGAGCGATCCAGCTGCGGATCGTTGTGCACCTCGACGAGCGCGCATCCGGTGGCAGAGAGCAGCTCTGCGCACCGCCGCAACAGAGCGGAGGGATCGCCGCCGATACCGATGTTTCCGTCGACGAGAAGCACGGTCATCCACTCGCCTTCGTGCGGCAGTGTGTCGAAGACCGACGCGCGCAGGGCGGGGATGCCCGACCTCCGTGCGAGGTCGACGGCGGCCTGCGACACATCGACGCCGAGGGCGGCGTATCCGATGGTCAGAGCGGCCGCCACCATACGACCGGGGCCGCAGCCGATGTCGAGCAGCGGGCCGGAGCCTTCTTCGATGAGGCTCATGTCGGTGGCGTCGGCGCCGCTGCTCCAGCGGCGAACATCCATCACCGCGGTGTCGACGAGACGGTCGTCGGCCACCAGGCGCAGCAGCCCGCTGTTCTGCAGGGCACGCGTGTAGGGCTCGCCGCCGCCGCTGCCGAAGGTGGCTGGGGAGGGCGCGGCTCCGGTCACGGGCGTGATGCCGGTCACGGGCGTGATGCCCGTCACGGCCGCGCCGCCGTGTGGGCGACGACCGGGCGGGTGGCCGGTGCGGGCACGAGTTCGGGGGCGCGCACGGCCGCGGCGAACGCCCGCGCGAAGCGTGAGTGCGGCGCGAGGGCGGCGACGTCGACCGCATCGGCGAACGTGTCAACATCGATCAGCTCGGAGAGCAGCGACACCTCGAGACCAGCGTCGAGCAGGCGCTCGAGCTGAACGCGCCCGGTGTTGTGCTGTGACATGGCGACGCCGCGGATGTGGTCGCCGTCGGGGTGGGTCATTCCAAGCGCCCAGAATCCGCCGTCGTTCGCGAACCCGAGCCAGGCGCTGGCCGCATCGCCGTGCTGTGCGGCCAGCTGCATGCCCCGTGCCGCCGCATTCAGGTCGGCCGCGGTCAGCTGGGGCGTGTCCATGCCGACGAGAAGCGTCGGCCCCGTGCACTGGTCGAAGATCGCGGCGAGCCGGGTGTCGAGACCGCCGCAGGCCTGCTGAATGATTTCGAAGCCATCTGCCTCGTCGGGAGCGTTGTCTGGGTTGCCGTCGAAGGCCAGAATCCGACGAGTCGCCGCAATGTGATTGACGGCTTCGAGGGTGTCGGTGAGGCTCGCGAACGCTACGGATGCGGCCTGCTCGTAACTCAAAGCGGGCGTGAGCCGGGTCTTCACTCGGCCGGGAACGCACTCTTTGGCGATAACGACAACGGTGAGCATGGTGTCTCCTGACGATTGATGAAGAACACCTGCATGCATCCCTCGGCATATGTTCGGAGCGGAGATGGGGATGGATGGTTCGGCCAGCGGTCACTGTGCAAACGCACAGGGAGCGGGGAGGAGATGGCTCTCGAAACCCTCGCCGTTCGCCATTTCGCGCTCGTTCGATCGTTGGTGCAATCGCACGCTCTTGGTGACCGTCTCGGGGAGGTGACGGGCGGGTTTCGGTGTCGGTGGGTGGTGGTATTTGTGGTGGTGCGGTAGGTCGTTTGGTGGCAAGCCCGGTAGGGCGCGGCAGCCCGGGATGCCCGGGGTGGGTGTTTCGGGGTGCGGATTCCCGTGGTGCGGTGCCACTTTGGTAATGAGAATACCTCGGTATTGTGGTATGATCGGTCTATGTCCGCAACACCTCCCAACACCCCTGGCAGCACCGCCGGCGGCCCCCACGATCCCGACGTGGCCGATGCCGCGCGGGTGTCGTTGGGTGTGCTGTTGGCGGAGGCGGCCCGGGCGTGTGGTGAGTGTGGGGTGTTCCGGGCTGCCGCGCCCTGCGGGCTTGCCGACGAAGAATTGTTGGCCGGTCTGGTTGCGGTGGAGCGGCTGGGCAGGCTGGTAGACGGGTTACGTACGCAGGTGGCCGGAGATGTCGCCGACCGCAGCAGACACGAACTCGGTGAAGAGTCACTCGCACGCAAACAAGGGTTCGCGAACGCCGTCGAACTGATTGTCGCGTCAACGTCGGTGTCGCGGTCGACAGCTCGGGCGCGAACGAAGCTCGGTGCGCAGGTGCTGCCCTCGGTCGTGGTTGGGATGCCTGTCCCGTCGCAGTTCCCGGAGGTCGAAGACGCTCTGCGGTCGGGTCTGATCGGTGTCGACACCGCCGACGCGATCGTTCGCCCGCTGTCGGAGGCTGCGCCGAACTGCGGCACCGAGGAGATCCGTGCGGTCGAGCGGCGACTCGTTGAGTGGGCTGTTGACGGGGTCGGTGGGGTGGGGTTCGGTGCGGATGATATTCGTGGGCTCGCTGTCCGGGCGAGAGAGTCGCTCGACGCTGACGGCGCCGAACCGCGGTACAAAGACTTGGAAACGAAACGCGGTCTGACATTCTCGAACACCCGCTCAGGGTGCATCCGTGTGAACGGGGTGTTGACGCCGGAGCAGGGCGGGGTGTGGATGGCGGTTGATCACGCGATCTCCAGCCCCCGCGTCGCCGGACACATCCCGTTCGACCCCGGCACACCCCATGCCGACACGGGAGCCGGCACCCTCGCCGCCACCACCGCCACGGCCACCGCCATTGATGCTGACGCTGAGGCGGTGGCTGATGCGGAGGCGGTAGCGGTGGATACGCGTACTTTGCCGCAGCGTCGGGTGGATGTGTTCACGGAAGTCATCCGGGTCGCCGCAGGCTTGTCGGGGATGCCGCAGATCAACGGTGCACGGCCGGTGCTGAACATCCACGCCACCCTCGACGACGTCGTCAGTGGGCGTGGGGTGGGCTGGATCGACGGCATCGACGAACCCGTGCCCGCGTCCGTTGTCGCGCAGACTCTCTGCCACGCCGACATCGTCACGACCGTGTTCGGAGCGCACGGGGAAGTGCTGCACCTCGGGAAAACGAGGCGCCTGTTCAGTGCCGCGCAGAACCGTGCGTTGGCGAATCGTGATGGCGGGTGTGTGTGGAAGGGCTGTAACCGGCCCCCGCAGTTCTGCGAGAGCCACCATGTCGTGGACTGGAAAGACGACTCCCACATGCTTGGTGTGACGGATGTGTGTAACGGGGCGTTGTTGTGCAAGTTCCACCACAACCATCTCCACACGGCCGACTGGCGGCTGGTCATGGTGGATGGGGTGCCGCATCTGATTCCACCGAAATGGGTCGACCATCAACAACGACCCCAGAGATGCCGACAAACATCAGACCGCCTCACCAACCCCGACCCACCGACGGTCTTCAACCCACGAAAACGCGGCGCACCCCCGCGCCCGAGATTCACCGACGCCGAATAGCCGACGGGCGCCCCCGCGCCGAAGGCCAAGCCCCCGCGCGCAGAGTCAAGCCTGGCCGCCCCCGCGTTTGACGGCAGCCAACAGGCGCGACATGTCGTTGATGGCGACGATGGTGCCGCGAAGGGTACCGGTGACTTTGGAACGGCCGACTCGGGGCGAGTACGAGGTGTCGAGCTCGGCGATGCGCCATCCGGCAGCGGATGCTCGCAACACCATCTCGAGCGGATACCCGCTGCGGCGATCCTGCAGTTCGAGCGTGAGCAGAGGCTCACGCCGAGCGGCACGCATGGGACCGAGGTCGTGCAGGCGAATGTGGGCACGCACGCGAATCAACGTGCTCAGCGCGCGGTTGGCCAGCCGCGCGTGCAGCGGCCAGGATCCCCGGGTGGTCGGCCGGCGACGACCGAGCACAAGATCGGCCGTGGCGTCGCCGGTCAGCAGGGCGACCAGGCGCGGGAGCTCGGCCGGATCCATCGAGGCGTCGGCGTCGCAGAAGGCCACGATCGGCGCGGTGGCGGCGAGCAGGCCGGCGTGGGCGGCCGAACCGAAGCCGCGGCGGGATTCCGTCACGACGAGGGCGCCAAGATCGCGGGCGACCGCTGCCGAGTCGTCGGTCGAGCCATTGTCGACCACGATCGCACGGTAGCCCGGGGGCAGGCGGCCGAGCACCCAGGGCAGCGCGGCGGCCTCGTTGAGGCACGGCAGAATCACGTCGACCAACGCCAGTCCACCGGTCGCCTCGCCGGTGTCGCTCACGAGCTGACCGCGGCGCGCAGGGGAGCCGTCGCGAACTCGCGCATGCCGTCGTCGAACGACATGGTGGGGTGCCAGCCGAGCTCGCTCCGCAGCCGTTCAGATGATGCGGTGATGTGCCGAACGTCGCCGAGCCGGAATTCGCCGGTGAACACGGGTTCGGGGCCGCCCGCGAAGCGGCTGAGCGCGGTGGCCAGGTCGCCGATGGTGTGCACGTCGCCGCTGCCCACGTTGTAGGCGCGAAAGCCGGGCGCATCCGCCATAGCGCCATTCGCCGCGCCGCCATCTGCCGCGCCGCCATTCGCGGCGCCCGCGTCGGTGCCCATCGCGTCTGTGCCCATCACTTCTGCGCCCATCACGCCCGCGCCACCGCCGGTCGCGTCGATCGCGGCGAGGTTTGCGCCCGCGATGTCTCGCACGTGCACGAAGTCACGGCGCTGGTTGCCGTCTTCGAAGACCCGAGGCGCTTCGCCCCGCTCGAGTGCGGAACGGAACAGCGACGCGACTCCTGCGTAGGGCGTGTTCTGCGGCATTCCCGGCCCGTAGACGTTGTGGTAGCGCAGGGCGATCACGCGTCCGCCCGTCGAGCGCGCCCATGCCGAGGCGAGGTGCTCCTGTGCCAGTTTGCTCGAAGCGTAGACGTTACGGGGGTCGAGCGGGTCGTCTTCGTTGATGAAGTCGGGGGCGAGCGCTTCTCCGGTGACGGGATCGACGGGGTCGAACCTGCCCGCTTCAAGATCTGCGATTCGTCGAGGAGCCGGGCGCACGGCACTCGACGCGGGTGTGCCCACGGCAGCGGCGCCTGCGCCAGAAGCGTCGTCGACGGTGGATGCCCGGCGGTACTTTCCCTCGCCGTAGACCACCATCGACGAGGCCAGCACCAGCCGCTTGAGGCCGGCGCGCGCCATCGCCGCCAGCAGCACCGCGGTGCCGAGGTCGTTGCTCGCGACGTAGTCCGGTGCGTCGGAGAAGTCGACACCGAGGCCCACTTTCGCCGCCTGATGGCTGACGACGGTGACGCCCTGCAGGGCATCCGCCACGGCCGCAGGGTCGGTGACGTCACCGAGCCGGAAGTCGACCCGCGGGTCGGCGAACGGGCTCACGAACGGGCTCACGAACTCGGTGCCGGTCGCGGGCTGCGCTGCGTGCACGTCGGCGCGCAGGTTGTCGAGAACGCGAACGCGCCAGCCGGCCTCGAGCGCCTGGTTCACGATGGCTCCGCCGATGAACCCCGCTCCGCCGGTGACGAGCAGGAGGCCGCGATCACTCGTGATCGTGGTCGCGTCGGCGGGGGTAGACACCATAGCCCCACCGTAACAGGGCGCCGAGTTTCGGCAGTGGGTCGCCGAAGGGGTTGCGCAAAGGGTTGCACAGGTGGCCGGGCGGGCAGGGGGCCCGGCGGTGCACCCGTGCACCGGTGCGCCGGTGGCGCGCGGCCGTCACGACCGACGACAATGGGGGAGTGATGTCACCGTGACCGAACCTGCCGACGAGACGCCGCCTGCCGCTGGGCCCACGCCGCCCCTGGGCGAGGCCTCACTCGTGCAAGCCGACGCGGTGCAGGCTGGCGCGGTGCAGCCCGATGCGGCTCGCCGGTTTCCGCAGGGCGTCTACGGTGTGGGTGACGAGCCCGACCCGCGCTTCTCCTTGGCGAATGAGCGCACGTTTCTCGCCTGGATCCGCACGGCTCTCGCCCTCATCGCGGCCGGTGTCGCGCTCGAGGCCTTCGGGCTGTCGCTCAACTCCGGGTTTCGGCTCGTTGCTGCGCTTGTGCTGATCGTGGCGGGCATCCTCACCCCGTTGCAGGCGTGGTTCGGCTGGATGCGCACCGAAAAGGCCCTGCGTCAGAACCGCCCGCTGCCCGCGCCGGTTGTGGCCGGGCCGCTCGGCGTCGCCGTTATTCTCGCCGGACTGCTGGTGGTTCTCGGGCTGCTGTTCGCGAGCGGCCAGCCGTGAGTCGTGCCCGCTCGCTCACCGACGCGCCTTTCGACCGGGGACTCCAGGCCGAGCGAACGGCGTTGGCGTGGCGGCGCACTGCTCTCTCGCTCGCACTCGGTTCGCTGGCCGCAGCCCGCGTGCTCGCGGCCGCCTTCGGCCTCTGGTCGTACGCGATCGGGATGCTCGGCTTGGCCGCATCGGCACTTTTCTTGTTCTCAGCCGATCGTCGCTACCGCCGAGCGCACGAATCGCTTGTCGCCTCGTCGGCAGCGCCCACGGGAGCTCGGCTCGCATCGGGCGGACTGCTTCTGGCGGCCCTGACCGTCATCGCTCTTGCGGCGGCAGTGCTGGGTACGATCTTCGTCATCGTCGCCGCAACACGCTGAGCCCGAAACACGCTGAGTAGCCGGTCAGAGCCCCGGGATGTCGTCTTCGGCGTCGCGATTGACGATGTCGTCGGGCGCGACATACGGCTGCGTCGATGCCACGGCCGCGCTCATCGGCGGCCGGGCCTGCCGCGGATGCACGTGGGCTCCTTCGGCGAGGTGCACCTCGAGCGGCTGACCCGCGTCTGACTGTTTGACCGACGAGATCCAGATGGACTCCGCATGCACATCGTCGCCGGCGCGCACGTCTTCTGCGGTGCGCAGTTTCGCCACCCGCTGGATGAGCGTGCCGAATCCGAGCTTCACGATCACGTCGGCCGAGCACAGGGCGATCTGCATGGTCGCGGCCCAGCCGCCACCGGTGCCGAAGATCTGGATGACGAAGACGGCCGGGTAGACGATCCAGCCCGACAACAACAGAATGGTCGCGTTGCGCATCAGGCGCGCGGCGGTCGGCGTGACACCGGGGAGTGAACGTACAACCGCATGAATCAAGATCACATTCGTGAGAATCCAGAAGACGCAGCTGATGCCGCCCCAGATCAGCAGCGTGGCCGTGTCGATTCCGCCGTTGATGACGATCGCACCCAAGAAGCCGCAGAAGATCATCGCGAAGGCGCTGGCGCCTGCGAGAAACTGCGCACGGCGCGCCGCGACACCGATGAGCGTGCAGACCGCGAGCAGCTCGAAGGTGAGCAGGGGAACGCTGACCGACCACTCCATGTAGCGCAACGACCAGAGAGACTGAGCCCCGTCGGTGGGAGCAAAGCCTCCCGGGGTCTTCGTGTACGCGGTTGCGAACGTGAGCAGCAGAAACAGATAGGTGAGCGTCGCGACAGCGGTGATCGAGAGCCGGGCGACGACGGCCGGGCGAAACCGCGAGCCGACTTCGCTCTGCGTTATGACGCTGCGCACGAATCCCGCGAACAACGCCAGGGTCGCCACGGTCAAGAAATAGAAGACGAGCTGGTGCTCGGCGTCGGTGAGGGGCGCTTGCCAGGGTGCCATCGTGCCTCCTACGAACGGCCGCGCGGCGCGGACGGCGTCGTGTGGCCGGCGGTGCCAGGTTCCGGTAAGAAAAAGAGGCCCGACCCGCTGTTGGCCGATTCCATCAAAATGTCGATCCACTCGCGATTGATGGCGGGCACCCGGCTGCCGTAATAGCGGTAGTACAGAGTGCTCGAGGGATCGAGCCAGATCGAACTGCGCCCGCTGCCGATGTCGGCCGAGTCGTTCCACGAGAAGACGAAACTCTCGCGGCGCCGGAGTTTCGCGGTGATCACGATCTGCAGATGCTGGAGAGCCCGGTCGTCGAAGCTGATCTCGATGCTCGGGCTGCCGTAGAGCAAGAGCCCCACTAGTTCGTCGCCTTCATACGTCAAAAATACGCGGGCCGACGAGCGCAGAAGCGCAGAAGCAGGGGGACTTGTGCTAAACCGGTCGCCGCCGATAATGTTTCTGGCTCACTGCGGAGTTTGCCGGGATACAATCATGCGCACACACCGGAGGTGGCACGCACTATGACCAACGTGGCAGCATGACCAACATGGTTGGACAGCAGTCGTCAGGCGCCTCACGGCGCCCTGGCGCAGTGCTGGCGCAGGCCGGCCCCGATGGGCTGACGGAGTTCGGTGAACTCTCCTCGGCCATCCTGGCCAACCTGCAGCGGGTGATCAACGGTAAGAGTGAGATCGCTCGGCTCTCGCTCGTCGTGCTCTTGGCCGAGGGCCACCTTCTCGTCGAAGACGTGCCCGGGGTCGGCAAGACCACGCTGGCGAAGGCGCTGGCGCGGTCGGTCGGCTGCTCTGTGAGCCGCATTCAGTTCACCCCCGACCTGCTGCCGTCAGACGTCACGGGGGTGTCGATCTACAACCAGCACGAGCGCGAATTCGAGTTCAAGCCCGGTGCCGTGTTCGCGAACATCGTCATCGCCGACGAGATCAACCGCGCGTCACCCAAGACCCAATCGGCTCTGCTCGAGTGTATGGAGGAGCGCCAGGTTTCGATCGACGGGCAGACCTACTTTCTCGACGCGCCGTTCAGTGTTGTCGCTACGCAGAACCCCATCGAGATGGAGGGAACGTACGCGTTGCCCGAAGCGCAGCGCGACAGGTTCATGGTGCGCGTCTCGATGGGTTACCCCGATGCCAAGGCAGAGCTCGCGATGCTGCACAACCGTGAGTTGCAAAGCCCGCTCGACACCATCGACGCCGTCGTCACGCGCGAGCAGCTGATGCACATGATCGAGGTCGCTCGCAGCGTCTTCGTCTCGCCCGCCGTGGAGCAGTACGCGGTGAATCTCGCTCAAGCGACACGAAAAGACCCCGACATCCGGCTGGGCGTGAGCCCGCGGGCCACCCTGCACCTGGTGCGTGCGGCGAAGGTCTCTGCCGCACTCGACGGGCGCGATTATGTGCTGCCCGACGATATCGACGAGCTGGTCATCCCGGTTCTGGCGCACCGCGTTCTGCTCACCAGGCGGTCGCTGGCCGACAACCGCGCGGGCGGAATCGGTGCCGGGGGTTCCGGCAGCGGTGCAAATCGTGCGGTCGACGAGGTGCTGCGGCGCATCGTGGCGAACACCTCCGTACCGCTCGTGGCGGCCCGGAAGGCCTGAGATGGCCGCCGCCGCTCGCCTTTTTCGCCGGCTGCCGCGGCTGACGCTTCGGGGCTGGGCATTCCTCGTGACCGGAATCGCCGTGTTTGTGGTGATGGAGGTGCTGCAACGGCGCGAGTTCGCGTTCGTCGGCATCTTCCTCGTGGCTCTGCCGGTGCTGGCCGCGTTCGGGGTCTCGCTCTACCGACTTCCCTTCACCGTTGAGCGACGGTTCTCGCCAGAATTGGCCGCCGCGGGAAGCGTCGTCGCCGTTCGGCTGATCGTGCGTAACTGGGGCAGCATGCCGGGGCCGGAAGGTGCCTGGTTCGACGCTGTTCCGGCGCCCCTTAGGGCAACGGCACCGGAGTCGTTGAAGCGCATTCGTGGCTTCCGCTCGTCGGCGACCGAGGCGCCAGAAGCGGTGTCGCTCGGTTACGAACTCGATGCCGGGCACCGCGGGCAACACGCGATCGGGCCCTTCACCCTGCTCATCACCGACCCGTTCGGCATGGCGGTTGGTCGCCGGCGGGTGGGAGGAACGGACGTGCTCACCGTGACGCCCTCGACCGTTCCCTTGCCGCACGGAGCTCTGCGCCTCGCCTCGGGCTCCGGGTCTGCCCGGCAGTCGCGCCGGCTGGGCGCGGGCGGCGAGCACGACGTCATTTCGCGCAAATACCAGACGGGCGACTCGATGCGCCGGGTGAACTGGTCGGCGACGGCGCGGTTCGGCGAACTGATGGTGCGTCAGGATGATCAGCAGAACGATCAGCACGCGGTGGTCATTCTCGACTCGGCTTTCACCAGCTATGCCGGCAGCTCGCATACCGGTAGCGCGCACGCCGGCAGCACGGTTGCGCCTCCTTTTTCTCGTGAGTTCGAATGGGCCGTCTCGATGGCGGCCTCGATCGGATTGCACCTGGTGGGCGAGGGCTTTCACGTACGCATGATCGACTCGTCAGACGTCGCGGTGAAGAGTCACGACGATGCTGCTGTCACGGTTGCTTCACGGCGAGCCGGTCACTCCAACGGGCAGCGGTTCGAACCGCACTCCGGTGACGAAGCTCTGCTTCTGCACACGGCGCACTCTGCGCTGATCGACGCGTTCGAGGTGGATTACCGCGTGGCGCTGTCGCACAACGACGGGGGAGCACTCGATCTGCCTCCCGTTTTCGCCGTTGTGGGTGATCTCTCGGCGCCCTCGGCGCGATCGCTGGCGGCGTCGGCTCGGCTCAGCTCGGGCGCGGTGGCCATCATCGTGGTCGAGCCCGTGCACGGCGATCCGGCCTGGGCGCTCGACCTGCGCGACGAACTCGAAGCCGGCGGGTGGGTCGTGAACATCGTTCACTCCGATGAAGCGCCCTCGGTCGCCTGGGGCAGCCTCGACGGCGAACGGCTCGTGCTGTGAGCGCAACGCTCCGGCCGCACGACCTGCCCGCGCGCGCCGACGCTTCGGCCTCTCGCCGGGGTTCCGCGGCACCGGGCTCGTCGAAACAACGTCGCGGCGCGCGACGAGACGCATCCGCCCCACCGTCGCGAGCACGCGAAGCGGCCCTAGCGCCGGTGCTCTTTCTGCTGCTGGTGCTGCCGCTCGGCGGAATCGGCTCTCTTCTTTCGGGCGACAACTGGTGGTGGAGCACCGCGTTCGTCACCGGTGTGGTGCTCGCCGTCGCGGCCCTGACCCGCCTGTTCCGCGTGCCCGGAGTGGTTCCATCGCTCGCGGCCTTCGTCGCCTGGGTCGTGACCATCACGGTGATGTTCGCTCCCGACGAGGCGCTGTTCGGAGTGCTGCCCAGCTTCGACACCCTGCGCACGATTCGCGGCGGCCTCGCCGACGCGGGCGCCTCCATCGCGGTGCAGAGCATTCCGGCCGATCCCGTGACGTCGATCGTCGCCCTGCTCGGGCTGTCGTTCGGTCTGCTGGCCTTGCTCGCCGACGCGCTCGTCTTCGCCGTGCGGATGCCCGCCCTCGCCGGACTCGTTCCGCTGGCGATTCTCAGCGTGCCCTACGCGATTCACCAGCAGGTTTTCGACACCACGCTCTTCGCCTTCATCGCCGCGCTCTATCTGCTGTTGTTGTGGCTCACCTCGCGCTTCGGCGTGGCTGCACGCCTTCCGGAACCGCCGAGCATCCGCGGCGGTATCCGAGCCGGTCGTAACGGCCTGCGCGCCGTGCTGTCGGGGGTGCTCGCCATCGCCTTGGCCATCGTTCTGCCTGCGGTGACCCCGGGGCTCACGCCGGAATCGTTCCACACGCCCCTCGCCGCCCAGCTGCCTTCGGTGTATTCGAGCGGCGTCGACCCGACCATCCAGCTCAGCCTCGATCTGCGGCGTTCGAATCCGGTGTTGTCGTTGTCGTACACGACCACGTCGACGAGCGGGCTCTACCTCAAGCTGGTGAACATCGACGACTTCACCGATGGCGCCTGGCAGCCCGAGAGCACTGATGGGTCACACGCGCTGGCGTCGGGTCTGGATGCCCCCGACGGCCTCGCGAGCGACGTCACCACGTCGAACATCACCACCTCGGTGCAGGTCAGCGGGCTGCGCAGCGACTGGCTGCCCTTGCCCTACCCGGCCACTGCTGTGAGCGGGTTGAGCGGAGACTGGACTGTCACTCCCGGCAGCCTCACCGTGACCAGTGTCGACAACAATTCTGACGGGCAGAACTACTCGGCGACGAGCCTCGATCTGCAGCCGACCGCGGCGCAACTCGAATCGGCTGACCCGACGGTGCCCGAGGCGCTGTCGAGCTTCGTCGCTCTGCCCGACGACATCTCGCCGTTCATCCGCAATACCGCGCGCAGCGTGACGGCGGGCGTGTCTTCGAACTACGACAAGGCCGTCGCGCTGCAGAAGTACTTCACCTCGGGAGCCTTCACGTATTCGGTGACCGCACCGGTCGAGGGTCACTACGACGGCGGAAACTTCGCCGCGGTGGCGACGTTCTTATCGGCGAAGAGCGGCTACTGCATCCACTTCGCCTCGGCCATGGCGGTGATGGCCCGCACGCTGGGAATTCCGGCACGCATCGCGATCGGCTACCACCCCGGCAACCCGAAGTCGACGCAGGCCGACGGTACGACGAGCTACGACGTCTACAGCGACCAGCTCCACGCCTGGCCGGAGCTGTGGTTCGCCGGTATCGGCTGGCTGTCGTTCGAGCCGACCCCGGGACTCGGGCTGGTTCCGCCGGCGTACTCGCTGGCCAACTACGCGGCGGTTTCGGCGACGGCACCGACGCGCGACAGTGCCGGCAGCACTGCGGCACCCACCACGCCGAAGGCGAAGGCGCTCACCGACCCCACGGCCGGACAGGTCGTCGACCCGCAGGTGCAGGCGGCCGAGCAGGGCCGGGCCTGGCTGATCGCTCTTGTCGTCGTGGTTCTCGTCGTGCTGTTGGCTGCGATTCCCGCGGTGGTGCGTAGGTCACGGCGCTGGCGACGCCTCCGCGCGATGATGCGCTCCGAGAGCCCGGCAACGCTCGGCTGGGCCGAGGTCGCCGACACCCTCAGCGACTATCGGTTCGAGGTGGTGCAGGGCGAGACGGCCCGAGCCTTCGCGGCGCGGGTGGGCAATCTCTACCACATGCCCCCCGAGCCGGTCGCCGACCTGCTTCGGGCGGCTGAACTGGAGCAGTTCGCGCGGGCGGGAGCCGGCACGCTCAGCGCCGAGCGGCGAGCCGAGCTGGTGGCCGACGTGCGTCGCATCCTCACAGCGGTGAGCGCTCAGGCGAGCACCTCAGACGACCGCAAGGCCGTACTGCTGCCGCTTTCGCTGTGGGCGCGCATGCGCGCGTTCTAGAAGACTGCCAGCACCGGCCCCGTCGGAGGTGTCGTTCGAGAGGTCTGCAGCCATGGTCAGTGTCGATCGAATCGGCACGGCAACAGTTTTCACAGAAGGAGCGCGCGCGAAACACTTTCTCGTGTAGATTCTTGCCAATCTCACGCCTCGTGAGGGGTTTGATGCTCTCAGAACGGCGGACATCATGACGACTGTGCCAGCGAATTCGGCTTCGACCAGCGGCGGGGGCGCGTCGGGAGGCAGCGGCCCCGGTGCATCCGGCAGCGGCGGTACGGTCGACAGCAAGGGCCTCAAGACGGGATCGCTCGGGCTGGTCTCGAGCATCGTGGTCGGCATGTCGTCGACCGCCCCGGCGTACAGCCTCGCGGCGAGTCTCGGGCTCATCATCGCCACGGGCGGCACTCTGCTGGCCGGGGTGAAGGCTCCGGCGATCGTTCTGCTCGCCTTCATTCCGATGTACTTCATCGCTGTGTCGTACCAAGAACTGAACAAGGCCGAGCCCGACTGCGGCACCACCTTCACCTGGGCGGCGCGCGCTTTCGGGGCGAAGACCGGATGGCTCGGCGGGTGGGGCATCATCGCGGCCGACGTCATCGTCATGGCGAACCTGGCGCAGATCGCCGGGTCGTACTCGTTCACGTTTCTCGGCGAACTGGGCATACCCGGCATCGCCGATCTGTCGACGAACACCGTGGCGACGACGCTGGTCGGCGTGGCCTGGATCGCGATCATGACCTTCATCTGTTATCGCGGCATCGAGGTATCGGCGCGCCTGCAGTACTTCTTGCTGGGCTTCGAGGTGATCATCCTGATCGTCTTCGCGGTGTTCGCCCTCGTGCGGGTCTACTCCGGCACGGCCGAATCGTATTCGCTGATTCCGCAGCTCGACTGGTTCTTGCCCACGGGGCTCGACTTCGGCACCATCATCGCTCCCGCGCTGCTGACCGGCATCTTCATCTACTGGGGCTGGGACACCGCAGTAGCCTGCAACGAAGAGAGCGACGACCCCGGCAAGACGCCCGGGCGCGCCGCGGTCATCTCGACTCTGCTGCTGCTGGCCACCTACGGCATCGTCTCGGTGGCGACCGTCGCCTTCGCGGGTGTGGGCACCGATGGAATCGGCCTCGGCAACCCCGACAACTCGGCTGACGTGTTCAGCGCCATCGGCAGCCAGCTCTTCGGTGACTCGCCCATCGGCGTGATTCTCATGCTGCTGCTCTCGGCGACCATTCTGACCTCGGCCGCGGCGTCGACGCAGACCACCATTCTGCCGACCGCGCGCACCGCCCTCTCGATGGCCGCGTACAAGGCCATTCCCGAGAAGTTCGCGCGCATCCACCCGAAGTTTCTGACGCCGACTTGGGCGACGGTGGCGATGGGCGTGATCTCGGTCGCCTTCTATCTGCTGTTCACCTTCATCAGCCCGTCGCTGCTGTTGGCGCTGATCGGCTCGGTCGGTCTGATGATCGCGTTCTACTACGGTCTGACCGGATACGCGTGTGCGTGGTTCTACCGCAAGACGCTGACGACGTCGTTCCGCAACTTCATCATGCGCGGGGTCGTTCCGTTGCTGGGCGGCCTCATTCTCACCGCCGTCTTCATCTTCGGGTTGTACAACTACGCGCAGCCCGACTGGCTGGTCGACGACGACGGCAACAACGTGACGATCTTCGGAATCGGCGCCGTTGCGGTGGTCGGCATTGGAGCCATGATCATCGGCGCGGTGCTCATGGTGATCTGGTGGCTGCGGGCGCCCGACTACTTCCGCGGCAAGACGCTCGAGAAGCGCTCCGACGACCTGGTGCTCGCCCAGCCCGATCTGTTCGTGCCGACGCTCGGGCTGCCCGATTCGGGCGACCGCCCGGTGATCATCGCACCTGACCTGTCTAACCTGCCGCCGGGTGCGAAAGCGGTCAGCACCGAAACCGGCGAGGAGTTCACGCGCGGGGAGTAGTGTGCGGCCTATGGCAAAACTCGCAGAGATCGGTACCCCCGCCCCCGACTTCACTCTTCCCGGCCTCTTGCTCGGCAGTGACGGCACGGTGACCCGAGCCGACTACACGCTGAGCGCGGCGAAGGGCCGGCCGCTGGTGCTCGCCTTCTACCCGGGCGACCAGAGCAAGGTCTGCACGGCGCAGTTGTGCTCGTATCAGTCCGAGCTCGCCGAGTTCACCGAGATGGGCGCCGAGGTATGGGGAATCAGCCCGCAAGACCTCGAGAGCCACGAGAAGTTCGCTCTCAAAGAGCGGCTGGAGTTTCCGCTGCTCGCCGACCCGGGCCTCGTGTCGGCGAAGGCGTTCGGCATCACGGCTCCGGTGCTCGGCCTGCGCCGCGCCGTTTTCGTGATCGACGCGGAGGGCATCATCCGCTGGAAGCACGTCGCCGTCGTCGGCGCCACTTTTCAGAGCGCGAGCGTCATCCGCGAGCAGATCGTCGCGCTCGCGGCGTAGAACGGCGGCTTAGAACACGGCGTAGAACACGGCCTCAGGTGCGAGACCGGGCGATGTCGGCATAGCGCCGGCTCAGCGCCGGCTCAACGCTGGGTCAGCGCGGGGTCAGCGCGGGGTCAGCGCTGGGTCAGGGCATCCGCTGCCCGAACGAGCGCCAGGTGCGAGAGCGCCTGCGGGGTGTTGCCGGCCTGCCGACCGGCCGTCACGTCGTACTCCTCAGAGAGCAGGCCGACGTCGTTGCGCAGGGCGAGCAGCCTCTCCATGAGCGCGATCGCGTCGTCGGTGCGGCCGGTCTTCGCGTACTGCTCCACGAGCCAGAAAGAGCAGGCGAGAAACGGATGCTCGCCGGCGGGCAACCCGTCGACCCCCGTCTCGGTGCGGTACCGCATCAGCAGCCCGTCGCGCATGAGTTGCTTCTCGAGCGCGGCGACGGTTCCGAGCATCCGTGGGTCGTCGTAGGCGAGGTAGCCGACCTGCGCCAGTTGCAGAAGTGAGGCGTCGACGGCCGTGCCGTCGAAGACCTGAGTGTACGTGCCGAGTTCTGTGTTGAATCCATGCTCTTCGATGGCGTCGCGCACCTGAGCTCGAAGCGTTCGCCAGGTTTCGACGGGCCCGCGCATGCCGTGCTCTTCGACCGCTCGTACTCCTCGGTCGAGGGCCGCCCAGATCATCACGCGCGAGTGGGTGAAGTACTGGTTCTCGCCCCTGATCTCCCAGATACCGGAGTCTTTGCGGTCGATATTCTGCTCGGTGAACCCCAGCAGGGCGCGCTGTAGTGCCCACGCGTCGAGGCTCTGCTCGGCGCCGGCTTCGCGCGCCTTGTGCAGGCCGACCATCACTTCGCCGATGACATCGGCCTGGTATTGGTCGACAGCGCCATTGCCGACCCGAACCGGCGACGCCCCTTCGTACCCCGGCAGAGTCGTGATCTCGCGTTCGGGCAGCCAGCGCTCGCCGGCGATGCCGTACATGATCTGCACATCGTTCGGGTCACCGGCAATGGCGCGCAGCAGCCAGCCCTGCCAATCCGTGGCCTCGGTCTTGAACCCGTGGTCGAGCAGCACCATCAGCGTGAGCGAAGCATCGCGCAGCCAGACATAGCGGTAGTCCCAGTTGCGCTGACCGCCGAACGACTCAGGCAGCGACGTGGTCGCGGCCGCGACGATTCCACCCGTGTCTTCGTGGGTGAGCGCCCGCAGCACGAGCAGCGAACGGATGACCGCGGATTTGTACGGGCCGTCGTGCGTGCTGTTCGATCCCCAGTTCTCCCACCAGTCCGTGGTGTCGGCCAGCACGCGGTCGACGTCGGCCGGAACCGGCAGCGGTCGGTGCGAGGGGAACCACGTCATCACGGTGTCGACGGTCTCTCCTTCGGCGATGGTGAAGTCGCGACCGTGGGCGTGGTTGCGCGGGGTGAGTTCGGGGCCGCGAAAGACGAGTGCGTCGGGTCCCGCGATGGCCACCAGGGAGTTGCGGGCATCCGCCCCCTCGCCCTCGGAGATCTGGCGTACCCACGGAATCGCGCTGGAGTAGGCGAAGCGCATGCGCAAGTCGACGGTCATCTCGACGCTGCCCGACACGCAGCGAACCCGGCGCACGAGATCGGCGCGGCGATCGCCGTGCGGCATGAAGTCCGTGACCTCGACGACACCAGTCGAGGTGGTCCAGATGGTCACGAGGTTGAAGGTATTGCCCGTGTACTCGCGGCGGGAGTGCGCGTTCGGGTCGGTCGGGGCGATCAGCCACCGCCCGTGGTTCTTGTCGCCGAGCAGGGCGCCGAAGGTCGAGGGGGAGTCGTAGCGCGGCAGGCAGAGCCAGTCGATGCTGCCGTCTTTGCCCACGAGTGCTGCCGTATGGCAATCGCTGATCAGTGCATAGTCTTCGATGGGGAGTGCCATGTCACCATCTTGCCCGCTCGACCTGCGCGCGCCCGGTATCTGCACCTAGGCTTGACGGGTGAGTTCGAACCCGGGTTTCGAAAGTGTCAGCATCGTCAGCGATGAGCTGCTGCAGCGCATCCGCTCGCGCGCCGCCGGGTACGACGAAGCGAACGCCTTCTTTTTCGACGACCTCGCCGAACTGCGCGACGCCGGGTACCTGCGGATGTTCGCTCCCACCGCGATCGGCGGTCTCGGTTTCGGGCTCGAACGTGTGGCCCGCGAGCAGGTGCGGCTCGCGACGGCGGCACCCGCGACGGCCCTCGCCCTCAACATGCATCTCGTCTGGACGGGCGTCGCCAAGACGCTGCTCGACCGCGGGGACGACTCGCTGCTGTTCGTGCTGCGCGAGGCGGCCGAAGGTGAGCTTTTCGCCTTCGGCAACAGCGAGGCCGGCAACGACCTCGTGCTGTTCGGCTCGAAGACGCGGGCCGAACCGCAGCCCGACGGCGCCTACCGGTACTACGGAACGAAGATCTTCACGTCGCTCTCGCCCGCCTGGACTCGACTGGGTATCTTCGGGCGCGACGACTCGGCTCCGGATGCTCCGCTGCTCGTGCACGGATTCATCACCCGTGACACCCCCGGTTACACGATTCTCGACGACTGGAACACGCTCGGCATGCGTGCCACCCAGAGCTCGACCACGGTGCTCGACGGCGCCGAGGTGCCTGCAGACCGCGTATTTCGAAAGCTCCCAGCGGGCCCGAGCGCCGACCCGCTGATCTTCGGCATCTTCGCGAACTTCGAGATTCTGCTCGCCGCGGTGTACACCGGCATCGGCGAGCGCGCCCTCGAGCTGGCGGTCGAGGCGGCCAAGCGGCGAACGTCGATGAAGAACGACGGGCGGGCGTATTCCGACGACCCGGACATCCGCTGGAAGATCTCTGAGGCGGCCATCGCGCAAGACGGCATCTACCCTCAGCTCGACACTCTCGCCCGCGATGTCGACCAGCTCGCGAATCACGGGGCACAGTGGTTCCCGCGGCTCGTCGGGCTCAAGGTGCGCGCCACCGAGAATGCGCGATTCGTCGTAGATCAGGCCCTTCGTGTGTCGGGTGGATCGTCGCTGTCGGCGTCGAGCGAGCTCGGCCGGCTGTACCGCGACGTGATTGCGGGTATCTTTCATCCATCTGACGGGGAGTCCGCGCACTCCACCGTCGCCAATGCCTGGTTGGGGCCGATCGCATGACCATCATCTCCTTCGATGGAAACACCCCGAAGATCGACGCCACCGCCTGGGTCGCTCCCTCGGCCACGCTGATCGGGCAGGTCACGCTGGCCGCAGAGTCGAGCGTCTTTTATGGGGCCGTGCTGCGTGCCGACACCATCGGCATTTCGCTGGGCGCCGGCAGCAATCTGCAAGACAACGTGGTCGTGCACGCCGACCCCGGCTTTCCGGCGAGAATCGGCGCCGGTGTGAGCGTCGGTCACGGCGCTGTGGTGCACGGCTGCACCATCGGCGACAACACGCTGATCGGCATGAACGCGACCGTGCTCAACGGGGCGGTGATCGGTGAAGAGTGCCTGATCGCGGCGGGTGCGCTCATTCTCGAGGGAACCGTCGTTCCGGCCGGATCGCTCGTGGCCGGAGTCCCCGGCAAGGTGCGGCGCGAGCTGACCGCCGAGGAGCGGGAGGGCGTTCGAGGTAACGCTTCACGTTACGTTGCGATGAAGACCCGGCACCGCGATCTGGCGGTCGAGGTGACCGAGGCCGCGAGCGTCGGCGGCGCTGCGGGCGGCGGCGCTGCCGGCGCATCAGCCGGCAAATCTGCCGGTACCGGCTTCGTCGGCGACGGGTCGGCCGCCGGAGTGAGGCCCGGAGAAGTCGGGTGAGGGTTCGCCGTCTTCGCAGAGCGCGCCCGGCGGTTGCCGTGCTCGCTGCTGCGGTGATGGTGTGTCTGGCGGGATGCGCCACAGCGGGCGGCTCTGCGACGGGTTCGGCAGGCGCGACGGCGGTAGCAGGCGCAGCGGATTCGACACCCTCGGCGACGGATCGGGCATCCGGTGGCGAAACAGGCGTCACCGAAACCGGACTCGGAAGCCAAGCCGGAAGCGCAACTCCCGCACCCACGCGGTACCTGCCGACACCCGCCGAACTCGACCGCACCTTCGCGACCACGCGGATGAGGTCGATGAGCTTGGCCGACAAGATCTCGACGATGTTCATGGTGGAGATCTCGGGAACCGACCCGGCGCCGATGCAGGCCTATCTGCAGGCCGACAAGCCCGGCGGGTTCTTGCTGCGGGCCGACAACGTTCCGGCGTCGGCCGAGGCCCTCGGTGCTCAGCTCTCGGGCATCTCGCTGTCGCCGGGGCTCAGCCCGCTGATCTCCATCGACGAAGAGGGCGGCGACGTGGCTCGACTGCCGCAAGACACGCTTCCCGGCGGCGAGTTGCTGCGGTCGATGCCGGTGAGCTCGACGACCGACGCCTTCACGAAGCGCGCGGCACTGCTGAAGCAGGCCGGGGTTTCGGTGAACTTCGGCACCATCGCCGATGTCACGGCCGACCCGAACTCCTTCATCTACGACCGCGTGCTCGGAACCGACGCCGAGGCGGCCAGCCAGCGCGTCGCCGCTTCGGTGGCCGCCGAGCAGGGGGTGGTGTTCTCGACGCTCAAGCACTTTCCGGGCCACGGCGAGACCGAGGCGAATTCGCACACGACTATTCCGAGCACCGACCTGCCCGTCGATCAGTGGGCGGTTCGGGATGCCCCGCCCTTCGAGGCCGGCATCGCCGCCGGGGCGGAGCTGGTGATGTTCGGGCACCTCGAGTACACCAGCGTCGATTCCGTTCCCGCGACCCTCTCGGTGCGCTGGCACGAGATGCTGCGCGGTCAGCTCGGATTCACCGGGGTGGCGGTCACCGACGACATGCAGATGCTCGAAGATTCGGGTCAGCCGCAGTACGCCGATCGCACGACGAACGCGATCGCCGCGATTCGAGCGGGCAACGACCTGTTGCTGTACAACAACGACATCGATCTGCCGCCGCTGGTCGCCGCCATCGCGGCTGCCGTGCAGGCGGGGCAGATCTCCGTGGAGCAGATCGACGCGTCGGTCGTACGCATACTCACGCTGCAGCGGCAGGCGTGGCAACGCAGCCACGCGTGACGAATGTCAGGTGTCGCTCGTAAACTCGACATCGAACAGGGAGGTGCGACATGTGCGGCAGGTTCGCCATGAACAAAGAGACCGACGACCTGATCCTCGAGTTCATTGCGCGCGGGGGCGACCCGCAGGAGTGGAGGCCGAGCTACAGCGTCTCGCCGACCGATGAGGCCCCGATCATCCGGCAGCGGGCGCCGAAGGCGGATGCGGGGTCTGCCGAGGCGGCGTCTGCCGAGACGGGGTCTGCTGGGGCGGCTGCGGGCGAGACGCGGGAGATCGAGCTCGCGCAGTGGGGGCTGAAGCCGGCTTGGGCCAAGCCGAAGGGGCCGGCGCCGATCAACGCGCGGCTCGAGACCGTGGCGACGAACGGAATGTTCCGCAGCGCTTTTGCTTCACATCGGTGCATCGTTCCGATGATCGGGTATTACGAATGGCAGCAGCAGGACGATGGTAAGCAGCCATACTTCATCCACGGCGATGCCGACGTGCTGGCTGCCGCAGGGCTCTACAGTGCGCGCAAAGACGACGCCGGCGAGTGGAAGGTGACGTTCACCATCGTCACGCGTGAGGCGGCCGATGCGTCGGGGGCGATCCACGAGCGCATGCCGGTGTTTCTCACTCCCGATCTCTGGGCGCCGTGGCTCGACCCCACGAAGATCACGAACGCCGACCCCGTGCTGACCGCGCTCGACCGCAGTTCTCTGGCCGTCGCGAAGTCGATCACGACCTATCCGGTGGCGCGAACCGTGAACAACTCGCGCACGCTCGACCCCTTCGACGCCCACCTCATCGAGCCGATCGAGCTCGACGACGACCTGGCCGGGGTGGATGTTCGTACGGGCGAGTTTCTCGACGGCTGACGCCGTGCCGCTCCACCCGTGCCGCATCATCCACTTGGCGAAAAAGCCCCCAAAATCGCTCGGGAAGGTGCTTTTTCGCAAAGTCGGAGGCTAGGCGGAGGGGGGCGCGCGGGAGGGGGGCGCGGGCGAAGGGGGGCGCGCGGGAGAGGGCTCAGGCAAGCAGGCTAGGCGCTGACGGCGCTCACGGCGGCGGCCTCGAGGGCGGGCAGGGCCGCGAGGATGAGGGCGAGCTGCTCGTCGGGCTGCTCGGCGAGCATGGTGCGCACGCGCTCGCGCCGCGCCGAGCCGGCCGCAGCGAGCGCGGTCAGTCCGGGCTCGCTCACCCGTAACAAGAACGACCGGCCGTCGAGCGGATCGGCGTCGCGCTCGACGAGGCCACGGTGCTCGAGATCGGCGACGATTCGGGTCATGGTAGGCGCCGCGACGTGCTCGAGCCGGGCCAGGTCGCTCGGCCGGATGGGCCCGGCAGCACGCACGCTCGAGAGCGCTGAGAGCAGCCCGTGACTCAGCTCGTCGCCCACCGGGCGGATGCGCCGGCTCAGCCGGCTCACGACCAGCGTCAATCGTTCGGCGACTTCGTCTCGGCTCAACGCTGCTCCACGCACTTCTGCTTCAGGCATTTTTCGACCCTACACTGCCGTCGACACCGTCACTGGCACCGGGTGCCGCGAGTGCGAGGGCGATCGCTTGAGCGCGGTCACGCACGTGCAACTTGGCGAACAGAGCGTTGATGTGCGTTTTCACCGTGGCCACACTCACGAACAGGCGCGCGGCGATCTCCGCGTTGTTGAGCCCGGTCGCCATCAGCTCGAGTACTTCACGTTCGCGGTGGGTGAGCTGCGGAAACCGGATGCCCGGGGCCGCCGAATTCGCAGCAGCAGCGGTGGCATCGGCACTAGTGGCTTCGGTGGTGGCATCGGCAGTGGCGGCAGTGGCCGTAGTGGCGGTATCGGCCGCGGGGGCATCAGCCGAGGCGGCGTCAGTGGTGGTGGTGAAACTGCCGATCAGGCGCGCCGCCACCTCCGGCGCGAGAGTGGTCTGCCCGTTGGCGACCGACCGGATGGCCGCCGCGACCTCTGCTCGGGAGGCGTCTTTCGTGAGATACCCGCGGGCGCCCTTCTGCAGTGCCCCTGAGATCGATGCGTCGTCAGCGAAGGTGGTGAGCACAAGAATCGCAGTGTGCGGGTGGTCGCGCACGATCTCGGCGGTGGCTGCCGTGCCGTCGAGCACGGGCATCCGCAGGTCCATCAGCACCACATCGGGGTGCTGCTCGGCGACGAGCCGCACGGCTTCGGCGCCATCGGCTGCCGAGCCCACGATCTCGATGTCGGGCAGCAGCGAGAGCACGGTCACGAGCCCGTCGCGAATGATCGCCTGGTCATCGGCGACAAGCACTCGAATGCGCGGTTCGGTCATGACAGAAGCATGGCAGTTGCCGTGACCACGAACGTGCCGTCTTCTGCCTCGACGCTGAGTGTGGCGCCGGGCAGTGTGGCAAAGCGCTCACGCATGCCGGCGATGCCCCGCGACCCGCCGGAGCTGCCGACGACGACCCGCGGGGCGGCAAGCGGATTGGCGACTCGAAGCAGCACGGCCGAAGGCGCCACCTCGACCTGCACGTCGACCGCGGCGCCGGCGGCGTGTTTGCGGGCGTTGGTCAGCGCCTCTTGCAGTGTCCGTCGCAGGGCGTGAGCCGCCTCACCCGAGAGCAGGCCGTCGTCCGCTGCGGGTTCGGTGCTGTGCACGGTCAGCGTCACGACAGAGCCCAGGGCACGATCGGCGCTCACCAGCTCGTCGAAGCTGGTGAGCAGTGCCGCCGGCGAAACGGAAGACGATGCGTCTGGCTCCCGCAGGGCATCCACCGCCCGTCGAGCCTCGGCGAGCCCCGACGCGGCGAGGCGTCGCGCGTCGTGAATACGATCGGCGGCCGCGTCGGTCTGGCCCGCCTCGAGGAGGGCATCGACGGCGTCGAGCTGAATTACGAGCCCGCCCAGGCTGTGCGCCAGCACGTCGTGAATCTCGCGGGCGATGCCCTGCCGATCTGAAAGGGCCGTGAGGGCGGCCTGCTTCTCGACAGCGACGAGGTGTTCTTCGCGAAGGTGTTCGGCCTGCAGTTCGGCCAGCCGGAACTGCCGCCGACTCAGCCCGCCGAGGGCCGAGATGACGATGCCACCCTCGATAGCGAGCAGGCCACCGGGCGAGAGGTCTGCGGAGAGGCCGGCACCCGACGAAGTCACAACCGCGCCCACCGCAACGAGGGCTGCCGACACGACGCCGAGCAGAAGGCCCCACCAGAGCGGCCACTGAACGGTGCCGATGGTGCGGATGAGCGCAGCAACCGTCAGTGCGATGCCGAGGCCGAGGGTGGGGCCGGCGATGAAGGCTCCGCAGAGAGCGGCGACGGTGAGAGTGACCAGGATGACGCGGGGCAGCGCACCAGCCGGCGCGCCGGGCAGAGCAGGGGGAAGTTCGAGGTGACGCGAGGGAGCACCGCTGACGACGCCCCTCGTGAGAGCTATCGAGGCCATCAGAGAAACGAGCCAGGCGACGAGACCGACCGTGCCGATGGCGACCAGGGCGGGTGCAATGACGGGGGCGAAAGATGCGAAGAGGGCATAGCCGACCAGGGCGACGCCGGCCAGGTTGAGCGCCAGGCTCAGCCAGCCGGTTCGCGGTGCAGAGTTCACCACCCCATTCTCGCCCGGTCGGCGCAGAGATGGCGGCGGGCATCCGTTCTCAGGCGCACGCCGTGGTTCAGGTGCTCGCTGTGGTTCACGCGGTGACGTGGCTCAGGCGGCCGATGCGCGCCGAGAACACGGCCGAACGAGCGGCGCGGTTGGCAGCCAGCAGAATCAGGATGACCGCGGTCGACGAAGCGATCTGCGATCCCATGGCGCCGGCGCCCGCATCGATGCCGATGCGCAGGGCGATGAAGCCGACCCACAGGGCGAACCCCCACCATCCGGTGCGGCTCTCGAGCGTCGCGGTGCTGTCGTCGCGGGCTGCGGCGCGGCCTTCGGCGGTGATCGGCCGGAACTTCGCCATGACCCCCATCGCTGCGCCGACTCCGAGCGAAACCACGATCTCGAAGACCAGAACTGCGACATCGAAGGTGCTGAGGTGAGCCAAGTTCGTCGAGTTCGCGAGGGTGACGACGCCGATTCCGCCGAGGATGACCGGTCCGCGCCACATGCGGGCGATTTCGACCGGGCGCCAGTTGACCTGACGCAGGCCCATGTAGCCGACCAGAACGATGATGACGAGCGCGTTGACGATGATCTGAATGTTCATGTCTTCATGCTCGTCGGGCGGCGCGCCGAGCGGCTCGGCCCACGGGTGGAGATGGGGTCAGGTGCGGGTGGAGATCGATCGTCGCGAGACCCAGATCACACCCACCCCGATCGCGCAGATGACCAGCGCGATGAGCAGCACGTAGAACGCCACCGAGAAGTACCCGTTCGCCGAGAGGGTCGGGTTGAGAAACGGATAGGGGTACCACGGCTTGCCCGTCGTGCCATCGATGGCCAGCGGCCCGCGGATGAGCGTGTAGATCACCCAGGCGATGGGAAACGACACGATGGCCCACAGCCTGCGGTAGTTCAGCGGGATGCGCCCCGGCGCGAACAGCCAGTCGAGCAGTAGGTAGATCGGGCCGACCACGTGCAGAATCTCGTTCGACCACTCGAGCGTCTGGCCCTGGGGCAGGGCGATGCCGCGCAGCAGCAGGTTGTAGACGATGCCCGTGGTCACCATGTACGTGACGACGCAGGCGCGAACGGTGGTGAACAGCAGCGGATCGGGCCCGCTGCGCCGGATGGCCAGCCCCGCACCGACGAGCAGAACCACGACGCTGGCCGCGTTGGAGTCGACCGTGAAGAAGCTGAAGAAGTTCGTGATGTAAAAACCCGCGTCGAACCCGGTTGTGCCTTGCAAGAAGCTCAGCGAATGCGCCAGCTGGGCCACGATGGCCACCGTGATCGCCGCCGCGACCACGACACGCAGAATCACGAAGAGGAGTCGCATGGGTCACAGCATATGGTGTGCGCGCAAGGGCCGAGCCGAGTCGGGCGTTTCGCGGCAGCGGCGTGTTGAATGGAGCCATGGCAGACACCGTTGCAGACCAACTCATCGCCCAGCTCGTCGACGCGGGCGTGCGGCGCATCTACGGAATCGTGGGTGACAGCCTCAACCCGGTGGTCGACGCCGTGCGCCGCACCGGTGGCGCGGCGAAGGGCGGCATCGACTGGATTCACGTGCGCAACGAAGAGGCAGCGGCGTTCGCCGCCGGAGCCGAGGCACAGCTCACCGGCCGACTCGCGGTCTGCGCCGGCAGCTGCGGGCCGGGCAACCTGCATCTCATCAACGGTCTCTTCGATGCGCATCGCTCGGGGGCGCCGGTGCTGGCGATCGCCAGCCATATTCCGTCAGAACAGATCGGAAGCGAATACTTTCAAGAGACGCACCCTGACCGCCTGTTCGTCGAATGCTCGAACTATCGTGAGCTCATTTCCACGCCGGCGCAGAGTCCGCGCGTCGTGAACTCGGCGCTGCGGCATGCGGTGGCGCTGCGTGGGGTCGCTGTGGTCAGCCTTCCGGGTGACATCGCACAGTTGCCGGCCGAGGGTTCTGCGCCCGCTTTTGTGCTGCCCGGGCATCCGGTGCTCGTGCCTGCGGAGACGGATGTTCGGGCCCTCGCCGACGCGATCAACGCCGCCAAGACCATTGCGATCTTCGCGGGGGCCGGAGTCGAAGGCGCGCACGACGAGGTTGTTGCGTTCGCCGACCTGCTCGCCGCTCCCGTGGGGCACACGCTGCGGGGCAAGGAGTGGATTCAGTACGACAACCCGTTCGACGTGGGAATGACGGGGCTGCTCGGTTACGGAGCCGCGCACGCGGGCATCCATGACGCCGACCTGCTCATTCTGCTCGGCACCGACTTTCCGTACACCCAGTTCTTGCCCGAAGGCGGTACCGGTCGCGGTGAGGTCGTCATCGCCCAAGTGGATGCCCGGGCCGAGCATCTGGGCAGGCGGGCCTCTGTGCAGGTTCCGGTGCACGGAGATGTTCTTGCGACGATCGCCGCTGTGACGCCGCTCGTCTCGCGCACGGCGGACCGCGGATTTCTCGACAAGACCCTCAAGCGGCACCAGAAGCTGCTCGGCAGCGTGGTCGGCGCGTACGCGAAGAACGTCGAGAAGAAGACGCCGATCCACCCCGAGTACGTCGCATCCATACTCGACGACGTCGCTGCAGACGACACGATCTTCACCGCCGATACCGGCATGTGCAATGTGTGGACGGCCCGTTACATCAACCCGAACGGGCGGCGGCGCATCATCGGCTCGTACCTGCACGGTTCGATGGCGAACGCGCTGCCGCAGGCTCTCGGCGCGCAGATCAGCCATCCGGGCCGGCAGGTCGTCTCGGTCTCGGGCGACGGCGGCCTGTCGATGCTTCTCGGCGAGCTCGTGACCGTGGCCGCATACAAGCTGCCCGTGAAGATCGTGGTCTTCAACAACTCGACACTCGGGCTGGTGAAGGTGGAGATGCTGGTCGACGGGTACCCCGACTTCGGCGTCAATGTGCCGATGGTGGACTACGCCGCGCTGGCGAACGCGCTCGGCATCTACGGCCAGAGAGTCGAAAAGCCCACCGACGTTCGGGAGGCTTTTGAGAGGGCGTTCGCCCATGACGGGCCGGCGCTGGTCGATGTGGTGACCGATCCGCTGGCGTTGTCGCTGCCGCCGACGATCACGGCCGGCCAGGTGAAGGGATTCAGCCTCGCGGTGTCGAAGATCGTGATGAACGGGGGAGTGGGAGAGGCTGTGCAGCTGGCCAAGACCAACCTGCGCAACATCCCCCACCCGTAAGACGGGTTAGGCCGCTTTGGCGAAACCGCTGTCGGTGCTGGTGGTGCTGCGCACGGCGCTGGTGCCGGACTGGGGGCCGCCGAGGGTCGGGCGAGCCGGGGCGCTGCGTGCGACCAGTTCTCCGTCGGCGATGGTGGTGTCGTGCGGCACGTGCATGCCGTCGGTGATCACGGCGCGGTCGCCGATGCGGGTGTGGCTGCCGATCTTCGCGCCGCGGCCGATGCGGGCGTCTTGCCCGACGTGCACGCCTGCGCCGATGAACACTCCGGCGCCCACGACGGCGCCCCGGTCGATCCAGCTGCCGGCGCCCACCCAGGCGCCCTGGCCGAGCTGCGCCTCGGGTTCGACGTACGCCGACGATTCGACGAAAGCGGTGGGGTGCACGACCGAGGTCGCGGAGATGAATCCGCGCCCGTTCGAGTGGTGCTTGTACCGGGCGAATTCGCCGTATTCGTTTTCGATCTCTACATAGATTTTGCTCAACTGCGTCTCCTTGCTGTTGTGCGGAGCCTTATCGAGTATTCGGAGCCCGCAGGCAGATCTGCGTGCTCTTGTACCCTTGCTACACACAACAACGCAAGGGCCTGGTCGATTCCCTACAGCAGCATCTGCGTAGCTAGGCTGAGCGAATGCACTCTCGCGAACTCGGCAGAACCCACAGAACCGTCTCGAGCATCGGCCTCGGCACCTGGCAACTCGGCGCCGATTGGGGTGACGTGCAAGAAGCGGATGCCCTGGCGGTACTCGATGCGTCGGTCGAGGCCGGCGTCACCTTCTTCGACACGGCCGACGTCTACGGCGACGGCCGCAGCGAGCAACTGATCGGGCGGTATCTCTCGGAGAACCCCGGGCACGGCATCACCGTTGCCACCAAGATGGGGCGCCGCCAGGAGCAGGTGCCCGAGAACTACGTGCTCGACAACTTTCGCGCCTGGACGAACCGGTCACGCACCAACCTGGGCGTCGAGACGCTCGACCTCGTTCAGCTGCACTGCCCGCCGAGCCAGGTGTTCGAGAGCGATGAGGTCTACGACGCGCTCGAGACACTCGTCTCTGAGGAGGTCGTTTCGAACTACGGATTCAGCGTGGAGACCGCCGATCAGGCGCTCGCCGCCATCGCTCGGCCGGGCACGGCGACCATCCAGATCATTCTGAACGCCTTCCGGCTCAAGCCGCTGGATGCTGTGCTCCCCGCCGCGCGCGACGCTGGTGTCGGCATCATTGCTCGCGTGCCGCTCGCGTCGGGGCTCTTGACCGGAAAGTACACGGAGCAGACCACGTTCGCGGCTTCGGATCACCGCACGTACAACCGCGACGGCAGTGCGTTCGACGTGGGGGAGACGTTCTCGGGCGTCGACTTCGAGACCGGCGTCGCTGCGGCGCGGGAATTCGCCGCACTCGTCGCCTCGGTCGGGCCTGAGGGCGTGACACCCGCGACCGCCGCCCTGGCGTGGGTGGCGCAGCTGCCGGGTGTGAGCACGGTTATTCCTGGTGCGCGCAACCCGGGGCAAGCCGAGGCGAACGCTGCCGCCGGGTCGGTGCCTTCGTTGGGTGCCGCCTTCGACGAGGGCGTGCGACGGATTTACGACGAGTACTTTCGGCAGAGCATACACTCGCGCTGGTAGCGCTGGGGCGAGGGGCTGGCATCCGGTCGGCGCTCGCCGGGCATCCACTCGCGCTGGTGGCACGAGTAGCGCGTCAGCCCTCGAAGTCGGGATCGCGGCCGGTGCGCTCGCCCGTCTCCAGGGTGGCGATGAGTGCCATGTCGTCGGTGTCGAGCGCGAAGTCGAACACGTCGATGTTCTCGGCGATGCGTGAGGGCGTGATCGACTTCGGAATCACCACGTTGCCGAGCTCGAGGTGCCAGCGGATCACGATCTGAGCGGGGGACTTGCCGTACTTCGCGGCGAGTTCGTCGAGCACCGGGTTGCCCAGCACGCGCCCGCGGGCGAGTGGCGACCAGGCCTCGGTCTGGATTCCGTGCGCAGCGTTGTAGGCGCGCACCTCGGCCTGGGGCAGCCACGGGTGCAGCTCGATCTGGTTGATGGCCGGAACGATGCTCGTTTCGTGGGCCAGGCGCTCGAGGTGGTGCGGGTGAAAGTTCGACACGCCGATCGAGCGGGCCAGCCCGTCGGCCTGGATCTTCTCGAGCGCACGCCAGGTTTCGACGTACTTGTTCTGCGTGGGGGCGGGCCAGTGGATGAGGTACAGGTCGACGTACTCGAGGCCGAGGCGCTCAAGGCTCTCGTCGAAAGAGGCGCGCGTCTCGTCATAACCGTGGCGGTCTTGGTAGACCTTCGTCGTGACGAAGAGTTCTGCGCGCGGCACGCTCGTGCGGGCGACCGCCTGGCCCACACCCACCTCGTTGTCGTAGAGCGTGGCAGTGTCGACGTGCCGGTAGCCGAGGTCGAACGCGGCTGTCGCGGCGGCGGCGGCCTCAGCATCGGTGGCCTTGTACACACCGAGCCCCAGTTGAGGGATGGTGTGGCCGTCGTTGAGGGTGAGGTTCGGCGCGAAGATCATGTCTCCATTATCCCGGGCCGGTGCGTGGCAAAAACGTAGGAGGATTCGGCACGGTGCCGCCCTATAGGGCTTACCGCCGCGAAATCTCCTACGTTTTCGCGTCGCCCGCTGCAGGTCAGGTGACCGTCATCACGGGCTCGGTGTCGGCGAGGGGGCTGGCGTCTTTTCCGCGCAGGTCGGGGTGCCAGCGATGGCCGAGCACGGGCACCACGAAGCCCACCGCAGCGAGCGACGCGGCGACGTAGAAGGCTCCCGACGGCCCCACGGAGTCGATCATGAACCCCGCGAGGGCCGACCCCACGGCCGCTCCGATGAGCTGACCGGTGCCGACCCAGCCGTACGCCTCAGCCGTGTCGCTGAATCGCACGCTCGACGAGACGATCGAGAACATCACCGCGAGAGCCGGAGCGATGCCGACACCCGCGAGAAACAGGAACACGCCGAGCCACCAGACGTTCAGCGAGATCGCCGAGATTCCGATTCCGACGAAGACGATCAGCATGCGCTGCGCCAGCGCCCACGATCCGATGGGCAGATGCCCCAGAGCGAGTCCGCCCACCAGCGAGCCCACCGCGAAGACCGCGAGCACGATGCCGGCCTCGGCTCCGCCGTTGCCGAACGTCGAAACCACGCCGGCCTCGACCGAAGCACAGGTGGCGACGAGCAAAAAACCGACGATCGTCGCAAGCAGCACCGGCGGCTTCTTGAGCACCGCACCCAGCCGGCGTCGGCTGCGCGGAATACGTACCCGGCCGAGCTCGGGGCTCGTCAAGAACCAGCCGCCGCCGACGACTAAGAAGATGACGGCGAGCAGAATACCCTGCACGGTGCCGATCTGCGTCGCGGTGAACGTCGTGATGACCGGTCCGACCACCCAGATGATCTCTTGTGCCGAGGCGTCGAGTGAGAACAGCGGCGTGAGCTGCTTCGAGTTCACCATCTTGGGGTAGATCGTGCGCACCGCGGGCTGAATGGGCGGCATCGTGAGCCCGGCGATGAACGCCACGGCCATGGTCATCGGGATGCTCATCGGCACCAGCGCGATGGTGGAGATCGCGATGGCGCACACCACGATGGTCGAGCTGATCACCTGCCGCATGCCCCAGCGGCCCATCAGCCGACTCGTCAGCGGGCCCGCGATAGCCTGGCCGATCGAGAGCGCAGCAAGCACGAGTCCGGCGGAGCCGTAGGAGTCGTGCACCCGCTCGATATGCAGCAGAAACGCCAGCGAAAGCATGCCGAACGGAAAGCGCGCTAGCAATTGGGCAGCCATAATGCGCCCGACACCGCGGGTTTTCAGAAGACTCGAGTAGCTGTTCACAACCTCACTAGTGTACCGGGTAGACGGTGCGGTTCTTCCCCTCCGCCCGACCCTGACGGCGTCAGGACGCGAGGGCCTTCTGGATGCGCTGCAGGGAGACGGGGCCGTCGGTGCCCAGAGACTGGGCGAAGAGGCTGATGCGGAGTTCTTCGAGCATCCAGCGCACCCGCAGCAGCGGCGGGCTCACGAGGGCGAGCGCGTTCGCGGGCAGGGGGAGCGGGCCACCCGCTGCCTCGTAACGTGCTGTGGCATTCTGTACCTCCGTCATCCAGGCCCGGTCTCGTGCCGGGGCGTCAGGCAACTTTTGCAGGCGCTGCTCGATGCCTGTCAAGTACCGTGGATAACTTTCGAGCTGGGCCGTTCCTGTGGAGGAAACGAATCCGGGGTAGATGAGCGCCTCGAGCTGCCCGCGCGCGTCGCTGAGCGCAGACAGCAGCGAGACGCTTGTGGCGGCCTTCAGGGCGCGTTCGGCATCCCGAGCCTTCGTCAGGCTGGCTGCGACGAGGGCGACCGTCGCGTACATCTGGTTCATGAGTCCTGCCGAGAGGCGGTCGCGCACGGTCTCGAATTCGGCCTGGGTGAAGAGCAGGCCGTCGGGATGCGACTCGCGGATGACCGCATCGGCGCAGGCGCGCAGGCAGTCGTCGAAGAGCGCCTGGATGCTCGGGTACGGACTCGTGGCGAGAATCAGCTTCTCGTTCTGAGTGAGGTGCTCGCGCACGTACGACACCGGCGACGGCACCGCGAGCAGCAGCAGGGCTCGAACGCCGACCTGTGTCAGCCGGTCGGCCTCCTCGCGGGTGCTCATCAATCGGATCGAGACGGAGCCGGAGTTATCCACAATCGCCGGATACGCGCGAATTACACTGCCTGGCATTTTCGTGTCGATGTGGCGCGGCAGTTCCGTAAAGTCCCAGGCAGTGATTCCGCTTCGCTCGACGTGGCTGGCGGTGGCACTGGATGCACGGGCGACGCTCTCACGGGCGACGGATCGGTAACGCGACTGCAGTTCGGCCAGGTCTTTCGAGGCCGCGATGGTTTTACCCCGTTCATCCACGACCCGGAAAGAAACAGAAAGGTGTGAGGGAATGCGAGATCTGTCGAAGTCGGCGGCGGTCACAGGAGTGAATCCGAGGCGCGACATGGTGTGGGCGAGGTCTGCGAGAAAGGAGTCGCCGCCAGGGTCGCCGGCCGGCGACTGCTCGAGGGGCAGCGCGGCGAGCAGTTTGACCGCCCAGTCGGTGGCCGGCACGAAGTTCTTACGAATGTTCTTCGGCAGCGAGCGGATGAGCGCGGTGACGAGTTCCTCGCGGAATCCGGGCACCTGCGACTCGAATGCCTGCGGCTGCAGTCGCGGGAGAAGCGCCAGCGGCACGGTCACGCTCACGCCGTCGTCTTCGGTTCCCGGCTCGAACCGGTAGTTCAGCGCCAGTTTCTGGTCGCCCTGCTGCCACGAGGTCGGAAACTTCGTCTCGTCGATCTCGGGTGCGCCTTCGGGCACCAGAGATTCCACCGTCATCGTCAACAGATCGGGAGTGTCATGCCGAGCCATTTTCCACCACCCGTCAAAACTGCGGGCAGTGTTCACATCACGCGGAACACGGGCGTCGTAGAACTCGAACACGGCCTCATCGTCGAGCAACAGGTCGCGGCGGCGGCTGCGTTCTTCTATCTCCGCGAGCTCACTTCGAAAACGTCGATTCGCTCGGTCGAATGCGTGCTGCGACTCCCATTCGCCGTCGACGAGTGCGTGCCGAATGAACAGTTCGCGCGCATACGACGGGTCGATGCGCGCGAACTGCACGCGGCGCTTCGGCACGATCGGCACGCCGTAGAGCGTCACCCGTTCGAATGCGACGACGGCGCCCTGCTTCTTCTCCCAGTGCGGTTCAGAGAACGTGCGCTTGCAGAGGTCTCCGGCCAGGCCCTCGGCCCACGCCGGGTCGATGGCCGCGTTCATACGAGCGAACAACCGGCTCGTCTCCACGAGTTCGGCGCTCATCACCGCGTTGGGCTGTTTCTTCGCCAGCGCAGAGCCGGGAAAGATGCTGAAGCGGGTCTGGCGGGCTCCGGCGTAGTCTTTCTTCGCCAGGTCTTTCAGACCGATGTGCGACAGCAGCCCCGAGAGAATCGACCGGTGGATTCCGTCGGGGTTGACCGAGGGTTCGCCGATGGTCAGATCGAGCGGCCGGGCCAGCTGGCGCAACTGCCGGTACACGTCTTGCCACTCGCGTACGCGAAGGTAGTTGAGGTGCTCGGCCTTGCACAGCCGCCGAAACGCGCTCGACGACAGCTCGGCCTGCTTGGTCTCGAGGTAGTTCCAGAGGTTGAGCAGCGACAGAAAGTCGCTCGTCTGGTCGGTGAAACGCGCGTGCAGCTCATCGGCGCGCTGACGCTTCTCCAACGGGCGTTCGCGCGGGTCTTGCACGGTGAGCCCGGCCACGATGATCATCACCTCGCGGCTCGTCGAGTGCTTTTTCGACTCGACGACCATGCGCCCGAATCGCGGCTCGATGGGAATGCGCGAGAGGTCGCGGCCGACCCGTGTGAGCGTCGGGGTGTCATCCGACGGCGTGGCGGCATCTCGCCCGGCGCGACCTCGCGCGTTTCCACCGGCGAGATTCACCGCACCGAGTTCGCTCAGCAGGTCGAGACCGTCTTTGATGCCACGCGAGTCGGGCGGCTGCAAGAACGGGAACGAGGCGATGTCTCCGAGTCCCAGCGAGATCATCTGCAGAATCACGGCGGCGAGGTTGGTGCGCAGAATCTCGGGCTCGGTGAACTTCGGCCGCGCGAGGTAATCGGCCTCGGAATACAGGCGGATGCAGATGCCGTCACTGGTGCGACCGCTGCGGCCCGCGCGCTGGTTCGCCGAGGCCTGCGAGATGGCCTCGATCGGAAGGCGCTGCACCTTGGAGCGCACGCTGTATCGGCTGATGCGGGCGGTGCCGGTATCGATGACGTATTTGATTCCGGGCACCGTCAGGCTCGTCTCGGCGACGTTGGTCGCCAGAACGATGCGCCGGCGGATTCCCGGGGCCGACGACTTCTGAAACACCTTGTGCTGGTCGGCCGCCGACAGCCGTCCGTAGAGCGGAAGCACTTCGGTAGCAGCCCCGAGCGCGCCACCACCAGAGTTGAGTCGGCCCCGAATCGCTTCTTCGGCATCGCGAATCTCGTTCTCGCCCGAGAAGAACACCAGAACGTCTCCGTCGCCCTCGCGTGCGAGCTCGTCGAGGGCGTCGTTCACGGCGTCGAGCGGATCGCGGTTCGCGGTCGAGTTTTCGCTCGCGCGGCCGGGGCCCGGGCCGGGGCCGGAGCCGGGGGCGGCGCTGCGCCGACCGAGGCCAAAACTCGAGTCACCTCCGGCGCGAGACCGTGGGGCAGGCGCGTCGTCGACATCGTCGAGCGCGAAGTCATCGTCAGCACCGTCATCGTCGGCACCGGCAGCCCAGCCGGCGTCAGCGTCGGCCACCAACGGCCGGTACCTGACCTCGACCGGGTACGTGCGCCCCGACACCTCGATGATGGGTGCCCCGCCGAAGTGGCGCGAGAAACTCTCGGGGTCGATGGTGGCAGAGGTGACGATCACCTTGAGATCGGGGCGTTGCGGCAGCAGCTGACGAAGGTAGCCGAGCAGAAAGTCGATGGTGAGGCTGCGCTCGTGCGCCTCGTCGATGATGATCGTGTCGTACTTCTTGAGCAGACGGTCGCGGTGAATCTCGTTGAGCAGAATGCCGTCGGTCATCAGCTTGATGCGGGTGTCGGCACCGACCTTGTCGGTGAACCGAACCTGGTACCCGACGAGTTCGCCGACGCTCTGCCCGAGCTCTTCGGCGATACGTTCGGCTATGGTGCGCGCCGCGATGCGCCGGGGCTGCGTATGCCCGATGCTCGTTCTGCCGAGTTCGAGGCAGATCTTCGGCAGCTGCGTGGTCTTGCCCGAGCCGGTCTCGCCTGCGACGATGACCACCTGGTTCGCCGCGATCGTGCGCGCGATTTCATCGCGCAGCTGACTGACGGGCAGTTCTGGCGGAAAGTAGATCGAGGCAGGAATCATCAGCCCTTCAGTGTAATGCTGGTGAGTATGGTCAACAGGCTTGCCGGCGTTATCAGTCCGTATCTGCGTTCGCACGCCGACAATCCCGTCGACTGGTTCGCCTGGGGTGAAGCGGCGTTCGCCGAGGCGAAACGCCGCGACGTGCCGGTGCTGGTGTCCATCGGCTACTCCACGTGCCATTGGTGCCACGTGATGGCGCGCGAGAGCTTCAGCGACCCGGTGCTCGCCGCCCAGCTCAACGACGGATTCGTGGCGATCAAGGTCGACCGTGAAGAGCACCCTGAGGTCGACGCGTTCTACCTTGCGGCGGCGGGTGCGTTCACGCAGAACCTGGGCTGGCCCCTCAACGTGTTCACGACACCGGATGCCCGCCCGTTCTTCGGCGGAACGTACTCTCCACCGATCGCGGTGCAGGGCAACCCCTCGTTCACGCAGGTGCTTGGCGCTGTGACAGACGCCTGGGCCACTCGCCGCGCCGACGTCGAAGACACGGCCGAGCAGCTGACAGCGGCGCTCGCGGCCGCGGGTGAGATCGTGCGAGGTGGAGGGGCTGAGGCCGGCAGTGCCGCGCCCAGTGAAGCCCGCGTCTTACCGGTGTTGCCGGCGGTGCCGACCGCCGACCAGTTCGCGAAGGTCACGAGCGAGCTCGAGGCCTACGAAGACACCGTGCACGGCGGCTTCGGCGGGGCCCCGAAGTTTCCGGTGGCGCCCGTGCTCTCGTTTCTGCTGCGGGCGGATGCCCCGCTGGCGTTGCGCACCCTGAAGGCCATGGCAGCCTCCGACCTGAGAGACCCCGTCGAGGGCGGCTTCTTTCGGTACGCTACCCGCGCCGACTGGAGCGACCCGCACTATGAGCGCATGCTCTACGACAACGCGCTGCTGCTCGACGCGTACACGACAGCAGCCGAGCTTCTCGACCCCGACGACAGCTCTTGGGCAACAGCCGCCGCGGCCGGAATCGCCGAGTACCTCATCACCGTGCTTCAGGTCGATGCCGGGGGGTTCGCGTCGGCACAGGACTCCGAGAGCGTGGTGGCCGGCCAGCAGTCGGAGGGCGGTTATTACGCCCTCGACGCCGAGCAGCGCTCCGCCGAGGTTCCCCCGAAACTCGACCAGAAGATTCTGACCGGCTGGAACGGACTCGCCATCGGCGCGCTCGTCCACGCCGCGGTCGCTTTCGGCAACGAACGATGGATGCTCGCCGCGCGCTCGGCGGCAGACTACCTGCGCGAGCATCACCTGCGTGCCGACGGTACCGTCATTCGAGCCTCACTCGGCGGTCGCACGTCGGATGCCCGTGCGACCCTCGAAGACTACGGAATGCTCGCACTCGGCCTGGGCCGGCTGGCAGCCGCGACGGGCGACGACGGCTTCCGTCGTGTCGCCCACCAGCTCGTCGACGCGTGCATTCACGCCAATGGCTCGACGGCAACCTCGGCTCCGTCGGGTCGCGCGCGGCCGTCGGCGCCCGGTGCGGTGTTCACGGTGCCCGGCGGGGGAGACCCCGTGCTGGCAGCGCACGGCCTGCTGGCTGAGGGTGACGTGTCTGAAGGCGCCTATCCGTCGGGGCTCAGCGCCATGGCGACCGCCGCGTTCGAACTCTTTCTGGCGACCGGTGAGAGCGTCTACGTCACGGCGTCACGAGCCGCGGTCGTGCCGATTGCCGCTCAAGCGCTGGCTCGACCGATCGGTTTCGGCGCGACCCTCGAACTGCTCTATCGACTGGCGGCCGAAACCACCGGCGCCGACTCATCGGCGACCCACTCGTTGAGCGAGCCGTCGTAGACGGCGACGTTCGTCTCGCCGAGCAGAACGAGGGCAAGCGCGTCGGCCGCCGCCGCGATTCCCGCGCCGCAGTACAGCACGATGCGACGGCCGGAAGGCTGCGCCAGGTCGACGGCGGCATCCGTACCCTCGCCGAGCACCGCAGCGAAGGCCTCCCGAAGCGCGTCACCCTTCAACAGCACGTGCGAGGCACGGTCGGCCAGGCGACCGGCGGTTACGTTCACGCTGCCCGGAATGTGTCCGAGTCGGCTGCGGGGGCCGGCGGTTCCCGCGAATTCCGCCGCGGGCAGCGCGCAGACCAGCCGAGCATCCGTTCGCCCGTCGACAACAGACTCGACATACGGCTTGTCGACCCAGAGTTCGGGGCGCTCGCCGGCGGCGAAGGGTTCGTCAGAGAGTTCGGGCTCGATGTATCCGGTCTCCACGGGTCGCTCGTCGAGATTCCACTTGGTGAGCCCGCCGTCGAGCACCGCGACCCGGTCGTAGCCGAAGGCCCGGAACAACCACCAGAGACGTGCGGCCCACTGCCCCAGCGCGTTGTCGTAGATCACGACGGTCGACGAATTCGTGATACCGAGCGCGGTCGCCGCCGCCTCGAACTGTGCGGCGGAGGGTCGTGCGAATCCGTAGGGCTTGTCGGTGTCAGAAAACGCTTCGAGCAGGTCGGCGAACAGGGCGCCCGGAATGTGGCCGTCGATGAGATAGGCGTCGAGTCCGCTCAACCAGGTGGGCGAACCGTCGAATGCGGCGACAGAGAGAACCGTCGCGTCGAGCACAATCAATCCGTCGGAACCGAGGTGGTCGCAGAGCCACTGTGTCGAGACGAGGGGAGAAGCGAGAACCGGCGAGGCCGAGGTCGTGAGCGATGAAGTAGTCACGCGTCAACGGTAGCCGCGTGACGCCTCGCGGGCCTGTGTATTGCACTATAAAGTCACGATTCCGTAACAGAGGCTTCACACTTGCCAGGCGTGAGCGCCATGTAAGCGGTCTGTGAGCGCCGCGTGAGCGGGCCGAGCGAGAGTTATGTCATCAGTTCGTGACCTACTGAAAGGGCTCACACATGACAACACTTCTTTCCGGGGGCGCGGCTTCCGGCGGCGTGGCTTCCGCAGGCTTGGCACCCGCAAACCACGCCGACTCGAACTCCGAATGGGCGGTCGAGGCCAACGGCCTCGTCAAACTGTTCGGCGCCAACCGTGCCGTCGACGGCGTCGATCTGCGCGTCAAGACCGGCACCGTGTACGGGGTTCTCGGGCCGAACGGCGCCGGCAAGACCACGACCATCCGCATGCTCGCGACCCTGCTCAAACTCGACGGCGGCGAGGCCACTATCTTCGGTCACGACGTTCGGCGCGAGCCGCAGATCGTGCGTCAGCTGATCGGCGTGACCGGCCAGTATGCATCGGTCGACGAGAACCTCTCGGCCACTGAGAACCTCGTGCTCTTCTCCCGGCTGCTCGGGCTGAGCCGCAAGCAGTCGCGGGCCAAGTCGGCCGAGTTGCTCGAGCAGTTCGGCCTCACCGAGGCCGCCAAGCGCCCGCTCAAGCAGTTCTCCGGTGGCATGCGCCGCCGGCTCGACCTCGCGGCCAGCCTCATTGCGCAGCCTCCGCTGATCTTTCTCGACGAGCCGACCACGGGGCTCGATCCGCGCACGCGGGCTCAGATGTGGGAGACCATTCGTGAGCTCGTGTCGACTGGCTCGACCGTGCTGCTCACTACGCAGTACCTCGACGAGGCCGACCAGCTCGCCGACCGCATCGCGGTCATCGACCGCGGAACCGTCGTGGCCGAAGGCACCACCGACGACCTCAAATCGTCGATCGGCTCGTCGTCGCTGCAGGTTCGCGTAGCCGACCCGAAAGAGGTGGTGGATGCCCGCGAGATCATCGAGCGTGTGCTCGGTGCAACGGCCGTCGTCTCGCCGGAGGGCTCGCGGATCACGGCCCCCATGGAAAAAGTCTCGGCGGTCACCGACCTGCTCCTGGTGCTGCGCGAGCGCGGCATCGAGCTGAGCGAACTCTCGGTGCAGAAACCAACCCTCGACGAGGTGTTCCTTTCGCTCACCGGTCACTCGGTCAGCGACGAAGAAGCCGAAGACGCGGCAGCCGCGGCCGCAGCCGCAGCCGCGACCGACGGCACCGGCACCGGCCCCGATTCATCCACCTCCGAAACTCCTACCCCGAAAGCACAGGTCAACGCATGAGCTCCCTCACCCTGCGCCCGACGATCACGCCCGGCGCTCAGCGCGAACTCAAGAACCACGTCACGTTCAGCCAGAGCGTGTCGAACGCCCTCTCGATGGCCGGTCGCGGCCTGATCAAGGTTCGCCGAACCCCGGAACAGCTGTTCGATGTCACCCTGCAGCCGATCATCTTCACCGTGATGTTCACCTACATCTTCGGTGGCGCCATCTCGGGCAGCGTGCAGAACTATCTGCCGCTGATCATTCCCGGAATCCTGGTGCAGACGGTCATCACGACCTCGGTCGTCACCGGCGTTCAGCTTCGAGAAGACATGGACAAGGGCGTTTTCGACCGCTTCAAATCCCTGCCGATCGCTCGCATAGCGCCGCTCGCAGGCGCGCTGCTCGCCGACACGCTGCGCTACGCCATCGCGACGACCATCACGTTCATCACGGGATTCATCATGGGCTACCGCCCGGCCGGTGGCATCTGGGGCGTGCTGGGCGCGGCCCTTCTGGTGATCGCCTGCTCATGGGCCATCAGCTGGATCTGGGCGTTCTTCGGCATGATCGGCCGCAGTGCATCCAGTGTTCAGGGCATCTCGATGATGATTCTGTTCCCGCTCACGTTCTTGTCGAACGCCTTCGTGCCGGCCAACACCATGCCGAGCTGGCTCGAGTGGTTCGTGAACATCAACCCGGTGTCGTACTTGGTCACCGCCGTGCGCGACCTCACGAACAACGGCGCTATCGGCTACGACGCGCTCTGGGCACTCGTCGGTGCGATCGCCGTGGTTGTCGTGTTCGCTCCGCTCACCGTGCGGGCGTACATGCGCAAGGCCTAAAGGGTTACCAACGTAAAGCGCGGCTCTCCTTCAGCAGTTCGAAGGCCAGGGCCGCGCTTTGTCGTGGGTCGAGGTCGGCGACTCCGGCCCGCGCGGCTGCCACTCTCTCGGGCCCGCAGAGAGCGGATGCCCGGGCGAAATGCTGATCGCGATAGATCGCCGGGGAGTCCTGCCTCGACCCCAGCTTCTCGGCCAGGGCCAGCAGCGGCAGAGCCTCGTCGGCGTGGCGGGTCAGCAGCCGTGCAGACAGCCCGACCAGCGCGCAGCCGAGCACCGGCAGATCGAGATACTGCGGTCTGATGCGATGAGTCGCCAGAATGCGAGACCGGATGCGGCGCATCAGGCCGTCGGCGAACACCAGCTCATCGGGGTCGTCGATACCGTCGAGCGTGATGGCGCAGAGGTAGACGCTGCTCAGCATGAGGTACCACGGCGAGCTGCGCTCGCGGGGAGAGGCGAAAAAGTCGAGCGCGCGGTGAAAGTTGGCCAGCGCCGAGGGGGTGTCGCCGTTCATCCGATCGATTTCGGCCTGACCCGACCATCCGATCGACACCGTGTCTCGAGAGAACATGTCAGGCGAGACCGTGCCCTCGGGCGAGTTCGAGCGTTCGGTGAGCACGCGCAGAGCGTCGCTGGCGTCGTCGCTTTCGCCGACCATCAGACGGTTCATGGCGATGAGCCATTCGAGTTGCTGCAGGTCGTCGTCGGCGTTCAACTCGACGAGCCCCGTGCGCGAGAGGGAGGCCCAGTGCAGCGCCTCGTTCGGATGCCCGGACTGGCTGTGCAGCTGGGCGAGCATCGAGGCCATCATCGCTTGCGTCCACACATCTTCGGCGATAAGCGCCTGCTCGTACCCACGCGCTCCGTACTCGAGCGCGTCGCGAATGTCGCCCGAATTCTCGGCATATTGCGTACTAGTGAGCCACGCATACGACGACGTCATCGGGTCACGCGACTCGCGGGCGTCGCGCATCAACGACTGCAGGGCAGGCTCACTGCCCGCGTTCATCACAAACCGCGCGGCTATGCGCATGCGCTCGTTGGTCACTTCATCGATGCGGGTGAGGCGCTGCAGCCGAGCACGAGCCGTAGCGCCGGTGCGCAGGTCGCTGAACAGGCCCACCGCGCCTACCATCGCCAGGCAGCGAACCGAGGCCTCCACCGCGTCGACGATGTGCCGATCATCCACGGGCCGCGCCGGGTCGACCGCCTCGGGATCGTAGGCGCGGGTGGCCTCGAGAAAGGGGCGACCGAAGCCCATGACCTCCCAGTGCGCGCCCCGCATGGTCCAGTAGGCGCAGAGAACCGAGAAAGCGAATGTGGCCGTCTCGCCGTCGTGCAGGTCGAGGGCGCGGCGCAGAATGTCGACGAGATTGTCTTGTTCTTCGGTGACGAGTTTGAACGCCGTGATCTGCGTGGCGCCGTCGAGCAGCGGGGTCGTCGCGCGGGCGAACGAACAGGCCCAGCGAGCCATGCCCACCGTCACGGCCGTGTCTTCGCCGGCGTCGACAAGAGCCATCTGGCCGAACTCGCGAACCGTCTCGAGCATGCGGTACCGCATCGCACCCGTCAACTCGCTCTCGGTGACGGCGACGAGCGACTGGTTGACGAGGGCATCGAGCAGGTCGGCGATGGGCGGGTCGGCGGCGGTCAGGTCGGTATTGGATTCGCCGCTTGCCCGTGCGTCTCTCGTGCTCCCTGCCGGCTCGAGAGCGCCACCGACCCATTCCGCGGCGGCCTCGCTGAAGCCGTCGGGAAACAGCGAGAGGCGCCGCAGGAGCTGCCGCTCGGCGTCGCCCAACAGATTCCAGCTCCAGTCGATGACCGCCAGCAGCGTCTGATGCCGTTCGGGTGCCGTGCGGTCGCCGCCCGTCAGCAGCGCGAACCTATTCGTCAGCCGCCGCTCGATCTCGTCGACGGTCATCGACCGCACGCGGGCCGCCGCCAGTTCGATGGCCAGAGGCATCCCGTCGAGGCGATCGCAGAGGCGCTCGACGGTCTCGAGCCGCAACACTACGGATGGTCGTGCCGCACGGGCGCGTTCGTAGAAGAGCTGCACGGCGGGGCCGACCGGCTGCGAGGCGTCGAAATCGCCGACCGTCGATCCGACCGTGCTGCCCGAGCCGCTCAGCAGCGGGCCGAGGCTGTACACGCGTTCCGCCGCGACCTGCAGCGGCGAGCGGCTGGTGGCGAGCATCCGGAGCGTCGACACCTGCTCGAGCGTGTGCGCCGCCCAGACCGCCACGGATTCCACGATGTGCTCGCAGTTGTCGAGAACGAGCAGGGTCGGCCGTTCGGCGAGCCGACCACGAATGCGTGTGTCGAGATCGTCGCGCACCGGCGTCTCGACGAGGCGCGTGGCCGCTTGCGCTTCGCGGATTCCGCTGGCCTGGGCAACGGCCAGAAGCAGGTCGTCGGGGCTCCGAACGCTCGCGAGTTCGACGAAGATGACCGAGCTGGAGCCGCGCGCCTCGTCGCCCGCCAGCGCCTGGGAGAGCCGCGTTTTTCCGAGGCCGCCGGCGCCCAGAATGGTCACCAGGCGAGCCGTCTTGAGCATCTCGTTCACCGCCTCGACGTCGTCGTCGCGGCCGATGAGCTCGTTCGGTGCGGCCTTCACGCCGAGGCGCAGGGGTTTTGCCGCCGGAGCCTCGACCGGCCTCCTCGGCGCGACGGTTGGCGTGGCGCCGACGGCCGGCCCGGCCGTATTCGCACCGCGTGCGCCGGGTGCGACGCCCGAGTCGCTCTCGCGCAGCAGCGCCGCATGCGCCGCCAACACTTCAGCGCTGGGGGTTGCGCCGAGTTCGTCGCGCAGCCGGCGGCGATGTGCCTCGAAGGCCGTCAGCGCCTCGCCCGGGCGACCGGTCGCAGCGAGCGTGGTGATGAGGCGCAGCACGAGCCGATCGTCGAACGGATGCTCGAGCAGCAGCGAACGCAGCACACCGATCGCTCGTTCGTACTCGCCGGCCGACGAGAGCAGGTCGGCGTACAGTCGATCGAGCGCCTCGCGCGCGGCCTCCGATCGTGTACCGAGTTCGCTTCGCAATTCGCTGTCGCCGAGATCGGGCCCCGCTTCGCCGCGCCAGAGATCGAGGGTCGAGCGAATCGCCCGGGTCGAGATTCCGGGGGCCGCACTGGAGAGAAACCGCTCGGCTCTCACCAGGTCGATCTGATCGGGCCGACAGGTCAGCCGATACCCCGAGGCCGAGGTCTCGATGAGGCCGTCGGCACACGCGGCGCGCAACCTCGACACCAGCGTCTGCAGAGCTTGCCGAGCCCCGGCGGGCGGATGATCTTGCCAGAGTTCGTCGACAAGAGTGGCCGTGGCAACGGTGCGCCCTCCGGCGAGGGCGAGCACCGCGATGAAGCGCTTCGCGAGCATCCCAGCGGGTTCGACCAGAACGCCTGCACGGGAGAGCACCTCGACGGGCCCCAGCACCGCGACGCTGAGCTCGGAAGCCGCCTCGGCAGCGGGCGAGCCCCGGCCGACGGTCGGCCCTAGGTCGGCTTCAGACGTCACCAGTCGATGTTAGCGCCGGGGGCTGACGACGGGCCGCGAAGCCGCTCGCGTTATCCCGCGGCCAGTCGTCTCAACGCTCGGCCGAACCGACGAGTCCGAACCGAGCTGCCGGTCTCAGCGCAGCTGCTTGCGCGCCGAGATCTGGCCGGTGTCGAAGCCGAGCAGGTGCAGACCGCCGTGAAAGCGCGCGTGCTCGACCTTGAGGCACCGGTCCATCACCACGGTGAGGCCCTTGCTTTCGCCGTACAGGGCGGCATCCTGATTCCAGATGCCCAGCTGTACCCAGACCGTCTTCGCGCCGATGGCAAGAACGTCGTCGATGACCGAAGGGATGTCGCTCGCCTTGCGAAAGACGTCGACGATGTCGGGCACCTCGGGCAGTGACGCGAGGTCGGGGTACGCCTTCTGGCCCAAAATCTCGTCGGCGTTCGGGTTCACGAAATACACCCGGTAATCGCTCGACTGCAGCAGGTAGGTACCCACGAAGTAGCTCGAGCGGGCGGCGTTCGGCGACGCGCCCACGATGGCGATCGACTTCGCCTTGCGCAGAATCTTGAGGCGATCCTTTGCGCTCGGGCCCACCCAGGTGCGCTGCGATTTGAGCAGCTTCGCCAGCGGTGAGCTCGCGGGCACGCTGCAGGTCAGCCCGTTGGCGTACTGCGCGGTGATGGTGTCTTCGGCGACCGGCGCCGATTCATCGATAGTGAGTGACATCTACTTGCCCTCCGTTGCTTTGGTCAAAGCCTGGTCAAGGTCGTAAACGATGTCGTCGGGGTCTTCTATTCCCACCGAGATGCGAACGACACCCGGAAGAACGCCCGCATCGAGCAACTGCTGCTCGGTGAGCTGGGCGTGCGTGGTCGACGCCGGGTGGATGACCAAGGTCTTCGCATCGCCGATGTTGGCCAGATGACTCGCCAGGTCGACCGATTCGATGAAGGTTCGCCCGGCATCCCGACCGCCCTTCACACCGAAGCTGAACACCGAACCCGGTCCCTTCGGCAGATACTTGAGGCCGCGCTCGTAGTGCGGATGCCCGGGCAGGCCGGCCCAGTTCACGAACTCGATGCGTGGATCGGCATCGAGCCACTCGGCCACGATGCGCGCGTTGTCGACGTGTGCCTGCATGCGGAAGGGCAGCGTCTCGACGCCCTGTGCGAGCAAGAACGCCGAGTGCGGCGCGAGCGTCGGGCCGATGTCGCGCAACTGCTCGGCGCGCAACCGGGTGAGAAACGCGTACTCGCCGAAGTTGCCCGACCACTGCAGCCCGCCATAGCTCGGAACGGGCTGGCCGAACAGCGGAAACTTCTCGCTGTGCCAGTCGAACAGGCCGCTCTCGACGACCACGCCGCCGAGTGTGGTGCCGTGGCCGCCGAGAAACTTGGTGGCTGAGTGGATGACGACGTCGGCGCCCCACTCGATGGGCCGGTTGAGGTACGGCGTCGCGATGGTCGAGTCGATGATCAGCGGCAGGCCGTGGGCGTGCGCCACCTCGGCGAGGCCCTCGATGTCGGCGATCTCTCCCGACGGATTCGCCACCGTCTCGGCGAAGATCAGCTTGGTCTTGCCGGTGATCGCGGCGGCGTAGTCGGCCGGATCCGAGCTCTTCACGAACGTGGTGTCGACGCCGAATCGGCGCAGCGTCACGTCGAGTTGGGTGATCGAACCGCCGTAGAGATTCGCCGACGAGACGATGTGATCGCCGGCGCCGACGAGCGACGCGAACGTGATGTACTGCGCGGCGAGGCCGGATGCCGTTGCAACGCCACCGAGGCCGCCCTCCAGGCTGGCGACCCGCTCCTCGAATGAGGCGACGGTCGGATTCGCGAGCCTGCTGTAGATGTTGCCGTACTTCTGCAGGGCGAAACGTGCCGCGGCGTCAGACGTGTCGTCGAAGACGAAGGCAGAGGTCTGATAGATGGGCAGCGCCCTCGCTCCCGTCACGGGGTCAGGAATGTTGCCAGCGTGGATTGCCCGAGTTCTGAAGCCGTATTCGCGATCTGCCATGGCTCCACGCTAACGGAGAGCCTGCTGTGACTCGGGCCCGGCTGCCCCATTCCGTAACAAATGCCGAGTTAGACTTCAGAGGTCAAAGTCGACTGAAAAGAGTGCCCGATGAGTACAGGTTTTGCCACTGTTTCCGTAGCTTCGATCCTCGTCGAGGCGGCCAAGAGAACACCCGACAACGTGGCCCTGGTGGTCGGCCCCACCGAGACGACCTACGCCGAACTCTGGCAGCAGACGAGGCAATACGCCGGTGCGCTGCGTGACCGCGGTGTGCAGCCCGGAACACCTGTCGCGATGCTGATTCCGAACGTCGCCGATTTTCCGCGGGTGTATTACGCGATTCTTGCGCTCGGCGGTGTCGTGGTGCCGATCCATGCCCTGTTGAAGGGCAAAGAGATCGAATACGTGCTGCGCGACAGCGGGGCCGAGCTGCTGGTCTGTGCGGCGCCGCTGCTCGCCGAAGGAGCCAAGGGTGCCGCGCTCGCGGGTGTGCCCGTGCTCAGTGTGCTGCTGCCCGAGGCCGACCCCGAGTTGCCGCCCCGTCTCGAAGACGAGGCCCGAGCATCCGTGCCCATCGAGACGTACGTGCAGCGTGGGCCGTTCGACACGGCGACCATTCTCTACACCAGTGGCACAACCGGAACCCCGAAGGGCGCAGAAGGCTCGCACTTCGCCCTGGTCGAGCAGGTGAATGTCTCGCTGATGACGACGTTCGACATGAAAGCGGGCGACCGGGTGCTCGGAGCCCTGCCGCTCTTTCACACCTTCGGCCAGACCTGCACCATGAACACCGTCTTCCGCGCCGGCGCCACCATCGTGATGGTGCCGAAGTTCACGGGCGACGCGGCCCTGCAGGTGATGAACGAGCAGGCCTGCACCATCTTCATGGGCGTTCCGACCATGTACTTCGCGCTGCTCGACGCGGCGACACGAACGGATGCCCGGCCCCCGTTGCGCTACGGAATCTCCGGTGGCGCCGCCCTGCCCGTCGCAGTGATCGACAGGTTCCGCGAGGTCTACGGCACCGAGATCCACGAGGGGTACGGACTCACCGAGACCTCTCCTGTCGCCACGTTCAACATGGTCGGTGTGCCGCCACGCCCCGGAACCATCGGAACTCCGATCTGGGGAGTCGACGTCGAGATCGCCGACGCCGAGATCGCCGACCGCATCTCGATGATGCCCATCGGGGAGCTCGGTGAGGTCGTCATCCGCGGGCACAACCTGATGAACGGGTACCACAACCGCCCGGAAGACACCGCCAAGGCCGTCGTCGACGGGTGGTTCCGAACGGGCGACCTGGGGCGCAAAGACGAAGACGGCTACCTCACCATCGTCGACCGCACGAAAGACATGATTCTGCGCAACGGCTACAACGTGTATCCGCGTGAGGTCGAAGAGGTGCTGGCCGGGCATCCGGCCGTCTCGATGGTGGCGGTCTACGGGGTGCCGCACGAGACGCACGGGCAAGAGATCGTGGCGTCGGTCGTGCTGGCGAGCGGGACATCGGCCACACCCGAGGAGCTCGGCGACTTCGTGCGCGAAGACGTGGCGGCGTACAAGTACCCCCGGCACATCGAGATCGTGGAGGCCCTGCCGCTCGGCCCCTCGGGCAAGGTCTTGAAGCGTGAACTCGTGGCGACGTGGGTCGCGCGCGAGGAGGCATCGGCCTCGGTCTGACGCCGGTTTCGGTCTGACTTCGGTGTCGTTCTGACTTCGGTGTCGGTCTGACGCCGGTTTCGTTCTGACACCGGTTTCGTTCTGACACCGGCATCGCGTCGGCGGTGCCGGTGGGCGGGTCAGGTCAGAATCGCGACCGCGCCGAGCGACATGGTGGCGATGAGGGCCCACGAGGTGAGTCCCACGATGAGGGCGCGCCAGCCGGTGCGGGCGAGCGTGGCGAACCGGATGTTCGACCCCAGCGCGAACAGCGCCATCGCCAGCAGCGTGGTCTGCAGCGTGTCGGCGAGCGAGAGCAGCTCGTCGGGCAGCGGAACGAAGGTGCGCAGTACCACCGCAGCGAGGAATCCCGCGATGAAGAGCGGCACGATGGCGGGGCGCCTGGCGCGCGGCGGGGTGGCGGTTGCGTCCGTCGCGGTGGCGCCCGTGGTGGTGCCGTCCGCGGTGTTGGGTTTCGCCGCAGCGGCCACCTCCACGCGGTCGGCGCGGCGGTCACGGCCACGCTCGATGAGGCCCACGATCGCCACCATCGGCGCCAGCGTGAGCACTCGGGTCAGCTTCACCACCACCGCGACGGCGAGAGCGGTGGGCCCGACGATCGTGGCTGTCGCCACGACCTGACCCACGTCGTGCACGCTGAGCCCGACCCACAGCCCGAACTGTTCGGCGTCGAGTCCGAGCGGTAGGCGCAGGGCGGGCAGGATGAAGATGGCCAGCGTTCCGCACAGCGTCACGAGAGCGATCGGCGTGGCCTGGTCTTCGTCTTTGCTGCGGGTGACGGCGCTCATCGCGCCTACCGCGGAGGCCCCGCAGATCGAGAAGCCGGCCGCGATGAGTATCGGCTGTGTGCCGGGAAGGCGCAGCAGCTTGCCGAGGCCCAGCGTTGCCGCGAACGTAATGCCCACGATGAGCACAATGACCACAATCGTGGCCCAGCCGAGCCCCGCAATGTCGAAGAGCGAGAGCTTCAGGCCGAGCAGCACGATGCCGATACGTAGCAGCCGGCGCGCGGCGACGGCGATGCCGGGCTTCAAGACGGTATCGAGCAGGCGCTGAGTTGCGGGGATCTGCCCCACGAGCATCCCGAGCCCGACGGCTGCGGTGAGCAACGGGATGGCGGGGACGAGAAGGTGCAGGCTGAAGGCGACGAGCGTGGCGAGGCCGGCCACGGCGACGCCCGGCAGCCAGCGCGGCGCTCCTAGCGCCACGAAGGCAGCCAGTAGTGCAGGGTGAGCAGCCAGCCGGGGATGGGCTGGGCGGTCCAGACGGGGTAGAAGAACACGGTGACGAGCACCGCGAGCAACAGGTAGGCGCCCACGATCCACAGAGCTCTCGCCCGTTTTCGGGGCGGATCCGTTCGTTTACCGAGCGCGAGCCCGATCACGAACACCAGCCCGAGAATCATGTACGGCTCGAACGCGATCGTATAGAACTGGAAAATCGTGCGGTTGATGTACAGCAGCCACGGGAGATACCCCGCGACCATGCCCATCAAGATGAGCCCGACCTGCCATTCGCGCTTTCTGATCAGCCGGTACACCAGGTAGAAAATGGCTGCGGTCGCTGCCCACCAGATGGCCGCGTTGCCGACCGAGGTGATGTTCGCGTAGCAGGTCTGCGCGCCGCAGTTGCCGGTGCCGTCGTTGAACGTGCCCACGTACATCTGCGTCGGCCGGATCATGAACAGCCAGGTCAGCGGATTCGCCGCATACGGGTGCGGGTCGTGCTCGTTGACGTTGAAGTTGTACACCGACACCTCGAAGTGCCAGAAGTTCTGGATGACCAGCGGCACCCATGAGAGCGACCCCGTCCACGGCTTTCCGTCGGTCTGCGCCCAGTTTCGGTAGTAGCCGCCGTTGGTGACGAACCAGCCGGTCCAGGTGACGAGGTAGCTCGCCAGATACAGCGGAACAGTGAGGATGACCGTGGCCACTCCCTGCTTCAAGATCGAAGCGCTGAGCCAGAACGGAATGCCCGCGCGGCGGCGGGCCAGGGCATCCACCAGCACCGCGTACAGCACGAAGGCCACGAGAAAGTACAGCCCGGACCACTTCACCGCGCTGGCGAGGCCGAACGCCACGGCCGCCGCCATGAGCCACGGCCGCCACCACAGGGTCGGACCCCAGGTGGGCTCCCTGCCCTCGTCTTCGCGCCGGGCGACCCAGGCCGCCAGGCGCCGCAGATGCCACTCGCGGTCGAGCAGCACCGCGCCGAAGCCGAGCAGCAGGAACAGCATCAGAATGCCGTCGAGAATGCCTACCCGGCTCATCACGATGGCGTGACCGTCGATGGCGAACAAGAAGCCCGCGATGGTGCCGAGCAGCGTCGACTTGAAGAGCTTTGTGCCGATCAGCGAGATCAGCAGCACGGCGAGAATGCCGCAGACCGCCACCGAGATGCGCCAGCCGAAAGCGTTCTGGGCGCCGAAGACGGCCTCGCCCATGGCGATGATCCACTTGCCGAGGGGCGGATGCACGACGTAGCCCGGCGCGGTGGTGAACTGATTCACGTTTCCGGCCGCAAACGAGGGATCGACGCCCGACGGCCAGCTGCCCTCGTAGCCCAGGTGCAGCAGCGACCAGGCGTCTTTGACGTAGAAGGTCTCGTCGAACACGAGGCTCTGCGGGTTGCCGAGGTCGTACAAACGCAGCACGGCCGCGAGCAGGGTCACCGCGATGGGCCCGCCCCAGCGCCAGAGTCGTTGGCGGCCGGGGGTGTACATCAGCCGGGTCCACCATCGGTCGAGGCGGCTGCCGAGCGGTTCGCGGTAGTCGTAGTCGGGATCGATCGCGGCCCGCAGTGCGGCGGTGCGGTCGGCGCGAGCGGTGGTGGAGCCCGCCGCGGACTCGGCCGCCGCTGCGGCGTCTTCGGGCGTGATGCTCCAGGGCAGCGTATCGACGCCGGGCGCGCCGGAAGAGTCGCTATCGGGCGCCGGCACGGGCGGTTCTGAGTCGGTCGCTGGGCTCACCCGCCCCATGCTATCCACATGAGGCTGCGAGGCCGATGGTGCACCGCGCTTCCTGTGCAAACTCTCGCCCATCACGAGGCTGTTGAACCACCGTGCCGCTGCCGTGCGTCTGCCGTGCCGCTGCCGTGCCGCTGCCGTGCCGCTTCGATGCCCGCGGGAGAACGGTCGGAGCTGGCGCGATATCCGGGCAATACGTGCCCATACCGGCTCTGCTCCGACCGTTCTCCCACCGGCATCCGGCACACTGGGCTCATGATCATCCTTGCGGCCACCCCCATCGGCAACCTCAAGGATGCGTCGGTGCGCCTGATCGAGACGCTTGAGGCCGCCGAGGTGGTCGCCGCCGAAGACACCCGCGTCACAGCGAAGCTGCTGCGCGCCCTGGGCGTCGAGAACCGGCCGCGACTGATCGCGCTGCACGACCACAATGAGCGCGAGAAGTCCGCCGAACTCGTGGAGCTCGCGCGCACCACCGATCTCGTCGTGCTGAGCGACGCCGGCATGCCCACCGTCTCCGATCCCGGCTTTCACCTCGTGCAGGCCGCGGTGGCGGCGGGGGTGGATGTCACGATCATCCCCGGCCCGTCGGCCGTCGTGTCGGCGCTCGCCGTGTCGGGCCTTCCCACCGACCGTTTCACGTTCGAGGGCTTTCTGCCCCGCAAGCAGGGCGACCGGATGACCGTGCTCACCGATCTCGTGCGCGAGCGCCGCACCATGGTGTTCTTCGAGTCGCCGAACCGGCTCGCCGCGTCGCTGGCCGACATCGCCGCGGCCCTGGGCGATGACCGGCGGGTCGCCGTGTGCCGCGAACTCACGAAACTCTACGAAGAGGTCAAGCGCGGGGGAGCGGCCTCCCTCGTGCGGTGGGCCGAGGCGGGCGTGAAGGGCGAGATCGTGCTCGTCGTCGCCGGTGCGGAGCCGCTGGAGGTCACCCTCGCCACCGGCCTCGCCCAAGTGCTCGAACTCGTCGCCGACGGGTCGCGCCTGAAAGACGCCTCTGCCGCCATCGCCGAGGCCACGGGGCTCAGCCGCCGCGACCTCTACGAGGCGGCGCTGCAGTCCCGCGCTACTTCTGCCGCTCCCGCCCGCCCCACTCGGCCCGCCGCCCCCTGACGCAGTCGGCCAATCGCGGTTCACAACCCGTCAGCTCGGGCCGAGAGCCACTCGGCGTGGCGATCCCGCAGCGTATCCCGTGCTGACGCCGTCGGCGCGATCGCATCACCTCCGCCGGGGTAGGGACCGTACAGCCACCCGACCGACTCGTCAGTCACGATGCAGCTACCAGCCGCACCCTCGTCATTTGCGATCAATCGGATGAGGGCGGTCAGACCGCCCGAGCCGGCGAACGTCCGACTGACGCGGATGAACGACCGATCGTCTTTTTCATCATCAGGCTCGAGGGTTTTCCACAACCACGACTCGGGAAGGGCTCGCTTCGTCCAGCCGTGGGCGGCGTCTCGTCGGGGATAATCCTGTGCAAGCACCATCAAGTTGCCGCCTCCGAACTCGTCGCGCAACTCATCGATGATGCAGCAATGGCGCCGAATAAGCTCTTGCCATTCCGCTCCCGTTTCGGCGTACTGCTTCGAATCGGCAGGCTGTGAAATCTCACCCATCGATCGCGAAGGTCGTGTTTGAGCAGGTACCGAATCGGGCGGGCCTCGCCCCATAGCCGCTTCCAGAGATCAGAAAGAGCGTCGGATCTAGATAAGTCGAGCATTCATCGAGTATATGGCGCTTCGCTCAACAGACGGCGAGGCGTCGCAGAACTCCACAGCCTCGTAACAGGGCGCCACCGGCATCCCCCGCGGCTTTAGGATGATCGGTATGTCTGACGGCTCTTCGTTTTATATCACCACGCCCATTTTCTACGTGAATGACGTGCCCCACATCGGCCACGCCTACACCGAGGTGGCGGCCGATGTTCTCGCGCGCTGGCACCGTCAGGCCGGCGACGACACCTGGTTTCTCACGGGAACCGACGAGCACGGGCAGAAGATTCTGCGCACCGCAACCGCCAACGGCGTCACGCCGAAAGAGTGGGCCGACCGCCTCGTCGAGACGGCCTGGCAGCCGCTCTTGAAGACCATCAACATCTCGAACGACGACTTCATCAGAACGACAGATGAGCGGCACGAGGTCAACGTGCAGCTCTTCTTGCAGCGCCTGTTCGACGCCGGCTACATCTACACGGGCGAGTACGAGGGTGCCTACTGTGTGGGCTGTGAAGAGTACAAGCAGCCGAGCGACCTCATCGACGGCGTCGGGCAGTACGAGGGCCAGCAGGTCTGTGCCATCCATTCGATTCCCGTCGAACTGCTGCAAGAGCGCAACTACTTCTTTCGCATGAGCGACTTCACCCAGCCGCTGCTCGACCTCTACGAGTCGAACCCCGACTTCGTGCAACCCGAAAGCGTGCGCAACGAGATCGTCAGCTTCGTCAAGCAGGGTCTCACCGACCTCTCCATCAGCCGGCAGACCTTCGACTGGGGCATCAAGGTGCCGTGGGACGACTCGCATGTCGTCTACGTCTGGTTCGACGCGCTGCTGAACTACATCACCGCGGCCGGGTACGGCTACGACGACGAGCGCTTCGCCGAGCTCTGGCCGGCCACCCACATCGTCGGCAAAGACATCGCGCGCTTTCACGCCGTCATCTGGCCCGCCATGCTCATGGCTGCCGGCATCGAGGTGCCCAAGCAGGTGTTCGGCCACGGCTGGCTGCTGGTGGGCGGCGAGAAGATGTCCAAGTCGAAGCTCACCGGCATCGCGCCGAACCAGATCACCGACACGTTCGGTTCAGACGCTTTTCGGTACTACTTCATGAGCGCCATCAACTTCGGCCAAGACGGCTCGTTCAGCTGGGAAGACCTCTCTGCCCGCTACCAGGCCGAGCTGGCGAACGGGTTCGGCAATCTCGCGTCTCGGGTGCTTGCACTGGTGAATCGCTACTTCGACGGCGAGATTCCCGATCCGGGAATCTCTGAGGGCGCCGACGAGCGCGTTCGCACCACCGAGCGCCGCGTGGCCGATGAGGCCGATGCCGCCATCTCGCGCCTGGCCATTCACGAAGCCCTTTCGGTGATCTGGCAGCTGGTCGACGAGCTGAACGGCTACATCACCGCCCAAGAGCCGTGGGCCCTGGCCAAGAAGCCTGAAATGCTCGACCGCCTGCAGACGGTTCTATTCACGGCCATCCGTGGCCTGGGCACGCTCGCCGTGCTGCTGTCGCCGGTGATTCCGGATGCCGCTGCCAAACTCTGGACAGCACTCGGCGGCGTCGGCGCCATCACCGACGTGCCGCTGCGCACCGCGTACCACTGGGAGACCGACGGAAAGGTCTGGCCGCTCGAGCCCTTGTTCCCGCGCATCGAGAACATCGATGGCGCCGATGGCAGCGCGGCGGCAGCAGCGTCGAGCACGCCGAAGGCACCCTCGGGCGGCCGTGGTGGCGCCGGCAGCGGTGGCGCGGGCAGCGGCGGCAGCAGCGACGGCAACGGCAGCGGCGACACGAAGCGTGGCCCCGAGTCGCGCGATGCGGCCACCAAAGCTCCCGCAGTGCACGTTGCTCCCGCATCCTGAACCGCATCTCGAAGGATGGCCGCGGCGGGGCCACCCGGCGAAACCACTGCGCCCCGTTAAGCTCGAACCATGAGTGAAGGTTCGCCGTACATCCGCCAGCGCGACGCGTCGCCGGGCCGCGACCTCAGCTACCCGCCGCTTCCGCCCGCGCTGACGGTGCCCGTCTACGACAACCACACGCACTTAGAAATTGCCGATGGCGACGAACCACTGAGCTACCGCGAGCACCTCGACCGGGCATCCAGTGTCGGCGTACGCGGAGTCGTTCAGGTCGGCGGCGACGTCGAGACCTCACGGTGGTCGGCCGAACAAGCGCTGCGCGAGCCGCGGATGCTCGCCGCCGTCGCCCTGCACCCCAACGAGGCTCCCGTCTACGACCTGGCGGGCGGCCTCGACGACGCCCTGGCCGTGATCGCCGAGCTCGCCACCCGGCCGCGCGTCGCCGCCATCGGCGAGACCGGGCTCGACTTCTTTCGAACGACGGGCGACGAGGCCATCGCGGCCCAGTACCGGTCGTTCGAGGCGCACATCGAGATCGCCAAAGAGAACAATCTCGCCATGCAGATTCACGACCGTGATGCACATGCCGAGGTCATCGCCACCCTGAAACGAGTTGGCGCGCCCGAGCGCACGGTCTTCCACTGCTTCTCCGGCGACGCCGAGCTGGCTGAGATCTGCGCCGAGAACGGCTGGTACATGTCGTTCGCCGGCAACGTGACGTTCAAGAACGCCGGCAACCTGCGCGAGGCGCTCGAGGTCGCTCCGCGCAATCTGCTGCTGGTCGAGACGGATGCGCCGTTTCTCACCCCTGTGCCGAACCGCGGCCGGCCGAATGCGCCGTACCTGATTCCGTACACCTTGCGCGCGATGGCCGACCACCTCGGAACCGACGCTTCGATGCTCGCGGCGCAGATCTCGTCGAACACCGAGCTCGTCTACGGCTCGTGGAATGCCGAGCCCGTCGTCTTGCCCGACTGGAACGACTGATGCCCGCCGATTCTGCCGAGAAGCCCGCCAGGCCCGACAAGCCTGCCAGGCCCGAGAAGCCCGCCAGGCCCGATAAGCCTGTCAGGCCCGATAAGCCCGAACGGCCCGCCAAGACCCGAAATACTCCCTCGGCCCGAGCCCGTCGTCGTGCCGCCGCCGCGGAGGAGGCTGATCCGCCGCCCGCACGGTCCGCCGCCGCTGAGGCCGGCAGCACCCCGCCGCAATCGCGCGCCACCACATCACCCGCCGCCCAACCACGAGCCGCCAAACCACCCGCCGCCCAACCGCGCGCCACCACACCGCCCGCCGCCCAACCGCCCGCCGCCACTTCACCCGCCACGCAGCCTGCCGACAAGGGCGTCTTGCTCGGCCCCGCCGAGGTGCGCGACCTCGCCGAATTGCTGAACCTCACCCCCACCAAAAAGCTCGGCCAGAACTTCGTCATCGACGGCAACTCGGTGCGCCGCATCGTGCGCATCGCGGGTGTGCAGCCCGGCGAGACCGTGGTCGAGATCGGCCCGGGCCTCGGCTCGCTCACCCTCGGCCTGCTCGAGATGGGCGCCGAAGTCATCGCCGTCGAGATCGACAAGCGCCTCGCCGAACAGCTCCCGCTCACGGTGAACATGCTGCAACCGGATGCCCGGCTCACCGTCATCCGCGACGACGCCTTGCGCGTCTTCTCTCTTCCCGGCGCACCCACCCGCCTGGTGGCGAACCTGCCGTACAACATCTCCGTACCCGTGCTGCTGCACTTTCTCGAGCACTTCTGGGGAATTCTCTCGGGCGTCGTGATGGTGCAAGCCGAAGTCGGTCACCGCATCGCCGCGCCGCCCGGGTCGAAGGTCTACGGCAGTCCGAGCGTCAAGGCCGCCTGGTACGGAACCTGGCGAACGGCAGGCTCGGTAAGCCGCCAGGTGTTCTGGCCGGTTCCGAACGTCGACTCGGTGCTCGTGGCGTTCGAGCGTTCGAACACGAGTCTGGCCAGCGAAGAGCTGCGCATCGCGACGTTCGCCCTGGTCGACGCGGCGTTTCAGCAGCGCCGCAAGATGCTGCGCCAGTCCCTGTCGAGCGTGTTCGGCGATTCGAAGACCGCGGCGGAGATCATCCAGGCCGCGGGCGTCGACCCGACGTCACGCGGCGAGCAGTTGACGGTGCACGACTTTCTGGCCATCGCCGAGGAGGCGCTGCGCGAAGACTGAGGCCAGCGGCGACGCCGGCCCCGGGCATCCGCTCGCCGCGGCGAGCACCGTGCCCAGCCACCGCGCCCAGCCATCGCGCCCAGGCACTTAGCACACCGCAACGAGCGATAAACGTGAGCCGCTGCTGGGCTAGGTTAAATGCATGACAGTGAACACGGGTCTCCGAACGGTTCATGTCAGGGCCCCGGGCAAGATCAACGTCTTCTTGAAGGTCGGGGCCGTCATGGACGACGGTTACCACGACGTCGCCACCGCCTACCAGGCCGTCTCGCTGTACGAAGATGTGCGCGCCTACCAGGCCGACGACTTCTCGGTGTCGTTCAGCGGGCCCATCGACACGAGCGAACTGGTGACCGACGGGTCGAACCTCGCCATTCGCGCGGCACGCATGGCCGCGCACAAGGCGGGCTATCGCGGGGGAGTGCACCTCGAAATCGTCAAGAACGTGCCCATCGCCGGCGGCATGGGCGGCGGGTCGGCGGATGCCGCGGCCACCCTCCTGGCCTGCGACACCCTCTGGGGCACCGAGCTCGGCCGTGAAGAGCTGCTGCTGCTCGCTGCCCGCCTGGGAGCCGACGTTCCGTTCGCCTTCACGGGCGGAACGGCCATCGGCACCGGCCGCGGCGACCAGCTGAGCCCCGCGCTGGCCAAGGGAACCTTCCAGTGGGTGCTCGCCCTCGCCGACTTCGGCTCGAGCACACCCGAGGTCTACCGCGAACTCGACCGGCACCGTGACCGGCACGCGCAAGACATCTTTCCGGCGCAGATGCAGCCGTCGGTCGATGCGGATGTTCTGCAGGCCCTTCGCGCCGGCGACCCCCACATGCTGGCGGAGTCGCTCTACAACGACCTGCAGGCCCCGGCGCTGCACCTCGCGCCCTCGCTCGCGAAGGTGCTCGAACTCGGCGAGGCGAACGGTGCGCTCGCGGGAATCGTCTCGGGCTCCGGACCGACGGTCGCGTTCCTCGCGGCCGACCTCGACGGCGCCCTCGAGCTGCAGATCGCCCTCTCGGCCGCGCGCTACACCGTCGTGCGGGCCACCGGCCCCGTACACGGCGCCCGCGTCATCTCCGACTGACCGCTCCGCCCACCCGTCCGCCCCACCGGCCCCCCACCCCGTCCCGTCCCGCCCCGTCGCTTGGGTAGCCGCGGTACTTTGGCGCGTCCGCGGTAGTTCGAACTACCGCGCGCGCGCCGAATCACCGCGCGCGCGCCAAACCACCGCAGGTGCGGCGCGAGGAAGCGGCGCGAGGTAGGTCAGTCGATGGGGAGCAGGGCGTTGACGGGGTAGCCGGGCACGGCGGCGCGGCCGTCGAGGGCGGTGAGCTCGATGGCGACGCCGAGCCCCGTCACGATGTAACCCGCGCGCTCGAGCAGACGGATGGCCGCCGCCATCGTTCCGCCGGTGGCGAGTACATCGTCGAGCACGTAGACCCGCGAGCCGGGCGCCAGCGCGTCGGGCTGCAGTTCGATGGTGGCGGTGCCGTATTCGAGGTCGTACGTCTCCGCGAGCACGGCACCCGGAAGTTTTCCGGCCTTGCGAATGGGAAACACGCCGATACCCCGGCGAAGTGCCGCCGCCGAGGCGAACAGAAACCCTCGGGCCTCGACGCCGACCACGGCATCGACATCGTTCGGAATAGCCTCGAGCAGAGCATCCGTCACCGCCGACAGCGACGGCCCATGGGCCATCACCGCCGTCAAGTCGCGAAACAGGATGCCCGGTTCAGGAAAATCGGGCGTGGTGGTCATTCGGGCGCTGATCAGCTCGCCGATGCTCGTAGTCGTCACCGGTCAACGCTACCCCGCCGGTGTGGTCAACTTGAGTCATGGCACATCTTCTGGGAGCCGAAGGCATCCGTCTCGAGTATCCGACCCGCGTGATCTTCGAGAACGTCACCCTCGGCATCAACGAGGGCGATCGCATCGGCATCGTCGGGCGCAACGGCGACGGCAAGTCCACGCTGCTGCAGCTCATGTCGGGTCGACTCGAGCCCGATGCGGGCCGCGTCACCCGGCGCAACGGCGTCACGCTCGCGGTGCTCGACCAGAGTGACACGCTCGACGACGCTCTCACCGTCGGGCAGGCCATCGTGGGCGACATCGACGAGCACGTCTGGGCGGGCGATCCCATCGTGCGCGACGTCATCGCGGGTCTCGCCTCCGACATTCCGTGGGAGGCGAGCGTCAAAGACCTCTCGGGCGGCCAGCGCCGTCGTGTCGCGCTCGCGGCCCTGCTCATCGGCGACCACGACATCATCTTTCTCGACGAGCCCACCAACCACCTCGACGTGGAGGGAATCGCCTGGCTCGCCGGGCACCTCAAGCGCCGCTGGTCGACGAACTCCGGCGGACTCGTGGTCGTGACACACGACCGGTGGTTTCTCGACGAGATCTGCACGGCCACGTGGGAGGTGCACGACCAGCTCGTCGAGCCCTTCGAGGGCGGATACGCGGCGTACATCCTGCAGCGCGTCGAACGCGACACCATGGCGGCGACGATGGAGTCGAAGCGGCAGAACCTCATGAAGAAAGAGCTCGCGTGGCTGCGCCGCGGGGCACCCGCCCGTACGGCCAAGCCGAAGTTCCGCATCGAGGCGGCGAACGCGCTCATCGAGAACGAACCGCCCGCTCGCAACTCGATCTCGCTGGCCTCGATGGCCATGCAGCGGCTCGGCAAAGACGTGGTCGACCTCGAGAACGTGTCGGTGGTCTACGACGGCCGAGGCGATGCCGCCCCCAAAACCGTATTGCACGACATCACCTGGCGTATCGCTCCGGGCGAGCGCACGGGCATCCTGGGCGTGAACGGCGTCGGCAAGAGCACCCTGCTCAGCCTCGTGTCGGGAACGCTGCAGCCCACCACCGGGCGCGTGAAGCGCGGCAAGACCATCAAGGTCGCCACGCTCACCCAGCAGCTCTTCGAACTCGACGAGATTCTCAACGACCGAGTCAGCGAGGTCATCGGCCGCCAGCGCAGCACCTACGTCAGCGGCGGAAAAGAGATGACACCCAGCCAGCTGCTCGAACGGGTCGGATTCTCGAGCGCCCAGCTCTCCACTCCCGTGAAAGACCTCTCCGGTGGTCAGAAGCGACGCCTGCAACTGCTGCTCATTCTGCTCAGCGAGCCCAACGTGCTGATTCTCGACGAGCCGACCAACGACCTCGATACCGACATGCTGGCCGCCATCGAAGACCTGCTCGACACGTTCCCGGGCACGCTGCTCGTCGTCTCGCACGACCGGTACCTGCTCGAGCGCGTCACCGACAACCAGTACGCGGTCATCGAGGGCGGCCTCATCCATCTGCCGCGCGGCGTCGACCAGTACCTCGAGGTGCGCGCTCTGCAGCAGCGCACCGAGACGCGCGGGTCGAGCGACAGTCCGACAGCGGCGGCAATTTCGGCCTCGGCCCCGCCGACCTCGCCCAAACTGAACGGGGCGGAGTTGCGGAACGCCCAGAAAGAACTCGCGTCGGTGAACCGTCGCCTCGAGAAGTACGGCACGCAGGTCAACGAGATTCACAACCGCATGGCCGCCCACGATCAGAGCGACTACACCGGCCTCGGTGCCCTCTCGGCCGAACTGGATGCCACGCAGAACACCCTCTCGGACCTCGAGCTGCGCTGGCTCGAGCTCAGCGAGCTGCTCGCCTGAGCCGAGGCTTCGCCCATTTTGCGAACATGCACCCAAAATCGCGAAAATGGGTGCTTCTTCGCAAAACCGAGGTCGGGTCAGTCGAAGTCGCGCGAGAGTTTGCGCAGCAGGGCAGCGAGCCGGTCTTGGTCGGGGCGGGAGAGGCCCGAGAGCAAATCCGCCTCCGACCCCACGAGCTCGCTGATGGCGGCATCGACCCGGGCCACGCCGTCGGTTGTCATGGTGACGAGGATGCCGCGCCCGTCGTTCGGGTCGGTACGCCGTTCCACGAGCCCGCGTGTCACCAGGCGGTCGATGCGGTTCGTCATCGTTCCCGACGACACGAGCGTCTCTTCGAGCAGCGCTTTCGGACTCAACTGGTAGGGCGCCCCCGCGCGCCGCAGCGCCGAGAGCACGTCGAACTCCCACGATTCCAGGTCGCTCGTCGAGAAAGAGTTGCGCCTGGCCCGGTCGAGATGACGCGAGATGCGCCACACGCGCGACAGCACCTGCAACGGAGCGAAGTCGAGATCGGGCCGCTCGCGCATCCACGCCTCGACGATGCGGTCGACGGAGTCAGCGGATTCGGAGTCGGGCATCCCTCCATTATCCCGGGCCCGACACCGAGAATCTGTGCGGCTCGGCTCACATTGCGTTCGCGGCGCCCCCGAAGCTCTGGCAGAATGGCTTACTGGCCGCAGGAGCAGGCGTGCCATTCCGCCTTGGTGTAACGGCAGCACGACAGCCTTTGGAGCTGTTAGGACTAGGTTCGAATCCTGGAGGCGGAGCGCAACACGACGGAGACAGGGAGAGTTTCGTGACCGACTCCAAGCTCGCGATCATCATCTTGGCAGCAGGCCAGGGAACGCGAATGAAATCCGCTACCCCCAAACTTCTGCACACCCTGGCGGGCATTCCCATTGTGAGCCACGTGCTCGCCACGGCCCGCGAACTCGACGCGGCCTATACGGTCGCCGTCGTGCGGCACGAACGTGATGCCCTCGTCGAGGTCATCGTCGACGAGTTGCCGAACGGCCTCGTCGTCGACCAAGACGAGACCCCGGGCACCGGCCGAGCTGTCGAGCAGGCCGTTGCGTCGCTTCCCGCCGACTTCGACGGTGACGTGCTCGTCATCAACGGCGATACCCCGATGCTAGATGTTCAGACCCTCGCCGGGCTCATCAACGAGCATCGACACGGCGGGGCCTCCGCCACCCTGCTCTCAGCGTTTCTCAACGACCCGTCGGGTTACGGCCGCATCGTGCGCACACCAGACGAGCCCGAGCAGGAGTCGGCGGCCGATACCGCAGCGCGGGCATCCACGCCCCTCTTCGGGCGCCGCGTCACGGATCGTAACGGCCGGGTCGACCGCATCGTCGAGCATCGTGACGCCACCGACAGCGAGCTCGCCATCGCCGAGATCAACGCCGGCGTCTATCTCTTCGGCGTCTCCGAGCTGCGCGACCTTCTGCCGCAGCTCACCATGCACAACGCCCAGGGCGAGAAGTACCTCACCGACATGGTGGAGCTGCTGCGCCGCGCCGGCTCGGAGGTCACCGTGCTTCCTGTCGCGGAATCCTGGCTCGTGGCCGGCATCAACGACCGGGCGCAGCTGAGCGAGGCCGCCGCCAAGATGAATGCCCTGATCATCCGGGGCTGGCAGCTGGCCGGGGTGACCGTGCAAGACCCGGCGACCACGTGGATCGACCTCAAGGCCACCTTCGAACCCGACGTCACGATTCTGCCCGGCACGCAGATCAAGGGGGCGACCACCGTCGCCAGAGGCGCCATCGTCGGCCCCGACACGACCCTGGTCGACTGCGAGATCGGCGAGCGTGCCGTGGTGAAGCGCAGCGATGCGACGCTCAGCGTCATCGGAGCCGACGCGACGGTCGGCCCCTTCTCCTACCTGCGGCCGAACACGATTCTGGGCGCACACGGAAAGATCGGCGCCTTCGTCGAAACCAAGAACGCTCAGATCGGCGACGGCAGCAAGGTGCCGCACCTGTCGTACGTCGGCGACGCGCACATCGGCGTCGATTCGAACATCGGCGCCGGCTCGATTTTCGCGAACTACAACGGCGTCACCAAGAGCGAGACCGAGATCGGCTCGAACGTGCGCCTCGGCTCGCACAACGTGTTCGTCGCGCCCGTTAGAATTGGCGACGGAGCATACAGCGGCGCCGGAACAGTGGTGCGCAAAGACGTGCCGGCGGGTTCGCTCGCCATGAACGTCGCTCCGCAGAGAAACCTCGAAGGGTGGGTTGCGACCCATCGCGCCGGCAGCGCTGCCGACGTGGCGGCGCAGGCTGCCTTGGCCCCACAGAACGCCGTCGAGGCGTCAGCAGAACAGCCCGCCGAACGAACCGGAGAATAAGTGTCAGAGATCACCTCGAACGGCGAAAAGCACCTGGTTCTCGCAACCGGCCGGGCACACCCTGAACTGGCTGAGGCCATCGCCGCAGAACTCGACACCACCCTCATCGGATCCACCTCCCACACCTTCGCGAACGGCGAACTCTACGTTCGTTTCGACGACAGTGTGCGCGGCAGCGACGTGTTCGTCATCCAGTCGCACTCGACGCCCATCAACGAGTGGCTCATGGAGCAGCTCATCATGGTAGATGCTCTGAAGCGCGCTTCGGCGAAGCGAATCACCGTCGTGGCGCCGTTCTACCCCTACGCCCGGCAAGACAAGAAGCACCGCGGCCGTGAGCCGATCTCGGCGCGCCTCGTGGCCGACCTGTTCAAAGCGGCCGGCGCCGACCGCATCATGTCGGTCGACCTGCACGCCCCGCAGATCCAGGGGTTCTTCGACGGCCCGGTCGACCACTTGTTTGCGATGCCCGTGCTCATGGAGCACGTACGAGCGACGTACGACATGGCCGAGCTCACGGTCGTCTCTCCCGACATGGGTCGCGTACGGGTCGCCGACGTGTGGAGTGACAAGCTCGGAACACCGCTGGCGATCATCCACAAGCGCCGCGACCCCCTGGTGCCGAACCAGGTCTCGGTGCACGAGATCGTCGGTGACGTGAGCGGGCGCTGGTGCCTGCTGGTCGACGACCTCATCGACACGGGCCGCACGATCGTCGCCGCGTCGGAGGCGCTGAAGAACGCGGGGGCGAAGGGCGTCATCGTGGCGGCCACGCACGCCGTGTTCTCCGACCCCGCCAGCGAGATTCTGCAGAGCGACTTCATCGACTCGGTGGTCGTGACAGACACGCTGCCCATCCCGGCCGAGAAGCGCTTTCCGTCGCTCACGATCCTGCCGATCGCGCCCCTGCTCGCCCGCGCCATTCACGAGGTCTTCGACGACGGCTCGGTCACCTCCATGTTCGACGGCGACGCCTGAGCGAGCTTTCGGAATGATTCGGTTCTGAGTCAGGTTGATGTGGATATGACGACTACCACCGACTTCGTGCCTGCGGCCGAATCCATCACGATGTTCTCCACCTCGTGGTGCGGATACTGCAACCGCCTCAAGAAGCAGCTCGACAAAGACGGCATCGCCTACACCGAGGTGAACATCGAAGAGGTCGAAGGCACTGCAGCCCTCGTCGAATCGCTCAACGGCGGCAACCAGACCGTGCCCACCGTGCTGTTTCCCGACGGCTCGAGCGCCACGAACCCCTCCGCCCACGAGGTGAAGGTGCGCCTGGGCCTCTAGCCCGCGCCTCGCGCCCGCTCGCGAGAGCGATGTTTGCGGACGAGATGAGGCGCCGCGGCGGTCGCTCTCGTCCGAAAGTGTCGCGCTCGCAACGGCAACGGCAACGGCAACGGCAGAGGCAGAGGCAGCGTCAGCTGTCGAGGGCCGGCGCCTCGGCCGGAACGGGAGCCGGGTAACTCGGAATGAGCCCGAGCATCGCCACGGGCATCCGGTCGCCCCCGTACGCCCCCACCGTGTAGCACTGCCAGCCCACGCCGCCCGGCCCGAAGAACTCGAACTGCACGCGTGAGCCCGACGCCGTGACAGTGCGCGAGAGCTGCGCCACTGTGGCCGCGCACGCCGCCTGCGCCGTCGACTTCGCGAGGCTGTACGTGGTGAGGATGCCCGGCAGCACCAGCGCGACGATTCCGAGCAGCACCACGATCTGCATGGTGCGCTGGCGACGCGGGCTACGGGCCCCACGCGGTTCGTGGGGCTCGTAGCCGGCCAACTCGGGCTCGTCGTAGTATTCGGCCATCAGTCGCTCGGCGCCCAACCCGTCGGCGCCCGCCCCGTCAGCGCCTGCCATCTTGGCGTCGAGCAACCCGGCCGCGCCGTCACCGCGCCTCCGGGCCCCGTCATCAGACCACCCAGCCCGCCGTGGCGCCCGTCACGACGCTGCCGTCGAGGTCGCGCAACTTCATACCCGCAAACGCCGTCGCGGCGTCAGACGACTGCAGCCGCAGCGGAACGTCGTCGCCGATCAGCGCTCCCACGATGACGTCGGCCACGCCCTGTGCTTCTTGCGCGTTCGCAAAGGCGCCCCGCGTGCGCTCGATGTAGTGGTCGAACGCCTCACCGTACGGCCCGGATGCCCGCACCGCACTCTCGCCCACACCCACGTTGTCGACAAAACTCGTTGCAACCGGCCCCGGCTCCACGATGACGACACGCACGCCTACCGCCGCGGCGACCGGATGCAGCGACTCCATCATTCCCTCGACGGCGAACTTGGCGGCGCAGTACGCCTCGTTGAACGGCTGCCCGACCACGCCGCCCACACTCGACACGGTGACGACCGAGCCACTGGATGCCCGCAGGTGAGCCATCGCGGCCTTGGTCACGTTCACGACCCCGAAGTAGTTGACCTCCATGACGGCGCGGATCGCGTCGAGGGAATCTTCTTCGACGGTGCCGACGTGACCTGAGCCCGCGTTGTTCACAACGGCATCGAGCCGGCCGTACTGCGCAGCCACGTCGTTCACGAGCGACTCGGCGGCTGCCGCATCGGTCGTGTCGAGCATCCGTACCGCCACGCGGTCAGCGACGCCGTACGCCTCTGCAGTGGTGAGCAGTTCGGCCTCGCTTCCAGCTCGCCGCACGGTGGCGACGACCTGAAAACCCGCTTGCGCGGCGGCGACCGCCGTGGCGAGCCCGATTCCCGTCGACGTGCCGGTGACCAACGCGACCGGCCGCTGGGCCTCTTCTGGCGCGCCGTCGGCGGCGGTGACTGTGCCTGCGTCAGTGCCAGTGCCTGTGCCTGCGCCTGCGTCAGTGCGAGCGTCAGAAGCCATCAGTGCGAGCTGCCCTCTGACTCGATCTCGCTACGGTCGCCCGACCACAGCGTGTGGAACGTGCCCGGCATGTCGACCCGCTTGTACGTGTGCGCTCCGAAGAAGTCGCGCTGCGCCTGCACCAGCGAAGCGGGAAGCCGCTTCTCTGCGAGCGAGTCGTAGTAGCTCAGTGCCGAGCTGAAGCCGGGAACCGGGATGCCCGACAGCGCTGCCGTCGAGACGATACGCCGCCACGCCGCCTCACCATTGGCAACCGCCGAGGCGAAGTACGGGTCGGCGAGCAGGGTCTTGAGGCCGGGATTCTTGTCGTACGCCTCGACGATGCGGTTCAAGAACTGGGCGCGAATGATGCAGCCGCCGCGCCAGATCTTGGCGATGTTGCCCTTATTGATGTCCCACCCGTACTTCTCGGCGCCCGCGATGATGGCGTCGAAGCCCTGCGCATAGGCGACGACCTTCGAGGCGTAGAGCGCCGCGTTCACGTCGTCACTGAACGACGAACCGACCTCGACCGGCGTCGGGCGCGACGCGATGACGGCCTGAGCCGCCTCGCGCTGCTCGGGGTGCGAAGACACGGCACGGGCGAACACGGCCTCGGCGATACCGCCGACCGGAACGCCCAGATCGAGGGCGTTCTGCACGGTCCAGACGCCGGTGCCCTTCGAGCCCGCCTGGTCGAGCACGATGTCGACGAACGGCTTGCCCGTCTTGGCGTCGACCTGCTTCAGCACCTCGGCCGTGATCTCGATGAGGTACGACTCGAGGTCGCCCGAGTTCCACTCGGTGAACACGTCGGCCGCGGCGGCCGGCGTCAGCCCGCCGATCTTGGTGAGCAGGTCGTACGACTCGGCGATGAGCTGCATGTCGGCGTACTCGATGCCGTTGTGGATCATCTTCACGAAGTGACCCGCGCCGCCGGTGCCGACGTGCGTCACGCACGGCTCGCCCTCGGCGACCGCCGCGATCGACTCGAGAATCGGGCCGAGCGTCTCGTACGACTCGTTCGAGCCGCCGGGCATGATCGACGGGCCCTTCAGAGCGCCCTCTTCGCCGCCCGAGATTCCGGTGCCCACGAAGTGGATGCCCTTGGCCGTCACGGCCTCTTCACGGCGGATCGTGTCGGTGAACAGCGCGTTGCCGCCGTCGACGATGATGTCGCCCTCTTCGAACAGGTCGGCGAGCTGCGAGATGACGGCGTCGGTGCCCTTACCGGCCTGCACCATGATGATCGCGGTGCGCGGTTTCTGAAGCGAGGCGACGAAGTCTTCGATCTTCTCGGAGGCGACGAATCCGGCCTCCGGATGCTCGTCGGTCAGCAACTGGGTGCGTTCTGGCGACCGGTTGTACACCGCTACCGTGTTTCCTTCGCGGCTCGCCAGGTTTCGCGCTAGGTTTGAGCCCATCACCGCTAATCCGACAACACCGATGTTCGCCGTCGCTTCGCTTGTTTCAGCCAATTTTTTCCTCCTGAGTACGTCGAATCCAGCGTAGCGGTTCGCCTCTGACGACGGCGTCGTGACGTCTGCCCCGGGCATCCTCTCCGCACCCGCAGCGACGAAAAGGCCAGACCCGAACGAGGGGTATTTGTGGGCACTTCGGCCCACTAACATCGTGAAGGGGTGCCAGATTTCAACCCTTCATCTGAAATCGAGCGAAGGACTGATCTGTGACCACTCACGCCATCCGAGGAACCTTTTTCGACTTCGTCGACGACCCGTGGAAGCACGTCGGTGACGAAGAAGCCTCGGCCCGCTTCGTGGCAGACGGTCTGCTCGTCGTCGAAGACGGCATCATCACCGCTTTCGGCCCCTACACCGAGTTGAGCGCGCAGTACGGCGACGTCCCGACTACGCACATCGAGCACCGCATCATCACGCCCGGCTTCATCGACGGGCACATCCACTTTCCGCAGACCCGCGTGCTCGGCGCCTACGGCCTGCAGCTGCTGCCGTGGCTGCAGAAGTGGGTTTTTCCCGAAGAGGCCCGCTACGCCGACCGCGACTACGCCAAAGACGGCGCCACGCGCTTCTTCAACAATCTGCTCTCGTCGGGCACGACCACCGCTCAGGTGTTCACGAGCACGGCCCCGGTCTGTACCGAAGAGCTCTTCGAAGAGGCGACCCGCCGCAAAATGCGCATCATCGGCGGCCTCACGGGCATCGACCAGAACGCTCCGGAGTACTTCGCCGACACCCCCGAAAGCTTCTACGAGAACAGCAAGATCCTCATCGAGAAGTACCACAACGTGGGCCGCAACCTCTACGCGATCACGCCGCGCTTCGCCTTCGGCTCGAGTCCCGAGCAAATGGAGAAGTGCGAGCAGCTCAAGAAGGAATACCCCGACACCTGGGTGAACACGCATATCTCCGAGAACCCGCACGAGATCCGAGGCGTGCTCGCCCTGCACCCCGAGTGCGACGACTACCTCGGCGTGTACGAGAAGTACAACCTGGTCGGCCCCAAGTTCTCGGGCGGGCACGGCGTCTGGCTCTCCGACGACGAGTTCCAGCGCATCCATGATAAAGACGCCTCGGTCACGTTCTGCCCGCACTCCAACCTGTTCCTCGGCAGCGGGCTGTTCCGCCTCGGCAAGGCGACCGATCCGGATGCCCGTATCCGCATGTCATTCGGAACCGATATGGGTGGCGGCAACCGTTTCGGCATGCTCGCGGTGCTCGACGGTGCCTACAAGGTCGGCATGATCAACAACACCATCCTCGACGGCAGCATCGATCCGTCGCGCATGGATGTGGCGCAGTCCGAGCGAAACAAGCTCTCGGCCTACCGAGCTTTCTGGTCGATCACCCTGGGCGGTGCCGAGGGCCTCTACATCGACGACAAGGTCGGTAGCTTCGAGGTGGGTAAAGAGGCTGACTTCGTCGCCCTCGACTGGACGGCCGGCCCCGCGGGCGCCGACTGGCACTCGCAGCTCATCGCCGACGGCGGCGACCCCGTCACGGTCGACGACGCGGCGAACATGCTGTTCGGCATCATGATCGTGGGCGACGAGCGCGCCGTCGACCAGACCTGGATCATGGGCGAGAAGGCCTACCAGAAGTCGATCACCGTCGAGTCGACCTTCGCGACCGCGTAGTACGCCGTGACCACGATGAGTCCGGATTCCGCCACACCGACCTCGGGGGGCCCGGTTTCGCTCATCATCGAGCGACGGGTCATTCCCGAGAGCGACGACCTGTATCGCGACTGGCAGAAGCGGCTCGGCGTGGTCATGGCCACCTGGCCGGGTTTCATCGACCGTAAGGTCATCGAACCGTCTCCGCCGACGCAAGACGACTGGGTGCTCATCCAGCGGTTCGTCAACGCCGAGGCGGCTCGCACCTGGCTGCAGAGTGCGGAACGGGCATCCTTCATCGACCAGATCAAGGGTCACTTCGTCGGTCAAGAAGACATTCACCTCGTCACCGAAGACTCCTCGACGAACAAGGCCGCCTCGATCATCGTGACCAGTCACGTCGAGCCGGGCGGTGAGGATGCTTTTCTCGCCTGGCAGCGCAAGATCTCCGCCGCGGAGTCGAGTTATACCGGGTTCGTCGGGCACAAGATCGAGCGGCCGACTCCCGGTGTGCAAGAAGACTGGACGGTCATCCTGACGTTCGACACCGACGAGCACCTCGAGGCCTGGCAGAACTCGCCGCAGCGGGCGAAGCTGCTGAAAGAGGGTGAGGCGTACAACTCGAATGTGCGCGTGTCGAAGTCGAGTTACGGCTTCGGGTTCTGGGAGCCGGGGCGGCAGAGCCGCGCCACCATCTTCAAAGACAACCTGCTCGTGCTGCTCGTGCTGTACCCGATCGTGTTTCTCTTCAGCGTGTTCATCGGCAATCCGCTGCTGGGCGGAATACCGTTCTGGGCCAGCCTGTTCATCGGAAACGTGGTGAGCACACAGCTGCTGGGCTGGCTGGTCGCGCCCTGGATCTTCAAGGTCTTCGACTGGTGGCACAAGCCCGGGGCCGGGGTGCGGCGCAACGTCTACGGGTACCTCATCATCGCGGTGCTCTACGCGATCAGCATGGGCGTGTACGCGTTACTGCTCGGTGTGTAGTAGGCTTGGCCACTGACTTCGGCGAGGGATGCCCGGCATCCGTAATCGACGCGGCGGACGAAGCAATTTGGGTTTCTGAACCTGGCTCTTCCTCACGCAGACGCGTTCGAGTTGAACACCATTCCAGAGGAGAAAACCCATGACTGACGACGACAACAAGATCGTTGCCGAACAACGCACCCAGTTCGGCAAGGGCGCGGCGCGCAAGCTGCGTGCCGCCGGCAAGATTCCGGCCGTGATCTACGGCCACGGTGCAGAGCCGCAGCACGTGAGCCTTCCGGGCCACGAAGTGTTCCTGCTCATCCGTAAGTCGAACGCTCTGCTCGAGCTCGACATCGACGGCAAGCAGCAGCTCGCGCTGGTGAAAGACGTTCAGAAAGACCCCGTACGCCAGATCATCGAGCACCTCGACCTCATCGTCGTGCGCGCCGGTGAGCGCGTTCAGGTCGAGGTCACCGTGCACGTCGAAGGTGAGCCGGTCTCCGGTACCACCGCCGACCTCGACACGTTCTCGCTGCTGCTCGAGGTGCTCGCCACGAACATCCCGACCCGCGTCATCGTCAACATCGAGGGCGCCGAGGCCGGCACCCAAATTCTGGCGAAAGACATCACGCTGCCCGAAGGCGCCGTTCTCGTCGGCGACGAAGACCAGCTCATCGTGGCTGTGTCTGTGCCCGAAGAGCAAGACCTCGGCGACAGCCTGTCGGCCGGCGACGCGTCGACCACCGACGCTCCGACCCCCGCGTAACCCACCTCTCGGCGGCTCACGCCGTCGACTTTGCGCAAAAGCACCGATACTTCGCCGTTTCGGTGCTTTTGTGCAAAATGGATGCTGCAAGCAAGGAGATCTACGGTGGCGGGCGACGACCTGTGGCTGGTGGTGGGGCTCGGCAACCCTGGGCCGGAGTACGCCGGAAATCGGCACAACGTGGGGCAGATGGTGCTCGACGAGCTCGCCTCGCGGCTCTCGGCCTCGTTCTCGTCGGGGGCGGGCCGCGTGAATGCCCGCGTCGCCACGGGTCGGGCGACGCCCGGTGGGCCGCGATTCGTGCTGGCCAAGCCGAACAGCTACATGAACAACTCCGGCGGACCCGTCGCCGCGCTGCTGTCGTACTACGACGCCTCGCCGTCGCACCTCATCGTGGTGCACGACGAGCTCGACATTCCGTTCGACACCCTGCGCCTGAAGTTCGGCGGGGGGCACGGCGGACACAACGGAATTCGTGACATCGCTGCCGCCACTGGTACGTCCGACTTCGCGCGGGTTCGTGTGGGCATCGGTCGCCCGCCCGGCCGCCAGAGCGCGGCAGACTTCGTGCTGCGCGACTTCACCCCCACCGAGCGCGCCGCCCTGCCGAACCTGCTCGCCGACGCGGCCGATGCGGTCGAGCTCATCGCAACCGACGGCCTCACCGCGGCCCAGCAGCGCTTCCACGCCCCGCCGCCCTCCGCGTAACAGCCCTGGCGCGCCCGCGCCTCTTCCGCCCACACCCTCCGGCAACACGTAGGGGATTTCGTCACCGTGGGGCCGCATAGCCTTCACCGTGTCGAAATCTCCTACGTTTGCACTTCGCCGGGTGCCTCGGCGGGTTCGTGTCGAGCGTGGGCGGCGCGCGCGAGTGCCGGGGTGCCTGACGGGCGAGCGTGTCGGAGGGTGCCCGTAGACTTGCGTGGTGATCCTTCAGGGCTTAATCGCTGCGCTTTCGCGCGCCTCGACGTTCGAGCGCGCCCTCGATGAGTCGGGTCGCGACGCCGACTTCTCGCTTACCGACGGGCTGCGTGCCCCGCTGCTCTCGGGCCTGCTCGGCCGCCGCGCCGAGAAGGGTCTGCCGCAGGTTCTGCTCGTCGTCACCGCCACCGGGCGCGACTCCGAGACCATGCGCGCCGGCCTCGCAGCGCTCGCGCCCGAGGCCGAGGTGCTCGAGTTTCCCGCGTGGGAGACCCTTCCGCACGAACGACTGAGCCCCAGCGCCGAGATCGTGGGCAAGCGCATCGCGGCTCTTCGCCGCCTCGCCGCCTGGTCTGCCGAGACGGCAGCAGCGGATGCGGCCGGTCTCCCGCCGCAGTGGTCGCCGCCCGTCGCCCCGAAGCGCGCCAAGAAGTCCAGCACGTCGGTCGAATCCAGCGCCTCGTCGGCGACGCGGCCCGCTAACTCTGCCGCCACGACGCGGCCCGCGACCTCCGTGGGCGCTTCCGCATCCGCCGCAGCACCCTCCCGCCCCCGCCCGCTCATCGTGGTCGCCTCGGTGCGTGCCGCACTTCAGCCGCTCGCCGACAACCTCACCGAGCACGAACCGGTTCGCCTCGTGCGCGGCGGCCGCGGTTACGACCTCGCCCGCCTCACCGCCGATCTGGTGGACCTGGCCTACTCGCGCGTCGACATGGTGACCCGGCGGGGGGAGTTCGCCGTGCGCGGCGGCATTCTCGACGTCTTTCCGGCCGTGTCCGAGCATCCGGTGCGTGTCGACTTCTTCGGCGACGAGATCGAAGAGCTCAAGCTCTTCTCGGTCGCAGATCAGCGCTCCATCGACGACTCGACGAGCGGACACGGCAGCGGCGCCAGCAGCGGCAGCGCCAGCAGCGGCCCCGGCCTCGAGCTGGTCGAGCTGCCGCCGAGCCGCGAACTGCTGCTCAGCGAATCGGTGCGCCAGCGTGCCCGCGAGATGCAGCACGAGTTTCCGAGTCTCGCCGGCCTGCTCGAGAAGATCGGCCAGGGCATCCCGGTCGAAGGCATGGAGAGTCTGGCTCCGGCCCTGCTCGATCGCCTCGTCACCGTCACCCACTATCTGCCCGAGGGTGCCGCCATCGCGGTGATCTCGCCCGAACGAGTCGCGAGCCGCGCCGTGAGCCTCTCTGAGACGAACCGCGAGTTTCTCGCCGCCGCCTGGAGCGCCGCGACCGTCGGCGCCGAGGCGCCCATCGACCTGGCATCGGGGGAGTTCATCACCCTCACCGACCTCAAGTTCGCCGCCGGGGTGAACCGCCCGTGGTGGACCCTCAGTACGTTCGACAGCGGTACAGCATCCGTCGACGAACATTTGCAAGCCATCGTCGACACTGACGCACACTACGTGCGCATCGCGGCCGATGCCGTACCCAGCTTTCAGGGCAACGTCGACGGTGCCCTCGAGCACGTCGCCGCCCGCCTGCACGACGGCTGGAGCGTCGCGGTGGTCGCCGCCGGAAACGGACTCGTCGAGCGCGCCGCCGACGTTCTGGCCGGCCGCGAGCTGGCCGCCCGAATCGTCGACGACTTTCCGGCGAACCCTGAGCCCGGCATCGCCTACCTCGTCAAAGCGACCGTCGAGAGCGGATTCGAGCTGCCCGAGGCGAAACTCGCCCTCGTCAGCGAGTCTGAGTTCTACGGCCGCAGCGCCGGTTACGACGCCCGCCAGGTCAAGAAGCTGGCGACCCGCCGCAAGAACGTCGTCGACCCCTTACAGCTGAAGCCCGGCGACATCGTCGTGCATCAGACCCACGGCATCGGCAAGTTCATCGAACTCACCCAGCGCGAGGTCTCCAGCGGCGGCCGCAACCCGGTCAAGACGACGCGCGAATACCTGGCCCTCGAATACGCGCCGTCGAAGCGCGGCTACCCGGGCGACAAACTCTACGTGCCCACCGACCAGCTCGATCTTCTCACCCGCTACGTCGGGGGAGAAGCGCCCGCCCTGTCGAAGATGGGCGGCAGCGACTGGTCGAGCGCCAAGTCGAAGGCCCGTAAAGCCGTGCGCGACATCGCGGTCGAACTGGTGAAGCTGTACAGCGCGCGCATGGCGTCGAAGGGCTACGCGTTCGGCCCCGACACGCCCTGGCAGCGAGAGCTCGAAGAGGCGTTCCCGTTCGCCGAGACCCCCGATCAGCTCACCACCATCGACGAGGTCAAGGCCGACATGGAACGGCCCATCCCCATGGACCGCCTGCTCGCCGGCGACGTCGGCTTCGGCAAGACCGAGGTCGCGGTGCGGGCCGCCTTCAAGGCCATTCAAGAAGGCAAACAGGTCGCCATGCTCGTGCCGACCACTCTGCTCGTGCGCCAGCACCTCGAGACGTTCAGCGGGCGCTTCGCCGGGTTCCCGGTGCACACCCGCGCCATGTCTCGGTTTCAGACCGACAAAGAGGTGCGCGAAACCGTCAAAGGTCTGGCCGACGGCACCGTCGACATGGTCATCGGCACCCACCGCATTCTCACCGAATCGCTTGCGTTCAAAGACCTCGGGCTCGTCATCATCGACGAAGAGCAGCGCTTCGGGGTCGAGCACAAAGACAAGCTCAAGAAACTCAAGACCAACGTCGACATTCTGTCGATGAGCGCCACGCCCATCCCGCGCACGCTCGAAATGGCCGTCACGGGCATCCGCGAGATGTCGACCCTCGCGACCCCGCCCGAAGACCGGCACCCGATTCTCACCTACGTCGGCCCGAACTCCGACCGCCAGATCGCCGCGGCAATTCACCGCGAAATGCTGCGCGAGGGCCAGGTGTTTTTCGTGCACAACCGCGTGCAATCCATCAACCGGGTCGCCGCGCACATCGCCGAGCTGGTTCCGGATGCCCGCATCGCTGTTGCTCACGGCCAACTGCCCGAGCACGTGCTCGAACAGGTCATCGTCGACTTCTGGGAGCGCAAGTTCGACGTACTCGTGTCGACCACGATCATCGAAACCGGACTCGACATTCCGAACGCCAACACGCTCATCATCGACCGTGCCGACAAGTACGGCCTGTCGCAGCTGCACCAGTTGCGGGGTCGCGTCGGCCGGGGGCGAGAGCGTGCGTACGCCTACTTCTTGTACGACGAGGGCAAGCCGCTCAGCGAGACCGCGCACGACCGGCTTTCGACGATCGCTGCGAACAACGAGCTCGGCTCGGGCATGCAGGTCGCGCTGAAAGACCTCGAGATCCGCGGCGCCGGCAATCTGCTCGGCGGCGAGCAGTCCGGCCACATCGCGGGCGTCGGGTTCGATCTCTACCTGCGCATGATCGGCGAGGCTGTGTCGACGTTCCGCGGCGATGTAGCCGAGGGGCAGACCGAGCTGCGGCTCGAACTGCCCGTCGACGCCCACATTCCCGAGGACTATGTCGACAGCGAGCGTTTGCGGCTCGAGGCCTACCAGAAGCTCTCGTCTGCCACGTCTCCCGCCTCGCCCGAGGGCCAGATCGACCAGGTTCTCGAAGAGCTGATCGATCGTTACGGCGAACCGCCCGAGCAGGTCACGAACCTCATCACGGTGTCGAAGCTGCGCCGGCTCGCCCAGCGCACCGGGCTCTCCGAGGTGGTGGCCATGGGTTCTAACCTGCGTGTCGCGCCCGCGAACCTGCCCGACTCGGTGCAGGTGCGGCTGCGCCGCATGTACCCGTCGGCGAAGTATCTCGCCGCCGCGTCGGCGCTTTCGGTGCCCATGCCGGTCGTGAACGGTTCCCCGCTGCCGGATGCCGAACTCATCTCCTGGGTCGAGAACCTGCTCGCCGCCATCTTCCCGCCGCCGGCCGCCGCTGCTGCCTCGCCAGCCGCCGACGCTGCTGCCGCCTCGGCCTGAACCCTTCCGCCTCGGCCTGAACCCTTCCGCCTCGGCCTGACCCCGCCCACTCCTTGCCGCTTGAATAAGGTGATAAACTCTCGAGTAAACATCGTCCACGGCAAGAAACCATATGAATTCGCAGCAGCCCACCTACGAACTGAGCGAGTACTCGCGACGCGCAGCTAACGGCGTTCTCTTGCATCGCGTTCGTGCCCTGACGAGCATCAGGAGTTCGGTGCGTGCGGGCGACCTCGGCGGGTGGCTCGAAGGAGCAACTACGCCCGACGGGCGCCCGCGCCTCTCGGGCGAAGCGTGGGTAGCCGACAACGCGATGCTTCTCGGCGACGCGGTTCTGACAGGCCGGGCGCTGATCGCTGACGAAGCGATCGTTTCGGGTCGTGCCGAGATCGGTGAACGTGCCGTTGTCTCGGGGGCGAGTGCGGTGGGTGACGACGTGCAGATCTCGGGTGATGCGCGCATCCGCGACCAGGCTCACATCGGCGAATGGGCGACGGTTCACGGCACCGCGACCGTCGAAGGTCGCGCCCGAATCAGCGGCTCGTGTCAGATCTGCGGCGACGCGACCGTGGGAGACGACGCACGTGTTGGCGGAGCCTGCTGGGTTCGGGGTGATGCGCGGGTCGGAGGTTTCGCCGCGGTCGGCGGCGACGCACGAATTGCCGGCGATGCCCGGCTGTTCGCAGACGCGGAGGTGCTCGAAGAAGACCAGATGGCCGTCGTCGGCCCCATCGGCTCTGAGAACGTCGTCGCAACCCTCTATCGAACGCGCTCGGGCAGATGCTGGGTCGACCTCGAGTGCTGGCGCGCAGACCTGGATTCGCTCTGGCCCGAGGTAGAGAAGCGGCGGCTCGTGTGGCACCGGGGTCCGCAAAAACACGAGATGTGGTTGCAGCAGTATCGTGCGCTCATCGCCTTCGGCTCAGCCCTGCAGTCGGGCTGGAGCGCGTAACCGGGTCGCCTAAGCGACGCCCTGCGCCACCTCCTGCCGCGCCCGCACGGAGGCCGCACGCACCGCGCCGATGCTCGCCGCAATCACCAGCACGATCGCCACACCCTCCACCCAGGTCAGCTGCTGCCCCAGAATCACGAGCCCGGCCAGCGCCGCGATCGCCGGCGCGAGGCTCATCAAAATCGAGAACGCCGCCTCCGGCAGCCGGCGCAGGGCGATCAGCTCGAACGCATACGGAATCGTCGACGACAGCACGGCCACGGCCAACCCGAGCAGCAGCGCGGACGGCTGGATGATCGATCCCCCCGCCGAGCCGACCCCGAACGGCAGCGATACCACCGCCGCGACCGCCATCGCGAGGGCGATTCCATCGAGCTTTGCGAACCGCCGCCCCGACCTCGACGACAGCAGAATGTAGCCGGCCCACGCGGCGCCGGCGCCAGCAGCGAACGCGACGCCGACGGGGTCGAGAGCATCCGCACCGCCCTGACTCAGCAGCACCACGCCGGCGAACGCGAGCACCGCCCAGAGCCAGCTCGACGCACGTCGGCTCACTGCGACCGACAAGACCAGCGGACCCAGAACCTCGATTGTGACGGTCGTTCCGAGCGGCAGCCTGGCGAGCGCTTCATAGAACAGCATGTTCATCGTGGCGAGTACGACGCCGAACCCCACCACGGTCATCCAGTCGCCGCGCGAGTGCCCGCGCAGTTTCGGGCGGGCGATGATGAGCAGGATGATCGCCGAGAACACCAGACGCAGCGTGACCATGCCAAGCGCTCCGACCAGCGGAAACAGCACAACAGCGAACGAGGCGCCCACCTCTTGGCAGGCGAGCCCGGCGATGACGATGCCGACCGGCCAGAGCGTCGCGGGGCCGCGTGGCGCGGCACCGCCCGAGCGTGCGGGCGGAGAGCCGGCGGCGGGGGAGGTGGGGGCGGTCACCCGTCAACGCTACCCGTCACTCGCTCGACCTTTTTTCGAAGCGTGTCGATTTCTGCTCGCGCTGTTCGACCTGTAGATGAGAAGGTCGACTGGCGACCTTGCAGCACTGAAACAGAAAGACAGGAAGCACCATGCCGAAGTACATGCTGATCTGGCGAGCAACCGACGAATCGCTTGCAGCGATGATGAACACCGATTTCGCCGAGATGGTCGATTCGATCGGGCGCTTCAACGACGAACTGATCCGGGCGGGCGTGCTGCTCGCCGCGGAAGGCCTCGACGACCCGAATGAGGGCGTCGTTGTCGACTTCAGCGGTGAGATCCCGGTGGTGACCGACGGGCCGTACGGCGAGACGAAAGAGCTGTTCAACGGCTATTACGTGCTCGACGTCGCTTCGATTCAGGAGGCCGTCGAGTGGGCCAAGCGGGCGCCGATGGTGAGCGGGAGCAAAACCGAGATCCGCCGGGTGACGCAGATCGACGAATTTCCGCAAGACAACGAATGGGTGCAGAAGGAGCGCGCCTGGCGTGAGCAGACCGGGCAGCTCTGACGCTCGCAGTGCCGTAGAGGCGGTGTGGCGCAGGGAATCTGCGCGCATCGTCGGGGCACTGGCGCGTTATACGGGAGACTTCTCGCTCGCCGAAGATCTTGCCCAGGAGGCGGTCGCCGAAGCGCTCGTCTCCTGGGCCGTCGACGGTGTTCCGGCCGAACCCACCGGCTGGCTGCTCACGACGGGCCGGCGCCGCGCCATCGACGCCTTTCGCCGCCGTGGCGCGCGTGACGAGAGATACGCTTTGCTCGCGCGCGGCCTCGACGAGGCCACGCCGGGGCCCGACGCGCTCTTCGACCCCCACGCAATCGATGACGACGTGCTCGCCCTCATGTTCGTGTCGTGTCACCCGTTGCTCTCGAAAGAGGCGCGCATCGCGCTCACACTCCGGATGATCGGCGGGCTCACCACCGAAGAGATCGCTCAAGCGTTTCTGGTGCCGGTGGCCACGATCCAGGCGCGCATCACCCGCGCCAAGAAGACTCTGTCTGCGGCGCGAGTGCCCTTCGCTGTGCCCGAGCCCGACGAACGCCCCGCGCGCCTCGGATCGGTGTTGCACGTGGTCTACCTCATCTTCACCGAGGGATCATCGGCTTCGAGCGGCAGCGACGTGATGCGCGCCGACCTGGCGGCCGAGGCGCGGCGTCTGGCCCGTTCGCTCGTCGCGCTGCAGCCCGAGCCCGAGGTGTTCGGGCTGCTCGCTCTGCTCGAACTCACCGCGGCACGGTTTCCGGCGCGGCAGGGCGACGATGGACGCGTTATTCTCCTCGAAGACCAAGACAGGCGGCTGTGGGATCACGCCGCAATCCGGCGCGGGCAGGCCGCTCTCGCCCATGCCGTCGCCGCCGGCCGAGGGCTGGGCGCCTACGGCCTACAGGCCTCGATCGCCGAGTGCCACGCCGTCGCGCCCTCGGTGGCCGAGACAGATTGGCAGCGCATCGTCGTTCTCTATGAGGCTCTCGGCCACCTCTCGCCGTCACCGATCATCGACCTCAACCGCGCTGTGGCCGTGGCGATGGCGTCGGGGCCTGCGGATGCACTCGCTATCGTCGATGAGCTGGTTGTGCGCGGCGAACTGGGTGGATCGCACCTGCTTCCCGCCGTGCGGGGAGAGCTGCTGTGGCGACTCGGGCGCACACTCGAGGCACGCGCGGAATGGGCGCGTGCCGTGGAGTTGTGCGGCAACGCCGCCGAGCGCGCGGTGCTGGAGCAGAAGATCGCGGGAGCAGACGCCGCCGTGTAAGTGCCGCCGCGCGCCGCAGGCTAAGGCCAGTGCGCGTCCGGTTGCGGCTGACGGCGTCGGGTGTCGGGTGTCGGGGTCGTTCGACTAGTCAGTCGGCGAAGGGGGAGTCTGCCGGTTCGGCGTCGAGCTCGAGGTCGGGGTCGCTGCGGGCACGGGCGCCGCTGCTGTCGGCGTCGCGGCGGGTATGGGCGCCGGTGCCGGTGCCGCCGCTGGTGTGGGCGTCGGTCGTACCGGTGCCGCCATTCGCCCCAGGCTCGCCCCGGGCATCCGTCGCCTGCCGGTATGCCCGTGACCGCTGGGCCACCAGCACCGACGCCACCACGATCGACACCGCCGAGCCCAACAGCACGGCCAGCGTGCCCTCGTCGATCACCTCGTCGAAGCCCTTGAACGCCAGTTCGTTCATCAAGAGCGAGACCGTGAATCCGATGCCGCCGAGCCCGCCGATCATCACCAGATCGGGCAACGACAGCACGCTCGACGCAGGCGCGCGCTTGCCCACGAATCGGCTGCCGAGCCAGCCCGCCACGGTGATACCGACCAGTTTGCCGACCGGCAGCGCCACCAGAATGCCCCAGAACGCCGGGCTCAACTCGCCGATTCCGACCGACGGAATCGCCACCAGCGCCGCCGAGAACGCGAACAGCGGCAGCACGATCGCGTTCGACCACGGCTGCAGCGCGTGGGCGGTGCGTGCGGCCGGCTTCGCCGACATCACGAGCCCGAGCGCGACGCCGGCGATCGTGGCGTGAATGCCTGATTGGTAGGTCAGATCCCAGGTAAGAAGTGCGATCAGCACCATTACGATGCCGATGGCGATGCGAACGCCACGGTGGGTGAGGGCACCGGATGCCCCCTCCCGCCGACCTCGGCCGAGCATCCAGCTCAGCACACCGAACACCGCGACACAGACCGCCGCCGACAGCAGCGCGGGCACATTGAGCGACGTCGTGAAGAACACGGCGATGATCAGAATGGCCACCAGGTCGTCGAGAACCGCAAGGGCGAGCAGAAAGACCCGTACCTTCGTGGGTAAGGCGCGACCGAAGATGGCAAGCACACCCAGGGCGAAGGCGATGTCGGTGGCGGTCGGAATCGGCCAGCCGTCGGCGTACGGGCTACCCAGGTTGAAGAGCAGAAACACCCCGGCCGGCACGACGACGCCGCCGAGTGCGGCGATCGCCGGCAGCAGTGCCTTCGCCGGCGTGTTCAGCGACCCGGCGACCAGCTCGTGCTTGAGTTCGACGGCCACGATGAAGAAGAAAACCGCGAGAAGCCCGTCACTCGTCCAGTGTTCGACCGAGAGATCGAGGTTGATCGAGGCGAAGCCGATGTGTGCGGCGTTGATCTGCAGCAGCTCTGCGCCGATGCCCGTGTTCGCGAGCACCAGACCGAGCGCAGCAGCCACCAGCAAGATGGCTGCCGCGTTGCGCTCGGATCGCAGAAAGTTCATGCGCTCATCCTCTCAGTCTCTCTGCGCACATGGTGGCAGCTACAGTCGATTGTGGAGAGAATGGCCGCTCGCCACCCTGTGGAATTCGTTTGCCTGCGCACGCCGCACGACGCCGTGACGCTCAGCTGTCGGGCCGTCTGAACTGGAGGATCTGTGAGCAACGAATCGAAGCTCGACGAACTGATCGCTGTCACGGCCCGTCTTCGGGCGCCGGGTGGATGCCCGTGGGACGCGGAGCAGACGCACGAGTCGCTCGTAAAGTACCTCATCGAGGAGTCGCACGAACTCATCGACGCCATCGAGACCGGCACGCGTGAAGACCTGCTCGAAGAACTCGGCGACGTGCTGTACCAGGTGCTCTTTCACGCCGATCTCGCCGCGCACACCGCGGGGGAGCAGTTCGACATTCAGGATGTAGCCGCGCAGATGACCGCGAAGATGGTCAGCCGGCATCCCCACGTCTTCGGTGATGTGTCGCTGTCGACGGCCGACGATGTGGTGGCGATCTGGGACGACCTCAAAGCCGTCGAGAAGCCCGGCCGCACTAGCGTTCTCGACGGGATTCCGCAGGGCATGCCGTCGCTTGCTCTCGCCGACAAGCTGCTCGGTAAAGCGCAGAAGATCGGGTTGCTCGACGCGGATGCTTCGCAGAGCATCCCGGTGTCGTCTGAAGACGAACTCGGGCCGCTGCTGCTCGCCATCGTGGCATCTGCCAAGTCGCAGGGCCTCGACGCCGAGCGTGCGCTGCGTTCGACGCTTCGTGACCTGCAGACCGAGATCCGCGAGGCCGAGTCCGAAGCGGCGGCAGGGGATGCCCGGCAGCAGCAGCGCTCGGCCGCCCCTGCAGACGCCGCCGCCGCCGCAGACCCCGCCGCCGCCGCAGACCCCGCCGCCGCCGGCTCCGTGGCCGCCGCAGACGCCGCGGCCGCCGCAGACCCCGCCGACGCCGGCATCATCGCCTTCCCCGTCGACGACTGACCGCGACTGAGGGGGAGTTTCGTCGGAGCAGAGCGCGCATCCCGACAATACGCAGACATGCAGGCTCTGCTCCGACGAAACTCCGCTCGGCTCCGACGAAACTCCGCTCGGCTCCGACGAAACTCCGCTCTGCTCCGACGAAACTCCGCCCTGCTCCGACGAAACTCCGCTCGGCGCGAAGAGGGTCGGGTTCGGGTCAGGATCGGCGGAGCATCCTGCGCCGGCCTGGCACAATTGAGGCATGGCTCAAGCAATAACCCCGCCTCGCGGCATGCGCGACTTTCTGCCCGCCGAGAAGGCGGCCCGCGAGCGTGCGCTCGGCATCATCCGCCGCTCGTACACCGCGCACGGCTTCGACGAGATCGAGACTCCCGTCATGGAAGACATCGAGCGCCTGCACTCGGGCCTCGGCGGTGACAACGAGAAGCTGAGCTTCAGCGTGCTCAAGCGCGCCATCCCCGCAGCCGAGCTGGCAGCGGCGGCAGAACAGGATGACCCGCAGAGCCTTGCCGACCTGGGGCTGCGATTCGACCTCACTGTTCCGCTCGCCCGGTTCTACGCCAGTCACCGTGGTGAGTTGCCGAGCGTGTTCCGTGCGATTCAGATCGCCCCGGTCTGGCGCGCCGAGCGCCCGCAAAAGGGCCGTTATCGCCAGTTCGTGCAGTGCGACATCGACATCATCGGCGAGCCGAGCCAGCTCGCCGAGGCCGAGATCATCACCGCCACCCTCGCCACGCTCGACGCGCTCGGGCTCGAGGGCTGCACCATTCGTATCAACGACCGCCGGCTGCTCACCGCGATGCTCGAGGTGTTCGGATTCGCCCCCCACGAACATCTGCAGGTCTTGATCACCGTCGACAAACTCGACAAGGTGGGCACCGACGGCGTCGTGGCCGAGTTGCGCGAACGCGGAGTCACCCCCGCCGCCGTCGACGCCCTGGACGCTTTCTTTCACCGCGTCACCACCATGGAGTTCAACCCCTTCGGCGTGCGTGCCATCACCAAAGCGCTGCCGCACGGCGTCGATCCGGCGCTCATCGACGAGCTCGCCGCTCTCGCTGACGTGATCGACCCCGAAGTTCTCGTATTCGACCCGTTTCTCGTGCGCGGAATGGGCTACTACACCGGAACCATCTTCGAAATCGCCCACCCCGACTTCTCGTTCTCGCTCGGCGGGGGAGGGCGCTACGACGGCATGATCGGCCGCTTTCTCGGCCAAGACGTCGCCGCCTGCGGCTTCTCCATCGGCTTCGAGCGCATCGTCGACCTCCTGCAGGCCGAGGCCTCCGGGGCGACGGATGCTCTGCTGCTGCTCCACGAACCCTCCGCCTCCCCGGCTCAGCTCGTGGGCCTCAAGACGCAACTCATCGCCGCCGGCACCCGCGTTCGCCTCGAGCGCCGCACCAAGAACACCAAAGCGCAACTGGACCGCGCCTCCGCCGCCGGCTTCACCTCCTTTGCCTTCGTCACCCCCTCCACCCACGACCTAGCCGACCTGGCCCCCAAGCCCATCTAATCCGAAGAGTCGGTTTGCGGCCGAGAGCGCTCGGTCGATGCTCAAGGGCCGAGAATCTTGACTTTTTGTGCTTCGAACTCAGTCTGAGTAAGGATGCCCCGATCCCTTAGCACTGCGAGTCTCTCGAGGAGCGGGGCCATTTCGGCGAGATCGTCTGCGCCCGTCTTTTTCTGAAGATCGCTAGTGAAGACGGCGGACACTTGTGGGGCAGCATTCGCCGCGTCGTCTCTCGTCGCCGGTAACTCGACGGGCCGTCCGTTCAACATAACAGTGCGATGGGGCGCGTGGATTGCCGCAGAGCCGCCCGAACTCGAACCGCGCCCCACGGTCGAAGAGGACTGCCTCATCACACCTGCAGTGCCGTTCGACACATCGCCCCACAGAATACGAAACCGTGTCGGACGCGTCGGATCGATGGAAGCAGGCAGGTCCATCCCCACCTCAGGCCAGACGGTTGTAATGAGAGAGGCCTCATATCGCGCGGAGGTCGGAGCCACGGAGGGGCCCTGAAGGATAAGGTGCATGACGACCTGGCCGGTACGTCTGCCCTCGTAGTGACCGCGGCTGTTAATTGAGATGACCCGAGCGGTACCCATAACGCCGTTGCGCAGTGGTTTGGGCCGTGCGCGGTGAGTTCCTACCGTGACCGCCCACCAGAACAGCAGAACAATGCCGACGGGGATCCATACCCACCACGGAATCTGTTCAAGGACCGACACCGCTCAGCCTTTGCTTTGCGTCGAATTGAGGATGTGTTCTTTCTGTTCGGCATATTCCGCTTCGCTCACTTCGCCGCGATCACGCAGAGCGGCGAGCTGTTCGAGTGATGCCACGACTATCCCTGCTGGCGAGTTCGGGTTCGTGATGGGCTCGGTCGCCGCGACGGCCACACCGCGCATACGCTGCTGAAGCTCGTAAGCCCGCTTTCGGGCGAGTTCAGCAGGATCAGGAATCGCGTCCCAGTCGATCACGACGTCATGGATCTTCTTAGGATCGAATACACAGGGCAACTCCATTCCTGGTTGTGGCCATGTGTGGGTGAAGATCGACTGTTCGTATAACACTGCGGTTGGCTGGATGCCCGGCCCACTGACGACGAGGTTCATCGTGCAGAAGCCTTGGGGGCTGTCGGCCAATCGATCTCTCGTGTCGACTGACACGACGTGCGCGCTGCCGATGACTCCATGACGAACGGAGGAGGGTCGACGACGCCTAATGGAGGTGATGATGCCGAGCACGGTCAGGGCGGGAAGCACGAAGCTGAGAACGTCGGTGAGAATCAAGTTGTTTTGCCTTTCGCTAATCTGTCTTGCATCAGATCGAGAGCTTGTCCGTCTGCTCCACGAACTCAACATCGTTGAGAAAGCCGCGGTCGTGCAGCATCGTGAGCGCCTTGAACCCGTAGGGAGATGGCGCGTAGGCAGCTACCGGGCTTGATGTTCCGGTGCAGCCGCCCGCTGCTCGCGTCAGCGTTCCCGTCGGATGGGCCAAGCGACCAGTTGGTGGAGCCGCTAGAGCTGACGATGAGCAACCGCGCACCATCAACGCGTGCCCGAGCGCCCACTCGCCGAGCGGCTGATGAAGTAACATGACGTGGCTCCTGAAGTCGAAGAGCGCGGTGTCGAGTGATCAGCGGCCCATAAGCCGAGAATACATCACTAGCGAGCAAACCTCGAGAAACTCGCCTGAGTATGCGCTGAGCGAACGGTTTTGGAATATACATAGTTCGGCTATACAATAAATCAAGTGAACAGCGAATTAAGTGCACTTCTCGGTGACCTCGTCACGGTCACCCACCGTCTTACCCGTCTCGCGGCCCAGGCCACGGGAGAAACCACCTCACCCGCCTCGTGGCGAACGCTGAGCGTTCTGACATCTGCCGGCCCCATGCGGCTCGGCGAACTCGCGGCCGCGAGCCGTGTGAGTCAGCCCACGATGACCAAGATCGTGCGCAACCTCAACGAGCTCGAGTGGATCAAGCGCATCGCCGACAGTTCGGATGCCCGCGCCTGGCTCATCGCCATCGCGCCGAAGGGCGAACGAGCCCTCGACGATTGGCGCTTCCGGCTCGGCGTCGCCCTCGAACCCCTCTTTGCCGACCTGTCGAGCCGTCAGCTCGACGTTCTAGCCGAAGCGACCGACCTGATCGGCGACCGCATCGGAGTACAGGAGCTAGCTGCCTAATCATGTCTATCAGGCCCTCTGAACAAGGCTCCCTGACGACCCCCGCCTCACCATCGACGAAGGCCGCCCCAGCCCAACCAACCAACCCGCATAACACCACCGCACACGGCACCACCGCACACGGCACCACCGCACACAGCACCACCGCACACAGCACCAACGCACACGCCCCGCACGGCGGCGGCGGAGCATCCATTCTCCATCAGCCCAAAGCCGTCTGGGCCGTAGCCTTCGCCAGCGTCATCGCCTTCATGGGCATCGGCCTCGTCGACCCGATTCTGCCGGCCATCGCCGAGAGCCTGAAGGCCACTCCGACCCAGACCAGCCTGCTTTTCACGAGCTACTTGGTCGTCACCGGCCTCGCCATGCTCATCACGAGCTTCATCTCGAGCCGCATCGGCGCCAAAAAAACCCTGCTCATCGGACTCGCCCTCATCGTGGTGTTCGCCGCGCTCGCCGGCGCCTCGGGCAGCGTCGAGGCCGTTATCGGCTTTCGTGGCGGCTGGGGCCTGGGCAATGCGCTCTTCATCTCTACGGCGCTCGCGACGATCGTCGGCGCAGCCAGCGGGGGAGCCTCGAGCGCCATCGTGCTCTACGAAGCCGCTCTCGGCCTCGGCATCGCCATCGGGCCGCTGCTCGGCGGACTGCTGGGCTCGATCAGCTGGCGCGGTCCGTTCTTCGGCACGGCCGTTCTCATGGCCATCGGCTTCGTCGCCATCGCGGTGCTGCTGAAGAAAGACAACAAAGCCGATCGCAGCCCGACCCGATTGTCGGCGCCGATTCGCGCCCTCGGTGTGCCGAGCATCCGCCTGCTGGCCTTCACCGCACTCTTCTACAACATGGGCTTCTTCACCCTGCTGGCATACACGCCGTTTCCGCTCGGCCTCAGCGCCATCGGGCTCGGCTTGGTGTTCTTCGGCTGGGGCCTCGGTGTCGCCATCACCTCTGTGTTCGTCGCCCCGATACTGACGCGCCGGATGAAGCGCACTACTGCCCTCACGGGAGCCTTGGTGCTGCTCGCCCTCGACCTCATAGCGGGCGGAGTGCTGATCGCCTCCACGACAGGACTGATCGTCACCATCGTGGTCGGCGGCCTGCTGCTCGGTGTCGTGAATACCGTGCTCACCGAATCGGTGATGATGGCGAGCGACCTTCCCCGAACCGTGGCGTCGTCAGCGTATTCTTCCGTGCGCTTTCTCGGCGGAGCCATCGCGCCGCCCGCCGCAGCCGCACTCGCAGTGGCCGTTTCGCCCGGCTTTCCCATGTACGCCGCCGCCGGCTCCGTGGTCATCGCCGCCCTGTTCGTGGTCTTCGGGCGCAAGACGCTCGCCCGCGTCGACAACGGGGGAGAAGAGTCCGAGATCGTCGAGGCAGAAGCGCTGAGCGTCGGCGAAGAGTAGGCGCACGCAGATGAGTTATGCACAGTCGCCGGCTCCGGATGCTCATGCACAGCTTTCGGCGTCGGTGACACGCCTTCTCGGCCTTCGTTAGACTGGGCGGCGGATGAACGCCTCACGCGTCATCCGTCATTTTGAACCCTGAGGAGACAATCCAGTGGCATTGATCGAAGCTGTAGGCGCTCGCGAGATCCTTGATTCGCGCGGCAACCCGACCATCGAGGTCGAGGTTCTGCTCGACGACGGCGTGGTCTCCCGCGCCGCCGTTCCGTCCGGTGCATCGACCGGAGCCTTCGAAGCCTACGAACTGCGCGACGGCGACAAGAGCCGCTACCTCGGCAAGGGCGTGCTGAAGGCTGTCGACTCCGTCATCGACGAGCTCGGCCCGGCCCTCGAGGGTTTCGACGCGAGCGACCAGCGCCTTGTCGACGGCGCCATGATCGCGCTCGACGGCACTGAGAACAAGAGCCGTCTGGGTGCCAACGCCATCCTCGGCGTCTCGCTCGCCGTCGCCCGTGCGGCAGCCGACTCGGCCGACCTGCCGCTGTTCCGGTATGTCGGCGGCCCCAACGCGCACGTACTGCCGGTGCCGATGATGAACATCATCAACGGTGGTTCGCACGCCGACTCGAACGTCGACATTCAGGAGTTCATGATCGCGCCGATCGGTGCCGACACGTTCGCCGAGGCGCTGCGTTGGGGTGTCGAGACGTACCACGCGTTGAAGTCGCTCATGTCGAGCAAGGGCCTGTCGACCGGTCTGGGCGACGAGGGGGGATTCGCTCCCAACCTCTCGAGCAACGCCGCGGCGCTCGATCTGATCGTCGAAGCGATCTCCAAGGCGGGCTTCACGCCCGGCAAAGACATCGCTCTGGCCATGGACTGCGCCGCGAGCGAGTTCTACAAAGACGGCGCCTACCAGTTCGAGGGCAAGGCCACCACGGCACAGGAGCTCAGCTCGTACTACGAGAACCTGCTCGCGAACTACCCGCTCGTCTCCATCGAAGACCCGCTCGAAGAAGACGACTGGGAAGGCTACCAGCACCTCACCGGCGAAATCGGCAGCAAGGTGCAGCTCGTCGGCGACGACCTGTTCGTCACCAACCCCGCTCGCCTCGCCAAGGGAATCTCCCTGGGCGTCGCCAACTCGCTTCTGGTGAAGGTCAACCAGATCGGCACGCTCACCGAGACGCTCGACGCCGTCAGCCTCGCTCAGCGCAGCGGCTACACCACGATGATGTCGCACCGCTCGGGTGAAACCGAAGACACCACCATCGCCGACCTCGCCGTCGCCACGAACTCGGGTCAGATCAAGACCGGTGCGCCTGCCAGAAGCGAGCGAGTCGCTAAGTACAATCAGCTGTTGAGGATCGAAGAAGAACTGGCCGAGGCCGCCGTGTACGCGGGTCGCTCCGCGTTCCCGCGCTTCAAGGGCTGAGTCGCCTGCTTCTGTCACAGGGCCAGCGGCCGTGTGGTGTTCCTCGAACTGATCGTCGATACGTTTGAGGAACACCATGCCGCCACCCGCCAAGCCAAGAACCCGGGGTGCGTCGCGCCCGGCCGCCGGTTCGGCGGGCGGAGCTGCATCGACGAACTGGTTGCGTAGCATCCGGTTCTCCGGATTCACGGTGCTGATGCTGGTCGTTCTCGTCTTGTTCGTCGTGGTCGTGGCGCCGGGCGCTCGCATCTTCATCGAGCAGCGCCAGCAGATCGCCGACCTGCAGAACAGCCTGCAGTCCGCTCAGGCGCAGAATGCCACCCTCAACTCGCAGGTCGCGCGGTGGGGCGACCCGGCGTACATCCGGGCCGAGGCGCGTGAGCGGCTCTACTTCGTGATGCCCGGTGAAACGGCGTTTCTGGTGCTCAACGACACTCAAGCCGGATCAGCTGCTTCATCGGCGCCGGTGAGCACGAGCATCCAGTCGACCCAGACCAACTGGATGGCCGCACTCTTCGCCTCGGGAATGACGGCCGGTCTCAGCACAGAGACCGCCGGTCAGCTCGGTGCCACGGGCCAGCTCGGGTCTGGAACCGGTGCGGCCTCGACCGACCCGGCAGCGACGCCCACACCGACCCCCACTCCTTAGGAACTCATGACCACCCCACCGTTCGATGCCCCGACCGAGGCCGATATCGCCACGGTGTCGGCACAGCTCGGCCGGCCGGCTCGCAACGTGCTCGGTATAGCAGCGCGTTGCGTCTGCGGTGCGCCCACCGTGGTTGCCACGGCGCCACGGCTCGACGACGGAACCCCGTTTCCGACGCTGTACTACCTGAGCCACCCGGCAGCGACCGCCGCGATGTCAGACCTCGAAGCCACCCAGGTGATGCCCGAGTTGCAAGACCTGCTGACTTCCGATGAAGCAGTCGGCGATGCGTATCGGGCCGCCCATGCGCAGTACTTGGCAGACCGTGAGTCAATCGCGATCGTGCTTGAGATCGCCGGCATTTCGGCCGGGGGCATGCCCGTTCGCGTGAAGTGTCTGCACGCGCTCGCCGCCCACGCGCTCGCAGCGGGGCCGGGAGTGAATCCCATCGGTGATCTCGCGCTCGAACGCGGCGACTGGTCGCCGCTTGTATGCGAATGCATTCAATATTCGTAGAACAGCCCCAAGGGGCGGGGCATCCGGTATCCTTAGTAGTGAGGCCAGTGCGGGCCAATAACCAGCTCCGTCACACAGACCTCGGTTGGGCTGCCTTGTGCGGTCGTTCCGGGGGCAAGTGACGGAGGTAGTAGCCTATGGCTATACCTTCACTGAGGAGATCCTTTACTGTGCCCAAAATCCTGATCGTCGGCGGCGGTTACGCCGGTTTCTACACCGCCTGGAAGCTCGAGAAATGGCTTCGCTCGGGCGAGGCCGAGGTCACAGTTGTCGACCCTCTGCCGTACATGACGTACCAGCCTTTTCTGCCCGAGGTCGCTTCGGGCTCCATTGAGCCGCGTCACGCGGTCGTCTCGTTGCGTCGTCACCTCAAGAAGACGAAGGTCATCGCGGGCAAGGTCGAGAAGATCACCCACGCCGAGAAGACCGTTACGATTCTGCCGAACGCGGGCGAGCAGTACGACCTCGAGTACGACATCATCGTGGTCACCGCCGGTGCGGTTTCGCGCACGTTCCCCATTCCCGGTGTTGCAGACGAGGCCATCGGCCTGAAGACCATCGAAGAGGCGGTCGCCATTCGCGACCGCATCCTGACCAACTTCGACAAGGCTTCGCAGTTGCCCGAAGGCCCCGAGCGCGATCGCCTGCTCACCTTCGTCGTTGTGGGCGGTGGATTCGCGGGCATCGAGATCTTCGCCGAAATGCGTTCATTCGCCAGCGCATTGCTCGACCGCTACCCCGAACTCGCCTTCGAAGACACGCACTTTCACCTCATCGAGGCCATGGGCCGCATCATGCCCGAGGTTTCGATCAAGACCGCCGACTGGGTCATCAAGAACCTCGCCGAGCGCGGCGCCGAGATCCACCTCGACACCCAGCTCAAGTCGGCCGTCGGCGGAGTCATCGAACTTTCGACCGGCGAGAGCTTCGAGTCGGACACGGTCGTCTGGACGGCCGGGGTCATGGCCAGCCCGATGCTGAAGAACACCGACCTTCCGATCGAAGAGCGCGGCCGCCTTCGTGTTCGCCCCGACCTTCGTGTTCACGACGAGAACGACGAGGTCGTCATCGACGCTTGGGGTGCCGGCGACGTCTCGGCCGTCCCCGATCTGTCGGGTGGCGGTGTCGGCGGTTTCTGCGTTCCGAACGCTCAGCACGCCGTTCGCCAGGGCAAGCGCCTCGCCAAGAACCTCGTCGCCGAACTTCGCGGCGAAGACCTCGAGGACTACTTCCACAAGAACGCGGGCGCGGTCGCCGGCCTCGGCCTCGGTGTCGGTGCCTTCCAGAGCGGCAAGATCGGCGTCACAGGCCTTCCCGCCTGGTTCATGCACCGCGGTTACCACGGCCTGGCAATGCCGAGCTGGGAGCGCAAGTTCCGCGTCATCTGGGGGTGGGTGCTCAACTTCTTCCTCGGTCGTGACATCGTTTCGCTCGAGGCCCGAGTTCACCCGAGGGCAGCGTTCGAAGAATTCGCGTCACGGCCCCGGCCCGCTGTTGCTGCCGTGGCTGAGCCCGCCTCTGCTTCGGCCGGGCATCCGGGCCCTGCAGGCGCGCCCGTGTCCGTCGGCGGAGCCGTCTCGAAAGAGTGACCGTCGCGGCGCCGTGACCTGCGTTCATTCGCGGTCTCGGCGTCGTCGGCTCGCGATGCAACAGCGTCAGCTGGCTCGCGCCCCCATAGCCCAATTGGCAGAGGCAGTCGACTTAAAATCGACACAGTGAGGGTTCGAGTCCCTCTGGGGGTACGAAGCTCGAAGGCCCTACTTCCCCTTATTCATGCGGAAGTAGGGCCTTTCTCTTGCTCCGAGAATCGCGTTTTGGACACATTTTGGACACACTTCAATTCGAGACGTTGTCATTTGAGACGTTCCAAGTGATCTCGGCGGCAGTGAAAAGCGATGCCCTCACTACAAAACTCTGCTTGAGGGAGTGAATCTTGCGCCGAGTTGCAGGGTCCCGAGTGCGTCACTAGGCTGACTCTCCACGGTTTCGTGGCCTGATAGGTGGATCTCGTGCCCGAGCCGTTCGAAGACGAACCTCTCGAACTAGCAAGCTGGCAGATGATCGTGGGAATTCTTCGGTCGGAGGATCTTCCGGATCTCGCCACCGACGCTTTGGTTCGAGGTGTCGATAGTCCGTCTCTCCGAGTCCTTGCGGGAGCCGATGCCGATGACGTCCGAGAATCACGTGACCTCTTCGTCGACGCTCTTGCGGAGTTGAATATCTCGATTCTCGACGAAGACGCGTAACGGTGGAAGTTAGTTCGGGCAACTGCCAAGGCGATCATCGCTGGCTCCGTGGATCCACAGGCCGGGGCCGAGTTCATTTGGCACACGGCAGCTTGGCAGGTGCGCGAGGGGGGTGATCTACGTATCTTCGTCGGATTGGCGTCCCAGTTGCAGGACTATCCCGCTGACGCAGATCCACTTGAGCGCGAGATCGTTGATGCGGCGCGAGAGCTGCTCAATCGATCGGCTCCGCGCCGCTGGATTCAGCTACGAGCGTCACTCGCAGGTTCCCCTCTCAGCCGTTCGGGCCCCTCAGGACACCAAGGTATCTTGGTGGCAGACACGCCCATCAGTGACCGTCTCAAACTGGCTCTTACCGAATGGAACGAGAGCTACCGATCATTAATCGGAGAGTGGCCGGCCCGGGGTGGATTCCTCTCCGAGGACGAGGCAGAGTTGTTCGTGTTGGCGGGCCGAGGACTCGCGGAGGACCTTCAAACGGAGCTCGGGCCAACGTATCGCGTCGAATATACGCAGGAAGCTACACGTGCGCCTGGATTGAAACTGGCGCGCCGCAATCGACTAAGTCGCCGCTGGCGTAGAGATGGGAGGATTCCGTCATGAAGACAGCAGCGACGATGGCGATCAGGCTATTCAGGCGCGCTGGTATTCCTCTTGATCCGGGCCTCTCCGAGGAGCAGATCCGAGCCTTTGAGGACGAGTTCGGATTTGAATTCGACGCCGACCATCGTGAGCTGCTCATGCTAGCTGTACCGACGGGTCGTGGGTGGTTCGATTGGCGACGCAGCACGCGCGAAGACATCGAGTCCCGGCTTGCCTGGCCGGTCGAAGGCATTCTTTGGGACGTTCATTACAACGACTTCTGGCCGACAGTCTGGGGGCGAAAGCCCTCAGGAGCTCCCGCTCTCGAATCGACAGCTCGTCAGCACCTCGCGGCGGTGCCGAAACTCGTGCCGCTTTTCAGGCACCGGTTCATGGCGGCAGCCACGCGAGGAGGGGGAGCGCCGGTCTTCTCGGTCGTGCAGGCCGACGTCGCGCTGTACGGTGAGAATCTTGTCGACTATGTCGCGCGCGAGACCGGTTCGACGAAGCGGTACCACTCGTCACCCCATCGACGCATCGAGTTCTGGTCGCCGCTCGCCGAACTTGATCCGCGATACATCATTTGGCCCGAGGGGGAGCCGCGGCTGTTTTGGAATCGAGCAATCGAGGGCGGTTTCGTGCATCCGACACACGTGACGAAGGAGGGCGGCCCGCTCCCGGTGGGCTCACCGATCGAGTACAAGGCGTACCGCACGTGAGTGAACTTGATGCTGGTCTCCCTTCTAACGACGCGAATCACTCGGGCCGAACGTCGCCATGCCAGCCGAGCGGACCGGCGAGAAGGCCAAGTCGGTTGTGGGACTCTTGCTTCGAGTGCTGCCATCCGTAGGGCTCGACCAGTACGTAACTCTCACCTGACGTTGAATCGCGTGTCCGACTGGCCCCAAGACCATCCGTGAAGACTTCCTCATCGATCCAGACAAATAGCTGGTGCACCCAATCGACGGCATCGCGGGGAATCGCGTAAAGCCACGGTTGCGTCACTTGGGCGGAGGGGAGGCCCAGTTTGAGTCTGGCGCTCAATCCCGATCGCTGCGCGACTTCGACGTCGACCTCACCCGTAGTCCATCGAAAGTCGCGCAACTCGTAATCCGATTCCGGCACGCTTCCACTTCGGGCTGACCCGACAACCGCGAACGCCTCAACAATCTCGCTATCTTCGATCACCGCCCAATGTTGGCACGTCTTGCGACTCGATGCTTGGCGCGACCCCCTCCACAATTCATGCTGTCGAAACGTGCTCGCATCGCCGGATTCGAGCAAGGAGGCGAATTGGTCTCCCGTCAGCCTCGCAATCTTGAATTCGGCGGCCTTGCCGGCGACAGCATTGTCGTCAGAAACTATCACCCGATTACTTCAGCCGTGAGTTCGGGATTCGAGACGTCCGATACAACGAGACGCCTCGGTTCGGCCCGAGGTCGCGCCGCCGTGGTTGTACTTCGATATGAGCGTCGACGTCGACTGAAGGTGTTCACGCTCGCGTGCGCTGGCAATTTGTGTCCAACATACGTGGCTAACGACGGAGGGCCTCTCCCTGATAGCTGACGATCGAGTAAATGACCTGTCGTGCTTTCTACGCGAACCGAAGCCCTCCAGCAGAGATACGCTGAAGGTGATGCATACTCGAGTCGGTGATTTCAGCCGAATCAACAGCCAGACATCTGATGTCAGTTTCTCCGGTGGTGAACGTCGCACGTGCGTACTTATCTTCTCGAGAAGTTGGAAGACGGTCAGAGTCGGCGAGACTGTCCTGAAGAGACTCCATACTGACTTTCCGTTTCCGGATCGCGGTGGTTGGTTCGCCGACGCCGGTGGTGCTGCCTATTTAGTGGACCTCGTCAAATTGTTTTCTGCCCGACTAGATCCGGGGTTGTTGGCGAGGTCAGATGTAAAACTCGTCACTCGGTTCATATCGGGCTCACCTCGTATCGATGAAGAGGCGGTGGATGCCCTTGAGAAACTCACGAGAGCCCGCTTCTATATTCGACGACGCCAAACCACGGCACCCGTCTCCGATCCGGCAGAACGCCGCACGATTCGGTTTTTCCCAGATTACGGTTCCTACGCAACGATTTGGGAAGTTGGCGGGCTCACTAGCGCCAAAGCGCTCGGCCTCTCGCGCGAACTGACCAAGAGTATTCGTCGTTGGTATGAACACTGGGAAATCCATTTCGCCAGACAGATGGCATGGGATTCGGCCGACCAGCACGACACGTATGTGCGAGAAGGGAGAATCGTTGCGGCGGGCCTTTCGCAGGAGGTTCGGCATTTCGCCGTCGTCGAGTCAAGGTTCGAAGATTTTTACCCTTACCCGTCGTAGAGACGATGCGCGGGGGTCTGGATGGAGGATTTTAGAGCCGTCGGGCTAGCCATCGAACAATATGACCGACGGATCATCCTGCGGCGTTGAAATTCCTCGACCGAGACCGAGCCTGGTCGAGGGCATCGGCAACCGCGTCGAGGTCGTCGTCGAAAAGGTCTGCGTAGGTGTCGAGGGTCATGGCGGCTGACTTGTGCCCGAGCATCCGTTGCACGGCCTTCACGTTGGCTCCTGCACTGATCGCCAGGCTGGCGGCAGTGTGTCTGAGGTCGTGCAGCGTGATGCGAGGGAACGACGGATCGTCCTTCTGCAGCCGGCGAATCGCGTACTCGTACCAGCCGTCTCGGGATGATGGAGTTCCGAGATGCGTGTTGCCGTCACCGAACACGAGCTGCTCGCGGGACTTTCCTTCGCAAAACCGCGCCAGCGGCTCGGCGAAAAATGAGGGATAGGGCACGCTTCGAGCTTCGTGCCCTTTCGGAGTACCGATGACAATTCGGCCGCCGACTCGTGGCGCGTTCACCTGAACGAGAACCCGGCGACGCAGTGTGTCGAGCGAGCCGACTCGCATCCCGATTGCCTCGCCCCACCGCAGACCGGTGTAAGCGAGGAAGAGCACGAGCGTTTCGTTCTGGCCGCACTCTGCAGCCAGTCGGTCTACCTGCTCGTGCGCGAGGTAGACGCGACGTTTCGGCGTCTTTCGGGGGAGGTTCACCCCTCGGGCTGGATTGGCGAGCATCCGTCTGTCGGCAACTGCGGAGTCAAGAATGGATGCGAGCACACCGTGGGCGCGCAGCACAACCGAGGCGTTCTTGCGGCTATTCAGCTCTGTTACCCACGCCTGCACCTCGCTGGGCCTGATTCCGCCGACCGCTCGCTCGGCCCAAAGCGGCGCCACGTGAAGTCGGTAGGCGCGTTGGATTGGGTCGAGGCTGCTCGGCTTCAGATGCGTTTGGTGCTGTAGCCAGCCGGCCGCCAGGGTGCCGACGGTTACTCGTGCATGACTCTCGTCGATCCACTGGCCACGTGCCATCGAGACTTCGTTCTCGGCCAGAAACAGCTCGGCCTCGCGTTTCGTTTTGAAACCGTTCTTGCGGGTCTGGCTGTGGTCAGGCTTTCGGTATCTGACCCGATACCGCTTGCCGGCTGCCGATTCGTACGACATGCCATGGCCGAGGCATTCAACTCGCTATTCAAAGCCGAACTGATCCGTAACCGCGGCCCGTGGAAGAGCATCGACGACCTCGAAATCGCTGTCGCCGAGTACATCGACTGGTTCAACCACCGCCGCCTACACGGCGAGCTGAGCCACGTCCCACCCATCGAGAAAGAAAACGCCTACTACACACAAACCCCCGCCCCTCAACTGAGAGAACGGGTCAACTAAAGCCTCCACCAAACCCGGGGCTAGACAAATTGAATGCGTGCAGCAATGCCCCGAAATCGGGCGAACGCTCCAACTGACCCCGGGTCAGTCGATCCGGTAGTGCTCGCCGTCGGAGTGCACGTGGCCGCAGGTGGGCGGGCCGAAGTGGGTGCCGAGAACGAGGGTTCCCGAGTCGGCCCATTCGGCGACCAGGCGCTTGCGGGTGGCGCGGGACTGGTCCATGTCGGTGTCTAGCTGGGACGACCATTCGGGGCGGGCGACCTGGTAGATCGAGTGGGCCATGTCGCCCGTGATCACGGCGGATTCGCCGTTGGACTCGATCACGACGCAGACGTGCCCGGGGGTGTGCCCGGGCGACGGCACCAAGCGCACACCCGGGGCGATCGTCGCATCCGATTGGACCAGCTCCATCAGGCCCGCGTCGGCGATCGGGCGCACGGAGTCGTTGAACACGGCGGCGCCGTCGACCATCTGACGTGCCCAGTCGGAGGTGTAACCGCTGCCAGCCTCGGGGTCGTCGGCGTAGCTCTTCCAGTGCTCGTACTCCGATCGCACGAAGTAGTAGCGGGCATTGGGGAACGTGGGGCGCCACTCGCCGTCGACCAGGATCGTGTTCCAACCCGTGTGGTCGATGTGCAGGTGCGTGCAGATCACACCGTCGACGGTCTCGGGTGACCAGCCGATCTCGGTGAGGCGGTCGAGGAAGTCGGTATGCAGGCCGGAGAACATCGCGGCGGCGCGCTGTTTGTCGTTTCCGATGCCGGTGTCGACGATCAGGCGCTTGCCGTCGGGAGTCTCGATCAAGAACGAGTGCACGCCGGCCGCGATCTCACCGGCCTCGTTCATCCACGTCGGCTCCAGCCAGTCCTTCATGGCGAGCACCTCCTCCAGCGACCCGCTGTCCCAGCCCTGTGCGATCGCCGGGCTGAGCGGCGACCAGTACAGCATCTCGACGTGTTTGGTGATCGGGATCTCCCCGATCAGCCAGTGGTCTGCACCCGTGGTGGCCCCTGCATCCATCGTGTCTCCTCATCGAGCGGCGGATGCTCGCACTTTATCGGGCGGGGGAATCACAGGTACAGGACCGGATGGGCAACGCAGAATTGTCGATCGGGTCGTGATAGAGCATCGTCGATGCCCGGACATGGTCTTGCTTCTGCGATCGCGACGGTGATGCTTGCGCGCGTCCTCGCACTGCACGTTGCTTGGTGGACTAGTTGTACTTGGCCATCAGGTTGGTGTCACGCGGTTGATGGGTGTGGTTCCGATGCCGGTGTGGATGCGTTCAGTGTTGTAGTAGTTCAGCCAGGGCGCAAGGGCGCGCGCACGTTCGGTGTTGCTGGTGAACGGGCGGGCGTACGCCCATTCGGTGGCGAGGGTGCGGTTCAGGCGTTCGACTTTCCCATTGGTCCAGGGGCAGTGCGGTTTGATGAAGCGTTGCACTGCGCCGAGCTGGGCGACTGCCGCCTTGAACGCAGTCGAGTGCCGGTACGCGAAAGCGTTGTCGCTGATCACGCGTTCGATTCGTGGGATGCCGCAGCTGGCGAAGAACTCCGCAGCGCGCAGGAGCACCCCGGCAGCGGTAGCGCCCTTCTCGTCGGCACAGATTTCGGCGTACGCGAGCCGGGTGTGGTCATCGATCACAGCGTGCACGTAGTCGTAGCCAACCCGGCCGCGGCTGGTCTTGTGGTTCCGAGACGTTTGAGCAGGATCGGCCCGCCATCCGCCGCCGTTAGGGATCCGGCCAAGCTTTTTCACATCGACATGCACAAGCTCGCCGGGGCGTTCTCGTTCGTACCGGTTCGCTGTCGCCCGGGTGGCTCGGATGGGCTGCCCGGAGACGGGGTCGCAGTCCGCGAGCGGGGGTATCTCGTGACGGGCAAGGATCCGTGACACGGTCCGAGCGGCAACGGTGGTTTCGGCTGCGATCCGTGCGGGCCCGCACCGCAGCCGGGCACGAGCGTCGAGGACGGCTTCCTCTCGGTCAGGACTCGTGCGAGTCGGTGTGTGGTGTGGCCGACTGGACCTGTCGACCAAACCGGGAAGGCCCTCGGCGCGGTAGCGGCGCACCCACCGGTACGCGCACTGCCTCGAGATGCCGAGTTCCTTCGCAACGTGGGCCGCAGGACGGCCTGAGAGAACGCGTTCTACGAGCAGAACCCTGCCGCGAACAGTGAGTCGGGCATTAACGTGGGACATGAGGACCTCCGTGACCTGAAGAGATGTCAGATACCTCCACTAAGCCCCGGAGGTCCTCCTCAAATCAAGCCCCGAACGTCACCAACGTCATGGCCAAGTACACCTAGTTCAGGCGGCAGTGGTCATGCTGGCGATACTGCTTTCGAGGACTTGTTGGCTTGCCCAACTACCGTGGAAGCCGAACGGAATGCGAACCGGCAATGCCACCCGGGCGAGAGGGATCCGTGTGAAGTTCGAGGCGTCGTGAACCAGCAACTCGCTGAGTTCGGTCTCGGGATTCCACCAAATCGACAGGATGTATCCATCGTCCTCGACGGATGCTCCATCGCGCGCGACGAAGACCGGTTCGCTCGGGCTGGTCAGATTGTCGGGGCCTTCAACGACGACCGTCGAATCCGCCACGTAATCGTGTTTCGCCAGACCATCGCTCATGGTTGCGGGGCTCAATGATCTCGTGGTCACGAAGTAACCGAAGCGGTGCTGTATGCCGAGGTACGCGTCATTGATCTTCGGGAATTCGCCGGCGATACCTGAGAGCATCGTGTCGGCTACTTTTCCGGTCTTGACGTTGACGCGCCATTGCCACGGAAGCGCCGGAGGGAACCATTCGTGAGACGACAATGGCGTGTTGCCGTGGGCGGGGTTCCCGAGGCGTGAAATTCGATGAAGATCGATCACGACCTCGTCGCCGATCTCATACGCGTTGTAGAAGTGAGTCGGACCGAAGATCCCATTTGCTTCGTACCAGGTGACTTTCTTAGTGCGCCGGTCCATCAACACGATCTGAGTGCCGTGCGGGAGTGCGCTTTCGTCCCAAATCACGCCGGGGCGACCCTGCATGATGAGATCGAGTCGGAACAGCGACGGGGTCACGAAGAAGATCGCGTAGTTGTCGCTGACCACGAAGTCGTGCATCAGCACGGGCAGCCCTATGTCGATCGAGTGGGTTTCGATGATCTGCCCCGACGTCACGTCTGCCCGGTACCAGGTTATTATCGGCCCCTTTGCGGCGAAGAACAGCATGTCGCCGCACAGGCGATCGATCTTGTAGTGCGCTGTGCAGAGGGTGTCTATTCCACCGTGAAAATCATAGGTGCCTTGTGTGGCCAGAGTCTCGGGGTGCAATTGATGAGGAAGGCCACCTTCGAAATACACCAGCAGTCGATCGTCGAAAATGCCGACGTTGGTATTTGCAACGTTCTTGGATGGCGGCGCGCCGAGGGGAGCTCGACCGGGAGTGCCGCCATTGACGAAACCGCTGTAGACAGCTTCGCCTTGCTCGATCTCGACTTTCATCGAATCCGTCTCGACCCAGCGTGTGCGGTAGGCGACTCTCCCGTCGCGAATGTAGACACCGCATACCATTCCGTCACCTTCCCACCAGTGGTACCGATCGGTGTTGCGGGGCTCGAACCGAGGGTTTGACGAGATGCGGAAAAGTGCGCCAGCGAGGTCGGAGGGGATTTCACCGATGATCGGCAGGTCGAATGCTTCCGATTCTGTCGTCCACGGGGAGAACGGCCCGTTGAGAAATTTGTTGTCAGTCGGCCACAGCGTCATTGGTAGGTCCTTTCGGGCGCTCCTCCTGTGCGCTTCGGCACGCACAGCAGGTTCGCGATTAGATCCTCCTTCGAAGAGCAGAGTGCTGCCAGCGTTCTGGTGACACATTTTCGGGCCTGAACTGCGTTCAGAAGTCAATCCCGCTATGACGCATCGTCCAGGGTGGCCGACTCCAGTGCGACAAGCAACTCGAAGGAGCGATCATCGATTTCGTGTCCGAGGAGTTCGGATGCACGCCGGACGCGAGCGGCGACGGTGTTCGGAGCGATATTGAGTCGTGAAGCTGCGGCAGCTCGACTTCGGCCGGATTTGAGGTACAACCGAAGTGTCTCTCGAAGCTCCCGCAGCCGTGGGTCCGGCCCGAGTAGTGGTGCGATCTCGATCCGTGCGAATCGCTGGGCTGCTTCTCGGTTCAGCGCAAGAAGCGCAGAAAAACCGTTGTCTCGGAAGGCCCAGAAGCGCCGAACGTCTGAGTGTCCAGCGAGGGCGCGCAGATCTTGTGCGCATCGGTAGCCAGTGCGAACTCCGGCCTGTCCCTGACCGGCCGGTCCGAGTGCCAGACGCATCCAGGATGGTCGAGGTACGGCGGAGATGATCTTGTCGACGTGGTGGGGAGCGTCGCCTGAGTATCGCCACCAGAGAACGGTCACTTCGTCGAATCCGATCGCAATCGAACCGTGAGCGTTCGTTGCTGCGGCAATGTCGGAAAGTATTCGCTGCATCTCGGCTTCACGATCTGGAACAAACGAGCCAGGCGTCGCCCAGGCGAACGCAATGAGGTGTGTTCCAGTGAGCCGAATGCCCAGAATGGATTCAGCGTCTGGTGGAGGAGTGTCTCCGGCGACAATGACATCGAGAACCGAGCGCCGAAGGGCCGGAATGCGACCATTCCAGAGCCTTTGTTCGTCGTCGTAGGCGTTGCTCAGATCGCGGATGTAGACGTTGGCGTACGCAAACATGCGCGCATTGATCTCCCGCACCGCGTCTACGAACTCCACGGCTCTGAGTTCATCTTGCATGACGGCGAGCAAGGCGTCTTGAACCAAAGTGTGTGACACCCACACGGTTTGCAGCACCGCACCGACTCCGACACCTTGCCGAACTGCCGCGCGGGCATTGTCGATTGCACCGGCGGGGGCAAGCATGTGTTGCGGATCTGCATTGACAAACAGCGCGATGAGTGTGGAGAGGATGCATTCTTCGCAGCCTTGACGTTCGCGACCGGTCACCATGGTCGGCAGTTCAGACACCGAGGCAGTCACATCGGCGACCACTCGCACCGCCGTCTCAACGGCCCAGGCGACCATTTCGGGTCCGAGAATGTCGACTGCCCTGCTGCGTTCGGCTGCGCCTGCGGCAGAATTGGCAAGGAGGCTTGCCCAGTCAGCTGATGAATGAAGACCGCGCATCCACTCCGAAGTCTTTGTGTTCACCGGCTCGGGTCAATCTCCTCTCGGCGACGGTCGGGTAAGAAATCCCGCGATCTGGCCTGCAAAAAGCATAGGCGAGACGGCGAGTATGGGCTGGAAATTCTAAATGGTCCTGAATGTCAGGGTAAAGTGTCTCTATTGTAGGACTAAGGCAGTTCAACGAGCGTCGACTCGGCCCGCGCGGTCGGCGCGTTCAAGGAGGTTAGCAGTGACCAACGTGACAACGGCGATCAAGAAGTCTGTATTGCTCACCGCTCGGGGGTGGACAGGTGAGGCGTACTCGGGCGGCTGGTTCCGCGGTGCCGGAGACCAGATGCCGGTGATCGAGAAAGCCACCCTCTCTCAGCTCGCGGTAGTCGATCAGATCACGACTGCCCAGCTCGATCAGGTTGCTGAGCGCGCGAGGGATGCACGTAAGGGCTGGGCGGCTGACCCCCAGTTGCGCCGCAGTGTTCTCCTTCGAGCCTGCGAGATTCTCGAAGCCAACCGCGGGGAGGTCGTCGAATGGATTGTCCGTGAGTCGGGAAGCATCCCGGCGAAGGGCAACGGCGAGGTCACCGATTCGATTGCCGAGCTAGCAAACGCCGCCGACCTGGCGACGGAGGAACACGGCGTGATTCTGCGCAAGGGTGGCACGGAACTGACAAGTGTGGCCGAGCGAGTGCCTTATGGCACGGTGGGAATCATAACCCCGTGGAACGTGCCACTGTTGCTCGCGATGCGTTCCGTCGCGCCAGCCTTGGGGCTTGGCAACACGGTCATTCTCAAGCCCGACAATCAGACGGCGATCAGTGGGGGAATTCTGATCGCCAGAGTGCTCGAAGAGGCTGGGGTGCCGAGCGGGGTGTTCAATGTGGTGCCCGGCGCGGGTACGGTGATTGGCGAGGCGCTCATTCTGCATCCGCTGGTCGGACTCGTCAGCTTCACGGGTTCTACCATGACGGGTCGACGCATCGCGAGCTTGGCGGCTCCGCTCTTGAAGAAAGTCGCTCTCGAACTTGGCGGCAAGAATCCGCATGTGGTGCTCGCAGATGCAGATGTTGATGGTGCTGCGGCCTCAGGCGCCTGGGGAACGTTTCAGCATCAGGGACAAGTGTGTATGGCAATCGGCCGGCATATCGTCGATTCTGAGGTGGTCGATCGCTACACCTCGAATCTGGTTGCACGCGCCGCGATCTTGCGGCAAGGTGATCCCTTCGTCGACGAAGTCGAACTCGGCCCTCTCATCAACGAGCGTCAGGCCGCTCACGTCGAGGAAATCGTGGAAGACGCGCGTGCGCGCGGTGCCGTCGTCGTTGGTGGCGAGCGGCACGGGGCATTTATGCCGCCGACCGTCATCAGTGGCGTTGTTCCGGGAATGCGCGCGTACGGTGAGGAGATCTTCGGGCCGGTAGCCGTCGTGATTGCCGCAAAGAGCGACGAAGACGCGATCCGTATTGCGAATGACACAGAATACGGTTTGTCCGCGTCGGTACACAGTGCCGATCTGCTCCGGGCCAATTCTGTCGCAGACCGGATTCGCTCTGGGATGGTGCACATCAATGCTCAGCCCATCAACGACAACCCATGGTCTCCCATGGGGGGTCTTGGCGCATCCGGAAGCGGCGGAAGATTCGGGGGTCCAGCGAATGTTGAGATGTTCACGACGTGGCGATGGCGCACAACGCGCACGGTGCCCGAACGCGGTTTCTTCCCTGAACCGAAATCGCAATCGGGTCACGTGTCGCTCGATTGACCTGTCCGTCATTGTGTCGTAGAGTCTCGTATGTCAACACTATTGACCTGTTTTACAGGACACATGTGAACCAAAGAAGGTTCACCGCGTCGGGTGATCGTCGAGCTTGCACGAGGCGACAGCACCCTACCTATATATAGGAGGAAGAATGGGCCTGCTCGATGGCGGCAACTGGAACGGCAAGATCTTCGTCGACGGTTGGATAGACGGCGGCGGCGGCGTCAGAGATGTCGTGGAACCGGCGACCGGCGCGGTACTCGGATCCATCGGCATCGCGGATGCATCCGACGCTGCGCGTGCAGCAGAGTCTGCCTCGCGCGCCCAAAAAGCCTGGGCTGCAACTCCACCGGAGGAACGTGCGGCCGTCCTCCGACGGGCGGGCCAGCTGTGGGAACAGCATCAGGATGAAATTGATTCCTGGCTTATCCGTGAAGGTGGCTCGATACCTCCGAAGGCGCAACTCGAGACGCATCGCGCTGCCAACGACTGCTACGAAGCCGCCGGTCTCCCTACCCACCCCCACGGTCTGGTTCTGCCGACGAACGGGCCGCGATGGAGTTTTGCTCGCCGTCGTCCGTCAGGCGTGGTGACCGTCATTGCTCCATTCAACTTTCCGCTGATTTTGTCCATCCGTTCCGTGGCCCCAGCGCTCGCCCTTGGCAATTCCGTTCTGCTGAAACCGGATCCTCGTACTGCAGTCAGTGGGGGAGTCTCGATCATGCGTATCTTCGAGGAGGCTGGCTTGCCTCCTGGAGTATTGCAACTGCTTGTCGGCGGTGCAGATGTGGGGGAGGCGGTTGTTGCCGCCCCCGAGGTGTCGGTGGTTGCCTTTACCGGATCCACCAACGCCGGGCGAGCCGTGGGCGCCCTTGCCTCTCGCCACCTCAAGCGGGTGCACCTTGAGCTCGGCGGGAATAACGCCCTCGTCGTACTGCCGGGTGCAGATCTCGCGCTTGCAGCCTCGGCGGGAGCATTTGGTTCTTTCATGCATCAGGGTCAAATCTGCATGACGTCGGGGCGACACCTGGTTCACGAAAGCCTCCATGAACAGTACGTAGAGATACTCGCAGAGAAGGCTCAGCACTTGCCCGTCGGTGACCCCTTCGCTGAACAAGTCGCACTCGGCCCCATTATCGACAGTGGCCAGCTCAACCGAATCGACGCAATCGTCAAAGAGACCGTAGCTGCGGGTGCCACTCTCTCTGCTGGTGGAACGTACGACGGCCTCTTTTACCGGCCCACTGTGCTCTCCGGCGTGGAGACTTCGATGCGTGCCTGGACGGATGAGATCTTTGGGCCCGTTGCTCCGGTCACGGCCTTCTCCACCATCGACGAGGCGATCGCCCTGGCGTCCGAAAGTGAATACGGCCTGTCGCTCGGAATTCTCGGCGACGTTGGTCTGGCCATGAAGGTGGCCGATGGCGTGCCCAGCGGTATCGTTCACATCAACGAGCAAACCGTCGACGACGAGCCAAACATTCCGTTCGGTGGAGTCGGAGCGTCTGGCAATGGCTCGCGATTCGGTGGCGCGGACGCCAATATCGATGCTTACACGAATACGCAATGGCTTACCGTCCGCTCAGAAATCGCTCCCTACCCGTTCTGAAGCGCAGCCCGCTACGAGAAGGGCCCGCCGCTCCCACTTTGGGGGAATGGCGGGCCCTTCTGCCGTGAGCGTCAGTTCGGGTCTACTCCGCCACGCAGTTGTTGGTGATGCTACCGACGCCGTCGATCTCCACGGTCACTACATCGCCGTCGAAAAGAAACAGCTGCGGCTCTCGTCTGTATCCGACGCCTCCAGGCGTTCCTGTGAGAATGATGTCACCCGGTAAGAGCGCAGTGAATTCCGAGATGATATGGATGAGTCGAGGAATGCTGAAGATGAGATGGCTCAGGTCTGAATTCTGTACTTCAACCCCGTTCACGGTCGTACGGATGCCCGCCGATGAAACGTCCACCTCGGGTGGCGTGACAAGTACCGGCCCAATCGGCGTGCTGTTGTCCCAGGACTTTCCTTGCATCCACTGGTGGGTTTTGTACTGGTAGTCACGCATTGTCACGTCATTGGCTGTCGAGTAGCCCAAGATGTGATGCGCGGCCGATTCCTCGCTTATTCTGCGACCCCCTGTGCCGATCACAACGGCGAGTTCGCCTTCATAGTCCACCTGGCTTGACTCCGGGGGGAGGGTAATGGAATCTCTGGCGCCGATGAGGCTTCCCGCGAACTTCGGAAAGAGAACGGGATAGTCAGAATCGGCCCGTTTCGTCTCGGCGACATGGGAGGCGTAATTGAGTCCTACACAGAAGATGCGGGGCGGATTCGGTACAACCGGGCGGATGCGTGCTTCATCAAGATCGAACGCGGAAGATTCCAGACGCTTCGCAGACGACAATCTTGCCAATGGTGTGTCTTTGCCGAGTTCAGTGAAGCCTTCGAGAGGAATCACACTGTTCCCGATCAATTGCCCCACACCTGCGCGGCCGTTCATTTCATAACTCAGGTATGGCATCGTCAGTTCGTCTCGCTCATCTTGCGCCAGTTCGGCAGCTGACCGCCCCAGAGGTTCACTGTTGTCGGGGCCGGTGTCCAGCGGCGTGGCACATACGTCACGCGGTCGTCCCAGAACTTCTCCATCTCGGCAGAGAGTTCGATGTGATTGCCGGCCGGGTCGTCAAAGAAGACGAAGAGGTTGTTCCCTGGCCCGTGACGGCCCGGTCCCCAGGTCACCTCTACGCCAGATTCGGATAGCCGGTCACACCAGGCCTTGAAGTCTTCCCATTCGGCGAGATCGTAAGAGTAATGATCGATGTCGCCTCCTTTTCCGACGACGACGATGGCGAGGGTGTGATGGTCGTGATCGCTCCGAAGCCAGGCAAACCGCCCGTCTTTCAATTGGTCGGAGAGACGGAACCCCACCGTGTTGACGAAGAAGTTGATCATGGGCTCCAGGTCTGTTGTTCCCAGAGTGGTGTGCTGAAACTTGATGGGGCGCCGCCCTGTGTCAGCGGCGTTCTCGCCCTGGCGCCGCACGGCATTGTGGAAATGAACGGCAGTGCCATCGGGATCGAGTACGTGGATGCCGATCGGCTCACCGACGGCTTCGTCGATGAAGGACTCGTCTAGCTGTGACACCTCGTATCCTGCGTCAGAGAGCCGCTGCGTTATTCCCGCAACTCCGTCTTGATCCCTGACCTCGAATCCATAGTGATCTAGCCCTTGTTCGCCAGGCAGCAAGTCCATCACATGATGGCCGAATCCCCAGCCCAATCGCACACCCCCGTCGGGCAGATCGGCCTGGCGCACAAGACCCAAGATGCGACTGTAAAAGGCCTCGGTCGCGGCGACGTCGGGTACGCGAAATCCAATGTGAGAAACAGAGGTTTCACGAAGGGTTCCCGCCGCGTCCTTTTCTTCGAGAACGATTCTTTGTGGTTTGTCCATGATTATTCCTTAGTTCGTCCTGCCGGGCCGGCACCGACCACGGTGACATCGAACTTTCGTGCGAATCGGCCCCCATGGAATGCGCCTCTGCTCTCTTCTCGTGGTCGATGATCACAGTACGGTAGCTTTGTCCTGTATGCAAGGACGACTCTATTGATAAATAGGACTTAAGCCTAGCTAGAATGAGTCCATGATAGAGGAAGCGGTCAACAGCGGTTATCGTGAGAGCAACTCCACGGCGGACCGCGCGCTGACCATCCTGAATATGTTCGACGATCGTCGGTTGGTCGTCTCTGCCAACGAGGTCGCGTCGACATTGAGCGTCGCGCGGTCGACCGCGTATCGATATCTGCAATCGCTCGTCACCAGCAAGTTCTTGGAGGAGGCTCCTGGCGGAGGATTTCGACTCGGACTTCGACTGCTGGAGTTGGCGAAGCTCGCCCGAAGAGGATACGGACTGAGCGACGCAGCGTTACCGCTGATGCAAGACCTCGCAGAGCGATTCCATCAAACCGTCTTGCTCACTCGGCGAGTGGGTTCGAGCATCGTCTGCGTCGAACGGGAGGAGGCTGACGGGCAATACGTGCGGCTGTCTTACGAGCGCGGCACCACACTGCCGATCAACGCCGGCGCTTCAGCTCTCATTCTTCTCGCATGGTCGCCAGAAGACGAGATCCGATCCTTGCTCAGTAGTCAGCAGCTCCATAAATTCACTCCGAATACGGTTGTCGATGTCGGCCAGCTGATGGAACGACTGGAAGCCATTCGCGCGCAGGGATACAGCGTCACGCACGGCGAGGTAGATCCCGACATGATGGGCGTCGCGGTCCCCGTCTTTCGTGAGGATGGAGTTGTTGTGGCCTGCCTCAGTTTCGTCGTGTTCGAAAACCGACTCCAAGGCGTGACCGCCGAGAAGCTCATCGCGGCGCTGCTTGTGTCAGCCCGCCAGCTGGGCGCGGTGCTGGAGCTTTCCAGCTAAGAAGTTCATCCCCCTTCGCTCGGGGGTGGGTCTGATTGCCGGCTGATCAGCCCGGCTTATTGGCGCGCCCAAGACATCTGCCCAGCGCATTGCTAAATAATCGTTGCCGTTCTAGTATTCGATAAATAGAACACCTGTCCTGAGTATCAGGCTTGGCTACGGAGCCGAGACGGCCGATTTTCTGTGAGGAACGCAATGACGCAATTCGCACCCGCTGATCGGGCTACAGACGTGAGAGACGGAGGAACCGCCTACGCGTTCACGCTCGATGTGCATCTGGCTCCTCCGCTCGAGGTTGGTGCCGTACCCGGTGGGCATCGGCGCATCATCCCGATCACCGGTGGCACCTTCTCCGGGCCGATGCTTTCTGGCGAAATCATGCCTGGAGGAGCCGACTGGAATCTCGTGCGCCCGGATGGCATCGTTCACCTTTGGGCTCGATACACCTTGAAAACAGATCATGACGAGTACGTCATGATCACGAACGAGGGCTGGGGAACCCAAGACGACGCGACAATGCAACGGATTTTCTCCGGCACGTTCAACGAAACTGATTCGTGGTATTGCCGAACTCAGCCGCGTTTCGAAACGGGTTCGGCACGGATTGAGTTCCTCCAGCGCTCGGTCTTCGTCGGCTCGCTGCGCCCGCCCACCCGCCCCGACCGCGTCATGGTCGACATCCATAAGCTTCTTTGACCGTTTTTCATTGCACCAAACAGTCAGCACCTTCCACCCTGAACGCAGCATCGTCGCTGCACAGAAAGAGAGAACACAGTGAAAAGGAAATTCGGCAAACAGAGCGCTGGAGCGGCGGTCGCGCTCGGCGTCGCGCTCTGCATTGGCCTCAGTGGGTGTTCCGGAGCCTCCGCGCCGGCAACGTCGGCCTCATCCGCAGCGGCAAGCATCAGTGCATCCGACCTGACGCTGGCCGCGAAGTACACCGGCGGAGCCGCCGGAGCAGCGGACTCCTCCAAGTCGCCCATCAAACTCGGCTTCATCAACTTGGACGGCGGCACTCCGTCATTCCCCGAATCAACAGAAGCAGCACAGGTCGCCGTGCAATTCCTGAACGAGAAACTGAGCGGAATCGGCGGTCACCCCATTCAAATCGTGCAGTGCAACGTCGTACAGGGAGACGCTGATGCGCAGAAATGTGCGCAGCAAATGGTCAATGACTCGAGCATTCAGACGGTAATGCTCGGCATGACCGTTACCGGCACTGGCCCGATCTATTCGACCATCGGCGACAAGAAGAACCTCGTGGGTATCGGAACCTTCAACCCGGTAGATCTCGACCAGGCTGGCGTGAACTTCCTTCAAGGTGCCGCCTTCGTCACCGGACCCGGTGTCGTTCAATACGCGAGCCAATACCTCAAAGCGAAAACTCTCGCCCTTACCTACGATGGAACCGACCCGGGAGCAGCTGCCGCTGCCCAGGTGATCGCCAAACTCGGTCCGCAGTTCGGAATAACGGTCACATCGGTACCGGTTTCTGATGCTTCCCAATGGTCTACTGCCCTCGTCTCCGCGGGCGCTCAGACAGCAGATGCGGTCGCGATCAGTGCGGGAACCGCCGCCTGCGTTCCTGCGGCTCAGGCATTGCAGCAGACGGGCATCACTGCGCCCGTGCTGACTTTCGGTTTCTGCCAGGACGCGAATGTTGCGAAGACGCTCGGGGACTACCCGAAGTGGACGTACGTTCAGCCGAATAAGAGCCCGATCGGCGTCGACGATCCCGACGTCACCCTGTACAACGACATGTTCTCTACCTACGCTCCTGACGCCAACCGTGCCGGAGGGGCCGCTGGAACCGCGCAACTCATTTTCCAGGTCGCTCAGGCAATGAACAAGGTGGGCGCCGACTCGCTGTCGGTCGAGTCCGTTCGAGACGCCGTGCACACCGCCACCGGACCGTTGTTCATGGGACCGGCCACAATCGCTTGCGGCAGTTTCGCGGCTGATGGAGCACAGAGCGTCTGTGACACCCACGTCTTCCCCGTCGTCTACGAAGGTGACGGCAAGTGGACAGACCCGACCAACGGCCAAGGCATCGACACTAAAGGCATCGGCTTCAAGAGCTAGACGCTACATCGTTCACAGGGGCCGCCCAGACGCTGTTTGGGCGGCCCCGCTATGAAGGGAAAAACATCATGCAGATCCTCGTGATCGTGCTTCTGAGCCTCGGCGCAGGAGCGCTTGTAGCGACGATGGCGCTCAGCTTGCTCTTGACGTATCGCTCAAGTGGTGTCGTGAACTTCGCCGCTGGTGCGACCGCTGGGTTCGTCGCCTACACATACTGGGACCTCACCACCCATGGGCATCTGTTTATCGGAGTGGATATTCCGATACCGGGTACACCCGTGGCGCCTATTCCCGCGCTTCTCATCTGCCTTCTCATCTCCGCCCTGCTCGGATACGCACAATATTTTCTCGTCTACCGACCCCTGCGGAACGCCGGCCCGCTTGCGAAGGTGGTCGCATCGTCGGGCGTGCTCCTCGTTCTCGAGGCGCTCGCCATCCTGGCCTTCGGATCAACCACACTCGTGGTGAAACCACTTCTCCCGTCTACCACGATCCCTCTCGGTTCGGTCGGAATCCCACTGGACCGAGCCATCATCGTGGGCATCGCGATTGTGCTCGCGATCGCGCTTTCGCTTGTGTACCGACTCACCCCTTTCGGTATCAAGACGCGCGCCGTGGCTGACAATCGAAAAGGCGCCCTGTTGTTGGGCGTAAACCCCGGGCGCCTCGAAGCGTTGAACTGGATCATCGCCTCGACTATGACGGGAGCCATCGGCGTTCTCGTCAGCCCGCTCATCGGCCTGTCGCCGACATCTCTCAGCTTGTTCATCGTGCCCGCCCTCAGCGCGCTCCTTCTGGCTGGTCTTCGCTCGTTCGGTATCGCTGCAGCGGTGGGAATCGCGATCGGTGCGGCACAGGCCCTCATCACCTTCGCGCAGGGTGCAACGTGGTTCCCGAAGTCGAACAATGCACCCGTCCCCGGTATTAAAGAGGCGCTGCCGTTCGTGATCATCGCGATCGTGCTCTTCATTCGGGGAAGGAATCTGCCCGACCGATTGACGGAACGCACGCGCTTGCCCCGTGCGCCCAGGCCCAACCGTCTGGTGCTCCGGTTCGGAATCGCCATCGTGCTCGCCTTGGGCATGATCACGTTCGCGCCGTTCGGCTGGCGCCAAGCCCTGATCACCAGTCTGATCGGAGCGATCATGTGCATGTCGATCGTGATCGTCACCGGCTATCTCGGGCAAGTGACCCTGGCCCAGACCGCGATCGCTGGTGCGTCTGGGTTCATGCTGTCGAAACTCGCCCTCGCTCTGGGCTGGGGATTTCCGTTGGGTGCCGTCGTTGCAATCCTCGGTGCGGCGGCGGTGAGCCTGATCGTCGCACTCCCGGCATTGAGGATGAGGGGAATGCAATTGGCGATCGTCACGCTCGCGGGCGCCGTCGCGATCCAATCGTTGTGGTTCCTCAACCCGGACTGGGGAGGCGGCACAACAGCAGCCAGCGTTCCGCCGCCCAGTTTCTTGGGGATCAAGCTCGGAAGCAGCGACTCCTTTTGGAACTTCGGTGACAGTGTTCCCTCGCCAGGTTTCGCGCTGCTCGTGCTCGCAATTACGTGTCTGGTAGCCCTCGGTGTGGTTACGGTGAGGCGGAGTGCGTTCGGTGCGCGGCTTCTCGCAGTGCGATCCGACGAAGCGGCTGCCGCTGCTGCCGGCGTGAACGTGAGCCGCACGAAGGTGTTGGCGTTCGGCATCGCTGGCGCCGTCGCCGGCGTGGCGGGCGTGCTGTACGGATACGACTTCGGTCTCGTCACCTCGGGCCAGTACGACCAGTTCACAGCGATCGCATTCCTTGCCATCGCATACCTCGGCGGATTGACCACGGTATCGGGAGCCGTCATCGGCGGGCTGCTTGTGACGCAGGGCGTGATGATGTACACGATCACGACGCTTTTCGGGATTCCCTCGGAGTTCCAGCTTCTCATCGCCGGGGTGGCCGTCATCACCACCGTCATCGGCAATCCTGACGGGATGGCCGGATTCTTCCGCGACCGCTTCGCGCGGCTTGGGGAGCGACTTCATCGGTCGAAACCACAACAAGCCGCGACCGTCATCAGCGAAAGGAGCGAGTCACATGCCTGAGGCAGTACTCATCGGAAAAGGACTCTCGGTCGCGTATGGAGGCGTGAAGGCGCTGTCCGATGTCGATATCGAAGTGCGCCGCGGTGAAGTTGTCGGCCTCATCGGGCCGAACGGAGCCGGAAAAACGTCGTTCATCGACGGCGTCACCGGGTTCGCCACCATGTCGGGTGACCTGCGCCTCGACGGCACGTCGTTGACGGGGGTGCGAGCGCACCGCCGTAGCGGGCTCGGGCTGAGCCGCACGTGGCAGTCGGTAGCGCTCTTCGATGATCTGACGGTTCGCGAGAACGTCGCCGTCGCTGCAAAGCGTGGTGCTCGACGCTCCGGGGCGCAAAGTCATGCCGACCGGGTGCAAGGGGCGATGGATCGGGTCGGCATCGCTGAACATGCTTCTCGTCTTCCGGGCGAGCTGTCTCACGGACAGCGCGTTCTTGTCGGAGTGGCGCGTGCCATCGCCGCCGAACCTCAGGTTGTTCTAATGGATGAACCTGCAGCTGGTCTCGATGATGCGGAGGGCCGGGAACTGGGTCTGTTCATTAGGAAGTTGGCTTCGGAGGGCATGGGCATCCTTCTCGTCGACCACGACATGAATCTCGTGCTCGACGTGTGCGATCGCCTCTACGTGCTCGACTTCGGCCGACTGATCGCTTCGGGATCGCCTCAGGAGATTTCGAACGACCCTGCTGTCATCCGCGCGTATCTAGGCGGAGGAGACGAAGTCGACTCTGCTGATCCTGATGTGGTGACACCAGCCGACATCGCAGATGCCGATGAGATCGAGCTTGAACCGGTGGACATCGAGGAGGAGAAGTGAGCGCGAATTACCAAGCACAGGCTGAACCGCTGCTGCAGGCGACGTCGTTGTCCGTCGGCTATTCGGGCACAGCCGTCGCGCACGATCTGAACCTGTCAATCGGCACGTCAGAGATCGTCTGCCTGCTGGGCCCGAATGGGGCCGGAAAGACCACGACGTTGCTGACCCTCTCTGGTCTGCTCGAGCCGATAGCTGGTTCCGTCACCCTGCACGGCAACGACCTCAAGGGCGTGCGCCCTGACGTGCGAGCCAGGCGGGGAATCGTTCAAGTGCCGGAAGATCGGTCGTTGTTCGGGTCGCTCACGGTGAAAGAGAATCTTCAGGTCGCTTCGCGCGATGAAAAGGAGCTCGACAGGGTCTATTCGTATTTTCCGAAGCTGCGAGACATCCAGGATCGTCGCGCAACGGTGCTCTCGGGGGGCGAGCAACAGATGCTCGCCCTTGCACGCGCCCTGATGCTCAGACCGGAATTGCTCATTGTCGATGAAATGAGTCTGGGACTGGCGCCGATCGTCGTCGAGGCGATCTTGCCTGTTTTCCGTCGTATCGTCGACGAGACCGGAGCGTCTGTTCTCATGGTCGAGCAGCATGTGCATCTCGCCCTCGAAGTCGCCGATCGGGCATATGTCATGTCGAGGGGCAGGATCATTGCATCCGGAACGGCCTCCGAGATCTCGGAATCTCTCGACGATCTGCGCGGCGGCTATCTTGGTGTGCAGAGTGACTGACGTTCGTGAAGCGACCATTCCCGTTGCAATAGTGGGAGCGGGGCCGGTCGGTCTCACCCTCGCCGCTCTTCTGTCTGCGCGAGGTGTGAACGCATGTCTCATAGAGCGTCGATCGGGCGCAAGCGACGAGCCGAAGGCCATCAGCATCGATGACGAGTCGCTGCGCACCTATCAACATGCCGGGTTACTGCCGGAGCTTCTGCGGATTGTCGTGCCGGGCACCGGAACCCGGTACTTCGACGCTGACGGCCGACCTCTGTTTCAGGCCGGTGCTGAATTTCCGGGGAGGCTGACGCTGCCGTTCAAGAATCCATTCGCTCAACCAGATCTTGAACGCGTGCTGTACAGCGCTGTCGAGAGGGATGACGCGATCCAGCTTCGGCTCGCAACCGAGGTGACGGGCCTCTCTCAAGGGGAGGACGGCGTGCGGCTGGAGCTACGATCTGACGGCGTAGATCAATCTCTCTGTGCGGCATACGTCGTGGGCGCTGACGGAGGTCGCTCGACCATTCGGGCGGCGGCGGGAATCGGTATGACAGGTCGAGCTCTTCGCGATGATTGGCTGGTGGTCGATACTGTCGGCGATACCCACCGCGAACGGCACGGAATGCACTATGGGATTCCCGAGCGGCCAATGGTAATCGTCCCTGGGCTCGCGGGGCGATGCCGGTACGAATTTCGATTGTTTGCGGGCGAAGGGGTGGCAGGCGAGCGTCCTGAATTCTCACTCATCGCCAAGTTGCTCAGCCCACACCGAACAATCCACGAGAACGAAATCGAGCGCGCGGTGGTTTACCGGTTCAACGCATTGAACGCCGACACCTACCGTTCCGGCCGTCTGATGCTGGCCGGTGACGCGGCGCACATGATGCCGCCCTTTGCAGGGCAAGGCCTCAACTCGGGCATCCGCGACGTCGAGAACCTGGCGTGGAAGCTCGCCGCTGTCATACAGGGGCAGATGCCAGAGCAGATCCTCGATTCGTATACTGACGAACGTCGCCCTCAGGCCGGAGCAGTCGTTGCCTCGTCCGCACGTTTGGGTCGAGTCGTTATGAGCACGTCGAGACGCGTAGCCGAACTGCGAGACCGCCGCGTTCGCGCGGCGTTGGTCACAGACGAAGGCCGCGACTTTTTCGAGAATATGAGATACCGACCGGCCAATCGTTTCGAGCGGGGACTCCTCATTCCCGGCCAGGGTGTCGGATCGCCATTGGCTCAACCCTGGGTGTTCGACATGCAGGCCGCAAAGGTGCATCCGTTGGATATCGCTTGCGGACCCGATTGGACTCTCATCGGCGTCGATGTGCAAGCTGAAGAATGGCCGCACGTCGAAACGGTCCGGGCCGTTAGCCGGGCGCATGCGGTACACGCGGTTCTCGGCGAAGAACTCCCCAGACGCTTGGCCGGCATAGACCTGATAGCCGACCTCGATGGTTCGCTTCGACGCGAACTTCTGCCTAACGCTGGCAAGTTCATGCTGATCCGCCCCGATCGTGTCATCGCCGCGATTTTCGGGGTGAACGACATCGCCGGAGTTCACCTCGTCATCGATGATTGGTTTGTCTCTGACCGTGCCATCGATACTCCCTCATCTTCCATCTACCGAGAGGCATAGTTCTTGTGAGCCAGCGACTAACAATCGAGGGGTTTTCCGGTCAGGTTCTGCTGCCGGGAGACCCGGAGTACGACGAAGCACGCACCATCTGGAACCGGATGATCGACCGCCGGCCTGAGATCATCGCGCGGTGCCTCACCGTGACAGACGTCGTCACGGCCGTGAGGTGGGCCCGCGCAGAGGGTGTTCCTCTCACTGTGCGAGGAGGCGGCCACAGTATCCCGGGGCACAGCGTCATCGACGACGGCCTCGTCATCGATCTCACGGGCATGAACGCTGTCGAGGTTGATCCCGCCGCGCGTTTGGTGAGGGTGCAGGGCGGCGCTCTCCTCGGCGACGTCGACCGGGCAACGCAAGAGTTCGGACTCGCGACACCGGCGGGTGCAATCTCACACACCGGGGCAGGTGGACTCATTCTCGGTGGCGGGCTGGGGTGGACGATGCGCAAATACGGATTGACCGTCGACAATCTCATCGCCGCGCAGCTTGTCACAGCTGAAGGTGATGTCATCGTTGCCGATCGGAACGAGCACCAGGACTTGTTCTGGGCTCTGCGCGGTGGAGGAGGGAATTTCGGTGTGGTGACCGAATTCACCTTGAAGCTCCACGAGCGCGGACCGGTGTATCTCGCAGCGCACGCGTTCGAACTCGAGGATGCTGCCGCCGTGCTTCGTGGGATGCGAGACATCATGCCGACCTCACACGACGATCTCGTCTGGTCAGCCTTCTTCCGCATGCTCCCCGATTGGGACTGGGCGCCGGCTGGGCGAGTCGGCGATCGAGTTCTGCTTGCGCCTCTTGCCTGGTTGGGTGATCACGATGAAGGGCGCGCAGTCATCGACGAATATCTCGCCCATCTCGGCGTCACGCCGCTGGCTCAGTCGCACGGTTCGATTCCTTATGTGGAGTTGCAAAGCCTCAACGACGATCTGAACGCGCACGGTCACTTCAACTACCACAAGTCGAGCTTCTTGAAACAACTTGACGACGACACAATCGACGTTCTCGTGCGCCAAGGATCGCGCATCGCGTCGGCCAATTCGCAACTGGAGGTTCTCTCGATGGGCGGAGCAATTGCCCGCATTCCCGAAACTGAGACAGCGTTCGCACACCGCACAGCGCTCTGGCCAGTGAACGTCTGCGGAATTTGGAAACCGCACGAGGACAGCCAACTGAATAAGGATTGGGTCGTGAACACCTTCAACGAGCTCCGCCCTCATCTCGGCGATGGGTCTTACCTCAACTTCGGAGGCAGTGATGCGACGGAAGTCGAGTCACATGAGGGATACGGGGACCACTGGCGTCGGCTCCGTGAGGTGAAGACAGTCTACGATCCGGGCAATATATTCCGGCACAATGCCAACATCCCTCCCCTCAGCGAGGCCGACGCATGAAGATCGGGCCCGAAACGACTGCATTGGTGACGGGAGGCGACAGCGGCATCGGCTTCGGCATCGCACAAGCTTTCGTGCAGCGCGGGGCACGCGTGGTCATAGCGGGTTTGTCTGAAGAAGCGCTTGCCGAAGCGGCGAACCAGCTCGGCGGTCGCGTCTCCACGGCGGTCTTGGATATCAGGGATCGCGAAGGCTGGGCCCAGCTGGCAGAGCGGCTGTGGGCGGACGGTGGTATTGACGTGCTCGTGAACAATGCGGGAGTGGGGTACCTCACGCCCGCTCTTGAAACGAGCTTCGAACAGTGGGACTGGCTCATCGACATCGACCTCACCGGAACTTTCAACGGAGTGCGCTCGATCGTCCCACGGATGCTGAGAACCGGGAGCCCAGGCAGAATCGTGTCGACCGCATCGATCGGGGGACTGCTGGCGGCGCCGGGATCCGTCTACGCTGCGGCCAAGGCCGGAGTCATCGGATTCATGGAAGCTCTGCAAACCGAGCTGTGGGATACGCAGATCGGCGTAACCATTCTCGTTCCCGGAATCGTGCGTTCGAACATCGCCAACGGGTTGCTGCCCCCCGGCGAATCTCAGGGCGTTCAACCGGGTGGGGCTGGCCTCGACGTGCTTTACCAAGAGCCGATGGAGCCCAAAGAAGTAGGTGAGCGCGTCATCCGCGCGATTCAGAATGACGCGTTATACGTCGTCACTCACGCCGAACACGGCCCACTCCTGCAGCGACGATTTGATGCAATACGTCGCGCGGTGCCGCTCGAGACTCCGCCCGAAGCGAGGGCCGCGGTCGAGCGGATGGTTCTCGAGCATCCGATCTATGACGCCGTTCGTGCACGAATCGAGGAGGGGGAGTGAGCGAGAGTCTGTTGCGCGATCGAGTCGTATTCGTCACCGGTGCCGGTAGCGGGATCGGACGCGCGGCAGCCCAACTCTTCGCAGAGGAAGGGGCGGCGATTTTCGCCATCGACCGAGATGAACAGTCGCTGGATCAGGTAGTAGGGCACATCGTCTCCGCCGGCGGCCGGGCTGGTGGTCAGGCGTGCGATGTCGCGAGATTGAACGACGTCGCTGACGCCGTGAACGCTGCAGTCTCGAAATTCGGACGCATTGATGGAGCATTCAACAATGCCGGCATAGCTCCCCCCGCCGTCGACACATCGCTCGTGGATCCACTGCTCTGGCAGAAGGCTTTCGACATCAATGTCGCCGGAATCTGGCACTGCCTGCGCGCAGAGCTCACGGTTATGGAGCCAGGCGGATCTATCGTCAACACGGCGTCGGTTGCTGGAATGGCGGGATTACCAGGGTCAGCCCTCTATTCTGCAACGAAGCACGCAGTCGTAGGGCTCACTCGCAGCGTCGCGGCTGAGTATGGGCCACGAGGAATACGAGTGAATGCGATCGCTCCCGGGCTGACACGCACCGCGATGGTGGCGGCGCTGATCGAGAACGGCGATATGGATCCCGAGGCGTTGGTCGCCCACTCGCCGCTTCGGCGAATGGCCGAACCTCGTGAGATCGGCGAAGCTGCGTTGTGGTTGCTCAGCAACCGATCCAGCTTCGTGACGGGTCATGTACTAGCAGTAGACGGCGGAGAGTTGGCGGTATGAGTTCGGATCTGACAGCAAAGGAACAATCATGACAGTCTCAACCGGTGGACAGATGGTAATCAGCACGCTCAAGCGGGCTGGAGTCGACACCGCATTCGGTATCAATGGCGCCCACGTCGACAGCATCTATCAGGCTGCGCTCGACGACGGGTTTCGCATCATCGACGTCAGGCACGAAATGAATGCGGGGCACGCAGCAGAAGGGTATGCCCGCGTACGAGGGGATGTCGGTGTCGCCATTCTTACGGCCGGCGGCGGGTTCACCAACGCCGTGACGTCGATGGCCAACGCGTTCTTGGATCGAACGCCTGTCGTCTACATAGCCGGTTCCGGACCGCTCTCACTCGACCAGTCGAACGACTTGCAATCGGGTATCGACCAAGTGGCGATGGCAAGCCCCGTGACGAAGTGGGCCCACCGCGTCACTCGCACGGAACTCATTCCGCGTCTGCTTGCCCAGGCGGTTCGGGTCGCGCGCTCGGCGCCGGCCGGGCCCGTGCTCCTCGACATTCCCTGGGACGTTCTCAGAGAGTCCGTGGAATTGCCTGAAGACGTGAACCGGCTGAACCTGGATGGTCACGGGGCAGCTGCACCGTCGTCGCTCGATGACATCGAGCGACGCATCCGTTCTGCGGAGCGCCCGGTCGCGCTCATCGGCAAACCATTCGCTGCCGACTCCGACCGCGCGGCCTTACATCGTTTTGCCGAGCGAAGCGGAGTGCCGTTAGTCTCCGATTACGACGGTCTCGGAGCGATTCTCGGCACGCCCCAGGGCATCGGGTTGGTGCAGATCCTGGCTACACTCCCTTCTGACGAGAAGCCAGACCTCATCATCATGCTCGGGGTGCGCTTCGGACTGACCACCGCACTCACATCGGGCACGCTGATTCCGCACGGGATCCAGATCGTGCAGATCGATTCGTCAGGAGCGGAACTTGGTCGCCTAGAAACCGTCGCCCTCGCCATCCAAGCAGACCCAGGGGCAACCGTATCCGCCTTGGCCGAGCGATTCGAGCGGCCCAGCGCCCCATCGACGTGGACGCAACGGCTATCCCGCGTGGCCGAAGAGCGCACCGCGGCCGTTATGGCTGAAAAAGTGCCAGGAGATCGGATTCACCCTCTCGACGCAGTTACCGCCATTGCCACATCGTTGCCGAGTGGGTCGACCGTGGTCGCAGATGGTGCCCTCACCTATCTCTGGCTTTCTGAGACGATAGCGAAGAGCAACGTTGCGCACTATCTCTGCCACGGATATCTCGGATCGATGGGCGTCGGCATGGGCACCGCACTCGGTGCTCAGAGCGCGCGACCGGGTGAAATCACGGTATTGGTCACCGGTGACGGAGCGGTCGGCTACAGCCTGGCGGAATTCGACACGATGGTTCGTGCCGAACTTCCCGTCGTCGTCATTGTGCTCAACAACCGGGCGTGGGGTGCGACCTGGCACGCCCAAGAAATCGTACTCGGGCGAGATCGAGTGACGAACAATGCCCTGTCTAACGGGTCATACAGTGCCGTCGCGCGCGCGCTCGGCGCCGATGGTTATGAGGTCACCCGCTTGAACGAGCTGGCCGATGCGATCACGAAAGCGATAGCGGCGGGGCGCCCGGCCTGCATAGACGTGCAGGTGGATCTCGACCCCATACCTCCGGAGGAGAAGGTGCTGATGGGCGGTCTTCCGTTTGGCGCCGGGGAGGCGTGATCATGGAATTTGGGTTTGGGCAGCCGGATGACTCCATTATTCAAATCGCCTTCGTCGTTGAAGATCTCGACGTGGCGATGCGTGAGTTCAGTTCCCGCTTGGGTGTAGGGCCCTGGACCGTGATGCGCGATTTTGCGGGGGAGAACCCCAGATATCACGGATTACCTACTGAGGCCCGCGCAAACGTCGCCCTCGGATTCGGTGGACGCATGCAGTATGAGCTTATCCAGCCGCTCGACGATCTACCCTCCGTTCATCGTGACGTCATCGAGGAGAGGGGCTATGGGTTTCATCATTTCGGATACGCTCGGCCTGACTTCGATGCGAGCGTGGCACACATGCGCGCCCAAGGCTACGAACCGGTTTTCGAAGCTCGGGTAGGTGGCGATGGGAGAGTGGCTTATTTCGATACCCGTGACGTTCTCCCCGGAATGGTTGAGTTCATAGAGGCGGGACAAGCCTTAGATACCGACTTCACGGCGATGTATCTCGCCGCGCGGCATTGAGGGGAGTTCGGTTACGCCGGTTCCATTTGTGTGATGGCGGGTTTCTGTCTTGTCTCTGTCGGCCGGGTAGCGCTGCGCTTATACGCGTTCGATGTGGCCAAAGACGGTGTTCCAATCGTCTTTCACGCTGACGACGGTCCAGCCCAGTTCCGCGGCCCGGGCGAAAGATTTCTCGGCACCAGAGGTGTAGGCGAATTCGCGAGCGTCGTCGTTGTGCTCGACGATGATCGCGAACGTCGCCGATTCGAGCAGCTCGATATCCACATCCGCATTGCCACCGGCGAACACGGGCAGCCGCCCGGTCTGGGCGAAGACGTGCTCGGGCTTGCCGGGGCCGATGTCGAGGCCGCCGAGGCCCTCTTCGGCGCGGATGATCTGGCCGTCGATGTACCGGTAGTCAGCGGCGGTGCCGATCACATTCTCTTTGTAGATGCCCCAAGCCTCTTCGGCGAAAGTGCGCATGAAGTCGCGACCGCCGCCGGAGCACACGAAGACGCGAAACTCGTTCGCTTTCAGATATTCGATGAGTTCGAGCATCGGTTTGTAGATCAACTCGATGTACGGCACGCCGAATTTGGGCTGCTTGACCGTCTCGAGCCATACCCGCACTTCGGCGTCGAACTGTTCAGGCGTGCTGCCCGTCCACGACCGGCTGAACGCCTTCAGTAGCGTCTCGATCGTGGCGGGGTCTTGGGCTGCGACCCCGGCGAAGAAGCTCATGTCGTGCTCGACGAGGGCCTTGTACGGCTGAATCGCCGCGAGGCTCGGGTCGGATTTGACTTCTTCGCCCCAGCGACGGAACACGAAATCGAACTGTGGTGGAAGTGGCTGCTCCGACCATAAAGTGCCGTCGTTGTCGAAGGCCGCGATGCGGTCGGCAACCTTCACGAAGTCGGCACCGGGCGTGGTGGCCCTTGCCACGAAGTCGAGGATGGCCTGTTTCGTGGCACCCTCATTCCAGCTCGGCAGTGCGTCGTCGGTCACGAGAAATCCTTTCGATGGGGGCACGGCCAACTGCAACCCTTCAACAGGCAGGGATGGCCCGACACCGTGGTGCATGCGCCCGAACATGAATTGATCATCACGCCGTCTCGACGAACACGCAAGAGCACCGCCTCGAACGGTCTATCGCGGGTGAGTGCACAAATAGTCAGCAGTCGAGTTCTCCACAGTTCTGGAGTTTTCGGCAATTCAGTGAGTTTTACTCGAACATATGTGCGAAAATGGATGCATGAACGAAACCCGCGCAAACGCGCCAGCCGAGCAGCTCACCGCTGACCTCGACGTTGCGCGCGAGCTTCTGTGTCGGGTTCGTACGCTGCTCGATGCCGGTACGCTCACCGACGACGAATTGCTGTGCGTTGCTGCGTCAGCTGCTGAAGTCGGGCAGGCCTGTGGCTCGATCGACGTTGCTGTCGCGGGCGAAGTGGCCGAGCGTTCACGGCGACAGCTGGGTGGTGAACGGCTGTGCGCGCGCAAGGGGTGCAGAAATGCCGTCGAACTCGTTCAGCGCATTTCTCGCGTCTCGTCGGCGACGGCAGCGAAGCTGCTGCGAGTCGGCGAGGCAGTTCGACCGGTCGTCTCGCTCACCGGGCAATCGTTGCCCGCGCGCTTTTCGACGCTCGGTTCCGTGCTTTCCACCGCCGGCATCAGCGTCGACGCTGCGAATGCCATCGTCACCGGGCTCTCGGTGTCTTCGCTGAAGGCCGACCCCGCAACGATCGCCGCCGCCGAAGTTGAGCTGGTGCGAGCCGCGCTGGGCGAGAGCCTGGAGTGTCCTGTGCCGGCCACGGCCGACGACCTTCGCTTGCAAGCAGCGGTGTGGCGGTCGGTCATCGATCCCGACGGTGTCGAGCCCGATGAAGAGCGGGCGATGCGCCACCGGTCGTTGACCCTGGGGCGTGCAACCTCTGCCGGGGTGCCGCTCTCCGGCATGCTGTTGCCTGAAGCCGCGGCACGGCTGCAGCGCATCTTCGACGCGTATCTCTCACCGGTGACGAGTCCGGTCGCGTTTCCGGCCCTTCGGGGTGAAGCGGATGCTCGTGGGGCTGCTGTTGCTGGCGACGCTGCCGACACTGCGAACCTTGGCGCCGCTGCCGACGCCGACGCTGAGGCTGCTGACCCGCGCTCGAGTGAAATCGACGGAGAATCAGCTCGAGACGCCGGTGCTCTTGACGTTGCCGTCGAGGGTCGGTCACGGCCGCAGCAGCAGCACGATGTGTTTCTCTCGATGATCGAGAGCGCGAGCAGGGCGGCAGATACGCCGTCGATCGGTGGCGCTCCCGCAACCGTCATGGTGAGTGTTCGCGAGTCAGACCTCGCGGCAGGCACCGGAGTCGGCTGGGTCGACGGTTGCGAGGTGCCGCTTTCGGCCCGTACGGTGCGTCAGTTGGTGTGCTCCGGTGGTGTTCAGCGGGTCATTCTCTCCGATGAGGGGCGCGTCGTTCAACTGGGCGGCGAGCAACGCTGCTTCACAGGGCGACAACGCCGCGCGATCACGTTGCGCGACGGCGGGTGCATCATTCCGGGATGCTCGGTTCCGGCTTCGTGGTGTGAGATTCACCATGTTGATGAACACTCCGGCGGAGGCCCGACGCACTCAGACAACGGGGTGCTGCTGTGCTGGTTCCATCATCGAACCATCGACCAATCGGGGTGGGAGATCCGCATGCGCAGTGGCGTGCCGCAGATAAAAGCCCCACCGTGGATCGATCGAAGACATCGCCGCTGGGCACCCAGCACAAAATCGAGAACTCGACTTGCCCAAGAGCTCGTCGATCGCCCCCACCGACGGGGCGCCTGACCGCGACGGCTCACGGCGCCAGACCGCAAGGGCCCGAGCTCGAACGCCCGAGCACGAACGCCCGAGCTCGAACGCCCGGGCTCGAACACGCATGGTTGATGCCTGCACAGGGTTTGCTCACGCACGCTTGCTATTCTCGATATCAGTTGGTCAGTGCGGCCACCTCTGGACGAACATCAACGTACCCAGCACGACGACGTTGTTACCTGGAGGTCGTCATGCACATGGCAATACAAATCGGTGGGTCGCTGCTTGTTCTCGCTGGCTTCGCGCTCGCGCAGTGGGGTGTGCTCGATCTGAAATCTAAGCGGTATCTCGTGCTCAATACGGTGGGTTCCGCTGTGTTGGCCGTCGACGCCGTCATCGGCCAGCAGTGGGGCTTTCTGCTGCTCGAGGGTGTCTGGGCGATCGTGTCTGGCATCAGCCTCATCGCCGTGCTCTCCGGCCGCACTCCCCGCGCCGCGCACTAGCGCAGCACGCACTAGCTGTACTGCTCAGGGAGGTTGGTTAACCGGCTGATGGGTGGGTGGCTTCCGATGGCGGTGTGGGGTCTGTGGTGATTGTATTCATGGAGCCATGCGGGGAGGGCGTTTCGGCGCGCGGTTTCGGTGGGGTAGAACCGTTTGTAGGCCCACCCGTCGGCGAGGGTGCGGTGGAATCGTTCGATCTTCCCGTTCGTTTGGGGCCGGTACGGCCGGGTCTTTTTCGGTGTGATCCCGAGTTCCGCGCAGGTATCGCGCCAGAGATGCGACTTGTACGCTGACCCGTTGTCGGAGAGCACTCGTTGCACAGTGACGCCGCGGACGGCGAACCAGGACACCGCCCGCTGCAGCACGGCCACGGCGGTGGCGGCGGTTTCATCGGCGTGGATCTCGGCGTACGCGACCCGGGAGTGGTCATCGATCACGGTGTGCACGAACTCTTTCCCCGGCCGGGGTTCATAACGAGCATCTCTGACAATCCCGACGGTAGCGGCCCGGTTCCGGCGACCTTGCTGCCGGCCAACGTATCGGTGCCCGCCCCCGTCAGGAATGTTGCCGAACTTCGTGACATCGACGTGGATCAACGAGCCCGGAGTGTCATGTTCGTAGCGGCGGACGACCTCACCGGTGTGTTTATCGATGTAGCCGAGCCGGTTCAGCCGACACCGCACGAGAACGGCGTGCACTGTTGATGCTGGCATCCCGAGCTTCGCGCCGATCGCGACCGGGCCCAGGCGCTGCTTCCACCGCAGATGCCCAATTTTCCGCACGAGCTGCTGCCGGGTCCTGGTTGGGCTGTAGTGCGGGCGAGAAGAACGATCCACGACACCCGCTGCGCCCATCGCCGCGTATCTGTCGGCCCAACGCTTCGCCGTAGGCCAGGAAACATTGAATTGCGCCGCGGCATGAGCGACGGGCCAGCCGTCATCGATTATCAGGCGCGCGATGCGGAGACGGTGACGTGGGGTGAGAGCTGCGTTAGCGTGAGACACGAGGGCCCTTTCAGGTCGGTAAGTGGTTGACTGAGCAACTCCACTTTCGCCCCGGGGGCCCTCACCCCATTCCAACAACTACAGCGAGTCGTCACACCGAATCAACCAACCTCCCTGAGCAGTACAACTAGCGCAGCACGCACTAACACAGCACGCACTAGCGCAGCACACCGGTCACGCATCGGAACAATGCTGCCGCTCTGAGTGCGCGGGCAAGCCATGCGCGCGACCGACCCGACCATGAGCGATGCCTTGCGGGCGGGCGTGGGTGGGAGCACTGTAGACCCATGGGTAACCCGATCGTGCACGTCGAGCTCATCGGCCCGGAGCCGGCGCGACTGCGGCAGTTCTACGGCGCGCTGTTCGGGTGGGATGCGCCACCGGGTGCTGCCGTCGCGTCGGCGATCTCTGACACGGCGCAGTATTCGTTCATCGCGCCCGAGGCCGACGGCGAGCCAGCGGCGGGCGGAATCGGGGGTGGGGCGGGGTTCGCTCCGCACGCGATCTTCTACGTGGGGGTCGAAGATGTGGCTGCGACGCTCGATCAGGCCGAGCAGTTGGGGGCCACGATCATCCTGACTGCCCAGCTGAACGAGGGTGGGCACGTCACGGTGGGGCACTTTCGAGACCCGGCGGGCAATCTCGTCGGTGTCGCTGGTCCCGCCTAGGTGTATTCCAACGCCTCGAGGCCACCTCGAGGCGGTCACGCCGGTTCACGGCGAACGAGAGGATAAGCGGTCATGGCAACCATCGTGGTTCAGGAATTCATCACGCTCGACGGTGTGGTGCAGGGCGGCGGCGGCCCTGACGAAGACCGTGACGGCGGATTCGACGTCGGGGCAGTACCGTGCTGGTGCGCACGCTTGCCGAACACGACCTCATCGACGAGTATCGGCTGGTCGTTTGTCCGCTCGTGCTGGGCACCGGCAAGAAGCTCTTCGCCGACGGGTTTCCGATGTCGAAGCTCGCCCTCACCAGTACCCGGCAGCTGCCGACGGGGGTTCAGATGAATATCTACCGCCGCTCAGCACTGTGAGGATGTTCGTGGCTCACACGGAGCCGCGGGCCCCGATTCGGGCATAAACTCGGCTCATGCCCGGGCAGGTACTCGCACTAGACGATCCGCAGGGGTTTCTGGGCGGGCTCGTCGAGGCGGTGCAACGAGTGCTGCCCCGAGACGTGGCCGAGTCTTCGCTGACGGTCGTGCGGCGTCGATCGATCGGTGATCGGGTTGCTCTACGCAAGGGGTCGATCAGCTCGATCTGCTTCGTCACGAGGGGCTACGTGATGGAGCTCGTCTGCACCCCCGATCAGCGGTACACGGCCGAAACGCGCCGTGTCGTGCGCGGAATCGTGGTGAGCCGCCGCAACCAGAACCTGGGGGAGTGGCTCGAGGCGTTCGCCGGGCGAGTGGCCGTTGCTGCGGGTGCTTCGCGTGCTTCCGGTGCTGCGGGTGTTGCAAACGGCACTTCCGCATCGGTAGACCCGCTGCAGTTGCTCGGCATCTCGGTGTCGGGCCCGCGCGTCACCGTCAGCGACGAGAATATGCTCGCCGACCTCCGCACCTTGCCGTTCAAGGTGCGCGGCCGGATCCCGCCCGAAGCGTCGACGGTGTTGAAGCACATCATCGAGTTGCTCATCGAAACGCTACCGAGGGTCGTGGCGGGGTACGAGCTCAAGACGAACGCGGAGCGCACGGCGACGGTCTACCTGCCTGAAACGCTGCGGGCCTATCTTGCTCTGCCGACCGACTGGGCAAAAAATCACGTCTACACCGATGGCAGCACACCGGCAACCGCGCTGCTCGAGCAACTCTCGATGATCGAGCAGGCGGCGACAGAAATGCACGATGCCGCGCTTCGCGGCGACGCCGATGTGCTTTTGGTCAACGGTCGCTTTCTCACCTACAAGTTCGGTGATCTGGGTCGCTAGGGTGATCTGGGCCGTGAGATTTACGCTGAAGTGCACTCGATAGGAGAACCGTGTCTGAACTCGACCTCAGCCAACCGCTGACGCCGCCCGAACCGCAGCCGCAGAGCGAGATCGTGCTGACTCCGCCGGCGGCCGTACCCGAGGTCGAGGGTGAGCAGGCGACGGGCATGGTGCCCGTGCCCTCCGACACCCGTTCCAAGCTTCGCGAGACTGCGCGCACGTTCGTCGCCGGGCTCGCCGAGCATCCTCCCGGCAGTCCGGGGTTCGCGGCGAAGGTCAATGACATCACGAAGATGGGCGAGCAAGAGATTCGGGCGAGCGCCGAGACCTCGAACCGGATGCTCAGCAGACCCTCGTCGTCACTGGCTGCTGCCCGGGGCAAGGGCCCGGCCGCCGACCCACAGGTCAAGGTCGCCCACACCCTGCAAGAGCTGCGAACCACGATCACCGACCTCGACCCTGCCCGCGCCGATCTCACCGGTGCCAAGAAGTTGTTCAGTCGGCTGCCGGGTGGCAATAAGCTCACGCACTACTTCGCCCGGTACCAGTCGGCTCAGAAGCAGCTGGATGCGATCATTGCGGCGCTCGTCTCGGGTCAAGACGAGCTGCTGAAAGACAATGCGGCTATCGAGCAGGAACGAGCCAATCTCTGGGTGACGATGGGCAAGCTCGGTGAGTACGCGGCGCTGGCCGCCGATCTCGACGAGGCGATCTCGGCGCGAGCCGAGGCCGTGCGACCGACGGACCCCCGGCTGGCCGACTCGCTGGTTTCCGATGCGCTCTTTCCGATTCGCCAACGCCGGCAAGACCTGACGACGCAGATCGCGGTGTCGGTTCAGGGTTATCTCGCGCTCGACATGATCCGCAAGAACAACCTCGAACTCATCAAGGGCGTCGAACGAGCACGCACGACGACGGTCGCGGCTTTGCGCACGGCCATCATCGTCGCTCAGGCGCTCGCGAATCAGCGGCTGGTTCTCGACCAGATCGGCGCTCTGAATGAGACCACGAACTCGATGATCGAACGCACGAGCGAGGCGTTGAAGCAGCAGACGGCGATGATCCACGAGCAGGCCGCCTCGTCGGGGGTCAGCGTCGAGACGCTGCAGCGCGCCTTCGACAACGTGTTTGCCACGATGGATGCGATCGACGGCTACCGAGCGAAGGCCGTCGACTCGATGGCGGCGACCGTCAACGCTCTCGAGGGCCAGGTAGCCCGGTCTCGCAGCTACCTCGACCGTTCGCGCGCCGGGGACGAGCCTGACGCGTTGTCGCGCTGACGCGCACGGCTGATCGTCACGAAAGGTCGAGGCTCGACACCGCGAACCGGTCGGTGAGAAAGCGGCCGTTGACAAGCAGGGCGTTCGCATCGTTCGACACCGCCGAGTCGCGCAACTTCGAAACCGCGTCGAGCAGTATGCCGAGCTGGGTGGTGAGTGCACTGTCGGGGGTCGAACCGTCGGCGAAGACGTGCGCTCGAGCCCAGTCCGCGGGCAGCGCCACGTAGGCTTGCAGAGTATCGGGCAGGTAGACGGTCGCGGCTCGGCGCACGACAGCGCCGGTTTCTGCGCTCGAGCCGACCCGCGGCACGGTGTCGAGCAGCAGGTCCACGATGCGAGCGACCTGAGCCTGGGCATCCGTCGGCAGACGACCGGCGAGGCGACCGGGCAGACTTCGCAGATCGGTTTCGAGGCTCGCTGCACGCACCGATAGATCGGTGGCCGAGTGGATGCCGAGGGTCTGCAGAGCACGGCTCGAGGCGGCGGCGTCACCGACCGCATCACCCGCGACGGCGGCGACGCGACCGGCGAAGGCGCTCAGCCATTCGCCGAGCGGCTGTGAGCGGCGCGCAATGACGACTCCGCCCGAGACCCGCTGCGTTTCGGCGACCCATTGAGCGCGTGCGGCGGGCCGCAGCGACATGATCTCTCCGTCTGAGGCGAGTCGTACTTCGGTGATCGTTCCGGGGCGCCCCGCGAGGCGGTCGCCCAGAGTTCTGTTGCGCTCGACGCTCAGCACACCGGCCGCGACGGGTTCGGTGAGGGCCCGGGTCGCGCCGTCGATGAGGGAGGTCAGGAACGCCTGCGGATCGGCCCCCGCCGTAGCAACCGACGGGCCGGGCGTTGCCGCAGACGGCCTGACGGGTGGCAATGCGGGTGGCAATGCGGCCGGTACCGATGCGGCCGGTGCCGATGCGGCCGACGGGGAGGGCGCGCTCGGATCGCTCACCATCGGCCGCCGTCGGTGAGCGGAAGCACGAGGCTGGGCGTCGCGATCACGTGGTCGGGCCGCAGCGACCGAACGGCGCTGCCAATGGCGAAGAACTCCGTGGTGTGACCACCCCACCGGTGAGGCAGTGAAAGTAGCTGTACGCCCACGATTCCCTCGGCATCCAGTGTCTCTGCTTCGGTCTGCATACGGCCCATGGCCAGCTCGCGCGCGTTGTAGAGCGCCTCGGTGAATTGGGTGATCTCGACGTTCGCGCCGATGTTGTTGAGCGAGGACATCATGCCCTGGTGGGCGATGTGATAGACGCAAGTGCCCATCACGAGGCCGAGGGGTGCGTAGCCCGACTGGATGAGCGTCCAGAAGTCTTGACCCGACAGGTCGGAGGTGAAGGGCAGCCCCTTGTTGTTGCGCCAAGTACCGTTCTCCGGTGGCTTCTCGCCGATGACGGCTGTGCCGACGGCCACGAACTCCGCAAGATCGTTGCCGTACTCTTTGAACTCGATCTCGAGCCGTACTCCCACGATGCCGTCGGCGCCGAGGGCGTCGGCTTCGGCCTCCATGCGTGTCATCGCCAGCTCCCTGGCGTGGTACATCGCACTGCTCAGCTTGTCGAGCTCCATGTTCTTGCCCCAGCGGCGCGCCTGGATGCCGACGTGGTAGACGCTCGAGCCCAGAACGAGGCCCACGGGGTGAAAGCCCGCCTGTTTGACGAGCAGGAACTCGTTCACCGAGAGGTCAGAGGTGAAAAGGTTCTTCTTGCCGTCGGCCAGGCGCAGGCGGGCATCTTCGGGAAGTGTGATTCCAGAGAACGGGTCGGTCATCGAGAGGTCTTTCTTTCGGAGGTCGTTACGCGGCTTCTTTTGCGCGTCATCATGCGCCGGTGCGCCTTGCCGGTCGCGGGGGAGCATCGCGCAACGGCAGAATCGTCAAAGCGGTGGCGCCGCTCTGCCGCCGTCGGGCACCGGGAATCGACAGCAGGGTCGTGCCCACGACGATCGACTCCGCGTGCAGGTCACGGCCGTCTTGACCGCCGCAGACGGTCTCGAATTCTGACAGGCCCATGCTCGTGACGGCGAGCTCGGCGCTTCCGGAATGGGTGGCGCGGGCGGCGAGCCGCTCTCGTGACTCGTCGCGGGCGGCCTGAATCAGGTGCGTCATGCCCGAGACCTCGCCGTTGACCCAGCTCGATCTCTGCTGGCGCAGCTGCCAGTCTTCGTGCTTTGTCGACACCGATACCCCCAGCACGAGCTCGCGCGGTTGGTAACCCGACAGAATCGCCGCGGCGCAGTCTTCGCCGCTGAGGTTGGTGCTCCACACCTCACCCTGGGTGCGCGGAATGGGCGAGAGTGCCGGGTCGACCGACCGCACTGCCGTGCCGAGGGCGCTGAACTCCCACGAGCTGCCCTCGAGCTGTCGGCGAACGATGCGCACTCCGAGCACCCCGTGCGCGCCGAGCGACACGGCCTCGACCATCATGCGCTTGAGTGAGCCGTACCATGCCCGTTCGAAGGCGTTCACGTAGGGCGCGAAGCTCCCGTACTTGCCGCCGTCGCCCGACGTCGTGACGGGCGAAATGTTTCCCATGTTCGACATGCCGAACCCGCCGGTGTTCCACCACGAGCATCCGCCGCCCGTCCAGCCGAGGTTCATCACGACGCAGCCGAACACCTCACCGACCGGCACGAGCCCCGCGCTCTGGATGCTCGCCGCAGCCGGCGCCGAGAGCAGAGACCCGGCGGTGTGACCTGCCTTCTGCCGCGCAATGCGGTCGTGTGCTGCCGGCGGGAGTCCGTCGATCCAATCGTTCACGCGTTTATCCAACCACTCGCTGCTGAGTGATGTCGGCGTCGATCGCGGCTGCGAGGTGCACCAGACCCTGAGCGGTGGGATGCACGTCGTCACTCTGCATGAGATCGGGCTCGCCGGCCAGCGGTTGGCCGATATCGATGTAGGTCGCGCCGGTCGCCGCGGCAGCGTTCTGCAGGTCGTTGTCGATGTCGGTGAGCTGCGGGGGAGGAGCGGTGTCGCCCCAGAAGGCGCTCAGGGCGACGATCTGCGCGTTCGGCAGCTGGGCGCGCAATGAGGCCATTGTCGCGAGGGTGGCCTGAGCCAGGGTGTCGGGGTCTTGGCCGAGATCGTTGCTGCTCGCCGAGATGATCACCACCGTGGCATCCATTTCGCCCGCCTCGACGACTTGCGACTCGAAGGTATTACCGTCGTTGCCGAGTTGCACGAAGCCGGTGCCGTCGATCGAGAGGTTGGTGAGCTGCCAATCGTTCGCCTCACTCACGAGTACCGGCCACGCTTGATCGGCACCGACATTGTGGCCGTCCATGATCGAGTCGCCGATCGCGGCGACGACCGGCCGTTGCGAGGCCTCGGCCGAGGCCGTGCCGGTGGGGGCGGGAGTGCCGAGCTGGGGCGTGAACGCAGTGCCGGGTGTGCTGGGCGCGGGCGCGGCGGCCGTGCTCGGCGCGCTGGGTGCGGCGGTGCTGGGTGTGGCGGTGCTGGGTGTGGCCGTACCGGGCGTGCTCGCGACGCTCGTGGCCGTTGTGGTGGTCGCGGTCGCCGCGGCGAACGGATACACGGGGCCGGCCTGCGCCGAAGCCCCGGCGTTGTCGGCCAGCGCGAGAACGGCGGCGATCACGATCGCCGAACTGATACCCGCCGTTCTGCGACGCATGCGCATACTCGATTCTACGTCGCCACCCCCGGTATGCACGGATGCTCTCATGACGCAACCCCGACGAGGTGCGAGGCTTTTCTGCAAGGCTGCTTTCGTCGCCATGCGCAAACGAATCTGTTGTGCACAGAAAGGCCGTTCATGCCCCGTCAACCCACCGTTCTGATCTCTGGCGCGAGCATCGCCGGGCCGGCCCTCGCCTACTGGCTGGGCCGATACGGATGGAGCTGCACGGTCGTCGAACGCGCACCCGAGCTTCGCCGCGGTGGGCAGAACATCGATGTTCGCGGCGCCGCCCGCGAGGTGCTGCGCCGAGCCGGGCTGGAAGAGACGGTGCGTGCCGCGAATACCGGCGAGGTGGGCACCCGCTTCCTCGGCGCAGGCGGGGCGATCGTGGCCGAGTTTCCGGTTCGGGCGGGTCAGACGGGCGGGGCGACGGCCGAACTGGAGATTCTGCGCGGTGACCTCGCCGAAATACTGGTCGAGGCGAGCGGCGAACAGACCGAGTTCGTCTACGGCGACCAGATCACGGCAATCGACGAGCACGAAGATCACGTCGAGGTGAGCTTCGAGCACGGCGATCGGCGTGAGTTCGACCTCGTCATCGCCGCCGACGGCATGCGCTCGAGTACTCGCGACCTGGTTTTCGGCGACGACGCGTCGATCCGGCCGCTCGGCATGGAGATGACGTACCTCACGGTAACGCGCACCGAATCCGATACCCCGTGGTGGAACTGGTACAACGAACCCGGCGGCCGCGCCGTGACGTTGCGCCCCGACCGGCACGGAACCACCCGCGCCGTCTTGTCGTCGGTGGTCTACGGCCCACGGCGAGCGGATGCCCGGGGCGATCGCCGCTCGGCCGCCGAGCAGAAGGCGCTACTGCGCAGGCAGTTCGCGAACGTGGGCTGGCAGGCGCCGCGCATCCTCGATGCTCTCGACGACGCGAGCGACATCTACTTCGAGACGATCGGGCAGGTGAAGGCGCAGACGTGGTCACGCGGCCGGGTGGTTCTCGCCGGAGACGCCGCGTGGTGCGCCTCCCCGGTGAGCGGCATGGGAACAAGCCTCTCGCTCGTCGGCGCCTACGTGCTGGCGGGGGAGCTGGCCGCGCATGTGCATCACAGAGACGCGTTCGCCGGTTACGAGCGCATCATGCGCCCGTACGTCGAGCAGGCGCAGCAGCTTCCGCCCGGAGTGCCGCAGATCGCCAACCCGAGAACGCGGGCCGGCCTCGCGGCTCTGCACGTCGCGCTGCGGGCCGCATCCACGCCCCTCGTCGGCAGACTCGGCGCGAAGTTCTTCACCCCGCCGGCCGACAAGATCGACCTGCCAGACTATTCGCACCTGGGTTGACGGCTCGGGGTCGACGAGGGAGGGCGCGGTGCCTACGGAAAATACGATCAAGGCGACGATCGAGCAGCACTGGCTCGCTTCGGAACGCGGTGATATCGTCGCCGAGCACGCGATGTACGCCGAGCAGGCTGTGCTCGACTACCCGCAATCGGGTGAGCGGTTTCGAGGGCGCGAGACCATCGCTGCTCAGCGCGGCGAGCATCCGGCCGACCGTCATTTCACGGTGCTGCGCATCACGGGTGGCGGCGCCGTCTGGGTGAGTGAATGCGTCATCACCTACGACGGGGCGCCGACGTACTCGGTGTCGATCATGGAGTTCGCGGGCGGGGAGGTGACGCACGAGACGCAGTACTTCGCCGACCCGTTCGACGCTCCGGAATCGCGGCGGGCGCTCTCCGAAGGCATGCCCGGATAACGAGCACGCCGCTGTTTATCGACGCGAAACGGACTGAGATTCGCTGATGCGCTGCGCGACGACGACCACTGCGATCACAGCGATTCCGAAGAGCGCGACTCGGCGCAGGAGGCCGTGCGAGGCGCGTTTGGGAGGCTTCTGATCGGCTTCGGTCGGTTGCAGGTCGCCTGTCAGCTCGCCGCCCGCCTTGGCCTCGGCCATGAACGCCAGGCGTTTCAGCGTCTCGACGTTGCGGATGAACAGGGCGACGTCGAGCGCGGTGCGAGGCAGAAGCGTGCCGGGCCCTTTGACCGCGTGCTCGACGATGGTCACCCGGCAGCCCTTCGTGTGCGGTTTCACCTCGACGACGACGCGCGCTTCGCCGAGGGGCCAGCCCTTCGGCTGCATCACGACGCGATGAGGCGGATCCCACTGCAGGGAGGTGGTCTCATCGTTGATCAGCACCGGCCAGACACCGAAGGAATGGTGCAGGTGCGAACCGACGTGCGGCCAGGTCTCGTCGACGTCTCGCATTCGTGAGGCGCCGACGACCCAGGTGGGAAAGAACCAGCCGTTCGCAATGACGGTGAACACGTCTTCTGGGGCGCACTTCATGGTGCGATGATTTGTAGCCACGACTTCACCGTACGCACGCGCCCCGGTCGGCGCATCGGGTTGCGCTGCTGCCGAATTTTGCGTAAGTGGGCGCGTGAAGGCCGAGCCTACAGCGAGGCGCGGTCGTGAGAGCATCCACAGGCGTGTGAGTATGGGTGTATGCCTGTCGAGTTTGCCTCCCTCAGCCCCCTGCAGGCGCTGGGGATTCCGATCGCGCTGATCGGAGCCGTCTTTCTCGCACTCGGGGCAGAATTCCAGCATCGCGGCGTCAACAAGGTAGATGCCGCGACCACCGGCAACGCGAAGTCGGGCCTGAACGTCGCCCAGTTGTGGGCTCTCGTGAAGCGCCCCTCCTGGGTCATCGGCACGGTGATGATCACGCTGGCCATCATCTTTCAGCTCGTCAGCCTCTACCTCGCGCCCCTCACCGTGGTTCAGCCGCTGGGTGCGGTCGCGCTCGTCATCACGGCCATCGTGAATGCGCGAGTGAACAAGCGAAAACTCGACCGCGCCACCATTCGGGCCGTGGCCTTCTGTGTCGGCGGAATCGCTCTGTTCGTGACGATCGCAGCACTCACCACCTCGACTCTGCCGATCAGCGAGTTGCAGCTGGTCGTGGTGCTCATCATTCTTGCGGTTGTGCTGGGTATCGTCACGACCGTCTTCCTGCTGTACCGCACCCGGGCCACGACGGTGTTCTACATCGTCGGCGCCGGTATTCTGTTCGGTTTTGTGGCAACGCTGGCCAAAGTGGTGATCGAGCGGGTGCAGACCCTCTTCATCGGCGGGTTCCACATCGGGCCGAACGACTGGCTGACCATTCTCTGCTTTCTCGGCCTCATCGCTGCAGGCCTCGCCGGCACGTACTTCGTACAGACCGCGTATTCGACGGGGCCGCCTGACCTCGTTGTCGCTGGGTTGACCGTCATCGACCCGATGGTCGGTGTGACCATCGGTATCGTCGTGCTCGGCGAGGCGAAGTCGGCGCCGTGGTGGGCGGCTGTGCTGTTTGTCATCGCAGGCGCTGCTGCTGTCTACGGAGTGTTCCAACTGGCGCGGCGCAACAGCGTTCTCGAAGCAGAACCCACGGAGCCGGCGCCGAGCGAGACCTAGCGGGAAGGGGTACCCTTCAAGGCATGCCGAAGTCGAAGCTCTCCATTCGTTCGTCGAACTCCGTGCTCTCGATCGCCTCTCGCAATTCGATGCTCTCGATCGGTAGCGTCGGGTCGTTCGGATCGATCGGCAGCGTGGGCTCGTTCCTCTCGATCGGCGGCCTCGGAACCGCGCTTTCGGTGCTCTCCGTCGCCTCGTTCCTGAGCCTCGGGGCGGCCTTCAGCTCACGGTCGCGCTGGTCGGCCTTCGCTCACGCCTCGCGTCGCAGCTCTTTCACGTCGCACGACAGGTAATCACGACGCGTACTACAGCGGAGATGTCTCTAGATGTGCGGCCGAGCCGGCGAGCGTGGTTCGCCCCGAGCATCCGGAGCTACAGCGGCGCGAAGCTGCAAGCCGATCTGCTGGGTGGACTCACCGCCTCGGCCGTGATTCTGCCGCAGGCGATGGCCTACGCCACGATCGCTGGATTGCCCGTGCAGATCGGCCTCTATACGTGCATGGTGCCGGCCGTTGTGTACGCGCTGCTCGGCGGGTCTCGTGCGCTCAACGTGTCGACGACGTCGACCATCGCAACGCTGACGGCCTCGAGTCTGCTCGCCGCATCGGCGGCGGCGGCGTCGAGCGACCCGGTGCGCGATCTGGTCACGCTCACGCTGATGGTGGGCGTTTTTCTGCTGATCGCGCGAGTGTTGCGGCTCGGGTCGCTTGTCGAGAACGTCTCCGAAGCCACTCTGATCGGTATTCGCGCGGGCACCGGGCTCACCATCGCGGCATCTCAGCTGCCGAAGCTGCTCGGCATTCCGGCGCCACCCGCCGGCTCGGGATTCTTCGCGACGCTCGGATACAGCATCGCGCACCTCGGCGAGACCAACGGCGCAACGGTCGTGCTCGCGATCGCAGCGATACTGCTTCTTCTGCTCTTTGCACGGTTCGTGCCGCGTATTCCCGGGGCGTTTATCGTCGTGGTCGCCGGAGTCGTTCTCGTCGCCTTCGCGGGTCTGGCGCAGGCGGGGGTGGCGCTGATCTCGCCCGTGCCGAGCGGTCTGCCGGGCATCCGGATGCCCGAACTCGGCGTGGTGGGCGCGCTTCTGCCCACGGCCGTCGCCGTCGCGATCATGGCGTTTCTCGAGTCGATCTCGGCCGCGCGCAGCGTGAGAGCCGCCGGCGAACCCGACATCGACGCCGACCAGGAGCTTTTTGCACTGGGGGCGGCGAGCGTCGTCTCGTCGTTCACCCAGGCCCTGCCGGCCGGCGGCGGATTCTCGCAGGCCGCTGTCTCTCGGGCGGCGGGGGTGCGCTCGCAAGTCGCGAGTCTGGCCACGGCCGTCATCGCCGTTCTCGTGGCGCTCTTTCTGGCCCCGGTGCTGAGCGACCTGCCGCAGGCTGTGCTCGGGGCGCTGGTGATCGTGGCTGCGGTCGGACTGGTGAAGATCGCCGACTTTCGACGGCTGGCGCGCATTAGCCCGGTCGAGGGCTGGCTTGCGCTCGCGACTGCTGTCGTCGCCGTGACGGCGGGACTTCTGCCCGGGGTCATCGTCGGCGTGCTGATCACGCTGGTGCTCGTGTTGCGCGAGCTCAACCAGCCTCAGGTGCGGCCGATCTTTCGTCGAGCGTCGGGCGCCTGGTCGATCGTGGCGCAGCCGGGCGACCGGATGCCCGACCCTCGAGTCGTGGCGCTGCACCTCACCTCCGGGCTGTACACCGCGAACGTGAAGCCCACGACCCGTGCCGTGCTTGCGGCGACTGCCGATGCGTCGCGCGTCGTGGCGTTCGAGGTAGCGAGCCTTCCGTATGTCACGGTGACCGTGCTCGACGGGCTGCGCGATCTGGATGCAGCGCTCGCAGCCCAGGGCAGCACGCTGTACCTCGTGGGGTTGCCCGAAGCGGCCGTGCAGCGAGCGCGCAACTCGCAGTGGTTCGCCGGGCTCGACGGGGCTGGGCGCATCCAGCCCACCATCGACGCCGCGCTCGCTGCGGCCGGTGTGGATGATGCTGCGCCAGCGCCGCTGCCCCCGCCGCTGCCCCCGCCGCTGCCTCCGCCGCGAGAAACGTAGGAGAATCCGGCACCGTACCCGGCTATAGGGCGCAGAGGCTCGAATTCTCCGCTGTTTTCGGCGCGTCCCGGGGTTGGCGGCCGGGGGTGGCGCGGCCGGGGTGGGCGTCGGGCGCCTCAGGCGGCCGCGGTGGCCCGCGCGTTGAGGGCTTTTGTCGCGCGGTCGGCGGAGCCTCCGAGGTTGTACCGTTCCGACAGCGCGGCGATGGCCGACCGCTGATCGTCGGTCAGGGGGCGGATGCCCGCGTCGGCTTCAGCATCGAAGCCGTCGAGCGCGAGGTCGCGCACCACTTCGACGACCCGCGGCGCTACGGCGAGGTAGTCGGCTGCGGCCGCGAGCTTGGAGCGCAGTGAGGCCGACAGCGGCGGCGCCTCGGGGCGAGCGGGCGCCTGGGCATCTGCGCGAGCATCTGCGCGAGTGTCTGGATGAGCTCCCGGGTGAGCATCCGACGGGCCTGCCGATGGAGTGTGCCCGGTGGCTTGCGTCCCGGCATCCGACGGGCCTGCCGATGGAGTGTGCCCAGTGGCTCGCGTCCCGGCATCCGACGTTTCGGCATCCGACGCGCCGGTCGCGGCCGAAACCATCGCGGCAACGTCGCCGTACTCGCGCACGAGCGTGGCCGCGGTCTTCTCGCCGACGCCGGCGACGCCCGGCAGCCCGTCGGAGGTGTCGCCGCGCAGCACGGCGAAGTCGACGTACCGTGCTGCTGGTATGCCGTACTTGGCCTGAACTACCGCGTCCGTGACCAGCTCGAGTTTGCTCATGCCGCGAGCGGTATAGACGATGCGCACGTCGCGCTCGTCGTCGGCGAGCTGAAACAGGTCGCGGTCGCCTGTCACGACATCGACGGGCACACCGGCCGCGGCGGATCTCGTAGCGAGGGTTCCGATCACGTCGTCGGCCTCGTGGTCGGGGGCACCCACGATCGGAATGCCGAAAGCCTCGAGGGCGGCGCGGATGGTCGGAATCTGCTGCACCAGCCCCGGGGGCGTCTCTTCGATGTCGACACCGCGGTCTCGTGTCGGGCCGGTGCCGTTGTTCGCGCTGCCGCCGCTCGCCGTGCCACTGTTGCCGGTCGTGCCGTTGCTGCCGGTCGCGCCACTGCCGAAGTTCGCGCCGCCTGCCCCGCCGGCACCAGGGTCGTCCACGAACTCGGCTACCCGGTGCAGCTTGTAACTCGGAATGAGGTCGACCCGCCAGCGCGGGCGCCAAGCGTCGTCCCAGCAGGCGACCAGGGCGGTCGGCTCGAAGTCGGTCACGAGGCGAGCGATCATGTCGAGCAGGCCCCGCACGGCGTTCACGGGTGTTCCGTCGGGTGCGCGCACCGTGTCCGGCACTCCGTAGAAGGCGCGAAAGTACAGCGACGCGGTATCGAGCAGCATCAGTCGTTGAGGCACCCCCCGATCATCCCACGCCGACCGCCGACTCGTATCGGACGCTCGCGCACTTCGGAGCATCCGCGCCCGCTCGAGCAGGGGCAGATACGCCAAAGTGTGCGCGTGCCGGCCCGGAGTGCGCGTGCGGTGCCCGAAGTGCGCGCGCGGTGCCCGAAGTGTGCGGGGCACTGATCCGGGGCCGTGCCGCCGCCGCGGGGGAGGCTAGTCGCGCAGAGCTAGTCGCGCAGCGGCACCGGTACGTCGATGCCGCCCTCGACGGTGATGCGATCGCGAACCTGCACGATGGCCGGGGCAGGGCTGAATCCGCCCGCGAAGAGGGCCTCGCCCTGGCGAAAGTTCGGCGATTGCGCCAGCAGTGCCTCGGGGGCGTACCCGAACACCGAGCCGAGCTCGGCCAGGTCGAGCGGAGAGCTCATCTTCATGAGGGCGAGGTTGTCGCACTGCGAGATGATGCTGGGGTGGATCTTCGACGGCCGCTGTGTCGAGAGCAGCAGCCACAGGCCGAATTTGCGGCCTTCGGCGGCGATCTGCGTGATCAGTTCGCGGATCGCGACCTGAAGCGGGCTGGTGAGTTCGGGTGAGCACAGGTTGTGCGCCTCGTCGATCACGATCAGAACCGGGCGGCGCTCTTCGCGGCGCGCCCACAGGTCGTCGAGCACCGAGAGCGCCGCGATCAGCGGTTCTTCGGCGGCTTCGAACCCGCCGAGGTCGAGAACGGTCGCGTTCGGCCGTTCGACCACGATCTCGGTGGCCGCCTTCTCGTCACGAGCCCAGACTTGCCAGTTCAGGATGCCCAGATTCTCGATGCGCAGCGCGAGAGCCCGATCGGCAGGCCTGGTCGAGGCGACCAGTGATTGCATGAACTCCGCGGTGTCTTCGACCTGCAGCCGGGAGTCGAGGTGCATGAGCGTGTTGTACTCGTCGCGGTCGAGCAGCGGATCGAGCCGAAGCAACGCCGCACGAACGCGAAGCGGCAGCGACAGAAAGCGCGCCCGCAGGTGTTCGCCGTCACCGCCCGGTCGCAGCACGCGAATCTCGCGGGAGGCCAGCCGTTGCACTTCAGCCGGGTCGGCGGAGGGCACGGTCTGGTTGAGCTTCACGAAGTCGGAGTTCGGGTCGAAGATGACGACCGGCAGATCGGTATGCGAGAGCAACTGCTCGATGAGCACGCCGAGCGCATAGGTCTTGCCCGATCCGCTCTGCCCGCACCAGAACGTGTGCCGGTTGAAGCGATGCGGCAGCAGCTTCGCGGCGACCGCTGGCGCTCCTACGAGCGTTCCGATCTGCAGGCTCGCGCGGTTCGCGTCGTAGAGCCGGTCGATGTCGTCGGCGGTGGCCTCGGTGACGAGGGCCTCGGCGAACGGGCGGGTGCCGCGCGAGATCAAGCGGTCGTCGGCGTCGACCACGCCCAGCAGGCGTCCGCTGCCCACAATGCTGCCCCGGGCATCCGCAACCGTCTGCTCGACGAAGCCGAGCGCGCGGTGACCCTCTGGATCGCTGAGCGACACGAGTTCGCCGGCCACGATGGGGGTACCGTCGGCCAGGGCGAACGTGAACGACCTGCCGTCGAGCGAGCGGGCCACGGATCGGGCCTCGGCAGGGTTCGCTGCCTTCGCAGCAGAGTCAGCCGAGTCAGCAGGGCCAGCGGGCGCAGTCTCAAAGTCGGTCACGAATCACACCGTAGCCGAGTGGATGCCCGGCTCGCGCCGTTCGGGAGTGCGGGTCGTTAGACTTCGAGTCACCGACGTGCCGCAAATAGGGGAGCAACTGCCGTGTTCGAAATCGTCATTCTGGTCATCCTCGGCATTCTCTCTGCGGTCTTCGTAGGGTTCGCGTCGCGGCGAGTACTCGGTGTTCCCATCGGCTGGCCGCGCAGCATCGTTGTCGGCATTCTGGTGTTCATCTGCGGGCTGCCGTTCGCTACCTGGGTGCTGCGCGAGACCGGCGCTATGAGCGGTACGCAGGCGGAAGCTTCTGACGCGGTCATTCTGACGCTCATCGTGTTGTCGATCGCCTGGGTGTTCGCGCTCGGCGTCGGGCTGCTCGTGATTCTCGAAGCGGTGTTTCCGACGACGAGCTTGCGCAACCCGATCGACGTGGTGCGCGCCGGGTTGCAGCAGCAGAAGCGCACCCGGCGGTACCTGCAGATTCTCGAGATCGCCTCGCGCAACGGAGCGGGCTGGCTGTTTCGCGGGCGCAACCGCAACGACGCCGACCTGAACACGTCTGAGCAGCGTGCGGCGGCCATCGTTCGCACCATCAACCAGTCGGGCGTGACGTTCGTCAAGCTCGGGCAGGTGCTCTCGACTCGCCGCGACATCGTGCCCGAGCCGTACCTCACCGCGCTCGCGTCGCTGCAGTCGAGTGCCACGACGATTCCGTGGCCCGCGGTGAAAGCCGTCATCGAAGAAGAGCTCGGCCGGCCGATCTCCGACGTCTTTCAGGCGATCGACGAGTCTCCGCTCGCGGCGGCGTCGGTCGCGCAGGTGCATACGGGCATCCTGCTCGACGGCACGCAGGTCGTGGTGAAGGTGCAGCGGCCGGAGGCGCGGGCACAGGTCGCGGCCGACGTCGACATCATTCTGCGCCTGGCGAAAACGGCAGAGGTGCACACTCAGCAGGGGCGCGATCTGCGCGCCGAGTCGGTGGCGAAGGGGTTCACGCAGACGCTGCTCGACGAGCTCGACTATCGCATCGAGTACTCGAACACGGAGATGATTCGGCAGACCCTCGTGGAGATCGCCAAGCACGCCGACGAGAAAGACATCACCATCGACGTGCCGACGGTGTATCCGCAGGCGAGCACGCGGCGCATGATCACGATGGACCTGGTCGACGGCCAGCCGTTGAGCCGGGCATCCGCTGCCCTCGGTGAGATGACCACCGAGGCTCGGCACACGCTCGCGGTGGGGCTGATGAACGCGGTGCTCGAGCAGATCATCGTGTGCGGCGTCTTTCACGCCGACCTGCACCCGGGAAACGTGATTCTGCGCGAAGACCAGAGCCTCGGGCTCATCGACTTCGGGGCCATCGGCATCATCGAGAAGAGCGCGCGCGAGAACCTGGCGGCGCTGCTGCTGGCGGCGTCGAGCGAAGACGACATCGCGGCGACGGATGCGCTCATGCTCATCGTGGATGTGCCCGAGACCGCCGACATCGAGAGCTTTCGCCACGACATCGGGCTGGTGCTCACCACGGTGCGGTTTCGGCGGGGAGGCGGCGGGTCGATCTTCTCCCTCATGCTCGACGTCATTCGGCAGCACCACATCGCGCTGCCCGCCACGCTCTCGTCGGCGTTCCGCAGCTTCGCCACGCTCGAGGGCTGCCTCAAGGTGATCGTGCCTGACTTCGACCTCGTCACCGAGGCGTTTCCGCGCGTACCCACGCTCATGCGCCGGATGCTCGACCCCAAGCGCCTCGCCATCGGAGTGCAGGCACAGCTCGCCGTGGGCCGCGCGTTGCTGCGCAAGTTTCCGCGGCGCATCGACTCCATCATGGCCAAGCTCGACTCGGGCGATTTCGGAATCCGCATTCGCTCGTTCTCCGAGGGTGACGATCGGCAGTGGCTGAACGGCGTCGTGTCGGAGTTCGTCGGGGTGTTCGTGTCGGTCGCGGCGGTGGTGATCTCGATCATTCTGGTGATCAACGGGGTGGGGCCGCTCATTGCGCCGAACCTGCACCTGTTCGACCTGCTCGGGGCCGTGGTGGGCTTCTTCGGCTTCTTGGGCATCATGCGCTCGGTGCTGCGGGCGTTCTTCGCGAACCGGGGGAGGGTCGGGCGATGAGCGCGGACCTGTCGATCGAGGAGCCACGACGGGCGCCGGCGAGTGTCATCGCGGTGGTGGTGCTGACGTACATCGTGGGGGTGCTCGACATTCTGGCGGGCATCCTGGTCATCTTGCTGCGTTACGCCGACGATATCGACGAACTGGGCGGGCAACTGCCGATCACGCTCATCGGAGCATCGACGCTACTGCTCGGGCTACTCACGATCGCCATCGCGTCGGGGCTGTCGCGCGGCGATTGGATGGCGCGGGTCGCCGCCACCGTGATCTTCGGCATCACTCTCGTGATCGGAGTGCTGGCGCTCGTCGTCGTGCTGCTCGCGCTCGCGACCGGCACAGCGGTCTCGACCTCGACCCTGGTCGCGACGATCGTCGAGGTCGTGCTGGTGGCCAGCGTCATCGTCGCGCTCTACATCGGCCCGGCGGCCCGCTACTTCGCGCGAGCCAGTATTCGAGCCTGACTGCGGCGCACGTAACGCACGTGCACGAACCGTACGATCTCGATGGCGCCGATCGTGAGCGCCGAGATCAGGATGACCAGCAGTGCGGTCGTGAGTGACGGGTTGACCAGCTCGAGAAAGTTCGACACGAGCGGTATCGAGTACACCAAGACGAGGCCGATCATCATGGCCCCGATGATGAGCGTCTTGATGCCGTCGATGGGCCGTGAGAGCACGATGAGAATCCACAAGCCCACGATCGCGAGAATCAGCGTCGACCCGGTGCGCAACTCGGCCTCGCCGATGCCGGCATCGGTCGAGAGTCGCACGTAGAGCGCCAGGGCCAGCGCGATCACGATACCCGCGGGAATCGCGAAGCTGAGCGACCGGCGCAAGAACCCCGGAATGTACCGCCGCGAGTTGGGCATCAGCGCCAGAAAGAACGACGGCAGCCCGATGGTCAGCCCGTCGACAACCGACAGTTGCCGCGGCAGAAACGGAAACTGCAGCAGCAGCGCGCCGAAGATGATCGCCAACCCCGTTGCATACGCGGTCTTGGTGAGAAACAGCATCGACACACGTTCGACGTTCGCGATGACCTGCCGCCCCTCGGCAACCACGCCCGGCAGCCGCGAGAAGCGACCGTCGAGCAGGATGATGCGCGCCACGGCCTTGGTGGCCTGCGAGCCCGAATCCATGGCGATGCCGATGTCGGCTTCTTTGATGGCGAGCGCATCGTTGACGCCGTCGCCGGTCATCGCGACGGTATGGCCCGCCTGCTGCAGGGCGATGACGATGTTCTTCTTCTGCGCCGGGGTCACGCGGCCGAAGACAACGTGCTCTTCGAGCACCTTCGCGAGGGCATCCAGGTCGTCGGGAAGCTCACGCGCGTCGAAGCCGTCGACGACTTCGAGTCCGACCTCGCGAGCGATGGCGGCGACGGTGTGCGGGTTGTCGCCCGAGATGATGCGCACCTGAACGCCCTGGCTTGCGAAGTAGTCGAGCGTTTCACGGGCATCCGGTCGTACCTTCTCGCGAAAGGTCAGCAGCACCACGGGCTCGACCACGCCGGGCAGCCGCTCGAGGTCGACGTCTTCGGAGGTCAGCCGCGTCGGGGTGTGCGCCAGCACGAGGGTGCGGCGGCCGGACGAGGCCAATTCGGATGATCGGCGGCGCAACTCCGCATGGTCGGAGCCCGAGAACACCATCTCTGGGCCGCCGAGCACCCAGGTGCCCTCGGCGGCCGCGCCGAAACTCACGGCGCTCCACTTGCGGGCCGACGAGAACGGAATGCGCGCCTCGGGCTCGACCTTCGCGGTGATCGGGTAGGGAACGCTCAGGCAGCGGGCGGTCGCGTTGGCGTCGGGTTCGGCGCCGTACCAGGCGAGCACCGTCTGCCAGCCGGCCGCGCCGCCGATCGGGTGTACCTCGTCGAACACGATATCGCCCTCGGTCAGCGTGCCTGTCTTGTCGAGGCAGATGAGGTCGATGCGCGCGAGCCCCTCCACCGCGGCGAGTTCTTGAACCAGAACCTTCTGCGTCGACAGCTTCACGGCGCCCACGGCGAACGCGATGCTCGTCATGAGCACCAGCCCGAGCGGAATCATCGCGACGACCGACGCGATGGTCGACACCGCTCCGTTGCGCCACGACCCTGACTGAATCGCTTCGGGCCAGCCGCCCAACGCCACCATCTGCGCATTCAGCACGAGCAGCGCCACCGGTCCGATGATCCAGGCGATCCACTTCAGCACCCGGTTGATGGATGATCGCAGCTCACTCGTGACCAGCGAGAACTTCTTCGCGTCGCTGGCGACACGGTTCGCGTACGAATCCGCACCGACGTGCGAGACACGTGCAATTCCCTCGCCGCCGACGACGATGGAACCGGAAAGTACCGTGTCGCCCGCTGTTTTGTCGACGGCATCCGACTCGCCCGTGAGCATCGACTCGTCGAGCTGCAGCCGGGTCTGGTCGACGACCACGGCATCGGCCGACACCTGGTCTCCCGCGCGCAGCACCACGATGTCGTCGAGCACCAGACCGGCGACGGGAATGTTCTGCTCGGCGCCGTCGCGCATCACCCGGGCCGTGGGTGCATGCATCAACGCAAGGCGGTCGAGCGAGCGCTTCGCCCGGAACTCCTGAACCGACCCGATGACGGTGTTGGCGATGGCGCTGAACCCGAACAGGGCGTCTTGCCAGCGGCCCAGAACGAGTAGCACGAGAAAACAGGCCGCGATGATGCCGTTGAAGAGCGTGAAGAGGTTGGCGCGAACGATGCTCCAGGCGCTGCGGCTCGATGCCGCGACGTAAGCGTTGTCGTGCCCCTCGGCGACGCGCTGCTCGACCTCGGCGGTCGACAGGCCTGGCTGCATCGTGGCGACGTCGGTCATGGCAGTTCCCCTCCAGATGATGCCGTCAGTGCAGATGATGCCGGCAGTGCAGATGGCGGCGTCAGTGACTCAACGGTAGTCCCTGGCTCACGTCGCTGGTCGTGCGCAACCCCACCTGGCGCAACTCGAGCTGTGAAACCACGAGGGCGGCGAGGTCGTTGAGGTTCTCGACCTCGGCGTCTGTCGCCTCGCTGGGCGCAAAATCCATCACGGCGAGGGTGCCGATGAGCTCGCCGCTCGTGCGTTTCAGCGGCACGCCCACGTAGAACCGCATGCCGACAGGGCCGGTCACGAGCACGTTGTCAGACGTGCGAGAGTCGAGCATGCCGTCTTCGATGACCACCGCGTCCACCTGCGGCGCCATGAGCGTCGAGAGATCGAGGTCGTTTGCGAGGCGCTCGAGGTCGCGCCGGTCGATGTCATCGCGGTCGACGTCGTCGGCATAGTGCGACTTGAACCACACCCGGTCGCGGTCGACCACGCTGACGATCGAGATCGGCGCCGAGAACAGCCGCGCCGCCATTGCGGTGACGCGGTCGAGCGCTTCGTCGGGCAGGGTGTCGAGAATGGATGGCCGCGGCGTCAGCGCTGCTCGCTTCTCGCCGGGGGCGAAGAGCGGCTCCATCGCCTCGTCTTTGTGCCGGCCGCTTTCGGCGATCACGACCTGCTTGAGCGCTGCCACGAGCTCGTGGCGAACCGGACGCGCCTCGGGGTCGCGGGCGGTCATCGCGGCGAGAAGGTGCTGCCAATAGTCGGGTAGATCATCCGGAATCACCGGATCGCGCGAGAGCCGGGCGAGGGCCGACTCGACCACGCCGCCCCCGAACTCGAGGTGCCGGGTGAAGCATTCGAGCAGCACCAGGCCGAGCGAGTAGACGTCGCTCGCCGCAGTGATGGGTTTTCCCGAGGCCTGCTCGGGGCTCAGGTAGCCCGCCGTGCCGGTGGTGGTGCCGTCGACGGTGAGGCGTTCCATGTCGTCGGCGATGGCGATGCCGAAGTCGGTGAGTTTGGCGCGGGCGCGCGGCGATCCGTCGCCGTAGTCGACCAAGAGGATGTTCGAAGGCTTGATGTCGCGGTGCACAACACCCTTGGCCTGAATGTAGTCGAGCGCTTCGGCGAGGTCGTAGCCGATCTCGGCGATGTGCCGTGAGGTGAGCTGGGTGTGCGAGATGCGTTCGTGCAGGTCGCTGCCGTTGACCAGCGCCATCACCAGGTAGCGGTTGTTGCGGCCGTACTCGTCCACGTCGACGCCGGCGTCGTGAATCTGCACGAGGGCGTGATGATCGAGGCCGGCGAGCAGGGTGAGCTCGGTCTGCTGACGACCGGATTCGACGGCGCTGCTGTGGAACAGCTTTACGGCGACGTCGCGCCCGAGAGTAAGGTCGTGCGCGAGAAAGACGGTAGCGAGGCCGCCCTGGCCGATCGGCGAATCGAGGCGGTACCGGCCGCCGAGAACGCGGTGGTGCGGCTCGGGCTGCGGTTCGGCGTGCGGCTCGCTTGGGGGAGTCTCGCCCACGTCGCCTGCCTTTCGGTTACTCATTCGAGAGCCGAATCAAGTGTGCCCTTAGAATACCTGGAGCACGCGTCTGGCGGGTGGTGACTCGCTGCCCATTGACGAGCGGGCCGGTCGTGTGCAAACGGGCATCCGACATCCCTTTCGGTGGATATCGCGTGACGGAGCAACGGCCAAGCGTGGCCGTCTGCCAGTATGGCAACCATGAGTTCACGCCCCAATACCTCCAAGAGCAGCCAGTACCACAAGAACGCCCAGGGCGGCGGCTCCACCCAGCACACGGCCCTCGAAGACGGGCGTCGCGGCGGCTGGGGTGCGTTCGCCGGGCTGATCACGTTCGTTCTGATCGCCTTTCCGCTTTCGGCGACCATCGCGTTCGCCACGAACCCGCAGACGCAGAAGCTGTTCGGCAGCCACCTCGCCGACGCGAGCCAGTTCGGCTATCGGGCGTTCTGGTGGTTGCTTTCGCTCGCCCTTCTCGCGTTGCCGTTTCTGGTGGGCTACGGTCTCATCCACCTCGGCAGCCGCGGTATCAAGATCGCCGGTGCGGTCATCGCGCTGTTCGTGATCGCCGTCGTGATTCTGGGCCAGCTCTTCGTCTACTGACATGCCGTAAATTCGCACTAAGGGAGGGCTCATGAAGGGCAAGGTCGCGATCGTCACGGGCGCGAGCAAGGGGATCGGGCTCGCGATCGTGCAGGCGCTAGTCGCCGAAGGCGCGCACGTGGTCGCGGGTGCTCGGTCGTCGTCGGCGGCGATCGACGAGCTGGTAGCCGACGGGTCGGTGACGTTCGTGGCGGTGAATCTGGCCGAGGTGGATGCCGCGGCGGCGCTGGTTTCGGCGGCGGGCGGTCGCGTCGACATTCTGGTGAACAACGTCGGTGCCACGAAGACCCGCGTGGGCGGTTTTCTGAGCGTCACCGACGACGAGTGGCTGGAGTCGCTCACCCTGAACCTGTTGGCGGCAGTTCGTACGACGAGGGCGGTGCTGCCGGGCATGATCGAGGCGGGGGCGGGAAACATCGTGAACGTCGCTTCGGTGAACGCGTTTCTGCCCGACCCGGCGGTCATCGACTACAGCGCGGCGAAGGCGGCGCAGCTCAATTTCGCGAAGTCGTTGTCGAAGGAGGTCGGTCCGCACGGCATCCGGGTGAACAGCGTGAGCCCCGGCCCCGTCGAGACCGACCTGTGGCTCGGAGCCGGGGGAGTGGCGGCGACGGTGTCGGCCGCGAGCGGGGTCGACCCGGCGGCGGTCGCGGCCTCGGCGGTCGCCGGATCGGCGACCCAGCGATTCACCCACCCCTCCGAGGTCGCCGACGTGGTGCTCTTTCTCGCCGGCGATCGTGCCTCGAACATCACGGGTGCGAACATCACCATCGACGGCGGTCTCGTCACCACCCTCTAACGCGGACGCGAGAGCGACTGGTCCGGACGAGAGCGACCGCCGGGGCGGCTCTTCTCGTCCGAATAAGTCGCTCTCACCTGACGCAGCGGCGCAACCACGAGCCGCCGCGGCGGACTCAGGCGCCGCCGAGGTGCTGCCGCAGGGCATCCAGCACTGCGACTTGACCCTCGACGAGCAGGTTCGCCGCCTCGGCCAGCGGCAGCCAACGGGCCTCGGCGATCTCGGGAAACTCCTGCTGGCGCCCCGAGCGCGGGGGCCACTCGGTGCTGAAGGTGTTGCTGCCGACGAAGGCGAGGGAGGCGGCGTGCGGCACGACGCCATCGGCGCCCGGTGCGTCGGCGCGCGCGGTGAACACGCGCACGATCTTGCCCGACTTCTGCCGAAAATCGCCGAGCAGTTCGTAGGGGAGTGGTGGGGCATCCACCCCCACTTCTTCGCGAAACTCGCGCCGGGCCGTGGCGAGCGACTCTTCGTCGCCCTCGTTCAGCCCCTTCGGCAGAGACCACGCACGCACCTTCGAAGCGGGCCAGAACGGCCCGCCCATGCGCGCGATGAACACCTCGGGGGCGTCGGCGGGGCCGCGATACAACAGGATGCCCGAACTCACGATAGGCATACGACACCGTTCGCGCGGCGGCGGTCGGGCATCCGTGGCCCGGAAAGTACCCGAGTCACAGGTTGATCATGTGGCCGACGAGCCCGTGGAAGGCGTCTTGCATCGACTCCGAGAGGCTCGGGTGCACGTGCACGTTGCGGGCGAGTTCGTTCGCGGTGAGGTCCCACTTCTGCGCGAGGGTGAGTTCGGGCAGCAGCTCGGAGACGTCGTGCCCGATGAGGTGCCCGCCGAGCAGCTCACCGTAGGTCGCGTCGGCGACGAGTTTGACAAAACCGCTGGGCTCGCCGAGGGCGTGCGCCTTGGCATTCGCCGTCATCGGGAAGGTCGACACCTTCACGTCGTACCCCTCGTCGCGCGCCTGCTGCTCGGTGAGACCGAAGCTCGCCACCTGCGGCTGGCAGAACGTGGCGCGCGGCATCATGCGGTAGTCGCCGAGCGGCATGGTCTCGGCGCCGCCGATGGTCTCTGCCGCCACGATGCCCTGCGCCTCGGCGACGTGCGCGAGCTGCAGTTTCGCGGTGACATCGCCGATGGCGTAGATGCCGGGCACGTTCGTACGCATGTACTCGTCGATGGCGATAGCGCCGCGCTCGGTTAGCTCGACGCCGGTGTTCTCAAGGCCGAAGCCGTCGACGCGCGCGGCGAAGCCGATCGACATCAGCACCTTATCGGCTTCGATCTGGCCGGGGGCGCCGTTCTTGTCGACGTAGCTGACGGTGACCGAGCTGCCGTTGTCGACCACGGTCTCGACGCGAGTCGAGGTGAGAATGGGCACGCCCAGCTTCTTGAACTGCTTCTCGACCTCTTTGGAGATGTCGGCGTCTTCGTTCGGCAGCGCGCGCGGCAGAAACTCGATGATGGTCACCTCGACGCCGTAGTTGGCCAGCACGTAGGCGAACTCGATGCCGATGGCCCCGGCGCCCACGATGGCGATCGAAGCAGGCAGTTCGCGCTGCATGATCAGGGTCTCGTAGGTCACGACGTTCTCGCTCAGCGAGGTGCCGGGCAGCAGTCGCACGGTCGAGCCGGTGGCGATGATGGCGTTGTCGAACGTCAGCGTCTCAGAGCCCCCGGCCGTCAGCTCGACGTTCAGCGAGTGAGCGTCGACGAAGGCGCCGCGACCGTCGTACTCGGTGACCTTGTTCTTCTTCATCAAGAAGTGCACGCCTTTAGAACGCCCGTCGGCCACCTTGCGGCTGCGGTCGAATGCGACGCCGTAGTCGAACGTGACGTCACCCGAGATGCCGAACGTGTCGGCCTCCGAGTAGAAGATGTGCGCCAACTCGGCGTTGCGCAGCAGTGTCTTCGCGGGAACACAGCCGATGTTGAGGCACACGCCACCCCAGTACTGCTTCTCGACGATCGCCACACTCAGACCGAGCTGCGCGGCGCGCACAGCGGCGACGTACCCGCCGGGCCCGGCTCCCAGAATGACGACGTTGTAGTGAGCGGCCACGGCTGATCCTCCTGGTTGAGTTTTCGAACGTCTCCCATTCTTCTCCTATTCCAGCGGCCACGGCGCCCCTCGCCGATACCCGATGACGGATGCCCGGGGTTTCATTAGGCTGAACCCACTGCCGGTACGAAAGGGCGTTTGCATGGTCGTCGTACTCGCGTTCATCGCGAACATTCTGGTCGCGCTGGCGAAGACGGCTGCTGCCGCCGTCACCGGATCCGCCTCGCTCGTGGCCGAGGCGTCGCACTCATGGGCCGATGCGGGCAACGAGGTGTTCTTGCTCGTCGCCGACAAGCGCTCGGCGCGCTCGAGTGATGACGAGCATCCACTCGGTTACGGGCGTGAGGCCTACGTGTGGTCGTTGCTGGCAGCCGTCGGCGTGTTCACCGTGGGGGCCGTCATTTCGGTGATGCACGGGGTGCAGGAGCTCTTCAATCCGGAGCCGGCGTCGAACTTCGGCATCGCGTATGCGGTGCTGGGCGTGTCGGCAGTGCTCGAGGGCGCCTCACTCGTGCAGTCGCTGGTGCAAGCCCGGCGCGGCGCCTCGAAGTACCAGCGCGACCCGGTCGACTACGTCGTGAACGGTTCGGATGCCACGCTGCGCGGTGTCGTCGCCGAAGACTCTGCGGCCATCGCCGGTCTGGTGATCGCGTTCGTGGGCATTCTGCTGCACCAGGTCACCGGCAACCCCGCATATGACTCGATCGGGTCGATACTGATCGGGCTGCTGCTGGCGGGCGTCGCGATCATCTTGATCAACCAGAACCGGCGTTACCTGGTCGGGCTGAATCCGCCCGAACGGTTTCGGGTGGGAGCTGGCAAACAGCTTCTCGCGGTGCCCGAGATCTCGCGCGTGACGTACCTGCATCTCGAGTTCGTCGGGCCGGGCCGGGTGTTTCTGGTGGCGGCCGTCGATCTCACGGGCGACCTGCCCGAGGAGCAGGTTGCGGTGCGCATCCGCCGCATCGAAAAAGAGATCGAGAAAGACGAACTGATACAGCAGGCGGTGCTCACGCTCTCGGTGAGCGACGAGCCGTCACTGGTGTTCTGAGGCGTCAGCTCTCGGGAATGACCACGCCGTCGCCGCCGCGCGCGTTGTACACCAGGGCGTTCGACCGACCGTAGGCCGCGAAGACCGCCAGCGCCGCCTCTCGCCCGACGTTCTGGGTGACCGAGATGCCGCGCGCCTCGAACTGCTCGGCCCAGTCGTCACGCATCGGCCCTTCGTCGAACCCGGTGAGCTGCTCGAGTTCGGGGCCCGCTCCGGCCACCACGAGGTGACGGATGCCCGACCACAGTGTCGAGCCGTAACACATGACGCACGGGCGCCAGTTGACCACCAGTTCGAGCTCGCGCTCACGGTCGGCGCCGAGATCCCAGCTGCCCACAGCGGCTTGCGCGAGGCTCAGTGCCATGAACTCGGCGTGCGCGCCCGAGAGGCCGGACGACAGCACGACATTGACGCCGACCGAGATGATCTCGCCGGTCTGGCGGTCGGCGACCAGCGCCGCGAACGGGCCGCCGTTGCCTTCGACGTAATTGCGCGCGGCGAGCTCGTTCACCAGCGCCATGCGCTCCTCGCCTGTAGCGAGCGTGCTCGGCAGGGTGGCCAGTTCGTCGATCAACCAGGCTGGCAATGCGATCGAAAGCGCCGACTTCATGTGGGTCACCATTTCTCGAGGGTTATGCCACGATAGACGAAAGGGGGCGGGTTGCGCCTTCACCGTGTATGCGTGCCCCACTGCCTCGGCGCGAGGGCGCGTCGAGGGGGAGAATCCATGATGTTTTCGACGCGAGCGTCTCGCGCCTTCACTATTTCGGCAGCCACGACGGTCGTGGGCTTGTCGATCGCCGCGCTGACCGGATGCTCGTCAGGCAGTTCGACGCCGACGCCGGCCCCGACGGTCACGGTGACGGTCACGCCGACGGCCACCCCCACCGCCACATCGAGCCCGACCTCGTCACCCACGAGCGCCGCGGCGACGCCCGTCGACATCGCGTGCAACCAGCTCGTCTTCGACTCGATCGTGACCGACTTCAGCCCCGGGCTCACGCTCGACTCGTCGTACACGCCAACCTCGGGCTCGACCTTCCAGACCATGGCCGGCCTCGACGGCACGGTGTGCCACTGGGCCGACACCGATGGCGGGTCGGCGACCCTGACCGTGGGCGTGGCCAAGCCCTCTGCCTCGGCGCTGGCGGCACAAGAGGCGACGCTCTCTTCCGCCGGCTACGGCACCAGCGAGCTGCCCGGATCCCCAGCGAACCGCGGTTACGAGGCGCGCACCGCTTCGACTCCCGAGCTCGACATGTTCACCGAGTCGGGCTATTGGATCGCCGTAGCCTCGCCAGGCTTCACCAAAGACAGCGACTCCAACACGTTCTTTCAGAACGTGCTGCAGACGCTGCCCTCGGGCTAGAGCACGAGCTAGCCCCGCTATTTCAGCGGAGATTTCGAGGGTGTAGCCGCTCTACGGCGACGCACCCTCGAAATCTCCGCTCTTTTGCGTGTTTAGGCCGCGGCCGTCGCGAGAATGTCGATGACGAACACGAGGTCGTCGGTTCCGCTGATGCCGGCTGAGGCCTGGCCGGCCTCGCCGTAGCCCTGGTCGGGCGGAATCACGACGAGCACCTGCGATCCGACGGTGTAGCCCACCAGCGCAGCCGAGAAGCCCTTGATCACGGCGTCGGTAGTGAACGTCGCCGGCTGGCTGCCCCAGCTCTGGTCGAACACCTTGCCCGTCGTCCAGTTCACGCCCTGATACTGCACGGTGACACTGTCGCCGTCGCCGACCTTCGCGCCGGTGCCGAGCTTCAAGGTCTCGACCTGCAGGGTGGTCGGCGGCGGTGTGCTCGGAATGGTGACAGTCGGTGTGCCGTCGGGGGCGATCGCCACGGTCGGCAGGCCGGCCACGGGTGTCTGATCGGCGCCGGTCGCCTTCAGAGGCATGTTCGGGTCGAGTGTGGGCGTCGGGGTGGCGGTCGCAGTCGGTGCGGCTGCGACGGCCTTCACATCGAGCACAAAAACGACGGTGTCGGTAGCCGCGACGCCGAGGGTCGTGTTGCCGCTCTCGCCCCAGGCGTCGGCCGGAGGAACGACGGCCACGATGCGCGACCCCACGGTGGCGCAGTCGACGGCCTTCACGATTCCCGGCAAGAACTTCGCCGCATCGACCGTGATGTCTTGAGAACCGACCTCGGCATCGGTGGTGGTGAACAGCTGCTGGCCAGAGGTGCCGTTGTACAGAGTGAAGTCCACCGTCGCGACAGAGCCGTCGGTGACCTGGTCGCCGGTTCCGTTGATGAGCACCGTGCGCTCGGTGGCCGTTGCCGTCATCGGTGCCGTGAACGTCGTCACCGGGAGGGTGTCGAGGGCGCCGGTGGCCTTGACCGCGGCGGAGTTGGCGCCCGGGGCGGTCAACGTGCATCCACCCGCCGCCGGCGTCGACGTGGCGGAGCTGCCCGCAGAGCTACAGCCCGCGAGAGCGAGGGCGACGGCGGCTGCCGCGGCGAAAAGGGCGATTTTGCGCATGGATCCTCTAAGAGTCGGTTTATAACGGGGCCAGTCTGCCGTGCGCGGCTATGAGCAAGCTGTCTGCGCGCTGGGAGCCGGCCCGCCCGAGCAGCTCGCTGGGAGAGCAGGCGCGCTAGGCGCCAGCCCGCCCGAGCAGAGCGACGGGCAGCATCCCCGCTCTGGTCAGGCGCGCACCTGACTCGCGGCGATGATCAGGATGCTCACCAGCGCCACCGCGGCGATGCTCAACATGAGTGCGGCGAGAATACCGAGACGGGCGCGACCGCGCCGGGTCAGCAGCTGAGTGATGACCATCGCAGCGTACAGCAGCACCACGATGGCGAGAGCGACGCCGGCCAGGCCGTGCGGGGGCAACGGCAGTAACCAGATCAGTACTCCCGCGGCGATCAGGGCGAACAGACCGCCCATGACCAGCCAGATGCGCCCGGTGGAACTGGTGAGCGACGGTTGGTTGGTGACCTTCGTCGGGTCGAGCTCGGGGTCGCTCATGCGCCCTCCTCTTTGCCTTCAGCGTACGCGCCGTGAAACACAACGGAGCGAGATGTCGATGCGGGTGAATTGCAGGGTGAAAGTGGTGCAGGCGACCCAGCCCTTGCCGCGCCACGGCGATACGCTGAGCGAAATGCGCACCAGATTCGCCCTCACCGAAACCCCTGATCGACTTGCAGCCGTCTTCGGGGCGTCGGCATCGAGCACAACAGGGTGGAAGCCCTCGTACAAGTTCGCTCCGGCGCGCAAGATCATCATCGTGCGCAGGCAGCCGCAGCTACAGCCGCATTCTCAGCTACAGCCGCATTCTCAGCTACAGCATTCTCCGGCGCACGCGGATGCCCGGGGTGACGCGCGCGAGCTGATCACCGCCTCGTGGGGTTTCACCCCGACCTGGTTGACCGGGGAGGTACCGCCGATCATCCGTGTCGGCATGGAACGCATTCTCAGCAACGGCTATTTTCACGATGCGTTTCTCAATCGACGGTGCCTCATCCCCATGCTCGGATATTACGACTGGCAGAACACCCCCGATGGCAACGTGCAGTCGTACTTCGTTCGGGGCCCCGGCCAAGTACTTGCCGCCATGGGCGTCTACAACGTGCGTGAGAACGGATCGCGGCCGCACGTGTCGGTGGCCCTGGTCACCCGAGACACCGGATCGACCTTGGATGATCGGGTGCCGTCGGTGCTCGATGAACCACTCTGGGGCGAATGGCTCGGTGGCGGTACGCCGGCCCTCGACGACCGCGGCGCAGAAGATCTGCTGGCGCGCGTGACGACTCGCTCCCACGACCTCGCCGAGACGCTGACGCGCACCCGGGTCGGAGACACCATCAACTCGCCCTACGCCCGCGACGCGGTGAGTCTCATCTCACCGCTGCGGATGCGGGCGTAAGGGATGCGGGCGTAAGAGGGTCTAGGCGTACAAACCCGAAAAACCCCGGCCCGCTCGAAGGAATCGAGTGGGCCGGGGTTTTTCGGTACTGCGGGAAGCGGTTACGCCTGGCCGTGGCTGGCCCGTGAACGCCGTGACAGCGAGTCGATGATGACGGCGAGCAGCAGAACCGCACCCGTGATCATGTATCGGATCGACGAGTCGAGGTTGAGCAGCGTCAGGCCCGACGAGATGGACTGGATGACCAGAATGCCGAGCAGAGCGGAGTACGCGCTGCCGCGACCACCGAAGAGGCTGGTACCACCGATGACGGCGGCGGCGATGGCGTTCAGGTTCGTGTCGCCACCACCCGACGAGAGGCTTGCGCTGGTGAGACGAGCCGACGCGAGCAGACCGCCGAGGGCGGCGAAGGTCGAACAGAGAATGAACACTGTGATGTAGATGCGGTTCACCTTGATACCGGCTCGACGCGCGGCCTCCACCGAACCACCGACCGCGAAGACCGAGCGGCCCCAGCGGGTGCGGGTCAAGAAGAAGTTCATGATGATCACGAGCAGCACGAACAACAGGAACGATGCACCCAGACCGCGATCGGTCGCGAGGTAGGCGACGGCCGCGACCAGCACGATCAGCAGCAGAATCGCCTTGATCAGCGTGACCGACAACGCACCGGTCGACAGGCCGGCCTTACGACGACGACTTGCGCGGCGGATGTCACCGAAGAACAAGCCGGCCGCGGCGATGAACGCCAGAGCGTAAGCGGCCCACGGCGGCAGGAACGCCGAGGTGGCGAACTGCACGATCCACGAGTCGTAGGGCAGGTTGATCGAGCCTGTCGGACCGAGAATCTTCAGCTGCAGGCCCAGGAAGGCGAGCAGACCGGCCAGGGTGATGACGAAGCTGGGAACGCCGAATCGGGTGAACAGCAGACCGTACAGGTAACCGATCGCAGCACCGACGACGAGAGCGACGATGATGGCGATGGCCACGGGCCAGTTCTGCTGGGTGAGGCCGACACCGAGGATGGCCGCGGCCAGACCGCTGACCGAACCGACCGACAGGTCGATCTGGCCGAGCAGCAGCACGAGCACGATACCGATGGAGATGGTGCCGACGGCCGCACACTGCAGGGTGAGGTTGACCAGGTTGTTCGCCGAGAGGAAGTTCGGGTTGAGAATCTGGAAGATCGCGCAGATGACGATCAGACCGATGACGACGGGCAGCGACCCGAGGTCACCGCCGCGAACGCGCTGGCGGAAGGCGAGTACGGCACCGCGCACGCCTTCGGTGCGCACGAGACGTTCGTCTTGCAGATCGGCTGCGCGCTCTGCCGGTGTTTCAGTGGGCGTGGTAGTCATCAGCGGGTCTCCTCGCTCTGGTCATTGGTACTGGCGTCGTCGATACCTGTTGCGTTGTTGGGCAGGGGTTCGCTCACTGCACCCGCACTGGGCGCGGCTGGCGCGTTCGCAGCAGCGGCAGGAGCTTCGACGGCGACGGCGGTAGCCGCTGCGTTGTCAGCCGCTGCATCGACGGCGTGGGCGCTGGCGCGCCGGGTCACGACGTTGTCGGTGGCACCGGTGATGGCAGAGATGATCTCTTCGTAGCTCACGTCGGCGACGTGGAAGTCACCGTTGTTGCGACCGAGACGCAGCACGGCCACGCGGTCGGCGACGGCCTGCACGTCGGCCATGTTGTGGCTGATGAGCAGCACGCCGAGGCCGCGTTCACGCAGGCGCTCGACGAGGTTCAGCACTTCGGCGGTCTGGGCCACTCCGAGGGCGGCCGTCGGCTCGTCGAGAATGACGACGCTGGGCTCGCCGATGAGCGATCGGGCGATGGCCACGGTCTGGCGCTGACCACCGGAGAGCGAGGCCACAGCGATACGCACCGACGGAATCTTGGCAGAGAGCTGGCGCAGCAGGCTCCAGGAGCGCTGCTCCATCTCTTCTTCGTCGAGGGCCACGCCGTGCACGATCTCACGACCGAGAAAGAGGTTCGAGACGACGTCGAGGTTGTCGCACAGAGCGAGGTCTTGGAACACCGTGGCGATGCCGAGCGCGCGAGAGGCGGTCGGGGTCGGAATGGTGACGATCTGGCCGTCGAACTTGATGGTGCCGGAGTCCTGCGGGTGCACCCCCGCCAGAATCTTCACGAGCGTGGACTTGCCCGCGCCGTTGTCGCCCACGATGGCGACGACCTCTCCTGGGTAGATGTCGAGGTCGATGTCGGTCAGGGCGCGTACGGCACCGAAGCCCTTCGAGACGCCCCTGAGCGAGAGAACGGGCTCACGCGTGGCACTCGTGGGTTCAGCGACGGCGGATTCCATCGTCACGGTTACTCCTTTGTATAGCGTTGGTCAAAATGTTTTGTGCGCTGGGCCCAAAGTAAACCCGGCCGGGGCGTGTGTACACACCCCGGCCGGGCCATACTCGGTTTTTACTGACTCAGTTTGTTACTTGATGCCGGTTGTTACTTGATGCCGGCGGTGGCGCAAGCCGCTGCGTAGTCTGGCGTGCAGATCTGTGCGGCGGTGTAGAAGCCATCGGCGACGACGGTGCTCTCGATGTTGTCAACGGTGACGGCAACCGGTACCAGCAGGAACGAAGCGATCTTGGCGCCCTTTGCGGTTGCGGTCTCGCTGGTTCCGTTGATGGCCTGGCCCTTGGCAAGCGCGACAGCCAGGGTGGCCGCCTGCTCTGCTTCCGGCTTGAGTGCCTTGTAGACGGTCATGTACTGGTCGCCCGAGAGGATGCGCTGGATACCAGCGAGCTCAGCGTCTTGACCGGTAACGGGAGGCAGCGGGCTGACGTTCGCGCCCTTGAGTGCTGCGATGGCGCCACCTGCGGTGCCGTCGTTCGCGGCGTACAGACCCTTGATCTGGCTACCGAACTGCGTGATCTGGCCGGCGACCCAGGTCTGAGCCTGTGCCGGGTCCCATCCGGGTGTGTCGTACTCGGCGAGAACCTTGTAGCCCGACGTGTCGATGACCGAGTGGGCGCCCTTCTTGAACAGGGTGGCGTTGTTGTCCGTCGGCGAACCGTTGACCATGATGATGCCCGATCCGGCGGCAACGCCGGTCTTCTTCAGCTCGTCGACCAGAGCCTGGCCCTGGAGTTGCCCGACCTTCTCGTTGTCGAACGAGATGTAGGCGGACGAGTCGGGGCTGTCGATGAGGCGGTCGTACGAGATGACCGGCACGTTCTTCGCCTTGGCTTCGCCGACGATGGCTGCTGCGGCCTCGCCGTCGAACGGGTCGAGAACCAGAACGTTGACGCCCTGCGTCAGCATCGATTCAGCCTGCTGCTGCTGCTTCGAAGCGTCGCCGTCGGCGTTTGCATAGAGAACCGTGCAGTCGGGGCACAGGGCGGTGACCTTGGCCTCGAAGTACGGCTTGTCAGCGCTCTCATAGCGAGCGGTGACAGAGTCGGGGAGCAGCAAGCCGATCTTGGCGCTTGATGCGGTTGCCGTCGCGTTCGACGAACCGTTCGATGATCCGTTCGAACATGCTGTGAGCGAGCCGGCTGCGAGCAGGAGCGCGGCCGTGGCAATGACCGCTCTCGTGGTGGCGATCTTCATTGAGAAACCTCCGTAATCGTGCCGCCCTCTTTGGCGGCTGGAGCGAGCTTGGCATCTTTCGATGTTGTCGTCAAGTCTTGAAGCCAACCGAAAGATAACAAGTTAAGCACTTCTGTCTTCGGGCACGATGTTCACGCTGTCGACGGCGTAAACCGCGGCCCCCAGGGTGGCGGCTCGGGCGCCGAGCTGGCCCTGAACGATTTCGGGCATCAGGTCTCGGCCGACGATGATCGAGCGCTCGACCGCGTGCCGCAACGGGCCGAGCAGCAATTCGCCGGCCCGCGCCAGTTCGCCGCCGACCACGATGCGCTCGGGGTCGAGAAGATTGCAGAGATTCGCTGCCGCGACGCCGATGTGCCGCCCGGCATCGGCAAGGGCGCGCATCGATGTCGATTCGCCCGACATGGCACGAAGCACGACGTCGTTGAGCTTGACGGTGCCGAGTTCGTCACGCAGGTTGTCGAGCAGTGCCGGCCCGCCCGCGATGGCCTCGAGGCACCCCCGGTTGCCGCAGCGGCACAGCGGCCCGTCTTCGAGGATGGTCGTGTGCCCGAATTCGCCCGCGACGCCGTTGTGGCCCCGAAAGATGGCGCCATTCAGTATCAGCCCGGCCCCGATGCCGTCGCCGATGTCGAGAGTGACGGAGTTGGATTTGCCTCGCGCGGCCCCGAGTCTGAACTCCGCGAGCGCCGAGAGGTTCGCGGCATTGTCGACGTAGACGGGGCGCTTGAGCCGGCGCTGCATCACCTCTGCGACATCGACGCCGTCCCAGCCGCGCATGATGCCGCTGCGGGCTGTCGTTCCGGTCTCCCTGTCCATGGGGGCGGGAACGGCGATGCCCACGGCGAGAATCTCGGGCATCGTTGCATCCACTGATTCGAGCATGTCGGCCAGCAGCAGTGTGGTCTTGTCGAGTTCGTTGTCGGCGCGGTGGTCTTTTGCAAGCGGCATGTGGTGTTCGGCCACCACAGTGTGGGCGGCATCGGCCAGCGCGATGCGCATGTGCCGGGTCGAGAAGTGCACGCCGACGAAGAGGCCCAGCGTGTGGGCGAGGGTGACGTGCTGAGCGCGTCGACCGCTTCGTGTGATGGTCGCGGTGTGCAGTAGGCCTGTGCCGACGCCCTCTTTGACGATGTTCGACACCGTGGCGGGAGACAGGCCCGTAGCCCCGGCGAGTTCGACCTGGGTCAGGCCGCCATGCTTCTTGATGGCGTCGACAATTCGAGCCCGGTTGGCTTCACGAAGTGAAGTCTGTGATCCCGGAGTGCGCCGTTGGTCTTCCACCAGAACAACATACAGCGCCTGTCAATGGGCATCTTGTGAGAAAAAGTTATGAGATCGTCACCCAGCCACACGACACCCGGTATCCAGCTATCCGGCACGGCGTGGCCCGATAATGAAGCAATGATCTCTCCTCAGCTTGCGCGCGCGCTTCGGGTCGCCGGTCTGCGATGGCAGCCGACCACGGGCGACAGGTTCATCATCGACCAGCCGGGCTTCGAGGGCGACGTGTTCGCCGTCAGCGACATGACAATCGAAGCCCACGAATTCTCGACCGGAACCATTCTCGGGTTCAACGGCACCACAGAGTGGGCGCTCGACGAGGTCGCGCTCGACGATGCCCTCTGGCTGCCCGCCGAACACCAGCTCAGGGCCCTTCTCGCGGCCACGTTCAGAGCGCTGCGTCGCACGGCGGAGGGCTACGAAGTCGAAACCGTTCTGGCTGGTGAGACGTCGGTTTTTGCCGCCGACGACCCGGCCGACGCGTATGCCGGCGCGCTGCTCATGCTCATCGGGGCATCCGTCGACGAATTCGACGCCGACTTCGGTTACTGACCGCCTTCAGATTGCGGAGGCGATCGAATGAACCGCCTGCAGAAGGCCGGGTACTGGATGCTCGACTACGTCTACAGCTTCGGCGACGAAGTCTGCGCAGCTCTCGACGGGCGCTCGGCCGAGCAGTACTTCGAGGCTGTCGACGTGCCCGACGATGAGCGGTGCGTTGTTCGTGACGACCGACCGGTCGTGCTGGTACCCGGGCTCGCAGAGACCTGGACGGTTCTGCGCAGGGCGGGTGCCGAGGCACGCAGGCACGGGCATCCGGTGCACGTGGTCTCGGCGCTCGGCCGCACGACCGGCACCGTCGAGGCGGAGGCTCGCGTGGTGGCGCAGTATCTCGAGACGAACGACTTGCGCGACGTCATTCTGCTTTCGCACAGTAAAGGCGGTCTGATCGGCAAGTATGTGATGGTGCGCTTCGACACCGACGCGCGCATCGACGGCATGATCGCGATCAACGCCCCGTTCTCGGGGTCGCAGTGGGGTCGCGTGGTGCCTCTGCCGAGCGTGCGTTTGTTCGCTCCGAACGACCGGATCGTGCGCTTTCTCGCTGCCACCGCCGACGTCGATGCCCGCGTCGTGTCGGTGTACTCCACTTTCGACCAGAACGTCTGGGCCGGTAGCAGGCTCGAGGGGGCACGCAATGTGCGGCTGAACGTCGCCGGACACTCCCGAATTCTGGGTTCGAAGCGGTTAGTGCGTGTTCTGCCCGAGGCGATCAGCTGGCTGCCGCGGCGATCGTCGTTTCGAACCTCGAGCGCGCCTCCAGGGCCATCACCGCGCTGAGTTCGGTCGAGAGCGCAACGGGAGCCGTGGCGAATTCACGCCAGTCGTCGGCGGCCAGCAGACTCGGCGAGAAGGTCTGCCAGAGCAGGTCTGTGGCGTGACGCAGAGCGCTCTCGAGAGCGGCGACGGGCGCGGCGAGGCCGGTGCTGTCGGCACTGCTCGTGCGGTCGCGCAGCTCGGGCACGCAGAGCAGGTCGGCGAGATAGCGGTAGAAAATGCCCTTGAATAAGCCGACATCACCCCCTCCGCGTGCCTGGTGGTTGACGTTTTCATTGGTGAAGACACCGGAGTCGGTGAGTTGCTCCACGGTGGCCAAGGCCGTGCCCACCGCGTCGTCGAGATGCACCGTGTCACCCGTTCGCCGAAAGGCGAGCGTTTTCAGGCCGAGATACAGCCCCTGGTTGTAACTGAACAGCCAGTCGGTGTCGATCCGCCCGTCGCCGGCGCGATTGAGGCCGTCGGCGATCAGTGCGGTCTGTTCGTCGCGCAGGGTGTTCTCGAGAAAAGTGCGCGAGGAGTCGGCGAACTGCGCAGTTACGCCCCCACCGCCGCGCTCGTACAGGCGCTCGCTCACGATGCCGAAGGCGCCATTCGTCGGCGCATTCAGGTACGACGGTTGGCTGACGCGCCACGCCACCGCTTTGCCATGACCGGCATCGGCTGCCGCCGCGCCGCGCTGGGCGATGCGCTGCCAGAGCGCATTCGCGTCACGCAGATACTGCTGCTCTGCGGTTGCGTCGAACAGCCGGAGCGCGGCGAGGGCGAGCCAGCTCATATCGTCGAAATACGAGTTGAACAGCGAACCGCGATTGCGCCGGCGGATGCCCGCGTAGGTCTGGCGGGCGAGAACGAGCCAGCCCGACCATCCACTGCGTTCGTAGGCGTCGACACGCACTTCGACGGCGTGCGCGAGCCACCAGTAGTTGAAGGCGGCGAGCTCCGTCACGCGCGGGGGACTGTTGGAACGCAGCGAGCCCGGTCCGAGGCCACCGAAGTGCCGGCTGAGTCCGGCCTGGGCGCGGTCGGCGTAACGAGCGAACGGGGTCGTCTGAAACGCGGTGGGGTGACCGCTCATTCGTGCAGCGCCGGGTTGTTGCGAGTCTGGTTGTTGCGAGTCTGGTTGCTGAGGGGCCGGTCGTCGGGCGCCGGATCGTCGAGGGTCGGTGCGATGAACGTGTACCAGACCCACACTGAGAGACTCACGGCCGCGAACGCCACCGCGATCACGACGGTCTGGGCGAGTGCGAAGCTGCGGCCGGCCTGCTCGAACGAGGGGGCCACGACGGCGGCGAGCAGCGTGAACGAGACGAGCGTGAGGCCGAGCCAGATGGGTTTCGACCATTCGTACACCGCACGGCCGGCGAGACTGCCGAACGGCAGCACGAGCACCGCAGTCGCACCGAACGCGCCGAGCACGATGGTGGTGAGCGTTTCGTTGGCGAGAGCCGCGACGGGGTTCGCCGTGGCATTCGCACCGGCGATGCCGGGCAGCCAGACGAGCGCGAGCCAGGCGACGGTGCCGAGTCCAAGCAGCGCGCCGAGCTGCAGACCGGCGAGGCGTGCGGCCTGCCGGCGGCTGAGGCCGACCGCTGTCACCAGCGAGAGAACGATGCCGAACAACAGCGCCGGCTGCAGGTCGAGTAGTCGCGATATCACCGACAGAGCGACGGCGACGAGCAGGTAGCGCGGAGAAACGACGAGCTGCGCGGTGACACCCAGCCAACGCCTCGCGAGAACTCGGGGCAGCACGACTGCCACGGCGTTGAGGGCAGCGAACGCGACGCTGATCGCGACGAAGAGCCGCAGATAGGCGGGCTGACCGGCGACGGGCCCCGAAAGCATTCCGATGGCGGCGCTCAGCAGCACGCAGGCCGAGGCGATCAGCCACGGGCTGAAGGTGATCTCGAAGGCGGAATCGAAGTCGCCGGTCGGCCGGTTTCGGCCGGTGAAACGCGAGCGTTTCAGCGTTGAGCGCAGCAGTCGCGTGCGGGTCGCCGCGTCGAGGGCCCCGCGGGGGCGGCCGGTGGGCAGGGCCAGGCCAGAGAGGCGCGGTATGCCTCGTATCGGCGACACTGACCGCGGCGATACTGACCGTGGCGACGCCGACCCCGCCGATGCAGGCGAAACGAGCGCTGGGAAGTGCGCGGAGTCGAGATCGCGCCCGCGACGGCGAGCGAGGGCGGCCGCAAGCAGGCGCCCGGGCGCCGCGATGAGCACGATTGCCGCGAGCGCGGCGGCCAGGGCGATGAGCCAGGTGGTGAGGGGCGAAGACGACAGCACGGGCTGCAGGGCCGCCGTGAATCGTGTTGCGCTCGCCCAGGTGTCGGGAGCGGGCGCGGCGGGGGTCACGGCACCATCGCCGGGGGAGTTCTGGCCGCCAGAGGAGCCACCGCTTCCGCCGGCGGATCCGGTGCCGCCGCCGGGGGCCGTGGCTGAGCCGCCGCCGCCCGAGGATGCTCCGCCCGAACCCGGGGTGCCCGAACCCGATCCACTTGCCGCACCGCTCGGTGACGGCGACGAATTGCCGTTCGGGATCGGCGTCGCGGTAGCCGTGGAAGCTCCCGAACCGCTGCCCGTCGCGCTGCCGGAAGCGGAGGCGCTCGGCGTCGGAACACCCGACGCGCTGAACGTCACGGTGAAGGGCGTGCTCTCGTCGCTCACGTTGCCAGCCGCGTCTTGCTGCATCGCCGAGACTCCGAACGAGCCCGCCGGCACGGTTCCGGTGGTGCACGACCACGCGGTGCCCTGCACGGTGGCGGTGCAGGCGGCAAAGGTCCCGGCGAAGACGGTGACCAGGGCCCCGTTTTCGCCCGTGCCCGAGATCGAACCGACCTGAGCGACCGTCGCGCCGGCTTTCGGCGAGGTCACCACGGGCGGTGACGGCACGGTGGAGTCGATCTGCAGGGTGAGCGTGTCGCTTGCCGAACTCGCCCCGTTGCTCCAGCCCGTGGTCTGGGTCGCGGCGACCCGCAGCGTGCCGCTCGGGATGTTCGTGCCCAGGTTGCACGCCCACGAGCCCTGCCCGTCGGCGATGCCCGAACACGAGTACGCCGCGGCGGTCGCGTTGACGGTCGCGCCGGGGTAGGCCGTGCCGCGCACGGTGCCGTATCCGGTCGAGACCGGCCCGTTCGATCCCGACGACAGCGTCGGAGAGTTCAGCACGTTCACAGCTATCGCCGTGTGCTTGTCGTCGTATCCGCTGACGAGTTGCACGACAGAGAGCTGCACGTTCGGGCCGCTCGGAAGCCCCGAGCTCGAGCAGGCGAACGATCCGTCGCTGTCGGCGCTCACCGTGCACAGCGGGTCGGATTGTGTCGAGCTCTGCACCTGGATGTCGCTGCCGGGCTCAGCGGATCCGCGTATCGTGACGGCGCCTCCCAGGGTGTCGCCTGCCGACGGGCTCGCGATCCGCGGATCGGCGATGGGCGCCTGGCTCGGCGGCGGGGTCGTTGGCGGCGCCGTTGTCGGCGGGTCGGTCGGTGCCGTTGTCGGAGGATCCGCAGTGGCGGCGGGAGCCTCGGGAGGTGTCGCGACAGACGGGGTGGCCGTAGGCGCGGAAGCGTCTGACGGTAGCGCAGCAGCGCCGAGACCCACGCCCGCTGCCAGCAGGAGCACGAGCGGCAGCGCGAGGGCGGAGAAGGCCCGCCCGGGCATCCGGACTCGCGAAACTCTGGTGGCCGAACCCCTCGGCACACCCCGGTTGGTGCTCTGTTTCACGACTCCCACGTTCTTCCATTTAGCAAGCAATAACGGGCGATGTCAAAGCCCCATGCGGTTGTATGTAGTGGTTCGTCATGCGGGGAGCTCGCAAGACAGCCCGCAAAACGATAGACAAAGCGCTCGTTCGCGGGTCATAATCTCTCAACTGGGTCAAATGACCCACATGGAGGATCGATGACCAGGCTCCCCGTCGCCGAACGACGCGAGTTGCTGCTCGACGCCGCGCTTCGCGTCGTGGCCGAGCACGGCATCCAGGGGGCCACCACGCGGGCCATCGTCGCCGAGGCCGGTGTCTCGCTCGCGAGTTTTCACTACGCCTTCGCCAGCCGAGACGAGCTGATCGCCGAACTGGTGAACTCGGTCATCGCGGGGGAGCAATCGGTCTTCGAGCGCCTCGAACTGCGCGGCGGCTCGATGCGCGACACCCTGCGAGAGGGTCTGCTGCACTACTTCGATGTTCTGCGCCGTGATCCGCTGAGAGAGAAGGCCATGTTCGAGCTCACGCAATACGCCATGCGTTCCCCCGAGCTGCAACCGCTCGCGCGGGTGCAGTACGAGCGCTATTACGCGCTCGCCGAGCAGGCCCTCGATGTGGCCGCGGCTTCGACCGGCCTGCGCTGGAATCGGCCGCCGGCCGAGATCGCGACCTTTCTCGTGGTGCTGACCGACGGGCTCACCATCGGCTGGCTCGTCAATCGAGACGATGAGGCGGCGCTCGCGATCATCGACTTCGCCGCCGACTCGCTCGGCGCGCTGGCGGTGGCGGCATGAGCGGCGAAGGCGCGGGCGACGTGTCGGCTGCCGGCCGGGCATCCGCTGGCCATACAGATTCGAGCGCGCTCGGCGGTGTCGGTGTGCTCGGTCTCTTCAGTGAACCGACCCAGCGCCTCAAGGGCGGCTGGATCGCCCTCTTCGCCATCGCCTGGCTCGGCATCTGGATGGCGCAGCTCACCCCCGTGCAGCTCTTGCTGCCGCTGCAGGTCGCGAACCGGGTCGACACGGGCAACTGGATCGACACCGTGGTGGCGTTCGGCGTCATCTCGGGTGTCTCGGGCGTCGCCGCACTGCTCACCTTTCCGCTGACCGGAGCGATGAGCGACCGCACCACGTCGCGTTTCGGCCGCCGTCGCCCCTGGATCGCCGGCGGCACGCTGCTCTTCGCCGTCTCGCTCGCTCTGCTCGGGTTGCAGACCTCGCTGATCGGCGTCGGGGTGTTCTGGACCCTCGCCATCATCGGCTTCTGCATTCTCACGGCCGCCCTCACGGCCACCATCTCCGACCAGGTTCCCGTCGGCCAGCGCGGGTACGTCTCGGGCTGGCTCTCGGCGCCGCAGGCCATGGGCATCATTCTCGGGCTCGTACTGGTGACGGTGTTGTTCACGACTCTGCTCGCGGGGTATCTGTTCGTGGCGGTCGCGCTGGTCATCCTGGTCGCCCCCTTCTGCATCTGGATGCCCGACGCCGTGCTGCCCAAAACAGAACGGGCTCGGGTCACGGCCCGAGCCTTCATCGACGGGTTCTGGATCAGCCCGCGGCAGTACCCCGACTTCGGATTCACGCTGCTCAGCCGCATTCTCGTGAACATCGGCAACGCGCTCGGTACGGCCTTGCTGCTGTACTTCTTGCTCTACGGTCTCAACGACGCCGACGCCGAGAACGACCTCATCGTTCTGGTGCTGATCTACATGGTGTTCGTGATCATCGCCTCCCTCGGTGCGGGGTTGCTCTCTGACCGGCTCGGCAGGCGCAAGGTGTTCGTGCTGGTCTCGTCGGTGTTGCAGGCAGTCGCTGCGTTGCTGCTGGCGTTCGTGCCGGCGCTGCCCGTCGCGATGGTGGGCGGCGCCTTGCTCGGCCTCGGCTACGGCTGTTTTCTGTCGGTCGACCAGGCGCTGGCCACTCAGGTGCTGCCCGACCCGGCCACTCGCGGCAAAGACCTCGGCATTATGAACATCGCCACCGCTGTTCCGCAGGCGATCGCGCCGCTGCTCGGCGCCGGTGTCGTGGCGCTGTTCGGCGGTTTTGCCGCCCTGTTCGTTCTGTCTGGTCTGTTCGCCATCGGCGGCGCTGTCGCCGTGGCCCGAGTGAAATCGGTGCGTTGATGCCTGCCACCCTGCCTGACGCTTCATCGGTGTCTGCCACCCTGCCTGCCACCCCGGCTGTCGCAGCGCCGTTCGCGCTCACCCGCGAATCGGCTGCGCCCTGGCTGAAACCGGCGCAATTCTGGGGTGACCTCACGCGCGCCACGGCCGACGTCGACACTCCGCTCGCGGCGATCAGCCTGCAGGCGCTCGCGCACAACGCGTTCTCGATGCTCGACCGCGCCGCCGGAAAACCCATTCGCGTAGCGAGTAAGTCGGTTCGCGTGCGCTCGGTGCTCGATGCCGTGCTCGCTCTGCCGGGCTATCACGGTGTGCTCGGCTACACGCTGCCCGAGGCGCTCTGGCTGGCCGAGACCATCGACGACGTCGTGGTCGGCTATCCCACGGCTGACCGCGCGGCCATCGCACGGCTGGCGGCGGATGATCGGCTCGCCTCACGCGTCACGCTGATGGTCGACTCCGTGGCCCAGCTCGACCTGATCGACTCGGTCGTCGCGCCCGGGGCCCGCCCGAGCATCCGCGTCTGCCTCGAACTCGACACGTCGTATGTGACCCGTGCGCTCGGGCACATCGGGGTGTGGCGCTCGCCGGTGTTCACCGTCGACGAGGCGCGCGTTCTGGCGCAGGTCATCGCGTCGCGGCCCGGTTTCACCCTGGTGGGGCTGATGGGGTACGAGGCGCAGATCGCCGGGGTCGGCAATCGGCCGCGCGGCAACCCGGCCCGGGCGCGGGTGCTCGATTGGATGCAGCACCAATCCATCGCTGAGCTCGCCGATCGCCGGGGAGCCGTGGTGCGGGCGGTTCGCGAGGTGGCCGACCTCGAATTCGTCAACGGCGGGGGAACGGGGTCGCTCGAGAGCACCTCTGCCGATGCATCCGTCACCGAGATCGCCGCCGGCAGCGGGCTGTTCGGCGGGCACCTGTTCGACACGTACTCGCGCTTTCAGCCGGCTCCGGCGGCAGCGTTCGCGCTCTCGGTCGTGCGCAAGCCGACCCCGAAGATGGCCACTCTGCTCGGCGGCGGCTGGATCGCCTCCGGGCCCGCTCAGCCCGACCGGCTGCCCGAGATCGTCTGGCCCCTCGGCCTGAAGATGCAGGATCGCGAGATGGCCGGCGAGGTGCAGACGCCGCTCTCCGGCGCCGCGGCCGAGACGCTGCGGGTCGGCGACCGGGTGTGGCTGCGGCACACGAAGTCCGGCGAGCTGTCGGAGCACGTGAACGAGATGCAGCTCGTCGACGCTGCGGCGCACGGCGGCCCGCAGATCATCGCGACGCTGCCCACGTATCGCGGCGAAGGCAAGGCGTTTCTGTGAGCGGTGCGGGCGCAACGGGAGCCGTCTGGCGCAACTGGGGCCGTACCGAGGCCGTGAAACCTGCACGTGTCGAGCGGCCGACGAGCATCCCGGCCGTGCAGCGTGCGGTCGTGGCGGCGGCGACGTCGGGAATGCGCATCAAGGCCGTCGGCGCCGGCCACAGCTTCAGCGGAATCGCGGTCGCCGGGGGAGTGCAGCTCGACCTCGACGGTTTGCGCGGGCTGCTGGCGGTCGACACGGCGCGGCTTCAGGTGACGCTCGGCGGCGGAACCTACCTGCACGAGATTCCGCGGCTGCTGCAGCCGTTCGGGCTCGCCATGCAGAACCTCGGCGACATCGACAGGCAGACCATCAGCGGGGCGATCTCGACCGGAACGCACGGCACCGGGCGGACGTTCGGCGGCATCTCGACGCAAGTCGTGGGCGCGACGCTGGTGATCGGCGACGGATCGCTGCTCGTGGTGAGCGAGACATCGAACGCCGAGCTGCTGCCGGCGGTGGCGCTCGGGCTGGGTTCGCTGGGCATCCTGGTGAGCGTCACCGTGCAGTGCGTTCCCCTGTTCGTGCTGAAGGCGACCGAGGCCGCCGAGCCGCTCGACCGGGTGCTCGAGGCTCTCGACGAACGCGTCGAGGGTGCCGATCACTTCGAGTTCTACTGGTTTCCGCACACGTCAACCGCACTCACGAAGACGAACGAGCGGATGCCCGGGCACACCCCGCGTAAACCGCTCACGCCGTGGCGGCGATTCGTCGACGACGAACTCGTTTCGAACCAGGTGTTCCGGGCGACCTGTCTGGCCGGACGCGCCGTGCCGGCGCTCATCCCGCGCGTCAACCGCGCGGCCGAGAAGCTCACCGGAACGCGGCAGTTCAGCGACTTCTCCGCCCGCGTGTTCGCCACCAAGCGCACGGTGCGGTTCGTCGAGATGGAGTACGCGGTGCCCGCGGCCGACATTCCGGGGGTGCTGCGCGAGATCGACGAGTTGATCGAGGGGCGCGGCTGGCGCATCTCGTTTCCCATCGAGGTGCGCTTCGCCGCGCCCGACGCGCTCTGGCTCTCGACCGCATCGGGCCGCGAAACGGGATACATTGCAGTGCACCGTTACTACCGAGACGACCCGGCAGAATATTTTCGGGCGGTCGAGGAGATCATGATGGCGCACGGCGGCAGACCGCACTGGGGCAAGATGAACACCCGTGACGCTTCGTCGTTGCGTGAGGTGTATCCGCACTTCGACGAATTTCTGGCGGTGCGCGACCGGCTCGATCCCGAGCGACGGTTCGCGAACCAGTATCTCGAGCGGGTGCTGGGGCGGTGAGCGGGTTCACGGGTTCGCCGCATCTGGGCGTGGGGTTTTCGGGCGGCGCACGATGAACGCCCGCGACGACGCGATGGCCGAGGCGGAGGCGTTCGCCACGATCATCCCGCCCGGTTTTGTCATCGGCGCCGCGACGGCCGCCTTTCAGGTCGAGGGCGGCGTGCACGACGGCGGCCGGGAGCTCTCGGTGTGGGACGAATTCACGCACCAGTCGGGTCGAATCCTCGGCGGTGCGAATGCCGATGTCGCCGCCGACCACTTTCACCGCGTCGGCGAAGATGTCGCGCTAATGGCCGACCTCGGCATCGACTCCTACCGCTTCTCGTTCGGCTGGCCACGCCTGCAGCCGGGCGGCAGCGGCAGCCTCAACCGCGAGGGCATTGCGTTCTACGATCGGCTGCTCGACGAGCTGCTCGCGGCGGGCATCAGTCCGATGGCGACGCTGTTCCACTGGGATACTCCCGTCGAGCTGCGCGGCAGCTGGCTCAACCGCGACACGGCGGGCCGATTCGGCGACTACGCCTACCAGGTGGGGGAGGTGTTCGGCGATCGGGTCGATCGCTGGGTGACCATCAACGAGCCGGCGACCGTCATGCTGAACGGGTATGCGCTGGGCATCCACGCGCCCGGAACAACGCTGTTGTTCGATGCCGTGCCGGCCGGCCACCACCAGCTGCTGGGCCACGGACTGGCCGTGCAGGCGCTGCGCGCGGCATCCGTTCGCGGGGAGATCGGCGTGACGAACGTGCATTCGCCCGTCTCGGCGGCCACCAGCACCGACGAAGACGAGGCCTACGCAGCTCTGTTCGACATCGTGCACAACCGCATGTTCGGCGACGCGACCCTGCTCGGCCGGTACCCCACGATTCCGGAAGAGTTCGCAGTGGCGCTGCGCCCGCTGGTCGAGGTTTCGCCGGAAGATCTCGCGATCATCCACCAGCCCCTCGACTTCTACGGGCTCAATTATTACTTTCCGACGCGAATCGCGGCGGGCACGGGGTCGTCGTCATCGCCCGACGGCGAAGCGCCGGCGCTCAGCGCGCTGCCGTTTCACCTCGAGCCCTGGCCCGAGTTTGCGCGCACCGGATTCGGCTGGCCGAACGCGCCCGAGTTCTTGGGCGTCGCGCTCGCAGAACTCGCCTCGCGGTACGGCGAGGCGTTGCCGCCCGTCTACATCACCGAGGGCGGCGTCAGCCTGCCCGACACGGTGCTGCTGGATGCCGACACCGGCGTCGCCCGCATCGCCGACTCGGCACGGATCGACTACCTGTCGGCCCACCTTGAGTCCGCGCTCTCGGCGACGGCGCCGGGCGGCGCGGCGTCGGCGGTCGATCTGCGCGGATATTACGTGTGGTCGCTGCTCGACAACTTCGAATGGGCGGCGGGATACAGCCAGCGCTTCGGGCTTGTGCACGTCAACTTCACGACGCTCGATCGCACACCCAAGCAGTCCTTCGGCTGGCTGCGGCGGGTGCTGGAGGCGCGGTCGTAGCGCCCGTCGCGTGCGAGGTCGTGCGGGCGGGCATCCACTCGCCGGCGATGCTGCCCGATGGCTGAGAGCTTGCCTCGACGCTGCTGTGTGAGGGTCGCTCACTCGTTATAGTTGTCGCATGGGCTGGTTAATCGCACTGATCGTCGTTGTTGTTCTCGTCATCATCATCGGTATTTACCTGTGGGCGACCTACAACTCGTTAGTGACTCTCAACGTTCGTGTCGACGAAGCGTGGAGTGACATCACCGTTCAGCTGAAGCGAAGAGCCGACCTGCTGCCCAACCTCATCGAGACGGTGAAGGGCTACGCGGCGCATGAAAAAGGCGTATTCGAGGCGGTCACCAAGGCTCGCGCAGAGACGCTGAGCGCGCAGAACCCCGCTGAGGCCTCCGTGGCCGAGAACCACATGCAGACCGCCTTGAAGAGCATCTTCGCCGTAGCCGAGGCCTACCCGCAGTTGCAGGCGTCGCAGAACTTCTTGCAGCTACAGGCCGAGCTGGTCGACACCGAAGACAAGATCCAGGCCTCGCGCCGGTTCTACAACGGCGGCGTGCGAGAGCTGAACACGAAGATCAAGGTGTTCCCGAACAACGTGTTCGCCAAACGCCTCGGCTTCACTGCCCGCGACTTCTTCGAGGTGGCCGACTTGGCCGCCATCGCCGAGCCGCCGCGCGTGCAGTTCTAACCGCCCGCCCCGCCCCTACCCCCCCCGCGTTATCCGTTTACTCGCTGACCCGAAACAGGCATGTACAAAGCAATAGCGGCGAACAAGCGCAACACCGTCATCATCCTGGTGCTGTTCGTCATCATCATCGGTGCGCTCGGCTGGCTCGCGGGGTACCTCTACCGCAGCACCGGGCTGACGGTGGTCATCCTGGTGTTCGCCATCGGGTTCGCCATCTTCCAGTACTTCTTCGCGGGCGGCCAGGCCATCGCGCAGAGCGGTGCCGTCGAGATTCAGAAGTCCGACAACCCCCGGCTTTGGCGCGTCGTCGAGAACCTCGCCATCACCACCGGGCAGCCCATGCCGAAGGTCTACATCATCAACGACCCGGCGCCCAACGCCTTCGCCACTGGGCGTGATCCTGCGCATTCGGTGGTTGCGGTGACAACCGGGCTGCTCGACATCATGACCGACTCCGAGCTCGAGGGCGTCATGGCGCACGAGATGGGTCACGTTCAGAACTACGACATCCGCGTCTCGCTCATCGTGTACGGGCTTGTTGTCGCCGTCGGCCTCATCGCCGACATGTTCTTTCGCATGGCGTTCTTCGGCCGCAACAGTAACAACAACAACCCGCTCGTTCTCGTGCTCGGCCTCGTGGCGGCGGTCATCGCGCCCATCATCGCCACCGTGGTGCAGCTCGCCGTTTCACGACAGCGCGAATACCTCGCCGATGCGACCAGCGCCATGACCACGCGGCATCCGGATGCCCTCGCCTCTGCCCTCGCGAAACTCGAGGCCTACGGCAAGCCCATGCAGAAGCAGTCCACCTCGATGGCGCACATGTGGATCGCCGACCCCCTGCGCCCCGGCCTCATGAACCGCCTCTTCGCGACCCACCCGCCCATTCCCGACCGCATCGCCCGCCTCGAGAAAATGGGCGGCGAGTTCTGAGTTTATGACGCGCCCTTCGGGCGCCGCCGTATGAAACTCTGCAGCGCTTGAGGGGTGCGGCTGCGCCGCGTGGCGGGCCGTGCCGCGCGGGGTGCGGCTGCGCTGCCCTCGGGTTTGGAGGTTGACGCGCCTTGCGGGCGGCACCGTATGAAGCTCGGCAGCGATTGAGGGTGCGGCTGCGCCGCGTGGCGGGCCGCGACGCGCGGGGTGCGGCTGCGCCGCCCTCGGGTTTGGAGGTTGACGCGCCCTTCGGGCGCCGCCGTATGAAGCTCGGCAGCGATTGAGGGTACGGCTGCGCCGCGTGGCGGGCCGTGACGCGCGGGGTGCGGCTGCGCTGCGTGGCGGGTCGCAACACTGGCGGTGCGGCTGCGCCGCGGGTCGGGCCTTGACGCGGCGGGGTGCGGCTGCGCTGCCCTCGGGTTTGGAGGTTGACGCGCCCTTCGGGCGCCGCCGTATAAAGCTCGGCAGCAATTGAGGGTGCGGCTGCGCCGCGTGGCGGGCCCTGCCGCGCGGGGTGCGGATGGCGCCGCGTGGCGGGCCGTGACGCGCGGGTGCGGATGCGCTGCGTGGCGGGGCGCGGCGGCGTCGCGTTACGGGCCGTGAGGGGCGGGGTGCGGCTGCGACGCGCGGCGGGCCGTGACGCGCGGGGTGCGGCTTGGCCGCGTGACGGGCCGCGACGCGCGGGGGCGGCTGCGCCGCGTGGCAGTCGCGGCGGCGTGTGAAACGTAGGAGATGTTGAGGGGGTGGCCCCGTATGGCGTCCACCGGGGCGCATTCTCCTACGTTTCTGCTTTTCTCCGGGCGGTGCGGCCCGCCGGCGGTGTCCTGCCCCGCCGGGGGTGGGGACGGTGACAGCTGGCGGCCACCGCAAAAACGTAGGAGACTTCGACCGGATGTCGCTGTCTTGCGCCCACGGTTGCCGAATCTCCTACGTTCCTGTGGAGCTCGTGGGACGGCTAGCGACATCGGCTGTCCGTTCGCCAACCGGCGCGCCGCGTGCCCATTGGTAGCGCGAGCTGTCTGCTTGCGGCGCGCCACCACCCACCACCCACCACCACCCACCCACCCACCCACCACCACCACCCACCCACCCACCACCACCACCCACCCACCCACCCACCACCACCACCCACCCACCCACCACCACCACCACCCACCCACCCACCCACCCACCACCACCACCGAGCACCGACGACCGACCACCGACGACCGACCACCGACGACCGACCACCCATGACCGACCACCCCCGGCTGCCCGGGCTAGGGGCCAAGGCCGCGTGTTTTCAACCGCTGCCGTGTACGGCGAGTTATGCACAGAAGGGCGTTCGCGGGCATCCGCGGCCCGAGTGGCGGGGCACGATGAACGACATGGACGTTCCATCGACAATCGTGCGCTTTGGCGGAGTCGCCGACTATGCGGCACTCGCCACGGCAGGCGCTTCTCGCCTGCACGTGCGGCGCGCTCTCGATAGTGGCGCGGTGTTCCGCGTACGAAACGGGTGGTTCGCCGTGCCGGGGGCGGCGGAGGAACTCGTGGCGGCGGTTCGCGTGGGTGGCACTCTCTCGTGCGTCTCGGCCCTGCGTCGAGCAGGCATCTGGTGTCTCGATGACACACTTCTTCATGTGTGCGTCGACCGTCATGCTCCGTACGTCGCGTCGCCGAGACACCGGCGAACCCCTCTGGGTGCTCCGAGCGCGCACGCGGTCGCGCTGCACCGCGGCCATCGTCATCGGGGCGACACTCCGACACCGGCGTGCGAGACACCCGCCGTCGCTCTCGCGCACCTGTTCGCGTGTCGGCCTCGAGCGGAGGTCGTCGCTTCCCTCGACTCGGCGCTGAACAAGAAGCTCGTCACAGCGCACGAAGTGTGTCAGCTCGTGGATGCTCTGCCCCAGAAATACGCCCCGTATCTCTTGGCCGTCGATGCTTCGGCGCAATCGGGCACCGAGACCTTTGTGCGGTTGCAGCTGCGCCGACTAAGAATCGCGTTTCGCACCCAGGTAGCGATCGAAGGCGTCGGGCGCGTCGACTTCGTCGTCGGGCAGCGCTTCGTCGTCGAAGCCGACAGCACCGCGTGGCACGCGGGTTATGCTGCATTCGCAGAAGATCGTCGCCGAGACCTTGAGCTTCACACGCTCGGCTACATCGTGCTGCGGCTGAGCTACTGGCAGGTGATCGACCACCTCGACGATGTCGTGGCTGTCATTCGTGGCGTCGTGGCGCGCGGTGAGCATCTCTGGGCCGCGCGCCACCGTCATCGAGGGTTGGGTCTCGCCTCGACGAATGGCGGGGATCGGTGATTTCCGAGGAGATATCGACACTGTGTCGCCTATACCGGTTGACCATCGCGAATCCGCCTCTTTTTCGCGATGCCGACGAAGCGAACCACGTGGGGCACGCAGCGTCTTCGCCGCGCCGGTGGCGCACTATGGGAAGGTGGGGGCCGTCGCTGGTGGCGCGTAACGGGGAGGCGAGGGCCGCCGCCGGTGCAGCGCTAGGAGGAGGCGAGGGCCGCCGCGAGGGGCGCGGCGAAGGTGCCGCGGGGTACGACCTCGACGTCGGTGAGGTTCTGCCAGGCGGCGGTTTGGCGCAAGACGACGGCGAGACGGGCGGCGGCTTCGATCGTGTCGGGTCGGCCGCGACGGCTGCTGCGGCTGCGACCGTCGCCGCTGCCGCTGCCACCGCCGCTGCCGGCCCCACCGAGAGAGCCGGAAGCCAGCAGGTCGGGCTCCGCCCAGGCGGCCTGAACGCGCAGCACGCCCGCCTGGCGGTCGTTCTTGAGGTCGACGCGGCCGACGATGCGGTCGTCGAGCAGCACGGGAAGCACGTAGTACCCGAACACGCGCTTGGACTGCGGGGTGTAGATCTCGATGCGGTAGTGAAAGTCGAAGAGGCGCTCGGCCCGATCCCGTTGCCACACCATGGGGTCGAAGGGCGAGAGCAACGCCGTGGCCGAGATGCGGCGTGGCAGGCGGGCGTCGCGGTGCAGCCACGCGGGCTTGGTCCAGCCGTCGACCGAGACCGGCAGAAGCTCGCCCGAGTCTTCGAGCGCGCGGATGGCCGGCAGAGCATCCACGCCCTTCAACCGAAAGTAGTCGGCGAAATCGGCGGCCGTGCCGATACCGTGCGCGCGGGCCGAGAGCGACACGAGCGAGCGCATGGCCTCGTCGCGGGGCACGTGTCGGTCGCGCACCGCGGCAGGAAGCACGTGCTCAGGCAGCGCGTAGACCCGCTCGAACCGCGTGCGACCGGCTGCCACCACGTCTCCCCAGCGAAAGAGCGTCTCGAGCCCGATCTTCACGTCTGACCAACCCCACCACGAGCCTTTGCCCTTGTTCGCCTCGTGCTCGACCTGGCTCGCGGCGAGCGGACCCTTGTCGGCAAGCTCCGCCAGCAGCCACCGGATCATTTCGGGGTTCGCCAGCGCCCACGAATCGTTGCTCGCCAGGCTGCGGGCCCGAAAATCGTCCATTCGCCAGCGCAGCAGCGGCAACGTGTCGACCGGGATGAACGACGCCTCGTGCGCCCAGTATTCGATCATGCGCTTGCCGTAGGTCAGCCGGTCGAGATCGGTCTTCGCGTACGGCCCGAGCCGCGAAAACGCCGGCATGTAGTGACTGCGTTCGAACACGTTGACCGAGTCGATCTGCAGCAGGGCGAGCCGATCGACGAGAGACGTCAACTGCCGCAGCCCCGGCGAAGTCGACGAGCGGATGCCCGCGCCGAAGCCCTGGGCGCCGAGCGCGATGCGACGGGCAAGGGCCGGGCTGATTGCTGAAACCACCCTCGAAGCGTAGCGAACACCGCCGACACGCAACGCCTGGAGCAAACCTTCGGGCCCGCCGCAAACCCCAGGAACGGCCCTACCGGGCTACATAGACTGAGAGCATGTCAGATCCTGCAGCGCCGAAAGACCGTTCCAGCTTCTTCGCCCGTCGACGGGCGGCCGTTCTGAAGGCGCAGGCCGCGCAAGACTTGGCGCAGGCCGAAGCGCTCGCCCGAGTCGCCGACGATTCCGTCGGCGCATCCGGTTCGGCAGCAGGCGACGGCGGTGCTCTCGTGCCCCCCGCGATGCAGGTTGCGGGTGCCTGGGCCTGGCGCATCGTGGTGATTCTCGCGGCCCTCGCGGCCCTGCTCTGGGTCGTTTCGCAATTCAGTCTCGTCGTCATTCCGCTGCTCGTGGCGGTCGTGCTCTCAGCGCTGCTCGTGCCCTATAAGAACTTCTTGCTGCGGCACCACTGGCCGAAATGGACGGCCATCGTCGTACCGCTTCTCACGGTGTTCGTCATCATCGGAGCGCTCGCGCTTCTCGTCACCACGCAGATCTCTTCGGGCTACGACGACCTCAAGACGCAGAGCACCGCGTCGTACAACGCGTTCATCGAGTTTCTGAAGACCGGCCCGCTGCACCTCACCGACGACCAGATCAACAGCTACATCGGCCAGGCGTGGGAGGCCATTCAGAACGACAGCTCAGCCCTCTTCAAGGGCGCTCTCAGCCTCGGAACGACGGTCGGTCATGTGCTCACCGGTGTACTGCTGGTGCTGTTCTCGACGCTGTTCATCTTGATCGACGGCAAAGGCATCTGGGGCTGGCTGGTGCGGGTCTTTCCGAAGCGCGCCCGCGCTGCCGTCGACGGTGCCGGCCTCTCCGGCTGGAACACCCTGCAGAGCTTCATCAAGGTGCAGATTCTGGTCGCGTTCGTCGACGCCGTCGGCATCGGGCTGGGCGCGTTCATCCTGCAGGTTCCGCTGGCCATCCCGATCGCCGTGCTGGTGTTTTTGGGCTCGTTCATCCCGGTGGTGGGTGCTGTATTGACGGGCGCGTTAGCCGTTTTTGTGGCGCTGATCTACAACGGTCCCGTCGTCGCGCTCATCATGCTCGGGGTCGTGCTGCTGGTGCAGCAGATCGAGGGGCACGTGCTTCAACCACTCGTTATGGGTACGGCCGTGCGCGTGCATCCGCTCGCCGTGGTTCTGGCCGTAGCTGGGGGCAGTATTATCGCTGGTATCCCGGGTGCGTTTTTCGCCGTGCCGATCGTCGCCGTGCTGAACGTCATGATCACCTACGTTGCGAGTGGCGCCTGGCGAGGCAGACCCGACGTGAAAGAGCCACAAACCCATGCCTGATTCTCCCGCACAGACCGTCTCCGCCATCCCGCCGTTGGCCGAGATCGAGTCTGCGCGGATGATCGTGGCCCGGGCAGCGCAAGAGACACCCCTCGAGAGCTCACGCTTTCTCGCCGAAGTGCTCGGCTCTGAGGTGCTCATGAAGCTCGAGAACCTGCAGCGCACCGGGTCGTACAAGATCCGCGGCGCGTACTACCGCATGTCACGGCTGAGCGACGAAGAGAAGGCGCGCGGCGTCGTCGCCGCCTCGGCCGGAAACCACGCTCAGGGTGTCGCCTTCGCCGCGCGCGAGCTCGGCATCAAGGCCACCATCTTCATGCCGCTCGGCGTCGCCTTGCCGAAGCTCCAGGCCACGCGCGATTACGGGGCGGATGTTCTGCTCCGCGGCCACACGGTCGAAGAACCGCTGCGGGCCGCCGCCGAATACGCCGCGTCGACCGGTGCGGTACTCATTCCGCCGTTCGACCACCCCGACGTCATCGTCGGGCAGGGCACGCTCGGTCTCGAGATCTTCGACCAGGCCGACAACATCGACACGATCATCGTGCCGATCGGCGGGGGAGGCCTTATCTCGGGTGTTGCCAGCGCGGCCAAGCAGCGTGCCGCGGCTGAAGGGCGCAGCATCCGCATCATCGGGGTTCAGGCCGCCAATGCTGCCGCCTACCCGCCCTCGCTCGAGGCCGGGGCCGCCACCGAGATTCGCACCACGGCCACCATCGCCGACGGCATCGCCGTGGCCAAGCCCGGTCTGTTGAACTTCGAGATCATTCGTGAACTGGTCGATCAGATCGTGACCGTCACCGAAGCAGATATCGCCCGGGCGATTCTCGTGCTGCTCGAGCGCGCGAAGCTCGTGGTGGAGCCCGCGGGCGCCGTCGGGGTTGCGGCGATTCTCGCCGGGCAGATCACGAATACCGGAAAGACGGTCGTGATTCTCTCGGGCGGAAACATAGACCCGTTGTTGATGCAGCGGGTGATCAGCCACGGATTGGCGGCCTCTGACCGCTATCTCAAGCTCAAGATCATGCTGCCCGACCGCCCGGGGCAGCTCGCTCGCACGGCGGAGATCGTGGCCGAGGCGAACGCGAACGTCATCGAGGTGCTGCACACCCGACACGGCGGCGGCATGCAGCTGAGCGAGGTCGAACTCGAGCTGAGCGTCGAAACCCGCGGCCCCGAGCACCGTGCCGAGGTCATCGCGAAGCTGCGCGACGCCGGTTACGCCGCCCGCATCTCCGTCGACTGAGCCTCAGCCCGCCGCCCGGTCGCCCCCGCCCCGTCGCCCCCCCCGTCGCCCGCGTTCCGCGGTGGTTTGGTGCATCCGCGGTGGTTCGAACTACCGCGCGGGCGCCGAACTACAGCGCAGGCGCCAAAACACCGCGCACGCGTGGGGGCGGAGGCCAGGCGCCGGGATCCGGACGAGCCGGCAGGCGTCAGCCGGTGTAGTTCTCGACCGCGGTGACTTTCACGGTGATGGCGCGCCCGTTCGGCGCTTCGTACGTGGTCGACTCGCCCACCGAGAGGCCCATGATGGCGGTGCCGAGCGGGCTCTTCTCCGAGTACACGTCGAGGTCGCTCTGCCCCGCGATCTCGCGGCTGCCGAGCAGAAACACCGTCTCGTCGCCCGCGATGTCGGCGGTGATGACGGTTCCGGGAACAACCACTCCGTGGCTCTCGGGCGCCTCGCTCACTTGCGCGGTCTTCAGCAAGTTGGTGAGAAAACGGATGCGCGCCTCTTGTTTACCCTGCTCGTCTTTGGCCGCGTGATAACCGCTGTTCTCCTTGAGGTCGCCTTCTTCGCGCGCCGATTGGATCTTGTCGGTGATCTCTTGCCGCCCGGTTGTGGTCGCGTACTCGAGTTCGTTCACCAGACGGTCGTACGCCGCCTGCGTCAGCCAGCTGACTTCTGCTTCGCCTGCCATGGAGTTCCTTACGTCGTGGAAATACGTCGTGGTATTACGTCGTGATGGTGCGTCGTGATGCGGGTCTCAGGTGAGCCAGCAGCTGTCGAGCACACCCGTCACCGCTGGTTCTGTGGTCAATACAGTAGTGGTGATCTGCTGCGAACGCTGCGTCGAGGCAGGCACGTCGATCACTTTGAAGCCCACTACGGCGTGGGATTCGTTCTGCGCTTCGACCGCGCACGACACCGTCTTGCCGCTGGCGACCGACACGTTCAGCGTGAGGTCGACACGGGTCGGACCCACCACCGTGTAGGCCTGATCCTGAGCATCCACTGTGGAAGCAGTGCCGTCGAAGCCGGCCCAGATCACCCAGGTTCCAATCACGAGCACCACCGCAGCACCGAAGCCGATGGCCACTGCCCGCCCGCGCTTGCGCGAGTTCGGCGTGCGACCATAACGTTCCGCGCGCACATCTGACGCCGGGGCCGCTGCGGAGGCGGGCGCGAGGGGCGCGCTCGAGGCGGCGAACGGGCCGTCTTCGCTCAGCTCGTCTTCGTTCACGTGTTCGAATCCCTCTGGTTCTAGCGATTAGTCTTGATCAGTGCAGAAATTCCCCGCACAATCCATTTCACTAGGGTAGTTCGCTTACCTGAGGAGTTGAGACACCTGGCTTTACGTCTCATGGCCGTGCACGCCCATCCCGACGATGAGTCGAGCAAGGGTGCAGCGACCTATGCCTATTACGGCCACCGCGGCGTCGATGTCATGGTGGTCAGTTGCACCAGCGGTGAGCGCGGCAGCATTCTGAACGAGAACCTCGAATCCCGTTCGTGGGCCGAGCGCGACATTGCGGGGCTGCGTCGGTACGAGATGGCGGCGGCGCAGGCCGCGGTCGGCTTTCAGCACCGCTGGCTGGGGTACGCCGACTCCGGGCTGCCCGAGGAGGGTGACCCGCTGCCGGCCAACGCGTTCGGCGCGATTCCCACGCACCTCAGCGTGCGACCGCTCGTAGCGCTCGTGCGCGAGTTCAAGCCGCAGGTGCTGCTCACCTACGACGAGAACGGCGGCTACCCTCACCCCGACCACATTCGCTGCCACGACATCTCGGTGCTGGCCTACGAACTCGCCGCCGATGAGTCGTACGCACCCGAACTCGGGCCGGCCTGGCAGGTGTCGAAGCTGTACTACGACCGCATCTTCAGCTACCAGCGCATGCAGTCGATCTACTCGTTGCTGCTCGAAACCGACCCCGAGAGCCCGCTGCTCGAGTCGTTCACCGAGATGAAACGGTGGATGACCGAGGCGCCGTTCTTGGCGACGACGCAGATTCCCGCGGGGGAGTACTTCGAGTCGCGTGACGCCGCCCTGCTCGCGCACGCGTCGCAGGTCTCGCCCGACAGCTCGTTCTTCTTCTGGCCGAACGAGTTGCAGCGCAAGGCGTGGCCGTATGAGGATTACCAGCTCATCGACTCCAAGGTGGCCCTGCCCGAACGCGGCGAGGCGCTGGAGTCGGACTTCTTCGAGGGCATCGTCGACGACGAGTCTGTGCCCAACGCCGCCGCGAACGGCGACGACGCCGCGAATTCCGTCACCGAGACCGAGGTGCCGGCCTCGTGATGCACGTCGCAGCGGCGCACCTGACGACCGCTTTTCTGTGGCTGGCCGACGACTCGACGCCCACACCCTCGGTCGCTCCGACCCCTGATCCCGACAGCGTCACCCCGGGCATCCTGGGCTTCGTGATCACCCTGGGCGTGACGCTCGGCGCAGTGGCGCTGATCATCGACATGGTGCGCCGTATTCGCCGGGTGAACCTGCGTCAGCAGGCCAAAGAGAAGGTCGACGCCGAAGTCGCTGCCGCGGCTGCTGCGGCCGGCCGCTCGGGCGGCGGCAAGCGCGGCGGTTCGATCGGCGGCGCTCGGTCAGGCGGCGGCTCGGCATTGGGTGGTTCAGGATCGGGTGGTTCGCTACCGCCTGACGACGACTCGCTCTAGCCTGCCTCGAGCCTCTCGACGGCCTTCGCCACCGCAGGCCCGCGCAGCCGCTCCATTTCGCTCAGCGTACGGGCGACCTGGCCGGGGTCGGCGTCGGGGCGGCGAGGCGAACCGGCGTCGAACGGCGGCTGCGGATCGTATTCGATGGCGAGCTGAGCGCGCTTGGCGACGTCGTCGCCGTACAGCTCGGCCGCCAGCGTCAGCGCGAAGTCGATTCCGCTCGAAACTCCCGCTCCCGTGATGATGTTGCCATCGCGCACGACGCGTTCGGCCGTCGGGATCGCGCCGAACCGGTGCAGCAGCGCCAGCGAGCCCCAGTGGCTGGTGGCGCGGCGGCCGGCGAGCAGACCCGCCGCAGCCAGGGCGAACGACCCGGTGCAGACGCTGGTGACATAACGGGCATCCGCCGCCTGACGGCGAATGAAGTCGAGGGCCACGTCGTCGTCGAACAGGTCGAAAGCGCCCTGACCCCCGGGAACAAAGAGCACGTCGGCCGGGGGAGCATCATCGAAGGTCGTCGTCGGAACGATGGCGAACCCGGCATCGGTTGGCACCGGCTCGATGCGGTGCCACACGAAGTGCTGTTCGACGCCGGGCAGCCGTGAGAACACCTGCGCGGGCCCGGTCAGGTCGAGCTGGGTGACGTTCGGAAAGAGCAGGGAGACGATGCGAACGGAAGAAGCAGCCACTCTCATATTCTCGCGCGAGGCGGTGCCGTGCGGCTACGCGTTGTAAGCCGGATTCACGGCGAGCAGCATGATGCCGGTCCAGTGGCAGGCGAATGCGATCAGCGTGAGTGCGTGAAAGATCTCGTGAAAGCCGAACACGCCCGGCAGAGGGTTCGGTCGCTTCAGCCCGTAGCAGAGCGCGCCGATGGTATAGGCGATCCCACCCGCGAGCACCAGCGTCATCGTGGCCGCATTGGCAGCGAAGATGTCCCCGGTGAAGATCAGGGCCGCGAACCCCATCAGCACATAGAGCGGTGTGTAGAGCCAGCGCGGTGCGTCGATCCAGAACACGCGGAATCCGATACCGAGCCCGGCGGCGATCCAGACGAGCACGAGCAGCAGAGTGCCCTTCGAGGGCGGCAGGGCGAGCACGGCGATCGGTGTGTAGGTGCCGGCGATGAGCAAGAAGATGTTCGCGTGATCGATGCGCTTCAAGACGCGCTTGGTCGTCGGCTTCCAATTGAAACGGTGGTAGAGCGCCGAGTTGCCGAACAGCAGCAGCGAGGTCAGGGCGAAGACCGCGCAACTCCATTTCGCGGCCGGCCCGTCGGCGACGCACACCAGCACGATGCCGGCAGCGATGGCCAGCGGAAAGGTCACCGCGTGAATCCACCCTCGCCACGTGGGCTTCACTTCGAGGGGAGGGATGTTCTCGCTGGCCTCGAGCAGAGGCAGGGCATCCGGATGTTCGGGCATGCCCCTAACACTAGAGCGCGCCCCGCGCAGCCCGCTGTGAGTTTGGCCGCGCTGACGGTAGCGTAGCTTCGTGGCAAACAGGCAGGGCTCACCGGCACGGGGGTTGCTTTACGGGCTCTACCAGAAGCGATTGCGCCGCGAACTCGAGACCGGGGACATGCCGCATCATGTGGCGATGATCATCGACGGCAACCGGCGCTGGGCCAAACAGAACTTTCTCGCCACCGCGGCCCACGGGCATCGGGCCGGCGCGGCCAAGGTCGCCGAGTTTCTCGAATGGTGCGACGACCTCGGAATCTCGGTCGCAACCCTGTATCTGCTCTCGACCGACAACCTGAAGAGCCGCAGCACCGATGAGCTCACCGAGTTGATCGAGATCATCGCTCAATTGGCAGAAGAGCTTGCCACCTACCGCAACTGGCGCATCAAACACGTCGGCAGCAACGACGGGCTGCCGCAGCGACTCGTCGACGCCTTGGCCGCTGCAGAGGCGAAAACCCTGAACAACACCGGCCTGCACGTGAACCTCGCCGTGGGGTACGGCGGTCGCAGCGAGATAGCAGATGCCGTGCAGAGCATCATCCGCGCGCACCAGGCCGCGGGCGACTCGCTCGAAGATCTCGCCGCCAACCTCGACGAAGACCTCATCAGCGCGCACCTCTACACCGGAGGGCAGCCCGACCCCGACCTGGTCATCCGAACATCCGGTGAGCAGCGGCTCAGCGACTTCATGCTCTGGCAGAGCGCACACAGCGAGTTCTATTTCATGGAGGCGCTCGGCCCCGACATTCGCGAGGTCGACTTTCTGCGAGCGCTGCGCGATTATTCTCGCCGTCACCGCAGGTTCGGGTCGTAAACTGACCCTTCACCGAAAACTTTCGAAGAAAAGAGCTGCCATGAAAGTCAAAATTCTCATTGCTGCGGGTTTCGGCGTCGGATATCTGGCCGGCTCGGCGAACGGCCGTCGTCGAATCGCCGAACTCACCAGCAAGGCGAGCGAAGTGCTGAACGACCCGAAGCTCAAGAAGACCGTCAAAGACACGGCTTCGAAGGTGCGTGAGGGTGCAGAAGAAGCCGCCTCGAAACTGCGCGAGGGCGCCGAAGACGGCTACAAGAAAGCCACCTCGTAACACAGTGTTAACCTTCGGCGGCGTGTTCGTAACCGAACTCGCAGGTGAGCGCCTTACTGTGAGTCTCATCAGGTATGGCACCTGATCGAAGCGGCCACATAAGTACGTTTCGATACCAACCGGGTCTTGAAAGAGATCAGGGGCCGCTTCGCCGGAAAGAGATCCGGCGCCGCGTCAGCGGGCCGGGGTTGGAGTACTTGTGCCCGATCAGAAAACTCAAAAGTCCGTCACCACCAGCGCAAAACAAGCCGAGCGTACCTACGTGTTAGATACCTCGGTTTTGTTGTCTGACCCGAAGGCGATTTTCCGGTTCGCCGAGCATCCCGTGGTCTTGCCGGTCGTGGTCATCTCTGAACTCGAAGCGAAACGCAACGACCCGGAGATCGGATATTTCGCGCGTCAAGCACTGCGAAACCTCGACGAATTACGCGTGCTGCACGAGCGGCTCGACTTTCCGATCTCGGTGGGTGAAGCCGGCGGCAGCCTCCGCGTCGAGCTGAATCACTCGAACATGTCGGTGCTGCCATCGGGACTGCAACTGAACGACAACGACTCGCGCATTCTGGCGGTGGCGCTCAATCTCTCGAACGACGGGCTCGATGTCACGGTCGTCTCGAAAGACCTGCCGTTGCGCGTCAAGGCGGCGTCCATCGGCCTCGCAGCCGAAGAGTACCGCGCAGAACTCGCGGTCGACTCCGGATGGACGGGGCTCGACGACATCACACTGAGTGCTGCCGACATGTCCAAGCTCTACGAGCAGGAGCGACTGGAAACCCCGCTCGTTGAAAAGATGCCGATCAACACGGGCTTGGTCATCCACTCCGACCGAGGATCGGCCCTCGGCCGCGTGACCGGCAAGCACAGCTTTCAGCTGGTGCGTGGCGACCGCGACGTGTTCGGGCTGCACGGCCGTTCGGCCGAGCAGCGCGTGGCGATCGACATGCTGCTCGACCCCGAGGTCGGCATCGTCTCGCTGGGGGGTAGGGCCGGTACAGGGAAGTCTGCCATTGCCCTCTGCGCGGGTCTTGAAGCGGTGCTCGAAAAGCAGCAGCACAAGAAGATCATGGTGTTCCGGCCGCTGTACGCGGTCGGCGGCCAGGAGCTCGGCTTCTTGCCCGGTGACGCTTCGGAGAAGATGAACCCGTGGGCGCAGGCGGTGTTCGACACGCTCGGCTCGCTGGTGTCGCAGAACGTACTCGACGAGGTGGTTGAGCGGGGCATCCTCGAGGTGTTGCCGCTCACGCACATCCGCGGGCGGTCGCTGCACGATGCGTTTGTCATCGTCGACGAGGCACAATCGCTCGAGCGTAATGTTCTGCTCACCGTTCTGTCGCGCATCGGACAGAACTCGCGGGTGGTGCTGACGCACGATGTCGCCCAGCGCGACAACCTGCGCGTCGGCCGGCACGACGGTGTCGCGTCGGTCATCGAGACGCTGAAGGGTCACCCGCTGTTCGGGCACATCACCCTGACGCGCTCGGAGCGCTCGGCCATCGCCGCCCTCGTCACCGAGATGCTGGAGTCGAACGAGCTGGCCTAGCTGTGGGCCGGCTCGGCGAGGATGGTGCCTAGCCGGCGAGCCGGCTCAGAAGCTCACACCAGAACGGCCAGCCAGAACCCGGCGAGAAGAAAAGGGCCGAGGGCGATAGTGCGCCGGCCGTAAGCAGAAGCGACAATCGCCGCGGGTGCGACCAGCAACAGGGTCGACCCCGCGGCGATCGCCAGCAGGGGCGGTGCGTTGGCGCTCGGCAGCAATTCGAGGCATCCGGCGAGCAGACCGATCAGTTTGACGTCGCCCATGCCGATGGCCCCGAGCAGAGAAAGACAGCTCACCCCGCCCAGCGCGACGAAGCACACGAGCATCGGTGTCGGCTCGCCTCCTGTCGCCGGCCTCAGCGCCGCTGAAACGGCAAAGGCGATATACCCCGGCAGCAGCAACACATTAGGTAGCCGCCACGCGGTGAGATCGGTCACCGCCAGGGGAACGCTTATCGCCGCGAGAACAAGAAGAGGGCCGAGCCAGAACAACATGGCTCGACCCTAAATCAACCGCCGAACGGCACCCTCGAGTTATGCACAGGTGCCGTTCGGGGCGTGCCTACTTCGCCAGCTGCGGCGGCCGCGTCATCGACAGCACGTCGAGCGCGGTGTCGAGCTGCTCGAGGGTGACCTCGCCGCGATCGACGAAGCCGAGGTCGATCACAGCCTCGCGCACGGTGATGCCCTTAGCCACGGAGTGCTTGGCGATCTTCGCCGCAGCTTCATAGCCGATGATACGGTTCAGCGGAGTCACGATCGACGGCGACGACTCAGCGAGTGCGAGAGCGCGCGCGAGGTTCGCCTGCAGGCCGTCGACGGTCTTGTCGGCCAGCAGCACCGACGAGCTCGACAGAAGCCGGATCGACTCCAGCAATGCGGTACCCATCACCGGAATCGCAACGTTCAGCTCGAAGGCGCCCGAGGCGCCCGACCAGGCGATGGTGGCGTCGTTGCCGATGACGCGCGAGCAGACCTGCAGCACGGCCTCCGGGATGACCGGGTTGACCTTGCCGGGCATGATCGACGACCCCGGCTGCAGGTCGGGGATGTGCAGCTCGCCGAGACCCGTGTTCGGGCCCGAGCCCATCCAGCGCAGGTCGTTGCAGATCTTCGTCAGGCTGACGGCAAGAACGCGCAGCGCGCCGGAGGCCTCGACGAGGGAGTCACGGGCGCCTTGCGCCTCGAAGTGATCGCGGGCCTCGGTGATGGGCAGCTCGGTCTCGGCCGCGAGCAGCTCGATGACCAGCTGCGGAAAGCCGGCGGGGGTGTTGATGCCGGTGCCGACGGCGGTGCCGCCGAGCGGGACCTCGGCTACGTGCCGCAGGGTTCCTTCGACGCGCTCGATGCCGAGGCGAACCTGCGAGGCGTAGCCACCGAACTCCTGGCCCAGGGTGACCGGCGTTGCATCCATCAGGTGCGTACGACCCGACTTCACGGCCGTCTTCCAGAGCTCGGCCTTGACCTCGAGCGCTTCGGCGAGGTGCGTCAGCGAGGGAATGAGGTCGTTGATCAGCGCGCCGGTGACGGCGACGTGAACGGAGGTGGGAAAAACGTCATTCGACGACTGCGAGGCGTTGACGTGGTCGTTCGGGTGCACCTTCGAGCCGAGGCGGGTCGACGCGAGTGACGCCAGCACCTCGTTCATGTTCATGTTCGTCGACGTGCCACTGCCGGTCTGGTAGATGTCGATCGGAAACTGGTCGGCGTACTTTCCTGAGATCACGTCGTCGGCCGCGGCGGCGATGGCCGAAGCGATCGGTTCGTCGAGCACGCCGAGCTTCTCGTTCGCCAGCGCTGCGGCCTTCTTGATGCGCGCAAGAGCGGTGATCTGAGCAGCTTCGAGCACATCGCCCGACACGGGAAAGTTCTCAACAGCACGCTGGGTCTGCGCACCGTAAAGGGCGCTTGCAGGTACCCGCACCTCGCCCATCGTGTCGTGTTCGATGCGGTACTCGGTTTCGGGGATGTTCTCCACCACTTCGTGGCCTTTCGTCGGTAGTAAACAGGGCTTTTGTCAGGGAAACAGGTAGATCAGGGAGTGACGAGCCCGACCGCCATGTCGGGTACAGCGCGGCCCTCGGTCAGGCGATAGTTGGCGCCCACAATGCCGAGGCGGCCCTCGGCGATGGCCTCGGTGACGATCTCGGAGTTCTGCAGCAGCTCCGCCACGGTGTCTCGCAGGTGATACCTGCCCACCTCGTAGGGGTCGAGATCGCCCGGCTTGTTCACGCTGCCGGGGTTGCGTGCCTCCGTGACGTCGGCGACCTGCCGGATGGCCGGAATGATCTTGTCGACGAGGTGCGCGATGTGCGGTGGCAGCGGGGGAGTCTCGGGGTCTTGCGAAGCGATCGCTGCCGCGACGGCACCGCATTCGTCGTGCCCCAGCACCACGATCAGCTGCACGCCGAGCACACTGACGGCGTACTCGAGGCTGCCGAGCACCGACTCGGAGATGACCTGACCGGCGTTTCGGATGACGAAGAGGTCGCCGAGGCCCTGGTCGAAGATGATCTCGGCAGCAAGCCGGGAGTCGCTGCAGCCGAAGAGTGCCGCCCGAGGAGCCTGCCCCAGCTCGAGCTGGTGCCGCCGGTCGACGTCTTGGCGCGGGTGTCTCGGTTCGCCGCGCACGAAGCGCTCGTTTCCGCGCACCATTTCGGCCCACACCGTGGCCGGGGTCTGCTCCTCGGGAATGCTCACTGTGACACCTCCGCGGTGGCCGGCTGCGCCTGGATGTTCGTGGTGATCGCCGAGGCCACCTGATCGAATTCTTCGGTGCTGGCCGTACCCAGCAGCACGTAGGTACTGGCACCCGACTGCGTGGTGAGGGCGTAGCTGGCGTTGCCCACGTCGTTGGCGGTCTGCCGGTTGTCGTAGACCGTCCATTGGATGCCGTCGATCGTGGTCACGTCTATCGCCGCCGTGTTGTGCACCTGCTGGGCCACCCAGTCGTCGATGTTGCCGGTACTCGCCGTGCTGACTGCTTGTTCGAGACCGAGATAGGCGCCCGACGGAGTGGTGAAACCGATGTACCAATACGGAATAGCGGTCGACCCCGAGCCACTGGTGCGAATCTCTGCAGCGTTCGCGCTGTAGGTGGCGGGCAGGTCGGGCGACGCGACCGGAACCGGAAACGCGGCCTGTGCGCTCGACGCGACAGATCGGTAGTCGACCGTCTGCAGGTGCGACGTGTTGTCGCGCGGAACGAGCAGCACGATCACGATGACCACCGCGACGCAGACGATGAGCGAGAGCCAGAGGTTGTTGATGGTCTTATTGGCTCGGTACTTGCGAGAGTTCTCGGCCTTGCGGGCAGACGTCTCTTCAGGCGTCTCGGGGCGCCCGAGTTCGGCGACGACGGCGGGCGGCTTCTGCCGTCTCGCACCCAGGCCTTCAGACATCGCGGCCGTTCGGGCCGGCCCCGGCGTTCGCTGCGCTCGCGGCGCGAGCCGCGTCGAGCCGGGTCTTCGCGCCGATCAGCCATTCTTCGCAGCGCGCGGCGAGCGCTTCGCCTCGCTCCCACAGGCCGAGCGACTGCTCGAGCGTCGCGGCACCACGCTCGAGTTCGGCCACGACACGAACGAGTTCGTCTCTGGCCTCTTCGTAGCTGAGCGAGCCGACTTCTGGCTCGGTTGGAGTCGTGGGCATGACTTCGATCCTATCGAAAGCTGGGTGAGAGATTGATGGGGGCCGTAACCTGTGCAGAGTTCTCGGGGCTCAGCGATTGTGGAAACTGACGGTTGTGAGAACTAACGATTGTGCGAACTGCTGAGCTCTCCTTCTGAGCGCGCCTTCAGGGCACCGCTGGCCAGGGTCACGGTCAGCTCGGTGCCCTGCGGAGCATCCACGGGCCTCCGCACGATGTGCCCCGAACCCGCGCCCTGCTGCACGATGGCATACCCGCGGTCGAGCGTGCTCTGCGGCGACAACGCCCGCAGCCGAGCGCTGAGCTCGCTGGTCGTCGTGCCCGCCCGCTCGAGCACCCGGCTCATCAGCTCGACACCGCGCGAAACATACCGGGTGAGATCTTCGGCGCGCGTATCGACGATCCAGGTCGTGTTCGAGAGCACCGGTCGCGAGCGCACCTGTTCGATGCGGTCGATCTCGTGCCGCACGAACGCGGTGACCCGCAGGCTCAGCCGTGCCCGGGCCTGCTCGACTTTGTTCAGCTCTTCTGACACGTCAGGAACGACACGCTTGGCCGCGTCGGTGGGGGTGGATGCCCGCAGGTCTGCCACCTCGTCGAGGAGTGGCCTATCGGCCTCATGCCCGATGGCGCTCACCAGGGGAGTGCGGCACGCCGCCGCGGCCCGAAGCACCGACTCGTCGCTGAACCCCATCAGGTTCTGAAAGTCTCCGCCGCCGCGAGCGACGATGATGACGTCGACCTCGGGGTCGTCGTCGAGCGCCGCTAGAGCAGCCACGACTTCGCGCGGCACCCGATCGCCCTGCACCGCCGTGTGCACCACCCGGAACGACACCGACGGCCAGCGCAGCTGCGCGTTGCGCAACACGTCTTTCTCCGCATCGCTGTCTTTGCCGGTGATGAGCCCGATGCGCCCGGGCAGAAACGGTAGGGGCTTCTTGCGCGCCGCGTCGAACAGACCTTCTGAGGCGAGCTGGCGCCGCAGTCGCTCGAGCCGCTCGAGCATGTCGCCGAGCCCCACGTGTCGCATCTCGAACACCTGCATGGTGAGCGTGCCGCCCTTGAGCCAGTAGTTCGGCTTCACGAGGGTGAGAACCCGGTCGCCCTGCTTGAGGTCGGCCGGAATCTTGGCGCGCACCGACGACCAGATGTTGAACCCGATGGTCACGTCTTCGGTGGTGTCTTTGAGTTTGCCGTACACATTGCCGCCGCTGACACCCCACTGGGTGATCTCACCCTCGACCCAGGCGGTGCCCAAGCGGTCGATGTAGGCCTTGATCCTGCCCGAGAAGTGGGCGACCGGCCAGGGGTTCTCGAAGGTCGGCGGCCCGTCGACGGTACGCTCGGCGACCGCGCCGGCCCGATCGGCACTGCGTTGATCGGCCATGGCCGTACCTCCTGCCCGTAGAATCGAAAGAGTGAGCGACACAACCATCAGCCTGCCCATGCCGAGAATGCCCGGCGTTCGCAACAGGCTAAAGGATACCCCCGTCATCGGCGCCAAGCGGGTGCTGCTGGCGGCGCCCCGCGGCTATTGCGCGGGGGTCGACAGGGCCGTCGTCGCGGTCGAGAAGGCCCTCGAGCGGTATGGCGCACCGGTCTATGTGCGTAAACAGATTGTGCATAACAAGCACGTCGTCGCAACTCTGGAGAAAGCCGGCGCCATCTTCGTCGAGGAGGTCGACGAAGTGCCCCTTGGCTCGCACGTCGTCTTCAGCGCACACGGCGTTTCGCCCGCTGTCGTACAGGGTGCGGCCGACCGCAATCTGCAGGCCATCGACGCCACGTGCCCGCTCGTCACGAAGGTGCACCGCGAGGCCGTGCGGTTCGCACGCGACGACTTCGAGATTCTGCTGATCGGCCACGAAGGCCACGAAGAGGTCGAAGGCACGGCCGGCGAGGCGCCCGAGCACACCACGCTCGTCGGCAGCCCCGACGAGGCCGACACCATCGTGGTGCGCGACCCCGACAAGGTCGTCTGGCTCTCGCAGACCACCCTGAGCGTCGACGAGACCATGGAGACCGTTCGGCGCCTGCGCGCACGCTTTCCGAACCTGCAAGACCCGCCGAGCGACGACATCTGCTACGCCACCCAGAACCGCCAGGTCGCCATCAAGAAGGTCGCGAAAGACAGCGACCTGGTCATCGTGGTGGGGTCGGCGAACTCGTCCAACTCGGTGCGGCTGGTCGAGGTGGCGCTCGAGTACGGGGCGAAGGCCGCCTACCGGGTCGACTATGCGCACGAGGTCAAACAGGAGTGGCTCGACGGTGTCAACACGGTCGGCGTGACATCCGGAGCATCCGTACCCGAAGTGCTCGTGCAAGAGCTGCTCGACGACCTCGCGGGCGCCGGTTACGGCGACATTGAGACGGTGCAGACGGCCGAAGAAGACCTGATCTTCTCGCTGCCGAAAGAGCTGCGCCACGACCCGTCGGGTAACACGGATGCCCGTGCCATCGGCGGTCGACGCATGTGAGTTCACTCACGTAGGGTGAAGAGTGACGACAAGGAGATCGCTCGTGCAATCTGACCTCCCAGTAGCCGCCCTCGAGCTGCGCGGCCTCACCAAGCGGTTCGGCGAGAAGCTCGCCGTCGACGACCTCAGTCTGAGTGTTCCGGTCGGGTCGCTCTACGGTCTGGTCGGCCCGAACGGGGCGGGCAAAACGACCACGCTGTCGATGGCGACGGGTCTGTTGCGACCGGATGCCGGGCAGTCGTTCATCCACGGCGTCGACATGTGGCAGAGCCCGCTCGAAGCGAAGCAGCTCGTGGGCAACCTCTCCGACGGCGTCAAGCTGTTCGATCGCCTGACGGGCGAGCAACTCGTCACGTACAACGGCCTGCTCTTCGGAATGGATCGGCAGACCGTCGCTGAGCGCGTGGCCGATCTGCTGCGGCTGCTCGATCTCGAGAGCGCGGCCGGCACGCCTGTGGTGGACTACTCGGCCGGCATGACGAAGAAGATCGCGCTCGCCTGTGCTCTCGTGCACGCGCCGAAACTGCTGGTGCTCGACGAGCCGTTCGAATCGGTCGACCCGGTGTCGGCCGCGAACATCCGCGACATGCTGACCGAATACGTCGAGGGCGGCGGAACGGTCATCGTCTCGAGCCACGTGATGGATCTCGTGCAGCGCATGTGCAACCGCGTCGCGGTGGTCTCGGCCGGGCGTGTGCTCGCGGAGGGAACCGTCGACGAGGTGCGCGGATCCGCCTCGCTCGAAGACCGTTTCGTCGAACTGGTCGGCGGCCGGCACCACTCGGAAGGGCCCGAATGGTTACGGCACTCCTGAGGCTGCGGTTTCGCGTTCTCGGCAACACCCTGCGCCGCAGCCCCTGGCAACTCGTCGCGGTCATCATCGGGGGGCTGTACGGGCTCGGGGTGCTGTTCTTCGCTGTCATCGGTCTCGTGGCGCTCGGCTTCGCCCCGATCGAATTGGCGAGCACCATCGTCGTGCTGGCCGGTTCGGCGCTCATTCTCGGCTGGATTCTGGTGCCGCTGGTCGCAACGGGCATCGAGCAGACGCTCGAACCGGCGAAGCTGGTGCAGTTTCCGCTGCCGATGTCGAAACTGCTGCTCGGGCTGACGCTGGCGGGGGTGCTGGGCATCCCGGGCATCATCACGTCGATCGCCGCGCTCGCGACGGTGGGCACGTGGATCCGGTACCCGCTCGCCGCCGTCGCCGCGCTGGTCTGCGCGGCGCTCGGCGTGCTCATCTGTGTCGTCGGTTCGCGACTGGTCGCGGCGCTCAGTGTGTCGCTCTCGTCGCGCCGCCGCTTCAGGGAGCTCTCGGGCATCCTGATCTTCATTCCGCTGATTCTGCTGGGGCCGATCATCTTCTTCGTGGCTCAGGGCGTGCGAACGTCAGCCGATGCGCTGCCCGCGCTGGCCGGAGCACCGAGCTGGAGCCCGCTCGGCGCACCCTGGTCGGTGCCGGCCGACATTGCTCGCGGCGACGCGGGTGCTGCCGCCCTCAAATTCGTCATCACGCTCGTGACGCTCGCGCTGCTGGCCGTACTCTGGCGGCGCAGCCTCGCCATCGCTCTCGTGACACCGGCGTCGAGCGCGCGCAAGCGTGTGGCGCGCGGCAAGATCGGGCTCTTCGGCGTGTTTCCGGCAACGCCAGCCGGTGCCGTTGCCGCGCGTTCGCTGACCTATTGGCTGCGCGATCCGCGTTACGCTCGTCAGCTCATCGTGGTTCCGCTTATTCCCGTCTTGTTGTTGTTCTACTCGTATAACTTCCATTCGCTCACGCTGCTCAACCTCACCGGGCCCCTCATAGCGTTTCTGCTCTCGCTCAGCACCTACACCGACGTCTCATACGACGGCACCGCGTTCGCCACGCACGTCGCCGACGGGGTGCGGGGGAGGGATGATCGGCTCGGCCGTGCCGTTGCGCTCGGCATTATCGCCTTGCCGCTGGTGCTGCTCGCCACCTTCATCACCGTGGCCGTCACCGGCTCGTGGGGGCTGCTGCCGCCCATCGCCGGGCTGGCGATCGGAGCGATGCTCTCGGGAATCGGCCTGTGCGCCGTGTCGTCCGCGCGCATCGTGATTCCGGTGCCCGCTGCGGGCGACAACCCGTTCAAGTCCGCACCCGGCGCGGGGTTCACGACGGCGCTGAGCGCGTTCGCCATCTGGGGCATTCTGCTGTTGCTGACGCTGCCCGAGATTCTGCTGGCCGCTGCCAGCATGCTGTTCGGCATCGCCCTGCTGGGCTGGCTCGCGCTGCTCGTCGGTGTTGTTCTCGGGGTGGTGTTCGCGGTCGTCGGCATCCGCCGAGGCGGGGCGCTCTTCGATAACACCGCACCCGAGCTGCTCGGGCGCCTCAAGATGCTGCGCGGCGCCTGAGGCGTTACGGGCGTTCAGGCCCTACGGCGCCTTCGTCGACATGACCTGCTGCAAGAAGGCGGGGTCGCTGAAGAAGGCGAACACGATGGCCGCGATCCACACGGCGAACGTCAGGATGCCCAGGCCCAGCACGAACGGAAAGGCGAGCTTGCGGCGCTGCAGTCGGCGCACGCCGATCACGATGGCGAGCAGCTGCAGCACGATCGTCACGACCGCCGCGATGATGCCGGCCGTGCTCGATGACGACGACGCCTCGAAACCGGTGTATCCCTGAGCCGCTGCGGCCTGAGCGAGCACGGTATTGAAGTCGAACAGGGCGGGCAGCATGCTCGCCGAGAGCAGCACGCCGAGAAACAGCAGGACACCCGTGACGGCGACGTCGACCGTGTTGATCGGCTTGGGCGCGGTCGTTCCCGGGCCGGTACCGGTGCCGGTGCCCTGCCCTGTGCCCGGGTACGCGCCAGAGTGACCCGTAGGCGGTGCATACGGCTGCGGCGGCGCGCTGTACGGAGCGGCGGGGCCTGACGGGCTGTCGCCGGAGGTGCCCGGCGACCCGGCGGCCGGGCCGGGAGCGCCGTAGGGGCCCACACCCGACGTCGCCGGTACGTCGGAGTCGTTCGCCGGGGGCGCGGGCGGCTGCCAGGTCCAGCCGGGGGGAGCCAGTTCGCCGTACTTCGGTTTGGGTCGTTCGTCGCTCATGTTCGGCTCACCGGGCCGAGGCCCTTGTTTTTGTGCTGATGTGTCGTGTCTGCGGGCCGAAATCGTCGAACCGGCCCGCAGACACCCGTGCTACTTGCCCGAGTGGCCGGCGGAACCCAGCTGCTCGGTGGCCTCGACCACGCGCGCCGCCATAGCGGTTTCGGCGATCTTGCCCCAGGCGCGCGGGTCGTAGATCTTCTTGCTGCCGACCTCGCCGTCGACCTTGAGCACACCGTCGTAGTTCGTGAACATCGTGCCCGCGATCGAGCGGGTGAAGGCGTACTGGGTGTCGGTGTCGATGTTCATCTTGATGACACCGTTGCCCACGGCCTCCGAGATCTCGGCGTCGCTCGAGCCCGAGCCGCCGTGGAACACCAGGTCGAACGGCTTCGTGTTGTCGCCGAGCACGGAGGCGTACTTCGCGTACACCCCGTCTTGGATCTCCTTCAGCAGTTCGGGGCGCAGCTTCACGTTGCCGGGCTTGTACACGCCGTGCACGTTGCCGAACGTGAGGGCCGCCATGTACCGGCCGTTCTCACCGAGTCCGAGTGCCTCGACGGTGGCCAGGGCATCCGCCACCGAGGTGTAGAGGTGCTCGTTGATGTCGTGGCTCACGCCGTCTTCTTCGCCGCCGACAACACCGATCTCGACCTCGAGAATGGCGTTGATGGCCTTCGTGCGCTTCAGCATGTCTTCGGCGATGACGAGGTTCTCGTCGAGGGGAATCGCCGATCCGTCCCACATGTGCGACTGGAAGATGGGCTCGCCGCCGGCCTTCACGGCCGCCTCAGAAGCTTCGATGAGCGGCAAGACGAAGGTGTCGAGTGCGTTCTTCGGGCAGTGATCGGTGTGCAGGGCGATCGTGATGGGGTAGTTCTTCGCGACTTCGTGCGCGAACGCGGCGAAGGCGAGGGCGCCCGTGGCGCGCGCACTGCCGGTAGGCGAAACGGCACGCTGGCCGGCGAAGTAGTCGGCACCGCCGGTCGTCACCTGGATGATGCCGTCGGAGCCCGCGTCAGAGAGGCCCTGCAGCACGGCGTTCAGGGTCTGCGACGACGACACGTTGACGGCGGGGTAGGCAAAACCCCCTGCCTTTGCTTTGTCGAGCATTTCAGCGTACTGATCGGGGGTTGCAATGGGCATGTCATCTCCTTTGGTGGGCGCGATGGCAGCGCGCCGGCCTGCGTACAGACCTGAGTCTAGCGAAAGCGAGTGAAGTGACTCGAGCGATAAGCTGGCGTCATGAGCGCCGACAGCACACCTCTCTATGAGCACCCCGACCGCAACCTCGCCCTCGAGTTGGTGCGAGCCACGGAGGCCGCCGCCATTCGAGCGCAACCGTTCATCGGAAAAGGCGACAAGAACGCCGCCGACGGCGCCGCAGTCGACGCGATGCGCGCTTTTCTCGGCACCGTCGACTTCGACGGTGTCATCGTCATCGGTGAGGGCGAAAAAGACAAGGCCCCGATGCTCTTCAACGGCGAGCACGTCGGCACCGGCCGAGGGCCGTCGTGCGACATCGCCGTCGACCCGATCGACGGCACTTCGCTCACCGCCGCCGGGCGCCAGAACGCCATCTCGATGCTGGCCGCATCCGACCGGGGAACGATGCTCGACGCCTCTTCGGTCTTCTATATGAACAAGATCGTGACCGATGGCGACGGCATCGGAGTGATCGACATAGACCGGCCGATCGGCGACAACATCCGGGCGTTCGCCAAGGCGAAGGGCAAGGCGGTCGGTGACATTCGGGTGGCCGTGCTCGATCGTCCGCGCCACGCGCAGCTCATCGAAGACATCCGCGCGACAGGTGCCGGCACTCGGCTCATGCTCGATGGTGACGTGGCGGGTGGCATCAACGCGGCGCGGTACGGCACTCGCATCGACATGTGCGTCGGCATCGGGGGCAGCCCCGAGGGCGTCGCCACAGCCTGCGCCATCAAGGCGCTCGGCGGGTTCATTCAGACTCGGCTCGCCCCGAAAACCGACGACGAACGCCAGAAGGGCATCGACGCCGGCCTCGACATCGACAAGCTCTACGAGGCGAACGACCTGGTGGCGGGTGACAACACCTTCTTCGTGGCTACGGGCGTGACAGATGGCGGCCTGGTCGCCGGTGTGAAGCGACTCGGCCCCATTCTGCGCACCGAGTCGATCGTGCTGCGTTCGCATTCGGGCACGATCCGCCGCATCGAGGCCGACCACCTCGCCTCACGGTGGCTCTAGCCGTCGCTGCTTAAGGATTAGATCGGGCAGGCTGCGCGCCCCGATCGGGCGGAGCAGGCTTAGATCAGGCGCGGCTGCGGTGAGCGGTCGTCGACGCTGTTGAGGTCGTCTTCGAGTTCGAGCTGGGCCACCAGCTCGGGGCTCGTCAGGTCGCGGGCCTTCTCCTCGATGGGTTCGAGTGGCTTGAGCACGATCGACTCGTCGAGGGAGTTCAGCTTGCGCGCCGTGGAGTACACGTTGCGCTCGAACGACCCGATGAAGGCGTTGTAGTGCTTCACCGTGCGGTCGATGGTGCTACCCAGCTTCTCGATGTGCGAGGCGGTCACGGCCAACCGCGAGTACAGCTCTTTGCTGAGGTCGAACAGCGTCTTGGCCTCGTGCGTGAGCACGTCTTGCTGCCAGCTGAACGCCACCGTCTTCAGTAGCGACCACAGCGTCACGGGCGACACCAGCGCCACGCGCTTGCTGAACGCGAAGTCCATGATGCTCGGATCTGCTTCCATGGCCGTCGAGATGAGCGACTCGCTCGGGATGAACGCCACCACCAGCTCGGGCGATGCATCCAGCCCCGCCCAGTAGCCCTTCGTACCGAGCGTCGTGATGTGGTCGCGCACGGCCTTCACATGCGCCTTGAGCAACTCGGCCCGGCGTGCGCCTTCGGCGCCGGTTGCGGTAGCCGGAATCTGGCTCGCCTCGAGGTATGCGTTGAACGGCACCTTCGCGTCGACGGCGATGTTCTTGCCGCCCGGAAGGTGTACCACCATGTCGGGGCGCCCGGCTCCGTTGTCGCTCGTGAGGCTGGATTGCACCTCGAAGTCGACCCGGTCGAGCAGCCCGGCCGCCTCCACCACGTTGCGCAGCTGCGTCTCTCCCCACACCCCGCGGGTGCTGTTCGAGCGCAGTGCCGACGCGAGCGATTCTGCGGTGTTGCGCAACCGCTCTTCGGATTCGGTGGCCGACTTCAGTTGCTGGCTGAGTTCGCCGTGCTGCTGGCGGCGCTGCTCTTCGAGTTCGGTGACCTTCGCCTGCACCAGGCGCAGACTCTCTTGCACGGGGCTCAGCGCCACCAGCACCTTGCCGTCGGACTTCACCCGCTCGGCTTCGGCGCGCTGCACATCGGCAAGACGCTGCTGGAACTCGGCCAGCCGCTCTTCTTGCTGGGCGATCTGGTTGCGGTACTGCGCGTCTGCGGTGCTGATCTGCTCGCGAAAGAGCAGTTCTTGTTCGCGCAGGCGCGCGGCGAACTGCTCACGGGCCGAAGCGAGCTGGGCATCGCTGTTCTCGCGCGCCTCAACCACTCGCAGGCGTGAATCGGTGAGCTGGGCATCCGTCTGCTCGCGAAGTTCGAGCGCCCGCCCGCGGGCCTCTTCTGCCTGCACCACGGCCCGTGCTTCTGCCTGGGCGAGCTGTTCGCGCAGGCCCGCGGCTGTTACCTCGGCTGTTGCCTTCAGCGTCTGCAGCTCGACGAGCTCGGCCAGCCCCGCGGCCGCCGCAGCGTCGCCTGCCCCGCCGCCGACGGCGCTCGAACGCCGCGCTCGAATGAGCCATCCCACGAGAAACCCGAGGGCGAGACCGATGGCGAGGCCTATCAGAACGGTTACCAATGCATCCATAGAAGCAGTGTCGCAGCACCCTCCGACACTGGCCGTGAACTCGGTCGGCCAGCCGTCACGAATGCGTATTAGGGTGTTCGAGTAACCGTCAGAAAAGGAACGTCTCCGCCATGTCAGACACCGCGCTGCCCGTCGTCAACCACTACATCAACGGGGCCGAATCCGTGAGCACCAGCGGTCGTACCGCACCCGTGTACGACCCCGCGCTCGGCCAGCAGACCAAGAGCGTGGCGCTTGCAGACGCCGCCGAGATCGAGGCCGCCATTCTCGCGGCCAAGGCCGCGTTTCCGGCCTGGCGCGACACGTCGCTGGCTCGCAGGCAGCAGATCATGTTCCGGTTCCGCGAGTTGCTCGCACAGCGCACGGGGGAGCTGGCCGAGATCCTCACCAGCGAACACGGCAAGGTGCTCTCCGACGCGGCCGGCGAGATCTCCCGTGGCCTCGAGGTCGTCGAATTCGCCACCGGGTTTCCGCACCTCATCAAGGGCGAGTACTCAGAGAACGTTTCGACAGGCATCGATGTGTATTCGACCCGGCAGCCGCTCGGTGTGGTCGGAATCATCAGCCCGTTCAACTTTCCCGCCATGGTTCCGCTCTGGTTCTTTCCGATCGCCATCGCCGCCGGGAATACCGTGGTGCTGAAGCCGAGCGAGAAAGACCCGTCGGCGGCCAATTGGCTCGCCGCGCTGTTCACCGAGGCGGGGCTTCCAGACGGCGTGCTGAACGTCTTGCACGGCGACAAAGAGGCGGTGGATGGTCTGCTCACCAGCCCCGATGTGAAATCCATCTCGTTCGTCGGTTCGACCCCCATCGCGCACTACGTCTACGAGACGGCCACCCAGCACGGCAAGCGTGTTCAGGCCCTCGGCGGAGCGAAGAACCACATGCTCGTGCTGCCCGACGCCGATCTCGATCTCGCGGCCGATGCCGCCGTCAACGCGGGCTTCGGCTCGGCTGGCGAGCGCTGCATGGCGATCTCGGTCGTCGTTGCCGTCGAACCGGTCGCCGACGACCTCATCGAAAAGATCACCTCGCGTGTGGCGGGGCTCGTCGTCGGTGACGGCCGGCGCGCCTGCGACATGGGCCCGCTCGTCACCGAAGCGCACCGCGACAAGGTGTCGTCGTACCTCGACATCGCCACCGCCGACGGTGCGACGGTCGTCATCGACGGTCGCGGCATCGAGGTCGACGGCGACGAAGCCGGCTTCTGGCTCGGCCCCACCCTCATCGACAAGGTGCCCATCACCTCGCGCGTCTACACCGACGAGATCTTCGGCCCCGTGCTTTCGATCGTGCGCGTCGCCTCCTACGACGACGGGCTCGAACTCATCAACGCCTCCCGCTACGGCAACGGCACCGCCATCTTCACCAACGACGGCGGAGCGGCCCGCCGCTTTCAGAATGAAGCCGAGGTCGGCATGATCGGCATCAACGTGCCGATTCCCGTGCCCGTCTCCTATTACTCATTCGGCGGGTTCAAAGACTCCATCTTCGGCGACACCAAGGCCTACGGAGCCGACGGCTTCCGCTTCTTCACCCGCCAGAAGGCCATCACGAGCCGTTGGCTCGAGCCCTCCCACGGCGGCATCAACTTGGGTTTCCCGCGCAATTAACGTTTGTGCGCCGCCCCCGCGGTGTTGATTGGTGCGCCGCCGCCTCTGCGGCGCACGCGTGCGACGGGATGCTCGGTTCTGGGTATTGGCCGCTACCAGCGCGGAACGCGACGAGCGCGGTCGCCGCGTTTCGCCGACCTCGTCGGGTGCGCCGCGGTGTTGATTGGTGCGCCGCCGCCTCTGCGGCGCACGCGTGCGACTGCATGCTCGGTGCTGAGTGTTGGCCGCTACCAGCAGAGAAAGCGGCGAGCGCGGTCGCCGCTTTCTCTCGATTCCGTTTGGTGCGTCGCCGCGAACCCGACAGACGTGGCCGAGGCCGGCGCGTGCGGCCGAGATCTGCACGTGTGCCTGCCGATCTCGGCCGCGCGTGACTGTTTCGTTCGCGCGGTGAGGCCACGGGCATCCGGATGCCCGGCGGAGCACTGTTCGCTCACCCCCGGTACGATAGACCCTCGTGGCTCTAACTATTGCGATCGTCGGGCTGCCCAATGTGGGCAAGTCCACCCTGTTCAACGCACTCACGAAAAACCAGGTTCTGGCGGCGAACTACCCGTTCGCTACTATCGAGCCCAACGTGGGCGTGGTGAACCTGCCCGACGCGCGCCTCGAGAAGCTCGCCGAGCTCTTCTCGAGCGAGCGCATTCTGCCTGCCCCCGTGTCGTTCGTCGACATTGCGGGCATCGTGAAGGGCGCCAGCGAGGGGGAGGGGCTCGGCAATAAGTTCCTCGCGAACATCCGCGAGGCCGACGCCATCGCGCAAGTCGTGCGCGGGTTCGCCGACCCCGACGTGATACACGTCGACGGCAAGGTCGACGCTGCCAGCGACCTCGAAACCATCAACACCGAACTCATTCTCGCCGACCTGCAGACCCTTGAAAAAGCTGTCGCCCGGTACGAGAAAGAGGTCAAGACCAAGCGCATCGAGCCCGTCGTGCTCGAGACCGCGAAGGCTGCGCAAGCCATTCTCGACGCGGGTCAGCCCCTGTCATCCGCCGGCAAACTCGACCTCGAACCCATCCGCGAACTCGGCCTGCTCACCGCCAAACCGTTCATCTACGTCTTCAACATCGACGAGGCCGTGCTGAACGATTCGGATGCTCTTGCCGCCCTCTCTGCGCTGGTCGCCCCCGCGCCCGCCGTCTTTCTCGACGCGAAGCTCGAGTCGGAACTCATCGACCTCGACCCCGCCGACGCTGCCGAACTGCTCGCCTCGACCGGCCAAGAGGAGAGCGGCCTCGACCAGCTCGCCCGCATCGGCTTCGACACCCTGGGCCTGCAGACCTACCTCACCGCCGGCCCCAAAGAAACCCGCGCCTGGACCATCGGCAAGGGCTGGACGGCCCCCCAGGCTGCCGGCGTCATCCACACCGACTTCCAAAAGGGCTTCATCAAGGCCGAGATCGTCTCGTTCGACGACCTCGTGGCCGCCGGCTCCGTAGCTGAGGCTCGTGCCCGCGGCAAGGCCCGCATCGAGGGCAAAGAGTACGTCATGCACGACGGTGACGTGGTCGAGTTCCGCTTCAACGTTTAGCCCTCATCGTCACCGGATCTCGGCTGCGCCAGACGGTCGAATTCGCTTACAGTCGGAATGCGCGCAGTGTGGTTCCCGCGCATCCCGCGCCACGAAAGGATGATCGATGACGACTCTGCCCGCTGAATCCGTACTTCGCCGCGTTGGAGGTCTCAGCATCGCCACGGGTTCGTTGTTCCTCGCCGTCGGCGCGGGCGCATGGTTCACCGTCACGAAGCAGTTGCGAGACGAAAAGATCACGGTTCCGGGCAACGCGCCGGCCCTTGCGGGTAAGCGTGTGCAGGGCCCGGCGACGGCCTACGCCGAAGCGCTCGTCATCAAGAGCAATGCCGAACGTGGAGCCGGCGGCCGCACTTTTGCCGACATCAGTGACGCGTTGCGGGGTGTCGACGCGAGCAGCGACGAAGCGGGGGAGCTGCGCAAACAGGGCTCGGCACTCTCGACGGCTGCATCATTGCGCACCTCGTTGATGACGTCGGTGCTCGCCTACGGGGTGAGCGCCTTCGTTGCCGGCCTCGGCGCGTTCCTCCTGATCGTCGGTTCGCAGCTGCGTCAGGCCGACGAGTGACGAAGCCGCGCTAATCGACGCTCACGACAGCCGCAACATGTGCCCGTCGAATACGACGGGCACACCTTCGTTCACTCTGAGGTGGATCACGCGAGCAACGTGCAGCGAAGCTGCGGGGGTCGACCTGCACTGTGCTCTGCCGGGCATCCCACACGCGAGCAGGATTCGAGAAGTGCCGACACCCCATCTCGCGCTACCGTGGGGGCATCACCACAGATCAGGAGATCCCCATGCCGTACGCCGTCGACTTCGTCAACGTCTCAACCGAAGGCCTCGAGTCGTCTCCGGTCGTCGAGCCGCTGGCCGGCCTGCGCGCCAACGAAGCGCGCTACTACAAGAACAAGTACGACCACGTCTTCACGGTGAGCCCCGTCAGCGAGGCCCCCGAAGCCCTCGACCGCGTCGCGAGCATCCTGAAGCGCGAGCGCGACATCGTCATCGAATCGCGCCCGCTCGAAGCGACCGACTTCGAGGTCGAGGGCCTTCGAATGACCTACGTGTTCTACGAGTCGGGCCTCGCGATCAACGTCATGTATGCCCTCGAAGACGGCGGCAAACGCGCCGTGGGCTTCAAACTCTCCGACGGCATGGAGATCCCCGACGAACTGTCGAAGTTCAAGTTCGCCCGCCAGAAGTCGAAGCTCGCGGGCACCATCCGCGGATCCTACTTCGTCATCAAGGGCGAGCACTGACGCCCAAGCCCCAGGCGACGGGGTCGCGGATGCCCGTTCAGGAGTAGAACGTAGGAGAAACCGCACCTGCAGCGCCTATGCGGGCCCACCGCCTCGAATCCTCCGCTGTTCTCGCCGAGGCCCCGCGCCAGCGAGGCCGCAGCAGCACGGCCCGCGCCAGCGGGCCCGCCCAGCCGACCCCGCTATCGTCGACACCATGAGCCTCATCAGAATCACCGACGTCAGCGTCAGCTTCGAGAACACCCAAGTGCTGCGCGAGGCGTTCTTCCGGCTCGAAAAGGGCGACCGAGTCGGGCTCATCGGGCGCAATGGGTCGGGCAAGTCGACACTGCTGAAGCTGGCTCTCGAGCAGGTGACTCCGGATTCCGGAACCGTCGCCCTCGAAGACGGCCTGAAGCTGGGGTACTTCTCGCAGTTCTCCGAGCTCGACGGTTCGGCGTCGATCGTGGATGTTCTCGAGGGCCTCTTCGCGAACATCCACCTCATCGAGGCCGAGTTGGCTGCAATCGACGCCGCCGTAGCGTTAGCCGCCGCCCCGAACGCCGTCGCCGCCGAAGCAGAAGCGCAACCAGCGGAATCCCTCGACGCCCTCATCAACCGCCAGGCCGACCTCTTCGCCGAGATGGATCGCCTCGACGGCTGGGACTACCAGCGCCACATCGATACCGCCCTGACGACCCTCGGCTTCGAGCAAGCCCACCGCGTCTGTCCCATCGACGACCTCTCGGGCGGCTGGCGCAACCGGGCCGCGCTGGCGAAGATTCTGCTCGAGAATCCGGATGTTCTGCTGCTCGACGAGCCGACGAACTTTCTCGACATCGCCGGGGTCGAGTGGCTCGAGAGCTGGTTCCGCGACTTTCGCGGCGCCGCGATCATCGTGTCGCACGACCGCACCTTTCTCGACGCGGTGGTCACGCGAATCATCGAGCTCGAGAACTTTCATCTGCACGAATATCCGGGCAACTTCGACGAATACGTGGTGCAGAAGCAGTTCCGGCTGAAGACGCTCGAGCAGCAGTACCTGCACGAATCCGAGCTGCTGGCGTTCGAGGCCGAGGGTATCTCCGATCGACGCGAGGCGGCGAAGGCCACGAGGGCCGCGAAGTCAGCGCAGTCGGGCAAGCAGAACAGCCTCAACAAGCAGCTTTCGGGCATCAAAAAGTCTCGCGCGCCACGGCCGGTCGACGAGATCATCACCGAGATCTACGGCGGTCTGCACGTGAAAGACGTGCTCTGCCGCATCGATTCGCTCGGCAAATCGTATGGCGACAAGACGCTGTTCGAGGGCCTGACCCTCGAGATTCGGCGCGGATACCGCATCGCCGTTCTCGGCGCCAACGGCAGCGGAAAAAGCACCCTGCTGCGCGTGCTCGCCGGCGAAGAGCGCCCTGACGAGGGTACCGTCGACTGGCCGAAGGGCGTCAAGGTCGTCAGCTACAACCGGATGCTCGCCGAGCTCGACGACGCAGACACCCTCACTCACGCGGTCAATGCCCTCCCCGACAGTCTCGCTCTCACCGCGACACGCAAATCCGTGGGGCGCTTCTTGGCGATGTTCCAGTTCTCTGAGGCCGACCTCAAGCAGCGGCTCGGCAACCTCTCGGGCGGCCAACGCGCGCGGGTCGCGATGGCGCAGTGCCTACTGTCGGGCGCCTCGGTGCTGCTGCTCGATGAGCCCACCAACCACCTCGACATGCCGAGCATCCAGGTTATGGAACGCGCCCTCACGCACTTTCCCGGCGCCGTGGTCGTCGTGAGCCACGACCGATTCTTCACCGACAAAATCGCCACGCGCACCCTCACTTTCGCCCCTGACCCCGCTCGCCCCGGCGCTCTCGCCCTCAGCGGCGCCTGACATCCTTGCGTCGAACGAGTGTGGAGTGCATAGAATTCTGCATCAAGTGATGCTAATATCCGTGTAGAAAAAGGAGGCGCGAATGAGAACGACGATCACACTCGACGACGATCGACTGGCGAAGGCTGCCGCCCTGAGCGGAATAACGGAGCGCTCCGCTCTTGTGCGTGAAGCACTCGAGGCGCTCATCGAGCGTGAGAGCGCCCGGCGCCTGGCACTTCTCGGCGGTAGCGATCGGCACGCTGAATCCGCACCCCGAAGGCGACCTGCCGCCTGAGTCATGATTCTCGTCGACACATCGGTCTGGGTTGACCATCTCCATGCCGCCGAACCAGAACTCTTGAGGTTGCTGAGAAGCGGCTTCGTTTGGCAGCATCCCATGGTCGTGGGCGAGCTGGCAATGGGCTCGCTGCGTGATCGAGGGTCGTTCCTCGATCTGCTGAGCAATCTTCCGGCCGTGACGCTCGCGCACCATGACGAAGTGATGGGTCTCATCGAGCGCCGAAAATTGTACGGCCGGGGGCTCAGCCTGGTCGATGCTCATCTGCTGGCGGCGGTGACACTCTCGCCCGGCACGACGTTGTGGACGAGAGATCGCCGCCTGCACGACTTCGCGAAGCAGCAGCAGGTGGCATTCAGCGAAGCCTAGTTGTCGGCGACCCGACAGAATCGACCCGCCGACGACGCCTACGGCAGGGGAGTCGAGCGGGGGCCGATGAGGCCTCGGCTCGAGTCGGCGGGCTGGGCTACCTGAAAGCCGTCGCGCACCTGGAGGGCGTGGTCGCGGCAGATGGCGTAGACGAGCAAGAGGCCGTTGCTGTCGACGGTCAGCCGCTCGACGGGATCACCTGAACAGCCCTCGACGACACACTCGATCATGGGCCAACTCTAGAACGGCCCGGAGTGCGAGACGCCACTACGATGACCACCGTGACCGAAATCCCCAGCGAGACTCCGAGTGCGGCTCCGAACCGGTTGCTCCCGGCAGACGGCGGTTTCGCCGCAGCCGCTCGTGACGGGTTGTTCAACACCCTGCAGCCGGCCGAGACACCCGCGCTCATCGTCACCCCACACACCGAAGCCGAGGTGGCGCAGGCTGTCTCCGATGCGGCGCGCGCCGGCACGAAGGTCGCCATCCGCTCGGGCGGGCACAGCTGGATCTCCGCCTCGCTGCGCGAGGCGAGTCTGCTCATCGATATGGCCGCCTTCGACGGCATCGAGGTCGACGTCGAGGCGCGCACCGCGAAGGTGGGCCCGGCCGTGCGTGGCGAACGCCTTTCGAAAGAGCTCGCGGCGCACGGGCTCGCCTTTCCGGTCGGGCACTGCGGCAATCCGGCCGTCGGCGGATTTCTGCTCGGTGGGGGCCTGGGCCTGAACTGGGGCGAGTGGCTGCCGTCGTGCTTCTCGATTCGCAGCATGCGCGTGGTGCTCGCGAGTGGCGACGTGGTGGTCGCCTCCGCCGACGAGAATGCCGAGCTGTTCTGGCTCGCTCGCGGCTCCGGCCCAGGCTTTCCCGGCATCGTCACCGAGTTCGAGGTCGGGCTGAAGCCACTGCCGCAGGGCATCCGGTTGGCCACCTGGATGTTCGACCTCGCCGACCTCGCAGAGGTCACCGCCTGGGTGGGCCGGGTATCGGCCGCGCTGCCAGCGAGTGTCGAGGTCTCGGTGGTGCTGGCCGGGCCGCAGCGCCCGGGGGCGACGAGCGACTCGGCCGCTCACATCGTGAACGTCATTGCGACCGCGTTCGCGGCCGACGAAAACACCGCGCTGGCGGCACTCGCGGCCTTCGACACCGAACCGCTGCCCGACGCGCGCCTCATCGATCACCTCGACCCGGTGGAGGTCGCTTTCGAGAACCTGCACGAGGGCGTCGATGCCACGTATCCCGAGGGTTTTCGCTACCTCGCCGACACGTTCTGGCTGCCGACCGACCTGCACGACGCTTTGCCTCCGCTCGCCGAGATCATGCGGCGTGCGCCGTCTGGCCACTCCTACCTGCTCACCGGCATGCCCGGCAACGGCGTCGGCGCGACCCTGCTCCCGAAGGGCGAGGCGGCATACGGGATGCACGACCGCAGCCTGGTCGTGCCCTACGTGATCTGGTCAGACCCCGCCGACGACGAAGCGAACCACGCGTGGCTGGCCGACCTGCGAGCCGTGCTCGAGCCACTCGCTAGCGGACACTTCATCAGCGAGGCCGATCTGCGTCACAGCGCCGAGCGCGTGAGCCGGTCGTTCGCCGCCGACGATTGGCCGCGCGTGCAGCAGCTGATCGCGACCTTCGACCCCGACGGTGTGTTCTGCGGCTTTCCGCAACCGAGCTAGCCAAACCGAGCTAGCGCAACCGAGTCAGCGCGACTGCCGCAGCCCGAGCAGGCCGTGCTGATCGGAGCGGTACTCCGAATACGTCGCCCCCCAGCGCATCTCGGTGGCGTGAGCGAGACACACGGAATACACCAGTGACAGGCCGTTCACCTCGACGGTGATCTCGTCGTCGGGCTCGGCCGTGCATCCGATCACGAGACAGGTCACATCACCCATGCGCACACCTTACATAAAGTCGCTGGTGTCTGGGAGTGCATTACTGTGATGCCATGACCACACCCTCGGGCGCCCCCGCCGGCCGCACCAACTTTCTGGCCTTCGCGAGCCTTGTCGTGAGCGTCATCTCGCTGTTCTTGAACCCATTCGTGGTCATCAGCATCGTCGGCGCTGTGCTCGGCTACTTCGGCCTGCGGCAGTCGCGCGTGACGGGTGCGGGGCGAATTCTGTCTCTGGTCGGTCTCTGGCTCGGCGTCGCGTCGGCGGTGGTCACGCTCGTGTTGATCTTCGTGCTTCCCACGACCTGACGGAAGACCCACGGCAACCTGACGGCGACCTGACGGCGGCACCCGAAGCTCAGTTTCGGCTCAGCGGAATGCTCGTTAGCCGGTAGTCCGCTGAGCATCCGCTCTCAGCGCCCGTAGCGCTGACGACCTGCCGGTTATCGTTGGATTGTGCGAATTCCACCCCTGACGAACCGGCGTGCAGCCCGTATCGTGGGGCTGGGGCTGCTCGCCGGCCTCGCGATCTCGGCGGCCTCGGCCGCAGCCGCCGCTCCGGCGTTCGCGCACGACACTGTGGTGTCGTCGAGCCCCTACAACGGCGAGACCGTCACGACGCCCATCGACACGGTCACCGTCAGCTTCAGCGACGAACTGCTCTCGCTGGGGGCGGATGCCTCGGGGTTCGCTATCGAGATCACCGACACCGACGGGGGTCACCACGAATCGGGCTGCGTCACTGTCGACGGCGGCGATGCCAGCACGGGCGTTGCGCTCGGTGAGGCCGGAGAGTACAACGTGACCTGGCGGGTCGTCTCCGAAGACGGGCACCCCATTTCGGGCCGCTACTCCTTCACCTGGCAGCCGACGGCCGTCACCGTGGCTGCACCGGCCTGGAACGCCGCGCCGGCGTGCGGTGCTTCGTGGTCGGGCCAGCCCGCGACGGTGTCGTCGACGGGAACACCCGCCCCGGGCTCCGCCGTAACCGACCCCACAGGCTCTGCAACACTGGCTCCCGGCGAAGCCGCAACCGTCGATCCCGGCGCGGTCGCCGACGTGCCCGAGCCCACCATGACGATCTTGTCGGCCGTGCCCGCCGACGCGAGCAACGATTCCGGTCTCGCACTGCCGCTGGCCATCGTGGTCGGCGTCGGGTCGCTCGTCGCACTCGCTGCCGTACTCTTCGCCGTGGTGCGCCGTGCCCGCGGTGACCGGCCGGCGCGGTGATCTGTCGCCCCGACCTCAGCGCCCTGACCTCAGCGCCCTGACCCGAGCACCCTGGCCGAGCGGGCCCGGCCTGGCGCCGCCCCGACACGCCCGAGCGTGCCCAGAAGGGCGAGGCACGCTAAGCTGGCCACACAACTAAAGACTGTTCGGCCGAAAGGTCGGCGCGGGAGAGCCCGGCGCAACGGCGAGAGCCGAATTCCGGGCACCGAAGGAGCAATTCTCTCCGATAATCTCTCAGGTACGTGTACCGCGTCGAACTGGCCACTCTGAAAAGCAGCCCGCGCTCGGCTTACGAGCGGTCGCGGTCTCGCCCACGGTGAAAGCACTTGTTCGAGGCGTAGGCCGCGGGGTGTGAATCTCTCAGGCACGATGACAGAGGGGGAGTTCTCGTCGATCACTTCGATCGGCGCGACCAACACCGGCCTGTCGATTCATTGCAGGCAGGTAATGATCAGGAGAACTCGTGACCCCCGCCGACTCTGCACCGCCCGCTGCACCCGAAGCCGCTTCATCCGAACCCGCTTCGTCGGCCCAGCCGGTCTTCTCACCCCTGCACGACACTCACGTCGCCGCCGGAGCCCTCTTCACCGACTTCGCCGGCTGGCAGATGCCGGTTCGCTACACGAGCGACCTCGCCGAACATCACGCCGTGCGCATGGCGGCCGGCCTGTTCGACCTCTCGCACATGGCAGAACTCGCCGTTCGCGGCCCGCAAGCGGCCGAGTTTCTCGACTACGCCCTCGCCGGAAAGCTCTCGGCAACAGCGGTGGGCCAAGCGAAGTACAGCATGCTGCTCGCCGAATCCGGCGGAATCATCGACGATGTCGTGGTCTATCGCCTCGCCGACGACGACTTTCTCGTCGTGGCCAACGCGGGCAACCACGAGGTCGCCTACAACACCCTCCTCGAGCGAGCAGCTGCCTTCGACGTGACCGTCGCCGACGAGAGCGACGGCGTCGCCCTCATCGCCGTGCAGGGCCCCCGCGCGCTCGAGATTCTCATGAACACCGCCGGTCTGGTGACTCCGGATGCCCGTGACCTCGCCGCGCTGAAGTACTACTGGTCGCAGCCGGCCACGTATGCGGGTGAAGACCTCCTCGTCGCACGCACCGGCTACACGGGCGAAGACGGCTTCGAACTGTATACGCCCGTGGCGCTCGCCACACAGCTCTGGGCAGACCTCATGGCAGCAGGAGAGCCCTTCGGGCTCGTTCCCGCGGGCCTCGCCGCACGTGACACCCTTCGGCTCGAGGCCGGTATGCCACTGTACGGTCACGAACTCGGGCTCGATACGCTGCCGGCCCAGGCGGGCCTCGGTCGCGTGCCGAACCTCAGCAAGGGCGACTTCGTGGGGCGCGCGGCCCTCGAGCGGGCATCCAGCAACCCGACGAGCGCGCACGAGCGTGTACTCGTCGGTCTGCTGGGCGACGGCAAACGCGCCGCGCGGGCCGGATACGAGCTGTTCGCCGCCGACGCAGCTAGCGCCGACGCAAACGGTGCCGACGCAGCTGGCGCCGAGACGGGCGCCCGCGCTCAGCCGATCGGCGTCGTCACGAGTGGAGTGCTTTCGCCCACCCTCGGTCTTCCCGTCGCGATGGCCTACATCGACCCGCGCTACAGCACTGCCGACACCCTCGTCTGGGTCGACGTGCGCGGCAAACGTCTGCCGTTTCGCATCACCCCGTTGCCGTTCTACAGCAGAAAGAGAGACTGACCGTGACCGACTACTCCGCCCTGAAATTCACGCGCGAGCACGAGTGGATTCGCCTCGAACCCGCCGCTCCCGGCTCTCCGACCACGGCCACCATCGGAATCACGTCCTACGCCGCGGGGCAGCTGGGCGACGTCGTTTTTGTCGACCTGCCCGAGGTCGGCGCCGAGCTCACCGACGGTTCTGTCGTGGGCGAGATCGAGTCGACCAAGTCGGTCGGTGAGCTCTTCGCCCCGCTGACCGGCATCGTCATCGAGAAGAATTCCGCCGTCGAAGACGCGCCCGAACTCGTCAACAGCGACCCGTTCGGCGAGGGCTGGCTGATCAAAGCCGAGTTCACGGCACTGCCCGAGTTGCTCACCTTCGACGAGTACCAGGCGCTGCTGGGTGACGACGCGCTGAGCGTCGACCTCGACGGTGCTGATTTCGACGGTGCCGATTCCGACGGCAGTGCCGAAGTCGATCGGGCCGGTGCCTGATCGATGAGTGTTCCCTTTGCAGAACGCCACATCGGCACCGATCGCGCCGCGCAGGCGGCCATGCTCGAGGTTCTCGGTTACGACTCGGTGACCGCGCTCGTCGAGGCGGCGGTTCCCGCGTCGATTCAGGCACAGAGCCGAGGCGCCGGCTCGGTCATCCCGCAGCCGGCGACAGAGCGTGAGGTGATTGCCGAACTGCGTGAGCTCGCCGCGCGCAACAGCGTGAAGCGCTCGATGATCGGCCTCGGATATTACGACACCATCACGCCCGCCGTCATCAAGCGCAACGTCTTCGAGAACCCGAGCTGGTACACCGCCTACACGCCCTATCAGCCCGAGATCTCGCAGGGCCGCCTCGAGGCGCTCATCAACTTTCAGACCATGGTGGCCGAACTGACCGGCCTCACCACCTCGAACGCCTCCATGCTCGACGAGAGCACTGCCGTCGTCGAGGGCATGCTGCTGGCCCGCCGCGCGAGCAAGTCGACGTCGCCCGTATTCGTGGTCGACGCGGATGCCCTGCCGCAGACGAAGGCCCTGCTGGCCACTCGCGCGCAGGCCGTCGGCATCGAGCTCGTCGAGCTCGACCTGGCCACGCTGGCCCCGGCCGACCTGCCCGCCGCGTTCGGCGTCTTCGTGCAGTACCCGGGCGCATCCGGACACGTCTGGAACCCCGCGGAGGTCATCACCGCCGCACACAGCGCCGGCGCGCTCGCCGTTGTCGCGGCCGACCTGCTGGCCCTCACCCTCATCACGTCGCCCGGAGAACTCGGAGCCGACGTCGCCGTGGGCACGAGCCAGCGCTTCGGCGTGCCGATGGGCTTCGGCGGCCCGCACGCCGGCTACATGGCCGTGCGTAAGGGGCTCGAGCGCCAGTTGCCCGGCCGCCTCGTAGGGGTGAGCGTGGATGCTGTCGGCAACCGCGCCTATCGCCTCAGCCTGCAGGCTCGCGAACAGCACATCCGCCGCGAGAAGGCCACCTCGAACATCTGCACCGCGCAGGTGCTGCTCGCCGTGATGGCCGGCATGTACGCGGTCTACCACGGTCCCGACGGGCTGGTGCGCATCGCCCAACAGGTGAACGGTCGCGCGAAAGATCTGGCCGCCCTGCTGACGGCGGGAGGGCTCGGAGTCATACACCGCGCCTTTTTCGACACCGTAACCGTGCGCTTGCCTGGTCGAGCCCGAGTCTTGGCAGACCGAGCGCATGAACGCGGGTACCTCCTCCACGTGGTCGACGATGACACCCTCAGCATCTCGGTCGACGAGACCACTACGGCAGCAGACGTCAAGCTGGTTGCGGGTGCGCTCGAACTCCGAACCGGCGAGAGGGGCCCCTTTCGACCGGTGCGTAACCTGCCGGCCGACCTACTCCGTACGAGCGAATTTCTCACGCACCCGGTGTTCAACACGCACCGTTCGGAGACGAGCATGATGCGCTACCTCAAGCGCCTCGCCGACTCCGACTACGCGCTCGATCGGGGCATGATTCCGCTCGGCTCGTGCACCATGAAGTTGAACGCAGTCACCGAGATGGAGGCCGTGAGCTGGCCGGAGTTCGCGGGGTTGCACCCGTTCGCACCGCGGGCCGACGTCGAGGGGTACCTCGAGCTGATCGACCAGCTCGAGACCTGGCTCGCCGAGGTGACCGGCTACGACACGGTGTCGCTGCAGCCGAACGCAGGCAGCCAGGGCGAGTTGGCCGGTCTCCTGGCGATTCGCGGCTACCACCACTCGCGCGGCGATGTCTACCGCACGGTATGCCTCATCCCGTCGAGCGCTCACGGCACCAACGCCGCTTCGGCTGTGCTTGCCGGCATGCGTGTCGTGGTCGTGGCGTGCGACGAGCTCGGCAACGTCGACCTTCATGATCTGCGGGCCAAGATCGCCGAACACAGCGCTGCGCTGGCGGCTCTGATGGTGACGTATCCCTCTACTCACGGGGTGTACGAGCACGACATCGTCGATATATGCCGTTTGGTGCATGAAGCGGGCGGGCAGGTCTACGTCGACGGCGCCAACCTCAACGCGGTGCTCGGGTTCGCCCGGTTCGGTGAGTTCGGTGGCGACGTCTCGCACCTGAATCTGCACAAGACGTTCTGCATTCCGCACGGCGGCGGCGGGCCGGGAGTCGGCCCCGTCGCGGCGAAGTCGCACCTGGCACCGTTTCTGCCCGGGCATCCGTTCGCCCAGAAGGCCGAGCACCCCGCCTCGGGCGACGGCACGGTGGTGCACGGTGGGGGAGCGGTCTCGGCGGCTCCCTACGGCAGCTCGAGCATTCTGCCGATCAGCTGGGCCTACGTGCGTCTGATGGGCTCGGACGGGCTGAAGGAGGCCACGGGCGCCGCCGTTCTGGCGGCGAACTACGTCGCAACTCGACTGCGCGAGCATTTTCCCGTGTTGTACTCGGGTGATAACGGACTTGTCGCGCACGAGTGCATTCTCGACCTGAGGCCGCTGCGCGAGGCCACCGGCGTAACGGTCGACGATGTCGCCAAGCGGCTGATCGACTACGGGTTCCACGCGCCCACCATGAGTTTTCCGGTCGCCGGAACCCTCATGGTCGAGCCCACCGAGAGTGAAGACCTGGCCGAGATCGATCGTTTCATCGATGCGATGATCGCGATCAAGATCGAGGCAGAGCTCGTCGCTTCGGGCGAGTGGCCTGTAGACGACAATCCGCTGGTGAATTCGCCGCACACCGCTCAATCGATCGCCCAGGGCGAGTGGAGCCATCCGTACGATCGCGAACGAGCTGTGTTTCCCGTGACGTCGCTCATCGCGCACAAATACTGGCCCCCGGTGCGCCGCATCGATCAGGCGTACGGCGATCGCAACCTGTTCTGCGCCTGCCCGCCGCCGGAGGCCTTCGAGTAGGCGGTTGCACCCGCTCTTCACAGGCGAGAGAAACTCAACCCGATAGAATCGACTCGATGTTCTCTCTGCTGAAGTCTGCCCTCGTCGTCGGTGTGGCCGCCGCGGCCCTTGTCGGTGTCGGCGGCGGTGTCGGGCTGGGGGTCGTGGGCGGATCCGCCGGGGCATCCGCCTCGACGATTGCCGACGTGACGCTTGCCGACGTGACGATTGCCGACGCGACGCTTGCCGACGTGACTCCGGTCTACTCGCACGACGGTTGCGTCATCAACCACAGCATCGACGGGGCTGTGGCGGGCGGCAGCAAGTGTGCCGGAGTAGACCTCAGCGGTCAGCACCTGGCGCAGTCCGACTTCGACGGGGCCGACCTGACCGGCACCGATCTCAGCTCTGCCGACGTTCAGGCCTCCACCTTCAAGGGTGCCACTCTCACCGGCGCCGACTTCACCGGCGCGCGGGTGGTCAGCGCCGACTTCACGGGGGCGGGAATCGTGCCCGACACCCTCGACGTCGCTGCGGTCGACTCGAGCGGGGCGCCCGTCACGTTCGCCCCGGCGCTGCCGACCGGGCTCACGATGACCGGGTGCAGCATTGCGGGCGACCCGGTCGCCTCGGGTGCCGTGTTCCCGCTCGGGCAGACCGGCGTCGTGTGTTCGTTCGCGTCGTCGCGGCCCAACGAGGTTGCGACGGCCGTCGTGACCATCACGGTGTCGAGCCCGCAGACGGCTGCGCCGCCGGTTCCCGTCTTCTCGGATGCCCCGACGACTCCTGCGGCGGCAGCTACCGCCGCGACGCAGGGCCTCAGCCCGCAGACCATGCAGGCGCTCGTCGCCGGCGCCGGGGTGGTGGTGCTGCTCGGAATCGTGGCGCTGATCATCCGTGGCGCTCGCGGCAGAAAACGGGTCTAGCTCGCCAGAACGCGCTCTCAGCTCGGCAGGTTGAACAGCTGCGGAAAGGTCGACACGGCCCACGCGTAGCCGACGAACGACGCGATGTCGAGAATCCAGTGCGTGATGACGAGCGGAACCGTTCGGCCCCAGCGCGTGTAGAACCAGCCGAAGACAACCCCCATCACGAAGTTGCCGAAGAACGGGCCGAAGCCCTGGTAGAGGTGATAACTGCCGCGCAGGGCGGCGCTGGAGGCGATGATGACCCACTTGTTCCAGCCGAGTCGGCCCAGGCGCTCGAAGAGGTAGCCCACCACGATGAGTTCTTCGGTGATCGCGGCTCGCAGCGCCGAGAGAATGAGGATCGGCACGGTGTACCACGCTGAATCCAGTGGTGCCGGCACCACGTTCACGGTGAAGCCGAGCGCTCGCCCCAGAAAGTAGAACGCCAGGCCCGGAATGCCGATCAGCAGCAGCAGAAAGAGCCCGCGGCGAAGGTCGCGGAACGGCTGAGTCGCGTCGAAACCGAGGCGCTTGAACGGATTCACCCCGGAGAGTGTCAGCAGATAGAACACCAGCAGCACCGGCGCGATGGCGAACGCGATTCCGAGAAATTGGTAGGTCAGGTCGAGCCACGCCCGGTCACTCACCGTTCCGTTGATCGTCGCGGTCTGCGAGCCCAGCGAGGTGGGCCGAGTGAGCAGATCGATGAGCTGCACGATGGAATAGACGGCCGATGACCCGAGCGAAAGCGCCAGAACGACGACGATCTCGAAGCCGATTCGGCGCCTCGTGAAAAGGGGCCCGGAGGGGGCCTCGGGCGGGGTCTGAGGCGTCGTGGTCATACCGCCGCTTTCTTGCGTAATGGGCTATGAATTCACAAAGATTGTGCAAAGAGCACAACAATCCGGTGAAATTAGTTTCTAGTATGTAACTTTTTCCACGGGCATTTGGTTCTGAGCCACGCCCCTTTTAGGGTACTCGGTAGTCATCGAGCGCGCCGTTCACCTCGGCGTGCTCGATTTGCGAGGCATTCACACGCACCGCGAGCGACACATTCCATTCGAACGCACCGGCCACAAGTCGTGTGTTCGATTTTCCCAGTTTGCACAGGAGGAAACCTTGAGAATCAATCGTCGAATCGGAGTGGGCGTCGTCGCTCTGGCAGCAGCCAGCGCGCTCGTGCTCACCGGGTGCTCGTCAGGCGGCAGCAGCAGCACGCCTACCGCGAGCGCGAACCTCTCGGCCATCATCACGGCCAACGGTTCCGAGCCGCAGAACCCGCTCATCCCCACGAACACCCAGGAGACGGGTGGTGGCCGAATCGTCGACTCCATCTTCGCCGGCCTCGTGTACTACGACGCAACGGGCAAGCCGATCAATGACGCTGCCGACTCGATCACCACGACCGACTCGCAGACCTTCACCATCAAGCTCAAGCCGAACCAGACCTTCAGCGACGGCTCGCCCGTCACGTCGAACTCGTTCGTCAAGGCCTGGCAGTACGGCGCCCTGCTGAGCAACGCCCAGCTGAACCAGTCGTTCTTCGCTCCCATCGAGGGCTACAGCGCCGACGCCGACAGCCCGCTCACCGGTCTGACCGTCGTCGACGACACCACGTTCACCGTGAAGCTCAGCGCTCCCCAGGCCGACTTCCCCCTCGAGCTCGGTTACGACGCGTTCTACCCGCTGCCTGACAGCGCGTACGCCGACATGACCAAGTTCGGTACCGACCCGATCGGTAACGGCCCCTACAAGCTGGCGTCGCCCACCGCATGGCAGCACAACGTTCAGATCGACCTCGTTCCGAACACGAGTTACACCGGTGGCCGCAAGGTGCAGAACGGTGGCCTGACCATCAAGTTCTACGCCGACCTCGGTGCTGCGTACGCCGACCTGCAGGGTAACAACCTCGACGTGCTCGACTCGATTCCGAGCGCCGACCTGGCCACCTTCGAGTCCGACCTCGGCAGCCGCGCGGTGAACGAACCCACCGCCGTGTTCCAGTCGTTCACGATCCCGGGCCGCGACGCACACTTCAGCGGTCAAGAGGGCCAGCTGCGTCGTCAGGCGCTGTCTGAGTCGATCGACCGCGACACCATCACGAAGGTCATCTTCAACGGCACCCGCACCCCGGCCAGCGACTTCACGTCGCCGGTCATCAACGGCTGGACCGACAGCCTCTCGGGCGCGAGCGTTCTGAAGTACAACCCCGACGACGCGAAGAAGTTGTGGGCCGAGGCCGACGCGATCTCGCCGTGGAGCGGTACCTTCCAGATCGGCTACAACGCCGATGGCGACCACCAGGCCTGGGTCGATGCCGTATCGAACAGCATCAAGAACACCCTCGGAATCGACGCATCCGGCGCACCCGTGCCGACCTTCGCCGCCTTCCGCACCTCGGTGACCGACAAGTCGATCTCGACTGCCTTCCGTACCGGATGGCAGGCCGACTACCCGGGTCTCTCCGACTTCCTCGTGCCGCTGTACGCAACGGGTGCAAGCTCGAACGACGGAGACTACACGAACCCTGCCGTCGACGCCTTGTTCACCAAGGCTGCTGCAGAGACCACCACCGACGCAGCCAACCAGGACTACCAGGACGCTCAGAACATTCTTCTGAAAGACCTGCCGGCCATTCCGCTGTGGTACTCCAACATCACGGGTGGCTTCGGCACCTCGGTGTCGAACGTCTCGTTCGGTTGGAACTCGGAGCCGCTGTACTACGCGATCACCAAGAGCTAGTATCGTACGCTGACCCAGGGGGGCGGCAGCATCGCGCTGCCGCCCCCTTTGGTTTGACTACCAAATAAGGTCTACTTACCCGTATGCGCATTTTCTCCAGGTTGCGAGGCTGATCCCGTCATGGGCGGTTATATTCTCAGGCGCCTGCTCCAGGCAATCCCTGTCTTCTTCGGTACAACGTTCCTCATCTACTTCATGGTCTTCGCAATGCCGGGAGACCCGATCATCGCCATGTTCGGCGACAAGACCCCCAACCCGGCCCTGGTGGCCCAGCTCCGCGCTCAGTACCACCTCGACCAGCCGTTCATCGTGCAGTACTTCATCTACATCGGCGGCATCTTCCGCGGTGACTTCGGCATCTCGTACTCCGGTGTTCCGGTCGGCGACATCTTGCTGCGCACTTTTCCTGTCACCTTGAAGCTGGCCGTCATCGCGCTCTTCTTCGAGACCGTCTTCGGCATTCTGGTCGGCCTCATCTCGGGGCTGCGCAAGGGCAAGCTCTTCGATGCCAGCTCGCTGGTCATCAGCCTGATTCTCATCTCGCTGCCGATCTTCGTGATCGCGTTCGTCGGGCAATACGTCTTCGGCGTACAGCTCGGCTGGGCCCGAACCACGGTCGGCCCCGGTGCGCCTATCGGCGACCTGATTCTGCCCGCGCTGGTGCTGGCGAGCATCAGCTTCGCCCAGATCGTACGACTGACACGGTCATCCGTCATCGAGACCTCGAGCCTCGACTTCGTACGCACTGCGTACAGCAAGGGCCTCAGCCGAAACCGCATCGTGCCCGTGCACATTCTGCGCAACTCGCTGATTCCCGTCGTCACCTACCTCGCCACCGACTTCGGTGTGCTGCTGGTCGGCGCAACCGTCACCGAGGGCATCTTCAACGTGCCCGGTGTCGGTAACACGCTCTACCAGGCCATCATTCGAAGCGAAGGCCCGACGGTCGTGTCGTTCGTCACCGTGATGGTGTTGCTCTACCTCGTCGTCAACCTCATCGTCGACCTGCTCTACGGTCTGCTCGACCCAAGGATCCGCTATGTCAAATGACCTCACAGAACGTACCGTCGACGAGGCGACACCGCCGTCGGCCAATCACTTCGTCGCTCCGCTCGAAGAGACTCCGCTGCTGGCGATCGACGTCGTCAAAGTCGCCGACAAACCCAGCAACCTGTGGATCGACGCGTGGCGCGACGCCCGCCGCCGCCCCATCTTCTGGATCTCGGGCTTCTTCATCGTCCTGGTCTGCGTGGTGGCCCTGTTCCCCGGGCTCTTCACCAATGTGGCCCCGAACAACGACTGCCAGCTGATCAACAGCAACGGCGGCCCGACGGCCGGTCACATCCTGGGCTTCACCAAGCAGGGCTGTGACGTCTATTCGCGCATCATCAACGGCACCTCGACCTCCCTCGCCGTCGGCATCATCGTGATCGTGCTGACTACTGTGCTCGGCATCATCTTCGGTGCCTTCGCGGGCTTCTACGGCGGCGCGGTCGACGGGTTCCTCTCGCGCATCGGCGACATCTTCTTCTCGATTCCTTACATCTTGGCCGCGGTGGTCATCATGTCGGTTCTCGTGAACTATCGCAGCGTCTGGACGATTTCGTTGGCCATCGGTATCTTCGCGTGGCCGGCCACAGCCCGTGTGTTGAGGGCCGAGATCTTGAGAGTGAAGAACTCCGACTTCGTCATGGCGTCTGAAGCCCTCGGCGTCTCGAGCCTGCGCATTCTGATGCGCCACGTGCTGCCCAACTCCATCGCGCCGGTCATCGCCATCACGACGATCTCGCTCGCGGGCGCGATCGTCGCAGAGGCCACCCTGTCGTTCCTCGGCGTCGGCCTCGGCAGCAGCATCATGTCGTGGGGTAACGACATCAATCAGGCTCAGAAAGACCTGCGTACCAACCCGCAGACTTTGATCTACCCGTCGCTCGCACTCTCGCTCACCGTGTTCGCGTTCATTCTGATGGGCGAAGTCATTCGAGATGCGCTCGACCCGAAAGCGAGGGCTCTCCGATGAGTTCGACCATGCCAGCCCCGTCGTCCGCCGGGCAGGCGGATGATCGTGTTCCCCTGCTGCAGATCAACAACCTCCAGGTGGGTTTTCAAACGCAGACCGGCGTCGTTCCAGCTGTGCGCGGGGCGAGCCTCAGCTTGCACGCCGGCGAGACGCTCGCCATCGTGGGGGAGTCGGGTTCGGGAAAATCGACCACGGCTCACGCCATCATCAACCTGCTCCCGGGTTCGGGAAAGGTCACCGGCGGCGAGATTCTCTTCGAAGGCCGCGATCTGACCAAGATCTCTGAGAAAGAGATGCAGCAGATCCGCGGCAAGTTGATCGGCTTCGTTCCCCAAGACCCGATGGCCAACCTCAACCCGGTGTGGAGCGTGGGTTTTCAGGTTCAGGAGGCGATCAAGGCCAACGGCATCGCGAAGGGCAAAGCCGATGTCAAGAAACACGCCATTCAGGTGCTCAAAGAGGCCGGTCTGGCCGATGCCGACAAGCGGCTCAAGCAGTTTCCGCACCAGTTCTCGGGCGGTATGCGCCAGCGTGTGCTGATCGGAATCGGCCTGTCGTCGCGGCCCAAGCTGCTCATCGCTGACGAGCCCACCTCGGCGCTCGATGTGACGGTGCAGCGCACGATTCTCGACAACCTCGAGAAGCTGACTCGTGAGATCGGCACCGCGCTGCTGTTCATCACGCACGACCTCGGCCTTGCCGCCGAGCGTGCCGAGCACCTGGTGGTCATGTACAAGGGGCAGGTCGTCGAATCCGGCCCCTCGCGCGAGATTCTGGCCAACCCGCTGCACCCGTACACGCAGCGCCTGGTCGCTGCGGCGCCGAGCCTCGCTTCGCGGCGCATCCAGTCGTCGGTGCACAAGCTGGCCGAGCTCGACTACTCGGCGACCGACGTGACCGAAGGCCTCGACCTGATCGAGACCGCCGAGGTTCGTGCCGAAGCGGCCGCCAACGCGTCGAAGCGAGAAGACGCGATCGTCGTCAAAGACCTCACCAAGGTCTACAAGATCCGCGGAAATAAAGAGGCGTTCACCGCCGTCGACAACGTCTCGTTCAGCATTCAGCGCGGCACCACGATGGCGCTCGTCGGCGAGTCGGGCTCCGGCAAGTCGACGGTGGCCAAGATGCTGCTGCGACTCGAAGACGCGACCGAGGGCCAGATTCTCATCAACGGAACCGACACGGCGCCGCTGAAAGGCCGCGCTCTGCTCGACCTGCGCCGCAAGATGCAGCCCGTCTTTCAAGACCCCTACGGTTCGCTCGACCCGCTGCGCAACATCGGCAACACCATCTCTGAGCCGCTCAACACGCACAAGGTGGGCGACAAGAAGTCTCGCCGCGAGCGGGTCTACGAGTTGCTGGAGCAGGTCTCTCTTCCGAACGCGCTGGCCAGTCGTTACCCCGGCGAGCTGTCGGGTGGGCAGCGGCAGCGCGTGGCGATCGCTCGTGCGCTCGCTCTGAAGCCGGAGATCGTGATTCTCGACGAGGCCGTTTCGGCTCTCGATGTGCTCGTGCAGGCGCAGATTCTGCAGCTTCTGTCTGATCTGCAGACCGAACTCGACCTGACCTACCTGTTCATCACGCACGACCTGGCGGTGGTTCGAGTCATCGCCGACCACGTGACGGTGATGCAGCGCGGCAAGATCGTCGAGCGGGCTACGACCGACGAGGTCTTCGACAACCCTCAAATGGACTACACTAAAGAGTTGCTGAATGCGATTCCCGGGGCCGGTATAGCGCTTCGGGTCTGACGATCACAGCACTCCGCGGGCGTTGCCGCCCGACCGTTTATTCGTCGGGCTCGTTATGAAGAGGTGAGTCCGCATTACTTTTGAGGACGATCATCCATGGCGTCAGCCACCCGCGATGACCTACGTAACGTAGCCATTGTCGCCCACGTCGACCACGGCAAGACCACGCTCGTCGACGCAATGCTCAAGCAGACCAACTCGTTCGACGCCCATTTCGAGGGCGAAGACCGCATGATGGACTCGAATGACCTTGAACGCGAAAAGGGCATCACGATTCTCGCCAAGAACACCTCGGTGCTCTACAGCGGTAAGCATGCCAATGGCAAGTCCATTGTCATCAACGTCATCGACACCCCGGGCCACGCCGACTTCGGTGGTGAGGTCGAGCGCGGCCTCAGCATGGTCGACGGTGTCGTTCTGCTCGTCGACGCCTCTGAGGGCCCGCTGCCGCAGACGCGCTTCGTGCTGCGTAAGGCGCTTGAGGCGAACCTGCCGGTCATCCTGTTGGTGAACAAGACCGACCGACCCGACGCGCGCATCGACGAGGTCGTCGCGGAGTCGCAAGACCTGCTGCTGGGGCTCGCCAGCGACATGTCTGACGACCACCCCGACCTCGACCTCGACGCGGTGCTCGATGTGCCGATCGTGTACGCGTCCGGCCGTGCCGGCGCTGCCTCGAACAACAAGCCCGAGAACGGCACGCTGCCCGACAACGACGACCTCGAGCCGCTCTTCGAAGCGATTCTGAAGCACGTGCCGGCGCCGACGTACGACGACGAGCACCCTCTGCAGGCGCACGTCACCAACCTCGACGCGTCGCCGTTCCTCGGCCGACTGGCTTTGCTGCGAATCTTCAACGGACACCTCAAGAAGGGCCAGCAGGTCGCATGGGTGCGCCACGACGGTTCGGTTCAGAACGTCAAGCTCACCGAACTGCTCATCACCAAAGCCCTCACGCGTTTTCCGACCGAAACCGCCGGCCCCGGTGACATCGTGGCCATCGCCGGCATCGGCGAGATCACCATCGGTGACACCATCAGCGACCCCGACGATGTTCGGCCGCTGCCGATTATCACGGTCGACGATCCCGCCATCTCGATGACCATCGGCACGAACACGTCGCCGCTCATCGGCCGCACCAAGGGCTCGAAGGTCACCGCCCGCATGGTGAAAGACCGTCTCGACCGCGAGCTCGTCGGTAACGTCTCGCTCAAGGTCGTCGACATCGGCCGCCCCGACGCGTGGGAGGTTCAGGGCCGCGGAGAGCTCGCGCTGGCCATCCTGGTGGAGCAGATGCGCCGCGAAGGCTTCGAGCTCACCGTGGGCAAGCCCCAGGTGGTCACCAAGCAGGTCAACGGCAAGACGCACGAGCCCTACGAGCACCTCACGGTGGACGCCCCGGAGGAGTTCCTCGGCGCCATCACGCAGCTGCTCGCTGCCCGCAAGGGTCGCATGGAGACCATGCAGAACCACGGCACCGGCTGGATCCGCATGGAGTTCATCGTTCCGTCGCGTGGCCTCATCGGGTTCCGCACCGAGTTCCTCACCACCACGCGCGGTACCGGCATCGCGAACGCCATCTCGCACGGCTACGACGCGTGGGCCGGCCCCATCGTCACTCGTAACAACGGGTCGATCGTCGCCGACCGCGCTGGTGTGGTCACTCCGTTCGCCATCGTCAACCTGCAGGAGCGCATGTCGTTCTTCGTCGAGCCGACGCAGGAGGTGTACGAGGGCATGGTCATCGGCGAGAACTCGCGCGCCGACGACATGGACGTGAACATCACCAAAGAGAAGCAGCTGACGAACATGCGCCAGTCGACCTCGGACACGTTCGAGCGCATGACGCCGTCACGCAAGCTGACGCTCGAGGAGTCCCTCGAATTCGCTCGCGAAGACGAGTGCGTCGAGGTCACGCCCGAGTGGGTGCGCATTCGCAAGGTCGAGCTCTCGGCTCAGGCCCGTCAGCGCAGCGCCTCGCGCGTCAAGTCGCAGAACGCGAACGCCTAACGCTGCTCGACCACTTAAGCGCCCCGGGCTTCGCGGACCGGGGCGTTTTTCTGCGTCGTACGCCGAAATCTGCGGCTTCGCGTCGTGGCTCTGCGGGTGTACAGTAATTGAGTGAAACTCACTAGACCTGCATTCAATCGCCTATCAAGAATTGCCTTTCTGACCGGAACTGCGGCGATCGCGTTGTCGCTGACCGGTTGTGCGGGGTTCAACCCGGTTTTCAATCCGGATTTTCACCCCGCCGCGGGTCTGCCCAGCTCCGCGAACTCTGCGGGGCTGCCGGCAGATCTTGGAGGCATCATCCTTCCGGGGCAACTTCCGGGTGACTTCCCTACTGCAGATGTCCCGATCGAGTCCGGCCAGATGTTGGGTGGAATTGTCCAGACGAACGGAACGCCGGAGAAAGACTGGCTTTTCGACGTGTCGGTCAATGGCACAGTTGACGACGCGATCGCGACGGCCAAGTCCGACTTCGCGCATGCTGGCTACGATTTCGAAGATGTGGGTAGTCAAGTGAAAACGTGGGAACATCGCGACACCTTCTATTACGACCCGAACGCCCATGCGATTGGCCTGAAGTTTACGAAGGACGGATTCATGGTGTTCGTGACCGTGAGCGCAGATCTCCAAGGGGGTACTTTGGTGGGATACGTGGTCGAAAGATCTCCCGCCTAGGCAGTGTCTAGCTCGGCGCCGGTGATGAGCTGGTTCGGGCACTTCTCTCACGGCTCGGCCGGGCCAGGAGCACGACGTCACAGAGACCAGGCGTTCGGATTCGATAGGGTGAGTGTCGGGGAATTCACCGAGGTGTTGCCCCTACGGAGGCAGGTCAACGGGTGGCTGGCACAGGGCCGGCGCGCGGCGTTGGGTGCGCGCTAAGCGGCGTCGGCGTAGGAGTCGACGATCGAGAGGTCGAGCGGCACGTCGAGCGGAAACGTGCCGAAGAGCAGGCGGGTTGCCGCTGCGGCGGAGGCTCGCAGAGCATCCGCCACCGCCTCGGCGTGCACGGCGGGGGTGTGCACGATGACCTCGTCGTGCAAGAAGAACACGAGGTGCGGCCGGGCGTCGAACGGCGCCGCGGCCCAACCGCGAGCGGCGACGTGGTTCGTGCCGGGAGCGGGAGCGGCGACGTAGTTCGCGCCGGGAGCGGGAGCGGCGACGTGGTTCGCGCCTGGAGCGGGAGCGGCGACGCCGTTCGCGCCGGGTGTAGCGGATGCCGCGCCCAGCTCGACGGGCGCGAACGCCGCCAGGGCGCGGCGCAGGTCGGCCATCCAGCACAGCGCCCAGTCGGCAGCGCTCGCCTGCACCACGAAGTTGCGCGTGAAGCGGCCCCAGTCCCGCGCTTCTCGGCGTGCCCGGGCAAGCTCTGCCTCGTTCGCCGCGCCCTCGGATGCCCGGGCCTGCGTCTCCGACCACGACTCACTCGGCCGGGGTGAGCTGCGCCCGAGCCTCGAGGTGACGACCTCGCCGCGCTCACCGGCCCGCGCCGCGTTCTCGACGAACGCCAGCGCGGTCGGAAAGGCTCGCGCCAGCCGCGGCAGCAGCCGCCCGCTTTCTCCCGTCGTTGCGCCGTACATGGCTCCGAGCATGGCGACCTTGGCCTCGGCGCGGGTCGAAACGGCACCGCTGGCCACGATTCCGGCGTACAGATCGCGGTCGCGACCGGCGGCTGCCATCACGTGGTCGCCCGATATTCCGGCGAGGATGCGCGGCTCGAGCTGTGCGGCATCGGCCACGACGAGCTTCCAGCCGTCGTCGGCGGTCACCGCCCGGCGCACCTGCTTCGGCAGCTGTAGTGCGCCCCCGCCGCGCGTCGCCCAGCGCCCGGAGACAACGCCGCCCGGCACGTACTCGGGAGTGAATCGGCCGTTGCTGACCCACTGCTGCATCCACGACCATCCGTTTGCGCTGAGCAGGCGCGAGAGCTTCTTGTATTCGAGCAGCGGCGCTATCGCCGTATGCCCGAGCTGCTTCAGCTCCCACGAGCGAGTCGTCGTGACAGTGAGCCCGGCAGAACGCAGCGCGCGCAGCACCTCGGCGGGGGAGTCGGGATTGAGGCCGGAGACACCCGTCTCGGCCCGGATCTGCGCGGCGAGTTCTTCGAGTCGTGCCGGCCGCAACCCCGGGGCGACCTGGGGCCCGAGCAGCTCGGTCAGCAGTCGATCGTGCACGTCTTCGCGCCAGGGCAGCCCGGCGTGCGACATCTCGGCGGCGATCAGCGCACCTGCCGACTCGGCGGCCAGCAGCAGGCGCAGCCGGTTGGGGTCGGCCGCGCTCGCCACGGCGTCGAGTTGCAGCGCGAGTTCGGCCACGGCATCCACGGCCCCCGGGCGGCGGCTGCTCTCGGAACCGTTGCCGTCGGAGGCGTCTGCCTCCGTATAGCCGTCGTGTGAGCCGCCATCCTCCGTGCCGCCGCCCTCCGTGCCGCCACCCTCCGTGCCGCCGCCCTCCGTGCCGCCGCCCCGCGTGCCGCCGCCCCGCGTGCCGCCGCCCCGCGTGCTGCCACCCCGCGTGCTGCCACCGTTCGCAAATTCGCCGCCCTCGAGTTCGAAGAGGGTGCTCTCTTCGCGCTGAGCCCCCTGTTGCGTCGACGCGACGACCGCCGTCTGCCACGGCGAGGTGGATGCCCGTGCCAGCGCCGACTCGGCGGTGAGGCTCGACGACCGCAGTATCGCCCAGCAGAGCCGCAGGTCGTGACACCGATCGACACGCACACCATGGGTGAGCAGCAGAGGATAGACACTCGCCGTGTCGGCCCACACCCAGCGCGGCTGTTGCGATTCGGCCGCGAGCACCCGAGCGGCCAGCTCGTCGCGCGTGACCTGGATGACATCGCCCTGCGGTCGGCCCCGATTGTCGCACGGCGTCAACGTGAACGATGTCGTCGATCGCACTGCACCGTTCGAGACGGCTGCGATGACGATGTACACCCCTCTATTGTCGCCGCAACGACTGACGCTGCAGTGGCTGCGGGCCGTGACGATGTACGAAGGTGACAGAAAAAGTTAAGACAGGCGAACCTTAGTAAGTGTAGGCTTACCTGGGTAGAGCCGAAGATGGCCTGCCACCCGATCCCAATGCCTGAGTTTGAGGCATTCCCCGTCCCGCTGGAGTCCATTCGTGCTTGCCACCTTCGTCATCGGCCTTCGCGAAGGTCTCGAAGCGGCACTCATCGTCGGCATCATCGCAGCCTTCTTGAAGCGCAACGGGCACTCGCTCAAATCGATGTGGATCGGGGTGTTCGCGGCGATCGGTCTGAGCATCGCCGTCGGTGTCATCCTCGAGATCATCTCGGTGAACCTGCCCCAGGCCCAGCAAGAGGGTATGGAGTCGATCATCGGCATGGTCGCCGTGGTCATGGTCACCTTCATGATCGTGTGGATGAGCAAGCACGCCCGCAACATGCGTAAAGAGCTCGAATCGACGGCGACCGATGCCCTGAAGCAGGGGTCGGTCTTCGCCCTGGCCGGCATGGCGTTTCTGGCGGTGTTGCGCGAGGGCTTCGAGACGTCGGTCTTCTTGCTGGCCGCCTTCCAGTCGTCGGTGAGTCCGCTGACCGCAGGTCTGGGCGCCGTTCTCGGGCTGCTGCTGGCCGTCTGCATCGGTTACGGCATCTACCGCGGCGGCGTGAAACTCAACCTCGGCAAGTTCTTCACCGTGACGGGCGTGTTCCTCGTGTTCGTCGCGGCAGGCCTGGTGATGAGTTCGCTGCGCACGGCGCACGAGGCCGGGTGGATCACCATCGGGCAAGACGCGACCCTCGACCTCTCGTGGCTGGCCCCGGCGGGATCGGTGCAGGCCGCCCTCGTCACCGGAGTGCTGGGCATCCCCGCCGATCCGCGCGTGATCGAGGTGCTGGGCTGGGCGATGTACCTCGTGCCTGTGCTTCTCTTCGTGCTCTGGCCGCACTCGATGCGCCCCGGCAAACGGGCCTACCGCGTGCAATTCGGCATCGCTGCGGCGTGTGCCGCCGTCGCGATCACCCTCATCGCCGCCGTGCCTGCCTCGGCCCAACCGAATGTGGGTGACGGCACGATCGCGATCATCGCGGCCGACGGCAGCCAGCTCGGCACCGCGCGGCTGACGGGCTCGGCCGGTGATCTGGCGCTGCAGACAACGGTGCTGGAGCAGACCTCGACCGTCGCGCTCGAGGCGTCGGCCGCGACCACCTCGAATCATCTGGGTGAGGATGCCCGAACCTGGTCGATCACCACCGACGTACCCGTCACGAGCCTTCCGACCACCCTCACCCTCGCGCAGCTCGCCACGCTGAACGGCGGCCGTACCCCGGTCGGTGTGAGCCCGGTGACGAATCCGGGGCCCTTCGGCGCCGAATGGCAGGCGACGCAGACCACACAGGTCTGGGTCGTGGGAGATACGCTGCTCGACGCGACGAACGCTGCCGTCACCACGCTCACCCTGTCGGGCGGCGGACTGTCGTCGACCCGCACGGTCACGGTCTCGGGTGGAGACACGGCTCCGCAATCGCTCTCGTGGGCGGTCGCCACGCAGCAGGCCGAGCAGAACGCCGCCGCCATCTCTGAAGCGCAGTCCAGCGCGGCCGAAGCGGCGCTCTTCAAGCTCTACCTGCCGATCGTGCTGCTGATCGCCGCCCTCGTGCTCTGCGCCTTCGGCGCCCGAGGGCTCAGTGAGGCCCGGCGCGCCGATCGTGACGCGTCCACGCGGCTAGGCGACGACGCCGGCACGTCAGCCGCCCCCGACTCGGCTGCGCCCGACTCGTCCCAGACACCTTCCGACCTGACCCCTGCACACAGCACACACCACTAGGAGTAGCACTTCACATGAATTCACTGATCACGAGCCGTCGCGCGCGCCTCGGTCTGCTCACCGGTCTCGTCGCCGGCAGCCTTCTTCTCGCCGGCTGCAGCAGCTCGACGACGGCCGGCTCGACCGCGGCCGCCACCGACGGCAGCGCACCGGTGTCGAACGGTGCCGCGCAGGTGAAGGTCACCCTGACCGGCTCTGACTGCACGACCGACTTCACGAGTGCTCCGGCCGGTCCGGTCACGTTCACGGTCACCAACACCGACGCGGCCGGCCTCAGCGAGGTCGAGTTGCTCAGCGACAAGCGCATCATCGGTGAGCGTGAGAACATCGTCGCCGGCCTGCAGCCCGCGAACTTCACCGTCACCCTGACCGGCGGCACTTACACGCTCAACTGCCCGGGTGCCTCCACCGAGAACACGAGCTTCACCGTGATCGGGGCGGCCGCCACCACCGCGAGCGACACGCAGAGCCTGCTCGCCGCCGGAACCACAGGCTACGGCGCCTACGTCGAAGACCAGGCCCAGGCGCTGGTCACGGCCACCCAGACCCTCGACACGGCCATCCAGGCCGGCGACGTGACTGCCGCCCAGAACGCGTACGCTGCGGCTCGCCCGTTCTACGAGCGCATCGAGCCCGTCGCGGAGAGCTTCGCCGATCTCGACCCCGAGATCGACGCGCGCGTCGCCGACGTCGACCCGGGCACGCAGTGGACCGGATTCCACCCCATCGAGCAGGCGCTGTTCACCAACCAGGCGATCACTGAAGACACCAAGGCGCTCAGCACCAAGCTCGTCGCCGACGTCACGCAGCTGCAGACCCTCACCACCGGCCTCACCTACAAGCCCGAAGAGCTCGCGAACGGTGCCTCGGGGCTGCTCGACGAAGTTCAGTCGTCGAAGATCACCGGTGAAGAAGAGGCGTACAGCCACATCGATCTGCTCGACTTCGCCGCCAACGTCGAGGGTTCTGAGCAGGCCTTCGAGTACCTCAAGCCGGGTCTGAACTCGATCGACCCGGCCCTGACACAGCAGATCTCCGATCAGTTCACCGCGGTGGATGCTCTGCTGGCCACCTACAAAGACGCCAACTCCATCGGGGGCTACGTGCTCTACACCGACGCGCTGAAGGCCTCTGACGCGACCAAGCTGACCCAGGCCATCCAGGCCCTGCAGGCACCGCTCTCGCAGATCTCCGAAAAGGTGGCGACCGCATAACCCATGCGTAAACGCCGTAACGACGAGGCCGGCGCACCCGCAGAGGGTGCGCCGGCCGAGCCGGTTGACCAGCAGCCGGCTTCGCCCTCCGATGCCCAGGCTCCGGATGCAGCACCGACCGCTGAGGCGGCCGGCATCTCCAGGCGTGCCTTCTTCGGCGGCGCGGTGGCCAGCGCGGCCGCGGGCGCTGCGATCGGTGTCGTCGCGACCGGCGTGACCGATCAGGCGGCCGAAGCGAGCGAGTCCACCGCGAACCCCTCGCCGAACGACACGAGTCTCGACTTCTACGGGGTGCACCAGGCGGGCATCCAGACCCCGCCGCAAGACCATCTCGTGCTCATGGTGTTCGATGTCACGACCACCTCGGCGTCGGAGCTGCAAGTGATGTTGGCCAAGTGGTCGGCCGCGATGGCGCAGTACACGAAGGGTCTGCCGGTCGGTGCTGTGGAGCCCGACCGCGATCAGGCCGTTCCGGGCGATACGGGTGAGGCCTACGGCATGGGGCCGAACGAGCTCACGCTGACGCTGGGCTTCGCGCCCTCGATGTTCGATGAGCGGTTCGGCTGGGCGAAGTACAAGCCGGCCGCGCTGAACCCGCTGCCGGCGTTCGCCAGCGACGCGCTGACGCCGGAGTTCACGGGCGGCGACATCTGCATTCAGGCGTGTGCTGCCGATCCTCAGGTGGCCTACCACGCGATTCGCAACCTCGCGCGCATGGCCCGCACTACCGCGACGACACGGTGGACCGTGCAGGGCTTCGGCCGGGCATCCGCGGGTCAGGGTCAGACCACGCCGCGCAACCTGATGGGCTTCAAAGACGGCACGCGCAACATCAAGGAGCAGACTGATCTCGACGAGTTCGTGTGGGTCGGCAGCGGCAGTGACCAGAGCTGGATGACCGGCGGCAGTTACCTCGTGGCCCGCAAGATCCACATGCTCATCGAGACGTGGGATGCCGACTACATCGGCGACCAGAACACGGTGTTCGGCCGCAGCAAGTCGTCGGGGGCGCCGTTGACCGGCTCGGGCGAGTTCGACACGCCCGACTTCACGGTGAAGGGTGCCGACGGTCAGCAGGTCATCTCGCCGACCGCTCACGTGGCCCTCGCGGCGCACGAGAACAACGGCGGGGTGAAGATTCTGCGTCGCGGTTACAACTTCACCGACGGCATCGACTCGGTGGGAAGACTGGATGCCGGACTCATGTTTCTGTCGTACCAGAAAGACCCGGCGCAGTTCGTGACGATCCAGTCGCGTCTGGGCTCTTCCGATCGCCTCAACGAGTACATCCGCCACGTCGGCTCCGGCGTCTTCGCGGTGCCCCCTGGCCTCACCGGTGCCGGTGACTATTACGGCAAAGCGCTGTTTATATAGGTTCGCCGCCGCCCCTGCGGCGAACAGTGCGACTGGATAATCGTGGATACGTATGGGCCGCTACCATCACGGAACGCGACGAGCGCGGTCGCCGCGTTCCGCCGACCTCGTCTGGCGCGTCAGCCTGCGGGGGAGGGTGACGGGGTGGCCGTAGCCGGGGCCATGGTGGTGGTCACGCGGGCGAGGGAGTCGCCCAAGGCCTTGACCTGGGATCGCAGGGAGGCGAGGTCGCCGCGGCTGACCTGGTCGTAGGGGGTGAACGCGACGCCCGAGCGCTGTGCGTTCAGGCTGTCTTGCAGGCTGCCGAACTCGTGGTCGAGGGTCGTGGCGAGGGCGGCGTCTTGGGTGACGAGAACGACGCGGATGCCCTCGAACACCAAGTGCGCCCCGTCGACGTAGCCCTGCAGGTCGGAGATGTCGCTGCCGGAGCCGGGGTCTTGGGTGCCGTTCGCGGCAGCGACCGCGAGCGTCTGCATGAGAGCTGCAGCGCCCTCGGTCTGCTCGTCGACGGTCGGGCGCAGCCCGATGATCTTCTCGTAGAGCGAATGCGTATCGCTTGTCAATTGTGTCGCGAGTGCCGCGCGCTGCTCGGGGCTCAGCGGTGTCGCGTTCGTCGCGGGGTACAGATCTTGCTCGATGGCGTGCCATCCGGTGAAGGGTACGCCGGCAGGCAGATCGGCTTGCTGCCCGTCGATGCTGGTGGCGAGGTCGGAGAACGAGCTCTGCACGACGAGCATGCGGTTGTAGAACATGCGCGTCGGCGCATAGAGCGCGCGAGCCAGGTCGTCGTTTCCCGAGGAATAGGCGGCCGCGAACTCAGCGGTGCCGCCGTCGAGTTGCTGCACCTGCTGTCGCAAGTACGTGACGACATCGCTCGTCGACTCGTTCAGTTCCAGCGCGACCGATACGCCGCCGCCCGCCGCCTGACCTGCCGATTGCGGAGCCTGCGCCGATTTCGTGGCACAGCCGGCCAGCAATCCGCCGACCACCAGAGCGGCGAAAAGGGCCGCTGCCGCGCGGGTGGTGGTTCTGAATGTCACGAATGGTCTCCGTGTGGGTCGCTTGAGCTGCCGAATTGCCGAATTGCCGAATGGCTGGGGGCGGCGCCATTGCCCCTTTCACGGTACAGCGTTCAGGTAGCCTCGCTAAATTGATGGCAAGAACGAAAGGCAATTGTGATGTCTCTTGCAGAATCCGCACCGTCGGGTGGCGCCGGCGAGGTGCGCAGCAGCGAATTCGCCGCTGCCGAGCCGGCCGTCGGCGAATCGTGGCTGGTGCGGGTAGGTAGCTGGGTTGTGGCGCTTCTGCTGGGCGTGGTGTTCGGCATGATCGGCACCGTGGTCAACCAGGCGACGATCAGCGTCTTCGGCTGGTTCACGCTGCCCATCGGGCTCGTGATGGCCATTCTGGCCAGCATCCTGCTGCTCGTGGGTCTTCGGCTGATCCTGCCGACCCGCACCCTTGCGCTGCTCGCCGCCATCGGACTCGTCGGCATCGTTGCGGCGCTCACCCTGCAGAGCCCGGGCGGGTCGGTGCTGATCCCCGCCAACGTGTACGGGTACATCTGGACCTTCGCGCCCACGATCATCTCGCTCATCGTGCTGGCCTGGCCGAACCGCCTCGCCCGCCGCACGCCCGCCGCGGGCATCCGTGCCACATCGTCGGCGGCGGCGGAGCCTGTCGTACCGAGCGAATAGACTTGACTTCGTTCTGCTTCGAAGGGATTTCACCACAGTGACCTATGTCATCGCTTTGCCGTGTGTCGATGTCAAAGACCGGGCGTGCATCGACGAATGCCCCGTCGACTGCATCTACGAGGGTGAACGGTCGCTGTACATCCACCCCGACGAGTGCGTCGACTGCGGTGCCTGCGAGCCGGTGTGCCCGGTCGAGGCCATCTACTACGAAGACGACCTGCCCGAAGAGTGGGCCGACTACTACAAGGCCAACGTCGAGTTCTTCAACGACCTGGGTTCACCCGGCGGGGCGGCGAAGGTCGGCGTGATCGCCAAAGACCACCCCGTCATCTCGGCGCTGCCGCCGCAGGGCGAGCACGTCTAGAACCCGCACACCCCATGAGCCTCGCAGCGCTTCCCGATTACCCGTGGGAGCAGATGAATCCCTTTGTGGCGCGTGCTGCCGATCATCCGGGCGGCATTGTCGACCTTTCGATCGGCTCGCCGGTCGACCCGACTCCCGCCCTGATTCGTGAGGCGCTGGCGGCGGCGACGGATGCCCACTCCTACCCGCAGACAGCCGGAACCCCCGCACTGCGCGCCGCCATCGTCGACTGGTTCGCCCGGCGGCGGTCTGTGCCCGGTCTCAGCGAGGCGCAGGTGCTGCCCACCATCGGCTCGAAAGAGCTGGTCGCCTGGCTGCCGTTCATGCTGGGGCTCGGCGAGGGTGACCTCGTCGTGCATCCGAAGGCCGCGTACCCCACCTACGCCATCGGTGCCACGATCGCGGGTGCTCGTTCGGTGGCAGCGGATGATCCTTCCGAGTGGCCCGAGGGCACGAAGCTCGTCTGGCTCAACTCGCCGGGCAACCCCGACGGCAGTGTGCTCGATGTGCAGCAGCTGTCGGCCGCTGTGGCACGGGCCCGTGAACTCGGGGCGATCATCGTCGACGACGAGTGTTACGCCGAGCTCGGCTGGGACGGGCGCTGGGCCGATGAACCGGTGCCGAGCATCCTCGACCCGCGTGTCACCGGCGGTGACACGACCAACGTGCTCGCGGCCTACTCGCTCAGCAAGCAGTCGAACCTCGCCGGGTATAGGGCGGCGTTCATCGCGGGAGACGCGGTCTTGATCGCGCAGCTGCTGAACGTGCGCAAGCAGGCGGGCATGATGCCGCCGGCGCCGGTGCAGACGGCCATGACCGTCGCCCTGAGTGACGACGCTCACGTACAGGCTCAGAAGCAGCTCTATCGCGCGCGGCGTGCTGCCTTGAAGCCCGCGCTCGAGCAGTGCGGATTCCGCATCGATCGCAGCGAGGCCGGGCTCTATCTCTGGGCCACCGACGGGCGCGATTGCTGGCAGAACATCGCCGAACTGGCCGATCTCGGCATCGTCGCCGGGCCCGGGGTGTTCTACGGCGACCACTATCCTGATCATGTTCGTTTTTCGCTGACCGCGACCGATGAACGCATCGAAGCAGCCGTGATCCGACTGCATGAAGTATCTCGGCATCGAGATACCCGTCGAGTCGTTTAGGCTGTGACCGTAACAACGTTCACAGGTTGATAGTTAATGCACAAGGAGGCGCCGTGGGCGACACTGATGGCCAGCAGCAAAAAGCGACGCTGACATTCCCCGGCGGTACCGCCGAATTCCCCATACTCGATAGCGTTGCTGGCGCCTCGTCGATCGACCTTTCGACGCTGACGAAGCAGACCGGTCTGACAACCCTCGATTACGGATTCGTCAACACGTCGGCGACGCGGTCGAGCATCACGTACATCGACGGCGACAAGGGCATTCTGCGCTACCGCGGATACCCCATCGACCAGATCGCCGAGAACTCGACCTACCTCGAGACCGCCTGGCTGCTGATCTACGGCGAGTTGCCGACGCCAGAGCAGCTCGACAAGTTCGACAACGAGATTCGGCATCACACGCTGTTGCACGAAGACCTCAAGCGCTTCTTCGACGCCCTGCCGCACAACGCGCATCCGATGTCGGTGCTCTCGGCCGGAATCTCGGCGCTGTCGACGTACTACCAAGATTCGCTCGACCCGCGTAACCCGGAACACGTCGAGATTTCGACCATCCGGTTGCTGGCGAAGTTGCCGGTGATGGCCGCGTATGCGCACAAGAAGAGCCTCGGCCAGGCGTTCTTGTACCCCGACAACTCGCTCAGCTTCATCGACAATTTCTTGCGGCTGAACTTCGGCACCATGGCCGAACCGTACGTGGCCAACCCGGTGCTGTCGAAGGCGCTCGAACGCCTGCTCATCTTGCACGAAGACCACGAGCAGAACGCTTCGACGTCGACCGTGCGGCTCGTCGGCTCGACCGAGGCCAACATGTTCGCGTCGATCTCGGCGGGTATCAACGCGCTCTACGGCCCGCTGCACGGCGGGGCGAACGAAGCTGTGCTCACCATGCTGGCGCAGATTCGCGACTCCGGCGAAGGGGTCGAGAAGTTCGTCGAGCGGGTCAAGAACAAAGAGGCCGGCGTGCGGCTGATGGGCTTCGGCCACCGGGTCTACAAGAACTACGACCCCAGGGCTGCTCTTGTCAAAGAGTCGGCCGACGAGGTGCTCGCGGCGCTCGGTGTGAAAGACGATCTGCTCGACATCGCCAAAGAGCTCGAGGCCATCGCGTTGGCTGACGACTACTTCATCTCACGCCGCCTGTACCCGAACGTGGACTTCTACACGGGCGTCATCTACAAGGCGATGGGTTTTCCGACCCGCATGTTCACCGTGCTCTTCGCCATCGGGCGTCTGCCGGGCTGGATCGCCCAGTGGCGCGAAATGCAGCTCGACCCGGCCACCAAGATCGGGCGCCCGCAGCAGCTCTACGTGGGCCCGCCGCTGCGCGACTTTCCCACGCGCTGAGCCACCGCCCCCGCTCACCCGACTGACCACCTGACTCCGCGTCTTCGGTTTTGCGCAGAAGCACCCGAACGAGCGTTTTCGGGTGCTTCTGCGCAAAACGGCGGGCCGGAGGCACGGGGCAGGGGGCAGGGGTCAGAGCCTCAGGCGTGCAGGGTGGCGTTGAGGGTGACGCCGGAGCCGGTACGAGAGAGCACTTCGACCGCGCCCGAGACGGAGTTGCGGCGAAAGAGCAGGTTCGGCACGCCCGAGAGCGCGACGGCTTTGGTGGTGGGGGTGGTTCCGTCGGCCTTCGGCGGGGCTCCCACGAGCACCACTTTGGTGCCTGCGGTCACGTAGAGGCCGGCCTCGACCACGGTGTCGTCGCCGATCGAGATTCCGACGCCCGAGTTGGCGCCGAGCAGCGCCCGCTCGCCGATAGCGACGCGCTGGGTGCCGCCGCCTGAGAGTGTTCCCATGATGGATGCTCCACCACCCACATCCGACCCGTCGCCCACCACGACACCCTGCGAGATGCGGCCCTCGACCATCGAGGTTCCGAGGGTGCCCGCGTTGAAGTTCACGAAGCCCTCGTGCATCACGGTGGTGCCTGGGGCGAGGTGGGCGCCGAGGCGCACGCGCGAGGCATCCGCGATTCGTACCCGCTCGGGGCTCACGTAGTCGAGCAGGCGCGGAAACTTGTCGATGCCGTGCGCCGAGATTCCGTGCCGCTGCAGGGTGGGGCGCAGCCGGTCGAAGTCGGCGGGTGAGACCGGGCCGGCGTTGGTGAAGACCACGATCGGCAGGTGCGCGAAGATGCCGTCGAGGTTGATGGTGTTCGGCGCCACGAGCAAGTGCGAGAGCAGGTGCAGCCGCAGGTACGCGTCGGAGGTCGTCTGCGGGGGCGTGGTGAGGTCGATCTCGACCGTGACCACTTCGGTGTGCACGTTGCGCCGAGCATCCGGCCCCTGCCCCTCTTCGAGCTCGGCGGGCACGACCCACGGCTCGGTGGCGTCGCTCAACCGGCCGAGCCGCGGGGTGGGGTACCAGGTGTCGAGCACGGTGCCGTCGCCGGCGATCGTGGCGAGGCCGTAGCCCCAGGCGAAGGTGGTGGCGGCAGGTGCGGGCGCGTTCATGCTTCCAGGCTAGCGCCGTCGGCATGGATGCTCGGCGACATGTCACGCGCCGCACAGGGTGCTCTGCGTAAACTTGTGGCATGGCTTCGACCGATATCGCTCTGCCCGTGCTCGACCTGGGGGCGTCGTCGATCGACCTGACTCGGCAGATCTGCGACATCGAGTCCGTCTCGGGCAACGAGACCACGCTTGCCGACGCCATCGTGCGGAGCCTCGAGGGGTTTGCGCACCTGGAGATCATTCGCGACGGTGACACCGTCGTCGCCCGCACGAACCTCGGGCGTGAGCAGCGCGTGGTGATCGCCGGGCACATCGACACCGTTCCGCTCAACAACAACCTGCCGACCCGTTTCGAGACCATCGACGGCCGCGAATACCTCTGGGGCCGCGGAACCGTCGACATGAAGGCGGGTGTCGCCGTGCAGCTGAAGCTCGCGGCCGAGCTCGCGGATCCCAGCGTCGACCTCACGTGGATGTGGTACGACCACGAAGAGGTCTCGGCCGCACTGAACGGCCTCGGCCGGCTGGCCGCGAACAGGCCCGACCTGTTCGTGGGGGACTTCGCGATTCTCGGGGAACCGAGCAACTCGCAGATCGAGGGCGGCTGCAACGGCAATCTGCGTATCGAGGTGCGTACGTTCGGCCTGCGAGCCCACTCGGCCCGGGGCTGGGTCGGCGACAACGCCGTGCACAAGCTCGCGCCCGTTCTGAACACGCTCGCAGGCTACAAGGCGCGAGAGGTCGAGGTCGACGGCCTGGTGTATCGGGAAGGCCTGAACGCCGTGGGCATCAGCGGGGGAGTCGCGGGCAACATCATTCCCGACGAGGCGATGGTGCACATCAACTATCGTTTTGCGCCCAACCGCTCGGGCGACGAGGCCATCGCGCACATGCACGAGCTGTTCGGCGAGTACGACATCACCGTGGTCGACCTGGCCGAGGGCGCGAGGCCCGGACTCGACGCGCCTCTCGCGCAGCAGTTTCTGGCTGCGGTGGGCGGCGAGGCGAAGCCCAAGTACGGCTGGACCGACGTCGCCCGCTTCTCGGCACTCGGCATGCCTGCGGTGAACTTCGGCCCGGGCGATCCCCTGAAGGCGCACGCCGACGACGAGCGCGTGCTGACCAGCCAGATCACCGACTGCGAAGACGCCCTACGGGTCTGGCTGACGCGTGACTGAGGCGACACAGCCCAGAGGCGTTCGACGATGACGTACGCGGTCGACGACCGGCATTCCGACGACCCTGACTCCGACGGCCCGAACTCCGACGACCCGACCACCGAGGGCAGGAATGCGGGGGCGGTGGTGACAGCAGAGGCTGAGCCGGGCATCCGGAGCCGCTTTCTGCCGCGCTGGTGGTACTCGCGCTGGTGGCTGAGCGTCATTATCATCTTCGCGGGCGCGCGAGTGATCACGACGACGATGCTGCTGGTGCTCGCGAGTGTGCAGGGCAAGAATCCGTGGACGGGAGCCCAGCCCTCGTACTGGGATTACGCGTCGATCTGGGACGGCACCTGGTACAAGATCATCGCGTATTGGGGCTACCCGAGTCAGCTGCCGCTGCAGACGAACGGGCACATCGCTCAGAACGCGTGGGCGTTTTTGCCCGGGTATCCGTTTCTGGTTCGCGGGCTGAGCGAGATCACGACGGCGCCGTGGGAGTACGTCTCCGTCATCGTGTCGCTCGCCTTCGGTCTCGGCGCAGCGCTGGTGTTCTACAAGCTGATGCGCATCGCGCTGCCCGCCGGAACCTCGATGTTCGCGGTGGTGCTGTTCTGCATCGGCCCGGTATCGCCCATGTTCCAGGTGGCGTATGCCGAGTCGATGTTCATCTTCTTGCTCGCTCTGGCCCTGTACTTTCTGGTCAGGCGAAGGTACGCGCTGCTGTTCCCGATCATCCTGGTGATGTCGTTCACTCGGCCGAGCGGGCTGGCCTTCGCGCTACTTCTCGTGATGCACTTCGCCTGGCGGTGGTGGCGGGCGCGCCGCGACAACGAGCCGTTCCCGTTGCGCGACCAGGTGCTCGTGGGCGCGGCGGCCGTTTTCAGCGGCCTGACGGGCATCGCCTGGAACCTCATTGCGTGGGGGGCGACGGGGTACTTTTCGGCATACACCGAAACCGAGCTGGCCTGGCGGGCCACCTACATCGGCTATGCCCCGCTGCTGCCGTTCACGGCGTGGATTCAGGGCGGCAACTGGTGGCTCGGCGCCCCCGCCGGCGCCATCGTGGTGGTGCTGCTGGTCATCACGTTCGCGTTGGTGATGGCCACTCGCGGCGTGCGACGGCTGCCGATCGATCTACGGTTCTGGTTGATCGCCTACGCGGTGTACCTGCTCGCTGTGTTCTTTCCGCAGTCGAGTACGTTCCGACTACTGATGCCGATGTTTCCGCTGCTCGGCGTGATCGCGCTGCCGAAGTCGCGCATCTACCGCGTGGCGCTTGTCACCGTGTTTCTGGCCGCCCAGTGGGGCTGGCTGCTCATCTGCTGGGGCGTCGACGGATACGACTGGACTCCGCCGTAAATCGGCCAGGTTCTCTCGCCGCCCGTCGATACGAGATAATAGAAGAACGACACCACGAAAGGGGATGCCGCATGGCCGCCATGAAACCAAGGACCGGAGACGGCCCGATGGAGGCTGTTAAAGAAGGACGCCTCATCATCGTGCGGGTGCCGCTCGAAGGCGGGGGTCGCCTCGTCGTCTCCGTCAACGACGCAGAGGCACGCGAACTGCACGACGCGCTCGCTGGAGTAGTCGCGCCTGCCTGAATTTATGGTCTTTGATCGGCAAGCCGATCAAAGCCTGAAAGCCCCGCCGAGCACGCTCGACGGGGCTTTTTCGGGAGTCAGCGCGTATTGGCGGCGGTCGGCCGTGCCCGGCTCGGCCGCCACTCGCGCGTTTCAGCCGACGAGTTTGGTGACCTGAAGCAGACCGTCGCCGATGGGGGAGAGAGCGGTGATGACGGCCGCCGACTGCGAGAGCTCGCTCAGCAGGCTGCGAAAGTCGGCGACCGTATCGTCGCGCTGCGCGGGGTCGGCCACACGGTCGCGCCAGAGCGCGTGCGGCACCAGCACGGTGCCGCCGACCCGCACGAGTCGCAGTGCGTGTTCGACGTATTCGATGACCGACTCCGCGTCGGCGTCGACCAGCACGAGATCGTAGGTGTTCTCGTTCATGCGAGGCAGTACATCGCGCGCCTTGCCCGTGATGAGCCGAATGCGGTTGGCCGGGATGCCCGCTTCGAGGTACGCCGCCCGCGCCGACTGCTGGCGGTCGATCTCGGTGTCGATGGAGGTGATGGTGGCCTGCGGGGCGCCCGCGAACATCCACAGCCCGGAGACGCCGACGCCGGTGCCGATCTCGACGATGGTTTTCGCGGCGGAGGTGCTGGCGAGCACCGCGAGCTGCGCGCCGATGCCCGGAGACACCGACTCGACGCCGAGCTCGAGCGCGTGTGCTCGCGCTGCCGCGATGACGGCGGGTTCAGTGACGAAGTCTTCTGCGTACTTCCAGTTGGTCTCTTTAGACAAAAGTTGTGGCCTCCGGTGTGAAGTTTAGGTTACGTCTGGGTCTGCTCCCCGAAGGCTCGCAGGGGCGAGAGGGTATGGTGGAGTCATGTTCGGGTTGACCTTCGAGAAGCTGATCATCGTCGGCGTTATCGCCGCTTTTGTGATCGGCCCTGAGCGCTTGCCGCTCTACGCCAGCAAGCTGGCCGCGTTCGTGAAGCAGATCCGTGGCTTCACGAATGACGCGAAGTCGCGCATGAAAGAAGAGATGGGTCCCGACTTCGACGAGGTCGAGTGGAAGAAGCTCGACCCTCGCCAGTACGACCCGCGCCGCATCATTCGTGATGCCCTGCTCGAAGACCCGGCTGAGGCGGCGCCTTCGCCCGTGAAGCCGTCGGCGCCCATGGCGGCTTCGGCCCTAGCTCCTGCTGTGAGCGCTGCCCCGCCCGCGCCGGAGGGCGACGCCGTTCCGGTGACGTTGACGCGCCCCGAACCGGCGTACTTGCAGCGCAAGAAGAAGCTCGAGGCGGCCGCCGCGGCGAATGGTACCGACGGGGTGGCTATGCCGCTGTCGCCGTACGACTCCGAAGCGACCTGAGCCGCCCGCTTTCCGCCGTACTACCTCCGGCCGCGACCTAGCCGACTCGACACCCCTCGCCACCGCCTGATCGGCGGTTGACGGAGTTCATGTCGGCGTCGCGCTCACCGACGGGTGCCGCTACCGCGTCGAGGGCGTCGAGGCGCGTCGCTGTGCGCCTTCGTGTGAGTACTCACAGACTCCGCGGTAAACTGAAACGCATGGAACTGGGGATCTACGCGGTCGTCGGTGTCTCTGTGATCGTCGCGGTGGCCGCGTTTTCGAAGCGGCTCGGGGTGGCTGCGCCGATCATCCTCGTCGTTGTGGGTGTCGGCCTGTCGTATCTGCCGGGTGTTCCGTCGATCGAGATTCCGCACGAGTGGATTCTCGACGGGCTGCTGCCACCCATTCTCTACGCCGCGGCGATTAGCGTGCCGGTGGTCGACTTTCGGCGCAACCTCGGCACGATCACGTCGCTCTCGGTGGTTCTGGTGCTCATCACGGCCTTCGGTACCGGCTTTCTGCTCTACACGATGCTGCCCGACCTGAACCTGGCGGCGGCGATCGCCCTGGGTGCGATCATCAGCCCGCCCGACGCTGTCGCGGCAACATCGGTGGGTCGTCGGCTCGGGCTGCCGCCGCGACTGCTCACGGTGCTCGAGGGCGAGGGGCTGGTCAACGACGCGACGGCGCTCGTGCTGCTGCGCACCGCCACGGCGGCCGCGGTCGGCGCGCTGTCGAGCCCGTGGGAGGGCGTGACCGACTTCATCTTCGCGGTGGTCGTCGCCATCGCGATGGGCCTGGTCGCGGGCTTCGTGACCGTGTTCGTGCGGTCGAAGCTGAATGATCCCGTGCTCGACACCGCCATCTCGTTCGCCGTGCCGTTCGTCGCGTTCATGCCGGCAGAGGGGCTCGGGGCATCCGGAGTGCTCGCCGTCGTGGTGGCGGGCCTCTACACCGGGCACGCCGCGCCCGCCCGGTTCAGCGCACAGTCGAGAATCAGCGACCGCATCAACTGGCGCACGGTGCAGTTCTTTCTCGAAAGCGGCGTGTTTCTGCTGATCGGGCTCGAGATTCGTCCGCTCATCGACCACGTCACCGATGACCCCGGCGAACTCGGCGTCTGGCCGGCGATCGGCATCGGAGTGCTGGCGACCATCGCCCTCATCGTGTTGCGCTTCGTCTGGGCGGGGCCTCTGGTGCTCGGATTGCGGCTGAGGGCGCAGCACGCCGAGAAGGTCACGCTGCGACGGCGCTTGCACCTCGACTACCTGCATACGATTCCGATTCGGGATGCCCGGGGGCGCCGCCGGCTACGACGAGCCGAGCGGCTGTACATGATCCGCCGCTCCGATCTCGAACAGCTGCGAACCGAGGGCATCGACTGGCGCGGGGGAGTCGTGCTCGGCTGGTCGGGAATGCGCGGGGTGGTGACGCTCGCCGCCGCGCAGTCGCTGCCCGAAGACACTCCGTATCGAGACCAGCTCATTCTCATCGCGTTCACGGTGGCGTTCCTCACGCTGGTCGTGCAGGGCAGTACCCTGCCTGCCGTGATCAGGCTGGTGGGCATCCAGGGTATCGATGTGGTCGAAGACCGCCGCGAGCTGGCCCTGCTGCTCGATGAGATCAGCAACAAGGGGCTGGAGGTGCTCGACGACCCCGGGGGAGCGCTCGGCGAGACGACTCCGGTCGACCCCGACGTGGTGGAGCGGGTGCGGCAGTCGTCGTTCTTGCGCACCGAGCTGGCGTGGGAGAGGTCGCGGCAGCTCAGCAGCGGAACCGACGAGACCCCGCACCAGCTCTACCGCGAGCTGCGGCTCGTGGTGATGGAGACGGAACGCACCGCGCTGCTCGAGGCGCGCAGTCGCGGCGCCTACACCTCGCGGGTGCTCACCGAGGCGCAGGCCATGCTCGACCTCGAAGATACGCGGCTCCGCTCCCGCGGCCCTGGCCACTGAGTTCTAGGGTCAGCGGGGGGAGACGGGGAGCTTGAGGCCGGCGAGGCCGCGTGGGCGGGCGGCGAGCTGGTCCGCTACGTGCAGGATGGCGACGGCAGCGGGGTCGAGCGGGTCGGTGAGCACGATCGGGGCGCCCGTGTCGCCGCCGGCGCGCAGGGCCACGCTCAGGGGAATCGAGGCGAGCAGGGGCACGGGAGCATCCTGACCGGCCGACAGCCGCCGCACCACCTCGGCGCCACCGCCCGAACCGAACAGCTCGAGCACGCTGCCGTCAGGCTGTGGCAGCCCCGCCATGTTCTCGATGACGCCCACGATCTTCTGCCCGGTCTGCCGCGCCACGACGCCCGAGCGCTCGGCGACATCCGCGGCGGCCGGCTGCGGGGTGGTCACCACGAGCACCTCGGCGTGCGGCAGCAGCTGCCCCACCGAGATCGCCACGTCGCCGGTTCCGGGCGGAAGGTCGAGCAGCAGCACGTCGAGGTCGCCGAAGTACACGTCGGTCAAAAACTGCTGAATCGTGCGATGAAGCATGGGGCCGCGCCAGGCCACGGCGGCGTTGTCGTCGACGAACATGCCGATCGAGATGACTTTCACGCCGAACCCGACGGGCGGCAGAATCATGTCGTCGACTCGGGTCGGCTTCTGCGCGGCGCCGTCGCGAACGAGGCCCAGGATGCCCGGAATCGAGAACCCGTAGACGTCGGCATCCACGATGCCCACGGCCAGCCCGCGCGCCGCCAGCGCTGCGGCGAGGTTGGCGGTGAGCGTGGACTTGCCTACCCCGCCCTTACCGCTCGTGACGGCGTAGATACGGGTGAGGGAGTCCGCACCGAATTGCATCTGGCGCGCCCCACCCGGGCCGCGCAGCTTCTCGGTGAGCGCGGCTCGTTCGTCGCGGGTCATCACGGAGACGTGGATGTTCGCGGCCGTCACCCCCGTGACGCCCAGTGTGGCCGCCCGAACGTCGCGTTCGATGGTGTCGGCCGCCGGGCATCCGACGATCGTGAGCTTCACGTTCACCAACGCCGCACCGCCCTCGTCGACCGTCACGTCGCCCACCATGTCGAGCTCGGTGATGGGTTTGCGAATCTCGGGGTCGAGTACGCGGCCCAGTGCCGCGCGCACGGCGTCGGCCAGGGGTTCGACCGGCACGCCAGTTTCCAGCGGCCCGCCCGGCACGCCGGTCTCTGGCGGCCCGCCCGGCGCACCGAACTCAGGCACTCCCGGTCTGCTTCGCCTCGTCGTCGGCCGTCAGCTCTTCGAGCAGCGCCTTGAGCTCTGCGCGAATGAAGTCTTTGCTCGCCATGTCTTGCATCGCCAGGCGCAGCGCCACGACCTCACGTGCCAGGTATTCCGTGTCGGCGAGGTTACGTTCGGCGCGCTGGCGGTCTTGCTCGATCTGCACCCGGTCGCGGTCGTCTTGCCGGTTCTGGGCGAGCAGGATGAGCGGGGCCGCGTACGACGCCTGCAACGACAGAATCAGGGTCAGCGCCGTGAACCCGATGGCCGCCGAGTCGAAGCGCAGGTTCTCGGGGCCGTAGGTGTTGAACCCGATCCAGAGCACCACGAACCCGGTCAGAATGATGAGAAACCACGGAGTGCCCATTCCGCGGGCGATCGCCTCGGTCGAGCGGCCGAAGCGGTCGCGACTGGTTCGGCGCGCGGGGAGCACCCGCGTGCGCATGCCCTTCGGGGCGTCTAACCGCGCGTCAGGAGTTCGATTGGGCGAGGTGCGTGCCATTGGGTGATCTCCTTCCGCGGTTTACTGGGGTGTGTTCGCCTTCGTCGTGACTTCGCCAGTCGTCGGGCAGCAGGTAGTCGAGAACATCGTCAATGGTCACCACCCCGACCAATCGATGGTTCTCGTCGACGACGGGAACCGAGACCAGGTTATAACTCGCCAGGATGCGCGAGACTTCAGCCGCACTCGTCTCAGCCGTGACGGGGTCGAGCCCGTCGTCGACGAGCGCGCCGAGGCGTTCATGCGGCGGGTAGCGCAGCATGCGCTGAAAGTGCACCATGCCCAGAAACCGGCCCGTCGGCGGCTCGTAGGGCGGAAGCGTCACACAGATCGCCGCGCCGAGCGCGGGAGCCAATTCGTGCCGCCGGATGAGCGCGAGCCCTTCGGCCACGGTGGCGTCGGCCGACACGATGATGGGCTCGGTGGTCATCAGGCCACCCGCGGTATCCGGCGCATACGCGAGCAGCATACGCACGTCGTCGGCCTCTTCGGGCTGCATCAGCTTGAGGAGCGCCTCGCCGCGAACTTCGGAGAACTGCGCGATGAGGTCTGCCGCGTCATCCGGCTGCATCTGGTCGAGCACGTCGGCGGCGCGGGTGTCGTCGAGCTGGTTCATGATCTCGACCTGGTCGCTCTCGGGCATCTCTTCGAGCACATCGGCGAGCCGGGCATCCGGAAGCTCTTCTGCCACCTCGAGCCGGCGGCCCTGCGGCAGGTCGAGCAGCGTGTTGGCAAGGTCGGCGGGCTTCATGTCGCCGTAGGTTGCGATGAGCTGTTCGGCCGACTGCGACTGCGCAGACTTGCCCTGCTCGCGCACCTCGCTCCAGGTGGCGAAGACCGTCGGGCCCTTGCCGAACGGGCTCGCGCTCGTCTTCGGGCGGCGCACGAAGAGCTGCGACACGCTCCATTCGCCGGGACCCGACTGCTCGATGGCGACGTCTTCGATGGTGCCCTCACCCGAGCCGTCGACGAAGGCCACCTTGCGGCCGAGAATCTCGGCAATGACACGCACTTCGCCACCGCGCTGCTCGAAGCGGCGCACGTTCATGAGGCCAGTGGTGATGATCTGGCCGCTGCCGATGCTGGTCACGCGGCCGATGCTCACGAATACGCGGCGCTTGCCCGGAATCTCCACGATGAGGCCGACGAGCCGAGGCGAATCGTTGTTTCGGTAGACCACGAGAACGTCGCGCACCTTGCCCAGGCGGTCGCCCGCGGGGTCGAAGACGGTGCACCCGGCCAATCTGGCGACGAAGACTCTGGTGGCACTCACAAATCAAACTTAGTGCGTCAATCTGAATGCTAGGCCGTCGGTGTTCTGTGCGGGCGACGGATGCTCGTGAAAGACTGAACATGTGACCAATCAGATGCCCGTTTCAGGCCGCGGCTCACGCCAGGCGCCGCGTATGCCGCGCGGCGACGTGGTGCTCACCTGCGAGACGTACGAAGAGGCACAGGCAGCAGTAGATGTCTTGGCGAAGGCGGACTTTCCCGTGAGCCGCATCGCTATCGTGGGCAGCGATCTCAAGACCGTCGAGGTCGTGACGGGCAAGCTGAGTTACGGGCGCGGCGCGCTGGCCGGTGCGTTCACGGGGGCGTGGCTTGGGCTGTTCATCGGGCTGTTGCTGGTGATCTTCTCACCCACGGGCACGTCGGTGTCGTTCGTCGTGGCCGCGGTGCTGATCGGCGCCGGGTTCGGTGTGCTGTTCGGCATCGTGTCGTATGCGCTGAACCGGCGGCGGCGCGACTTCACCTCGAACATCCAGGTCATCGCCACGAGCTACCAGATCATCGCCGACCCCGACGTGGCGAACCGCGCCCGCAACCTCGTGGCGCCCGGTTCGGCCTGGGGTGCCGCTGCTTCGACCCCGGCGCCTTCCTCAGGTTTCACGCCCCCGCCGGCCCCCGCGCATCCCTCCGACCCGCCGCCCGCGCCCGTTTCCGACCCCCCGCCCCCGCCCTCCTGATCCCGCCCCCTGTTTCCCGCCCCCCCTGTTCCTCGCCCTCTCCGGAACATCGGTTTTGCGCAGAAGCACCCAACCGGGCGGATTTGGGTGCTTCTGCGCAAACTCGACGGAGGAAGAGTGGGTGAGAGTCAGGGGCGGAGGCGGGCGAGCGTGCCGCGCTTAGAGCGAGCGCCCGTTCAGGGCGCCCGCTGCGCTCACCCACGCCTCGACGTCGTCGGCGGTGCGGGGGATGGCCGCGGAGAGGTTCTCGGCGCCGGTGGGGGTGACGAGAATGTCGTCTTCGATGCGCACGCCGATGCCGCGGAACGACTCGGGCACGGTCAGGTCGTCGGGCTGAAAGTAGAGGCCGGGCTCGATGGTGAACACCATGCCCGCCTCGAGCACACCGTCGAGGTACATTTCGCGCCGCGCCTTGGCGCAGTCGTGCACGTCGAGGCCGAGGTGGTGACTCGTGCCGTGCACCATGTAGCGGCGGTGCTGCTGGTTCTGCGGCTGAACGGCCTCTTCGGCCGACACAGGCAGCAGGCCCCACTCGGCGGTCTTGCGGGCGATGACGCCCATCGCCGTAGCGTGGATCTCACGGAAGCGAATGCCGGGGCGCACGATGGCGAAGGCGGCGTCGGCGGCCTCCCGAACGGCTTCGTAGATCATCCGCTGTTCGGGGCTGTACGTGCCGCTGACCGGCAGCGTGCGCGTAATGTCGGCGGTGTAGTACGAGTCGAGTTCGACCCCGGCGTCGACGAGCATGAGGTCGCCGGGTACGACGGGGCCGTCGTTGCGGGTCCAGTGCAGGATGCACGCGTGCGGGCCCGAGGCGGCGATGGTGTCGTAGCCCACCGCGTTGCCGTCGGCACGGGCACGGGAATTGAACACGCCCTCGACCAGACGCTCGCCGCGCTCGTGAGCGGTGATGCGGGCGAAGTCGCGGATGATGTCGTCGAAGCCCGCGGCGGTCGCCGCGATGGCGAGGCGCATCTGGCCGATCTCGTATTCGTCTTTCACGAGGCGCATCTCTGAGAGGTCTTGCTCGAGCTGGGCCGACTCGTCGACCTCCTCTTTCTCGCCGGATGCGGGGCTGAACGCGATGGTCGGCAGGGCCGCCTCGTCTTGCGCCTCGATGACTGCGGCGGCGACACGAGCATCGACAAGCGCCGTCAGCTCGGGATCGGCCTCCCGGATGATCAGGGTGTCGCCATCGACGGCTTCGAGAACCGCATCGAGGTCGGCAATGCCGTGGGCGGTCAGGGCGAGATCGGCGGCGACCTGAGCCAGTGACGGGCGCGGCCCGATCCAGAATTCGCCGATCTCGGGGTTCGCGTAGAACTCGTCGGAGTCTCGGCCGGCGCGCTCGCGAAAGTAGAGCGCGGCGTCGTGACCGGCCGCGCCGGCACCAGACTCGGATTCGGATTCGGATTCGGACTCGGCCACGGGCTCGAGCACCAGCACCGCGCCGGGCTCGGAATCCGAGCCCCACCCAGTGAGGTAGCTGAACACCGTGTGCGCGCGGAACGGAAAGTCGGTGTCGTTCGAGCGCTGCTTCAGCCGGCCGGCGGGAATGATGAGCCGCTTGCCCGGGTACTTCGCCGAAAGACGGGCGCGGCGTTCGGCCGCAAAGGCGGCCTCGTCGCGGGCCGGGGGCAGAACATCCGTTCGTTCGGCCCAGTTGCTCGAGATGTACTGCTTGAAGGAGTCCGAGCCGGGCGTGGTGGAGCGGTTCGAGGTGGCGCGGGGTGCGGTGTCGGTCTGTTCAGCCATACTCCATTGTCGCGCGCGGCGGCACGGAAGGCCACCTCGCCAGAACGGCATACGATGAGGTATGCCCGACGCCGCACCCGCCTTTGGCGCACCCATCGATCTGCACACGCACAGCAGCGCGTCAGACGGAACCGAAACGCCCTATGACGTCATTCGGTCGGCGAGCGAAGCGGGGCTCGGAACGATCGCGCTCACCGATCACGATACGACGGCGGGCTGGGCATCCGCTGCCCAGGCGGCGCACGATTTCGACCTCACCTTCATTCCGGGTATGGAGTTGAGCACCCGGCTCGAACACACGAGCATTCACGTTCTGGCCTACCTCATCGACCCCGCGAACCCGGCGCTGCTGGCCGAGACCGAAACGATTCGGGATGCCCGGCTCGCCCGCGCCGAACGAATCGTCGATCGCATCGGCCGCGACTACGACCTCACCTGGCAAGACGTGCTCGCGCAGACCACAGAAGGCGCGACGGTCGGCCGGCCGCACATCGCCGACGCGCTCGTGGCGAAGGGGCTAGCCGAGAACCGCAGTCAGGCGTTTCAGGGCATTCTGCACTGGCGGGCCGGGTATTTTCAGCCGCACTACGCCCCGACGCCGCTTGCCGGTGTCGAGCTGGTCGTCGCCGCCGGGGGAGTGCCGGTGCTCGCGCATCCCGGTACCGGCGGCCGAGAGCGAGTCGTGCCAGAGGCGCGGCTGCGCAAGCTGGTGGATGCCGGGCTCTTCGGTCTCGAAATCGAACACCGCCAGAACACGCCCGACGGCAAGGAGCGGCTTTACGAGCTCGCTGCGAAGTTCGGCCTCGTGGTGACCGGGTCGAGCGACTACCACGGCGAGGGCAAGCCCAACCGCCTGGGTGAGAACCGCACCTCGCCTGAGGTGCTCGAGCGCATCATCACCCGCGCCACCGGCACGCCGCCCGTCTACGGAAGCCGCACCTCGGGGTCAGCCCCCGCCGGCGGCGAGCCCGCCCGCACCCTCTGACCGGCTCCAGCTCGACGCCCTTCGCCCTCTCGCCCCCTTCGCCTTCTCGCCCCCCTCGCCTTCTCGCTCCCCTCGCCGACCTCGCCGAATTTGCGCACAAGCACCCAAGATCTCGCGAACAGGTGCTTCTGCGCACAGTGGAGCGGCGGAGGTCAGCCGAGTGGAGCGGCGGAGGTCAGCCGGCTAGGGCGAGCAGGGCCTGGGCCACGGTGAAGATGGCGAGGCCGGCGAGGGAGCCGACCACGGTGCCGTTGATGCGGATGAACTGCAGATCTTTACCGACCTGGAGTTCGATCTTCTGGCTGGTCTCGGCGCCGTCCCAGCGCTCGACCGTCTCAGAGATCACGGCCGCGATGTCGTGACGGTAGTTCGCTACGAGATGGGCGGCGGCGTTCGCGACCCAGGCGTCGACCTTCGAGGCGAGCAGAGCATCCGTCTGTAAGCGCAGCCCGGTGTCGATGAAGGTCGACTCTGCGGTATGCCGCAGCGGGCTGTCGGGGTTCGCCAGCGACGAGACCAGCGCGTCTTTGAGCGACTGCCACGCGAGCGAGGCGATCTCGCGCAGGCGCGGGTCGTCGATGAGCTGCGCCTTGGCCGCCTCGAGGCGATCGCGCATCACCGGATCGTGCTGCAGATCGGTCGCCAGCTGGCGCAGGTAGTCGTCGAGGGCGAGACGCAAGCGGTGATTCGGGTCGTGCTGCACGGCTTGCACGAACTTCAGCGCCTCGTAGTAGACGCGTTCGTCGACGATGCGGTCGACGAACGACGGTATCCAGCTCGGTAGCCGCTTCGACACGAGCTCAGTGAACGCTTCGGGATTGCGGGCCAGCCACTCCTCGGCCCGGTCGATCAGCAGATCGACGGCGAGGTGATGGTGCCCCGACGCCACGATCTTCTCGGCAAGCGAGCCGATCTCGGGCGACCAGTCGCGATCGACCAGATGCGTGCGGGCAAGCCCTTCGATGACGGTGCGAATGTCGTCGTCGCTCAGCAGCGCCATTGCCCCCTGTGCCGCACTGGCGAGCTCGTCGGTGAGGCGTTTTGCGTTCTTCGGGGTGGCGAGCCAGCTGCCCACTACCCGAGAAACACCCACCGATGCAAGCTTCTCGCGCACGACGGCCTCGGAGAGAAAGTTCTCTTCGACGAACTCGCCGAGGCTCGCCCCGATTTCGTTCTTACGCGTCGGGATGATCGCGGTGTGCGGAATCTTCAGCCCGAACGGATGCCGGAACAGAGCCGACACCGCGAACCAGTCCGCCAGGGCGCCGACCATTCCGCCCTCGCTCGCGGCGCGCACGTACTGCAGCCACGGGTAGCGCCCCTGCAGCGCAAACGACACCGCGAAGATCAGCGCCATCAGCACCAGCAGCCCGGTGGCGATGAGCTTCATGCGCCGCAGAGCGTGCAGCTTCACCACCTCGCCCGGGGTGAGTCCGGCTTCGGGGCCCGAGGTGGCGGGAGGTGCTGCGATGGTGGCGGCGCGTGACAGGCCGCTCATGATGACGCTGACATTGTGCGGGCCATGAAGGGGATGCTCGGCGGTTACTCGGCGCGCGGCGCGCGGTTGCGCGAGCGGTTGCGCCGGCGCGGCGCGCTGTTGCCGTCGTGGTGCTCACTCGACCCGTGGCCGGTGCTGCCGTGGGTCTCAGAGGAGCTCGCGGCGTCTGTGCTCGCGGCGCCTGTGCTCGCGGCGCCTGTGCCCGCGGGGGTGGATGTCGCGGCAGACGCCTCGCCGCCTGAGAAACTGACCGCGGTGGTGCTGCCGGTCATCCCGCCGCCGTCGACTGTCGTCACCGAGCCCGGGCCGCCCTCGGCAGCGCCGTGACGACGACGATTGCGTGAGCGTGGGGGGCGAGCCGCGCCGTCGCGGGATGCGGCGGAGTCCGCGTCAGACGTGCCGCCGCCCTGGCTGCTCGAATTGCCACGACCGCCGCCCTGGCTGCTCGAGCCCGAACCCGATGCACGACCGCCGCCCTGGCTGCCGCCCTCGCGCGGGCCGCGCGGCGGCCGAGTGCCGGCCTCAGGACCCTTCGCGGCGGGAGTCGGCTTGAGCCGGCCCTTCACGCCGACCGGAATGTCGAGGTCCGAGAACAGGTGCGGTGATGAGGAGTAGGTCTCGACCGGCTCGGGCTGGCCCATCTCGAGCGCGCGGTTGATGAGCGCCCACTTGTGCATGTCGTCCCAGTCGACGAAGGTGACGGCGATTCCGGTCTTGCCGGCGCGACCGGTGCGCCCGGCGCGGTGCAGGTAGGTCTTCTCGTCTTCGGGAATGGTGTGGTTGATGACGTGGGTCACGTCGTTGACGTCGATTCCGCGAGCGGCAACATCGGTTGCAATGAGCACGTCGCGTTTGCCGGCCTTGAAGGCGGCCATCGCGCGCTCGCGCTGCTCTTGGTTGAGGTCGCCGTGCACGGCGGCGGCGTTGAAGCCGCGGTCGTTCAACTCGTCGACGAGCTTTGCTGCCGCGCGCTTGGTGCGGGTGAAGATGACGGTCTTTCCGCGGCCGTTGGCCTGCAGGATGCGCGCGATGACCTCGTCTTTGTCGAGGTTGTGGGCGCGGTACACGACGTGCTTGATGTTCGCCTGCGTCAGGCCCTCGTCGGGATCGGTCGCGCGAATATGGATGGGGCGGCTCATGAAGCGACGGGCGAGCGCGACGACGGGGCCGGGCATCGTGGCCGAGAACAACATCGTGTGGCGCCCGGCCGGGGTCTGAGCGAAGAGCTTCTCGACGTCGGCGAGAAAGCCGAGGTCGAGCATCTTGTCGGCCTCGTCGAGCACCATGACACGCACGTTCGCGAGGGAGAGCAGGCGCTGGCCGGCGAGGTCGAGCAGGCGGCCGGGGGTGCCGACGACGACTTGCGCGCCGGCTTTGAGCTGCTCGATCTGGCCCTCGTACGCCTTGCCGCCATAGATGGCGATCACCGTGGTCGGGCGGTTCTTTGCAGCGAGCTGGAGGTCTTCGGTGACCTGTACTGCGAGTTCGCGGGTCGGCACGACGACAAGCGCCTGCACACCGGGCTCGGGGTTCGGGCCGAGTTCCTGCAGCAGCGGCAGCCCGAAGCCGAGCGTCTTGCCGGTACCGGTCTTGGCCTGACCGATGATGTCTTGCCCCTCGAGACCCAGGGGAATGGTCTGCACCTGGATGGGGAAGGCGTGGATGATGCCCTTCGACGCCAGCGCGTCGACGAGGTCTTGTTCGACCAACAGATCACTGAACGTCGTCTCGAGGACGGGCGCGGCCTCGGAGAGCGGGTCGGGGGCGATGAAGTCGATCTCGATGAGATCGTCTTCGCTCGGGTCTGTCGTTATGGGTTCGTTGGATTCTGCTTCAGTGAAAGTCACAGTGTGAGGGCCCTGTCATGATGGGCTACGCCCGAGGAGATCGTGCTGCAAGACGTGGGCAGCGGTGGTGGCCGGCGATGGCGCCTGGCGGGGCGTAGGATGCCCCGATTCGTGTCAGGGCACGTTCAGTTTAGCCGTGCATCCGGTCGCCAGGTGCGAAACGACGCACGGCGCCCTCGGTTCGGTCACGCCTCAGGCGAACGCACATATTCCCCCGGAGGCATGAATGCCGCTCGAGCCCGATCGGTGAGCCTCAGACCGAGCCGGTAGACTCGGGGCCGTGTTCGACGTTTTTAAGCGCCCAGCGGCGCGCCTCGAGGTTCCTCGGCTGAAGCCTCGGCGGCCCGCTGACCAGACGCTGCGCGTCAACCTCGCAGAGATCACTCCCGAGGTGATTCCCTACCTCGGGCAGGCCGCGTACATCCAGCTCTCCATTTTCGAGGCGCTGGCGAGAACCGTCATGCTGGCGCCCACCGTGGCCGCGAAAGAGGTGCTCGGCCCGGCCTCGGGCTTTGCGCTCGAGAAGCACGAGAAGCTCGTCGCCGAGCTTCGCCGGCTGGTCGGCGAATCGTCAGTGGTCATGGCTCAGTTCGCCCCCGCCATCGAGCACTACAACGACGTGGTGCGCGGTTCGGACTGGTACGAGTCACTCACCAGTGTTTATCTCACCGCCGGCATTCTCGACGACTTCTTCGTGCTGCTCGCCGCCGGAATCGACGGCGACGTGGGGCCCAAGGTCGCGCGTATCGTCAGCTCGCCTTCGGGTCGCGAAGGCATCGAAACGCTGCTCGGCGATGCCATCTCCGAAGACGCCACGCTCGGCTCGCGGCTTGCGGTTTGGGGTCGGCGCCTCGTCGGTGACACGCTGCTCGTGGCGCGTTCGGCCATCCACCACAGCGGCAACGTTCGCACGGACGAGCAGCGCATCGAGCCGGTCTTCACTGAACTCATCGCGAACCACAGCCGGCGCATGGACGGCCTCGGCCTCACCGCGTAGTACTCAGCCCGCGGGCGACTGGAGCGCCGCGCGCACGGCGAGCAGGCCCGTCGCCAGCTCAGTGAAGCTGGTCGAGAGCGGCGAGAGGCCCACGCGCAGCCCGAACGGCGCGCGGAAGTCGGGAAGCACGCCCTGCTGCCATAACTCGGCGACGACCCGCCGAAACTCCGGATGATCGAGGGTGACGTGACTGCCGCGGCGCCCAGCGTCTTGGGGCGACGTGATCACCACGCCGAGCGGAGTCAGCAGTTCGTCGGTCAATTCGATCGTGAACTCGGTCAGCGCCACAGACTTCGCGCGCACCGAATGGATGCCCGCCTGCCCGATGAGCGCGATCATCTCGCGCATCGCGAGCATGCCGATCACCGGCGGAGTACCGCTCTGAAAGCGGGCCATGCCCGCGGCCGGCTCGTAGCCCGGGCCCATGGCGAACGGATCGGCATGCCCGAACCAGCCCTGCACGGGCTGCCGCAACTCACCTTGAAGGTCTCGCCGCACATAGACGAAGGCCGGGGAACCCGGGCCGCCGTTGAGGTATTTGTACGTGCATCCGACGGCGACATCGACGTTTGCTGCGTCGAGTTCGAGGGGAACGCTGCCGACCGAGTGGCAGAGATCCCAGACGACGAGCGCGCCGGCCTCGTGGGCGATGCTCGTCAGCTCGGCAAGGTCGGTGAGGTACCCGGAGCGATAGGCGACGTGGCTGACCAGAACGACGGCGGTCTGCGGCCCTACGGCGGCAGCGAGCTGGTCGGTGGTGAGACCCGAGTCGGGTGCGGTGGTGATCCAGCGCACGGTGAGGCCGCGCTCGGCAGCGATGCCCTCCACGAGGTACCGGTCGGTGGGAAAGTTGTCGGTGTCGACCACGATCTCGGTGCGGTCGGGTCGGGCCGCGGCGCACGCCCGCAGCATCTTGTAGAGCAGCACGGTGGTCGAGTCGCCGATGAGCGTCTGACCCGAGGCGGCTCCGAGGCAGGCCGCGGCGAGTTCGTCTGCGATGAGGGTGGGCAGGCGCATCCACTGCTCGTCCCAGCCGCGGATGAGGCGGCCGCCCCAGGCGCCCTCGACAAAGGCGGCGAGCAGAGGCCCCACGGTCTTCAGCGGGCGACCGAGCGAGTTGCCGTCGAGGTACGAGACGACGACGTCGGCGGAGGCGGCAGCGCCGCCCTCCGCAGCTGCGTCGACACCGACGAATAACTCGCGATAGACCGCGAGGTGGTCGTCGGCGTCGAGCTGCGCAGCGCGTTCGAGTACGTGCGCGAGCTGCTGGTCGCTCAGGCGCGGGCCTTACGCGACAGTAGCGCGGTGAGCTGGGCGCGATCGTGGTCGCGCCGCACTCGCCCGAGTACCGGAGCCGTGATGCCCACGACGAGAGCGGTCACCACGAGCGTGACGACCCAGATCCAGCCGTCGCTCCAGGCCCAGCCCAGCCAGGTCAGTATCTCCCAGATGACAGCGGAGGTGATGGCGCCGACGGCGGGCAACAGCACGACCCCGTGGGTGTCACGCAGCGGAAAGAGGTAACGCGCCACGCCGCCCATGATGAGGCCGGCCAGAATGACGAAGAGCAGTTCCATGGTGCTGAGAGACTCGCTCGGCGGCTAGCCGACGAATCCGATGCGACGGTTCTCTTCAGAACCGATCTCGACGTACGACAGGCCGACGACGGGAACAAGGTACAGCTTGCCCTTGGTGTCTTTCAGCGACAGGTGACCGGTGCCGGTGGCAAGGGCCTCAGAAACGGTCTGCTCGATTTCTTCGGGCGACTGGCTCGATTCGAAGCTCAGTTCGCGAGGAGATTGTGCAATGCCGATACGAATTTCCACCAGGTGTGCCTTTCAACGTTGATGTGTCGCGGGCCGCCGGAGTGTTCCAGTGTGCCCACCTCAAGAAGATTACGGCAGATCGGATGCCCGGCAGCGCCCTCACGCCCCCTGCGGCCCTCGCCGTGAGCGAACACGTGCCGGCTGTCGGCGGGTGGCGATAGCTTAGCTGTCGTGACTACTCCCGAAGCCGCGCCGCTCGACGCCTCGCAGCGGGCCGTGGTCGACCTCGCCGACGGCGTGACCGTTGCCGTCATCGGCGCACCCGGCTCGGGCAAGACACGCACTCTCGTCGAGCTCGTCGCCGATCGGGTGCTGCGCCGGGGCCTTCGTCCGTCGCAGATCATCGCGCTCACCCCGACACGGCTCGCTGCGACGCGATTGCGCGACCGGCTGGCGCTGCGGCTGGCTGTTCCGACCAACGGGCCGATGGCGCGAACGGTCAACTCGCTCGCCTTCCAGATCGTGCAGGCGGCGGCCACTGCTTCGGGTGCTGCCGCTCCTTCTCTGTTGACGGGAGCGGAGCACGACCGCATCATCGCCGAGATGCTCGCCGGGCACGAGGCTGAGGCATCGGATCCGGGCGGCAGCGGGCCGCAGTGGCCCCATCCGCTGACCGCCGACGTTCGTGCGTTGCGCGGCTTTCGTACCGAGCTGCGCGAACTGATGATGCGCGCCACCGAAGACGGTGTGTCGCCGCACGAGCTGAGCGAGCTCGGCCGGCAGCACGGCGTGCCCGAGTGGGTGGCCGCCGGCGAGTTCGCTGCAGAATACGGCGAAGTAGTGGCCGGGCTGGCCGACACGCACCTCGACGCCGCCGAACTCATTGCGGCTGCGCGACTCGCGGTCGTACAGGGGGAGCTCGGGGTGCTGGCCGGTGTGCGGATGATCGTGGTAGACGACTTTCAAGAACTCTCTGCTGGCGCGGTGAACTTCTTGTCTACGCTCGCTCGCCGTGGGGTCGCTGTGGTGGCGTTCGGTGATCCCGACGTGGCGACGAACACGTTCCGTGGCGGCGAGAAAGACGGGCTCGGCCGCTTGGGGTCGGTGCTCGCGGTGCCGGCAGCCGAGCCGCTGTACCTGACGACGGTCTATCGGCACGGGCCGGGCATCCGGAGCCTCGTCGACCGGGCGACGACCCGCATCGGGGCTGCGGCCGCCGGTCGGCAGCGCGCGGCGCGGTCGGCCGCCTCGGCTCGGGCCGAGGTTGAGCCCGTGCGTCGTATTCTCGCCACCTCCAGTGCGGGCGAGATCGCCGCCATCGCGCATCTGCTGCGTGAGCACCACCTGCTGCGCGGAGTGCCGTGGGGCGATATGGCCGTCGTGGTTCGCTCGGGCGCGCTGCTGTCGTCGATGACCCGAGGCCTTGCGCTCGCCGAGGTGCCGACCAGCACGACCACGGGCGGAATCGCACTGCGCGACGACTATGCCGCCCGCCACCTGCTGATGGCGGTGATGCTCGCCACCGGCGCGCTCGAGCTGACCGACGATCGTGTCTCCGACCTGTTGCTCGGCCCCTTCGGCGGTCTCGACGGTGTCTCGCTTCGGCGCCTGCGCCTGTCGCTTCGGCAAGAAGAACTGGCCGGCGATGGTCACCGCACGGCCGAGCAACTGCTGCGGGATGCCCTCGAGAACCCCGGTCGTCTCGCCACCATCGATTCGGCACCCGCGCGGCGCGTTGCGCGCCTGGCGGAGCTGCTGCACCGGGTGCGCACGCTCGACCAGCACGGAGCCAGCGCCGAAGAGCTGCTCTGGCTGCTGTTCAGCGGCAGTCGGCTGGGCACGGTGTGGGCGAAGCAGGCGCAGGGCTCCGGAATCCTCGCCGACGAAGCCAATCGGTATCTCGACGGCGTGGTCGGAGTCTTCACGGCGGCGAAGCGATTCGTCGAGCGCACGCCCAATCGGCCCGCCGGCGACTTCTTCGTCGGGTTGCTCGAGGCCGAGGTGGCCGAAGACTCGCTCTCACCACGCTCGGCCGGCGACGCGGTGGTCGTGTCGACACCGAACGGCGTCATCGGGGCCGAGTTCGAGGTCGTCGTCGTGGCGCGCCTGCAGGAGTCGGTCTGGCCCAACCTACGTCTGCGCGGCTCGCTGCTGCACCCCGATCGGCTGAGCGCGGTCGTAGCCGCACAATCCGTTGCCGACGTCGATGCTCGCGCAGAGGTGCTCGGCGACGAGTTGCGGATGCTCGTGCTCGCCGTCTCGCGAGCAAGCACACAGGTCGTGCTGACCGCCGTGCAGAACGACGACGAGCAGCCTTCGGCCTTCGCCCGGCTCGTGCCCGACGACGACCGCGGCATCGACGACGACCGCGGCGTCGACGACCGCGGCAACGACGACGACCGCGGCGTCGACGACCGCAGCAACGACGACGGGCCGGGCGGTGGCGCACGGGGTGCCGCGATGCCGCTCGCCACCGCGGCGGCCGCTGCCGTGACGCCGGCTGCCGTCACGCCTCCTACCGCGGCGCCGGCTGCCGTCACACTAGCGGCGGCCCGAGCCGACACGAGCGGACTCGTCGCCCTGTTCGATTTCGACGACGACGGCGAGGTCGTGGAGGTCGCTGAGGTGAGTGCGGTCTCTGAGAGGGGTGCGGTCTCCGAGCGAGGTGCGGTCACCGAGGTGGATGCGGTTTCCGAGCTCGCACCTTCCGGCGAGGTGCGCGTCCGAGAAAGACCCGTGGGGGAGGCCGACGAGAGACCTGCGACGGTAGCCGGCGAGGGGGTCTCGGCGCCGGCGTACGGGCGCAGTGCTGCCGGGCATCCGCTCTCGTTGCGGGGGCTCGTGGGCGAGCTGCGCCGTCGGCTGGCCGAGACGGGCGACCCGGGGGCGGCCGCTGCGCTCGCGCGGTTGGCCGCCGAGGGGGTGCCGGGCGCGCATCCGGAGTCGTGGTACGGGCTGCGCGAACCGTCGACTCTCGACGATCTGGTCGACCTCGACGACCCGGAGAACTACGTCGACGTGTCGCCGTCGAAGCTCGAGACGTTCGAGAAGTCGCCGCTGGCGTGGTTCGTCGACAAGGTGTCGGGCGGCACCTTCGGCGTGCCGGCGGGCATCGGCACCCTGCTGCATTCGGTGATGGAAGAGGTGTCGAAGCGCACCGACCCCGATCTGAGCGTCGTGGCGCTCTGGAACGAGCTCGACGAACGCTGGAACGAGCTGCACTTCGAGTCGCCGTGGCTCGGCGAGCGCGAACGGCGGCGCACCGAGAAGAAGGTGCTCGGTCTTTCGGAATACCTGCAGCAGTTCGAGCGCGACGACGCCACGCTGCTCGGCGGGGAGCAGAGCTTTGCCCTCGACATCGGCCGCGCCAGGCTGCGCGGCACGGTCGACCGGGTGGAGCGGCACGCGAACGGCCACGTCAGCGTGGTCGACCTCAAGACGGGAAACTCCGCACCGTCGGCGTCGGCCGTTCGCGACCACGCGCAGCTCGGCAGCTACCAGCTGGCGCTCGCCGAGGGGGCGCTCGTGGCGCCCGAGGCGGCTGGCGGCGAAGGCGCCGCGGTTGAACGTGCAGCCGCCGTGCCAGCAATCACCGAGCGCGCTGGCGCCGACCCGGCCGCCGCCGAACGTGCAGCCGCTGATGGCCGCGCCGCGCCCGAGAACCTCGTCAGCGACGGGGCCGTGCTGCTCTACGTGGCCGTCTCGTCGGGCAGCGGCGCCAATAAGGTGCACTACAAGCTGCTGGCACAGGCCCCGCTGACCGACGAGACCGAGGCCGAGTTCCGCCAGCGCATCGAGACCGCTGCCGTGGGCATGGCCGGCTCGGTGTTCGCCGGCCGCGAGGGGCTCGACGAGCGCGATCCGCACGGGCGCTGGAACTACCGCATCCACCTCGTGAAGGCGGTGAGCGCGTGAGCGAGGAGCAGGCCGCGACAAGCGCGTCGATCGCAGCCGGCCACCGCGACGCAAACGTGGCGCCCGGGCCGAATCGCACTGCCGGGCATCCGGTCACCGCGAGGCTGAGTGCCACAACCATCGCAGACGCTCTCGGCCTGCCCCGACCCACCGCGCAGCAACGCGCCGTGATCGAGGCACCGCTCGGCCCGAGCATCGTCATCGCCGGCGCGGGGAGCGGCAAGACCGAGACGATGGCCAACCGGGTGGTCTGGCTGCTGGCGAACGGCCTCGTGTCGCCGACCGAGGTGCTCGGCCTCACCTTCACCCGCAAGGCCGCGGGGGAGCTCGCTCAGCGCATCCGCTCGCGTATCGACCAACTCGACGCCGCGCGGCTGACTGAGATCGAGTTCGATCCGTTCGACGCCCCGACAGTCGCCACTTACAACTCCTTCGCGAACACCATCTTTCGCGACAACGCCCTGCTGATCGGGCGGGAGGGCGACTCGAGCATCTTGAGCGAGGCGTCGGCGTGGCAGATCGCCCGGCGGTTGGTGACGGCGAGCACGGATGATCGGTTGCTCGATCTCGATCGTTCACTCGACTCGATCACCGAGGCCGTGCTTCGCCTCAGCCGCGCCATCAGCGAGAACGTCGTCGATCCTGCCGACGTGGTGGCCATGGCCGGCGAGTTCTCGCTGCTCGGCGCACTGCCGACGGGCAAGACCGGGGCGGCGGCATCGACCCTAAACGCCGTGCTGCGCGACAGCATGCAGACCGTCTCCGGTCTGCCGGTGCTGGTCGACCTCGCGGAGCAGTTCGGTCGCGAGAAGATTCGGCGCGGGTTCGTCGAGTACTCCGACCAGGTGGCGCTCGCCTTGGCGATCACCGAGCGGGTGCCGCGTGTGGTCGATGAGTACCGGCGTCGGTATCGGGTCGTTCTGCTCGACGAATACCAAGACACCTCAGTCGTGCAGACTCGATTGCTCGCGCGGCTGTTCGCCGGGCATCCGGTGATGGCGGTCGGCGACCCGCATCAGTCGATCTACGGCTGGCGCGGGGCGAGCGCCGCGAACCTGGCGACCTTCGCACTCGACTTCACCGGCAACGCGGCGGGCGCGGCCGAATTCGCGCTGTCGACGAGCTGGCGCAATCCGGTGCACGTGCTCGACGCCGCCAACACGCTGGTCGCGCCGTTGACGGCGGCGTCGCGGGTCGCCGTGCAGCGGCTCGAGGCCCGGCCCGACGCCGGGCGCGGTACCCTCGACGCGGTCTTCGCCGAGACGGTGAACGACGAAGCGGCCGCCGTCGCCGACTGGCTCGCGCTGCAGCTTGCCACTCCGAACGCCAAGGGTGAAACCCGGTCGGCCGCCATGCTCTGCCGCTCGATCAAGAAGATCGACGCGTTCACCACCGCCCTCACCGAGCGCGGGATTCCGTTCCACGTGCTCGGGCTGGGCGGCCTGCTCGAAGAGCCCGCGGTGGCCGATCTCGTGTCGGCGCTGCGGGTCATCTACTATCCGAGCGCGGAGTCCGAGCTCGTGCGCCTGCTCACCGGGGCACGCTGGCGAGTCGGGGTGCGCGACATCTACGCCCTCAGCCGGGTGGCTTCGTGGCTGGCCGAACGTGACCACCGGTTCAGCCCGCTCGGCGACGACGTGAAACAGCGGCTGCGATCATCCGTCGCCCCCGACGAGGGTCGTTCGCTCGTCGATGCGCTCGACTTCGTCGCAGAAGCGCCCGACGGGCACCGGATGCTCGACCAGTTCACCGAGGCAGGGCTCGAGCGGTTGCGGGCGGCGGGCCGGCAGCTCGCCTCGCTGCGCACCAGAACCGGACTCGACTTGCTCGACCTCGCCAACCTGGTGAAACAGGAACTGCTGCTCGACATCGAGGTGGCCGCCAACGAGCGCTCGTACCTCGGTCAAGCGAGCCTCGACGCGTTCTCTGAGCAGATCACGGCGTTCGTGGCTGCCGATTCGACGGCCGGGCTCGGTACGTTCTTGTCGTGGCTCGACGAGGCGGAGAAGCGCGACAAGCTCTCGCCCCAGTCCGACGAGCCCGAGCCCGGCACCGTGCAGATTCTGACCATTCACGGCTCGAAGGGCCTGGAGTGGGACACGGTGGTGATTCCGCGCCTGGTCGAAGACGAACTGCCGGGCCGGCCGCTCAGCAAACAAGGCTGGCTCGGTTTCGGTGAGCTGCCCTTCGAGTTTCGCGGCGACACCGCCGAGTTGCCGTTTCTGCCGTGGCGCACGGCGGCCAGCCAGGCCGAGTTCGCGGCGTCGAAGGGTGTCTTCAGCGCGCAGATCGTCGATCAGTTCGCCGACGAGCAGCGGCGACTCATCTACGTTGCGGTGACCCGTGCGCGCGAGGGCCTGCTGCTGGCGGGATCGTTCTGGTCGACCCAGCTGCAACCGCGTCGGCCCGGGCTGTTTCTGCGCGAGCTCGCCGAGCACGGGCTGATCGACGCGGATGCTCTTCCCGATGCTCCCCGGCACGACGAGAATCCGCTGCCCGCCATTCAGCTGCTCGTGCCGTGGCCGCTCGATCCGCTGGGTTCGCGTGAACCGCGTGTACGCGCCGCGGCCGACGCTGTGCTCAGCGCAGACCCGAGCGCTCCGAACGCCTGGACGCACGACATCGACCTGCTGCTGGCCGAACGACGGTCACTGCTCGAAGAACAGCAGCTGGGCATCCCGACCCGCGTCGCCGCGTCTCGCTTCAAGGATTACGTCACCGATGCCGAAGGGGTCGCCCGCCAACTGCGTCGCCCGATGCCCGAGCGGCCGTACCGCCAGACCAGACTCGGCACACGGTTTCACTCCTGGGTCGAGAACCGCTATTCGATGACCGGTGGCTCGGAGCAACTCGATGCCGCGCTGACGGAGCTCGATGGAGCGGACGAGGCGGATGACCGGCTGACGTTCGACGACTCCCTTATCTCTGGCGCGCGAAGCGACGTCGAGTCGTCGGATGCCGGGCCGCTCGATCTCGAAGACGAAGCTGCTCTTGCTGCGCTGCAGGTCACATTCGAATCCTCACCGTGGGCGAGCGTTGCCCCCGAGGAGGTCGAGGTCGAGATTCATCTGCCGCTCGGCGACAACATCGTGATCTGCAAGATCGACGCGGTGTTCCGGCGCGGTGACCGTTTCGAGGTCGTCGACTGGAAGACCGGGCGTCCTCCCGCCGACGCTGACGATCTCGAGGTGAAGCAGCTCCAACTGGCCCTGTACCGTCTGGCCTACGCGAAGTGGCGCGGCATCGATCCCGACCTGATCGACGCCGTCTTCTACTTCGTCGGCGTAGATCAGATCATCGTGCCCCAGCGCCTCTATTCCGAAGGTGAACTGCTCGACCTGTGGAGGCAGACCGCCGTTCGCTAGTGCCGCTCGCTCTCGGTCAGTCGTCGTCGCTGATGCGGGCTGCGTTCGCGTGGTCGCGGGCAGAGACGGGTTCGGGGCGCGGCGTGCTCTTCAGCATCTCTTCGACCTCGTCAACCGCCATGACACGGCCGGTGTCGGTCGAGAGCGGGTTCACGAGGTCGGCTTGTGCTGTCGTTGCGAGTCCGGCGAGCATGCCGACCGCGTCGTCGATGATCGCGCTGTCACGCAGGTCGGAGCCGTGCACCAGCCATTTCGCTATTTCGAGCTCGGCGTACAGTCGCGCGCGCTTTCGCAACTGCCGGTCGACCGGCCCGAGCCGGCCCGTGTTGTAGCCCGCGAACACGCGGGTGGCCGACTCTTCGCGCGAGACAGAGCTGAGCCAGTACAGGTCGGCGGCGGGATCACCGACTTTGAAGTTCGACCAGTCGAGTATTCCGGTAACGTGCTCGCCGGCGATCAAGAACGATTCCGGGCCCAGGGCGCCGTGGATGACCGTGGGCTGGAACTGCCAGAGCGCGCTGTCTTCGACCGCCAGCGACCAGCGGGTGAGTAGTTCCGTGGGAACTCTGCCCGTGGCGGCCGCGCGGTCTTTTACGGTTCGCGCCGTTCTGGCGGCCTCGGCCGCGCTCTGCACCGGAAGCCCCGCGTCGGTGATGACCGACGTGGGAAGCGAGTGGATGGCCGCGATGGCCCGCCCGAACGACTCGGCGAGCTCGACGCTCACTTCGAGGCTGTCGAGCGTGGCAGGGTAACCCGGAATGTACCGGTAGACGATTCCGCGTGTCTCTCCGATTGGCGCCTGCCCGAGAAATTCGGGCGCCTCGAACGGCAGCCGCTTGCGCGAGCCGCCGGTGAGCGCTCGCAGCGCCACCAGATCGCTCGACTGCTCGATCTCGGCCTCGCGGGCTGTGGGAACACGCACGACGAGCTGGTCGCCGCCCCGGATGTTCAGCAGCGCCGAGTCGAAGCGGCCACCTTGATCGTTCGACAGCGGGGTGGTCGATACCACGTCGAGGCCAGCGACTGCCGCAGTGGCGAGCGCGGCTAGAGTGAGAGAAGATCTGGCCATGCCCTCAGGGTACGGCCGGCTACTGCGCTCGCTGGCTTTCGCCACGCACGATTGGTCAACCCATGCTGAAGACTTTGCTCACCGAGCTGCCCCTGTCTCGTTTCGAGATCGACCGCGATCACGCGACGCGGGCGCTGCCGAACCTGTTCGAGACGCTCTGGGCCGACGAGACGACTCGAGTGCTCGCCGTCAACAACGGAAAAGCCCTTCTCGCCTCCGGTCACGCGAGCGAGACGGACTGGGCTCGCGACGCGCAACCCGTGGGCGGCGACCTGCCCGCCGAGCATCCGAAGCTCGCGTTCGTGCCTGCATCGGCGGTGCCGTCGTTCGAGCTGCGGATATACCTCGGCTTCTCGATCTCGACTACTGCAGTCGAGCCCGTCGGCACCCGTCTTGTCGCTGCCGTTCTCTCTGACGAAGCCGCCCATGACCTCGAACCCGACGAGTCGCGCTGGGTGAACCTGCGTAATGTCGCATCGACGCTCGACGATCGTGACGCCGGGGCGTTCACCGAGACGCTCGGCATCATGAACTGGCATCGCTCGCACACACACTGCCCGCGTTGCGGGGCAGCTACGGTCGTGGAGATGGGCGGTTGGGTGCGGCGCTGCCCCGTGCAAGACATCGAGATCTTTCCGCGCACAGACCCGGCCATCATCGTGGGCATCATCGACGCGCACGACCGCATCTTGCTCGGTTCGAATGCCCTGTGGGAGAACAATCGGTACTCGCTGCTCGCCGGTTTTGTCGAACCGGGGGAGTCGCTCGAGGCGGCCGTCGTTCGTGAGGTCTTCGAAGAGTCGGGAGTGCGCGTCGTCGACCCCCAGTACCTCGGTTCGCAGCCGTGGCCGTTTCCGGCGTCGCTGATGTGCGGCTTTCTCGCCCACGTCGACCCGGCGACCGCCGACAGTCTTCTGCTGCCCGACGGTGAAGAGATTCTCGACGTGCGCTGGTTCAGCCGTGAAGACCTGACCGACCCGGAACGCGCCCCCCTGCTGCCCGGTTCGGCATCGATCGCCCGCTCGATCATCGAGCACTGGTACGGCGGACCGATCGCCGCCGAAACCTGGTGACGGTGGCGCCAGGAACCGAACCACCGCGCGCCGAACCATCGCGCGCCGAACCACCCGCCGCGGAGCCGTCGGGCGCCGAGCCACCCAGCGCCGATGCGCTGCTCGCCGGCCTCGACGCCGAGCAGCGGGTCGTCGCGACGACCCTGCTCGGGCCGGTCTCTGTGCTCGCGGGAGCCGGCACGGGCAAGACCCGAGCCATTACGCATCGCATCGCCTACGGCGTCGCGACCGGGGTGTTTCCGCCGAACAAGGTCATGGCACTGACCTTCACCTCGCGTTCGGCTGCAGAACTCAGAGCTCGGCTTCGCCCTCTCGGCGCCGGGGGAGTCGCCGCACGAACTTTTCACTCGGCGGCCCTCTCCCAACTCAATTTCTTCTGGCCGCAGGTCGTCGGTGGAACGGTTCCGCGTCTCATCGACAGCAAAGCCCGGGTGCTCGGGCAGGTCGCCGAGCAGCTCAAGCTGCGCATCGACACTGCGACGCTGCGTGACCTGGCCGCAGAGATCGAGTGGCGCAAGATCTCCAATCTCACCATCGAGCAATACGAACGAGCCGCGCGAACGTCGAGGGCTCAGCCCGGCTCGCTGACGGTGCAGCAGGTGCTCGAACTGCAGGTGGGGTACGAGAGCATCAAAGACGAGCGCCGGCAACTCGACTTCGAAGACGTGCTGCTCGCGACAGCCGGCATGATCGAGAGTGAACCCTCGGTAGCCATGCAGGTGCGGGAGCAGTACCGCTTCTTCGTGGTCGACGAGTTTCAAGACGTTTCGCCCTTGCAATACCACTTGCTGTCGCTGTGGCTGGGCGACCGTCGAGACCTGTGTGTCGTCGGCGACGCCAGCCAGACCATCTACTCGTTCGCCGGCGCACGCGCGGACTTCTTGCTCTCGTTCGCCTCGCAGTTTCCGGCGTCGGCCGTCGTTCGACTCGAACAGAATTATCGCTCCACCCCGGCGATCGTCGACACCGCTAACCGGCTCATGCGTGGCCGGCCCGGTGCCCTCACTCTGCGTGCCGCGAGCACGGTGACCGCCGGCCTGCCGCCGACGATCACGGGCTACCCCTCCGACGCGGCGGAGGCGCGCGGTATCGCGGCTGCGATCGCGGCCCTCATCGCCGACGGCACTCGGCCGCACGACATCGCCGTGCTCTACCGCATGAACGCCCAGGCCGCGGCGCTCGAAGGCGCTCTCGCCGAGGCGAATGTTCCCTACCAGATTCGGGGCGCACAGCGCTTCTTCGACCTGCCAGAGGTGAAGCAGGCGGTCATGTCGCTTCGCGCCGCGTCGGTGTCGATCATGGGTGAGCCGCTCTTCAAGTCGGTGAGCGACGTTCTTCGCTCGCTGGGCTGGTCGCAGAGCCCGCCAGAGGGCCGCGGCGCGCTGCGCGACCGCTGGGATTCGCTGAATGCGATCATGGGCCTCGCCGAACAGCAGCCACCGCGAACGACGTTTCGCGCTTTCACCGACGAACTTCTCGAGCGGCAGTCGGCACAACACGAACCGACCCTTGCGGCGGTGACGCTGGCGACCCTGCACTCTGCGAAAGGGCTCGAATGGCCGGTGGTGTACGTCGCCGGCCTCTCGGAGGGGCTGGTTCCGATCTCGTACGCCACCACGCTCGACCAGATCGACGAAGAACGCCGCCTGCTCTACGTGGGCATCACACGGGCACGGCAACGGCTTGCCCTGTCATACTCCCAAACGGGCGCTGGCCGGTCGCAGTCCCGGGCCCCGTCACGCTTTCTGCAAGAACTCGGCACCCGCACTCCGGATGCACGCTCCGCCGTGTCTCGGTGACGACGCCGGTTTCGGCGTTCACGTGAATCACCGCTCCCGGCGTCAGGCCCCTCGCGTCACCCGCGAGGTGGCTGCGCACGAGCCGCGCAGTGATGGCGGTCACTGACGCCACGAGCAACGGTTGCTCGGTGGGCGCTTTTCGGCCCAGTAGCTGGCTCGCAATGGCCGGCCAGGACGGGTCGCGCTCGATCGCCCAGCGTTCCACGCAGTGCAGGCATGGCCCCTCGCCCGGGGTGACCAGCGGCCCGATTCGGGCTTCGTGGTCGCTGAAGACCACGGGCAGATGCACGATGTCGCGGTTGAGCCAGCGCGCCGAGACGGTGGGGAGAACGGCCCAGGCGCTCACGATCACGACGACATCGGGCTCGCTGTCGAGAGCGGGCGGAACGCCGGTCTGCCCGACGAGTTGAGCGAACAATCGGCGCAAGCTGGTCGCAGCGGGTGAGTCGCCCTCGACGTCGATGCGAGCCGCCCGGAACGGCGACGCGCGCCGCGCGTCGAGCGCTGGCTCGAGGCGTTCTAGGAACCGGAGCGCCGGGTCGTGCCCGCCCTCACTGGTTTCTGGCCCGCTGCCCTGCGCGAGCATCCGGAGCCCGTCGATCGCCACGCCGACCCTGAGGGCATGCAGCATTCGTTCTTCGGTGCGCGAGATGCTCTCGAAGCGCACGCGGGCGGTATCGACGCCGATCTGCGCGGAGGTCGGCGAACGCCAGACGAGGGGAAAGCGAGGGTCGAGCCGGTAGCTGTGAAATGTCATGCACCCATGCTGCCCTCAACAGCAAAACGGCCCGCGGAGTTATCCACACGCCGTCTTGCATGAGGGAAGCAGCGGGCTACACGACGGGTGGTGCTGGCGTGTCGTCGCCGGTGCTCGCCCCGCCCGACTCCTCTTCGCGAAAGAAGTCGGCGATCGCCTGATCCATCTCGTCGGGCTCCGGCTCGCCCGCGAGCAACCGCGCCACGAGGCCGGCCGGGTTGTCGATGTCTTCGGAGGTCGGCACCACGTCGGGGTGCGACCAGAGGGCATCACGCCCCTCGGCCCCCACCGCGTCAGTGACGGCCTGCCACATGGCGGCCGCTTCACGCAGACGGCGTGGGCGCAGCTCGAGCCCTACCAGCGTCGAAAACGCTGATTCGGCGGGGCCGCCCGTCGCCCGGCGGCGACGCACGGTCTCGGCGACCGCGTCGCGCTTGGGCAACCGCACGGTCGCAGCGGCCGTGACCACGTCGACCCAGCCCTCCACGAGCGCAAGCGTCGTCTCAAGCCGCGCCAGCGCCTGCTCCTGGGCCTCGCTCTTCGGCGGGATGAGCGCGCCGCTCACCATCGCCTGCCGCAGTTCTTCAGGGTTCGACGGGTCGAAACCGCTCGCCAGCTCTTCGAGCCGGTCGGTGTCGATCGAAATGCCGCGCGCGAACTCGGTGATCGAGCTGATCATGTGCAGTCGTAGCCACTTCGCGTGCCGAAAAAGCCTCGCATGGGCGATCTCGCGCACCGAGAGGTAGAGCTGCACCTGGTCGGGCGCAATGTCGAGACCATCGCCGAACTCCGCGAGATTCTGCGGAACCAGCGCCGCCTGCTGGTCGCTCAGCAGCGGGATTCCCACGTCGCCGCCCGACACCACCTCGGTCGACAGCTGCCCGACCACCTGGCCGAGCTGCATGGCGAAGAGCGCGCCGCCGATATTGCGCATCAGCTGGCTGGCTCCAGCCATCATGCCCGAAAGCTCTTCGGGCGCCTGCTCTTTGAGAACGCGCGTGAGGGCGTCAGCGATGCTCAGGGCCACGGGCTCGGCCAGCTGCGTCCACACCGGCATGGTCGCGGTCACCCACTCCTTGCGGCTGAGCAGCTTGGGAGTGGCCGCCAACTCCGTCACGAACGTGACTTCGTCGAGCCAGAGTTCGGCAACGTGCAGGGCCTGTTCGAGGGCCGAGCGGATGCCCGGGTCGATCGACACCGCATCTTTACCGGCGATCTCCTGCGCCGCCTCGAGCGCCACTTTCCAGTCGACACCGTCACCGGTGTGCTGCATGGCGCGCTGCAATTGCCGCATCAGCTGGGCCACTGCGGCCGGGTCTGAGGGCAGCCCGGCAGCGCTCGCCAGTTTCGACGGGTCGAGGTCGGAATTGCCCGACAAGAACTGGCGCAGCATGTCGGCGAACTCGTCTTCGGGGTTCTTGTCTGGTTCGTCGCTCACGGTGCCGTACTCCCGGTTGTCTCCATGGTGCCTATCAGCAACCACTTCTACGCTAACCCGTGGCCCATCAGCCAAGCTGGGATTTCTCATATGCTGGGGTGCCGACGCGTGCGCCTGTGGCGAACAGCGCTGCAGCTCGCAGCACAGAGTCGGCGAGTGTATGAAACGAAAGGGCGACGTGAGACGGCGCAGAACCATCGGCTGGGTCAGCCTTATCGCAGCCCTGGCGCTCGCTCTCGGAATGAGCTTCATTCCGTCGCCCTATGTCATCGAACAGCCCGGACCCGTGTTCAACACGCTCGGCACGAGTTCGCACGACGGAACCGAGACGCCACTCATCTCGATCAGCGGCGCGCCCACTTATCCCACAGCCGGCACCCTCGACATGCTCACGGTTTCGGTCGTCGGTACTCCGCAGAGCCTCCCCAGCTGGGCTGAAATCGTGGGGGCGTTCTTCAACCAGACCAAGGCCATCGTTCCGGTCGACGCCATCTACCCTCCTGACGTTTCGGTCGATGAGCAGAACCAAGAGAACCAGACCATGATGGTCGACTCACAGCAAGAGGCCATCGCTGCCGCGCTGACTAATCTCGGCATCGCCTTCACGACCCAGATCACCGTGGCGCAGCTCGCCACGAATTCGCCGGCCACGGGCATCCTGCAGGTCGGCGACACCATCGATTCGGTGAACGGCACAGTCATCACGAGTGTCGACGGGCTCCGTGCGGCCGTGACGGCGAACGGGGATGCCCAGCCGGCCAGCATCGTCATCACCCGTTCTGGCGCCCAGCAGACCGTGCAGGTCACGCCCGTCAAGGCCAGCGACGGAAGCATCCTGCTCGGCATCGGTGCCGGCGCGACCTACACGTTTCCGTTCGACGTCACGATTCAGCTCGACAACGTCGGCGGCCCGAGCGCCGGAATGATGTTCGCGCTCGGCATCATCGACCAGCTCACTCCCGGCCAGTTGAACGGCGGCAAGAATGTCGCGGGTACGGGAACCATCAGCGCCGACGGCACGGTCGGCGCCATCGGGGGTATTCGGCAGAAGATGTTCGGTGCCGTCGCCGCCGGAGCGAGCTACTTTCTCGCGCCGGCGTCGAACTGCGACGAGGTCACTGGGCACGTGCCGAGCGGCCTCCGGGTGTTCGCCGTCAAAACGCTCACCGACTCGCTGACCGCTTTGAAAGACATCAGCACGGGCACAGGGCTCGACTCGCTGCCCACCTGCAACTGACCCACCCCCACACCGACGGAAACCATCGCCCCAACCCTGCCGAAACCGTCGTCGCGAGCGGCCGCTTCATAGGGCGCTGAAAGATTCGTTACCGACGCGTGACTGAAGTGTCAGGGCTCTGGGAGGTTGGCGAGGCTGACACGCAGCAACGGTTGTCTAGGATTAGCTGACATCCACAGCTAACTCAAGAGGCCTTAACGTGACTTCCTCCTCAGTGCCTTCTAACGGCGGGCCCTCTAACGGCGGCCCGAACTCGGGCGGCTCGACTGGCGCGCAGAACGGCGCAGGCAACCCGGCGCGCAGGTCGAGAACCGTCATCGCGATCGCCATCGCCATCATCGCGGTTCTCGCGATTCTGTTCTTCGTCTTCACGAACCTCTACACCGAGGTGCTCTGGTTCAACCAGCTCGGCTACCTGAGCGTGCTCACGACGCAGTGGGTCGCCGGTGGCGTCATGTTCTTCGTGGGCTTCTTCGCCATGGCCATCCCGGTGTTCGTGAGCATCGATCTCGCGTTCCGGTTCCGGCCGGTCTACGCGAAGCTCAACTCGCAGCTCGACCGCTACCAGCAGGTCGTCGAGCCGCTGCGGCGCCTGGCCGCCTTCGGCATTCCGGCACTGCTCGGGCTGTTCGCCGGCATCGCCACCGCCACGCGCTGGCAGGTCGTGCTGATGTACCTGAACCGAACATCCTTCGGCCAGACCGACCCGCAGTTCGGCCTCGACATCTCGTTCTACGTCTACGACCTGCCGTTCTGGCAGAGCGTCGTCGGCTTCGCCTCGGCCGTCGTGCTGCTCTCGGGTATCGCGGCGCTCGCGACGAGTTACCTCTACGGCGCCATTCGCTTCGGCCAGCGCGAGGTTCGCATCTCGAAGACGGCGCGTATTCAGATCGCCATCACCGCCGGCGTCTACCTGCTGCTGCAGGGCATCAGCATCTGGCTCGACCAGTACGCCACGCTTACATCGAGCGGCGGGCTGCTGACGGGTGCTTCGTACTCCGACGTCAACGCCACGATTCCGGGCCTGCAGATCTTGTCGGGAATCGCCATCCTCGTGGCCCTTCTGTTCTTCGTCGCGGCCTTCGTAGGGCGGTGGCGTCTTCCTGTCATCGGTACGGCGCTGCTCATCGTGAGCGCGCTCATCCTCGGCTCGTTGACGCCGTGGGTTGTTCAGCGCTTCCAGGTCGATCCGTCGGAGCGTGCCCTCGAGGCTCCGTATCTGCAGCGCAATATCGACATGACACGTGACGCGTACGGCGTCGCCGATGTAGACACGATTCCGTACGACGCCACCACCACGGCTCAGGCCGGTGCTCTACGTTCCGACGCGGCGACCACCTCGAGCATCCGGATTCTCGACCCCGCGCTCGTCTCGAGCACCTTCGCCGCTCTGCAGCAGTTCAGGCAGTACTACCAGTTTCCGACCGATCTGAACGTCGACCGCTACGAAGTGAACGGGCAGAGCCAAGACACGGTCACTGCGGTTCGCGACCTCAACCTCACCCAGCTGGGCACCTCGGCGAGCTGGTACAACCAGACCGTCGTCTACACGCACGGGTACGGCGTCGTCGCGGCCTACGGCAATCAACGCTCGGCCGACGGCCAGCCCGTCTTCGCTGAGTCGGGCATCCCGAGCACCGGCGTGCTCGGCACCTACGAGCCGCGCATCTACTTCGGCGAGAATTCGCCGACCTACTCCATCGTCGGTGCGCCGGCAGGGTCGTCGCCGACCGAGCTCGACTACCCGTCGGGAACAGCGGATGCCCAGCAGACCTACACGACCTTCAGTGGCGATGGCGGCCCGAAGCTCGACAACATCTTCAACAAGCTCGCTTACGCCCTGAAATTCCAGTCGACAGAGATCTTTCTCTCGTCGGCTGTGAATGACGACTCGCAGATTCTCTACGACCGTGACCCAGCAACACGCGTGTCGAAAGTGGCGCCGTACCTCACCATCGACTCCGACCCGTACGCGTCGGTCGTCGACGGCCGCGTCGTCTGGATCGTCGACGGCTACACCACGAGCGCGAACTACCCGTACTCGAAGACCGAAGGGCTGAGCGCAGCGATCGCCGACACGTACACGCCGAAACCGGGGTACGCGGTCGACAACAACATCAACTACATCCGCAACTCGGTCAAGGCGACGGTCGACGCCTACGACGGCAAAGTCACGCTCTACGCGTGGGACAGCACCGACCCTATCTTGCAGACCTGGCAGAAAATCTTTCCGGCCACGGTCAAGCCGATGAGCGACATGAGCTCGCAGCTGATGAGTCACGTGCGTTACCCGGCCGACCTGTTCAAGGTGCAGCGCGCCATTCTCGGTCAGTACCACGTGACCGATGCGGGTTCGTTCTACTCGCGCGAAGACGCCTGGACCACGCCGAACGACCCCACCTCGTCGGCGACGAATCCGACTCTGCAACCGCCGTACTACCTCACGCTGCAGATGCCGGGTCAAGACCAGCCCGAGTATTCGCTGTATTCCACGTTCATCCCGCTCACGGGTGAAGACACGTCGAAGAGCCTCAACGGCTATCTGGCGGTCGACTCGAACGCCGGAGACGTCGCGGGGCAGAAGTCTGCCGACTTCGGCAAGCTCAGGCTGCTGACCCTGCCGAAAGACGCCACTGTGCCCGGCCCCGGTCAAGAGCAGAACAAGTTCAGTTCCGACCCCACCGTGTCGCAGGCACTCAACCTGCTGAAACAGGGCTCGACAGAAGTGCTGAACGGCAACCTGTTGACGTTGCCGGTGGGTGGAGGTTTGCTCTACGTGCAGCCGGTCTACGTGCAGTCGCGTGGTGAGACCAGCTATCCGCTGCTGCAGAAGATCCTCGTCGGCTTCGGCGACAAGATCGCCTTCGAAGACACCCTCGACGCCGCTCTCGACGACCTCTTCGGGGGTGACTCCGGAGCGACAGCCGGAGACGGCAGCACGCCCACCACGCCCTCAACGGGCGCCGGAACCGGCACGGGCACGACAACGAACAATGCGGCCCTCCAGCAGGCTCTCGACCAGGCTCAGGCCGCTCTCACGGCTCGCGACGCCGCCCTGAAGGCAGCCGACTGGTCCGCCTACGGGGTTGCGGATGCCCAGCTCAAGGCTGCGGTCGACGCCGCCATCGCGGCCAGCGGTGGTACCGCCGCGACGCCGGGAACCGACAGTACGGCGACCCCCACGCCCACTCCGACCTCCACCGGCGGATAGCGAGCTGCTTCGTGCCGCACGAAAGAGTGTTTTCCGGACGAGAGATGCCGTTTGAACTGCATCTCTCGTCCGGAAATGCCGCTCTCATTCGCGTCACTTCGCGCCCTGCGGTCACGAGCACTCATTCCGTCTGGTAGTGTTATCTCTTGTGCCGCGGGGTGGAGCAGTTCGGTAGCTCGCTGGGCTCATAACCCAGAGGTCGCAGGTTCAAATCCTGTCCCCGCAACAAAATGAAAGAAGCCCGGCCACATGGCCGGGCTTCTTTCATTTCCACAAGGAGTCAGGGGAGGGCGCCCCGCAACGCAGTGCAGCTTTGGGTGATCCGCCCGCAGCTACGCACAAGAGTATGCGCAAGACCTCTCAGGTCTCGTCGGGGGCTCCGCAAAGCTTCATGATTGACCATCGTCTGCGGTCGGAGTCTGGTCGTACTTCGTCAGGCCCAGGTGATCGCGCAGGTGGGCGCCGGTGTACTCGGTGCGGAATGCTCCTCGGCGCTGGAGTTCGGGCACGACCAGCCCGGTGAAGTCTTCTACGCCTGTCGGGTAGTGTGTCGGCACAGCGAGGAATCCATCGCAGGCTCCGGCTTCCCGCCATTCCTGCATCGTGTCCGCGATAGACGCGGGTGATCCGATCATTTTGAGGTAGCTGCCTTCGGCGAAATACCGTGCCGTCTCAATGACCGACAGGTTCTGGTCTCGGGAGACGGACATGATCGCTTCGCGGTGCGACTTTCCGGCGTTCGACTCCGGCAGCTCTGGCACGGGCGCATTGAGGTCGAACTCCCTGAAGTCGACTCCGCCGGCGAGCGGCTTCAGATTGCTGAGCGCCAGGTCGTCGGGGATCAGGGCCATCATTCGAGCCGCCAACTCCCGGGCATCCTCGTCGGTCGTGCCGACGATCGGCGTCATCCCGACAAGGATCTTGATTTTCTCCGGGTTGCGGCCGAACCGTACAGCGCGGGCGCGGATGTCGTCACGAAACGCCTTCGCTTCGACGATGTCGGACTGCAGGGTGAACACGACGTCTGCCGTACGGGCGGCTAGTTCTCGACCGGGTTCGGATGACCCGGCCTGAAAGATCACCGGGCGCACCTGAGGGCTTCGGCCGGTGGTGAGTGGGCCCCGAACTGTGAAGTGTTCGCCCGCATGCTGGAGAAAGTGCATCTTCTCGATGTCGAAGTAGGAGCCCGTTTTTTTGTCTCGGGTGATCGCGCCTTTCTCCCATGATTCCCAGAGGCCCGTGACGACGTCGACGAATTCGCTCGCACGTGCATAGCGGGCGGCGTGTGCAAGGTGGGCGTCGAGGCCGAAGTTCTGGGCCTCGTCTTCGTTGAACGAAGTCACGAGGTTCCAGCCCGCTCTGCCGTGGCTGAGAAAGTCGAGGGTCGAGAATCGCCGCGCCAGGTTGTAAGGGTCGTTGAAAGTGGTGGTGGAGGTCGCAGCGAGCCCGAGGTGCGTGGTCACCATGGCGAGAGCCGGAAGAACCATGGTCGGGTCGAAGTGGATCGACCGCGGGTTCGCTGCGCCGTACGTGTCGCCGGCGAGAATGTCGTTGCTGCGGCGGACGGCGGCTTGGTCTTCGAAGAAGATGGCATCGAGCTTGGCTTCTTCCGCGAGTTTTGCTGCTCGTACGTAGTGCTCAATAGTGAGGTCGAGTTCTGGAACGGCATCAGGCAGGCGCCAGGCGCCGAGGTGATAGCCGGGAAAGAGGAAGAGCGCCAGGCTCAGCATTTTGGTCATGAGGGATCCTTTTTTGGGGTTGATTGTGGGCCCGGATACACGGGCGACTCGGGCCGACGGTGCGGCCGCAGGGAAGTGGGTTCGACTCGCCGGACATGTCGTGGGGACGAGGATGATGGCCGTGCCTGAAGGGTGCCGGGCGGTCCAGGCCGAGGCGTCACAGTGACCAGCCGCGACGGAGGGGGAGTCCGCCGCTACGCCAGGTTGGGTTCTATGCCCCGTGCGCGATTGCGCCGCGGTTCCAACACGAGACGCGGTGCGAGGAGTAAATGGTCATCAACTCGCCTTTCTCGTCGTTGTTACGCGGTGTCTAAACGCAAGCGTACAAAGCCGTTGTTACAAACAAGTTTCCGTCTCGGCTCAGTGGAACTGATCGTGGAGATCACCACGGCTGCGAGGATCCTTCAGCGGGCGGCGCGGCGCATGCGTAGCTCGCGAATGTTGTCTTCAACCTTCACGGTTCCATCCGTCACGAAGCCGTGCTTCCGGTAAAACGCCTGAGCTCGTGGAACGGGATCTCCTACCCACAGAACAGCAGGCTTGGTCTTGTCGAGCACTGCATCGAGAAGCGCCGTGCCTATTCCGGCCCCGTGGTGCTGGGCGGAGACGTACAGCACAGAGAGGTGTTGGATCCATTCCTCACCGATGACCGGCCCTGACATTGCGATTCCGACCAGTTCGCCCTCGACTTCGGCAACGCGAACTCGGTTTGCGGCCCATCGCTGATCGGTCAGCGCGGTCGCCCAAAATCGCTCCCGACTCGGCAGAAAGTCAGGGGAGTCGAGCACGACGTCCGACACCAGCGTCCCCCGGTACGTCTCGCGCCAGGAGGTGACGTGCACCGCGGCGATGTTCGCCACGTCGTCTGGAATGGCGGGCCGGATGACAAAATCGCTCGACATGCCAAGAAGGCTACCGAGTCGCGCGGGATGCAAACGCCCGATTCGGGTCCTAAAGCGAAGAGTTGGAGACACGCTCAGAATCCTCGAGCACGCCTCGTGTTCGTTGGCTGTTACTGTGGCTCGGGTGGGGGCGAGTTGAGCGGGACGGCAGGCGGTCACCTCCCGGCGGCGCCGGCGCCTGCGCTGATCCTGATGTGTGGCCGATCGTTTTCTGGCAAGACCACCGTCGCCCAGATGCTTGGCGCTGCCCTCAGCGCCGAGATCGTCAGCCTCGATTCGATAAACGAGGAACGCGGGCTCTTCGGCGGTCAGGGCCTCCCGATCGAGGAATGGATCCGAACAAACGAAGAAGCGGCCCGCCGGGTTACAACGATCTTGACGGGCCGTGGCCGTGTTGTCGTGGATGACACCAGTTCGCCACGCTTCCTGCGGGACAACTGGCGCACCCTCGCCGCGACTACGGCGTCGAAGTTCGTGCTGGTCTACCTGAATACTCCGGAGAACGTCGCCCGCGATCGGCTCCTGCAGAACCGACGGGAATCGCACCGCAACGATGTCCTCGATGAGGTGATGGCTGATCACCTGGACGGTTTCGAACCTCCGGACGCTGATGAGGAATGCCTCACAACGAGTTCGGCGAGCGAAGAAATGTCGTGGCTCAGGGAATCAGTTCGACGACGCATCGAATAACGAGTGGAAGTCGGTGCTGCCGCGGCTAGCTGCCAGGCAGACCGCGATTCGCTCAGCGCGAAGCTCAGCTCGTGCGTGCGCTGAGCGACGTGAGAACGAAGTCGATTAGAGAGTCGAGTTCCTGGTCGTTCATGGGTGCGCTGCGCTGAAACGCTCGGAGGATGAATGTGCCGACGATCATGTCGGCGATCAGATCAGGGGCGAGCGACGGGCTCTCATCTGCAAGAGCATCAGCCAGGCTGTTGTGCAACGGCGCGCCGAACGCGCGGTTGAGCTGTTGTGTAAGGCCGGCGTCTTCTGCCGATGCGCTAGCCAGCGCAAAGAACAGTGCGGCCCCGCGCTCATCGTGCAGCCACGTCTCCAGCCCGCGACTCCACGAGCGGAGATCAGCGCGTAGCCCGTTCGGCGTGCGCTTCAACGTGAGATCAGCTACTTTCGTGCTGTCATCGAGAATCGCTTCTGCCAGAACGGCCGCCTTCGAGGGCCACCACCGGTAGACGGTTTGTTTTCCCACACCTGCTCGTTGGGCGATTTCGGCAACGCTGAGCGTGTCGTAGCCCGACTCGGCGAAGAGCGTCTGCGCCGCCGTCAGGATCGCGGCCCGAGCGTTCTCGTCTCTCGGTCTGCCCGGTGCACTCATTGTTCGAGCGTACGCGAATGGTTTGCGGATCACTGCGAAGTCCTGATAGCTTGAACCAATTCGAGACTGTTGTCTCGTAATTGAATCTCAATGAGGAGACACCCATGACGCAGAAGCTGAGTCCGGAAGAAGTAGTACTCGCCTGGAACGCAGCGTATGTCGCGCACGACATCGACACGACGCTCACCTACATGTCAGAGGACTTCGTGCGGCTCGGCGACTCGACGCAATGGCAGCCGACCGACAAGGAGACCTGGGGTCGCACCATGAAGGCGTTCCTCGCGGCGTGGCCGGACTGGTCTTGGGATCTGACGACGATCACCTCGTCGGGAAACCTCGTGGTCTGCGAATTTCTCGAGCACGGCACGTGGACGAAGCCGATGGAGCTTGCCCCTGGCGTCGTCTTCGAGCCCACCGGCGAGTATTTCGAAGACCACGACGCCGACTTCTTCGTCATCGGCGACGACGGTCTGATCAAGGAGATCAGGGCCTACATCACCAACAATGTCGAGCGTGTCTACGGGCTGTCAGCGCGAATCGCTGCACTCGGTAACGCTCAGTAGAGAAGGGTCTGACGGGTCTTCGCTGGCGAAGTCGAATACACGAGGATGCACCAGTCCCTGAGTGGTGTGCAGGCCGGCTCCCGAAGCGTTTCGCGGCTGCCAACGGCTGATCACCTACTGCGCCGAATCCGGGTCGCGATTTCGCGAAGCGCTCCGTGATTTCGCACACGGCGACCTCACTTCTGCGCCCTGAGCCGTTCGCTACCTCACATAACTCAGCGACAAACTTCGGTTATCGCGGCGGCGTCGAGGCGAAGAACTGGTCGATTTGTTTGTGGGTATGCCGAACATCCACAATTGCGGCAGGTCACAAACGATGTGGGGTGTGCGTGAGGACGTTGGTTGAGCTTCAGGTGAAGCGGGCGCCGCGCAAGTCGTCGGCAGCTGTTGCGGATATCGCGGTGGAGAAGTCTGCTGACGAGGTCGTGGAGTGGGTGACTGAGTTGCTCGCCGGGTCGGTGTGGGATCCTGGCGCGAAACTGGAGGTGGAGACGCTTGCGGCGCTTCTGAAGCGGGCAGCCACAGTGGCGAAGTCGCCGGGCAGCGGCGGCCTCCGTCACGTCGAAGCGGAAGCGATTGTCGACGAGCTCGACTTGGCTCTGTCGGGCACGATGCAGAACCTGGCGGTGAACACGTTGGTGTTGTTGTCGCAGGTGAGGCATGGCATCGAGATCGGTCAGATGAGGCCAGAGCATCTGATTCCGCTGTACGACGGGCTCGAGGGGTGTTGGGGGTTGATCAGTGTTGACCGTTTCCGTGTCGATGTTCGGGTGCGCACGGAGGATGTCAACCGCCTGGAGGAGGCGACGGAGCGGCTGCTGGGTGCGTTGGAAATCGTCCCTGACGAAGCGAAGTCGGTGCAGCGCGCCCTGAACACCGCCCACATCGCGATCGTCTTGATGGATCACGCGGCGCATCCGGCGCGGGAGGTGTCTCGTGACGGTGGGCCTAGCCGTGAGGGAGTGGTTCACGTGCTGGGGCGTCTCGGCCGGGTGGGGTACATGCTGAGGCGGCCGCTTCCGCTGGCGTTGGGCCTCACGGCGTTGGCTCTACTTCTTGTCTCGCTCGGCATCCAGCTGTTCGAGGTGCTCACGTTGCCGGCTGCTGGACCTGTGGTGGTGACGGCGGAAGAGAGCTGGCGGGTGTGGCTGCATTCGCTGGTCGACAAGCTTCTGACTACCTCGTTGTGGGCGTTCGTGTTGGCGTTCGCAGAGCAGGTGCGGCGTATGGGGCGCCACCCGCGTTCTGGTTCTGAGCGCAAACGTGTTCTGATTACGTGGGGTCGTTAGGCAGGGCTGGCTTGACGGTTCAGCAGGTGATTTGGCCGATCGCCGACGGCATCTTGTAACGATACAGGCATTCACTGTATCGTTACACACACTACCTAGCTTCAGTCAATGTCGACGAAAGGAATGTCCATGCGAAGGTCCCTCAGAGTGGCAGCGGCGGGGGTGATCGCCGTGATTGCACTGGCCGTTTCGATGCTCACGGCAACCGCCGCCTCCGCCGCACCGTGCACGACGTACTACGTTTCTTCGGCTTCAGGAGTCGACAGCAACGACGGATGCAGCAGCGCGACCGCGTGGCGCACGCTCGCAAACCTGAACACGACGACCTTCGCAGCAGGCAATCAGATTCTGTTCCAGAAGGGTGGCTCGTGGACGGGCGAGCTGCAGCCGGCCGGATCCGGCGACTCCGGCAATCCGATCGTCATTTCGACCTACGGCACGGGCGCGACCCCCATCTTGGCCGGCGGGGGAGCCGCTGCGACCGTCTACTTGCACGATCAGCACGACTGGACGGTGCAGAACCTCGAGATCACCAATACGAGCACCACGGCAGCGAACAGGGCCGGCATCCTCGTTCAGAACGATCTGACGACAACACTGCACGGCATCCACCTGTCGAACAATCTGATCGACAATGTCGACGGATCCTGGGCGCAGGGCGATCCGCAGCCGGTGACGACATCGGCGATCTCGTTCGACCTCACCGACAGCAACACCACCGCAGGGTGGGACGACGTTCTCATCTCGGGCAACACGCTGACCGACGACGATGCCGGCGGCATCTATCTCGGCTCGCCGAACGGCGTGAACCACAACATCTCGAGCACGAACGTCGTGATTCAGAACAACACCATCAGCAACGCCGGCGGCAACTCCATCGTCTGCGTCTTCTGCGCCTCGCCGCTCATTCAGTACAACGTGTCGACCGATAGCGGCTACCGCGACTCCGGGGCCTCGATGTGGGGCGGATGGACGACGAGCGCGGTCTGGCAGTACAACGAGGTGGCGCGCAACTGGCGGGCACTGGTCGACGGGCAGGCTTTCGACGTCGATAACAACACCCGAGACACCGTCTTGCAGTACAACTACAGCCACGACAACCCGTTCGGCTTCATGGAGTTCTGCTGCAGTTCCACCTTCGGAACGCTCGGGAACTCGGTCATCCGGTACAACGTGAGCCAGAACGACGGCGCCTCCTACGCCGTGTTCGGCACGCTCGGCGGCCTCGAGACGGGCGCAACGGCGCAGGTCTACAACAACACGGTGTACATGGGTGCCGGAGACGACGGGGCGGTCACCATCGGCACTCCACCGCCCGGCTCGTCGATAGCCTTCTCGAACAACATCATCTACAAGCTCGGCACGGGCGGCTACACCAGCACCCGAACGACGTGGTCGCACAATCTCATGTACGGAAACCATCCCGCGTCTGAACCGACCGACGCGGCGAAGGTCACCTCCGACCCGCTGTTCGTGAAGCCCGGCGGGGGAGGCGATGGACTCGCGAGCGCCTCGGCCTACGCGGTGACAACCGGATCGCCGGCCGTGGGTGCCGGAGCTCTGATCTCTGGTAACGGTGGCCTCGACTACTTCGGCAACGCCGTCTCGAGCACCGCCGCACCGAACATCGGTGCGTACAACGGTGCGGCGGTGTCGACGCCGGCGGCGACTCTAGGCGCCTACTGGCGACTGGATGAGGGAACGGGAACGGCCACCGCGGACTCGACGGGCGACGGCAACAACGGCACCCTTCAAGCGGGCGCATCCTGGACCACCGGTCAGCTGGGAACGGGCGCCGTAGCACTCACCGGCGCATCGAACAGCTTTGTCGACATTCCCACACCGGCCGTCAATACGAGCGGCAGCTACACGGTATCTGCGTGGGTGAAACCGAACACCCTCACGGGCAACCAGACGTACGCGAGTATCGACGGATCGAGTATCAGCCCGTTCTACTTGCAGCTCACTGCGGGCAAGTTCGCTTTCACCGTTCGAAGCGCGGATTCGACCACCGCGTCGTACACCCAGGTGCTCGGCCCGGCCCCGACCGCGGGAACCTGGTACGAGCTCACGGGCGTGTACGACAGTTCGGCCCACACGGTGAAGCTCTACGTAAACGGCGTGCTGCAGGGCACGTCGGCGTTCTCCTCGGCCTGGACGGCGACGGGGCACACGGAGATCGGCCGGGGAAAGTGGAATGGCGCCGCTGTGGATTTCGCGAATGCGAGTATCGACGACGTGCACATGGTGAGCTACGCCGCCACCGATCGACAGGCCTTCGCCTTCGGTACGGGCGCGACAGCGTACTATGCGTTCGATGAGGGCACGGCGCGTCGTTTCACCGACTCGACCGGAAGCACTCCTGCCGGTCGATTGGAGGGCAACGCATCGTGGGCCGGAAGCGGTCATGTGGGAACGAATGCGCTGACTCTCGACGGAACGTCGGGCACGTTTGCAGAAATGCCTGTGGCCGCAGTCGATACGAGCAAGAGTTTCGCTGTCGGAGCGTGGGTGAAGCTGAACTCGGTGACGGGCGGAAATCAGACCTTCGCCAGCATGTCAGGTGCCGCGGTGAGTCCGTTCTATCTGCAACTCGCGGCGGGAAAGTTTCGGTTCACGCTCAAGAGCGGCGATTCGACGGGCGCTTCTGGTACCGATGCGAACGCGCTGGCGGCCGCTACCGCGGGCGCGTGGTACCACGTGCTGGGGGTCTATGACTCGACGGCCGGCACCATCTCGCTCTACGTGAACGGAACGCTGCAGAGTTCGGCAGCGTATACGACTCCGTGGAAATCGGCCGGCCCCACGGTTATCGGGGCCTCCGAGTGGAACAGGGTTCCCGTCGACTTCACCAATGGCTCCATCGACGATGTGCACTTCTACAACCGGGTTCCCAGCGCCAGCGAGATCACCACTCTGGCGACTCCCTGAGTCGAAAGAGGGCGCGTTCGGTCGTTCAGGCCGGGCGCGCCCTTTCTTGTGTGCTCAGGATGCTCGCACCCCGTCACGCGCAGCGAAGAGCGCGGGCGTGGGTGTCGAACTCGAACGCAGGGCGCCGGCTAGGACGGGTCGACGCGCGCGGGTACCACCAGCGAGACGGCGGCCCAGGAGATCGCGGGGAGGGCGACCTTCAGAATGCCGTTCTCGACTCGAGCGGCGACAGGCTTCGGCAAGACGCGCGTGGGAGCATCCATCGTATTCGTCGCCCAAGGATCGTCGTCGTGCATGAGCGCACTCTCGACAATGGTGATGTCACCCGCGGGGGAGAAGGCCGAGACGTCGACTTCGAGGTTCGCCTCGTCGTCGAACGATCGATTGAGCAGCAGCACCGACAACCGGCCGGTCTCTTCATCCCAGGTCGCGACAGAGTCGACCGCCGCGATCTCGCCGAATTTCGAGGTGGAGATCGTCTCGCCCGACACCGGCATCTGCAGGGTGACCCCGCGCGCGAGCCTTGCCGTCAACGAGAAAGGATAAAACGTCGTCTGCCGCCAGACGGGCCCGCCCGGCTCACTGCGAATCGGCGCGATGACGTTGACGAGTTGAGCGAGGCACGCCATCTTCAGCCGATCGCTGTGACGCAGAATCGTGATCAGCAGCCCACCGAGGGTGACCGCATCGAGCACCGTGTAAACGTCTTCTAAGAGACGAGGATGTTCGGACCACGGCCGTTCGACCCCCTCGACGACGGGCGGCTGGGGGTACCAGATGTTCCATTCGTCAAGCGAGAGCATGATCTTCTTCGGGCTGTGCAGCTTCGCCCCGACGGCGTCAGCAGTGGCAATGACCCCGCGGATGAACGCGTCGAGATCGACGCCGGCCGCGATGAAGCCCTTCGCATCCTCGCCCTCCCAGTAGTACTGATGCAGCGAGACGAAGTCGACCTCGTCGTAACACTGCTCGAGTACCGTCGACTCCCACTCGCCGAATGTCGGCATGTGGGAGTGCGAGCTGCCGCACACGACGAGCTGCAGACCGGGGTCGATCTGCCGCATCGCGGCGGCAGTCTCACGCGCCAGTCGACCGTACTCCTCGGCTCCTTTGTGGCCGAGCTGCCAGGGCCCGTCGACCTCGTTGCCGAGACACCACAGCGTGATTCCGTGCGGCTGCGGCACACCGTGTTGCACCCGCAGGTCAGAAAGAGCCGTGCCGCCGGTGAAATTGGAGTACTCCAGAAGGTCGAGCGCATCCTGAACTCCGCGGGTACCCAGGTTGACGGCCATCAGGGGCTCGACTCCTGCCCGCGCGGCCCAGTCCATGAACTCATTCAGACCGATCTGGTTCGTTTCGATCGAGTGCCAGGCAGCATCCAGCCGAACCGGCCGCTTCTCGCGCGGGCCCACGCCGTCTTCCCAGCGGTAGCCCGACACGAAGTTGCCGCCCGGGTAGCGCACCACCGTCACGCCGAGCTCTGCCACCAGGTTCAGCACATCTCCGCGGAAGCCGTCGGAATCGGCCGTGGGGTGGCCGGGCTCATAGATGCCCTCGTAGACGCCCCGACCGAGATGCTCGATGAACGAGCCGAAAACTCGCCGATCGATTGCGCCGATCGTGAAGCCGGGATGCACGAGTGCGGTGATCTGCATGACAGAGAAGCGCCTTTCGGAGGTGTCTTTTCAGAGGTGTATGGGGTCGTGGGTGACGATTCGGGAGGCGTCGTCGTCGAACGCGCGAAGCAGTCGCTCGCGCTCATCCGCAGTGATCGCCAGCAGTGATCCGTGCCTCGCGCCCGGCGGCATCTGAGCAGATTCCACAAAGCTCCAGTGGCCGGAGGCGAGGTCTGTCGACTCGAAGAGCGTGTAGCCGCGAAGCAAGAACTCGTCGATGAGCAGGTACCAGCTGTTGCCATCGAGTGCCTGAGCGACGGCGGGGCCTTCGCCCCGTTCGATGAAGCCTTTTCCCACGTCGACAGCAAGGGTCGAGAAGTCTCCCGTCAGCGACTGACCGCGCTCGACGAGAATGTGATGGCCGGTGTCGGCGCTGCCTCCCGCCACTTGTTCGCTGGCCGAAAAGCGGTACCAGTCGTCTCCGTCGTTCAAGAACGTGGCGTCGATGACGTTGAAGCCCGCGTCGAGATACACTTCAGGCTCGCTGAACGTGCGGAAATCCGTCGTGGTCGCCCTCATCATGCGCTGGTACTGCTGCTCGGTGCGTTCATCGCTTCGATCGTCATTGCGATCCGAGGTCTCGTAGAGCGCGGAGGCCCAGAAGACCAGCCACGCGTCGTGCTCGACCGACCAGAAGGCCTTCGGCGCCCAGGCATTTCCAGCCTCGGGCGGTGCGACCTGCACCAGTCGGGGCGCCGACCAGGTGACGAGGTCGGCCGACTCCCAGATCACCAGAGATCGACTGCCGTGCGCCGTCGACCGAGCCCAGTCTTCTGCCGGACCGATTCGGAGGTCGGTCGCGAGCACGAAGAAGCGGCCGCGCCGAGAGTCGCGCACGATGAACGGATCGCGCACTCCGTGCTCACCGATGTCTGACACCAGTATGGGCTGCCCGTCGCGCAGCTCACTCCAGGCGACTGGAAGCGGCCCGTCGCTCACGGCGAAGCGAATCTGCTCACCGTTCAGCTCGCGTTCGCCGGTGAAGTAGACGAACAAGAACCCCGCATTTTCGGCCACGACGTGGTTCTGGGTCATCCCTTCACACTGCCGTTCACGAGCCCGCTGACGATGTGGCGCTGCATGAAGATGAAGAAGATGAGCATGGGAATGAGCACGATCACGGTCATCGTCATGAACGCCGGCCAGTCGATGGTGAACTGACGCACGGCAGAGTAGACCTGCAGCACGAGTGTCTGGTTCTGCGGCGAGCTGATGAACACGTTCGGAGTGATGAAGTCGTTCCAGACCCACATCGTCTCGAATACGCCGACCGTGACCAGAATCGGCCGGATGAGCGGCAGAACGATCTGCCCGTAGATGCGGAAGAGTCCCGCGCCATCGATTCGAGCCGCCTCGATGATCTCCATCGGCACCGTGCGCATGTAGCCCTGGATGAGGAAGTAACAGAAGATCGCGCCGGCACTGTAGAGGGCGATGAGCCCGGTCAGGGTGTCGACGAGCTTGACGTTCACCAGCAGCTCGTACAGCGGAATCAGTGTCGTCTGAAAAGGAACGATGAAGCCGACGAGCAGAAGCACGCCGAACAGGCGGTTCAGCCGCGTGTTGCGCATGATCATGCCGAACGCCGCCAGGGAGCCGATGATCAGCATCAACGCTACTGAGAACGCGGTTACACAGAGGGTGTTGAGAAAACCCTGCAGCAGCGGAATGGTCTTGAAGATGTTGACGTAGTTGTCGAGGTAGAGGCTGGACGGCAGAGCGAGCGGTGACGCGGCAGCTTCGGCCTGGGTCTTGAACGTATTCACGAGGATGAAATAGAACGGCAGACCCACCACGCAGGCCAACGGGATCATGAGCACGCTGGTGATCCACGACGTCTTCTTGGTCTTCATGAGAACCTCTTCTCTACGCGGCGAGTGATCACGAGTTGAGCGATCACGATGATCGCGACGAACAGCAGAAAGACGACCGCCAGCGCCGAACCTTGGCCGAATTTGGCTTGAGCAATGCCGTTCTGAATGATCGATTGCGTGATGGTGAGCGTGGCGAACCCGGGCCCACCCCCGGTCAGAGTGAAGGGCAGATCGTAGACCTTCAGCCCGTCGGTCATCAGGAGCAGCGTGCTCACCGTGATGGCCGGCGTCAAGAGCGGAAGGGTGATCGAGAAGAATCGCTGCCTGGCCGACGCGCCGTCGATCATGGCGACCTCGTAGTAGTCGTCGGGAATGGACTGCAGGTAGGCCAAATACAAGATCGCATGCCAGCCCGTTTTCGACCACACGCCGACGATGATCACCGAGAGCTGGGCGAGGGTGTTGTCGGCCAGCCACGGAATGGGTCCGATGTTGAACAGGGTGTGAAGCACCGTGTTGAGTGCGCCCGAGCCGAGCGGATTGAAGATGAACCCCCAGACCAGCCCGAGAATCGCGATGCTCGGAATGGCGGGAAAGAAGAAAATGGAGCGCACGAAGTTCTTGCCGTGAAAGGCCCGGTTCAGGATGACCGCCAGAGGTATGGCCAGCGCGGTCACCAGCACGGTGGTGCCGATCGTGTACAGCAGCGTGAAGTAGAGCCCGGAGAGCATCGACGTGTTGGTGAAGACCTTCACGTAGTTCTGCAACCCGACGAAGTCGGCGTTGTTCGAATAGCCGTTGAAGTCGGTCAGGCTGTAGTAGAACGACTGCCCCAGCGGAATCAGGAACAGCACGACGAGCACGATCGCGATCGGAACGAGAAAAACCTGAGCGCCGGCGGCCTGCCGCAGCCGCACCAGTCTCGCCGAGCTCGTTGTGCGCGCCGCACGTGGCTTTGTCGCCTGGCTAGCCGCCATGTTGTATGCCATCAATCCACCTTCGATTTCTTCGATAACGCCGGGGATGCGGCCGAGATGATGTCGATCATGGCATCATCACGGCCGCATCGGCACTGCCTAGGAGCTCTGCAGCTCTTTCAATTTCTGATCGAGTAAGACTCCGACCTGGTCTGCGGGAATGGCCCCCTGAATGAACTGCTGCAACACCGAGGTGGTGTACACCGAGAGCGCGTCTTGGTTGCTCGGCCACCACTCCGACGGGAGATAGATCGATCCACCGACCACCGGCGGAACCATTGTCGTCAGCGACGGGTCGACCACCGGAGTGAAGGTGCTGGTCGTCGTGATGGAACTGGTACCGCTGTTGTACAGCTGAGAGCCGGTCTTGCTCGAGAGGAACGCCAGCCACTTCTCTGCCTGTGGCAGGTTCGGCGTCTTCGCGTTGATGGCGTAGGCGGGTGAGGCGGCTCCGGCCCAGTAAGTGTCACCAGACGTCGTGCCCGGCACGGCGAAGAAGCCGACGTTCATGTTCGGTGCCCCTGCTTTGACCGTGGCGAGGTTCCACGAGCCGGTTCCGATCATCGCGACGTTGCCTTTCACGAATTCGTCTGTCGTCTGCGTTCCGGTGAGACCGGCCACGGCTCGATCTTCCAGGCCCTGATCGAAGAGCTCGCCCCAGGTCTTCACACTCGGTGTCCACTCCTTCTCGAAGCTCGACGTGCCGTTGAAGATGTTGGCATCCATTTTGTCGTTCTCCGCCTTGTTCTGCAGTCCGAGCAGCGCCGACAGCACAACGCCCACGCCGTCACCGGGCTCGTAGAACGGATTGATGCCAGCCGCTTTCAGCTTGGAGCACAGGTCGAGGAACTCGCTCCACGACTGCGGGGGAGTGGTGTACCCGACCTTCGCCAGAAGGTCTTGGTTGTACATCACACCGCCGCCCCATGAGGCGACCGAGAGCCCGTAGTTCTTTCCATCGATCGTGTAAGCGTCTTTGTTGAACTGTGCAGAGTCGGCCATGAAGGGCTCATTCGTGAGATCTTTCACGCTCTGGTTCTGAACGAGCTCGCCCTTGTTCTCGGCGGTGATGATGAAGGTGTCGGCAGCCGTGCCCGCGAGCAATCGGGTCTGCAACGTCGACACATAAGTGGCGACGGGCGGAGAGTACGAGAAGTCGATCGTGATGTCGGGATTCTGCTTCTGGAACTCGTCGATGAGCGGTTGCATCACGGCCTGAGTGTCCCACGAGAAGAAACTCAGTTTGGTCGATCCTGCCGTGGCGGAGCTCGAGCCTGAACTCGCGCATCCGGCGAGTACGACGATCGACGCGGCTGTGAGTGCCGCGGTTGCGGCCTTCATGACGACGCGCCGTCGGCCGGATGCACCGACCGCCTCACCGCGATTGCTTCGAGGCCTTCTGATAAGCGACATTGCTTGCCTTTCTCTTGTGCTGCTATGAGCGGGGCGGGATGGGAATGCGCAAGGGTTCGCGCGTTGGTACGACGGGCTCTATGGTCCCGTCGGCTCTGTGCACCAAGCGGTCGATGACGACCTCTCGGTGAAATCCGTCTCCGTGCGGGATGGCGAATCGGTGATAGGCGATCACCCAGTCGTCAGTGCCCGGAACACGAAGTATCGAGTGGTGTCCGGTGGCGCGGATGCCGCGCTGGGGCACTTTGGCGACCAGGGTTCCCCGATCCGACCACGGGCCGAAGGCGGTTGGACCTGTCGCATACCTGACTCGATAGTCCTCCTCGCGGGTGTCGTTCTCCGACCACGAGAGATAGTAGACCTCACCGCGACGGTGCACCCAGGCAGCCTCGCGGAAATTCGTCGGCTTCCACGAAAACACTGCGGCCGGGTCGAACGACTGCATGTCGTCGCTCAAGCGCACCCCGTGTGCCACGGAATTTCCCCAGAAGAGGTAGACCGTGCCGTCGTCGTCGGTGAACACGCTCGGATCGATGGCCGTGCCTTCGAAATCGCCGTCGGCGACGAGGGGGTGACCCAGGTCGGTGAACGGCCCCGTGGGCGAATCCGACACAGCAACGCCGATGTTGTTCTCGGCGGTGAAATAGAAGTAGTACCGCCCGGAGCGCTCGGCGATCGCCGGTGCCCACGCACGATGATCTGCCCACGCGACGTCGCTCGCGAGGTCGATGATCACACCGTGATCGCTCCAATCGACCAGGTCTGGCGACGAGAACACCCGAAACGTCGTGGCCTCCCACCCCTCGACTCCGTCGCTCGTGGGGTAGAGATAATATCGACCGTCGAAGGCCATCAAGTGCGGATCGGCGTAGTAGCCTCGCAGGGCAGAGGGCTGCTCGTCACTGGTCGGGGCGCCCAGTCCGTCGGCGATCATGACAGACTTCTTTCAGCGGGGAGGTCAGACGAAGGTTGAGAAAAAGCAAAATGGTAACGATACACGACGTGGCCAGACACGCAGGAGTCTCTGCGATGACGGTCTCTCACGTCATCAACGAGCATCCTCATGTCAAAGACGCGACGCGCGAACGGGTTCTGCAATCGATGACCGAACTCGACTACCGAGTGAACGTCGCCGCTCGAAATCTGAGAACGGGTCGCACGGGAACGATCGGGCTCGCGGTTCCCGAAGTCAACCGGCCCTACTATGGTCAGCTCGGCGCTGCGATCATCGAAGAGGCGGCCCGGCATTTTCTGCACGTCGTCATCGAACAGACCGGGGCATCCAGAGAGAACGAACTCGATGCCCTCGCCCTGTCGAGAAACCGCATGTACGACGGGCTCATTCTGAGCACAGTCGGTCTGGGGCCGGCCGACACCGATCTGTTGCGCGTCGACTACCCCGTGGTCATTCTCGGCGAGCGCATCTTCGACGGCCCCGTCGATCACGTCGCGATGCCCAACGTCGCCGGTGCGAAAGCCGCTGTCGCACATCTCGTCGAGGCCGGATGCACGGCTATCGCCTTGGTCGAAGGCGTCGACTTTCAAGAGACGAGCGTCTCCGGCCTGCGCATGGCGGGCTTCGAGAGTGCTCTCGCCGAAGCGGGGATCGAAGTGGACCCCCAGCTGATCATCAGCGTCGACGTATTCTCGCTGGCCAGTGGAGTACGCGCCGCTCAGCAGCTCGTCGCCTCGGGCAGAGTCTTCGACGGAGTCTTCTGCATCACCGACACCATTGCTCTCGGCATGCTTCGTGGCCTGCACGAACTGGGCGTCAGAGTGCCCCAAGACGTCAAAGTGATCGGTTTCGACAATATCGAGGAGGGCGGCTACAGCGTTCCCTCGCTCTCTACCGTCGACCCGGACCACGCTTTCATGGCGAAGCGAGCTGTCGAACTCTTGGTGCGCCGCATCGCGAGCGGATCGAGCGGAGTCGACCCCCAAGAGGTCACCAGCGCCTTTCGCGTCGTGGCCCGAGAGTCCAGTTCCGGGTGAGTGCAGGTTCGGCATCGAGCGAGCGGCTCCTTGAGGTAGTCAACGGTGACAACAGCGCATTCCGGGTGAATCGGCTGAGTTCATGTATCGTTACATATTCTGGCGCAGAGGGCAAGACGGCATAGCGATTGTGCCGATTAGGCATGAGCTGTATCGTTACAGCACGGTCTCTCTCAGCGTCGACGAAGGGCAGTTGTGGCAGCACGTAAACGGGCAAAGCGAGAATTTCGACGACGCTCGAAAATCACGATCGTCGTATGCGCCGTGAGCGGAGCGCTCTGCGCGGCACTCACGATCGTTGCGGTATCCGTTGGTCTCGAACAGACCTCGAGTGCCGCGACGGCGTCTGAGGCGAGCCCTTCACCGGCGCCGACTGCCGCATTCTCTCTGGCTGCCGATGCCGCCGTGGCGACAGTGAACGGGCACGACATACCCCTCCGCGAGGTGGCGGTCTTTCTCAGTAAAGATCGGTCGGAGACGATCGCGTACTTCACGGATCGCCACGATGCATCCGACAGCCCGACGTTCTGGACGACCCGCTTCGCGGGGGAGACTCCCGCTTCACATCTGGTGTCGGTCGCGTTCGTTGACGCGGAGCGCGCCCAGCTTCAGCTCGACGAGGCCGCGAAGTATTCCCTTCTGCCTGTCGGCGACTACAGCAGCTTTGTCGCATCCTGGCGCGCCGAAAATGCGCGCAGGCAGCAGGCCGTCGCGGCCGGTCAGCCCATTTATGGGCCGCAACAATACTCCGAGGGGGGATACCTCGAGTACACGCTCGGCAACTTTGCTTTTGATCTGCCGCCCCTGCTCGCTGCAGACGGAACCATCCCTCTGAATGACGACCTTCTGCGCTCGTACTTCAATGCCGATCCGCAGGCCTTTCGTGCCGCAGACGCACAAGCGGCGGCCGATTTTGACGACGCCGCCACAAAAGAGCAGGTGCGACTCGACTATCTCGGCTCCCAGTACACCCGAGTGATCGATACGTTGGTCGCTGGAGCAGCGTTCTCGCTCACAGACGACGGCCGACTGCTGGCCGATTCGGCGTGTGTGGGTCAGGGAACCTGTCTCGCGCAATAACAGCGCGGGTGGTGCGGGCGCATAGGCTGCTTCTATGTCGTTCCGAAGCGTGGTCGTTCGTGTTCCTGGGGCCCGAGCGATATGGCGAGTAGCACGGCGGGTCACGGTGATTCGCAGGGCAGATCAGGCGCCTGTCGCCGAAGGGCCCCTCGACCCGTCTCTCGCGATCGATACTCCGACGGTTGAGGTGAGCCGCGACATCCGCCGGTTGCGCTGGAACAACAGGTTCTCGTTGCGGCCGGTCACGAGCAAGAAGTCATCGGTGGTCGCCACCATGACCACTCATGGCGCCCGGGTGAACCAGGCCTATGTGGCCATCGAGTCGATTGCGCGCGGCTCGAGGCGCCCGAACCGGTTCATTCTCTGGATCGACGACCCGGCCATTGCGCAGAACCTCCCGGCGGCGTTGCGCCGGCTGCGGCGGCGGGGTCTCGAGATCATCGAAGTCGATCCTGGCCTGAGAGTGCACACGAAGTACCGCTATTACGTCGAGTCGAGTTCGGCGCATCGCTTCGACATGGTCACCTGCGATGACGACATCATCTATCCGAGTTCCTGGTTGCTCGGTCTCGAGCGGGCACGGCTTCGTCACCCCGACGCGATCGTCGCGTATCGTGCGCACCGAATTCTGACGGAGGGCGATGCGGTGGCTCCGTACTCGACTTGGCCCCCGAATACGAGCGATGTTCCCAGCCTGCTGCACTTCGGAACCTCTGTTTCGGGCCAGCTGTTTCCGCCCGCATTTCTCGACCTGGTGCGCGATGCAGGTCGGGGTTTTCTCGAGGTCAGCCCGACCGGTGACGATGTGTGGCTTCACTTTCTCGCGGCCGAATCCGGCGTTCCCGTGGTGCAGGTGACACAGCAGCCCGTGCTCTTTCCGTTCGTTCCCGGCTCGCAGGCCGACGGCTTGTACCGCGAGAACGGCTGGAACGGCGGCAACGACCGTCAGATCGCCGCGACCTACACGGCTGAGGTCATCGAGCGACTGCGACGGGCGGAAAGTAGTGCGACTCGACCGGAGCCGACGAGCACAGAGCGCTCACGGCATCCCGAAACTCCCGGTCGCGACCGGTGAGCCGTTCGGTCTGCTGGCGCCGGTATTCCGACCACGATGAGACGACGAACATTTCCAGAAACTCGTCGGCGACCTCCCCGCTGCGATAGAACCGCCACCGTGCGGCTCCCGTGCGGCGCCTCGACGAGCCGAGTGCGGCCATCGCCGCCCGGAAGGCCTCGGCATCCGCAGCCTGCACCCGGTAGCGCACCAACACGGTCACTGGCCCGTCGGTCGGGTCGGGCTCGAAGACCAGGGTCGGCATCGGCCACGACATGCTGATGCTGCGGTCGACGGTTCCGGTGCCGTTCAGCAGAGGCAGAAACCGGATGCTCGCCGCAACGCCCACGAGCAAAACCACCGTGACGGCCAACGCGGTGCCCGTGCCGACCAGCTGCGCCACGAGGCCCCACACGAACGACCCGGCGGCCATGGTGCCCATGAAGACGAGGATGTAGGCGGCAGCACCTCGCGAGCGCACCCACTGCGGCAGCGTGAGCTGCAGCGCGGCGTTCAGCACGGTGAGCGTGCCGATCCAGGCGATGCCCGAGAGCGCGAGTAGCACAAGCGTTATTCCGAACGGCAGAAATGCCGCCGCAACAACGCCAACCGCATACAGCAGTGCGCTCAGAACCAGGATCACGTTGTCGCTGAGGCGTCGCCGGGCGATCGGCAACACGAAGATGCCGATGATCGCCCCGACCCCCAGAGATCCGAGCAGAAAGCCGTAACCGGCACTGCCGAGACCCATTTTCGCGGCAGTGATCGGCAGAAGCGCCCAGAGCGCGCTGGCGGGAAAGGCGAACAGTGCCGAGCGCAGCAGAATGCGCCTGATGAGATGCGCCGAAGCGACGTAACGCAGCCCGGCGCGCAGGGCGGCCCAGGCCGGCTCCGGGTCGTCGAGCCCAGTCTGGGGTGCCCTGCGCCACCAGAGGAGCGCCGCTACGGCCGCGACGAAACTCGGCGCGTTGATGCCGAACACCACTGCGGTGCCGGTCGTCGCCAGCAGAACTCCGGCAAGCGCCGGCCCGACCGCCCGGGCTCCGTTCACCGTGATTCCACCGAGGCCAGACGCGGCTGCTATCTGGTTGCGCGGCACCAGCTCGGGCTGAATGGCCTGCCAGGCCGGCCCTGTCACGGCAGCGGTGACACCGAGTACGAAGGTGAAAGCCAAGAGCAATACCGGCGTGAGGGCGTTCACGGCGGTCAGTGCCGTAAGTGCTGTCGCGACCGCGGCGCTGGCCAGCGAACCCCAGATGAGCAGTCGCCGTCGATCCACAGAGTCCGAGAGAACCCCGGCAGGCAAAGAGAACAACAGCGATGGTGTGAGGCTCGCCGTCTGCACGAGGGCGATGATCGTCGCCCCCGCCGCGCTCTCGACAAGAAACCACTGGGCCCCAACGGTCTGCATCCACGTGCCGATGTTGCTGCCGAGCTGGGCGAACCACAACACCCGGAACACGGTGATGCCCAGCGGGGCCCAGGGCGATACTGCCACCGCCGGTATACGTGAGCCCGAGGCCGCCGCCGCACCAGATGCTGAGCCGTTCGATGCTGCCCCGTTCGATGCTGAGCCGTTCGATGCTGAGCCGTTCGCCATGGATTCAGGGTACGACGACCCTTCGCGGTACAGCAGCGATGCGCCGCCACCGGGGTGACCCTGACGCGGCCACCCGGCTGCGCGAGACGCGGCCGCGAGCGATCCGCCGCTATTTCGGCACGCCAACCGCCACAGGTTTGCTCGTGGAGGTGACGGTGGTGAATCCCGACTTCTTGCCGGTGACGGTCACCGAGAGCACCAGACCGGCGTCTGCGGCGGGAATCGTGAATGTGGCCGCTGTCGCGCCCGGGATCGCGGTCGTGATCGGTGTTGCGCCGGCATCGTTCGCGGGGTGCGTCGTTACATACCACTGATAGCTCAAGACGACGGGTGCGGGAGTCCAGGTGCCGCTGACGGCGGTCAGCGTCGATCCGGCGGCGGCCGTACCGGTGATCGTCGGCACAGGAGTCGCCGTGAGTACCTGAGGTACGGCGACGGCCGCGCTGGTGGTCGATGCAGTGGTGAACGATGCCTTTGTGCCCGTGACCTTCACCGCGATCGAATGCCCTGCGTCTGCCGTCGTGAGCGTGTGATAAGACGACGTGGCGCCGGAAATCACCACCCCGTCGCGTAGCCAGGCGTAGGTCAAGACCACCGGAGCGGGGCTCCATGCGGCTGTGCTGGCCGTCAGTTTCTGGCCCACCGCCGGCGTGCCCGATAGGGTCGGGGTGATGACGGTCAACATGCCGCCTGTTACAAGGGCTGTGCCCGTGCTGGTCTGCGAGGCGGTGACGAATCCCGGCTCAGTTGCGGTGACTCGAACCGAAATCGCCTGACCGGCATCGGCGTTCGTGAGCGCGTAGGTGTGAGCGGTCGCGCCTGCGATCGATGTTGTGCCGCGCATCCACTGATAAGCCAGAGTCACGGGTGCCGGAGTCCAGCTTCCCGGCACGGCGGTGAGCGTATGCGACACCACTGCCGTTCCTGAGATGGTCGGCGTCGGGGTCGCCGTGAACTGTTTGAGAGGGGAAGAAGCGATCGCGACGGCGGCACTCGTCTTCGCGACGGAGGCGTACCCGAACTTCGAGCCGGAAACGCGCACACTGAGCGATTGCCCGGCATCGGCCGAGGTCAGCGTATGTATCACCGAGGTCGCGCCTGCGATGGACGATCCGTTTCGAAGCCATTGGTAAGCGAGGGTGACGGGTGCTGGGCCCCAGGCGCCGGGCACGGCGGTGAGTACTTGGCCGGGATAGGTCAGACCGCTGACCGACGGCGCGCCCGTGGTGAGTGTGCCCGCTGCGACGGACTGCGTCACTCGTCCGCTGAAGGTGGTGAACAGTCCGGCCGAACGAAACGGAACGGTGAGCTGCCATGAGAGCGTTCCGACGCCCGTACCAGACCACGTGACCTGATTTCCCGGCGCCACAACCGCGTCGACGTTCGAGCCCGGGTCGACGATCACGCTCACGGCAGTGCTGTCGGTGCTTGTCACCGGCGCCGCGCTGGCGATGCCGACAACGGCAGGCGGCAATGTCGCAGATTGGTTGTCGATACGCAGAACGCTCAGGCCGGGATTCAGGAGGCCTGAAGCATTCGTGAGATGGTTGTTCGAGAGGTCGAGTTCGGCGAGGGCCGGCAGGGCCAGCGTGCCTGCGGCAGACGCAATGGCGTTATGGTCGGCGATTACAGCAGTGAGCGCCGTGTCTTTCGTCAGTGGAGCGAGCGATACCACCTGGTTGTCGCTGATGCTGAACGTCGTTAGGTTCGTTCTGTTCTCGAAACCACTCACCGACGTCAGGGCGTTGTATTCGCCCTCGAATGTCGTCAGCGAGGGCATCCCCGAAACGGCCGTGACATGCGCGAGCCAATTGTGCCGAACGACCAAGGTCGACAGGTTGGTCAGCGTCGCCAGCGCATCGATGCTCGTCATCCGGTTGGATTCGAGGTCGAGCCTGGCGAGGTTCGTGAGGGTTCGGAGTGGCGAGACGTCGGTGATCGAGTTGAACCCCAGCGAGAGCACCGTGAGGTTCTTGAGGGAAGACAGTGGCGAGACGTCGGTGATCGAGTTGCCGGCGAGGCTGAGCGTGGTGAGGTTCGTAGCGGCCGAAATGCCGGTGACACCGGAAATCTGTTTGTTGCTGCAATCGAGCGTGGTGAGGGCGAGCATCTGGGTCGCGGTGATGTCTGAATTCGACGGCACACTGAGCGCGCTCGCGACGCAGGCCTTGAGCTGCGCATCGGTGAAGGTGACCGTGCCGGCCACCGACGTGCTCGTGGCGGCTGACGCAGCATGCGGGGTGGCCGCAAGGGTTACGAACGGAGTCACCAGCAGGGCCGCGAGCGCGGCGACAATGAGGCGGGACGGCCGGCTGCCGCGCGCGAGCAGAGGCTGTGAAGGTACCTGACGGGCCGGGTTGCGAAGTCGAGAGAGAGGCATGACTCAAGTATGACGAAATCTCACCAACTGTCTAGCATTTAGCGAGAAAAAGTCATCACATGTCAGCTGCGTGCCGCCAAGAGCTGCTGCATGTACGTGATCTCGCTGGTCTGGGCGGTGATGATGGTATTGGCCAGGGCTACCACGTCGGCGTCGGTCGACCGCGCTACCAGAGCCTCGGCCATCTCGACGCCGCCCTGGTGATGCGCGATCATCAGCGTGAGAAAGAGCTTCTCGGCGTCGACCCCGGTCAGCGTCTGCAGCTTCGCCAGATCGGCCGCGCTGGCCATTCCCGGCATGGTGGGCGACGCCGCGATCGTCGCGTCGGTCGCGGCCATCGAGGCCATGTTCATGCCGTGTTCGGCCTGTGACTGGTCGAGCGTCGGCAAGGTCATCCAGGTCATCTGCGGTACCGGCGACACCTGGGGGAGGCCCCACAGGTTGAGCCAGGCATACATCTGGCCGGCCTGCTGGCCCTGTGACGTGGCGATGTCGTAGGCCAGCTGCCTGATCTCCGGGTCGGTGGTCTCGTCGCGCACCGTGAGTGCCATGTCGATCGCCTGCTGGTGGTGCACCTGCATGTCTCGGGCGAAGCCGGCTTCGGCGCTCAGGGTGTCGGGCGTCGTCGCCACGGGCGTCGTGACACGACCGACCACCAAGCCCACCACGAGAAGCAACACGGCGCCGAGGATGAGCGCGATGCGCAGGCGCAGAGCGCGGGAGCTCGACGGGGCAGGCGGATGATCGTGGCCCCGATCATCCACGATGCCGTCGTCCGCGTCGATGTCGCCTGCGTCAGTGCCGTCTGCCTCAGGGCCGACCGTGGTCACGCCGACACGTACCCCGGTGCCGTCACTCCGCCGGTGCACGCGGCGCCCGGCTCCGGAGCGTTCGGGGACTGCCAGTACGTCTTCAAGAAGTCTTGCAGCCGAGCGTCATCGGGGCCCGTCAGCTGAATCTGCGCTCCCCAGGCCGAGGCCACCACCGGTGAGGGCAATCCGACGTACGGCGACAGAATGATGTAGGTGTTGGGCAGTTCGCTGCGCAGCTTCGTGAGCGCGTCGCCGGTGACCTTCGTGGCGTCGTAGGTCACCCACACGGTGCCGTGCTCGAGGGAGTGCACCGCGTTCTCGTTCGGCACCGCCTGGTCGTAGATACCGCAGTTCAGCCACACAGGGTTGTGATCGCCGCCCACCGGAGGAACCTGCGGGTAGGTGACCGGCGTCGTCACGTGGTTGCGCGTGAGCCCGGCGAACGTCTGCACCCCGTCGGCCTGGGTCGCGACGGGCGCGGGTGCCGACGAGCTGCCAGTGACGACGAAGACGATCACGAGCACAACAATCAGCGCCGCGGCGCCGACGACCGAGCCGATGGTGATGCGCCGGTTGCGCGTCGCCTTCGCCTGCGCGCGGCGCATCTGCTCGACTTTCTCGGCCCTGCGCGCCTCTCGCTCTTGCTTGACGGTCAGCTTGGCTGCGGGCTTCTTGTTGTCGTTGCTGGGCACGACCCGAGAGTATCGGCGCAAATTGGGAAAAAACCGTTAAAGGTACAACCAACGGGCAGCGGATGCCCGACCATCCGCTCGCCGCGTGCGAGTTCGAGTTCTGGTTCGAGCGGCGAACTGCCTCACGGCCTCGTCAGGCCGGCTTCTTGGCAGCCGTCTTACGCGGTGCACGAGTGGTGGAGGACTTCTCCCCACCCTTCGCCCGGCTCTTCTCCACACTCTGCCGAAGGGCCTCCATGAGGTCGAGCACCTCGCCGCCGGAATCCTCGTCGTTCTTGGCCGATTCGCCGAAGGTCTCCTCCGTGTCGACAGCGTCGCCGGCCTCGAGCTTGGCGTCGATGAGCTGACGCAGCTGTACCTGATACTCGTCGGTGAATTTCGAAGGCTCAAAATCGGCAGAATAGGAGTCGACCAGGCGCGCCGACATCTCGAGTTCTTTCGCTGAGACCGTGGGGCGGTCGTTCAGCGAGGTGAACTTCGCGTCGCGCACTTCATCGTCCCAGAGCAGTGTCTGCAGCAGCAGCACCTCGCCCTGAACGCGCAACGCCGCCAGCCGCGACTTCTGCCGCAGGGCGAACTGCACGATGGCGGTGCGGTCGGTCTCTTCGAGCGTGCGCCGCAGCAGCACGTACGCCTTCGACGATTTCGAGTCGGGCTCGAGGTAGTAGCTGCGGTCAAAGCGAATAGGGTCGATCTGGTCGCTCGGCACGAACTCGACCACATCGATCTCGCGGCTCTTCTCGGCCGGCAGCGAGGCGAGATCGTCGGCGGTGATGATGACGGTGCGCTCGCCGTCGTCGTACGCCTTGTCGATGTGGGCGTACTCCACGACCTTGCCGTCGATCTCGCAGACCCGCTGGTAGCGGATGCGCCCGCCATCGGCATCGTGCACCTGGTGCAGCGAAATGTCGTGGTCTTCGGTGGCGCTGTAGACCTTGACCGGCACATTCACCAGCCCGAAGGTGATCGCGCCCTTCCAAATTGATCTCATAACCCTCAGTTTTCCACCAACGCGCTGTCAAGAGCTAGTGGTTGCCCTTCGCACTCGCGCACAATATGGCTATGACTCCGGCACGCACGAGCGGCTCGAAAGGCGATGTGCTCGTCGACGTCGACGGTCACCGCCTCAAACTGACGCACCTCGACAAGGTGATCTACCCCGAGACGGGCACCACGAAGGCGGATGTTCTGCAGTACTACTCCGAGATCGCCGACGTGATGCTGCCGTACGTTCGCGACCGCGCCGCCACGCGCAAGCGCTGGGTGAACGGTGCGGGCACCGCCGAGCATCCGGGCGAGATGTTCTTTCAGAAGAACCTCGGCGACGGCACCCCCACCTGGGTCAAGCGGCGGGCGATCGAACACTCGACGCACGACAACGAATACCCGCTCGTCAACAATCGCGCCACGCTCACCTGGCTGGCCCAGATCGCCGCGCTCGAGATCCACGTGCCGCAGTGGCGGTTCGGGCGCAACGGGGCGCGCAAGAACCCGGATCGTCTGGTGCTCGACCTCGATCCCGGAGACGGCGTCGGCCTGCCGGAATGCGCCGAGGTGGCCCGGCTGGCGCGCACGATTCTGCAGGGCATGGGGCTCGACCCGATGCCGGTCACGAGCGGAAGCAAGGGCATCCACCTCTATGCCGCGCTCGATGGCTCGCAGACGAGCGACCAGGTGTCGGCGGTCGCCCACGAACTGGCGCGCATTCTCGAGGCAGACCACCCCGATCTCATCGTGAGCGACATGAAGAAGTCGCTGCGCGGCGGCAAAGTACTCGTCGACTGGAGCCAGAACAACGGCTCGAAGACCACGGTGGCGCCGTATTCGCTACGCGGGCGCGCCCACCCGATGGTGGCGGCTCCGCGCACCTGGCGCGAGCTGGCGTCGAAGTCGCTCGCCCAGCTCGACTACACAGAGGTACTTGCGCGGGTGAAGCGGCGGGGTGATCCGCTCTCGGTGATTCTCGAGGCCGACGGCGGCGAGGTGTGGCTGCCGGACGAACCCGGGGGTGGCGTCGATGGCGGCGTCGTCGATGGCGACGGCGCGACGGGCGCGGCTGGCGTGGCCGAGACGGATGCGCCCGACCGCCTGCACCGCTACCGCTCGAAACGCGACGGCCGTAAGACGCCCGAGCCGGTTCCGGATGCCCGGCCGGCGCCCGGCGAAGGAAACTCGTTCGTCATTCAGAAACACGACGCAACGCGCCTGCACTACGACTTTCGGCTCGAACACAACGGGGTGCTCGTGTCGTGGGCGCTGCCGAAGGGTACGCCGACCGAAACCAAGGTCAATCATCTCGCCGTGCAGACCGAAGACCATCCGCTCGAGTACGGCTCGTTCGCCGGCACTATTCCGAAGGGCGAGTACGGCGGCGGCACGGTCGAGATCTGGGACGAGGGTGTCTACGACCTCGAGAAATGGCGCGAGGGCAAAGAGATCATCGCCACCTTGCACGGCACGAAAAAGGGCGGCCTCGGCGGTGCACGTAAGTTCGCGCTCATCCACACCGGCTCCGGCGGCGGCTCGAAAGCCGACCAGAATTGGCTCATCCACCTGATGGAGCCGCACTACAGCGCCGCCAGCGAGAAGCGGCACGAGTCCCTGCCCCCGCAGCCCGACGACGAGGCGCCGGCGATCAACGCGGCGGTTTCTCGAACGACCCCGGCCGCCCCCAGCACACCGATCGCGCCGATGCTCGCCACCCTCGGCTCCGAACGTGACCTTCTGCGCGCCGACGAGTGGGCCTACGAGATGAAGTGGGACGGTATTCGTGCGGTGGCCTACATCGACGGGTCGGGCGTGCGCTTGCTCACGCGCAACGGAAACGACGTGAGCGCCCAGTACCCCGACCTCGCCGAGCCGCTGACCCGGGCATCCGCTGGCCACGAACTCGTGCTCGACGGAGAGATTGTGGCGCTCGACTCGAAGGGCCGGCCGAGCTTCAGCCGGCTGCAGCAGCGTATGAACCTGCAGGGCGAAGCCGACGTCAAACGCGCGCTCGCGGCCGTGGGGGTGCACTACCTCGTCTTCGACGTGCTGAACCTCGACGGGCGCTCGCTGTTGCGGCAGACGTACGACGACCGCCGTATGGCGCTCGAAGAGACGGTCAAACCGGATGCCCGTTCCCTGGTTCAGGTGCCCGCCGCCTTCGCCGGCGACTTCGCGGCAGCCTTCGCCGCGAGCAAGAGTCTCGGCCTCGAGGGCGTCATGGCGAAGAAGCACGAGAGCACCTACACGGCGGGGCGCCGCTCGAAGTCATGGATCAAGGTGAAGCACCACCTCACGCAGGAAGTGGTGATCGGCGGGTGGCGGCCGGGAAACGGCCGGCGCGCCGAGGGAGTCGGGTCGCTTCTACTGGGCATTCCCGACGATGGGGGCCTTCGTTACGTCGGTCGGGTCGGAACCGGCTTCAGTGATGCCGATCTCGACCGCCTGAAGCAGCGCGTCGCGACGCTCGCACGCACGACTTCGCCGTTCAGCGACGTTCCGCGAGACGTCGCTGCAGACGCGAACTGGCTGAGCCCCGAACTGGTGGGCGAGGTCGAATTCGCCGAGTGGACGGGCTCTGACCATCTGCGGCAACCGAGCTGGCGCGGCTGGCGAACTGACAAGTCCCCGAGCGATGTCAAGCGTGAGTCGTAGGCGAGCGCGCGGGTGCGAGTGGCCCTAAGATAGATGCCATGACTCAGTTAGGTAAGGGCCCCGTCGAGACTCGGCAGTCGACCGGGGGAGTGGTGACCGTCGTCACACTCATCGTCTCGCTCGTGTTGTTCGTCGGCGGAATGTACCTGTTCGGTCTGGCGTTCCAGTTTCCCGACTTCGCCACGCTGATCTTCTCGTCTGGCCTGGTCGCTGTCGTGCTCGGTGTGTTCATTCCGCTGCAGTTGCTTCGGCACGTAGACGGTGCTTAACCGCACCGCATGACCGGCCGACGCCGGCAACAAAAAAGCTCCCGATTGCTCGGGAGCTTTTTTCATGCCCGTGAGGCGCGTGGCATCCGGTTACTCGGCTGCCACCGCCGCACCGGATTCGGCCTGGCGCTTCGCCATGGCCTCGTCGTACTCCTTGCGTACCTCGGTCATGTCGAGCTCACGAACCTGTTCGATGAGGTTCTCGAGCGCGGGCTGGGGAAGGGCGCCGGGCTGGCCGAAGATGGGGATGCCGTCGCGGTAGACGACGAGCGTCGGAATCGACGTGATGCCGTAGCTGGCGGCCAGCGCCTGCTGGTCTTCTGTGTCGACCTTCGCGAAGGTGATGTCGGTGTTCTTCTCGCTGGTGGCTTCGAAGACGGGCCCGAACTGGCGGCACGGGCCGCACCAGGCAGCCCAGAAGTCGATCAGAACGATGCCGTCGGCCACGGTCTGGTCGTGGTTGTCCTGGGTCAAAGTTTGCGTGCTCACACTGAGTGAAACAGCTATTCGGTCAGGGTATTCCCGGTGCCGGCCGGCATCGGCTTCACGAACACGCGGCGCATGTGGTCAGACGAGAGATAGTCGGCGACCCCGATGAGCACCAGGCTGAAGAGAATCTGCTCGGTGATCATCCAGAGCGGGTACAGACCCGGAATGGCCGCGATGATGAGCGTCACGATCGGAAAGATCTTGCTGAACAGGCGCAGTCGCGAGTACGCCCAGTAGTACCCCTCGCGTGCCCGCCAGGCGAAATAGAACAGGGTCGTGGTGATGCCGAGAACAACGACTCCGCGAAACCAGACGGGCCAGGCGACGGGCTGGCCGTTCATGGTGAGAATCCACGCGATGAGAAGCGCTGCCAGGCCGAGAACGAACTCGACGGCGAGCAGCCAGGTGATCGCCGTGAAGGCCCGTCTCGTGCGCGGGTGGCCGAGCAGATCGTCGTCGACGCGGTAGCCCGCGTGGCGGCCTGCGGCCAGCCGGTCGACTCGCTCGAAAACCATACGTCGAGTGTACGCGCGCTGGCCCGCTCGGCCGGTGGATGGCCGGGGCCGAACGAATAGGCTAGGCAGATGACCGACCAGGCCGCACCGGCATCCGCAACTCTCCCGGCACTCGGTGTAGCGGTCGCGCAGTTCGCCCCGACGGCCGACGTCGACGCGAACATCGCCGAAATACGGCGGCTCACCGAAGTCGCGGTCACGCGCGGTGCCGCACTCGTGGTCTTTCCCGAGTACTCCTCGCACTTCGCGGCACCGCTCGGCCCGACAGCGCTCGCGGCGGCGCAACCCCTCGATGGCCCGTTCGCGGCCGCCCTTTCGGCGATCGCGCGTGACCACGGTGTGCACGTCGTCGCGGGAATGGTCGAAAGCGCCGATGGTGCGCACTACTTCAATACGCTGCTGGCGTTCGATCCTGCCGGCACTCTCGTCGCGACGTACCGAAAGCTGCACCTCTATGACGCGTTCGGTGGCCGTGAAAGCGAGTGGATGCGCGCGGGGGTCATCGAGCATCCGCAGACCTTCTCGGTCGGGCCCTTCACGGTGGGACTGCAGACCTGTTACGACGTGCGTTTTCCCGAAGTAACACGCTGGCTCGTCGACGCAGGGGTGGATCTGGTGCTGATTCCGTCGGAGTGGGTGCCCGGCCCCGCGAAAGAACGGCACTGGAACACGCTCGTCACCGCCCGGGCCATCGAGAACACCGTTTTCATCGCGGCGGCAGATCACACCGCGCCGGGAGGGGTGGGGCTCAGCATGGTCGTCGACCCGATGGGTGAGGTGATCGCGAGCATCGGCGCACAGGCCGACGTCGCGGTGGCCTTCATCGATGCCGAACGATTGGCGGCGGTGCGGCGCACCAACCCGGCGCTGGTCTTGCGCAGGTTTCGCGTCGTGCCGAAAGAAGACTAGCGGCCGAAAACTAGCGGCCGAAAGAAGACTAGCGGCCGAGCCGAGCCAGCTGGGCTGCCGCGAGTTCGAGCACCTCGACACGCTTGCAGAACGCGAAGCGCACCAGCGAGGAGTATTCGCCGGCCAGCTCCTCGTGGCAGAACGCCGAGATGGGTACAGCTACGACGCCGGCCAGTTCGGGCAGCTCGCGACAGAGGGTGATGGCGTTGTCGTAGCCCAGCGGGGCGGCATCTGCGACGACGAAGTACCCGGCCTTCGAATCGAAGACCTCGAAGCCTGCCTTCTCGAGCCCGTGACTGAGCACGTCACGCTTGTTCTTGAGGGTCGCAGCGATCTCGGCGAAGAACTCGTCGGGCAGGGCGAGACCCGTTGCGATAGCAGGCTGGAACGGCGCGCCATTGACGTAGGTCAAAAACTGCTTGACCGTGAGAATGGCGGTGATCAGTTTGGCCGGGCCGGTGATCCAGCCGATCTTCCAGCCGGTGGTGCTGAACGTCTTGCCGCCCGACGAGATGGTGAGGGTTCGCTCCCACGCTCCTGGCAGACTGGCGATCGGCACGTGCGGCTCGTCGAAGGTGAGGTGCTCGTAGACCTCGTCGGTCACGATGAGGGCATCGTGCTCGTGCGCGAGCTCGACGATGAGTTCGAGGATGTCGCGGCCGAGAATGGTGCCGGTGGGGTTGTGCGGCGAATTGATGAGAATCAACCGGGTGCGGTCGGTGATGGCGGCACGCAGGTCGTCGGGGTCGGGCTGAAAGTCGGGCAGTCGCAACGGCACGGTGCGGTGCTCACCGCGGGCGAGCGAGATGAGTGCGCCGTAGGCGTCGTAGAACGGCTCGAGGGTCACGACCTCGTCACCCTCGTCGACGAGGCCCAAGATCGTCGCGGCGAGTGCCTCGGTTGCGCCGGCGGTGACCAGCACCTCGGTGTCGGGCTCGACATCGATGTCGTAGAACCTCTTCTGGTGGTCGGCGATAGCCGTTCGCAGCTCGATCGTGCCGCGGCCCGGCGGGTATTGGTTGACTCCGCGCTTGATGGCCCGGCGCGCGGCATCGATCACCTCATCGGGGCCGTCTTCGTCGGGAAAGCCCTGACCGAGATTGATGGCGCCGGTCGCCTCGGCGAGGGCGCTCATCTCGGCGAAGATCGTCGCGCTGATCGTACCGTCGGGCGCTAAGAGGCCCGCTCCTTCTGCCGCGCGTTGCCACGGACCGCTGATTGACATTCCTCAAACTTACCGGCACTCGGAACGGCCGACCGCCGGTGGCTGCACATGCGACCGCGTCATTCTCTTCAGCCGTGTTCAACCTGGCAGACCGCCTTCAGCCCTTACATATAGAACGCTCAGCAAAGCCGGGAATGCTGAGCATGCTTGAAAGGAGCACCATCCCGTGTCAGACAGCACTGAGAACGACAGCACCCCCGAGGCAGTGACGCCTCCCGAGCCAGAGCAGCAGCACGCCGCCGCTCAGCCCACCGAGGTTCAGCCGACCGCAGAGTATCCGACCGAGGTTCAGCCCACCGAGGTTCAGCCGACCGCAGAGTATCCGACCGAGGTTCAGCCCACCGAGGTGCTGCCTCCAGCACCTCAGCAGCCCGAGGTTCAGCAGCAGAACGCGCAGCCCAGCCAGACGCAGCCGACTGTGCCGTACGTTGCTCCTGCGGCAGCTACACCGCGGGAGGTCGTTCCGCCGGCTCCCGTCGCGCCCACGGCTCCCGTTGCACCCACAGCGCCCGTCGCCGGCATTCCGCCGTACGGCCAGCAGACGCCCACCCCGCCTGTCGCAGGCCAGCCCGCTCAGCCGCAGTACGGCCAATACGCGCCGGCCCCGGGCATCGCTCCGGTCGCGCCCACCGCCAACTACGGCAATGGTTCGTTTGGTCAGCCCCCGGTGGGGCCCCCGCAGTACGGCCCCGACGGGCAGCCCCTCGCCGCAGCCCCCGCCCCGGCGAAACGACGCGGGGGAGCAGCCCTGGTCGCTGCACTCGTCATCGGCGCACTGATCGGTGGAGCATCCGGTGCCGGCATCAGCGTGTGGGCGCTCTCGCAGAACGACAACGGTTCGACGCAGGCCTCGAGCCCGCAGACCATCACCGTGAACAACCCGAACAGCGTCACCGACATCACCGCGGTCGCCGCCAAGGCTTCGCCGTCGGTCGTCACCCTCTCGGTGACCGACAACTCGACGACCTCGGGCACTGGTTCGGGCGTCATTCTCTCGGCTGACGGCTACGTTCTCACCAACACCCACGTGGTGACGCTCGACGGCGCCACGGCGAGTCCCACCATTTCGGTGACCGCCGCCGACGGCAAGATCTACGTCGGAAAGGTCGTCGGCACCGATCCTGTCGCCGACCTCGCCGTTGTGAAACTGCAAGACGCCAGCGGGCTCACTCCCATCGAATGGGGTGACTCGTCCAAGCTCAACGTGGGTGACACCGCCATCGCTATCGGCGCACCGCTCGGTCTGTCGGGCACCGTCACGAACGGCATCGTCAGCTCGTTGAACCGCAGCATCACCGTCGCTTCGTCGGCCGCCCCCGACACCTCAGGTGAGCAGGCGACACCCGACCCCAACAGCACGGGCAGCCCCTACGACTTCTGGAATTTCGACATTCCGGGCCAGGGCACGCAGAGCCAGACGCCGTCGACCGCGAGCAGCACCATTTCGCTCGCCGTCATTCAGACCGATGCGGCCATCAACCCGGGCAACTCGGGCGGGGCGCTGCTCAACTCCAACGGACAGCTGATCGGCATCAACGTGGCGATCGCCAGCGCAGACAGCTCGAGTTCGTCGTCGACGAGCCAGTCGGGCAGCATCGGAGTCGGCTTCTCGATTCCGGCGAACTTCGCCAAGCGCATCTCTGATGAGATCATCGCCAACGGCAAGGCCACGCACGGCCTGCTCGGCGCTTCGATCGCTGCCGCCGGCACTTCGTCGCAGACGGTCGTCGGTGCATCGGTCGCCGATGTCACCAGCGGGGGCGCTGCCGCCGCTGCGGGCATTCAGAAGGGTGACGTGATCACCGCGTTCAACGGTATTGCGATCACCGACGCGACCGACCTCACCGCGCAGGTACGTGTGCTGCCGGCGGGCGCCACCGCCTCGGTCACGTACCTTCGTGACGGCAAGTCGAATACGGTGACGGTAACGCTCGGCGCACTCGCGAGCTGATCGACCGTCGCGACCTTCGCGGTCGTCGCGGTGTTCGCCCTGAGGCCTGGCCCGCGCGAGCGTTGCGGGCTGCTGGTAGGCTCTTCGTTGCTTTGGCGCGAAGGGCCTACCGGTCTGTTTGCACCTCGTCGATACGGCGAAATCAACAAGGCGAAATCACCCAAGGCGACTAGTACCGAGCGGAACAGATGACCGACCCCACGCCCACCACTCATGTCTTGCCGCCCATCACCGCGATTCTCGTGGTGCGCGATGACGTGACGACCGTCGAGGCGGCTATCGCCTCGGTGCGCGCGCAAGACTATGCGCCCGGCGTCGACATCGTGGTCGCCATTGCGCCCAGCTCCGACGGCACCGCGGATGTCGTGCGCGCGCTCGCCGCGAGCGATGCGCGACTCACGATGCTCGAGTTCTCGTCGACGTCTCTCGTCGTGGGTCTGAACGAGGCCATCGCTGCCGCTCGTACCGCTGTGATCATTCGCGTCGACCCGCGGTCGGTGCTGGCCCCCGATTTCGCGGTCAACGCGGTGCGAGCCATGGAACGAACGGATGCCGCAGCCCTCGTCGCGCGCACGACGCCCGTCGGGCGCACTCCCTTCGTGCGCGCCGTCGCGACCGCACAGCAGCATCGCCTCGGATTAGGCGGCGACCCACTCACGCCGCGCGGGCCGGAGGCGCAGACGCAGTCGGCCCAGGCTCACGTCATTCGCCGGCGCAGCTTCATCGACATCGGACTGTACAACGAAGAGATCAGGCACGGTCAGGGCTGGGAGCTCAACGAACGTCTGCGCGAAGCCGGAAACACCGTCTGGTTCGCGCCCGATCTCACGCTGGAGTACACGCCGCCCACCCGCGTCGTGCAACTCACCCGATCGCTTTTCGCCGAAGGATTGTGGCGAGGCGAGTTCGCCCGGGCCTTTCCTGAAGAGAAGGTCTTGCGCTTCGCCCTGCCTCCGGTCATCGTTCTGACGACGATCATCGGATTCATTCTGGGTGCGATCGGCTTTTTCGGCGGGGTAGCGGGTGCTCTCGGCCCCGCCGCTGTCGTCTCCCTCGTGCTGTTCGCTCTGCTGGTGGTGCCGCTTGCCTACGTGGTTGTCGTGCTCGTACTTGCGGTGTCGGTGATGGTGCGGTCGGGTTTTCGAACGGGGTTGTGGTTCGCGGCGGTGCTGCCGTTCATCCACTTCAGTTGGGGCTTCGGGTTCATCGCCGGATTCGTGAATCTCGAAGGTGCGGCCGACACGGTCATCGTCGATTTCGACTAGGCAGCGGTTTATCGGTCGAACCGGTCGAACCGGTAAGTCTCGGTGAAACGGGCTCCGGCGCTGTCGACGACACCGACTCGAAGAAGGCAGGGGCCGTCGTGGCGGGTCACTCGCACTCGCGCCCGCCGATTCAGCGCCCGCACCGATGTCGCTCGAGCCGACGACCACGCGGGTGTCTCGTCGTCGAGGCCGGCATCGGTCACGACGTGCCACGTGCGCACCGGCAAACCGCGCGGAGACAACTCGTCGAGCAGTTCGACGGTGGCCTCGATCGATTCTGCTTCGGGCAGGTGCCAACAAATGGCTACGGATAAAGCGGCTCCCGAACGAACGTGGCCGTCAGATGAAGATGGTTTCTTGTGCATGAGGCATTAAAGCATCAGGCACAGACACTCCCCATCTGCGATGCTTCGCAGCCCTAGAAGCTGACCCGCCAGAGGTACTCGTCGCCCGAAGGGCGAAACCATCGAACGACAAGCACGGTTCGGCGAGCGAGGTCGTCGCCCCGGATCACCACCTCGATGGCGGCGCCCACATCGAGGGCCCGGGGAGCAGCCGAGGGCATGGCGCCCGAACCCAACAGCGACATGGTCACACCGACGAGAGGCTCGTGCCCGATATTGAACAGGCGATAACGCGGAGCTTCGCTTCGGTCGACGCGAAGCGGCACGGCGTACGCGGGCTCGGCGGGCGCGCTCGCATGGTCGTCGGGGTGAAACCACGGTGAGTGCAGCGCTTGTCGCATGCCGAGATGATAAGTCGACCCGGTGACGCGGTGTCTGCGCTGAGCCGGGGGCGACGCAGACCTGTGCAATTCACATCGAAGTCGATGCCTGTGGAGGGTTGTCTGCCGGCAATCCGTAATTCACCACGCGCTCAGAAGAAGGCTGCCGGGGCGGCTTCGGTGGTTTGCGCTGCTTCGGCGGCTTCGGCACCGTCGAAGGCTTCGGAACGGTCTTCTCCGCACGCAGTCTCGGCACTCTGCCGCGCTTGGGCTTGGCCTCGTCGGCCGAAGGCGACGCGGATGACGTCGATTCGGGCATCCGAATGGTCTGTTCGAGTCCGACGGGAAACACCACAGGAGCCGGGCCGAATGCCGTTCGGGCATTTTTCACCACGCGTCGGCCCAAAATGTTGTTGCCCGCGCCGCCGATGACGGCCCCGATGCCGAACGGCATCAGCCGCCCCACAGCAGTGGATCCGGTCCACGCGATCAGATGCTTCAGAAAGGTCTTCTTCACCTGGTCTGCGACGGGCCCGACGGCTGCTGCGGGCAAGCTGCGGGCCACGATTGTTCCCCAGAATTCGGTACGGGCGACTCCGCCACCGCCGACCTGCTTGGCGAGCTGCTGCACGAGATCTACCCCGCCGCTCCCCATCATCAGCGTCATCACCAGTGCGCGGGCGCGATCGGGGTTCTCGACCGCTATGCCGTGCACCTCGGTGATCGACTGCGCGAAGAGCGCGCTCGCTTCGAGAAATCCGAGGGTCTCAACGCCGGTCAAAGCCAGCGAGGTGCCCGTGCCCACGGCCGGGATGACCGAGGTCGCTCCCACTGCCGCACCGCCCGATGTGACGGCCGTGAGGTAGTGCCGCTCGAGAATCGTAATGAGTTGTTGGGGGCTCGAACCGGGGTGACGCTTGCGCAGCCCGCGAATGTGAGCGAGCACGACCGGGCGGTGGATGCTCAGAACTCGGTCGATTCCACGTGTAACCCGTGGGCTCACCGGGGTGTCATCGATCGGCGACTGTGCGGTCATGGTCTGTGCCCTCCCGAACGCGGTATGAACGGCCAATTGTATGTCGATGAAGACGGATGATCGAGGCTCAGGTTGGTCGCCGGGCGCTGTGATATACATGCTGCAGTCGAAGGTTCTGCGAAAGACTTCTGACAGCGGGGTTGAACGGGGATTGATAGGTTGATGTAGTGAGTTCCGACACAGATCGCCAAGGCGAAGACAGCGAGCACTCCGACGTGAGCACGTCGGAACGCACCTCGCTGCCCGCCGGCGCGGCTACGGCGGCTCGCTCTACGACGGGCACCGTTCGTACCCCCGTGCGGCGTGCTCCGCACGCGCGCGCGGCGTCGACACGGGTGACGCCCGGCACGACACCGAAGAAGCCGACTGCCGCTGCTGCGAAAGCGACGAGCGTGTCGGCTACGGCGACGAGTGCGCCCGCGGATTCGTCTTCTGCCGTCGATCCGGCGCCCCAAACCCACTCTGGTTCTCCCTCAACTCCTGCGCCGAAGACTCCGGCACGCAAGCCGGCCGCCGCGAAGCGGCCAGCGGCAGCGGCAACGCCCCGCACGCCGACGGCCCGGGCCACCACCGCCCGAACACCGGCGGCACGCGTTACGCCCCCTCGAACATCCACGCCGCGCAGCGCCGCGGTCAAACCGACGACGGCACGCCCCGCAGCCAAGGCCCCCGCGTCGAAGTCGCCCGAACCCGCCGTGACCGAAGTTCTGCCTGTCGAAGCGGCACCTACCGAGGTGCTGCCCACGCGGGTGTCACCCGACACCGAGGTCACGCCCCTCGACCGCATCGAGCAGGCGTTCGACACCGCAGTAGTCGAGACGGTCGATGTGAAGGTGCTCAGCGACGATGCGGTGCACGCCGTCTCTGTTGTTGCCGTGACTGTCGACTCCGCGGTCGTCGACGAATCGGTCGTCTACGAGCCGGTCGTTGACGAGCCGGTTATTGATGAGCCCGTGATTGACGAGCCCTCTTTCGACGAGCCCGTTTTCGAGGCGACCGTCGTCGACGAGAGCGTGGTGCTCGACGACCTGTCGGTGGTGAACTTCGACGCCGTCGCCGACGAGCGGGTGGATGTTGTGGCGCTCGACGAGGGTGAAGCCCAGCACGGTGACGCCGAGCAGGGTGACGCCGAGCAGGGCGTTGCCGGCAGAACAGCCTCCGAAGCGGTTCTCTCGCTCACGGGCCTGGTTAAACGCTTCGGCTCCACGATCGCGGTCGACGGCGTCGATCTCGAGGTGCAACGCGGCGGGTTCTACGGTATCGTCGGCCCGAATGGCGCCGGCAAGACCACGACCCTGTCGATGATCACCGGGCTCGTTCGCCCCGATGAAGGCATCGTGCGCGTCAACGGCCACGACGTCTGGAAAGACCCGGCCGACGCCAAACGCATCATCGGAATCCTTCCCGATAAGTTGCGCCTGTTCGATCGACTCACCGGTCGTCAGCTGCTGCACTATTCCGGCTCGCTTCGTGGCCTCAACGGGCAGACCGTGCGCGAGCGCGCCGACGAACTGGCCGAGGCGTTCGGCATTCAGGATGCCCTCAACCGTCTCGTCTCCGACTACTCGGCAGGCATGACCAAGAAGGTCGCCCTCGCGGCCTCGATGATCCACTCGCCCCGACTGCTGGTGCTCGACGAACCCTTCGAATCGGTCGACCCTGTCTCGGCCGATACCGTCACCGACATTCTGCAGAAGTATGTCGCCGCCGGGGGCACCGTCGTGCTCTCCAGCCACAGCATGGAGATGATCGAGCGGGTCTGCGACGGCGTCGCCATCATCGTGCACGGGCGGGTTCTCACCAGCGGCACCGTCGACCATGTCAGAAACGGCTCCACCCTCGAAGATCGGTTCATCGAACTCGCGGGCGGCCACAAAGCAGTTGAAGGCATGGAATGGTTGCTGAGCTCTTTAGACTGAGGCTCGCGCTTCTCCGAAACATCTTCATCGGCACAAAGACCCGTGCGTTCGGGGTCGCCGTCGGGTTGCTCGTCGGGCTGATCGCGCTGATCGTGGTGAGTCTTCAGGTTGCCGGGTTGTCTGGTTCGAAGGCTTCGACCAGTGAGACCGAGCTGGTGATCGCGGGATCGGTCATCGTGCTGGCTTTTGCCGTCGCCCCGCTCATTCTGCAACGCGCCGACCCCGTCGATCCGCGTCGCTTTGCTTTGTTCGGCGTCGCTCCGCGCAGTCTTGCGGCTGGTCTCGCGATCAGCTCGATCGTGGCGCTTCCGGTCGTCGCTGTGACGATCTTCGGTATCGCAACCGTGGTGGCGTGGTCGCACGACCTGGGCCTGGCTCTGCTGGCTGTAGTGGGTGCCGCGCTCGCGGTGCTGACGTGCATCCTGCTCGGCAGGCTGTCATCGTCGCTCGCCGCCTTTCTGCTCTCGACACGTCGGGCCCGTGAGGTCGCCGGCGTTGTGGGCGTGCTGATACTCGTGCTGCTCGCCCCTGCCGTGGTGCTCGCGTTGAGCGTGAACTGGGGCGAATCCGGAGCCACCGTCGGGCAGAACATTGCTGCATTCTTGAGTTACACACCCCTGGGCGCAGGGTGGGCACTGCCCGCCGCAGCCGCCACAGGGCAGGGCGGGGCGGCGTTCCTCAGCTTCATCGTTGCCGCTGTCACGGTGATCGTGCTGTGGTTGGCCTGGCGGTCGCTCGTGACTGTGATGCTGCTCTCGAACCGTCGCGACGACGCTCGCGCCGAGCCCGTCGGCCTGGGATGGTTCGCGAGTCTGCCGTCGACACCGGCAGGTTCGATCGCGGCTCGCAGCCTGACGTACTGGTCTCGCGATCCCCGGTACTTCGTGCCGCTCGTGATCGTGCCGATCGTGCCGATCATCATGGCGATTCCGTTTGTGCTGGTGGCATTTCCGCTCACCATCTACGCTTTGATTCCGCTGCCGGTAATGTGCCTGTTCCTCGGTTTCATGATTCACAATGACATCGCGCTCGATAGTTCTGCGGTGTGGCTGCACATCGTTTCGGGTAAACGCGGTGTCGCCGATCGGGTGGGGCGTATGGCACCTGTGCTGCTGATCGGCCTGCCGTTGATCGGCATCGGATCGGTCGTCACCGTGTTTCTCGCTGGCAACAGCGCCGCGCTGCCGTCGCTGCTCGGAGTGAGCACCTGCCTTCTGCTCTCAGGCATCGGCCTCGGAAGTGTCATTTCGGCGCGTTTTCCGTACGCGGCGACCCGGCCAGGTGACAGCCCCTTCGTTCAGCCGCAGTCGACCGGCTCGACCTCGGTCTTCGTGCAGATCGGCACTGTCGCCGGAACGCTGCTGCTTTCGGCTCCGAGCATCTATTTCGGCATCATCGCTGAGTTCGGCAACGCTGAGGCACACACGGCGGCGCTGTGGTGGGGCGTCGTCACCGGTCTCGTCGTGGTGGTTCTCGGGGCTGTGGCCGGGGGAGCGATCGTCAATCGTCGAGGGCCGGAAATTCTCGCCACCTCGCTGCGGGCCTAAAGCGCGGCGGTAGAATTTCGGCATGACGATTTCGCCCCGATCATCCATCGCCGAGCCCGGAGGCCCGGGCGCCCTGCCCGAGGGCGGGGGCACCGCGACCCTCGAGCGCGAGCTCGAAGAACTTCTTGAGAACGAACACTTCGAACCCGGCGACCACGAGCGGTTCTCGCACTATGTGCAGAAAGAGAAGATTCTCGAGTCGGCAATGACTGGAAAGCCGGTCAAAGCCCTCTGTGGCAAAAAGTGGATCCCAGGTCGCGACCCCGACAAGTTTCCGGTCTGCCCGACCTGCAAAGAGATCTACGAGAAGATGCAAGACGAGTAACTACGAGCAGCGCGCCGGGTTTAACTTCACCGGTCGCTCGGCCTGTGCCGGGCCGGGCTGAGCTGGGTTTAATAAAGCCAGGATGAGGTTTGCCAAATAGTCGCTCTGTCGTTGGAGCGAACTTATTTTCGAGGTGACCATCTCGAAATGCGGGGTGACCCTCGGGTGTCGGTGGGTGGTGATATTTATGGTGGTGCGGTAGGTCGTTTGGTGGCAAGCCCGGTAGGGCGCGGCAGCCCGGGATGCCCGGGGTGGGTGTTTCGGGGTGCGAATTCCCGTGGTTCGGAGCCACTTTGTTAGTGAGAATACCTCGGGATTGTGGTATGATCGGTCTATGTCCGCAACACCCCCTCCGCCCACCGGCAGCCCCGCCGACGGCCCCAACGATCCCGACAATGCTCGGGTGTCGTTGGGTGTGCTGTTGGCGGAAGCGGTCGCGGCGTGCGGAGAATGTGGAGCGTTCCGGGCTGCCGCGCCCTGCGGGCTTGCCGACGAAGAATTATTGGCCGGCTTGGTTGCGGTGGAGCGGCTGGGCAGGTTGGTAGACGGGTTACGTACGCAGGTGGCTGGAGATGTCGCAGACCGCAGCAGACACGAGCTGGGGGAGGAGTCACTCGCACGCAAACAGGGGTTCGCGAACGCTGTCGAACTGATCGTCGCCAGCACGTCGGTATCACGCTCGACAGCGCGAAGCCGGATCAAGCTGGGGGTGCAGGTATTGCCGTCGGTTGTGGTTGGGATGCCTGTCCCGTCGAGGTTCCCGGAGGTCGAAGACGCGTTACGGTCGGGCCTGATCGGTATCGACACCGCTGAAGCCATTACCCGCCCGCTGTCGGAGGCGGCCCCGAACTGCGGCACCGAGGAGATCCGTGCGGTCGAACGGCAACTCGTTGACTGGGCTATCGACGGTATCGGTGGGGTGCGGTTCGGTGCGGATGATATTCGCGGCCTCGCTGTCCGGGCGAGAGAGTCGCTCGACGCAGACGGTGCGGAACCCCGGTACAAAGACTTGGAAGCGAAACGCGGTCTGACATTCTCGAACACCCGCTCAGGGTGCGTTCGGGTGAACGGGATACTCACGCCGGAGCAGGGCGGGGTGTGGATGGCCGTTGATCACGCGATCTCCAGCCCCAGAGTCGCCGGACACATCCCCTTCGACCCCGGCACACCCAACGCCGACGCCGACGCCGACGCTGGAGTCGGCGCCACCGCCACCGCCACCGCCACCGCCATCGATGATGATGCGGAGGCGGTAGCGGTCGATACGCGCACGTTGCCGCAGCGTCGGGTGGACGTGTTCACCGAGGTCATCCGGGTCGCCGCAGGGTTGTCGGGGATGCCGCAGATCAACGGTGCACGGCCGGTGCTGAACATCCACGCCACCCTCGACGACGTCGTCAGTGGGCGTGGCGTGGGGTGGATCGACGGCATCGACGAACCCGTTCCCGCGTCGGTGGTCGCGCAGACTCTCTGCCACGCCGACATCGTCATGACCGTGTTCGGTGCGCACGGCGAGGTGCTGCACCTCGGGAAAACGAGGCGCCTGTTCAGCGCTGCCCAGAACCGGGCATTGGCGAATCGTGATGGCGGGTGTGTGTGGAAGGGCTGCAACCGGCCACCACAGTTCTGCGAGAGCCACCATGTCGTCGACTGGAAAGACGACACGTACGCACCGGGTGTGACGGATGTGTGCAACGGGGCATTGTTGTGCAAGTTCCACCACAACCATTTACATACCGCTGACTGGCGGCTGGTCATGGTTGACGGGGTGCCGCATCTGATTCCACCGAAATGGGTCGACCATCAGCAGCGACCCCAACGGTGCCGACAAACCTCAGACCGACTCACGAAAACCGGGCCACCGAACATTTTCGAACGACGAAGACGCGACAACACACCCGCGCGGCCGAGATTCACCGACACCGACTAGCGGCGATACCGATACCGCCACCGATACCGATACCGATGCATCGACGCGCTCGCTCTTTGGGAGACAGCGTCGGGAAGGCCGGCCAGGCGGACCCCAGCAGACCGAGCGGGGGCGAACCCTACGAAACAGGCGCGAACGGCGGTCGCGACAGTCCGCCCTACGGGTTCACGTACTCCGTGGGGATGACCGGCTCGCCGCCGCGCGCCAGCCGCAGTCCCTGGTCGGGGAGTTCTTGCATGACCTCGGCGTGGTGCGCTCGGGCTTGTTCGACTCCAGCTGCACCCGTGAAGCGATCGTCGATCTCGCCGCTGCGAACGAGCTCGACCCCGAGCGTGCGCGAGCCGCCGGATTCCGCCACGGGAGTGTCGATGTAGAGCACCTCGGCGGTGGCCCGGCCGTCGGATCCGAGCCGGCGAACGGCCGTCTTGCGACCGCCGACCGAGGTCTTTTTCGCCGAGCGCTTGGCCACAGACACCCACTCGCCAGTGGAGTTCTGATGGGCGACGAGCTTGTACACCATACCTGCGGCGACGGATCCGCTGCCCGTCACCACCGACGTGCCGACACCGTAGGAGTCGACGGGGGTGGCGGCCAGTGCGGCGATCGTGTATTCGTCGAGGTCGCTCGTGACGGTGATCTTCGTGTCGGTGTTGCCCAGGGCATCCAGTCGGCGTCGCACCGAGGCCACAAGCGCTGGCAGGTCTCCGGAGTCGAGTCGCACGGCACCCAGTTCGCGACCGGCGACCTGCACGGCGAGGTCGGCGCCGGCGTCGACGTCGAAGGTGTCGATCAACAAGGTGGTACCGGGGCCCATCGCTTCGACCTGCGAGCGGAACGCGTCTTCTTCGGTGTCGTGCAGCAGCGTGAAGGCGTGGGCTGCGGTACCCATCGTCGGTATGCCCCAGCTGCGCCCGGCTTCGAGGTTCGACGTGGCAGCGAAGCCGGCGATGTACGCGGCTCGGGCTGCGGCGACCGCCGAGTGTTCGCCCGTGCGGCGCGATCCCATCTCCGCGAGCGGGCGGCCGTTTGCCGCGGAGACCATGCGTGACGCGGCGCTGGCGACCGAGGAATCGTAGTTGAAGACGCTCAAGATGAGTGTCTCGAGAATCACTCCTTCGGCGAACGACGACTCGACGGTGAGAAGGGGCGAACCCGGAAAGTACAGTTCGCCCTCGCGATACCCCCGAATGGTTCCGCTGAAGCGATAGTCGGCCAGCCAGTCGAGCGTGGCTGCGCTCACCACGCCGTTCGTGCGCAGCCAGTCGAGTTCTGGTTCGCCGAACCGAAAGTCTCGGATGAGCTCGAGCACGCGCCCTGTTCCCGCGACGACGCCGTAACGCCGATCGTGGGGGAGCGACCGTGCGAACACCTCGAAAAGGCACTGGCGATTCGCGGTTGTGTCGCGCAGTGCGGCGTCGAGCATAGTGAGCTCGTAGCGGTCGGTGAGAAGTGCAGTTGAGGAGCCCACGCACCGAGCCTACGGCACCCGCTCCCGGCCAACGCGTATAGGCTAGGTGCCCGTGAGCGACGCACCGATTGGCATTTTCGATTCCGGCGTCGGGGGTCTCACGGTCGCCCGTTCTGTGCGCGACCAGCTGCCGCGCGAATCCATTCTGTATGTGGGCGATACCGCGCACTCGCCCTACGGCCCGAAACCGCTCGCAGAAGTTCGCAGCTACGCCCTGGCCGTGCTCGACGACCTGGTGGCGCAGGGCGTGAAGATGCTCGTCATCGCGTGCAATACCGCGTCTGCCGCCATGCTGCGGGATGCCCGGGAGCGCTATTCCGTACCCGTGATCGAAGTCATCCAGCCTGCGGTGCGTGCGGCCGTGCGCGCCACGCGCAACAACCGGGTCGGCGTCATCGGCACCCTCGGCACCATCAACTCGCGCGCGTACAACGACGCGTTCGCCGCCGCCCCGCACCTCGAGCTCTTCTCAGCGGCCTGCCCGCGTTTCGTGGATTTTGTCGAGTCGGGCGACACCTCGAGCCCGGAGCTGCGATCCGTCGCTGCCGAATACCTCGCACCTCTCAAAGCGGCCGGGGTCGATACGGTGGTACTCGGCTGCACGCACTATCCCTTTCTCAAGGGTGCGATACGCGTCGTGATGGGCGAAGACGTTTCGCTGGTGTCGAGCGACACCGAGACCGCGAACGATGTGTACCGCGTGCTGGTGGAGCTGGGCATCCAGCGCACCAGCCTCAGCCAGCCGACGTATCGTTACGAAGCCACCGGCGAGAGCGCCGAGGAGTTCTTGCGGCTCGCCCACCAGTTTCTCGGCCCACAGGTGTCGAGTGTCGACCTGGTCGAGACCGGCGTCATCTCATTACCACCGCTCGTTTAGGAGACCTCATGACCGACCCCCAGACCGTTACCCCCGGCACAGCAGGCGCAGCCGGCACAGCAGGCGCAGCAGACACCCCCGCGCTCGTTCGCAAAGACGGCCGCTCGGTGACCGACCTGCGCGAGGTCACCATCGAACGCGGCTGGAGCAAGCAGGCCGAGGGGTCTGCACTCATCTCGTTCGGCAACACCCGCGTGCTGTGTACGGCCTCGTTCACGAACGGCGTGCCGCGCTGGATGCAGGGCAAAGGCAAGGGCTGGGTCACCGCCGAGTACTCGATGCTGCCGCGCTCGACCAACAGCCGGATGGACCGCGAATCGGTGAAGGGCAAGATCGGTGGCCGCACGCACGAGATCTCACGCCTGATCGGCCGGTCGCTGCGCGCTGTCGTCGACATGAAGGCGCTCGGTGAGAACACCATCGTCATCGACTGCGACGTGCTGCAGGCCGACGGCGGCACCCGTACCGCAGCGATCACGGGCGCCTATGTGGCCATGGTCGACGCCATCGAGTGGGCTCGCGGCAGGAAGTTCATCGGCCAGAAGTCTCAGCCACTCATCGACAGTGTGTCGGCCGTCTCGGTCGGCATCATCGATGGCACGCCGATGCTCGACCTGGCCTACGTCGAAGACGTGCGCGCCGAGACCGACATGAACGTCGTGGTCACCGGCCGCGGACTCTTCGTCGAGGTGCAGGGCACCGCCGAGGGGGCACCCTTCGACCGCAGCGAACTGAACGCGCTGCTCGACCTCGCGCTGGCCGGAGCCGACGACCTCGCCGAGCTTCAGCGACAGTCGCTCGGCACCGAGAAATAGGGAAATACGACGGTGACCGTTCGCGTCGTTCTGGCGACTCACAACCAGCACAAGGTCGACGAGTTTCAGAAGATCTTGCAGGCGCGCCTTCCCGAGCTCGAGATTGTGAAGTACGACGGGCCGGAGCCCATCGAAGACGGCGTGACGTTCGCCGAGAACGCCCTCATCAAGGCGCGCGCTGCGGCAGAGTTCACCGGACTCCCGGCGATGGCCGACGACTCCGGCTTGTGCGTCGACGTGCTGAACGGCGCACCCGGCATGTTCTCGGCGCGCTGGGCGGGTCACGGTAAGGGTGACGTGGCGAACCGCGAGCTGCTGCTCGACCAGCTCGCCGACATGCACGAGGAACACCGGGGGGCGGCATTCGCCTGCCACATCGCGCTGGTGGTTCCGGCTAGCACCGCTCTGGTGGTTCCGGCTAGCACCACTCTGTCGGCAGAGGGCACGGCTCCGGATGCCCGTTCCGACCGCTCGACTCGAAGTGCCCCCTTCGAAGAGGTCGCCACGGGCCTCTGGCGCGGCACGCTCGCCCGCGAATCGCGTGGTGCGTTCGGGTTCGGCTACGACCCCATCTTCGTACCCGACGGATTCAGCGTCACGGCCGCCGAACTGCTGCCCGATGAGAAGAACGCTGTCAGCCATCGGGCCCTCGCTTTCGAGGCCCTCATCCCCCTACTGAGAATGAGCGTCATTCCTATCTAAGGCCCGCGACCCGAAAAGCGGCCCGGTTCGCTGGTGAACGACCCCGGGCATCCCTAGTGTTGAACCATGGGCGCCCCAACCGAAGGTCATTCGCACGCGCACGGTTCGACGAACCGTACGCGGCTGGCGATCGCCATCGGTATTGTCAGCGTTGTTCTGCTGGTCGAGATCGGCGGTGCGCTGGTCAGCGGATCGCTCGCGCTGCTCGCCGATGCCGGCCACATGTTCTCCGACCTCTTCGGGCTCATCATCGCTCTTGTCGCCTCGATCATCGCGCTGCGGCCCGCGTCAGACCGGCACACCTTCGGGTTTCAGCGCACCGAGGTGCTCGCCGCCCTGGTGAACGGGCTCATTCTGGTCGTGGTCGGGGTGTTCGTCTTCGTCGAGGGCATCTCGCGGCTGCTGTCGCCAGAGACCGATCACGTGCAGGGCGGCATCATGCTGCTGATCGCGTCGATCGGGTTGGTGGCCAACATCGTCGCACTGCTCGTGCTGCGCGGCGGCGACACGAAGTCGTTCAACATGCGCGGCGCCTATCTCGAGGTGCTCGGCGACACGATCGGATCGCTCGCGGTGATCGTCGCGGCCATCGTGATTCTGCTGACCGGGTTCGTGCAGGCCGACGCCATCGCATCGCTGGCGATCGCCGTGATGATCGTTCCGCGCGCGGTGATGCTGCTTCGTGACGTCGTGGCAGTGCTCATCCAGTCGACGCCGAAAGAGACGAACGTGCAGACGATTCGTGAGCACATTCTCGGCACCGACGGTGTGCTCGACGTGCACGACGTTCACGTGTGGGCGATCACCTCAGGCGAGGCGGTGTTCTCGGCGCACGTCGTGGTCGACGACGAGACGTTTGCAGAGCGCTCTACGGGCGCTCTTCTGGATCAGCTGTCGGAGTGTCTGTCGGAGCACTTCGACGTGGGGCATTCGACGTTTCAGCTGGAGCCTGCTGAGCACGCGGGTCATGAGCACGAGCAGCATCGCTGAAGCCGAGACCCAGATCGCGGCCGCGCTGTGAGAACGGGAGGGCGGTCGTCGATGACGGCACCAGAGCAGGCGCAGCAGCGCCATCGCCTCCCTTGCCCAGAATCGTGGCTGCGATCGGAAAGAGCAGTACCGAAAGCGCGCCCGCACCGACGATGCTCGCCTCTGCCGCCTCGGTCATGGCGCCGTTCTCGACCCCGAGCTCGGTGAGTGCGACCAGCAGTGGCAGGGCGGTGGCCGCGAAGAACATCAACTGCAGTCTCTCGCGCACCGCGAGATCGTTGCGGTACCAGAACAGCGCCGGCGCTCCGCGGATCAGCAGCATGGCGAAGAAGAAGATGAACAGGGGAACCGGATTCTGCATGATCGACACGACGTCGAGCGTCATGCCGGAGTAGATGAAGAACAGCGGAATGAAGAACCCGTATCCGACCGCGTCGAGCTTGGTCTCGAGGCTCTCGGATCCGCGGGGGGTCCAGTGCCGCAGAAGCATGCCCGCGGCGAACGCGCCGAGCACGCTGTCGAAGCCGAACGCATTCGAGACGAACAAGAGCACGAAGAGCAGCGCGATCACGAGGCGCAACACGAGCTGCGAGGTGGAGTGCCGGCGCTTCTCCACCATCTCGAGAAACCATTTCGGCAGCAGGGCGAACCGAGCGAGAGACGCGAACGCGACGAGGACGAGAAAGATGACCAGAGCGATGAGCGCGGTGATCGTGCCGCGGGTACCGAGGAACAGCGCCATCGCGATGATCGGCGCCAACTCGCCGACCGCACCCGTGGCGATCACATACCGGCCGAACCGCGTGTCGAAGATGCCTTGTTCTTTCAAGATCGGGATCAGCGTGCCGAGCGCCGTGGTGCTCAGGGCGATGGTCAGCACGATGGGCGAGTCCACGATGTGCACCGCGTAGAGCACGAACACGACGACCGCACCGAGGGCGATCGTGACGAGCCACGCCCACAACGCCAGCTTTCCGGCCCGCTCGACGAAGATCTTCGGGTCGAGTTCGTAGCCGGCGAGCAGAAAGAGAAAACCCATGCCGATGGTCGAGAACAGCGAGATGTCGGTCGGGTCGGCGAGGTTGGCGACCTCGGGCCCGATGATGACACCGCCGACGAGCAACAGCGCGACCTGAGGAATGCGAACCGGGCCGGGAATCAGGTCGACGATGAGCGGCGCCGCGGCCGCCAGCAGTACAACGACGACCAGCGACGAGAACGCCTGGTTCACGACGAGTTACTCTGCGCTGTTCTGCTTGTCAGGGGTGTGAGCGCCGTGGTGACGGTCGAATACTCCGGGGTCGAGCAGCAGCTCTTCGGCGGCCCCAGTGGCCTCGACGGTTTCTTCGTCAGCGGCAGCGGCTAGCCTGCGCGACTTACGCGACGCGTTGATGGTGTGGATGATCGTGGGAACGAGTGTGACGACCACCACAGCGATCAGCACCACGTCGAGGTACTTCTCGGTGAAGTCGCGCACGACGGGAATCTGGCCGAGAAAAAAGCCGAGCACCGTGAATCCGCCGGCCCAGATCAGCGCACCGATGGCGTTGTACAGGCTGTATTTGCGGTAGTTCATCTTTCCGACGCCAGCTGCGACCGGGGCGAAGGTGCGCACGACCGGCACGAAGCGGGCGATGACGACCGCGAACCCTCCGAACCTCTCGAAGAAGGCGTTGGTGCGTTCGACGTTCTTGATGCTGAAGAAACCGGATTCTTTACGCTCGAAAATGCGCGGGCCTGCCTTGCGGCCGATGAGATACCCCACCTCACCGCCGATGAAGGCCGAGATGGCGACCGCCGGCGCAACCAGATAGATGGGAAACCCGATCACGCCCGTGAAGGTGAGCAAACCGGTCACGAACAGCAGTGTGTCGCCAGGCAGCACAAATCCGACGAGCAAACCCGTCTCGGCGAAGATGATGAAGCAGACCACCAGCAGGGCCCACGGGCCGAACGTCGTGATGATCTGCTGTGGGTCGAGACCCGGAATCAGGCCAGCGAAGACCGCCGAGTGGATGGCTGCGTGCATGGTGTGACTCCAGTCGTGAGGGGTCGGGGCGGCGGCTCTGAATAAAGTTGTGCTGCGTGAAATGGATGTGCGTGACGTGGCGATGAATCTGCCGTGCGGGAGAAGGGACTTGAACCCTCACGCTCGAAAGCACAGGTACCTAAAACCTGCGTGTATACCAATTTCACCACTCCCGCAGAGAAACACCCCTCAGTGTATTGGGTCACAGTGTAACCGGTCAGCGCGCGAGCTTTCGGGGAACATACCGGGGAACGTTGCGAAGCAGAATCGCCGCACCGGCGAAACCGACGACTCCCATGAGGCCCACCGCGAGGGGCAGCGAAGCGACCGCCACGATCAGGGCAACGGCGAGCGGGGCCGCCGCGGTACCGGCGTCACTCGTGAAACGGAACGCACCGAGGAACGGTGCGGGGTTGCCCCTGGGGGCCAGATCGGCGCCGAGCGTCATCATGATGCCGCTGCCGATTCCGTTGAAAAAGCCGAGGCCGATGGCGATCACGATGAACCACACGACCGCTCCCGGCAACGTGTGCGTGAAAGCGAGCACGATAAGACACAGGCCCATGCCGGTCATCGATGGAATGGCGCTCCAGAGCCGGCCGAAGCGATCCATGATCTGGCCGCTGGTGTAGAACAGGGCGAAGTCGATGGCTCCGCCGATGCCCACGATCAGGGCGGTGTTCGCCTCGCCGAGGCCGAGGCTGACCGCCCAGAGCGGCAGAATGACCATGCGGCTGGCCCGCAGAGCACCGACGACCGCGACACCGGATCCGACTCTCAGCAACAACCCCCGATAGTCGAACAGGGTCTTGAAGAGACCCGCAGACTCCTCGGCCACGAACTTCTCGCCGGCATCCGGTTTCGACAGGCCTTCGGTGGGGTCGGGAATGACGAGCAGCAACACGATCACCGCCAGGGCGCAGATGGCCTGAATGTAGAACACGGCCTGCGAGGTTCCCGTCAGGGCGATGACAGCCGCGCCGAGAAACGGGCCGATGAACCAGCCCAGGCGAAACGTTCCGCCGAGCGTCGAGAGAGCGCGCGCCCGATATTCGATCGGCACGAAGCTTGTCATGAAGGCGTGCCGGGCGAGAGCGAAGGTCGCGGCGGCCAGGCCGATGAAGAAGATGCCGATGCCGAACACCAGAGGGGTGGTCGCGAGCATACACACCACGACGGCGAGGATCGCGAGCAGTGCCGCATAGATCATCGCGCGGCGTTCGCCGATGCGGCTCACCACCCAGCCGCTCGGAATGTCACCGGCGAGCTGGCCGAGCATGGTCATTCCGGCGATGAAACCGGCCACGGCGAGAGTCGCGCCGAGATTCGAGGCGATAGCGGGGATGACCGGGATGACGGATCCCTCACCGATGGCGAACAACAACGACGGCACGAGGGCGGGTAAAGCTATCGAACGGAACGTGAAGGTCTGGTCGGTAGTACTCATTGGTTAACGACTTTACCCGGGCTGAGTACCCAGGCGGCGCCGGTAGGCTGGATGACCGTGCTAGAACTTGACTTATCAGAGCAGATCGCGGCCCTCCGCTCGACGTTCAGCGACATCCGATCGGTCGTCGATGTCGACGGCCTCACGGCTGAGATCGCCGACCTCAGCGAACAGGCGGGCGTGCCAGACCTCTGGAACGACACCGAGAAGGCGCAGAAGGTCACCAGTGCGCTTTCGCACCGGCAGGCCGAGCTCGCCAAGATCAACAGCATCGACTCTCGCCTCGACGACCTCGAGATCATGGTCGAGCTGGCCAACGACGAATCCGATGAAGATGCTGTCGCCGAAGCCCAGGCCGAGCTGGTGAGCCTGACGAAGGTGCTGGGCGAGCTCGAGGTGCAGACGCTGCTGAACGGTGAGTACGACCCTCGGGCTGCTGTCGTGACGATTCGCGCCGGTGCCGGGGGAGTCGACGCGGCCGACTTCGCAGAGATGCTGATGCGCATGTACCTGCGCTGGGCAGAGCAGCACGGGCATCCGACAACCGTGCTCGACACCAGCTACGCCGAAGAGGCCGGCATCAAGAGTGCAACCATCGAGATCGACTCGCCGTACGCCTTCGGCACGCTCTCGGTCGAGGCGGGAACACATCGCCTCGTGCGCATGAGCCCGTTCAACTCGGCAGGCAAGCGGCAGACGAGCTTCGCGGCCGTCGAAGTCGTGCCGCTCATCGAGCAGACCGATGTGGTCGAGGTTCCTGAGAGCGACATTCGCGTCGACGTGTTCCGCTCCAGCGGTCCCGGCGGCCAGTCTGTGAACACCACCGACTCCGCCGTGCGCATCACACACCTGCCCACCGGCATCGTGGTGAGCTGCCAGAACGAGAAGAGCCAGATTCAGAACCGCGCCGCAGCGCTGCGGGTGCTGCAGTCGCGACTGCTTCTCTTGCAGCGTGAGCAGGAGAACGCCACGAAGAAAGAACTGGCCGGAAACATCACGGCGAGCTGGGGCGACCAGATGCGCAGCTATGTGCTCGCGCCCTACCAGATGGTGAAAGATCTGCGCACGGACTACGAAGTGAACAACCCGTCGCACGTGTTCGACGGCGACCTCGACGGATTCATCTCGGCGGGTATCCGCTGGCGCAAGCGCAAGCAAGACTAAAGACTGCACACCCGTCGCTCAGGGTTCTCCAAGCCTTCGCATTGGGCGAGTCGCTGTGCCCCGATGGGGGAGTCGCTGCTTAGGCTCGTCACGAAATGATTCGATTCGACCAGGTTTCCAAGATGTACAAGGGCACGGCAAAGCCGGCGCTCAATACGATCGACCTCGAGATTCTGCGGGGTGAGTTCGTCTTTCTCGTCGGGGCCTCCGGCTCCGGCAAGTCGAGCTTTCTGCGGCTCGTGCTGAAAGAAGACCGGCCCACCAGCGGCAGCATCCACGTGCTCGGGCAAGACCTCGGGTCGATCTCGTCGCGCAAGGTGCCGTACTTCCGCCGCAATCTCGGCGTCGTCTTTCAAGACTTTCGCCTGCTGCCGAACAAGAACGTGTTCGACAACGTCGCCTTCACGCTTCAGGTCATCGGCAAGTCGCGCGGGTTCATTCAAGAGGCCGTTCCCGATGTTCTGGCCATGGTCGGGCTGGCCGAGAAAGCCAATCGGCTGCCCCATGAACTCTCGGGTGGTGAACAGCAGCGTGTGGCCATCGCCCGTGCGGTGGTGAACAAGCCCGCGATTCTGCTGGCCGACGAGCCGACGGGTAACCTCGACCCGGTCACCAGCGCCGGCATCATGAACGTGCTCGACCGCATCAATGCCGGCGGCACGACCATCATCATGGCTACGCATGACAACGCCATCGTCGACCAGATGCAGCGCCGCGTGGTCGAGCTCGTCAGCGGTTCTGTCGTGCGCGACGACCGCGAGGGCGGCTACGGCGTCGTCACCGACGTCAGCCTGCAAGACAGCGGCATGACGGCCGAGATCACCCGGCCCGATCCGCTCTCGCTGCGATCCCAGGCCACGGGCGCGACTGGCTCCATCGAGCGGCCCACCGCGGCCGCGCTCGCGGCTGCTGCTGCCGCCCGCGCCCCTGGGGCGGTTGCGACCGCGGAACCGGCCGCGGCGACGGTCGCCCCTGGCGCAGAGTCGTCGGCTCCGGTTGTGCCACGCGTTCCGACGTCGTTTCCGGCGCCGGCCGCCATACCGGTTTCGACGTTGCCCACTGACGAACCGCTGTTCTTTCCGCCGGCGCAAGAGGAGGTTCTGCCTCCCGCCGACGCACCTGTCGGTGACCAGGCCGGGCCCGCCGAGGTCATCGATCCGGCCACCGGAACACTCGTGCCCGAGCATCCGGTGCCCGAGGCCCCTGCCGGCACCGGCGACCCCGTCGAAGACCTCACCACCGGGCAGATCAGCCTCGCCGAAAAGCTGGGCCTGCGTGCGCCCGGTGTGAGTCACGATCCCACCGCAGACCAGAATGTAGGCCCCACGTCGTGAGATTCGCACTCATTCTCGGCGAAGTCGGCACCGGACTCCGCCGCAACATGGCCATGGTCATTTCGGTGGTTCTCGTCACGTTCATTTCGCTCACCTTTGTCGGTTCGGCCATTCTGCTGCAGATGCAGATCGGCCAGATGAAGGGCTATTGGTACGACAAGGCCCAGGTCGCCGTCTACATGTGCACGGCCACCTCGTCGAGCGCCAACTGCGCGAACGGCGAAGCCACCGACGACCAGATCGCCGCCGTCGACACCATGCTGAAGGGCTCGACCCTCGCGCCCTTCATCAAGACCTACGAGTTCGAGAACCACGAGCAGGCCTATGAGAAGTTCAAGGCGCAGTTCGCGGGCAACGACGTGGCGCAGTACGTCACGCCCGACCTGCTCAACCAGACGTTCTGGATCAACATGGTCGACCCGCAGCAGAGCGACGTGCTCGTCGAGAGCCTGTCGAGTCAGCCCGGCGTCGACAGCGTGGTCGATCAGCGCAGTTATCTCGAGCAGATCTTCAACATTCTGAACGCAGCGAGCTACACCGCCATCGGAATCGCGCTGCTGATGCTGGTGGCGGCGGTGCTGCTGATCGCCACCACCATCAGGCTGTCGGCCTTCTCACGAAGACGGGAGATCGGCATCATGAGGCTGGTCGGGGCATCCAACCGGTTCATCCAGACGCCGTTCATTCTCGAGGGCGTGATCGCCGCGCTCATCGGATCGATTCTGGCCGGCGCCACGGTGTGGGCGATCGTGCACTTCTTCGTGCAGGGCTACCTGCAGCAGTCGCTTCCGCTCACCGCCTTCGTGACGGTTCAGGATGCCCTGTGGATCGTTGCGCCGATACTCATCGTGCTCGGGGTGATCTTGGCCGCCATCTCGGCGAAGTTCGCCATCACGCGGTACCTGCGGGTCTAGCCTCGGCGGCGGGTCTGGTTTGTCCGCGGGTCTGGCTTGTCCGCGGGGCTGGCTTGCCGGCGGCCCGGGCCCGCTTGCGGCGTTGTCAGGCGCGCGAGCGGATGTACCGGATGAGTGCCGCGATCGCTCCGATCAGAATCACGGCGATGCCGATGTAGATCAAGATCTTGGCGGCCTCGATCGCGACGCCGAAGACAAGCAGAATGATGCCGAGAATGACGATGCCGATGAAAATACCCATGGCCCCATTGTCGAGCGTCGAGAAGATGCGCGGCAGTGCTTGTCGCGCGAGGCGCGCACCGATATGGTGGCCGGCTCACGAACGGTGATTTGCTCACGTACGGTGATTGGCTCGCGCATGGTGGTCGGGTCACGCGGGTCGCTGGTGCGAGGCGCAGCATGGTGAAAGCGGGTGGCTGCGCGGCGCCGCGTAGAGTGAAACGATCGCCACGGGGCGACCGGAAACCGCAGGGGGATTCAGAAGATGACCGACACCACGCCCACGCCGCCCGAGGGAGACGTTCCGAACACGCCACCGGCGCCGCCTGCCGATGCGCCCTCGTATCAAGCGCCGATCGCCGAACCGCCTGCTGTTGCGCCCGTCTACCAGGCGCCGCCCGCGCCGCCCTCGTACCAGGCGCCGGGTGTCCCGCCCTCGTACCAGGCGCCCGGTGTCCCGCCGGCGTACCAGCCCGGCGCCTACCCACCCGCACCCGGCATGCCGCCGGGGTATGGCCAGCAGACGCAACGACCGCCGTTCAGCAGGCTGGTGATCGCGGGGTTTGTGCTCTCGTGCGTGAGCATCTTCGTCTTCGGGTTTCTCGGCGTGCTCGGCGTTGTTCTCGCGTCGCAGGGTCTGCGCGCCGTGCGCCGCGGTCTGGCACGGGGCCGCGGTCTCGCGATCGCGGCGATGGTCATCGGCGTCGTCGGGTTCGTGTTCTATGCGGTGGGGCTGATTCTGAACGCGACACGGTAGCCGGGCATCCGCTGCCCGTGGCCGGCAGCCCGGAAGAGTGTCAGCGCGGCACTATCAGCTCGGCGGAGTGCCGAGCGTGACTGTTGTGTCGGTCGAGGTTCCCCCGCGTACGTAGGTGACGGCGATCGTGTCGCCGATCGACTTGATCTGGGTGATGCGGGTGATGACGTCGTTGCCCGTGGCGGGTGATCCGTCGATCTGGGTGACGATGTCGCCGGGGCGGATGCCCGCTGCCGCAACCGGCCCACCGCTGACGACCGATTCGACGAAGAGACCGGGCGCGACGCCGAAGCGCTGGGCGGTGGCTGCCGGAATCGGCGTGACGTCGACTCCGAACCACGGATAGAGGGCGGCGCCCTTCGTCTTGAGCTGGTCGACGATGGTGTTCATGAGGTTGACGGGCACGGCGAAGCCGATACCCACGCTGCCGCCGCCCGCCTGCCCCGCCGAATTGGGCACGCTGGCAATGGCGGTGTTCACTCCGATGAGTGCGCCCGAGCAGTCGACGAGTGCGCCGCCTGAGTTGCCCGGGTTGATCGCGGCGTCGGTCTGGATCGCCCCGACCAGCGTCGTGGTGGTGTTGTTATCGCTGGGGGCCTGAACGTTGCGGTCGAGTGCGCTCACGATTCCGGCGGTGACCGTGTTCGACAGACCGAGAGGTGCTCCGAGCGCGACGACGGGCTGCCCGACGTCGATCTTCGCCGAGTCGCCGACAGCGATGGTCGGCAGCGCCCGGTCGGGGGAGACCTTCAGCACGGCGAGGTCAGAGACGGGATCCCGCCCGACGAGCGTCGCAGGGGCCGACTCGCCGCTGCTGTAGAGCACGCTGATGGTTCCCGAAGTCGCGGCGCTCGAGATGACGTGGTTGTTGGTCACGATGTAGCCGTCGCTGGTGAGAATCTCGCCCGTTCCGACTCCGTTGCCGCTGGCTCCGGATGCCCCACCACCCTGCACCGAAACGGTGACCACGGCCGGCAACACTCTGTCAGCAATCGACACCGCGTCGCAGCTGCTGCCGGTGTGGCCGGCGTTGGCCGCGAATGCGCCGACGACTCCGCCGCCGACGGCGATCACGAGGGCGGCGAGAATGGCGAGGCCGATGACCAGAGTGCGGCGGTGATCCGGCGTAGCGACCGGCACCGGTCGCTCCGACACAGGGGTCTCGGGCAGCGGGGTTTCCGGCACCGGGGTTTCCGGCACCGGCGTCGCCGAGGAATCTGTCACGGCTGGTCGCTCGGGGTCGGGCCCGGCGGAATCAGAAGTGCTCATGCGACGAACATTACCGGTTCGGGCGCTCGCCGGTGAGATGCCGGAGTGTTGCTAGACTATTGGGCTGCCAACCCATCGATCTGTACAGGAGTAACCGTGCCACGCGAACGCGGAGAGAAGGTCGTCGCGACCAACCGCAAGGCGCGCCACGACTACACCATCGAAGACACCTATGAGGCGGGCCTGGTGCTCACCGGCACCGAGGTCAAGTCGCTGCGGGCCGGGCGGGCATCCTTGGTCGACGGCTACGGCTACATCGACGGGGGAGAAGCGTGGCTCGACGCCGTGCACATCCCGGAGTTCAATCAGGGCTCGTGGAACAACCACACGCCCCGCCGCAAGCGCAAGATGCTGCTGCACAAGGCGCAGATTCTGAAGATCAACAACAAGGTGAAAGAGGGCGGTTACACGCTCGTTCCTCTGCGCCTGTACTTCAGCGACGGCCGCGCCAAGGTCGAGCTCGCGGTGGCCAAGGGCAAACGCGAGTACGACAAGCGCCAGACCCTGCGCGAGCGTCAAGACAAGCGCGAGGCCGACCGCGCCATGGGCACCCAGCGCCACTTGGGCGAATAGTCGCGCCGCGCTGCGGTTCGTCGATCTCGCGAACGCGACAGTTTCGGACGAGATGAGCCGCCGGGGCGCTCGCTCTCGTCCGAAACTGTCGCTCTGGCGGCTGGGCCCGTCAGAAGCGCAGGGGCACACCCGTCATGGTCTCGGCCATGTTCCAGAGTTCGGTGGCGGTGTGGATGTCGCGGGCGCGGTTGCGGGCGCGCACGATGGTGGGGCTGCCTTTCAGCTGCCGCCATCCGCTCGGACCCCAGTACTCTCCGCCGCGCGCTACGGGGTCGGCGGCCGCCCGCACGGTGGGCAGGGCGCCAGCGTCTTTGCCCTGAGCAAAAGCGCCGAGCGCAGTTCGCGTGAATGTGTTCGAGGGCCTGCCATTCGTGATGCCCGGCCGGGCGGCGCTGAGGCCGTCGAGTGAGAATCCGGGATGCGCGACGAGACTCTCGGTCGATAGTTTGGCTGCGCGCAGGCGTCGATCGAGCTCGAACGCGATCAGCATGACACCGAGCTTTGAACGGCTATACGCGCGAAAACTGTCGTAATTCTGATCTCCCATGACGTCAGTCAGATCCATCTCGTTGAACTGATGTGCGATGCTGCCAAGCGACACGATGCGTGACTTCTCGGTCGAGAGCAATGTCGGCATCAGTCGCGCTGTGAGCGCGAAGTGACCGAGCACGTTCGTGCCGAACATGAGCTCGAATCCGTCGGAAGTGAAGCCCCGATTCTTGGCTCCCAGAACACCCGCGTTATTGACGAGTACGTCGATGGGCTCGGCGGCGAGTTCGGCAGACGCCGTTTCAACGCACGCCAGGTCGGCCAGGTCGAGCTTGACCCAGCTCACATCGGCCCGGGGCGCGCGAGAGAGTATCGATGCAATGGCCCTGGTGGCTTTCTCCTCACTGCGCGCGGCGACCACCACGGTTGCACCTCGACGGGCAAGAAACTCCGCAGTCCAGTAGCCGAGCCCCGCGTTCGCACCTGTGATCACGACGCGCTTACCGGCGAGAGAGGGCAGACGGGCGGGAGTCCATGCGGGAGTCGTCATGCAGCGAGATTAGTGCATATACTGGAGGGCTGCCTGATAAGGCGGTTCGCATCTAGACAACTCAACAGCGCGTGACAGTGGCCCGCAGCCAGCCTCGATCAGGGGCGGTCGCATTGCAGGGGGATGATCGGTTTCGACATTGCCTGAGTGAGTGTGAGAAGCGGGCCGAGGACGCACGGTTATCTCGTAAACGATCCGTGCAAACAATAAGTGCCAATTCAAACAGCACTGTTCCGGCTCAGGCCAAGGCTTCTTTCGCTCTCGCAGCGTAAGACCCTTCTGACCTAGCCACAAGGAACCGTCAGTCCGGGAATGCCCTCTACCCGGTGCCTGGCGTTATCTAGAGGGATTGCTTGTGCGTTGAGCCTCAGGGCGCACAGGGACCCGCACTGAGACTGGGCTCGTCGATCTAGCTGCCAGTGGCAAAGATCGGAGCCGAGTAGAACGCTTGCACTGGCTACACCCGTAGAAGGCACACGACCACAGCAGTGGACGGGGGTTCAATTCCCCCCATCTCCACCACCAGAGGCCACGTCACGCGTTGTTGAGCTCGTTGTTTTCGGTGCCGTCACCCGGCTCGTCGCCTTCGCCCGGCTCGAGGTTAGTGGGCGCGGTGTGAGCCGGCGAGGGGTGAGCTGGCGCGGTGTGAGCCGGCGCGCGCCGCACACCAGCGGCTGCGGTTTTCGCGAACTTTCGGTGCGCAGCTTGCCGCGACGTGCCTAGTACCAGGCTGATGACCTGCCAGGAGTCTCCAGCGGCGTGGGCGGCCGAGACCGCGTCGTCGAGCGCCTGTTCAGCCGCTTCGAGTGCAGTGAGCGCCTCGCCGATTCGGCGGAGATTGGAGCCGTCGGTCATGCGCGAAGTGACGGGATCGAGCGAATCGAGCCAGTCCTCGGCTCCGGAGCTTGTTGCATTCATAGTGGTCACCTCACAGGTAGTGGTAGAACTTCGGCCGAAGAATGTCGGCATGGATGATTCGGGCCGGGCGATTCGAGGGCACGGCCACTATTTCGAGAAAACGACCTTGCCGGTCGGTTCCGATGATGAAGACCCGTGGTTCGTTGTCATACTCCTGCTCTATGTATCGAAGGATGTTTGGTCACGTCCCGCGTAGTGGTGGAGTTTCTTGACACCGTGCGGGGATCAATTCATTGATTATGCGGCAGCGAGTTCTGGGATAACAACCACCTCCTCGACCTCGTTGAGTGTGGTGTCGAGTTCCTTCATTGAGGCTTCGGAAAAGTAGCGTCGCTCGCCGGCTTCCCATTCGTCGTGCTGCTCGACGAGGACAGATCCGGCGAGGCGGAGCATCGCGGCGGGGTTCGGGAACACGCCGACGACGTCGGTGCGGCGTTTGATTTCTTTGTTCACCCGTTCCAGCGGGTTCGTGGACCAGATCTGACGCCAATGCTTCGGCGGGAAGCTCGCGAACGCGAGCAGGTCCGGGCGGGCGTCGTTCAGCATCGTCGCGACTTTCGGGTGGGAGCGTTCCAGCATTTTCGTGACCTCGTCGAACTGGCCATTCACATGCTCTTTGTCGGGTTGGGCGAAGATCGTGCGAATGATCGAGCCAACCATCTCCTGCGATCCTTTCGGGATCACCGCGAGCACGTTGCGCATGAAATGCACCCGGCACCGCTGCCACGACGCACCCTGCACCGTCACGGTGATCGCCTTGATCAGGCCGGCGTGCGCGTCGGAGATCACGAGCCTCACGCCGTTCAGGCCGCGGGCTTTCAGGCCGCGGAGGAACTCGGTCCAGAATGCCTCGTTTTCGCTGTCACCGACGTCGAAACCGAGGACTTCACGGTGCCCGTCAGCGGCGACACCGACCGCGACAACGATCGCCTGTGACACGACCCGATGATTCACGCGTGCTTTGCAATACGTCGCGTCGAGGAACACGTACGGGTACGCCTGCCCGGTCAGGTCACGATCCCGGAACGCAGCAACCTCCTGGTCGAGGTCAGCGCAGATGCGTGACACCTCCGACTTCGATATGCCCGTGTCAGCGCCGAGCGCTTTCACGAGGTCATCGACCTTTCGGGTCGAGACGCCGTGCAGGTACGCCTCCATCACGACCGCGAACAGTGCCTGATCAACTCGGCGGCGTCGTTCCAGCAGCGACGGGAAGAACGTGCCCGCCCGCAGTTTCGGGATCTTCAACTGCAGATCCCCAGCCGTCGTGGTCAGCAGGCGTTGCCGGACCCCGTTTCGTTGCGTGACCCGATCGGTACTGCGTTCGTAGGGTCCGGCGCCGATGAACGCGGCAGCTTCCGCGTCGATCAGTTCCTGGTACAGCGTTTCGGTCGCGACCCTGACCCGGTCGCTGACATCAGTGAGTTTCAGTTGGCCAAGCAGCTCGAGCAAGGCAGAATTATCCAGAGCCATCGTGCGTGAGTCCATTCCATGAGTAGCTTTAGTCGGTGCTCATCGACCATCGCACGATGGCTCACCACGTCGACAACACGACGCTCAGGCGGTCCGAAATTCCACCACTCACGGGGACGCAACCGGATGTTTCTCAGCGCGCACTCGATGTCTGCGGGCGCAATGCCGTGTTTTCGTGCACTTGTTGCGATCTCCATTATGTCATCATCTTGTTGACACTAGTACATTTACGAGGATTAATCATTGAACTAGACCATTCGCATGAGCGGCACCGACTCTCAGCCCACGCGGCCCTCGCGCCCACGCTCGCGGGCGGTGCGGATGCCCGACCAGACGAGAGCGACGACCACCGCCACAAGGGTGCCGAGCACCGTCTCGAGGCCGCGATCGGTGATGAGGGCGGTGGGGTCTGTCGGGTGGGCCATGCTGACCATCACGAGAGCGAGCGGCGTGATGAAGATGAGCGCAACGCCGTAATTGCGCAAGATCATGAGCTCGGCGGCGATCTGCAAGGCTACGACGAGCAGAATCGCCCAGAGTCCAGCCGGGTGCAACAGCAGCAGGCCCCAGGCGACTACGAGCCCGACGAGGGTGCCGAGTACACGATGGGCGCCGCGCACCATGGTCTGCGCGAGGTCGAACGCGACCAGCGGAACGACGGCGGCGACCATGGCCCAATACGGATGCCCGATCTGCAGCAGCGTCGAAAGCGATCCGGCGACGGCGAGCGCCACGCCGAACCGTGCCGCCGACAGCAGCGACTCGCGGGAGCCCAGTACGCTGCGCAGGCGCGTGATAGCGGCGCTTCCGGTTGGGGAGGGCGTCGAAGGCGCGGCGATCGAGGCGGAGGGTGCGCGCAGCACAGCATGCGCCTGCCCTACAAGCAGCGCGAACGCGGCCGAGGCGCCGCTCACTACCACAGCGACGAGAACGTTGACGCCGGCAGGGGAATTCGCTCCCGTGACCGACGGCACCGGGATCGACGCGACGGCACACAGGGCGAAGACCGCGAACAGCGGGCCTGGGGGAGTCCATCGCGCGGCCTGCGAGATGAGCGCCACGATCATGGCCCAGACGGCACCGAGCAGCACGGTCATCCATTCGCTCGCCGGCGCCGGCGCCGGAGCTACGACCGAACCGAGAGCCACTGAGACGACCATGACCACGGCCGCGACGGTCTGCATGCGAAGCCGGGCGCCGCGCAGCACGGTGCGCCCGTAAACCGACGTGAACGCCCCGAAGGCGCCGAAGATCGACCACTCGGGGTGACCCAGGGCGTAGAGCACGACAAGGGGCACCAGTACAGACACTCCCACGCGCAGCGCCGCTCGAGGGGCCGAGGCGTCGCGCCCGATGGTCACCAGCGAACGGGAAAACGAGACGGGCGCGGGCGAGTGCGGCTGCGAGGTTACACGGGTGTGGATTGCTGACATCAGAAGTATTTTACCAGTAAAGTATCTGGATGACCACCCGATCAGCTGACCTGAACAGTGCATCGACTTCGCATCGAGACGCGATCGACCGATTGCGCGCCCAGTGGGCTGTGACCCGACCCGAACTCGATACCAGCCCCGCCGCCACCATCGGGCGGCTGCTGCGCGTGGCGAAACACGTCACGTCGCTGAGTGACGCCCGGCTGGCCGAGTTCGGCATCAGCCGCGGCGAGTTCGACGTACTCTCGGCGGTGCGCCGCGCGCCGGCACCGCCGACTCCGACGGAACTGGCGAAAGACCTGCTTGCCTCGAACGCGTCGATCACCAAGAGGCTGGTTCTGCTCGAGAAGTCGCAGCTCGCCGTGCGAATACGAAGCGCGTCCGACGGCCGCGTGGTGACGGTATCGCTCACCCCGGCGGGCGTCGCGCTCATCGATCGTGCCCTCCCGGCCCAACTCGGCGTAGAAGCCGCACTGATCGACGTGCTGGGCGAAAACGAGCGTGACCAGTTCGAGTCGACGCTGCGGCGGCTGTTACGAGAGTGCGAAAACCGCCCGTAACCTGATCGTCTTTTTGCTTCGGTACGGTCGCAGCTATGCCCCAGAACACCCCCGCGGACTCCCGCATGCTGACCATCGTGAACGCCATCATCATTCCGATGGCTGACGGTTCCGACTGGTTCAGGGGGTGGATGACCGTGGGGAACGATGGCTGCATCACCGGTCTGGGCGAGGGTGAACACCCCGATCATCCGGTCGCCCACGCCCACGCCGACGCCGACAGCGGCACCGGCACAGACGCCGACGGTCCGGCCACCCGCATGCGCGCCCGCACCGTGATCGACGCGCACGGCGCCTTCGTCGCCCCCGGGTTCATCTCGGCGCACAGTCACATCTTCACCTCGGGCATGCGCGGTATGACCCCGGGTGACAACCTCTACGGCTGGGTGGGTACGCAGTCGGCGTTCATCTCGGGCGCGGGCGAAGACGACATCTACTGGTTCACTTTGCACGGCTGCCTCGACTTCATCGGCAACGGCATCACGAGCGCCTACAACTTCACCGATTCGCGGGTCGTCGGCCGCTATGATCCGGTGACCGACCGGCGCGAGATCTACTCGATCCGCGATGAGCGGTACCTGCAACGGCAGGTGGATGCCGCCCGCGACTCCGGGCTGCGAGTGCTGAACTCGATCCGGCTCGACAGCGAGTTCCAGCCCGTGGAGCAGGCGTTCGAGGTGTTCGCCGATGCCGTGGCCTACGTCGAGAGCAGTGTGCCGGCCGAGCTCAACCTCGGCACGAGCGTGTTCGGCGCCGTGCAGTGGTCGGAGACAGAGCAGGCGGCGCGCGACGAAGTGCGCGCGATGGACGCCCACGGCATCGGCAACCAGGCCCACTTTCTCGAGACGAGCGAGGCGCTCGACCAGCAGCGCGAGAAGTTCCGCTGGTACGAAGACGCCGGTGCCCTGCGTGAGGGCTTCTTGTTCGGCCACTTCGTGCACCCCGACACCGACATGGCCGAGACGGCCGCGCGCTCGGGAAGCGGCATGGTGTGGCAGCCCACCTCGAACGGGCGGCTCGGCTCGGGCGTCGCCGACATTCCGCGCTACCGCGACCTCGGAATGCCCATCGGCGTCGGCCTCGACGACCAGTCGTGCACCGACATCAGCGACCCGTTCCAGAACATGCGCATCGGTATGTACACCCAGCGCGCGGTGCACCAGGATGCCTCGATTCTGCTGCCGCGCGACATGATCCGCCTGCACACGCTCGGCTCGGCCGAGGCGCTGGGTGTGGCCGATCGGGTGGGCAGCCTCGAGATGGGCAAGTTCGCGGATTTCGTGGTGGTGAATCCGTCGTCGCCCGACACCGGCCCCGTGTGGGACGTCTACGCCAGCTACGCGTTCGCTTGCGGGCTGCGAAACCTCGAGCAAGTGTACATCGGGGGAGTACTCGCGGCCGAGAACGGCCGCCCCGTGCATCCGGCGGCCGCCGAGGCCTCGTCGCAGCTGCACGAACGCGTGCGTTCTGCCGCCGGCCGCACCGGCCTCACCCTCGCCTGGTGAGAGCGACAGATGCGGACGAGACGAGCCGCCCCGGCCGTCGCTTTCGTCCGCAACACTCGCTCTCGCGGGCGTGATCAGCCGAGGTAGCGGATGATCTCGGCGGCCGAGTCGATGATGGCGAGGTGCGGATGCTCGGCGAGCGCCTCCCGGGTGAGCCCTCCGGTGAGCACCCCGACACCCGCGACGCCCGCGTTGTGCGCCGCCTGCAGATCGACCACCGTGTCTCCGACGGCGAGTACTGTCGCGACATCGGTGGCCCCGGTCAGCTCCATGGCGTGCTGGATCAGGTACGGCGCCGGCCGCCCCGCCCGCACGTCTGAGGTCGTCACCACGGCGTCGAGCAGGTCGTCGGGCCCGGCACCCGTGCTCCAGCCGAGCGACGCGAGCAGCGGGCCGGCCACGTCGTCCGAGAAGCCGGTGGTCAAGGCGACCTTCACGCCCCGCCGGCGGAGCTCGCGCAGGGTCTCTTCGACCCCGGGCAGTGCGACCGGTGGATGCCCGCGGTACGCCTCACCGAGCAGAACCTTGAAGCGCACAAAGGCCTTCGCGACCCCGTCGGCTGTTGGCTCGACGCCGCCCAGGTTCATCAGTGCGCCGATGGCCGTCACCTTGTCGGTGCCCATCCAGCGCTGCAGATCGGCGTCGGCCACGCTCGCTCCGGTTTCGACGACCGCCCCGGCCAGCGCGTCGTAGACCAGTCCGTGGTCGTCGATAGTGGTGCCGGCCATATCGAAAGCGACGAGTTCGATCACGGAGTCATTCGATCAGTGCAGCGTGAACTCGAGATGAATGCAGAGCGGCCACTCGTCGCATTCACCGTGGCGTGCCTTGACAGCCGTTTCGGCTGCCCGCAGGGTCAAGATCGTGAATTCAGCAAACCTTCTCGCAGAGTGCGATGTCGTGATCGTCGGCGCCGGCATCGTGGGGCTCGCCCACGCCACCGAGGCGCTCAGGCGAGGGCTCTCGGTCGTCGTGATCGACAGAGACTCCCGCGCCGTCGGCGCCTCGGTGCGCAACTTCGGGCACTGCTGTGTCACCGCCCAGTCGGGCGACCTGCTCGAGCTGGCGCAGTCGGCCCGCGAGCGATGGCTGCACTACGGTGCGCTCGCCGGCTTCTTTCACGTGCAGTCGGGCGGACTGGCCGTGGCCCGCAGCGCCGAGGAGCTCGCCGTGCTCGACGAACTCAGCGCGTCGCGAGAGCGTGGGCAGGTGCGCCTGATCTCAGCACCCGAAGTGCTCGACCAGCTCGGCCGCAGCGACGACGACCACGCGCATCCTGCGGTGCTCGGCGGCGCGGTGCTACGAGACGACCTGCGCGTCGACCCGCGACAGGCGGCTCGCTCGCTGGCTGGCTGGCTCGACGAACAGCCGGGCGCGCGCGTGCACTGGCGAACATCCTTTCTCGGATTCGACGGCACGCTCGCCCACACGTCGCGCGGCAGCATTCGGGCGCAGAAGGTCATCGTGTGCGTCGGCCACGATCTCGACTACCTGCTGCCCGACGTGGCCGATCGGTTCAACGTGCGCCGGTGCTCTCTGCAGATGGCGTTGATCGAGGCTCCGGATGCTCGGCGCATCACTCCGGCCGTGCTCACCGGCACATCGATGCTGCGGTACCCCGCTTTTTCCGAGACGCAGGCGGCGACCGCATTGCGCGCGACGCTGACGGCCGAGGCTCCCGAGCTGATCGACATCGACGCGAACGTGATATTCACCCAGCGGCCCGACGGCAGCATCATCGCCGGCGACAGCCACGACTACGGCGAGTCGGTCGACCCGTTTCTCATCGAGGCGACCAGCGACCTGCTGTTGGCGAATGTCCGCCGAGTTCTCGGCGCGCCGACGGCGCGAGTCCTGCAGCGCTGGCAGGGAATCTATGCGTCGAGCCCCACCCAGAGTTATCTCATCGAACACGTCGACTCGCGGCTGACCGCGGTCTCGATCACGTCGGGGGTCGGTATGACCATCGGTTTCGGTGTGGCCAAGCGCACGCTCGACTCGTTCGGCTGAGCGTCGCCGGGTGTTCACACGGTGAGTGCCTCCCCTTCACCGGCGCGGGTGAGCATCAGGTGATCGGTTCGGTGTCACCACGTCGCCTGCCCTAGAGCGCACGGCCGGGCGATCATCCAGGAGGACACAGTTCAGTGAACAGTAAACGTCTCATGATCGGCGCCGCTTTCGCGGCAGCCGTGGCGATCTCGCTCACCGCCTGCGCGGGCGGGTCGAGCACGCCCTCGAGCACCGCAGAAACCAGCGCGAAGACCGCGACCAGCGCGGCAGACCTCGGCGGCATGGATGCGCTCGTGTCGGCAGCCAACGCCGAGGGCCAGCTCAACGTCATCACCCTTCCGCCGTCGTGGGCCAACTACGGCGCCATCATCGACGGCTTCGAGAAGAAGTACCCGAGCATCAAGATCAACTCGGCCAACCCCGACGGTTCGAGTGCCGACGAGGTTTCGGCCGCAAAGGCGCAGAAGGGGCAGTCGACCGCACCCGACGTCTTCGACATCGGAACGGCCGTCTTGCAGCAGAACCTCGACCTGGTCGCGCCGTACAAGGTGGCCAACTGGGCCGACCTGCCGGCGGACTACAAAGACGCTTCGGGCAAGTGGTACTACGACTACACCGGTCTCATGTCGATCGGCTACGACTCGAAGGTCATCACCAACCCGCCCACCTCCATGAAAGATCTGCTCGGCTCGGCCTACAACGGAAAGGTCGCCATCAAGGGCGACCCGACGCAGGCCAACGAGGCCGCCAGCGCCGTGTACCTCGCCGCGCTGCAGAGCGGCGGCAGCGCCGACAACATCCAGCCGGGAATCGACTTCTTTCACTCGCTGAAGCAGGCGGGCAACTTTCTCGCGGTGACTCCCACGCAGGCGACCGTCGCTTCGGGTGAGACTCCCGTGGTCATCCAGTGGAGCTACAACAACCTCGCTTGGGGTGCGGCGGGCGGAACCAGCGGCAACCCCGACTACAAGACGGTTGTTCTGCCCGGCACCGCGCTCGGCAGCTACTACAACCAGGCCATCAACGTCGACGCTCCCCACCCCGCGGCGGCTCGGCTCTGGGAAGAGTACATCTACAGCCCCGAGGTGCAGAACCTCTACCTCGCGTCTGGTGCTTACCCGGCGACGCTGGCGGCCATGCAGTCCGCCGGTACCGTCGACAAGACCGTTCTCGCCACCGTGGGCGAGCCGCCGGCGAGCTTCGTGCAGCTGACCGCAGACCAGGCGACCGCGGCCGCCGCTCTGCTCAAGTCGGGCTGGGCTACGGCGATCGGCTGATTGTGACATCGACTGTCGTCGCACCCGTGACGCCGGCCGACCAGACGCGCGGTGCCGAGGTCTCGACCCCTCGGCGCCGCGCCGTCACGTGGCTGGGTCTTGTTCCCTTCGGGGTGTACGTCGTTCTTTTTCTCGCGGTTCCGGCGGTGCTGGCCATCGCCAGCGGGTTCTTCGACGGCTCGGGTGCCTTCACCCTGGCCAACTTCGCCGCCTACACCAACCCGACCATTCTGCAGAACTTCTTCGCCTCGATCTGGATCTCGGCACTCACTGCCGCACTCGGAGCGGTGTTCGGCGCGATCATCTGCTTCGCCCTGCTCGGCACTCGGCCCGACCGGATGCTGCGCTCCGCCGTCGATTCGGCCAGCAGCGTGCTGGCGCAGTTCGGCGGCGTGATGCTCGCCTTCGCGTTCATCGCCACGATCGGCGCACAAGGCGTGCTGACCAAGTGGCTCGTCTCGATCGGATTCACGGCGAATGTCTTCAACAACTTCAACGGCAGTGGGCCTCTGCTCTACCAGATTCCCGGTTTGGTGATTCCGTATCTCTACTTTCAGATTCCCCTCATGGTGCTGACCTTCATGCCGGCCATGGAGGGGCTCAAGAGCACCTGGGCCGAGGCGAACGCCACCCTGGGCGGAACACGCTTCACCTACTGGACGCGCATCGGCATGCCGATTCTGGCTCCGGCCTTCTTCGGAAGCCTCATTCTGCTGTTCGCCAATGCGTTCTCGTCGTATGCCACGGCGGCGGCGCTCATCTCGCAGGGCGGCATCGTTCCGCTGGCCATCCGTCAGCAGCTGACCAGCGAGACCATCGTCGGCGTCGCCAACGTCGCGGGCGTGCTCGCGCTCGGGATGGTCGTGGTGATGATCGTGCTCATGACGGCCTATTCGGCGCTGCAGCGGCGCGCGTCGCGGTGGCGCCGATGAGCGCCACACGGGCGACGCCACGGCTGGCAGCGACGCGGCCAACGCCGCCGAAGCAGCGCGCGCCGCGTTATGCCGCGGCGCCCTCGAGAACGACACGCTCGATCATCCTCGTCATCACCGGGGTCGTCTTTCTGATCCCGATTCTGTCGATGCTCGAGTTCTCGCTTCGCCAGGGTCAGACCGGCGCGCACGGCTTCGACCACTACGCGGCGATCTTCACCGCCGGCAGTGCCGGAACGTACGATGTGCTGTTCCAGGGCATCGCCAACTCCATCGCGATCTGTCTGGTGACGGTGCTGATCGTGCTGGTGCTGTTGTTGCCGACCATGATTCTGGTCGAGGTGAAGTACCCGAAGCTGCGCGGAATTCTCGAGTTCGTCTGCATCATTCCCATCACCATCCCGTCGATCGTGCTCGTCGTGGGCTTCATTCCGGTGTACTCGGTGGTCGCCGGCATCTTCGGCAGCCAGCCGTGGACGCTCGGCTTCGCGGTAGGAATCATCGTGCTGCCGTACGCGTACCGTCCGATCGCGTCGAACCTGGCGGCGGTCGAGGTGGTGACGCTGAGCGAGGCGGCCCGGGCACTCGGTGCGGGCTGGCTGCAGGTGCTGTGGCGGGTCATTCTGCCGAACCTGCGGCCGGGCATCCTGTCGGCCTGCTTCATCACGATCGCCGTTGTGCTCGGCGAGTATACGATCGCGTCGTTTCTCAGCCAGAACACCTTTCAGACGGCACTGGTGCTCGTGCAGCACACCGACCCCTACGTCGCGGTGATCTTCGCGGTCTTCGCGCTGATCTTCGCGTTCATTCTGCTGCTGGTGATCGGGCGGCTGGGCGCGCTCGGCCGCAGCCGCTCGCGCGCATGAAGAGAGAAACCGTTATGACCTCAGAATCGAAGACCCGAATGAACTCCACCGACTCGCTGTCGACCGGTACCACCTTTGCTGCTCGCGAAGGCGCTCGGGTCGACCTGTCGAATGTTGTGAAGTACTACGCGAGTCAGCGAGCGCTGAACGGCGTGAACCTGTCGATGGCGCCGGGGGAGTTCGTCGCTCTGCTGGGGCCGTCGGGCTGCGGTAAGACGACGGTGCTGCGCGCTCTCTCAGGGCTCGAGAGCATCACCGAGGGCCGCATCGTGATCGACGGCGTCGACGTGGCGAACACCCCGGTGAACAAGCGCGATATCGGCATGGTCTTTCAGGCGTACTCCCTGTTTCCGCACCTCACGGTGACGCAGAACGTCGAGTTCGGGCTGCGGATGCGCAAAGTGGATGCCGCGGCCAGGCGCCGCCGGGCATCCGAAGCTCTCGACATGGTGGGCCTCGGCGACTTCGGGGGGCGTTATGCCCACCAGCTCTCGGGCGGCCAGCAGCAGCGTGTGGCGCTGGCTCGCGCGCTCGTCACCCGGCCGCGGGTGCTGCTGCTCGACGAACCCCTGTCGGCACTCGACGCGAAGGTGCGGGTTCAGCTGCGCGATGAGATTCGCCGCATTCAGACCGAACTCGGCATCACGACGCTCTTCGTCACGCACGATCAAGAAGAGGCGCTCGCTGTGGCCGACCGGGTCGCGGTGATGCGCGCGGGCAACATCGAGCAGATCGGCACGCCCGAAGACCTCTACACGCGGCCCGCTACCTCGTTCGTCGCCACCTTCATCGGGCTGAGCAACGCACTGGATGCCCGGCTCGCCGGCAGCACCGTCACCGTGCTGGGTACCGACCTGCCGCTGCTCGGCACGGGGCCCGCCGACGGGATGGTCACCGCCTACATCCGCCCCGAAGATGTGTCGTTCGTTCCCGACGGCTCAACCGGCGCGATCGCGGCGACGGTCGTCGCGTCGAGCTTTCTCGGCTCGTTGCGGCGCACCCAGGTTCGGCTCGACACCGGCGACCTGCTCTTCGTGCAGCACGACGTGCAGCTGCACCCCCTCTCCGGCGAGCGCGTCGCGGTCGCCCTCCGCGGCGGCCCGGTGGCGGTCGACGCCGCCTGACGCCGTTATTCGCTCTGGCAGGCGCCGGAGGAGACGGGGGTTGAGGCACCTGCCTCGTCGATGACCGGCTGCGCCTCGCTCAGCGTGAGGGCGTAGCCCGTCTGATCGTCGGTGGTGGAGCGGGCGAACACCACGCCGACCACCTTGCCCGAGGTGTCGAACAGCGGGCCGCCGGAGTTGCCGGGCAACACGGTGGTGCGCAACGAGTAGATCTCACGCGTGACCGTTGCCGAGCCGTAGATGTCGAGTCCGACCGCCTCGACCACCTGGCGAACCCGGGCGGTGGCGCTGGTGAACGGGCCGTTCTCGGGGTAGCCGGCCACCACTGCCGAGTCGGAGGGGCCGAGGTTCGAGCCGAGGGTCAGGGGCGAGATGCCGAGGCCTGCGACGTCGAGCACGGCGAGGTCGCGCTGCGGGTCGTAGACGACGAGTGTCGCGGGCAGTAGTGAGCCCGAACCGCCCGCTTGCACGAAGATTTCGGTGCCGCCGGCTACGACGTGGGCATTCGTGACGATGCGGTCGTCGGCGACCACCCACCCGCTTCCTTCGGAGTCGTTGCCGCAGTTCGGCGCGGAGGTGAGCACTTTCACCACACCGTCTGACGAGGCCGTGACGGCACTCGGAACGGTGGAATCCGGCGCCTGCGCACCGGCGATGAACTCGGCTCCGTCGGCGAATACCGTGGGAAACCCCGCGTTGCCGAGCGCGGTGTCGAGCGTGCCGAGGGCAGCCGTCGCGGGAATCGGCGCCATCGAGTTGAGCGTGCGCACGACCTGCGACGAGTTGACCAGCTGCGTCGCCTGCAACTGCCCCGTCGACAGCAGAAAGCCGCCGGCCAGCCACACCACGACGGCCCAGGCCAGAATTCCCAGCACCGCGCCGCCCGCCGAGTCGAGCTTGCGCACGACCCGAACGCGCCCGACAGCGCGACGCATGAGCGTGGCCGCCGCCCCGAGCACCGAAGACCCGATGACGATCGAGAGCACAAACACGGCGCCCGCGGCGATCGACCGCTGCAGCGTGCTGGTCCAGCCGTATTGCACCAGCCAGTCGACCACGATCGGTGCGACGAGGGTGGCCACCCAGGCCCCGACGGCGATGCCCGCGAGCGATGCCGCCGTCACCAAAGCCCCGCGCGCCCACCCGCCGGCGACCGCGAGCACGGCGGCGACGATCAAGACGATGTCGACGGCCAATTGCATAGCCTTCAATCTCTCTTGTCAAGCTGGGTGAAGGCTGTTGGCGTCTGGCATTTCTCGGGCGGCGCCGAAACATGCCGTCAATGTTGAACCGCTACCGTATTGCTTGTGACTATCGACGACCAGCCCCCAACCGCAACAACCACGGCGGGTTTAGACCTCAGCCGCAGCGCCATCAGCGACGAGGTCGACGAAGACCTGCGGTCTGATGTGCGGCTGCTCGGCAGCCTGCTCGGCCGGGTACTCAGTGAATCCGGCGGCCCCGAGTTGCTCGCAGACGTCGAGAAACTGCGCGCCCTGACCATCGACGCCTACGAGCACGAGCACAGCGCGCACGAGAACGACGCTTCGATCGAAGATGCCGAGCAGCTCGTCGAGTCTTTCACGCCCGAACGCGCCGAGCAGGTGGCGCGGGCGTTCACCTGCTACTTCCACCTCAGCAACCTCGCCGAAGAGCACCACCGCGTGCGGGTGCTGCTGGCTCGGGATGCCCGGGGTGACGCCCAGGCCTCTGACTCGCTCGCGGCGGCGATCACTCAGTTGCAGGCCGAGGTCGGCGCCGACGAAACAGCCTCACGGCTCGCGAACCTGCGTTTTCACCCCGTACTCACCGCTCACCCCACCGAGGCGCGCCGGCGCGCGGTCGCCTCGGGCATCCGGCGCATCAGCGAGCTGCTCGCCGAGCGCGACGTGACACAGCCCGGCACTCTGAACGCCGCCGAGAACGACCGCCGTCTGCTCGAAGAGATCGACGTGCTCTGGCGCACGTCGCCGCTGCGCACCACGCGGCCCACCCCGCTCGACGAGGTGCGCACGGCGATGAACATCTTCGACCAGACGCTCTTTCAGATCGTGCCGCGGGTCTACCGGCTGCTCGACGACTGGCTGCTGGCCGCCGATGCCGGCGCGAAGCCCGTCACGGCCCCTGCGTTCATGCGCCTCGGAAGCTGGATCGGCGCCGACCGCGACGGAAACCCCTACGTGACCGCCGCCGTCACGAAGTCGGCTGCAGCGATCGCCTCCGAGCACATTCTGCTCGGTCTCGAGCACGCCGCGACCCGCATCGGCCGCACGCTCACGCTCGACTCCGCCGACACCCCGCCCGACGCCGCGCTCAAGGCGCTCTGGGAGCGCCAGCGCAGCTTCGCCGGTGACGTCACGGCCCAGATCGGAACGCGCGCGCCGAACGAACCGCACCGCCGGGTGCTGCTGGTGATCGCCGAGCGAATCGCGGCGACGCGCACGCGAGACGCCGACCTCGCGTACGCCCGGCCCGATGAACTGCTCAGTGATCTGCGCACCATTCAGGCCTCGCTGCGCTCTGCGGGAGCCGAACGCAGCGCGAACGGCGAACTGCAGAACCTCATCTGGCAGGTCGAGACCTTCGGCTTCCATCTCGCCGAGCTCGAGGTGCGCCAGCACTCGAAGGTGCACCGGCAGGCGCTCGAAGAGATCCGCGCGGGCGGCCCGCTCAGCGACATGACGAACGAGGTACTCGACGTCTATCGCACCATCTCGTATCTGCAGGGCCGCTACGGAGTGAAGGCCGCGCATCGGTACATCGTGTCGTTCACGCAGTCGTCAGAAGACCTGGCGAACGTCTACGCCCTCGCGGAGGCGGCGCTGGGTTCGGCCGAGGCTGCGCCGACGCTCGACGCGATTCCGTTGTTCGAAACCTTCGACGATCTGCGCGCCAGCACCGAGATCCTCGCCGAATACATCGAGTTCGAGCCGGTCAAGGCACGATTGGCAGCTACGGGCCGCAAGCTCGAGGTCATGCTGGGCTACTCCGACTCGTCGAAAGACGTCGGCCCGGTATCCGCGACGCTCGCGCTGTACTCGGCGCAGGCGAAGATCGCGCAGTGGGCGAAAGACAACGACATCGAGCTGACGCTCTTCCACGGCCGCGGCGGTGCCCTCGGCCGCGGCGGCGGCCCCGCGAACGAGGCCGTGATGGCCCAGCCGCCCGGATCGGTCGAGGGCCGGTTCAAGCTCACCGAGCAGGGTGAGGTGATCTTCGCGCAGTACGGCGACAAGACCATCGCTGCCCGGCACATCGAGCAGATGGCGGCGGCCACCCTGCTCGCCTCGAGCCCGTCGAACGAAGAAGAGAATCGCGCCGCGACAGAGGCCTTTGCGGAGGTCGCGGCGACGATGGATGTTCGCTCACGCGAGCGCTTCTACGAACTCATCAAGGCCGACGGTTTCGCGCCCTGGTTCGCGCAGGTCACGCCGCTCGAAGAGGTCGGTCTGCTCGCGCTGGGTTCTCGCCCCGCGCGCCGCGGGCTCTCGATCGAGTCGCTCGAAGATCTGCGCGCGATTCCGTGGGTTTTCGCCTGGACCCAGGCCCGTATCAACCTCACCGGCTGGTTCGGCCTGGGCAGCGCACTGGCAGCCGTGGGCGATGTGGATGTTCTGCGTGACGCCTACGCACGCTGGCCGCTCTTCACGGCGATGATCAACAACGTCGAGATGTCGCTGGCCAAGACCGACGACCGGCTGGCCGAGCGCTACCTCGCCCTGGGCGACCGCGACGATCTCGCCGGGCTGGTGCTCGAAGAGATGGCGCTGACGCGTGAGTGGGTGCAGCGCACGACCGGGCATTCCGAGTCGCTCGAGGCCCGCCCCGTGCTGCGCCGGGCGGTTCGCCTGCGCAGCCCGTATGTCGACGCCCTGTCGCTGCTGCAGCTTCGTGCGCTCAAGTCGATCCGGGCATCCGGCAGCGCAGACCCGCTCGACGAGCCGCATCAGCTGTTGCTGCTGGCGGTCAACGGCGTCGCCGCCGGCCTGCAGAACACCGGCTAGCGGGTGCCGGCGGGCCCCGTTCCGGGCCGGGTGCTGCGCATCTTCCGTTTGGTGCCGAGCGGTTAGTTGAGCAGCTGTTCCCAGTTCGGCGGCACGTGACCCTCGGGCCCCGGCGTCGGCTGGTCGAGCGGGTGGTGCACGGGGGGAGCTAGGGCGGGGCCGTCGGCGAAGGCGTTGGTGCGGTAGTTCCACATCCACGATTCGCCGGGCTCGAAGCTCTGCATGATCGGGTGCCCCACCGCGTGAAAGTGCTTCGTGGCGTGCTGGTTCGGCGAGTCGTCGCAGCAGCCCACGTGCCCGCACTCGGCGCAGCGGCGCAGGTGCAGCCACCAGCCGGTGTTGGGGTCACAATCGGCACACCCTGGCCCGCTCGGGGTCACTTCGACATCGATTCCGTTGACTGCGCTCACAGTAGGATCGTAATCCATGACCGACATTTCGGACGTCTCGCAGGTACCCGAAGATTCGCGCAGGGCGCTGGCCGCCGGTTCCGCCGCGGCAGGCCTGATAACCCCCCTCTCGATGCCCGATGCGGCTTCGGCGCCGCTGTACGCGCCGTTTCTGAAGGCCGAGGCGTATCCGACGCTGACGGATGACCAGCTGAGCCGACTGCGCGCGTACGGCGAATCGCATTCCACCGCCGTCGACGACATCATCTTTCGGGCCGGCGACACCGAACTCGACCTGATTGTGGTCGAAGCAGGCGCCGTAGAGATCAGCCAGGTCGCCACCCTCGACGCAGGCGAAGAACTCGTCAACCGGTTCGAGGCTGGCCACTTCATCGGCGAACTGAACCTGCTCACCGGTCAGACCCTCTACCTCACCGCGCGAGTGGTCGCGGCGGGCAGCGTCACCCACATCTCTCCGCTGCGCTTTCGTGCGCTGATGGCCGAAGAGCCCGACCTCTCCGACCTGCTGCTGCGCGCGTTCATCGCCCGGCGCAAGAAGCTGCAGCACGGCGCGGGGGCCCGCAGCATCGAGATCGTGGGCTCCGCGCTGTCGGCGGCGTCGCTCGCCCTCCGCACGTACGCCGCCAGGCAGCAGCTCGCGCACCTCTGGTTCGACTCCGACAGCGTGGCCGGCCAGTCGCTGCTCACCGTGGCAGAACTCAGTGCGGCAGACCTTCCCGCGGTCATCCTGCCCGACACGGTGCTGCGTAACGCAACTCCGGGCGAGCTCGCCGAGCACGTGGGGCTCTCGTACCGCAGAACGGGCGACGAGGTCGTCGACCTCACCGTCATCGGGGCGGGCCCGGCGGGATTGGCGGCGGCGATGTACGGCGCATCCGAAGGCCTGTCGACCGTCTTGCTCGACGAGATCGGCACCGGCGGCCAGGCGGCGGCGAGTTCACGTATCGAAAACTACCTCGGTTTTCCCTCGGGGCTGAGCGGCGCCGAACTGACGTCGAGGGCCGCCGTGCAATCCGAGAAGTTCGGTGCCCGGTTGTTCACGCCGTGCAAAGTGGTCGACCTGGATGATCGGGTCGGCTTCTTGCGGGTGTATCTCGATGACGGCACGACCATCTCGACGCGCTCGATCATCATCGCGACCGGGGCGCACTACCGCTCGCTCGAGTTGCCGAACTGGAGCCAGTTCGAGGGTGCCGGCATCTACTACGCCGCCACCGAGATCGAGGCGCGCGCCTGCGGCAAACGCGCTGTCACCGTGATCGGCGGCGCGAACTCGTCGGGTCAGGCGGCCCTGTTTCTCGCCGGGCACGGCAGCGCCGTGACGATCGCTGTGCGGCACCACGACATCGGGCGCGGAATGTCGTCGTATCTCGTCGATCGGCTGCAGGCGCATCCGAACGTCACCATCAAGGTGTCGACCGAGGTGACCGAGCTGACCGGTGATACATCGCTGACCGGCGTCGTGCTCACCCGGGCGACGGGCGAGACCGAACAGACGGAGTGCACCGGGCTGTTCTGCTTCATCGGCGCCACTCCCGAAACGTCGTGGCTGTCGGGGGTGGTGACCGACGACAACGGATTCGTGCTCACCGACGTCAGTCTCGAGCCGAGCGACCTGCCGGAGTGCTGGGCGAGCCTCGGGCGTTCTCCGCTGCCGTTCGAGACGAGCATCCCCGCGGTGTTCGCGGCCGGAGACGTGCGGCTCGGGTCGATGAAGCGGGTCGCTGCAGCGGTGGGCGAGGGTGCCAGCGCGGTGCGATCGGTGCACCAAGCTATCGGCGCTCGAGTCTGATCAGGCAGACGATTTCGGCAGGGGAGTTGTTCGGTCGCCGGGCTCTTCGATGAACGTCAGGCCGGCCCCGCTATTGGCTGAGGCGGTCATTACGGTGATCCAGTCGCGGTTGATCGACGGCACCTTGGTGGCGCTGTAGCGAAAATACAGGGGAACCGAGGAGTCGAGCCAGATGCTGCTGCGGCCATCGCCGATAGCCGGATCGTCTTTCCACGAGAAGAAAAAACTCTCGCGCCGCCGCAACTTCGCGCCGATGACGATCTGCAGGTGCGTCAACACCCGGTCGTCGAATTCGATCTCGGTACCCGAATCACCGTAGACAAGCTTTCCCATGACACTCCTTGCGGCTAAGAATACTGTGCCGATCGCGCATCTGGTGAGAAGAGGTGTGGTCTGGCTTCGGACTACCCGATTGTCGGAAGCCAGACCACGGGAATTCGAGAAACCAAAGGCGTCAGAACTCGCACAATGATTATTCGGGAACTCCGATCGCGGTGTCTTCGTGGGGGAGAGACAACCGCGTCATGACAAAACTATGGCCGCATTCGACGGCGATTTCAAACTTGGCTCTTGCCCTTGACGAAGGCAGATGTGACCCCTATTCTGGGGGGTCTTTTTTGCGTTCCGGAGTTTCGCTCGTGCGAAGACAGTCGTCGATTGCCGTTAAAGCAAAAAGAGTTGTATTATCAGTTCAAGTCAATTGCACCTTTACTCGAATCCGGTATCCACTGTGAACAGTCAAGCACCAACGCTCGCCGTCTCCACGGTGATTTTCGCGTTGCGTGCGACGGATTCAGACGAGGGCACCCCCGCCACTCTCTGGCTGCCGCTTGTGCGGCGCATCCGTGAGCCGTTCGAGGGCCGCTGGGCGCTGCCGGGTGGCCCCATCGGCGGCGACGAGAGCCTGGCCGACGCTGCCGCCCGAAACCTGCTCGAGACCACGAGCCTCACCTCGCGGTACCTCGAGCAGCTCTACGCCTTCGGCACCGTCGACCGGTCGCCGAGCCAGCGCGTGGTCTCCATCGTGTACTGGGCGCTGGTGCGACCCGATGAGGCCGAACGGGCGGCTGAGAGCGAGAATGTGCGCTGGTTCGCCGCCGACGACCTCCCTTCGCTGGCGTTCGACCACAACACCATCGTGGAATACGCGCTCTGGCGGCTGCGCAACAAAATGGAGTACAGCCGCATCGCCCACGCGTTTCTGGGCGAGCGGTTCACCCTCACCCAATTGCGCGAGGTGTACGAAGCGGTTCTTCGAAAACCGCTCGACCCCGCGAACTTCCGCCGCCAGATCGAGTCCACGAAGTCGGTGGTCGCAACGGATGAACGGCTCGCCGGCGGGCGTCACCGCCCTCCACGGCTCTACCGCTACAACGAGTCGTTCGATCTGGCCGATAACGGCCCCCTCCCTGTTCTGTAAGACCACCCGTTTGTATTACCACCCGAGCAACACCCCTGTGCAAGAGGAGCACGACATGCCATCTGTCGATACCACCATTCAGCTGATCCGCCCCGGCGGAAAAGTCACCAGCTGCAGCCCCGCGCTGAAAGATGCGCCGTGGAACTTCGACAAAACCCCGGCTCCCGAGTACGGACCCGGGTCGTCGATGTACGACGTCGCTCCCGCAGACACGCCGCGACAGGGTGAGATTCCGCTGGAATACCGCCTCGCCAGTAACGAAGAACTCGACGCCCGCATCATGGCAGCGAAGGCCACCCTCGGCGACCGGCTGGTCATACTCGGCCACTTCTACCAGCGCGACGAGGTCGTGAAGTACGCGGACTTCGTGGGCGACTCGTTCCAGCTGGCCAACGCGGCCAAGGCGAAGCCCGAAGCCGAAGCGATCGTGTTCTGCGGCGTGCACTTCATGGCAGAGACCGCCGACATTCTCGCCGGCCCGCAGCAATCGGTCATTCTGCCGAACCTGGCTGCCGGATGCTCGATGGCCGACATGGCCGACATCGACTCGGTGACGCTCGCCTGGGAGCAGCTCGAAGAGATCTACGGCACCGAGCCCGATGCCAGTGGTCGAGTGCCGATCATCCCCGTCACGTACATGAACTCCTCGGCTGCGCTGAAGGGTTTCTGCGGCGAGCACGGCGGCATCGTCTGCACCTCGTCGAACGCGGCCACGGTGCTGAAGTGGGCGTTCGAACGCGGGCAGCGGGTGCTGTTCTTTCCCGACCAGCACCTCGGCCGCAACACGGCGAAGGCCATGGGCGTGCCGCTCGAGCGCATGCCCATGTGGAACCCGCGCAAGCCGCTCGGCGGAAACGACGTCGACGGGCTGGTAGATGCCCAAGTGATTCTCTGGCACGGTTTCTGCTCGGTGCACAAGCGCTTCAACGTCGCTCAGATCGAGAAGGCTCGCGCCGAATTTCCCGGCGTGCGTGTCATCGTGCACCCGGAATGCCCGATGCCCGTCGTCGACGCCGCAGACGAGGCGGGCTCGACCGATTACATCAAGAAGGCCATCGAGGCGGCGCCGGCCGGATCGACCTTCGCGATCGGCACCGAGATCAACATGGTGCAGCGGCTGCAGGCCGAGCACCCCGAGCACACCATCTTCTGCCTCGACCCGGTGGTCTGCCCGTGCTCCACGATGTACCGCATTCACCCCGGCTACCTGGCCTGGGTGCTCGAGGCATTCGTGAACGGCGAGGTGCTGAACCAGATCACGGTGCCTGACGATGTAGCGGTACCGGCCCGTGTGGCCCTGGAGCGGATGCTGGCGGCTCGGCCATGACCACGACACCGTTCGCCCGGCCTACGGCAATCGTCGTGGGCAGCGGAATCGCCGGGCTCGTCGTAGCCCTTCGCGCGACCCGCACGCACGAGGTCACGCTCATCACCAAGGCCGAACTCGGCGAGAGCAACACGCGCTACGCGCAAGGCGGCATTGCGGCGGCGCTGTTCCCCGATGACAGCGTCGAGTCGCATGTCGCCGACACTCTCGTTGCGGGCGCTGGACTGAACCGGCTTTCGGCCGTAGAAGTACTGTGTGCCGAGGGTCCGCAGCGCATCCGCGACCTCATCAGCTGGGGCGTCGAGTTCGACCGCGCGGTCGATGCCGCTTCGGGCGACGACGTCATTGCGGGGCTCGCGCGCGGCCTAGAAGCGGCTCACTCGCACCCGCGCATCATGCACGCCGGCGGTGACGCCACCGGTGCGGCCATCGAGTCGGCGCTCGTGCGCGCCGTGCGTGCCACCACCTCGACGCTGCTCGAATACACCTTCGTGGCCGATCTGCTGGTCGATAAAAGTGACGAGTCGAGCGCTGATGAAGCTAGCGCTGATGAAGCTGGCGCTGCAGGCGCCGCGCGCCGCGTGGTCGGCGTCTCCGTGATCGGCCCCGACGGCGTCGCGCGCGAGCTGCACGCAGACGCGGTGATCCTCGCCAGCGGGGGAGCCGGCCAGCTCTTCGCGCACACGACCAACCCCGAGGTGACCACCGGCGACGGTGTGGCGGCGGCGTACCGCGCGGGTGCTCAGCTCGCTGATGTCGAGTTCTACCAGTTCCACCCGACGTCGCTCGCGGTTCCGGGCAACTTCTTGATCTCCGAGGCCGTGCGCGGGGAGGGCGCTGTGCTGCGCGGCAGCGACGGTCGCCGATTCATGCCGGCCGTGCATCCGGATGCCGAGCTCGCGCCGCGCGACGTCGTCGCCCGCGCGATCGCCGAGCAGATGCACCGCCAGGGCGGAGCGCCCGTGCTGCTCGACGCCACCGCGCTCGGCGGGGAGTTTCTCGCCCGCCGGTTCCCGAGCATCACCGAGGCGTGCCGTCGCAACGGGCTCGACTGGGCCGCGGCGCCCATCCCCGTGACGCCCGCAGCGCACTACTGGATGGGCGGGGTCTTGACCGACGACTGGGGCCGCACCTCGCTGCCGGGCCTGTACGCGGTCGGCGAGGTCGCCTGCACCGGAGTGCACGGCGCCAACCGTCTCGCCTCGAACTCCCTGCTCGAGTCGGTCGTGTTCGCCTGGCGCTGCGTCGAGGCCCTGCAGCTCGTGCCCGCCGGCGCCCCCTTCGCTGGCGAGGGCGACTTTTCCGGACGAGATGAGCTGTTGCGCGGGTCGCTCTCGTCCGAAACTCTCGCTCTCGACGCGGAAGCGCAAGCGGGCGCGGGCGCGGGCACGGGGTTCAGCCGGCTCGAGTTGCAGCAGTTGATGTGGGACAACGTGGGGGTGTACCGCGACGCCGAGACCCTCGAACATGCGCTTTCGACGCTCGAGAGCTGGGCATCGAACGGGGCACAGAGCACTTCGGCCGAGACTGCGCGGGGCGGCGCTACGCTGCACGACCGCGAGAACGCGAACCTGCTGCTGCTCGGTACGCTCATCACCCGCTCGGCGCTCGCTCGCGAGGAGTCTCGTGGGGCCCACTTCCGCTCCGACTTTCCCGAACCGCGCGAAGAGCTCCGGCACCACATCGTCTCGGCTCTCGAGACCTCCGAACGAAAGGTTACGGTCAGCCTGTGACCAGCACCACTCCCGCGCCGGCCGTCTCGGCGCCCGCCACTCCCGCGCCGCCTGCCACTCCCGCGCCGGCCGCCGCGCCACTCGTGAACTCGCGCCCGACCGTCGACCCGGGCATCCTGACCCCCCTGCAGATCACGCCGATCGTCACGATGGCGCTCAACGAAGACGCACCGTGGGGCGACCTCACGTCGCAGACGCTGATTCCGCTCGACGCGACGGCGGATGCCCGGCTGGTCGCCCGCGAACCCGGTGTGTTCAGCGGCGGCGCCGTGTTCGCGGCGGCCTTCGCGCTGCTCGACCCCACTGTCGACGTGCGGCTGTTGCTCGCCGACGGATCCCGTTTCGACGCCGGCGCCACCCTGGCCACCGTTTCGGGACCGGCGCGCTCGGTGCTGCAGTCCGAACGTGTCGCGCTCAACTTCGTGCAGCGGCTCTCGGGCATCGCCACCCTCACCGCCGCCTACGTCGCCGAGACCGAGGGCACCCAGGCGCGCATCGTCGACACCCGAAAGACCACCCCCGGCCTGCGTGTTCTCGAGCGCCACGCCGTGCGCTGCGGCGGCGGACACAACCACCGGTTCTCGCTCTCAGACGCCGTGATGGCCAAAGACAACCACCTCGCGGTTCTGACTCGCGACGGCCGTCGCTCGCTGACGGATGCCCTGCTCGAGGTTCGCGCGAAGCTCTCTCACACGACCCATCTCGAGGCCGAGGTCGATCGTCTCGACCAGGTCGAACCGGTGCTCGCTGCGGGCGTCGACACCATCATGCTCGACAACTTCAGCCTGCCCGACATGCGCGTCGGCGTGGCCCAGGTCGCCGGCCGCGCCATCGTCGAGGCCAGTGGATCGGTGAATCTCGGCACCGTGCGATCCATCGCCGAGACCGGGGTCGACGTCATCTCGGTGGGCGCGCTCACCCACAGCGTGCGGTCGCTCGACCTCGGTCTCGACGTGACGCTCACCGCGGAGGGTGCGGCGCCGGCCGGCAACGCGGACGACGCCACCTACGGCACCACGGCCGGCCCCGGCACCCCGTGATCTACCTCGACAGCGCCGCCACCACGGCGGTGCGTCGCGAAGTGCTCGAGGCGATGTGGCCCTACCTCACCGGCGACTTCGGTAACCCGTCGAGCACACATTCGCTGGGGGAACGGGCCGCTGACGCGTTGGCGGAGGCCCGGGCATCCGTCGCCCGCTCGATCGGCGCACGGGCCAGCGAGGTCATCTTCACCTCGGGCGGCACCGAGGCCGACAACCTGGCCATCAAGGGCATCGCGCTGGCGACCCCGCGCGGCCGGCACATCGTCACCAGCCCCATCGAGCACGAGGCCGTGCTGGAATCGTGCGACTACCTGCGGCGTCATCACGGGTTCACCGTGTCGTTGGTGGGCGTCGGCTCTGACGGGCTCGTCGACCCCGACGAATTCGCCGCGCTGCTCACACCCGACACGACGCTCGCCACGATCATGTACGCGAACAACGAGATCGGCACGGTGCAGCCCATCGCCGAACTCGCCGAGCGGGCTCGGGCGGCGGGCGTGCCGCTGCACTCCGACGCCGTGCAGGCGGCCGGCTGGCTCACCCTGAACGTGGCGGAGCTCGGCGTGGACGCGCTCACCCTCTCGGGCCACAAACTCGGCGCACCGAAGGGCATCGGAGCCCTCTACGTGCGTGGCCGCGTCGCCCTCGAACCTGTGCTGCACGGCGGCGGACAAGAACGCGGCGCCCGCTCGGGCACCGAGAACGTCGCCGGCGCCGTGGGCCTGGCGGTGGCGCTGCAGCTGGCCGAGACGACCCGAGAGGCAGACGCTGCTCGGGTCAGCACCCTGCGCGACGAGTTCATTGCCGGGGTGCTGCAGGGGGTTCCGGATGCCCTGCTCACCGGCCACGCCACCCACCGCCTGCCGGGGCTGGCCTCGTTCTGTTTCGTCGGCACCAGTGGTGAGGCGGTACTGCTCGAGCTCGAACGTCAGGGCATCGTCTCGTCGAGTGGATCGGCCTGCGCCGCCGGCAGTGACGAACCCTCGCACGTGCTCGTGGCGGTCGGTTACGAACCCGAAGTGGCTCAGACGGCCGTGCGGTTCACCATGGGCCCGGGTATCACCGACGATGAGGTGCGCGAGGCCGCGGGGGCGGTTGTTTCGGCCGTTCGGGCCGTCCAGGGCATCGCGCGCTGACCGGCCACCGGCGGCCCAGGCCGCAGGTGAGAAAGCGCGCTCAGGTCTCAATACCCCCTTCGACCGCCTGGGCGCAAGGCCCCCCTCATTCTGGTGCCAGCTACTAACGTGGGGGTCGCGGTTACCGCCGCACTACATCTCGGGAGGGATACAACACCATGAATATTCTCGTAGCGATCATCGCGATCATCGCGATCGTTCTGCTCATCACAGGCGGGATATCTTCGTCACTCAGCTTCTTGATCTGGGTCGGAGTTGTGCTGCTTGTCATCGCCCTCATCGTTTTCTTGCTGCGCTTCATCACGGGTCGCCGCGTCTAGCGCTGCACCCCGCGAGCACAGGGCCTCACCGACGAACGGATCGTCGGCGAGGCCCTTTTTTCTGCTTCTCGGGAAAAGGGGCGCGGCGAACGGGGGCGCAGGGCGGCGCCGGGCGTCAGCGGGGGCGGAAGGTCGCCGGCACCCCGATGGCGAGGGAGTTCGGCGGAACATCCACGAGCACCACGGCATTCGCGCCGACAGCGCAGCCGTCGCCGATGTGGATGGGCCCGAGCAGCTTCGCCCCCGCCCCGAGCAGCACGTTGTTGCCGACGTGCGGGTGACGCTGGCCACCCTTCGGAGCAGTGCCGCCGAGGGTGACACCGTGGTAGATGAGCACGTCGTCGCCGACCGTCGCCGTCTCGCCGATGACCACACCCATTCCGTGGTCGATGAAGACCCGCCGGCCGAGTACCGCGCCGGGGTGGATCTCGACGCCGGTCAGAAAGCGGGCGAACTGCGACACGAGGCGCGCCGGCAGCCGAAGCCCGTCGCGCTGCCACAGGGCGTGCGTCAGGCGGTGCAGCCAGATGGCGTGCAGGCCGGAATACCCGAAGAGAATCTCGACCTTCGACCGCGCCGCGGGGTCGCGACGTTGGGCAGTGGCCAGGTCTTCACGCAGGCGTGCGAAAAAGCCCGTGTTCCCACGTGCGCTGGGCACGGCGGCGGGGCCGCTCAGCCGCGGATGTCGTCGTACAGCACCGACGAGACATACCGCTCGCCGAAGTCGCAGACGATGGCGACGATGGTCTTGCCGGCGTTTTCGGGGCGCTTTGCCAACTCGAGGGCCGCCCAGAAGATGGCTCCGGTGGAGATGCCCGCCAGAATGCCCTCTTTCGCTGCGAGCTCTCGCGAGACGCGAATGGAGTCGGCGAGGCTCACATCGATGATCTCGTCGTACACCTCGCGGTCGAGAATCTCGGGCACGAAGTTGGCGCCGATTCCCGCGATCTTGTGCGGCCCGGGGGCTCCGCCGTTCAGAATCGGCGAGTCGATGGGCTCGACGCCCACGATCTGGATGCCCGGCTTCTGCTCGCGCAGGTAGTGCCCGGTACCGGTGATCGTTCCGCCCGTGCCGATGCCCGCCACGAAGATGTCGACGGCGCCGTCGGTGTCGCCCCAGATCTCGGGGCCGGTGGTGGCGTAGTGGATGGCCGGGTTCGCCTCGTTCTCGAACTGGTGCGCCAGAATCGCGCCCTCGGTCTCGGCCGCAATGCGGTTCGCGGTCTCGACCGCGCCCTTCATGCCGTCGGCTCCCGGCGTCAGAACCAGTTCGGCTCCGTAGGCGCGCAGCACGACGCGGCGTTCCATGCTCATGGTCTCGGGCATGGTGAGAATCACTTTGTAGCCGCGGGCCGCGCCCACCATGGCGAGGGCGATGCCGGTGTTCCCGCTTGTGCCCTCGACGATGGTGCCGCCGGGCTTCAGCGCACCCGATTTCTCGGCTGCGTCGATGATCGCGACGCCGATGCGGTCTTTCACGCTGTTGGCGGGGTTGTAGAACTCGAGCTTCGCGAGAAGAGTGGTGTCGATTCCCTCGGCGAGCCGGTTGATACGAACGAGCGGGGTGTGGCCGACGAGATCGGTGATGTTGTCGTGAATCTGTGACATGGGTTGCATGCTCCATCTGTGAACGTGTGGCCGCCATCGGCCCACGCATAAGCCTAGCTTTCGAGTAACTCCACAAACGCCTCTTGCAAAAGCCCGTTCGTCGCCAGCGCGTCGCCGGCCCAGAGCGGATCGCCGCCGCCGAGGCTCGTGAAGGCGCCTCCGGCCTCTCTCACGATAGGAATGAGAGCCGCCACGTCGTACGCCTTCAGGTCGAATTCGCCCACCGCGTCGACGAGGCCCTCGGCGAGCAGCATGTACGCCCACATCTCTCCGTACGCCCGCGTGCGCCACGTCGCGCGGTTGAGCCGGGTGAGGGCGTCGAGGTGGCCGGCTTCGTCCCAGCCCTGAAAGGAGTTGTAGCTGAACGAGGCACCCGCCACGTCGGCGACCTTCGAGACGGCCAGGCGCTGCGGCTGCGGGCCGGCGTACGCGGTGGCGTGCACGGGGTCGGCGTGCGAGCCGGTGCGGTCGATCATCCACGCCCCGTCACCCGTGGATGCCCACCAGCGCTTTTTCAGCGCCGGAGAGCTGGCGACGCCCACCACCGGCACCCCGTCGACCACGAGGGCGATCAGAGTTCCCCAGATGGGTACACCGCGTAAGAAGTTCTCGGTGCCGTCGATGGGGTCGATGATCCACTGACGGTGCGCGTGCGCGTCTTCGCCTTCGCCGCCGTACTCTTCGCCGAGAATGGAGTCGCCCGGGCATGCGGCCTCGAGCCTCGCGCGGATGGCGCGCTCGACGGCCTTGTCGGCGTCGGTCACGGGAGTTCGGTCGGGCTTCGTCTCGATCACGAGATCGAGGGCCTGAAACCGCCCCAGCGACACCTCATCGGCCGCGTCGGCCAGGTCGAGGGCGAGCTGTAAATCGTCAGCGTATTCGGTCACGCCTCCAGCGTACCGAGCCGAGCGGCCACCTCCGGCGAGAGCGACACCTGCGGACGAGAGCGACCGCCCCGGCGGCTCATCTCGACCGGAAACATCGCTCTCGCCCGGGAGGGCCGCGACTACTTGGCGAGGGTGGTGATGATCTTCTGCAGGGACTCGAGGCGGGCTTTGCCGCTCTCGCCGAGCTCGCCGGCTTCGATGCGGTCGACGATCTCCCAGTCGTGGGCCTCCGTCAGCGGGATTCCGTCGGCCTCGGGCGGCAGTGTCGCCGCGGGAATGGCGTAGTTGGCGAACGAGCGCAGGATGTTCTCGGGGTTGACGTGCCCGAGCCCGAAGGAGCGCACCCCAGGGGTATCGATGATCCAGCCCGGGTCTCCGTTCGCGTCGCGCACGCGCAGGCACACCGTCGAGGAGGAGGTGTGCCGGCCCCGCCCGGTGACGTCGTTCACTCGGCCGACGGCGCGGTCGGTGCCGGGCACGAGGGCGTTGACCAGGGTGGACTTGCCCACACCGGAGTGCCCCACGGTGACGGTGGTGCGGCCGACGAGCAGGCTCTTCAGGGCATCCAGTGGGAAGTCGTCTTTGGCGCCGGAGATGATCTCGAGGTCGAAACAGTCGAACTGCTCGAGAAAGTCGCTCGGGTCGGCGACGTCGGTCTTGGTGATGCACAAAATCGGCGCGAGTCCGGCGTCGAAGGCGGCCACGAGATACCGGTCGATGAGGTTCGCACGCGGCTCGGGATTCGCCGCGGCCACCACGATGAGCATCTGATCGGCGTTGGCCACGATCACCCGCTCGACGGCATCGGAGTCGTCGGCGCTTCTCCGCAGCAGAGTCGTGCGCTCGTCGACCCGCACGACGCGGGCGAGGCTGCCGTCGGCGCCGCTGGTGTCGCCCACCAGCTCGACGAGGTCGCCGGTCACGATGCCGAGACGGCCGAGCTCCCGAGCCCGCGACGCTGTGATGATGGCTTCGTCGGGCTCGTTCTCGCGCACCAGCACACCGAACCGGCCGCGGTCGACCGAGAGCACCCGGCCGCGCACGGCGTCGTTGTGCTCCGGGCGAATCTTGGTGCGCGCCCGGTTGCCCTTCGGGTTCGGCCTGATGCGGATGCTCGACTCGTCGAATTCGTCGTACTCGTCGGGCTCGTCGTCATCGGAAAGCCAGCTCATGCAGCGCTCCGAACCACGAGGTACCGGCTCACGCGGGCAACCCCAGCGACGAGATCGACGCCGTGCTGGCAGAGTCGCCCGCAACCATGCGGCTCCACAACTCGGCGAACTCCGGCAGCGTCTTGGCCGTGGTCGCGATGTTCTCGACGATCACGTCATCGACCGCGAGCCCGATGATCGCGCCCGCGTGCGCCATGCGGTGGTCGTCATAGGTCTGCCACACTCCGCCGTGCAGCGGTCGCGGCTCGATGTGCAGACCGTCGTCGAGCTCGGTCACATCGCCCCCGAGCCGGTTGATCTCTGCGAAGAGGGCCGCGAGTCGGTCGGTCTCGTGGTGCCGGATGTGCCCGATGCCGGTGAGGGTGCTGGGGGAGTCGGCCAGGGCCGCGATGGCGACCAACGCGGGTGCGAGCTCGCCGCCCGTGCTCAGGTCGAGGTCGGCACCGTGGATGCCCGCTCCTGCGCTCACCGTCACCCGGTCACCCTCGCGGCTCACTGCGGCGCCGAACCGCGGCAGCAGCTCGAGCAGGTCGTTGCCCACCTGAGTGGTCGACCCCGGCCATCCGCTGATCGAAACGGACCCGCCGGTGACGAGCCCGGCCGCGAGAAACGGTGCGGCATTCGACAGATCGGGCTCGATGCTCACGTCGGCACCGGCGATCGCCCCGGGTTCGACGACCCAGGTGCCGGGCTCGGGCGAGGTCACCGTCACACCGCGATTCGCCAGGGCTGCGATCGTCATCTCGATGTGCGGCATGCTCGGCAGGCGCTCGCCCTCGTGCCGCAACGTGAGGCCGTTCTCGAAGCGGGCCGCAGCGAGAAGCAGCCCCGAGACGAACTGCGACGAGCTCGATGCATCGATGACGATCTCGCCGCCCTCGACCCGGCCCGAGCCGTAGACGGTGAACGGCAGGTTCGAGCGCCCGTCGGCGTTGATGTCGACGCCGAGCGCCCGCAGCGAGGAGATGGTGGTGGCCATCGGCCGCCGCCGAGCGCCCTCGTCGCCGTCGAACACGATCGGGCCCAGGGCGAGAGCTGCGACCGGAGGCAGGAAGCGCATGACGGTTCCGGCGAGGCCGCAGTCGATGGTGGTGCTGCCGAGCAGCTCGTCGGCGGGGGTGATGAGCCAATCCGGCCCGAACCGGCCGGCTCCCGCGATCTCGGTGATCGACACTCCGAGCGAGCGCAGTGCCTCGACCATGAGCGTGGTGTCGCGGCTGTGCAGCGGCGCTCGAAGGCGGGAGGGGGCATCCGCCAGCGCAGCCAGCACCAGCTCACGATTCGTGAGACTCTTCGAACCCGGTAGCGACACCGTTGCGGCCAGCGGCCCGTGCGCGCGGGGAGCAGCCCAGTCGGGATTCGGCTCGCCGGGGGCGGAGTCGCCGTACGGGTTGAAGTCGGGTGTGGAATATCTCGAGATCAGCATCAGTTGTCTAGGGTATCGGCCCATGCAGAGAAACGAGAAGGAGTTGACTGTGCCACCGCTCACCAGCGTCATGGAACGCCCCGCCCGGCATTCTCCTATCATCGGCCTTTCTCCCATCATCGTAGACTTAGCGGTGATGACAACCGTGAAATCCGACCCCCGCGCGCTCTTCGAGGAGCAGGCGATTCCTTTTCTCGATCAGCTCTACGGTGCTGCCCTGCGCATGACGCGCAACCCCGCCGACGCGCAAGATCTCGTTCAAGAGACGTTCGTGAAGGCCTATGCCGCATTCGCTCAGTTCGAACAGGGCACCAACCTCAAAGCGTGGCTGTACCGCATTCTGACGAACACGTTCATCAACGTGTACCGCAAGAAGCAGCGCGACCCGTACCAGGGCACCACCAGCGACCTCGAAGACTGGCAGCTCGGCAATGCCGAATCCGCCACGGCCACCGGCACGTCGTCGCGCTCGGCCGAGGCCGAGGCCATCGACCACCTGCCCGACAGCGCGGTCAAGGATGCCCTGCAGTCGATTCCCGAAGACTTTCGTCTGGCCGTGTACCTGGCCGACGTCGAAGGCTTCTCGTACCAAGAGATAGCCGACATCATGAAGACCCCCGTCGGCACCGTGATGAGCCGCTTGCACCGCGGCCGTCGCCTGCTGCGAGGGTTGCTCTCTGAATATGCCGAGGGCAGGGGTGTGCCGGTCAAGGCCGCAGCGTCGTCTGCCGTTGGCACCGACGCCGCTGCCAGTGCCGACGCCGCTGGCGCGGGTGCGGACTCTACCGCCGCCTCGGCGGCCGAGGCCACGGCGGCTGCTGTCGCCGCCGACTCGGCGAGAGCCAAATCAGCCAAGAAGGCACCCTCGCGCTCGAAGTCCGTTGCCGCGAAGACCGTGCCCGTGACAAGGAGCAAGAAATGACCGACTGCGGCTGCTCGAAAGCCAAAGCTGAACTCGAAGAGTATCTGCACAACGAACTCGCCAGCACCGACGCTGCCGACATTCGTGAGCACATGCAAGGCTGCACCGACTGCTCCTCTGAGCTGCACGTCGGTGTCGTTCTCACCGAGGCCGTACAGCGCGCCTGCAAAGAGGTCGCCCCCGAGCAGCTTCGCGACCAGGTCTTGCTCAGCATCCGCCAGATCCAGGCCACGCACTAGCTGCTCCTACTAGCGCGCCACCACCTCTGGCTGACGGATCCCCGGCCTCATCCCGGTCGGCGTGAATCGAGTTTGCGAAAAAGCACCTAACCGGGCCGGTTTAGGTGCTTTTTCGCAAACTCGAACCGAAAAGGGCCCCTTCCGTGATGGAGAGGGCCCTTTTCGCGCAACCTTCGGCAGGGGGCTAGTTGTACTGCTCAGGGAGGTTGGTTGATTCGGTGTGACGACTCGCTGTAGTTGTTGGAATGGGGTGAGGGCCCCCGGGGCGAAAGTGGAGTTGCTCAGTCAACCACTTACCGACCTGAAAGGGCCCTCGTGTCTCACGCTAACGCAGCTCTCACCCCACGTCACCGTCTCCGCATCGCGCGCCTGATAATCGATGACGGCTGGCCCGTCGCTCATGCCGCGGCGCAATTCAATGTTTCCTGGCCTACGGCGAAGCGTTGGGCCGACAGATACGCGGCGATGGGCGCAGCGGGTGTCGTGGATCGTTCTTCTCGCCCGCACTACAGCCCAACCAGGACCCGGCAGCAGCTCGTGCGGAAAATTGGGCATCTGCGGTGGAAGCAGCGCCTGGGCCCGGTCGCGATCGGCGCGAAGCTCGGGATGCCAGCATCAACAGTGCACGCCGTTCTCGTGCGGTGTCGGCTGAACCGGCTCGGCTACATCGATAAACACACCGGTGAGGTCGTCCGCCGCTACGAACATGACACTCCGGGCTCGTTGATCCACGTCGATGTCACGAAGTTCGGCAACATTCCTGACGGGGGCGGGCACCGATACGTTGGCCGGCAGCAAGGTCGCCGGAACCGGGCCGCTACCGTCGGGATTGTCAGAGATGCTCGTTATGAACCCCGGCCGGGGAAAGAGTTCGTGCACACCGTGATCGATGACCACTCCCGGGTCGCGTACGCCGAGATCCACGCCGATGAAACCGCCGCCACCGCCGTGGCCGTGCTGCAGCGGGCGGTGTCCTGGTTCGCCGTCCGCGGCGTCACTGTGCAACGAGTGCTCTCCGACAACGGGTCAGCGTACAAGTCGCATCTCTGGCGCGATACCTGCGCGGAACTCGGGATCACACCGAAAAAGACCCGGCCGTACCGGCCCCAAACGAACGGGAAGATCGAACGATTCCACCGCACCCTCGCCGACGGGTGGGCCTACAAACGGTTCTACCCCACCGAAACCGCGCGCCGAAACGCCCTCCCCGCATGGCTCCATGAATACAATCACCACAGACCCCACACCGCCATCGGAAGCCACCCACCCATCAGCCGGTTAACCAACCTCCCTGAGCAGTACAGCTAGAGCGTGAGCGCCTTCTCTAGGAGCTCGGTTTGCTGCTTGGCGTGACGCTTGGCGGAGCCGGCGGCGGGAGAGGCCGACGCCGCGCGGGAGACGACGCGGATGGTGCGGCCGGCGGGCAGACGCGGCGCGAGCTCGAGGCAGACGAACGGCCAGGCGCCCTGGTTCTGCGGCTCGTCTTGCACCCACACCAGCTCAGCGTTCGGGTAGCTCTCGACGACGGCCCGCAGCTCCGACTCGGGCAGCGGATAGTACTGCTCGAGGCGAACGAGAGCGATCTCGTCGTTGGGCGTCTTCTGCAGCTCGTTGAGCAGGTCGTAGTAGACCTTGCCCGCCATGAACAGCACGCGCTTCACATTGGCCTTGTCGATGGTGCTCTCGGCGCCCAGCACGCGCTGGTCGTCGAGCACGGGCTCGAACTTGCCCTGCGTGAGCTCGTCGACCGAGCTGGTCGCTCCGCGCAGACGCAGCATGGCCTTCGGCGTGAAGACGATGAGCGGGCGGCGCGGGCGAGCGTACGCCTGGCGGCGCAGCAGGTGGAAGTACGACGCGGGCGTCGACGGCCGAGCGACCGTCATGTTGTTCTGCGCGCACAGCTGCAAGAAACGCTCGATGCGAGCCGACGAGTGGTCGGGCCCCTGCCCTTCGTAGCCGTGCGGAAGCAGCAGAACGAGCGACGAGCGCTGGCCCCACTTCTGCTCGGCCGAGGCGATGAACTGGTCGATGATGATCTGGGCGCCGTTGGCGAAGTCGCCGAACTGAGCCTCCCAGAGCACGAGCGCATCCGGCCGTTCCACCGAGTAGCCGTACTCGTAGCCCATCACCGCGTATTCGCTGAGCAGCGAGTCGTAGATCCAGAATCGGGCCTGGTTCTCGCTCAGGTTGATGAGCGGCAGCCATTCCTGACCGTTCTCTCGGTCGTGCAGCACCGCGTGCCGCTGAACGAACGTTCCGCGCCGGCTGTCTTGGCCCGAGAATCGCACCGGGGTGCCCTCGAGCAGCAACGAACCGAGCGCGAGCAGTTCGCCGAACGCCCAGTCGATGTTGCCGTTGCGGCTCATCTCGAGGCGCTTCTGCAGCAGCTGCTGCAGCTTCGGGTGAACGGTGAACCCGGCGGGCGGGTTGTTGAACGCGTCGCCGATGAGCGCGACCGTCGATGCCGGCACGCCCGTGGTCTCGGGCTCGCCCGCGCTGCTGTCATCTTGTTGCGCTTCGGGGCGCTCGAGGTCGGCGACGGCGTTCATGTCGGCGGTGATGATGGGAATCGACGAGGTCTGGGCGGCGTGCGTCTCGGCGAACGCGCGCTCGAGGCGGTCTTGGAAGTCGCGGTGCGCGGCCTCGTACTCCTCTTGGCTGATGTCACCGCGGCCGATGAGCGACTCGGTGTACAGTCGGCGAACCGAGCGCTTAGCCTCGATGAGGTTGTACATCAGCGGTTGGGTCATCGAGGGGTCGTCGCCCTCGTTGTGACCGCGGCGGCGGTAGCAGATGAGGTCGATGACCACGTCGAGGTGGAACTCCTGGCGGTACTCGAACGCGAGCTGCGCCACACGCACCACGGATTCCGGGTCGTCGCCGTTCACGTGGAAGATCGGGGCCTGAACCGACTTGGCGACATCGGTCGAGTAGACGGATGACCGGGCATCCGAAGGCCTCGTGGTGAAGCCGACCTGGTTGTTGATGTTCACGTGGATGGAGCCGCCGATGCGGTAGCCGCGCAGCTTCTCCATTTGGAAGGTCTCGTAGACGATCCCCTGGCCGGCCATGGCCGCGTCGCCGTGCACGAGAATCGGCAGCGTCGAGTACGTGCCCTTGGGCTTGCGGTCTTGCTTGGCGCGCACGATGCCCTCGACCACGCCGTCGACCGCCTCGAGATGCGAGGGGTTGGCTGCGATGTACACGGGGATCTCGGTGCCGTTCGTTCCCGTGAAGGTGCCCTCGGTGCCGAGGTGGTACTTCACGTCGCCCGAGCCCTGCACGGTGCGCGGGTCTTGGGTGCCCTCGAACTCGCGGAAGATCTGGCCGTAGGTCTTGCCGGCGATGTTCGTGAGCACGTTCAGGCGGCCGCGGTGGGCCATGCCGATGGCGACCTCGTCGAGCCCTTCGTCGGCAGCGGCCTGGATGACCGCGTCGAGCAGAGCGATGGTGGACTCGCCGCCCTCGAGGCTGAACCGCTTCTGGCCGACGTACTTGGTCTGCAAGAAGGTCTCGAACGCTTCGGACTCGTTGAGTTTCTCGAGGATGCGCATCTGCTCGTCGTGCGTGGGCTTGGCGTACTTGCGCTCGATCTTGTCTTGGATCCAGGCGCGCTGCGCCGGGTCTTGAATGTGCATGTACTCGACGCCGATCTTGCGGCAGTACGAGTCGCGCAGAATGCCGAGGATGTCGCGCAGCAGCGCCGTGCGCTTGCCGCCGAGGCCACCCGTGATGAACTCGCGGTCGAGATCCCACAGCGTGAGCCCGTGGCTCTCGATGTCGAGGTCGGGGTGCGAGCGCTGACGGTACTCGAGCGGGTCGATGTCGGCCATCAGGTGGCCGCGCACGCGGAACGAGTTGATGAGCTCTTGCACGCGCGCCGTCTTGTCGACCGCGTCGAAGTCGACGCTGATGTCGGGCGCCCAGTGAATGGGCTCGTACGGAATGCGCAGCTCGGCGAAGATGTCCTGGTAGAAGTTGCGCTCACCGATGAGCAGCTCGTGCACCTTCTTCAAGAACTCGCCAGAACCCGCGCCCTGAATGACGCGGTGGTCGTAGGTGCTGGTCAGGGTGATGACCTTGCCGATGCCGAGGTCGGTGAGCGTACGGATGCTCGACCCCTGGAATTCGGCCGGGTACTCCAGCGCCCCGGCGCCGATGATGGCGCCCTGGCCCTTCATGAGGCGAGGGACCGAGTGCACCGTTCCGATGCCGCCCGGGTTGGTGAGCGAGATGGTCGCACCCTGGAAGTCGGTGGCCGCGAGCTTGCCGTTGCGGGCCTTCGCCACCAAGTCGTCGTAGGCGCTGAGGAACTCGCCGAACGTCATGGTATCGGCGCGCTTGATAGCGGGAACGACGAGCGAACGCGTTCCGTCGGGCTTGGGCATGTCGATGGCGATGCCGAGGCCGATGTGTGCGGGGGAGACCACGACGGGCTTGCCGTCGATCACGTCGTAGAAGACGTTCTGGCTCGGAAAGTCTTTCAGCACCTGAACGAGCGCCCAGCCGATGAGGTGGGTGAACGAGACCTTGCCGCCGCGCGAGCGCTTCAGGTTCGAGTTGATGACGATGCGGTTGTCGATGAGCAGCTTGGCCGGGATGCTGCGCACGCTGGTCGCCACCGGAATGCTGAGGCTCGCCTCCATATTCGTGGCCAGCGACTTCGCCGGCCCGCGCAGTGGGGTGACCTTGTCTTGCTCGGCAGCCTCGGCGTCGGCGCTGCGGTCGCGGACGACCGCCTCTGCCGGAATGGGCTGCGGGGAAGCCTGCTTCGAGGTGGTGCGGGCCACGGGTGCGGTCGACGGGGTGGTCGCGATGGGGGTGATCACGGGCCCGACGGCCGTGGGAGCGGAAGGCGCAGCGGGTGCGGCGGCCGGTGCTGGTGCAGCCGGGGCCGCGGGGGCCGGGGCATCCTGGCTTGGAATCGCACTGGGAACCTGCGGCTCACCCGAACCAGCCTCACCCGAACCAGCCTCACCCGAAGCCAGCTCACCCGAGCTCGGCTTGTAGTGCTCGAGAATCGCCCACCACGACTGGTCGACCGAATTCTTGTCGACCACGTACTGCTCGTAGAGTTCGTCTACCAGCCACTCGTTGGCGCCAAATTCGCCCGACGAACTGTCGTCGGTTCCTGTTCCGGTCAACTGGCTCGACACTAGCCGATCGCCCACTTTCGTCACATCACGTATGGAAGACGTGCCAGACAGCTGCGCAGCAGAGATTCACGCGCCGACACGTGCTTGTCAAGCTTAAACCCATCAGAAGCTCACCCGCCGCATGTGAGCATCAGGGCTAGCGTAAAGATATGCAGTTCTTGACTGAGACACACAAAGACGACCTCACCTATTCCGACGTCTTCCTGGTGCCGAGCCGTTCCGACATCCGCTCGCGACTCGACGTGTCGCTCGCGCCAGAAGACGGCACGGGCGCGACGATTCCCCTGGTCGCCGCGAACATGAATTCCGTCACCGGGCCACGGCTGGCTGCCACCCTCGCCCGCCGCGGCGGTCTCGGAGTGCTGCCCCAAGACATGCATCTGCAAGACCTCGACGCGGCCATCCGCTGGGTGAAGTCGCAGTCGGTCGAGTACGACACGCCGTTCGATTTTCGGCCGGATGCCACGGTCGAAGAAGCTCTGACCGTGCTGCCCGCCGTGGCCGGCCAGGGCATCGTCATCCACGATCACGACGGCACGTTCCTCGGCTGCATCCCCGCCCTGCGGCTCGCGTCGGCGCTGCCCGACGCTCGGCTCGGCGACCTGCTGCACGGCCCGCTCACGTCGCTCGAGGCCGACGATCTCGACTCGCCGCGAGCCGCCTTCGACGCGATGGTGGCCGCAGATCTCGATTTTGCAACGGTCACCCGGCACGGGCGCGTCATCGGCACGCTCAGCCGCACCGGCGCGCTGCGCTCGACCATCTACGAGCCGGCGGTGGATGCTCACGGGCGCCTGCGCGTCGCCGCGGCCATCGGCATCAACGGTGACGTCGCAGCAAAGGCCACGGCTCTCGCGTCGGCCGGGGTCGACGTGCTCGTGCTCGACACCGCGCACGGTCATCAAGACGCGATGGTGGATGCCCTGCGATCCGTTCGCGCAGCGAACCTCGGTCTTCCCATCGTGGCCGGCAACGTGGTCACCGCCGACGGAGTGCGCGACCTCGTCGAGGCGGGGGCGGACATCATCAAGGTGGGCGTCGGCCCCGGCGCCATGTGCACCACGCGCATGATGACGGCCGTGGGGCGCCCGCAGTTCTCCGCGGTGCTCGAGACCGCGGCGGCGGCCACGGTCTACGGCGCGCACGTCTGGGCCGACGGGGGAGTGCGCTACCCGCGCGACGTCGCCCTGGCCCTCGCCGCCGGTGCTGCCTCGGTGATGATCGGCTCGTGGTTCGCCGGAACGATCGAGGCTCCCGGGGTGCTCAAGCACGATGCCGCAGGCCGGCTGTACAAGGAGAACTACGGCATGGCGTCGGCGAAGGCGGTCACCGACCGATTCGGCCGACTGGGCGCGTACGAGTTGGCGCGCAAGCAGCTGTTCGCCGAGGGAATCTCGAGCAGCATGATCTACCTCGATCCTCTTCGCCCGTCGGTAGAAGACCTGCTCGACATGATCACGTCGGGTGTGCGCAGTTCGTTCACGTATGCGGGGGCTGCGTCAGTAGAGGAGTTTCAGCAACGGGCTCGGGTGGGCATCCAGTCGGCCGCCGGCTATGAAGAGGGCAAAGCCTTACCCGTGAGTTGGTGAACGAGGTTCGCTGAGTGGGTAAACCCCCAGATTTGCCAGGTGTGATTCTGTAGTATTGCTCAGACACTATGGATGACCCTCCCTCACCCGACCGGGCCGAACAGGCCGCCCTTTCTGCCGAGCAGCGCGAGGCGGTTGACGCAGCATGCTGACCGACTGGCTGCTGCTCGTCGGCGGCCTGATCTTGACCGTGGGTACGGGCTTCTTCGTGGCCAGCGAGTTCTCGCTCGTGAACCTCGACCGTTCCGATCTCGAGGGCCGGCAGAACCGCGGTGAAAAGGGTCTCGGCGCCACCATCGCCGCCCTGAAGATCACGTCGACGCACCTGTCGAGCGCTCAGCTCGGCATCACGCTGACGACTCTGCTCACGGGTTATCTCATGGAGCCCGCGATCAGCAACCTGCTGCGCCCGTTCTTCGACGGCCTGGGCATCGACGACGCGGTCACGGTCGTCATCTCGTCGATCGTCTCCATTGTGATTGCGACGCTGCTCTCGATGATCGTCGGCGAGCTGGTGCCGAAGAACTTCGCCCTCGCGCTGCCGATTCAGACGGCGAAGCTGGTCATTCCGTTCCAGCGCGCCTTCACCATGGTGTTCAAGCCCGCCGTGTGGGTGTTGAACAGTAGCGCGAACGCGATCATCCGGGCGTTCGGAATCGAGCCGAAAGAAGAGCTCTCGGGGGCACGCACTGCCGACGAACTGTCGTCGCTGGTTCGGCGTTCGGCGCTCGAGGGCAGCCTCGACGTCGACACGGCTACGCTGCTCAACCGCACCCTGCTCTTCTCGGGCCACGACGCCAGCGACGTTATGACGCCGCGGCCCCGCATCGCCTCGCTGAAACGAACGGATTCCGCCGCCGACGTGCTGCTGCTCGCGCAGTCGACCGGGTACAGCCGCTTTCCGATCATCGACGAGAGCATCGACGACGTGGTCGGTGTGGTGCACATCAAGCAGGCCGTGTCGGTGCCGCGTGGTCGCCGCGCAGAGGTGCCGGTCGTCGCACTCTCGTCGGAGCCGCTGCGGGTTCCCGAGACCATGAACCTCGACGTGCTGCTCGGCGAGCTGCGCAGCAAGAGCTATCAGATGGCCATCGTGCTCGACGAATACGGCGGAACCGCCGGTGTGGTCACCCTCGAAGACCTGGTCGAAGAGCTCGTCGGCGAGCTGAACGACGAGCACGACCGCTCGCGCGTGGGCGTTGTGAAGGGGCGAGACACGATTTCGTTCCCCGGTCAGCTGCGGCCCGATGAGCTGCTCGACCGGGCGGGAGTCACCGTGCCAGAAGACGGCCCGTACGAGACGGTGGCCGGCTTCGTGATGAGCGAGCTCGGCCGGCTGGCGACGGTCGACGACGTGGTACCGATCGCCGACGGCGAGTTGCGAGTCGAACGAATGGATGGCCGGCGCATCGATCGCATCAGATTCACCCCCACACCCGTCGACGTGCTCGTCGACGTTCCCTCCTCCGCTGCAGCGCGCACCGGTCCGGTTCGATCTGTCGGCGGCAAGAGCGGCGCGACGAAGGGCGGCCAGCGATGAGCGACTGGGCAGGACTCGCGTGGCTCGTCGTGCTGCTTCTCGTGAACGGCTTTTTCGTCGCGGCCGAATTCGCGGTGATCTCCGCTCGGCGTTCGCAGATCGAGCCGCTCGCCGAAGCCGGCTCTCAGCGCGCCAAGACCGCCCTCTGGGCCATGGAACACGCCACCCTCATGCTCGCGACCAGCCAGCTCGGCATCACGGTCGCTTCACTGCTCATTCTGAATGTGTCTGAACCGGCCATCCACCATTTGCTCGAAGGCCCGCTCGGCCTCACCGGCTGGAGCGAAGAGGTGATCGGGTCGGTCGCCTTCGTGATCGCGCTCGTCGTGGTGTCGTTCTTGCACGTGGTGATCGGCGAGATGGTGCCGAAGAACCTGTCGTTCTCGGTGCCCGACCGCGCCGTGCTGCTGCTCGCGCCGCCGCTGGTGTGGATCGGCCGCGCGCTGAAGTTCGCCACGGTCGCCCTGAATGCCACGGCCAACGGCGTCGTGCGGCTGTTCGGCGTCGAGCCCAAGAGCGAGGCGGCCAGCGCCTTCACGCTCGACGAGGTCTCGAGCATTGTCGAGCAGTCGACCCGAGAGGGCGTGCTCGACGACAACTCGGGAGCCCTGCACGCGGCGTTCGAGTTCACCTCGAAGACCGTTGCGACGGTGGCGGTTCCGCTCGACAAGCTCGTCACCGTGCAGCGCTCGGCAACACCCGCCGACATCGAGCGCGCGGTGGCGCGGTACGGGTTCTCGCGGTACGTGATGGTGGATGCCCAGGGCAACCCCGAGGGCTACCTGCACCTCAAAGACGTGATCGACCTCGACGACGACGATTTCGACGAGCCGATTCCGGCCAAGCGCATTCGCCAGCTCGCCTCGATCTACGACGGCACCGAGCTCGAAGACGCGCTCGCCACCATGCGCCGCACCGGCGCCCACGTGGCACGCTCATTCACCGCGACCGGCACCACCACGGGCGTGCTCTTCCTCGAAGACGTCATCGAAGAGCTCGTCGGCGAAGTGCAAGACGCGACCCGTCGCGACTGACCGCCCGCTCACCCGCCCGCTCGCCCACCCGCCCGGGTCCGGCGAGAGCGACTTGTGCGGACGAAAGCGACCGCCCCGGCGGCTCGTCTCGTCCGAAAGCGTCGCTCTCGCGGTGTCAGCGTCAGCGTCAGCGCCAGACGGCGCGGGTGTACTGCGGGGGCCAGTAGTCGAGGGTGACGCCCAGCTCGTGGGCGGCGCGCAGGGCGAAGTGCGGATCGCGTAAGAACTCGCGCGCCATCATCACGGCATCAGCCTGGCCCGAGGTGATGACCTGGTCGGCCTGAGCTGCATCGGTGATGAGTCCGACGGCGCTCGTCGCCACTCCCGCGCCCGCGCGAACCTGCGCTGCAAACTCGACCTGGTAACCGGGGCTCAGCGGAATCGTGACGCCGGCGACGTTGCCTCCGCTAGAGATGTCGAAGAAGTCGGCACCGGCCTCGCGAGCCCAGCCGGCCACGGTTGTGGTCTGCTCGACATCCCAGCCGCCCGCCTCGACCCAGTCGGTCGCCGAGAGCCGAACGAAGAGCGCAACCGCGTCACCGACCTCCTCGCGAATCTCGGTGACCACGCGCAACAGCAGCCGCGCCCGGTTCTCGAGGCTACCGCCGTAGAGGTCTGTGCGCGTGTTGCTCAGCGGCGAGAGAAACTGGTGCAGCAGGTACCCGTGCGCGGCGTGCAGCTCGAGCACGTCGAATCCGGCCGCCACCGCGCGCCGAGCCGAGGCGCGAAACGCTGCAACGACCTCGTCGATGCCCCGGGCATCCAGTTCGGCCGGCTCGTCATAACCCGAAAAAGCGATGGCCGACGGCGCCACGGCGCGCCAGCCCCCCTCCGCCACAGGAATGGTGCCGTGCTCGCCGGCCCAGGGGCGATAGGTCGACGCCTTGCGCCCGGCGTGCGCGAGCTGGATGCCCGCCTTCACGCCCTGGGAATGAATCAGCTCGACGATGCGCTCGAAGGCGGCTTGCTGCTCGTCGTTGTACAGCCCGAGGTCTTGCGGTGAGATGCGACCTTCGGGGTTGACGGCCGTCGCTTCGGTGATGATCAGCCCCACTCCGCCCGAAGCGAAAGACCCCAGGTGCGCGAGGTGCCAGTCGGTCGGCACCCCGTCTTGTTTCTCAGCCGAGTACTGACACATGGGGGCCACCCACAGCCGGTTGCGAAAAACCGTGTCGCGAATCGTGTACGGGTCGAAGAGCTGCGCTGCAGCGGAATTCTCTGGTGGAGTCACGAGAGAAACAAGCCCGATTCGGGCGCGAGTATTCCGTCGGCAGACCTCCTATCGTTGAACCATGACCACCGATCACGATTCGCCGGCTGACGTCGCGCCGGCCGGCGTCGCGCCCGCTGACCTCGCCCCGGCCGACCTCTCGCCGGCAGCCGACGCTCAGCAGACCAGGTGGTCGTCGTTCGGCCCAGCGGATGCCCGGGGCTGGCTTACGGCGCCGAAACCGTCCGACGACAAATACTCGCGCGGTGTTCTGGGCGTGATGACCGGTTCCGCTGCCTACCCGGGCGCTGCGGTGCTGGGCGTCGAAGCTGCCAGCCGCGCCGGAGTGGGCATGCTGCGCTACCTCGGCCCGAGCCGTGCGACCCGTCTGGTGCTGCAGCGCCGGCCCGAAGTGGTGACGTCAGACGGCCGCGTGCAGGCCTGGCTTGTGGGTTCGGGCATGGATGCGGCCGCCCGAGACGCCAGCGTCACGGCAGCGTTGACCGAGTCGCTCGGGCAGGGGCATCCGGTGGTCATCGACGCCGGCGCCCTCGACCTCATCGGCTCAGCCACGGGGCCTGTCGTCATCACGCCGCATGCGGGTGAGCTGCAGAAGCTGCTCGCGAACCGCGGAGTCGACGCCACCCGTGAGCAGATCAGCGCCGACCCGGCGTCTTGGGCCGAACGCACTGCGCGGATGCTCGGCGTGACCGTGCTGCTCAAGGGCCACACGACGCACGTGGTCGGGGTGTACGGCGGCGCGGCTGACGCGGCTGACGCGGCTGACGCGGGTGGGGCGACCGGCTTTCGCGTGACCGCCCCGACGACGGAACTCGCAACGGCCGGTTCGGGCGACGTGCTCGCGGGCATCCTGGGCGCCCTGGTGGCGACGCATCACGAGGCGCTGCAGGCCGACCCCGGCGTGCTGGCCCGGCTGGCGGCCACGGCCGCCGTTCTGCACGGTCTGGCGGGCGAGAAGGCGTCGGCGGGCGGGCCGATCGTGGCGCTCGACATCGCCGAGGCGGTGCCCGCCGTCATCGCGGGCCTGCGCACTACCCCCCTGCGCACTACCCCCCTGCCCACGACCCCCCTGGCAACTACCCCCCTGCCAACTACCCCTTGACCGCGTTGACCGCGAATTGCACCGTCGCGCCGCCGTCGCCCACAGCGAACCCGAAGTCGGGCCCCGTCACGTCGTAGTCGGCGAGGGAGATCGGGATGCTGCCGCTGATGCGCGCACCAGTCGCGCCGAAGGTGGTCTGCAATTGCACGTTCACCTCGTGCGACACACCGTGCAGGGTAAGAGTGCCGCGCCCCGTGACCGTCTGGATCTGACCGGCCACGGCGGAGAGCGCGACGTCGATCGGCTGATCGAGCTCGAAGGTCGCAGTCGGGAAGTCGTCCGCCTGCAAGGCGACGTTGCGCAGGTACCGATCGGCCTGGGCGTTGCCGCAGCTGAGGGAATCCACATCGACGGTGATCGCGGCCGCCGAGAGCGTGTCGTCGGTGATGGTCAACGCTCCACTGACGCTGTCGGTGGTGCCGGTCAGCGCTGCGCCTTCGGCAGACGCGAACTGGTAGCCGGCGGTCGAACCCGCCGACACTTTCCACTCGCCGCTGATGTGCATGTCATCGGCGATAGACGCCGAGGAACCATCGGCCACCCGCGGAATCACGCTGGCGGTCTGGCCACCGGCAATTGTCACGTCTTGATAAAGAATCGGCGCAGCAACGGCCGCCACGAGACCCACCGCCAGAGCCATCGCGACGAGCGCGAGACTGATAGTGACGGGCTTCTTCATCGTGATTTCGAGCAAAGCAGCGCAGCTTGACCAGAGGCTGAGAGCGCACGGAGCGTGGGCTGTGTTTCACCTGCGGGAGTGCCGCAAAGGTTCGGCCCAGCGGCTCGGCCTAAGATGGCGGGGTGCTACGACTGGCTAAAACTCCCTGGGTACTCTGGTTGGCGTTCGTCGTCGTACACGCGTGGCTCGGAATCGTCGGGCTGACGGCCTCCACGCTGCCCTGGGGCGACGTCACCCTGGTGTACAGCGCCTGGATCGAGAACGGCCTCAACGGCTACTGGGTGGGCATCGACGGCCCCTGGGTGTATCCGCTGCTGGCGCTCGTGCCGATGATCGCCGCCATGGGGCTCGGCCCCTCCCTGTACGGCATCGGGTGGCTCTTTCTCGTGGTCATCGCCAACGGCGCTGTGCTGGCGTTCATCCTGAACTCGCGAGCGACGGCAGAACCTTCGGCCGAGGTCAGCGCGGCTGATCGTGTCGGCTTCACCCCGAACATCCGCTTCGTCGCCGCCTGGTGGTGGCTTGGCTTCTTGCTGCTGCTCGGGCCCGTGGCGCTCGGGCGTATCGACACGTTCGAGGTCGACCTGGTTATCGTGGGGCTGCTGCTCGCCATTCGCCGGCCCGCGATCTCGGGCGGGCTGCTGGCGCTGGCCATGTGGGTGAAGGTCTGGCCTGCCGCGCTCATCGTCGCCGTGGTGATCGCGGTGAAGCGTCGGGCGGTTGTGGCGATCGGTGCCGCCGTCACCGCCATCGGAGTCGCCATCGTGGGCCTGCTGCTCGGCGCGGGGGCGAACCTGTTCAGCTTCGTGACGCAGCAGACCGGTCGTGGTCTGCAGGTGGAGGCTCCGATCAGCCTGCCGTGGATGTGGATGGCCTACTTTCGCCTGCCGAATTCGCGGGTGTACTACGACGACGACATTCTGACCTTTCAAGTGAAAGGCAACGGCGGCCCGGTCGCCGACTTTCTGACGACGCCGCTGCTGGCGATCGCCGTGGTGTGTGTGCTCGCGCTCGGCATCTGGGTCGTGCGGTCGGGCGCATCCGCTACCCGCGTGCTGCCGAGCCTGTCGCTCGCGCTGGTCACGGCGCTGATCGTGTTCAACAAGGTGGGATCGCCGCAGTTCATGCTGTGGATCAGCGCGCCGATCATCCTCGGGCTCATCTGGCAGGGCCGCGAGTTCAAGCGGTTCGCGATCATCGCCGCGGTGCTCGGCGCGCTCACCCAGCTCATCTACCCGTACCTGTACGACTGGCTGCTCTCGCTCGACCCGTTCATGCTGACGGTGCTCACCGTGCGCAACCTGCTGGTGATCGTGTTGTTCGCGCTCGCGGTGCGGTCGGTGTTCCGGGCGCGAGTGCGTTCGAAATCGATCGAGTTCGCGCCGAGCGAGAAGGTGGCGATCTGATGTGCGGGTCGGCGCGCGAGCACGGCGATCTGATGCGCAGTGGCGATCTGATGCGCGGGTCGGCTGGCGCGCGGGCAACGACTGCGCGGGCAACGACGGAAAGGCCGGTTCTCTGATGCTGGTTGCGTTCTCTGTGGCTCCCTCCGGTGGCGACAATCCGGATGCCTCGGTGCACGACGCAGTCGCGGCTGCCGTGCGCATCGTGCGTGAGTCGGGCCTGCCGAATCACACCGACTCGATGTTCACCACCATCGAGGGCGAGTGGAACGAGGTGTTCGACGTGATCCGCCGTGCCACCGAGGCCGTCGGCGCCTTCGGCCCGCGGGTCTCGCTCGTGCTCAAGGCCGACATCCGCCCCGGTCACACCGGCGAACTGACCGGCAAGCTCGAGCGCCTCGAAACCGCCCTCGGCGAGTAGCGCCTCGCCTCTCACAGACCGTGAGAGAGGTACTTTCGGACGAGAGATGCCGGTGCAACCCACTCTCTCGTCCGAAGGAGCATCTCTCGCGAGAGGAGGTTGGGGCGCCGACGATGAGCCGGGCGAAGTGGGCGGGTGTGAACAGCGTGTAACGCGCCATCGAATCGATTCGAATTCACGGGGGAGCGCGGGTAGAGTTGTTGCGTGAGTACAACTTCTTCCCGCGCGCACGACGCGAGCGCGCACGACGCGAGCGCGCAGGGCGCAGGCGCGCAGGGCGCAGGCTCGCACGGCGGAGGCGCGCAGGGTGCAGGCGCTCCGCAGGGCGCAGACGCGCCGCACGCAGACGCGCAGCGCGCAGACGCGCAGCGCGAGAGCGCACAGGGTGCAAGCGCACCGCACGGGTTCTCGCCCACGCGGGTGCGCCTGGCGCTGCTCGCGCTCACGCTGGGCGGGTTCGGCATCGGCTGCACGGAGTACGTTGCGATGGGCCTGCTGCCGAACCTCGCCCAAGACCTGCTGCCGGCGCTCTACTCGGTGTCGTCAGAGCAGGCCAACGCGCAGGCCGGCCTGCTGATCACTGCCTACGCGGCGGGTGTTGTGGTCGGCGCTCCGACCATCGCCGCCGTCGCCGCACGGTGGCCGCGCAAGATCGTGCTGATGTGCCTGCTCGGCATGATCATCATCGGAACGGTGGCCTCCGCCGTGCTGCCGTCGTTCGGCCTCATCGTGCTCGCCCGCTTCATCTCCGCCCTGCCGCACGGGGCCTACTTCGGCATCGCGGCACTGGTCGCCGCGACCCTCATGGGCCCCGGAAAACGCGGGCGGGGGGTGGCGCTCGTGCTCGCGGGGCTCACGGTGGCGAACGTAGTGGGTGTGCCGCTGATCACCTATATCGGCCAGACCACCAGCTGGCGTGTCTCGTATCTAGTCGTGGCCGGCATCTTCGTGCTCGCGCTCATCGCAGTGCTGCTCACGGTGCCGAACCTGCCCGGCGACCCGAGCGCCACCATGAAGCAAGAACTCAAAGCCTTCCGGCGACCCCAAGTCTGGTTCGCGGTGGGCATGGGGGCCATCGGATTCGGCGGCTTCTTCAGCATCTACACCTACGTCTCACCCATCGTCACGTCGATCACCGGGCTCTCCGTGACGATTGTGCCGATTGCGCTGATCGTCATCGGTATCGGCATGACGATCGGCAACCTTTTGGGCGGCTGGTTCGCCGATCGCAACCTGAAGCGTTCGATGCTCGGTTTCTACGGCATGGTGTTGCTCACGCTCATCGAGTTGCTGCTGTTCGCGTCGAACCCGGTCGGGCTGTTCGTCGGCCTGTTCGTGCTGGGCATCTCGGCGTCGGCGATCTCCCCGCTCATCCAGACCCGGCTGATGGATGTCGCGGGCGACAGCCAATCGATCGCCGCCGCCCTGAACCACTCGGCCCTGAACTTCGGCAATGCACTCGGCCCATTGCTCGGCGGAATCGTGCTGACGATGGGATTCGGCTACGTCGCGCCGATCTGGGTCGGCATTCTGCTGACCGTGCTGGGCATTCTCATTGCCGTGACGTCATTCAGCGTCGAGCGCAGAGAACGTCGCCGCATCGCTCTGGCGGTCGCCGCGCAGGCGATGCAGTCGGAGCTGGTCTAGCTAGTCGGCCGGTGTCGTCGCCGACTCGTTCGCCTCGCTGGTGTCGAGGTAGTCGTCGTGCAGCAGCAGGCCGTCTTGAATGGCGCGGCGACGGAGGGCGACCTTCGTGCCGACGTCGATGCCGAGAACGCGGTACTTCTCGCGAATGCGCTTGAGGTAGCTCTTGGCGGTCTCTTCAGAGATGCTGAGCTGCTCGGCGACCTGCTTCACCGGCTCGCCGCCGCCGTAGAGCGCCATGACCCGGCGCTCCTGTGCGCTCAGTTTCGGCGCGCCGCCGAGTTCTTGGGCGCTCAGCGCGATGTCGAGTTCACTCGAGATGAACGGCTCGCCTTTGGCCGCGGCACGAATGGCCTCGACGATCATGTCGGCCTCTTCGCTCTTCACGAGATAGCCGAGTGCGCCGGCGGCGAGCGCCTCCCGGATCACGACGGGTTCGGAGTACGTGCTCATCAGCACGGTCTTCACGCCCGCAGACTTCAGCGCCCGCAGCTTCACCGAGATGGGCAGGTTGTCTTTGAGGTCGAGGTCGAGCAGCACGACGTCGACGGGGAATTCGGGGTGCGTCAGCAGGTCGGGCCAGGTGGTGACCGCAGCGACCATGCTGATGTCACTTGCCGCGCCACGAATCCATTCGGTGAGAGCACCGAGGAGCATCCGGTGGTCGTCGACGATCGCCAGTCGAATGTTGTCATGCGTGACCGCCATGGGTGACCCTCCTGCTTGGCTTCAGTTTATGTCTGGGGCGTGCGTTTGCGGCGCTTACGATTCCGGGGTGTCGACATGCACGTGCATCTGAATTCGCAAGCTGCCGGCTCGGCCGCTCTCGAGGTGCGGGCCGACCCGGTCAAGTGCCCCCCAGATCGTGACGTCAATGCGACGCCGCGGTATTCCGTCGACAGAAATGTCTATCGGAAAGGCAATCCTATCGGTTTCGGTCGAGCCCGAGGTATCGGATTGCGGCCCGACCGTGATGGTGATGCGCGGCTGCTGCCGGGTCGCGGTGGCCGCCATCAGCCAGACCGCAGAGAGCAGCCCTTCACGCTGATCGGGCTCGAGGTAACCCGCGAGACCCTCGGTGTCGATCAGAGCAACCGTGGGGCTGAGCACCTCGGAGTCGTCGATGGCGTGCTGCAGCCAGGTCTGCTGCCGGCCCGCCACGAGTCGCAGCCGCAGTTCGGTGGCCAGAGCCGAGGCGGCCGCCGATTGCTCTTTATCGAGGGGTAGCGAGATGCGCCCAGAGGCAACGTCGCTCAGCAGTTCTTCTGCGCTCTGGTCGAGTCGCACGAGCTCGTCGGAGCCCTGGATGCCCACACCGAACCGCGGCGACGAGATCGTGCTCGATACCAGCGTTCTGTCGAGCTCACGGTCGATGAACCGGCTGAACGACCGCACGATGAGAACACCGATGAGGGGAGGCGCGATGGCGGCGACGATGACCTCGATCTGCGGTCGCTGACCCGGCGGCAGAGAACTCACGCCCGCGATGGTGATGGCGAACAAGAAGGCGGCGAGCACCAGACTCGCGAGCAGCAGCTGGTTGAGCGGGCGATAGGCGACGAGAGCGAGCAGTGCAGCGCCCGCCCCCACGATGACCGTCACCTCGGGGATCGGCGTCGCGAATCCGCCCGACGACACCAGGTCGAGAATCACAGCGACAGAGAGAACAACCAGTAACACGACAAAGGCGGGAGTCGGCAGATGGCTGCCGCGGGAGTTGGCGATCAGAACGGCGCCGATCGTCGCGAGGGCGACCATCACCCAGGCGATCAGGGTGAGCCACGGATTGCTGTAGGCCGACCAGTTGAAGGCGAACGTCGCGATACCGCGCAGACTCAGCACCACGGCCGCCACGATGGCACCGGTGCCGATGTACCCGATGCCGATGCGCGAGTCAGAGGCCACGTCTTTGCGCAGCGCTTCGAGCGCCTCGGGCCCGAGAGTGCGGGCCCGCACGAGCCGGGTCAAGAGCCCGGTGGTGCCCTCATCGTCGTGATCGTCGCGGTTTCGCGAGAAGTCGTCGCTCATCGCGGCACCTCCAGCACCACGGTCGTGCCGGCGCCCGGGGCAGAGAAGATGCGAGCGTTGCCGCCGACATCTCGGATTCGCGCCACGACCGATTCGGTGATGCCGAGCCGCCCGCTGGCGACGTCTGCCGTGTCGAAACCGACCCCCGAGTCGGTGACCATCGCCCGCACGCCGCCGGCGTCTTGCGAAATGGTGACGTCGGCCTGGTCGACCCCGGAATGCCGCCGAACGTTCTCGAGACACTCCGACAGCGACAGCAGAAACGCGCTGCGTACGAGCGGCGGCAGAGTCACGTCGCCCGCACCGTGCCAGTGCACCGTGAGCCCGCGCCGTTCGAACCGTTGCTGCAGTTCGCGAATGTTGTCGGTGACCGCAGCGACCTCGTGGGCGCGCAGGTTGTAGTCACCGGATGCCCGGGGGGCCGGAGTCTCGCCGAGCCGCAGTTGTCGCAGCAGCACGGCGTCTTCCGCGGCCTGAATGCGCAGGGCCTCGGGCTCCACCCCGCGCCCGGAGTGTGCGAGCAGTGTGAGCGTGGCGAGCACGGTGTCGTGCAAGAGACGAGCGCTCTGCCGTCGCTGCGCTTCGAGTTCGCTGGCCCGCCGTTCGGCCTGGTGCGCGGTGCCGAGCCGGGCGATGCGCTCGCGGGCGCGGCGCACAGAGTCGCTGATCCAGATGCCGACCAGCACGTTGACAGACCAGCCGACGATGAAGATCGTCAGCGCCTGAACGAGATCGTTGCCGTTCATGAACGGCAGCGTCACGGCGAGATTGGCCACGAACATGCCGATGAGGTAGACGCGCCCGACTCCAGTGCTCTGCAGCACGATGGCCATCGCGCCGAGCCCGCCGCCGGAGACGAGCAGAATCGCGCTCAGCACGGAAGGGTTCTCGCCGCTGAGCGAGCCGAGAAGCAGGCTGATCGAGAGTCCGATGACGGTGGTGATCACGATCCACCAGACCGACGACGAGCGACCCAGCATGAAGTAGGTGAACAGCATCACCACGTAGAGCACGATGGCGAGTGTCAGAGTGAACAGCGGCACGCCGGCGATCGCCAGGCAGGCGAACGACGACACGGTGAACACCGTGCCCTCCAGCCAGGCCGCCGTGCCCAGCAGCGGTTCCTGGTGCCTCACCGCGACCCATCGATCATGAGACTGATGCTACCGGCAGGGCGCGCCGTCACTCGGCAAGCAGGCGCTCGAGCTGCTGCGCGACCAGCTCGAATTCGATCAAGAAGCCGTCGTGGCCGAACTTGGAGCTGATGACTGTCGCCTCGTCGCCGTCGATGTTGCCGGGAACGTGCTTCGCGATCAGTTGCTGATCGGGCACGGGAAAGAGCCGATCGCTGTCGATGCCGATGATCAGCGACCGGGCGGTGACCCGCCGAAGGGCCTCGATGATGCCGCCGCGACCGCGACCCACGTCGTGCGAATTCATCGCCTCGACGAGAGTTATGTAGCTGTTCGCGTCGAAACGCCGAGTGAACTTGTTGCCGTGAAAGTCGAGGTACGACTCCACCGCGAACCGGCCGCCACGGCCAAGCGGGCTGATGCCGCTCTGCCAGCTGCGCTCGAAACGGTCGTTGAGCTCGGTGGGGCTGCGATAGTTCAGAAGCGCCATGCGCCTCGCCAGCGCCAAGCCGGAATGCGGCCCTTCGCCGACTTTGGCGTTGTAGTACGCCCCGTGGTGAAAGAGCGGATCGGCCCTGATCGCCTCGATCTGCACCGAGTTCAGCGCGATCTGGTCGGCGCTGGAAATCGGGGGAGCGGCGATGATCGCCAATCGCTCCGCCGCCTCGGGGTATTCGATGCCCCATTCGAGCACCTGCATGCCGCCCATCGACCCGCCCACGATGGCGTGCCAGCGGCTGAGGCCGAGGTGCGACATGACACCGTGCTGTGCGCGTACCTGGTCGCGAATGCTGGTGTACGGAAAGCGCGCACCCCACTCTTCGCCCTCGGCATCGAGCGACGCCGGACCTGTCGTACCCTGGCAGCTGCCGAGCATGTTCGGCGCCACCACGAAGTACCGGTCGGTGTCGAGCGCGAGGCCCGGCCCCACGATTCCGCCCCACCAGCCGGCGGTCGGATGCCCGGGCTCGGCCGGTCCCGTGAGATGCGAGTCGCCCGTGAGGGCGTGCGCCACCAGCACCGCGTTGTCGCCCGCCGCGTTGAGGGTGCCGAACGTCTCATAGGCGATCCGGGCATCCTCGACGACCCCGCCGTTCTCGAACGTCACGTCGCCGATGTGCGCGAACTGGCGCCGACCCACCGGGTCGCCGTCGCGCCAGGCGCCGGTGGCCGGAGGCTTGCCCAGAATCGACCGGATCTGCGCATCGGTGATGAAATCGCTCGGAACGGTGTCTTCGGGTATCTGCCAGTCCATGGTTCTCTCATTCTGGCGAACGAAAGAGGCGGACGCGTGACTGTTACGTCACGAGCCCGCCTCTGGCGATCATCCGTTCGCGGCGCGAAGCCGCCGGGGGAGGATTTACAGCGCGTTCGCCCGAGCGACCTCACGGGCAGCGGCGAGGCCGCCGGCCAGGTCGGCCTTGATGTCGTCGATGTTCTCCAGGCCCACCGAGAGACGCACGAGGCCGGGCGTGACACCCGAGGTGAGCTGCTGCTCCGGCGTGAGCTGCGAGTGCGTGGTCGACGCGGGGTGGATGACCAGCGAACGTACATCGCCGATGTTCGCGAGGTGCGAGAAGAGGCTGAGGTTGTTCACCAGCGCGCGGCCGGCATCCACCCCGCCCTTGAGCTCGAACGACAGCACTGCACCGACACCCTTGGGCGCGTACTTGTTGGCCGCGCCGTACCAGGGGCTGGAGGGCAGACCGGCGTAGTAGACCGCGGCGACGTCTTCGTGGCTGTCGAGCCATTCGGCGACCTCTTGCGCGTTCTGCACGTGGCGCTCGATGCGCAGGCTGAGGGTCTCGATGCCCTGGATGAGCTGCCACGCGCTCGCGGGAGCGATCGACGAACCCAGGTCGCGCAGCAGCTGCACGCGCGCCTTGATGATGTAAGCGATGCCGTCGCCGAGCGCCTCGGTGTAGGTGACGCCGTGGTACGACTCGTCGGGGGTGGTGAGGCCCGGGAACTTCTCGGAGTTCTCGCTCCACTTGAACTTTCCGCCGTCGACGATGACGCCGCCGATGATGGTGCCGTGGCCGCCGAGGAACTTGGTGGCCGAGTGCACCACGATGTCGGCGCCGTGCTCGAACGGGCGGATCAGGTAGGGCGTGGCGATGGTGTTGTCGACGATCAGCGGAACGCCGTTCTCGTGCGCGACTCCTGAGACGAGTTCGATGTCGAGAATGTTGATCTTCGGGTTGCCGATGGTCTCGGCGAAGAACAGCTTCGTGTTCGGGCGAACGGCGCGCTGCCACTCGGCCGCGTCGTCTTGGTTCTCGACGAACGTGGTCTCGATGCCGAGCTTCGCCAGCGTGTACTTGAAGAGGTTGTAGGTGCCGCCGTAGATCGACGAGCTCGAAACGATGTGGTCGCCGGCCTGCGCGATGTTCAGCACAGAGAACGTCTCGGCGGCCTGACCCGAGGCGACCAGCAGCGCTGCTGTTCCGCCCTCGAGAGCTGCAACGCGCTCTTCGACCACGTTCTGGGTGGGGTTCTGAATGCGGGTGTAGATGTTGCCGAACTCGGCGAGAGCGAAGAGGTTCTTGGCGTGGTCTGCGTCGTTGAAGACGTACGAGGTGGTCTGGTAGATCGGTGTGGCACGCGCGTTGGTCACGGGGTCGGGAGCGGCACCCGAGTGGATCTGTTTGGTCTCGAACTGCCAGTCGGCGGAGTTGTCGGTCATGGTGTGTGTCCTTTGGTCTGACGAGAAATCGGTGGGCGAACTCTCGCAACAGTAAGCACGCACTCGGTACGGGTCAATGGTCACTGCAACACGGGGTAAGAATCGGTCGTGCATCCATTGAGCTAGCGTTGAACCATGGCAGATAATCTCAGGCGCGCGGTCGTCACAGGCGCAAGTTCGGGCATCGGTGAAGCGACAGTGCGGGCGCTGCGGGCGCACGGCTGGCAGGTCGTGGGGGTGGCGCGGCGCGAAGACCGGCTCAAGGCGCTCGCCGACGAGACCGGCGCCACGTACTTCGTCGCCGACCTCACGAAGCAGCAGGATGTGGATGCCCTGGCCGCCCATCTCGAATCCACCGGCGGTGTGAGCACTCTCATCAACAATGCCGGGGGAGCAGCCGGGCTCGACACCGTCGAAGCGGGTGACGCCGACGACTGGCGGTGGATGTACGAGGTCAACGTCATCGCGGTGAAACAGGTCATCTCCGCGCTCCTGCCGCTGCTGCGGGCCTCCGTTGCGGGTGCGCCGACGGGAACTGCGGTGGCCGACATCCTCACGGTTTCGTCGATCGCCGGCCATATCGCCTACGAGAAGGGCGGCGGTTATAACGCGGCCAAGTTCGCCGTGGCGTCGATTCTCGACGTGCTGCGGCTCGAGCTGAGCGGCGAGCCGATCCGGGTGCTCGAGATCGCGCCGGGCATGGTGAAGACCGAGGAGTTCTCGCTGAATCGGCTGAAGGGCGACCAGGCCGCGGCCGACGCGGTGTATGCCGGCGTTCCCAACCCGCTGACAGCAGAAGACGTCGCTGAGACGATCCGTTTCATGGTGGAGCTGGCGCCGCATATCAGCCTCGACCAGGTCGTCATCAAGCCGGTGGCGCAGTCCGCGGCGTACAAGGTGTTCCGGGGACCGCTGGCCGTCAGAGAGTAACGCGTGTCGCGCGAGATTACCGGTACCGTAGTCGGATGGCTGAGAGCGCAGAAGTGACCGAGATCGCAGAAACACCCGCCCCCGAACGCGAGGTGCTGGGCTGGCTGGAATTCGGCGACGCTTCCCGTGTGCTTGCCACGATGATTCTCGAGAGCGGCTTTGTTCCCGACTTCGTGATCGCCATTGCCCGCGGCGGTCTGCTTCCCGCCGGTGCGCTCGCGTACGCGACCGGCACCAAGAGCTGCGGCAGCCTCAACGTGGAGTTCTATTCCGACATCGAGACGACGTTGCCCGAGCCGATCATCCTGCCGCCGATGCTCGATAACACCGCGTTGATCGGCAAGCGCATTCTGCTCGTCGACGACGTTGCCGACTCGGGCCGCACCTTGCGTCTGGTGGTCGACCTGCTCGAGAAGATCGGCGTGATCGTGAAGACCGCGACCTTGTACTCCAAGCCGCGTTCGGTGATCGAGCCCGACTTCTTCTGGCGTAAGACCGATCGCTGGATCGTCTTTCCCTGGTCGGCACTGCCGCCCGTCTCGGTCTGAGTTCGGGCAGGCCGTATGGGCATCCATTTGGTGGGCGGCGGCTGGCCGCCAGAAGACGACGGCGCGGTCTACCGCGAATTCTTGTCGGAGGCGGCCGAGCTCGCGCTTCAAGAGGGGCGACTCGACGGGCCACGAGTCGCCATCGTTCTGGTGCGTGACGGCGACGCACCCGAGACCTACGCGGCGCTTCAGGCGGCGCTCGACGCGATCACCGAATTCGAGCCGGTGCCCGTGCTGTCGCCAGAAGGCGTGGCGATAAACCCGGCGGCGCTCGCCGGGGTGCACGGCATTCTCGTCTGGGGCGGTCTGACTCCGGCGTACCGCGACAGTGTCGACCCTGCCTTCGACGAGATCAGGAGGCAGGTCAGCGCGGGGGTGCCGTACCTCGGCTTCTCGGCAGGCGCCGCCATTGCCTCCGAGCGGGCGATTCTGGGCGGCTGGAAGATCGGGGAGGTGCCCGTGGCGCCTCAAGAGGCTTCCGAAGACCTCGAAGAAATAACCCTCGGTGAAGGCATCGGGCTGATCGACCTCGCCGTCGACGTGCACGCCGCACAGTGGGGCACGCTCTCGCGGCTCATCGCCGCGACAGAGGCCGGTCTGACCGAGAGCGGCGTCGCGATCGACGAGCACACCGCGCTGATCGTCGGCGACGGCACGCTGCGCGTGGTCGGCCGAGGCAGCGTCTGGACGGTCACGCACGACAACGGCGGTGTACGCGTGGCCACCATGGGCGAGATGGGCGAGATGAGCGAGGGCGAGCATTGAGCCCCAAGACGCTGCGCACTCGGGTGATTGACGAACGGGGAGAAATGGCGGGCGAGCATTGAGCCCTAAGACACTGCCCGAGCTGGCCGAAACGGGCGAAATGGATGCCGGCTGGGCCGAGGCGCTCACGCCGGTGGCCGGCGACATCGCCCGCATGGGCGACTTCTTACGAGCCGAAGTCGCGGCCGGGCGCGGCTACCTGCCCGCGGGCGCGAACGTGTTGCGCGCTTTTCGGTACCCGCTCGACGGCGTTCGGGTGCTCATTGTGGGGCAAGACCCGTACCCCACCCCCGGGCATCCGATCGGCCTCTCGTTCGCGGTGGAGCGGCACGTGCGCCCGGTTCCGCGCAGCCTCGCCAACATCTACAAGGAACTGAATGCCGATCTCGGCGTGACACCTCCGGCACACGGCGACCTGACGGCGTGGTCGGCTAACGGCGTCATGCTGCTCAACCGAGTGCTCACGGTGCAGCCGGGGGTCGCCGGGTCGCATCGGGGCAAGGGCTGGGAGGCCGTGACCGAGCTCGCCATCAAGACCCTGGTTGCGCGCGGAACTCCGCTCGTCGCCATTCTGTGGGGTCGGGATGCCGCCAACCTCAAACCGTGGCTCGGCGGCGTGCCGGTCATCGAGTCTGCACACCCCAGCCCGCTTTCGGCGAGTCGGGGGTTCTTCGGTTCGAAGCCGTTCAGCCGCGCCAACGCCGCCCTCGAGGCGCAGGGCGCTGCCGCCGTCGACTGGTCGCTCGAATAGCCCGTCTTTCAGCTCACTCGCTTTTCCGCTCACTCGCTTTTCAGCTCACTCTGCACCTCTCACCGTTAGGATCGTGCCCATGCTCGAAGAGGAATATCAGCCGAGGCGAAAGCTGCCCACCGCCCTGCGGCCGCCCTCGCCGCCGGTCGAGACGTTCTCGTTCAGCATTCGCGACGCGACGCTCGCCGACATGCCCGCGGTGCGGGAGTTGTACAACCACTACGTGGCCAATACCGTGGTCACGCTCGACGAAGACGCCATGTCGCTGAAGGAGTGGCGCTCGAAGTTCGAGTGGGTGTCGAGACTGGGCCTGCCGTTTCTGCTCGCGGTGTCGGCCACCGACCAGATGATCGGTTTCGCGTACGTCTCACCGTGGAAGCAGAAGGCCGCCTACCGGCGCACGGTCGAAGATTCGATCTACCTCGGGCCGGCCGCAACCGGCAAAGGTCTCGGCAAGGCGCTCATGAAAGAGCTGCTGGCACGCAGCAAAGCCGCCGGGGTGAAAGAAGTGCTCGCCGTGATCGTCGACAAGGGGGCCGAGGGGTCGATCCGCTTGCACGAGAGCCTCGGCTTCAAAGAGGTCGGGCGGCTTGGCAAAGTCGGCTTCAAGTTCAACCGGTGGCTCGGCACGGTGCTCTTGCAGAAACATCTTAAGTAAACTCACTCACCCGTTACTCCGTCGAGCAGTTCGCGCAGAATGTCGATGTGGCCGAGGTGGCGCGCCGTCTCCTCGATCAGGTGCAGCATGATCCAGCGCAGCGTGAAGCGCCCCTCGCGGCCTGCACACACGTCGTCGAGCGAATGGCTGGCGATGACCTCGTTCGACTCCGCCCAGACCGCCCGATAGTCCGCAAGGATCGCAGCGAGCGAGTCGTCGGCCGTCACGCGGAACTCACCATCGGGGTCGGCCTCGCTCCAGCGATACTCGATGCCCGTTTCGCCGTTCATCACCTCGCGAAACCAGCTGCGCTCCACGTCGGCCAGGTGCCGGATGAGTCCAGACACGGTGGTGATCGACGGCAATAACACTCGGGCTGCGTCGGCATCGCTCAGTCCCGTCGCCTTCACGACGACAGACTGGCGCTGCAACGTCAAGAACTCTTCAAGGCTCTGCCGGTCATCCGCTCGGCCCGCGGGATCGATGCGCGTAATGGTACTCATCGAGCCAGCCTACGAGAGCACCGGATGCCCGGCGTAGGCTCGAGGGTATGGCAGAGCTTCACGACCTGACCGCGCTCGAACAATGGCGATTGCTGCAGAAGGGCGAGGTCGGCGTGCTCGAACTCACTGAGCACTACCTCGCCCGCATCGAGCGGCTGAACCCGTCGCTCGGCGCGTTTCACGAGGTGACGGCCGACCGCGCCCGCGCGCGTGCTCGGGAGGTCGAGGCGACCGTGCCGCGCACGACTACCCTGTGGGGGCTGCCGTTCGGCGACAAAGACCTGGTGCGCCGGCGCGGGGTGCGCACGACCTTCGGGTCTCGGGTGTTCGAGCAGTTCGTGCCCGAGGAGTCCGACGAGATCGCCGAGGTTCTCGACGAAGCCGGGGGAGTGAGCCTCGGCAAGACCGCGACGCCCGAGTTCGGGCTGCCGAGCTACACCGAGAACCTCGTGGCGCCGCCGGCCCGCAACCCTTACGACACCGACCTGGGGCCTGGCGGTTCGAGCGGTGGGGCGGCCGTGGCGGTCGCTGCCGGGCTGCTGCCGTTCGCGCCCGGTTCCGACGGCGGCGGGTCGATCCGCATTCCCGCGGCGGCCACCGGGCTCGTGGGGCTGAAGCCGACTCGAGGTCTGATTCCCGCCTCGTCGGGTATCGGAACTCTGGCCGGGCTCGGCGTCGGCGGCCCGCTGGCGAGAACCGTCGCCGATGCCGCCCTGCTGCTCGACGGCATGATCGCCCCCTCGGGCGGAGCACCACGCCACCACTTCTCGCTGCGCGCGCCGTCGAACGTCGAGGGACCCTACCTCGGCGCGGCCATCCGCGGAGAAGGGCGGTTTCAGATCGGCGTGCTGCTCGACTCGCCGTGGCAGCTCGACTACGAGATCACCCTCGACCCCGAGGTGCGTGAGACGTTCGAGCAGACTGTCGAGCTGCTGGCCGAGCTCGGACACGGGCTCGAGACGCTCTCGCTGCTGCCGTCGCCCGAATACGGCCCCGCCTTCCGCACCATCTGGCAGGCCGGCGCGGCCATGCTGCCGGTCGACGACACGAACGAGCATCTGCTCGAACCCCTCACGCTCTGGCTCATGCACCGCGGCCGCGAGCTGCCCGCGACGGCGCTGATGGATGCCCTGCAGAAGCTCTCGGCGTTCGAACGCTCGGTCATCGCGCAGTTCTCCTCGTTCGACGCGGTGCTCACGCCCACGCTGGCGATGCCGCCGCGCCCGATCGGCTGGTTCGACCCGGCGGATGCCGAACTCAATTTCGCGCAACAGGTGCAGTACACGCCGTTCACGTCATTCGTGAATGTGAGCGGGTTGCCCGCCATCACGCTCCCGGTCGGTGCGACCCCTGCTGTCGGTTCGGCTGCGGGCGGTCTGCCCATCGGCATGCAGCTGATCGGGCGTCCGGGTGGAGAAGCCACGTTGTTCGCTGTGGGGCGGCAGCTCGAGCGGGGGCTGCAGTGGTACGACGTTCATCCGCCGGCTTTCTCAGCCTAGAGATCGTCTGAGATCTCATTCTGTGAGTTCTCATACACACCGCGTCAGGTGGTTGCACGATTAGGTTAGGCAACCCTATGCTTGAGACAAATGAGCGTAGTACTGACTAGCCCCGAAGCCGCAATGCGAGCATCCGGTGTCACCGAGACGGGCGGCCAGATCGCCACTCTGCGGGGACGAGTTCTGCTCGCCGCGGAGGTTTCGTCGCTCGACGCCGTGCGTGACGTCATCGCGCACATTCAGTCAGTGCAGACCCGCACCAATCGCACCCGCGGCCAGGTCTTCATCGAAGTCGCCTCCGCTGAGCAACTCGAGCAGATCACCCTGCTCGAGCCACTCGAAACCCCCGAACTGATCACCGTGACCTGGCTCGCGCGCGACGTGCGCAGCGGGGCCCCGGGTACCGGCGAGTCGTGCCGTGCCGGAGTCGCGCTCGGACGAGCCGTTCGTGCCTGGGTGAGCGAGATGACCACGGGCGACCCCGAGATCGACGGCGATGAGCTCTCAGCCGTGGTCTTCGGCGACTCACCGGAGATCGTCGACCTGCGCCTCGACCTCATCTCGACGCTGGGCCTGCTCGCGGCCTGAGCGACTCCCTGTCTGGGCACCTCTCCGTCTGGGCAACTCTCCGTCCACACTGTGGTAGCGGGTATCCACGATGTCAGTGGCTCATGGTGAACTTATCTCATGAAAGATGAACCTCACTGCGAAGGGCACGAAGCCGGTGACGGCGGCGAATCCGGCAACTCGCTGCAGCGACGCGAGCGTTTCGCCGACGCTGTCGGCGACGTCGTGCGCTGTGCGAAAGAGGTCGCGGCGGCACACGCTCGACAGGCCGACGCGGTCGAGCGGGCCCGGCGCGCGGGAGCTGCTCTGGGGGCGGTGGATTGCGCGACGGGAGGCCCGCTCTGGTCGCCCGAGGCGGTGACTCAGCGCATCGTGGTGACCGAGCTCGCCGTGGCGCTTCGTCTCAGCGAAACCGACGCCCGTCGGCTCGTCGACACGGCCGAAGGTCTCGCGGGAGTGTTTGTCGCCACGGGTCGCGCTCTCGAGTCCGGCGCGATCTCGTACCGGCATGCCGAGAAGATCGTTCAGCACAGCGCCGCTTTGCCACCCGAATGTCTGCTCGACTATCAAGGCCGTCTGCTTGAGCTGGCGCCCCGAGTATCGGTTCAACGGCTGGTGCGTCACGCTCGCGGTGCGGCTGAAGAGGCACAGCCTTCTACAGCCGTGCAGCGCCACTACGCCGCGACCACCGAAAGACGATTGTCGCTCGATCCGGCGGCCGACGGCATGGCGTTTCTCACTCATTACCTGCCGGCCGTCGAAGCCGTCGCCATCTTCAATCGGGCAACCGAGCTGGGTCGCTCCGTGAAGCAGTCCGGTGATCCGCGAACTCTCGCTCAACTGCGAGTCGACACGCTCAGCGACCTTTTACTCAACGGTGAGCCGAAGATTCCGGGCGCGAACCGCGGCGTGCGTGCTCACGTTCGTGTGACGGTGCCGATGTTGACCATGCTCGGCACAGGCGACTCGGCGCACCTCGATGGGTATGGGCCGATCGATCGACTCACTGCTCTTGAACTCACTCGGCAGGCTCCGGGGTTCATGAGAGTGCTTACCGACCCCGTCACCGGCATCGCACTCAACTACGGCCGAACGCGATACAAGGCACCTGCCGATCTCGACACGTTGATTCGAACCGTTCACACCGAGTGCACGTTTCCCGTCGATTGCTCGTCGTCGGCCACCGCAGACCTCGACCACACACGGCCATGGAACGACGGCGGCGACACGGCATTCCACAATCTCAGCCCCCTGTGCAGTAGCCATCACAAGGTCAAACACCACACCGATTGGAATCTGGAGCAAGACCCCGGCGGTTCCGGAGCTCTCGTCTGGACATCTCCGGCCGGCTTCGCCTACGTCGTGGCACCCACGCCTATCGCGCGCCCGGCCCCGAGGTTCTCCCCAGCCTCCCCGCCGAAGAACCCGACTGTGAAGAACCCGACTGTGAAGAACCCGACCGCACATCTGCCCGAAAGCGCCGATCCGTCTGGCGGTGAGGGCGCGGCGCCCTTCTGACGAATGGGTCCCACCAGGTATTCGCAGAAGCGACTACATCAGTGCGCAATAGATTCGGTGCGCGGTAGCTGCGTGGCAGACCGCTGTGCGGCAGAGCGCTGCGTGGCGGAGCGCTGCACGGCAGAACGCTGTGCGGCAGAGCGCTGTACGGGCGTCAGGCGACCTCGCGGGCCGAGACCGCCCAGAGTTTCGCGGCGAAGTCGGCGTCGTTGGCCTGACGAGCGGTGTGGCCGTTCGGCTTCAGCTGGTCGAAGAAGGTGCCGCTCGGGGCATCCACCTCGTCTGCCGAGGCGAGGTGAACCAGGGGAGCGGCGCCGGCCTCGGGAGTCAGGCCGAGGCGACCGCCGAGCAGCCCGTTCGAGATCTTCAGCGGCAGGGTGTCGGCGCCGAACGACGTCGACACGAACCCCGGGTGAAACGAGTACGCCGAGATGCCGCTGCCTGCGGTCTGCCGAGCGAGTTCCTTGATGAACAGGATGTTCGCGAGCTTCGCCGCCCCGTAGGCCGGCCAACCTCCCAGCCAGCGCCGGTTGCGCAGGTCGAGGTCGTCGAGCCGGATCTTTCCGAGAGTGTTCGCGCTCGACGCCGTCGAAATGACGCGCACCGGCGACACCGCTGCGTTCTCGCGCAATCGCGGCAGAAGCAGCGTGGTCAGCAGAAACGGCGCAAGGTGGTTGCTCTGAATGGTGCGTTCGTGCCCATCGACCGTCAGCGCACGCTTCTTGACCAGCCCGCCGGCGTTGTTGGCCAGCACGTCGATGCGGTCGAAGCGGTTCAGCAGCGCATCCGCCAGCGCCCGCACATCGTCGAGTCGGTCGTAGTCGGCGAGAAACGCCTCGCCCCCGATGTCAGCCGCCACCGACCGCGTGCGCTCGGGGCTGCGACCCACGACCGCGATCGTGTGGCCCTGCGCGGCGAGCGTGCCGGCTGCCGACCGACCGATGCCCGAACTGCCCCCGGTGATCACGATGACTTTGCTCACCGGTAGCCGCCTTTCTCGAGCCCGGCTTCGATCTCGAAGCGGTTAGTGAGTGGGTCGCTTCCGGCCAGAAAGTACATGAACGGAAACGTGAGGCCGTACTTCTGCCACTGTAGCCGGTGCACGGCCTCGTGCTCGAGCACGATGGGGCCCGCGTTTGCATCGGTGAGGTAGACGCCGCCGATGCATGATCCGCCTCGCGAAAACGCCCAGGTCGGCAGACCGGTGCAGACGAAGAGGCCGTCGACACGGCGAATGCGCCCTGTGCTGAGCACGGCACCCCAGACCAGCCCGACGAGTGTCGCGTACAGGTATCCGGCGCGCGCGAGCGGCGGAGCCAGCAGCACGGCGCGAACGATGACGACGATGGGCGTGAGCAGCAGGCGTGCGATCTTCACCTCAGAAGCTCGAGTTGTCGCGGCCGTAGGTTTCGAGCAGTCGTAACCACACCTCGCTGAGGGTCGGATACGACGGCACGGCATGCCACAACCGATTCAGCGGAACCTCGCCCACCACGGCGATGGTCGCCGAGTGGATGAGCTCACCCACGTCTTGACCCACGAAGGTCACCCCCAGCAGCACCTGGCGTTTCTCGTCGACCACCGCCTTGGCACGGCCGACGTAGTTCTCGCTCGTCACGCTCGCGCCGGCAACCCAGCTGATGTCGTATTCGACAGCCCGTACCGAGTAGCCGGCCTTCTTTGCGGCTGCCTCGGTCAGACCGACCGACGCCACCTCGGGATCGGTGAAAGTCACCTGCGGAACCGACTCGTGATCGGCCGTCGCAACATGCGCGCCCCAGGGCTCGACGGAGAGCTTATTGCCGAGAGCACGTGCTGCAATGACGTCGCCGGCCGCGCGCGCCTGGTACTTGCCCTGATGGGTCAGCAGCGCACGATGGTTCACGTCTCCGGTCGCGTAGAGCCAGTCACCCTCGAGGGGCGCGCCGTTCTCATCGAGCACGAGCAGCGTGTCGTCGGTCACCAGCCACTGGTTCGGCTTGAGTCCGATGGCCTCGAGGCCCAGATCGCCCGTGCGCGGCGACCGCCCGATGGCCACCAGAATCTCGTCGACCACGAGCGTACCGCCGTCGTCGAGCGTGATGGTGACTTCGCCCCCCGCCCCGTTGCGCTTGACGGCCGTCGGCGACACACCGATGCTGACCCTGGCGCCGAGCCCGATGAGCGAGTCGCGAACCAGTTCACCGGCGAACGGCTCCTGGTTGCTGAGCAGGCCTGACCGCGACAACAGGGTGACATCGGAGCCGAGCGAGGCATACGCGGTGGCCATCTCGCAGCCGACCACTCCGCCGCCCAGAATCGCGAGCCGCTTCGGCACGACCTGCGACGAGGTAGCGTCTCGGCTGGTCCACGGACCGGAATCGGCGAGACCGGGTATGTCGGGCAGCAGCGCGGCCGACCCGGTAGACACCGTGATCGCGTGCCGGGCGACGAGATGCGTGACTTCACCCTGCTCATTTGTCACGTCGAGCTCTTTCGGCGCCGTGAACCGGGCGTAACCCCGAACGAGCGTGATGCCCGCGCCGGCGACCCAGTCGACCTGGCTCTCGTCGTTCCATTCGTTCACGACGGCATTGCGCCGTTTGAACACGGCGGCGGGGTCGAGGATGCCCGTGACCGCCTCCCGCGCGCCCGCGACATTCTCGGCTGCACGCAGCGCGGCACCGCTTCGCAGCAGGGCTTTCGACGGCATGCACGCCCAGTACGAACACTCACCGCCGACGAGCTCGGTTTCGACGATGGCGACCGTCAGGCCGCCCTGTACGGCACGGTCGGCGACGTTCTCGCCCACCGCCCCGGCGCCGATGACGATGAGGTCGTAAGTCTCGGTGGTAACCATGACCTCACACTACCTGCCGACAAAGTCCGCCGGCTGGCGGTTGACGAACGCCTGCATTCCGCGCACGGAATCTTCGGTGGCCACCAGTCGAACGAGTTCGGGCTGCAGGGCGACGGCCGCGGCCACCTGCCCGGCGTCATCACCAGCGCGTTCGGCGAGACGTGCGTTCGCGAGAGTCGCTTGAACCGCGAGGGGCGCCTGGGCGGCGATGCGCTCGGCGATCGCGAGTGCGGCGTCGAGTTGCTCGCCGTCGGGCACCAACTGTTGCACGAGGCCGATGCGATGGGCTTCAATCGCGTCGAAGGTGTCGCCCGTGAGCATCCAGCGCATCGCGTTGCCCCAGCCGACGGCACGGGGAAAACGGATGGTCGCACCCCCGAAGGGCAGAATGCCGCGGCTCACCTCGATCTGCGCGAATCGGGTCGACTGCGCGGCGACGGTGACATCGCTGGCGAGCATGAGCTCGATGCCGAGTGTGAGGCAGGTTCCGTGCACGGCGATCACCACGGGCTTGGTGCGCGGCGGACCGGTGGGGCTGACCTGCCAGGGGTCGACGCCGCCCTCGGCCACGATGTCGAGACCCGCCGCCGTGATGCGCGGACCCACGTCGGCGAGGTCGAGGCCCGCCGTGAAATGCTCGCCGACCGCATGAACCACACCGACCCGCAGCTCGGGGTCACGTTCGAGCTCGCCGTATGCCAGCGAGAGCTGCCGCAACAGTTCGAAGTCGGCGGCGTTGCGTTTCTCGGGCCGGTTGAACGCCATCAGCAGAATGTGGCCGCGACGTTCGACCAGTATGCGTGGAGAGACGGACGGGTTCTCGGAAGGGGTGTGCTCTGTCATGCGACGACGATAACTCCGCGGGCGATCAGTCCGCTTTGTCGTTGTGGGATCTGTGCAGAACTCGGTGCTCAGTGGCCCTGTGTACTTAGTGGCCCTGTGTACTTAGTGGCCCTGTGCACTTAGAGGGCGCGCGTAAGCGCCGAGATGATGCGCAGAACGGCCGACAGATCATCTGACGCGGCGTCAGGGTTGGCCGGGGCGAACTGTGTGATCGCGGCTCCGACCACGGTGAACCGTCGACGCACGGCGACGATGTTCTCGACCAGGGCCGCGACGGTCAGGCCGAACGGCTCGGGGTAGCTCAGCCCCGTGATCTCGGCCGGATCGAGCACATCGAGATCGACATGCAGGTACACCTCGGTCGCGCCCGTCGCCGAGATCGCCTCGACCAGTGCGTCACCACGCTCGAGTTCTTCGCTCTGCTGCAGGTCGTCGATGCTCACCTCGGTGATGTGGTTCTCATCGATATAGGTCTGTTCGTCGTCGTCGAGCGAACGCACTCCGGCGAGAATGACGCGCGAGGGTGAGAGGGTCTGCGCGAAATCGGGAACGAGCAGCTCTGTTCCGTCGCCGAGCAGCGTTCGCAGTACCATGCTCGAGAACGGCCCGCTGACCGACGGGGCAGTTCCGGAGCCCGATGATTCGGGGGCCACCAGGTCGGCATGGGCATCCAGCCAGACCACAGCCAGCTCGGGATGCAGCCGCTTCGCCTCGGCGATCGGCGCCAGCTCGACACCGCAGTCGCCGCCGATGGTCACCACCAGATCGGGCCGAACGGCCCCTTCTGCGGTAGGTTCGAGAGCGTCGTTCAACGCACGCGTGACCGAGTCGCGGATGCTCCGCAGCACACTCACGCGTGCCACCCCGCTGCCGAGGCTCTCGCCGGCACCCAAAGTGATCTCGAGGCGCCGTGTCACGCTCGCCGGCAGGTCTCCCGCGATCGCGTCGGCTCCGTCGATGAGCTGCATCGCGCGAGACGAACCGGAACCCTGCCACTCGGGCACGATGAGAAAAGTTGCGACCATGCGAATAGCCTATTGGGCGGCCGCGGCCGCCGTGTCGAGCTCGGTGAGTCTCCATAACCTCCGTGCGAACCGCCGGCGGGAACCAAGCGACCGCGCTCGGTCGGTTCCCGCGCGTTCGCCCGGCGGGGACGGGCGAAGCCAGAAAACTTACTCGTGTGTGCCGAACTCGTTCGGAACCATGTCGCGGTAGCGCTTGGCGTTCGCCAGGTCGGCAGTGATCTCGTCGACCGTGCGGTACCCCGCCACGTAACCCGGCTCGTCGCGCTGAATGCGCCACCCCTCGGCGAGCGGTCCGGCGTCGACGGCGTCGAATCCGAACTCGTCGAGCAGGGTCGCGACCGTTGCCTTCGAGGCTTCGTCGTCGCCGGCGATGACGAGCGCTCGCCGACCGAGCGAGCCGGCTGGCTTGCCGTCGGTTGTGATCTGGTCGAAACGGATGTGGTTGAACGCCTTCACCACGTGCGAGGCGGGCAGGTGCTGCTGCAACAGCTCCGACACCGTGGTGCTTTCGTCGTCGAGTTCGGCGATGTGCCCGTCGCGTTCGAAGTAATAGTTGTTCGTGTCGAGCACGACCTTGCCGGCGAGTTCTTCGACCGGCACCTCGGTGTAGGCGATGAGCGGAATCGAGACGACAGCGATGTCGGCGGCCGCAGCCGCTTCGGCGGCCGTGCCGGCTGATGCCTGGGGCCCGAGTTCTTCGACGAGTTCGGCGAGCGTCTCCGGCCCGCGCGAGTTGCTGAGCACGACGGTGTAGCCGTTCGCCACCGCAAGACGGGCGACCTGGGCGCCGATGTGGCCTGATCCGATGAATCCGAGAGTAGTCATGACCATTTGAACCTCGCGGCCGCACAGATTGTTCCGGGCGACTCAGTATTGCGAAACATTACCCGAGCCGGTGCCGGATGCCCGGGCGGATGCTTATATGGAGGTATGGCCATCTCGATACCGACTCCACGCGAGCACGCGTCGCGGGTTCAGGAGTCGCAGACTCGGGCACCGCGTCTGGCCGTTGTCGAGGTCACCCGGTCGCGGCCTCACGATTCCGACTACCACTCTTACATCGACCTGCTCAATTCGCGGGTCGTGAGCGCCGCTTCGGCGCAGGGGTACTCGGTGACCCGCAGCGCTGCCGCCGACGTCGGGGTCGAATCATTGCTCGAGGCGACCAGAGACGTCGACGCCATCGTCGTGATGGGCGGGGAAGACATCGCTCCCGAGTACTACGGGGGAGCATCCGGTTACCCGTCTGAGGGCCGTCATTACACGGCCGCCGACGAAGCGCAGATCGCTCTCGTGCGCAGAGCCGTCGCTACTGCGACCCCGCTGCTGGGCATCTGCCGCGGCCTGCAGGTCATCAACGTGGCGCTGGGCGGCACGCTCGTGCAAGACATCGGAACGCAGACGATTCACAAGAACCTCGACGTGGTGGCTGCCGAGACGATGGCCGGGCATCCGGTCGCGGTCGACTCGGCCAGCCGTCTGGCCGGCGCACTCGGCGAAGAGGTCATCGTGCAGAGTGCTCATCACCAGGCGGTGCAGACGCTCGGCTCAGGACTCGTGGTCGTCGCGACGGCGGCCGACGGACTGCCCGAGGCGGTCGAGCACGTCACGGCCCCCATTCTGGGAATTCAGTGGCACCCAGAAGACCCTGGCGCTCCGGTAGGGCAGCTGGAACAGTTGCTTCGAGCGCTGGGCGACCACGCGATCAGCGACGCCTTCGCGGCCTGACCGATGACGTTCAGCGCCTGATGGCTGTTCAGCGCGTGATGGTGCCGACGCTGCCGGTCGGATTGGCCTGAATCCGACGAAGTTCATCGCGCTCAGCGAGACGCGGAATACGGCCGATGATCAACGCGATGGGCAGTGACACGATCACCCAGACCGTGCCGACGACAACGATCAATGCGAGCGTCATGTGGGACTCCTTCTGTGCTTCGTCGAGTGGGAATGATCCGTCGGCGAGCTTCGAGAGCCTGGCCCGACGCTGGGTCACTGGTGCGTTAGTTGAGAGCATAACTGCGTAAATCCGCACGACACGCGACATGCGGGGTTTCTGCGGGATTTGTTTGCTTTTTTCTTGACCTACCCCAGAAATGAGGCCATCATGCCCCCCGAACGGGGGCGATTCCTTCACGGATCACATTGACCCTTGACAGACCACGATTGCGGGCCCGTTATCGGCCCCTCTCATGAATTTAGTTTGATGGTTGACAGTTAGAGATCGAACTATTAATGTTCTAAACATGAACGAATCGTTGAACGCCAAGCCGACCGGCACGGAACACGAGCACGAGCTGACCCTGACAAGCAGTCTCGAGCTGGTGCGCTGGATCGGCTGGGCTCAGCGTAAGGTCGGCGAAGACTGGATCAAGGCGCGTGAACTCAGCCACGAGCAGGCTTTCGCGCTCGGCTTTCTGGCCCAGAACCCCGGATCGATTCAGCGCGACATCGCGCAGATGACGCGAACGAGCGCGGCAAGCGTCTCGAGCCTCCTGCAGGGGCTCGAGCGGCGCGGTCTTATCGAACGTCGCACCGAAGGTGGCAACGAACGCAGCAAACGCGTCTACGCCACGCCCGAGGGCGTCGAACTGATCGCGGGGTTCGAAACCGCGATGACGGCCGCAGACGACACCATTCTCGCCCCGCTGAATCAGGCGGAACGCGAGACGCTGCACGCCCTGCTCACGAAGGTGACCTCGGTGCTGCCGCAGCCGACCCGGGGCTGACCACCCTCAGTAGACAGCGCCGCAGCAGACAGACCCCCAGACGGCGTTCGGGCGGGTGACCCGACCGAGCATCCTGAACCCTTCACACATTCTCACGCCGTGCCGGCGTCTGTCGGCGCGCCCTCGACTCTGCCCGAAAAAGGAGCACATCATGAGCACCTCGAACTCCGCTACCCCTCCCGCTGCTACGCAAGCCGACGCTGTCGGCACGAACCGCTGGTACCTCTCGGCCGCCCCGATCATCCGCGCCCTCGTGCACCTGTGTGTGCCGATGGCCGCCGCGATGATCGTCGGCGCTGTTTACAACGTCATCAACGCCGGATTCATCGGCTCGTTGCACGACGCCACCCTTCTTGCCGCCATCACCTTCGGCACCCCCTTGCTCGGCCTCGTCATGGCGGTCGGCGGGGTCTTCGGCGTGGGTGGCGGCGCGCTGATCTCGCGTCTGCTCGGTGCGGCCGAGCACGAGCCGGCCAAGGCCGGCGAGATCAAGCACGTCTCGTCGTTCGCCCTCTGGGGCGCGGTGATCACGGGCGCCGTGCTGGGTGGTGTCGGGCTGCTGCTGAATCCGCTGGTCTCGGTGCTCGGGGCCGACTCGTCGGCCGTCGCCGCGACGAGCTCCTACGTCGCCGTGATGCTGGCCTTCGTGCCCGTGCTCGCCGCTGCCTTCTGTCTTGAGCAGATCGTGCGAGCGGAAGGCGCCGCGCGCCAGGTGATGATCGGGCTCATCGCCTCGACCGTGGCGAACGTCATCTTCGACGTGCTCTTCATCTTGGTGTTGCACTGGGGTGTCGGCGGAGCAGCGCTGGCCATGGGTCTGTCGAACCTCGGCGTCGTCATCTACTTCATCGTCTGGCTGCAGCGGCACAGCGAGAACGTCAGCTTGTCGCCGCGCTGGTTCACCCTCTCGCCCGCCGTACTCAAGCCCGTCTTCGGGGTGGGTATCGGCGAGCTGCTGCAGGCGTCGTTTCTCATCGTGACCTCTCTTGTGCTCAACAACCTCGCGGTCGCCTACGGCGACAGTGCCCTGGCCGCGATGGGTGTGGCCGTGCGTATCGCGCAGGTCCCCGAATTCTTGGTGATGGGTGTCACACTCGGGGTGCTGCCGCTGCTGGCCTACTCGTACGGCAAGGGTGATCGAGAGCGGCTGCGCTCGGCGCTGCGGGTCTCGGCGATCACCGTCGGCGGCATCGTGCTGATCTCGGCGGTGGCCGTATTCGCCTTCCGTGATCAGGTGTTCTCGGCCTTCGTCGCGGATCCCTCCGTGCTGAGCATCGGCGTCACCATTCTGACGGCTCAGTTGGTGGCCATGATCGTGAACGGATTCACGGGGCTCATCACCTCGCTGTTTCAGGCCACGGGGCGTGCCTCAGCCGCGATCGTGATGTCGATGGCGCAGGGTGTGCTGTTCATTCCGATCGTGCTGCTGGGCAACCTGTGGTTCGGGCTCGCCGGAATCATCTGGTCGCTCACCGTCTCCGAGGGTCTGGTCTTTGTCGTCGGCGTCATCATGTGGCTGGCATCGCGGCATGCGATCGATCGTGGCTTGGCCGAGGGAAACGCCGAGCGTGCGGAGCAGGTGCTCGAGCAGGCAGCGGCCTGACCAGCGGTTGCTCCGCGGTTAAACTTCGAATCACCATGAGTGCCTATTTCGAAAGAACCGCCGCTGACCGCTACCGCCCCACGACGCATGCCGGGGGAGCGTGGAACGACTCCGAGATCCACTTCAGCCCGCTCGGCGGCTTGATCGTTCACGCGATCGACCGGCACCGGACTGCGCAGGCCGACGGCGGGCAGGCGCCTCTCGACACACAGCCTCTCGACACACAGCCTCTCGACAAGCAGCCTCTCGACAAGCAGCTCGGCCGCATCAGTTTCGACATTCTCGGGTTCTTGGCCGCCGACGAGTGCACCATCAGCGTCGAGACCATAAGGCCCGGGCGCACCATCGAGTTGATCGAGGCGACGGTCACGATCGCCGGCCGCGCGCCCGTGCTCGCTCGCGCGTGGTTCATCGGAGCCGTCGACACGACGACGGTCGCCGGGGGAGTGCCCGCCGCGCTGCTCGGTCCCGAGACGCTGACCTCCTGGCCGATGAATGAAACGTGGACGGGTGGCTACGTGTCGTCGCTCGACGTGCGGCCCCTGAGCCCGCCGGTACCGGGTCGCACGACCGCATGGCTCGGCACGGGCATCCACCTCGTCGAAGGCGAAGAGGTCAGCCCGCACGCATCGTTCATCACCCTCGTCGACACCGCGAACGGCATCGCCGTGCGTGAGCGGCCGACAGAGTGGCTCTACCCGAACCTCGATCTGACCATCCACCTGTACCGTCAGCCCGCCGGGCGCTGGGTGGGCCTCGACACCACCGTCACCTTCGGGCCGGCCGGGCACGGGCTCACCAGCAGTGTGCTGCACGACACCACGGGGCCGGTCGGGCGTGCCGAACAGATTCTGACCATCCGCCCGGTGCAGCAGGAGGCCGGCCGATGAGTCAAGTCGATCTGCGGGAGTTCAACAACCTCACCACACCGCACGTCGCCGACGCGCTGCTGCGTCTGGGCATCCCGGTCCGCTGTGCGCCGGCATCGGTGCATCCGCTCGCCCAGGGCACACACCTCGTCGGCCGTGCAGTCGCTGTGCGTCACTACGGCAGCGTGGATGTCTTTCTCGAGGCGCTCGAAACCGCCGAGCCGGGTGATGTGCTGGTCGTCGATAACGCAGGCCGCGACGACGAGGCCTGCGTCGGTGATCTCGTTGCGCTCGAAGTGGCGCGTGCGGGTCTTTCGGGAATCGTGATCTGGGGCCTGCACCGCGACACGAGCGATCTGCACGACATCGGCCTCCCTCTCTTCAGCCAGGGCGCACTACCCGTCGGTCCGCAGCGTCTCGACCCCCAAGAACCGGATGCCCTGACCTCAGCCCGCTTCGGAGCCCACACCATCACAGCCGCCGACTTCGTGCTCGGCGACGACGACGGTGTGCTGTTCGCTCCTCTCGATCGGGCGGCGGAGATCGCCGCGGCCGCCGGCGCCATCCGCGACACAGAGCGCCGTCAGGCCGACCGCATGCGCCGCGGAACCAGCCTGCGCTCGCAGACCCGTTTCGCCGAATTCTTGGCGGCGCGCGACGCTTCCGGGCTCACGTTCCGGCAGCACCTGCGCCGGGTGGGCGGTGAGATGGAGGAGTAACGGGTTCGCAGCTTTACGGCGCTGTTCATTCGATGTCAGGCGGCGAGCGTCGTCTCGAGCGCATCGAAGTTGAGCTGCCAGGCGAGCGTCACAGCTTCGTACTGTTCCGGTGTCAGGTTGCCGCCGGTCTGGCTGAAGCGCAACTGGGTACCGCCGTCGAGCGCAGTGAGGGTAACCGAGATGAGTTCGCGTGCGTCTCCGGGCTCATCGGTCATCGTGAAGACGAGCTTGTTCGGGCGATCGACCTCCACGTACTCGCCGTAGAAGCGGTAATCGGGCGTGCCGTCGCCGAGAAGCATGGTGGCCTCCCAATGGCCATCGGGTCGAGCATCCAAGGTCAGAGACTCGAGAGGCACCTCGACGTCGGTGCCGCCCCACCAGAGGGAGAAGGTCGGCGGCGAGACCCAGGCTTCGAAGACCTGCTCGGGCGTGGCGGCGAACGTGCGGGTGATGGTTGAGGCGAGGGAATCGGTCATACTCGTGCCTTTCGTCGTTGTGCCGGGGCTCGTTCTGTGGCGACGTCATGTGCAGCCGGTGCACACGGCCCCGAGGCATACCCGCGATGCCACCCGTGGCGCACAGCCCTAGTACTTGATATCAGTACATCCGGATCGCCGGTATGGGCGCGCTCCCTGGCCGGGTCGCGGGAGCGGCGGGGAGAACGGTCGGAGCTGAGGCAACAAGCCGACAATACGTCGACATGTGAGCTCTCGTCCGACGAAAGCCCCGGGCTGACGACGGACGCCGACGGCGGACGACCGACGGTGGGCGCGCCCGCACTGCGCTGGTGCGGCAGTGCCGCTGGTGGCCCCACGCAGATTCGAACTGCGGCCCCTGCCTCCGGAGGGCAGTGCTCTATCCCCTGAGCTATGGGGCCAGGAGTGCGGGGTACACATTACCATCGCGTGACGGGTGCCCGCTCACGGCACAAGCGTTACCGGGTTTCATGACAGCATTAGAGGCATGAAGCGAACGGTCAGCGCCCACCTCGAATGTGACATCGATGCGCCCGCCAACCTGGTCTTTTCGATAGCGATCGCGGCAGGGCTCAGCGCCAGTACCGAGACGGTCGAATACGTGTTCAACGGGCATCCGATCACGCCCGTCGAAATCGGCGACGTGCACGGTACACGCCTGCACGAGTTCAACGTCGGCAAGGGCACGCTCATCGCCGACTACTGGGCCGTCGTCGACGGAACGGCCGCCCCGGCCGCCGTCACGAAGAACGACCTCATCACGTACTTGCGTCCCAGCCGCTACTGCGAGAGCGACATTCTGCTGCCCACCGCGCGCTCGGAATTCGCGGGGCTCGAGGGGCGCATGCTGCTCGACAGCGTGAGTTCGTGGGTGGGCGACAAGCTCAGCTACGTTCCGGGGTCGAGCCTGCCGACCGACGGTGCCGTGCGCACGCTGTTGTCGCGGCAAGGAGTCTGCCGTGACTACGCGCACCTCGTGGTCGCATTGCTGCGCGCTCTGGACGTGCCGGCGCGCCTCGTGTCGGTATACGCGCCGGGCCTTGACCCCATGGACTTTCACGCCGTAGCCGAGGCGTACGTGAACGACGAGTGGTACGTCGTCGACGCGACGGCCCTCGCCCCTCGGCAGAGCCTCGTTCGCATCGCCACGGGTCGAGACGCCGCAGACACGGCGTTCCTCAGTAACCACGGCGGCTGGCTCGCCCTGAACAAGCTCGAGGTCACCGCCACCGTGGATGCCCTGCCGCGCGACGACACCCGCGAGCTGGCCCAGCTCCACTAACCCCGCACTCCACATCCGTCGCCTCCCGCGGGAGCACGCGGGAGGCGGTCAGGGCGTCGCGATAGGGTAGAACACCGTGACTCCCGAAGACCTCTCCAGCGCCCTGTTCGACATCGTGACCGCCCGTCTCGACGCTCGACGAGTGGGCGAAGCGGATGCGGCTGCCGTCACCATCTCGGTCGTCGACGTTCAGCTCGAGCGCCCGCGCAACCGCGACCACGGCGACTGGACCACGAACATCGCCATGAAGCTCGCCAAGTCGCTCGGCACCAACCCGCGCGCCTTCGCGGCAGAGATCGTGCCCGAGATCGAGGCGCTCGACGGCGTCGCGAAAGTGGATGTCGCGGGCCCCGGCTTCATCAACATCACCCTCGAGACGGCCGCAGCCGGCGAGATCGTGCGCACGATCCTCAACGCCGGCGACTCGTACGGTCACAACCACGTGCTCGACGGGCTCAGCGTCAACATGGAATTCGTGTCGGCGAACCCCACCGGGCCCCTGCACCTGGGGCACACCAGGTGGGCCGCTCTGGGCGATGCAATCGCGCGGGTGCTGAGTGCATCCGGTGCCGAGGTGACGACCGAGTACTACATCAACGACGCCGGCAACCAGATGGACAACTTCGGCGCCTCGGTGCTGGCAGCTGCCAAGGGCGAGCCCACGCCCGAGGGCGGGTACCCGGGGGAGTACATTCAGGAGCTCGCGGCGAAGGTGCTCGCGCAGGTGCCCGATCTGCTCGACCTGCCCGAGAAAGAGGCGATCGCGGTCGCTCGCGACCTCGGTTACCTGCAGCAGCTCGAAGAGATCAAGACCTCGCTCGAGAACTTCAACGTGCACTTCGACGTGTTCTTCTCCGAGCGCACTCTGCACGCCCCCGACCCCGAGACGGGAACGAGCCTCATCGACCAGGCCGCCGTGCGACTGCGCGAACAAGGCCATGTGTACGAGAAAGACGACGCCGTCTGGGTGCGCACCACCGACTTCGGCGACGACAAAGACCGCGTGCTGACGCGTGGCAACGGCATCGTGACGTACTTCGCCGCCGACGCGGCGTACTACCTCAACAAGAAAGACCGCGGCTTCACCGAGAAGATCTACCTGCTCGGCGCCGACCATCACGGCTATGTCGGGCGACTCAAGGCGCTCGCGGCGGCGGCCGGCGACGACCCCGATGTGAACATCAAGATTCTCATCGGACAGCTGGTCAACCTCAACGGCGCGAAGCTCTCGAAGCGCGCGGGCAACATCGTCGAACTCGACGATCTGCTCGACTGGGTCGGGGCGGATGCTCTGCGGTACTCCCTCGCCAGGTACCCCGCCGATTCGCCACTCTCACTCGACGGCGAGAAGCTGCGCGAACGCACGAACGACAACCCGGTTTTCTACGTGCAGTACGCGCACTCGCGCACGCGTTCGGTGGCGAAGAACGCCGCGGCGTCTGGGGTCGACCGCAGTGCCTTCGAGCCTTCGCTTCTGACGCACGAGACCGAGACCGAACTCCTCGGCTCGCTGCAGGAACTGCCGCGCATCGCGGCCCAGTCTGCCGAGCTACGCGAGCCGCACCGCGTGGCGCGCTACCTCGAAGAAGTCGCCGGGCACTACCACCGCTGGTACGGCGCTTGCCGTGTTCTGCCGCTCGGTGACGAGCCCGTCACCGATCTGCATCGCACGCGGCTCTGGCTGAACGACGCGACGGGTCAGGTCATCCGCAACGGGCTGGAGCTGCTGGGCGTTTCGGCTCCGGATCGCATGTAAGGCACTCTTCGTGCGGGTATGGGTGGCACTGAGCAGGCCATCGCCGAGGGTGCCAACGCTGGCCCCACAATTGACGCAATTCCCTTACCGATCTCCTATGTGAGCTTGGCTGTGGGGTGTTGGGGTTGGTGAGCAGGCCGTCGCCGAGGGTACCGACGCTGGCCCGACATTTGACGCAATACCTATACCGATCTCCTGGGTGAGCTTGGCAGCGGGGGTGTTGCGTCGATGAGTAAGCCATCGCCGAGGGTGCCTGGGCGCGTTACCGCTCGTTCATGCGGAGTTGGCCTGGGGGTCGAGGGCCGCACGTACGGTGCGGGGATGGGTGAGGGCGAGCAGAGGCGGCGACCGATCGCGGCCGTTCTCGTGGCTCTCGTTGCGCTGGTGCTGGTGGTGTTCATCGGCGGTGACATCGTGACCCGCGCTTTTGTCGAAGCGCGCATCCGCACGGGTATCGTGGCTCAGCTGCCCGACGGCCTCGCAGGAGACGTGAATGTGCGCGTGGGTGGCGCACCGATGCTGCTGCAGTTCGTCAGCGGCTCTTTCACGCAGGTCACCGTCGTGAGCAAGGGGATGCTCGTCCGCGGTATTCCCTTTCAGTCCACTGTCGTGGTATCGAACGTGCCCTTCGACCCGGCGAAACCCATCTCGCGGGTCACCGCGACGGTCTCGCTGAGCGACGAAGCGGCCACTGCTCTGAGCGCTCTTCCTGGTGCGGTCACGGTCGCTTTCGGTGACGGAACGATCGTGTACCGGATGCCCGGCCAGACCACCACGGGCGCCCCGGAATCCGCGGCAACCGCAGAGACCACGACTAGCGCGGCAACCACGTCTGGCGCGGCAACCGCCAGCGTCACCCCGGCGGTCTCGGCCGACGGAACGAGCGTCGTGCTCGCAACCAAGGGCAGCCCGACCGATGCCGACCAGGCGGCGTCTGTTTCGGTCTGCATCGCGAAATTCCTGCCCGCCGGAATTCACCTCACCAGCATCACCCCGACGGTCGGCAGTCTTTCGATGACTGTCGAGGGCGACAACGTGTCGTTCTCACGAAGCGCTTTGGCGGTCGCGGGCACCTGCCCGTGAGCAGCCACCTCGACTAGCGGGGCGATGTGTTCGACTCACGCGACGGGGCTTCTTCCGCATCACACGGAGACCTCAGCCCGGCGGCGGTATGCTCCTGACCATGACCACCCCACCGCCTGTCTCGCCGTCGCCCCGGTCGTCGGGAGCGTCGTGGTCGCCGGGTGGGCCGGGGCAGCCCGGCCCGGCGACGGCTTCGGCTGCTCGACCCGGGCGGCCGCGCAAGCGCGGGCGCATCATTGCCATCGTCGCGGGCACCGTTGTGCTGCTCGCGATCATTCTGGTGGCCCTCGACTTCGGCCTCCGCGCCTACGCCGAGTCGCAGGTGAAGTCGGCCGTGCTCGAAAATCTGCCCAGCACGGTGACGGGTGACGTCGATGTGAACATCGGCGGCGGCCCCTTCTTGGTGCAGTACCTTTCCGGAACGTTCAGCGACGTCACGTTGACCAGCAAGAACATGCAGGTGAACGGCGTGCCAGTGCAGATCAGCGTGACGGCGAACGACGTATCGACCGATTCATCGAAGCCGGTGCCCCGGGCATCCGCGACCCTGACGCTCGATCAGGCAGCCGTGAACACATTTCTCAGTGTGCCGGGAAGCAACCAGATCATGCTCGGCGACGGAACCGTGGGGTATTCGGGCACCGTGAACGTGTTCGGGCTGACGCTGGGTTATGACGCGACGGCGACGGCAACACCGCAGGGCCCGGATGTTCTGCTCACGCCCACCGGAGCTCAGCTCAGCGCCGGCTCGGCCTCCATCGACGTGAGCGGGGCCCTCAAGTCGGTCGTGTCGAAGCCGATCTCGATTTGCGTGGCGCAATACCTGCCAGAAGGCGTGCAAATCACCTCGATCACGCCCACGGCAGGCAGCGTGACGGTGACCGCCGAGGCGACCAACCTCACCCTGAGCGAAGAGGCCCTGAAGACCACAGGCAGCTGCGACTGACCCGCTGCCGGCTCGCGCCCCGCCCCGCCCCGCCCCGCCCCGCCCCGATGCGAGGGCACCACTGGGGCGAGCGCGACTCTTTCGGACGAAATGAGCCGCCGCGGCGGCCGCTTTCGTCCGCATATGTCGCTCTCGCCGCGACACCCGCGTCACTGCTTGGGGTGGTCGTCGACCTTCGTATCGATGTGGAAGTCGGTGCCGTGCACGTTGCTGATGGTGGTGGTGGAGTCGTAATGCACGTCGGGGTTGTCGGTAGCGCTGAAGTCGCAGTGCACGACGGCACCCTCGACGATGTCGATCTGCGCGGTGCCGCAGTCGACCACGGGCGTCACATTGAGCTGTTTCTGAAACTGGTCGGTGACCTGTTTGGCGAAGTCGGTGGGCGACATGGTGACGTTCGAGTTGAATGAACAGCCGGCGAGGGCGGTCGCGGCGAACAGCAGTCCGGCGACCGAGGCGGCGAGTCGTGCGGAGCGCGACGACCGATAAACGGAGGGGCGCGCCGTGCGCGACGACCGATAAACGGAGGGGCGCGCCGTGCGCGACGATCGATACACGGATCGCCTGGCAGGGGAGTCGAAGGGTGTGAGTTTTAACATGATTAATGCTCGCATAAAACGGAGCTTTGCTCAAGCCCACTGCGACGAACTGCGCCGAATGCACCGTGACGCGAAAAACCAGGGCTCGGCGATCTCCGATAGGATTTTCTCGACCCCCAGCACCGCACACGCACCATCGCGCCGGGGTCGACGGCTTCAGGGACCAATCCGGGTTCGCTCGCCCGCTCCTGTCGCGCACCCCGCTCGTCGTAAGGCCTGCCGGGCGCCCCGTTACATTCGCCGAAGGTTTTTGATGACTGCCAACCCGCTCGCTCCGCCGTGGCTCGCCGTGCCCGACGACGCCAACGACCTGCCGCGCGCTGTCTGGCCCTCCAGCTCCGCCCGAACCGACTCTGGCGAGCTCACCCTCGGTGGCGTCGCCGCCTCTGAGCTGCTGGCGCAGTTCGGCAGCCCGCTGTACGTGGTCGACGAAGCGGATGCCCGGGGCCGGGCCCGCACTGTGCGCGAGGCGTTCGAGCGAGCATCCACCCGCATCGGTACCGACGTCACCGTCTACTACGCAGGCAAGGCCTTTCTCTGCGCGGCGGTAGCCGAGTGGATGACCGACGAAGGCCTCTCGATCGATGTCTGCAGCGCGGGGGAGTTCGCGGTCGCCCTGGCAGCGGGCGTGACGCCGGCCCGCATCGGGTACCACGGCAACAACAAGTCGCTCGCCGAGATCGACTCCGCGGTCGAGAACGGCGTCGGAGCCATCGTGATCGACAGCGCCATCGAGGTCGAGCGAGTCGCCGCGACGGCGGCACGGCACGGTGTCGTGCAATCGGTCAGGCTGCGCGTGAACAGCGGCGTGCACGCGCACACGCACGATTTTCTGGCCACCGCCCACGAAGACCAGAAGTTCGGCGTCACCCTCGACGACGCCCCGACGCTGGTCGCGAGCATCCGGTCGTACCCGTCGTTGCGTTTTCTCGGGCTGCATTGCCACATCGGTTCGCAGATCTTCGGGGCCGACGGTTTCTCGGAGTCGGCCGCGCGTCTGCTGGGCGTGCACGCGACTCTGCTCGAGGGCGGCGACATTCCCGAGCTCAACCTCGGCGGCGGCTTCGGCATCGCCTACACGACCGCCGACGACCCGACCTCGATCGACCTCTTGGCCGACCAGATCGCCGACATCGTGGCGGCGGAATGCGCACGTCTGGGCATCGCCGTGCCTCACCTCGCCTTCGAGCCGGGCCGCCTCATCATCGGGCCGAGCGGAGTGACCCTCTACACGGTCGGCACGATCAAGCCGGTGTCGGTCGGCGATGCCGTGCGAACCTACGTCAGCGTCGACGGCGGAATGAGCGACAACGTTCGCCCCGCCCTCTACGGCGCCGACTACTCGGTGCGCCTCGCGAATCGCGTCTCTGCGGCCGACCCTGCCCTCGTGCGGGTGGCGGGAAAGCACTGCGAGAGCGGCGACATCGTGGTGCACGCGGACTACCTGCCTGGCGATGTCGAGCCGGGCGACCTGCTCGCCGTGCCAGTCACGGGCGCCTATTGCTGGTCGATGTCGAGCAACTACAACTATCTCGGGCGCCCGCCGGTCGTGGCCGTCGTCGACCGGGAAGCGCGACTCATCATGCGCGGCGAGACCGTCGACGACCTGCTCGCCCGCGACCCCGGAGTCGGGCGTCAGACCCGCAAGGCGCCGCTCGTCGCGACGCACTGACGTCGTTATGCCCCACGTCGTTATGCCCCACTTTTTCTGTACACCGAAGAAAGCATCATGATCGAATACCGAAACCTCAAGATCGCGCTGCTCGGCGCCGGCACGGTGGGCGCCCAGGTCGCCCAGTTGCTGCGCGAGCACGGCGACGAGCTCGCCTCCCGCGTCGGTGCGGGGCTCGAACTCATCGGAATCGCGGTGCGCGACGTCGACGCCGTGCGCGACGTCGACCTGCCGCACGAGCTCTACACCACCGATGCCGAGTCGCTCATTCTCTCGGCCGACATCGTGATCGAGCTGATGGGCGGCATCGAGCCCGCCCGCACCTACATTCTGCAGGCGCTGCACTCCGGCGCCGACGTGGTCACCGGCAACAAGGCGCTTCTCGCGCTGCACGGCAGCGAGCTCTTCGAGGCCGCCGACCAGGTGGGTGCGCAGCTGTACTACGAGGCCGCCGCCGGGGGAGCGATTCCGATCATCCGCCCGCTGCGCGACAGTCTCGCGGGCGACCGCGTCAAACGCATTCTCGGCATCGTGAACGGCACGACCAACTACATTCTCGACCGAATGGATGTCGACGGCGACACCCTCGACGCGGCGCTCGCCCGCGCCACCGAACTCGGCTACGCCGAGGCCGACCCGACGGCCGACATCGAAGGCTACGACGCTGCACAGAAGGCGGCCATTCTCGCCCGGCTGGCGTTCCACTCGGCGGTTCCGGTCGAATCGGTCTACCGCGAGGGCATCACCGGCGTCACGGCAGAACTGGTCGACCAGGCGCGTGCCTCGGGGTACGTCGTGAAGCTGCTGGCCATCTGCGAACGCTTCACCGACCCTGAGACGGGCGTGGAGGGAATCGCCGCGCGGGTGCACCCCGCGCTGGTGTCGCGGCTGCATCCTCTCGCGGCGGTGCACGGTGCGAAGAACGCCGTGTTCGTCGAGGCGGAGGCAGCGGGGGATCTCATGTTCTACGGTGCCGGAGCCGGGGGTCTGGAGACGGCATCCGCTGTGCTCGGCGACCTCGTGTCGGCCGCCCGCCGGCACGTCGCCGGAGGCCCGGGCGTGGCGGAATCCGTTGCGGCCCACCTGCCCATTCTCGGTCTCGGCTCGGTGCGCACCCGCTACCAGATCACCCTCGAGGTGGCCGACGAGCCGGGTGTGCTGGCGCGCATCGCCGGTCTATTCAGCGAACACGGTGTGTCGGTCGAAGCGGTGCAGCAGTCGTCGGGCCGACAGGCCGGCTCGACGGTGAGCGCACCGTCGGGTGCCGCCAGCACCGCTACCCTTGTCATAGTCACGCACGAGTCGACCGAGGCGGCGCTGCGCGCAACCGTCACGGCGCTCGCAGACCACGCCGCCGTCGCCAGTGTGACGAGTGTAATGAGAGTTGAAGGAGCCTGATGGCCGCCGAAAGTGCCCGAATCGTGTCGCGACAGTGGAAAGGCGTGCTCAACGAGTACGCCGATCGCCTGAACATCAGCGCCGCGACCCCCATCATCACGCTCGGTGAGGGTGGCACGCCGCTGATCCCCGCGCCCGCGCTCTCTGCGCGCACGGGCGCGAAGGTGTGGGTGAAGTTCGAGGGCATGAACCCCACGGGTTCGTTCAAAGACCGTGGCATGACCATGGCCATCTCGAAGGCCGTCGAGCACGGCGCGAAGGCCGTCATCTGCGCTTCGACCGGCAACACCTCCGCCTCGGCCGCAGCGTACGCCGCGCACGCCGGCATCACCGCCGCCGTGCTCGTGCCCGAGGGCAAGATCGCCCTGGGCAAGCTCAGCCAGGCCATCGCGCACAACGCCGAGCTGCTGCAGGTGCAGGGCAACTTCGACGACTGCCTCGACATCGCCCGCGAGCTCGCAGACCACTACCCCGTGCACCTGGTGAACTCGGTGAACCCCGACCGCATCGAGGGCCAGAAGACGGCCGCGTTCGAGGTCGTCGAGGTGCTCGAGGATGCGCCGGACTTCCACATCGTGCCGGTCGGCAATGCGGGTAACTACACCGCCTACTTCCGCGGCTACAGCGAAGAGCTCGAGCGCGGCGCCACCACGAAACTGCCCCGCATGTTCGGCTTTCAGGCCAGCGGCAGCGCCCCCATCGTGCTCGGACACGTGGTGAAGCACCCCGAGACCATCGCCAGCGCCATCCGCATCGGCAACCCGGCGTCGTGGAACCTTGCAACCGCCGCCCGAGAAGCGAGCGACGGGTACTTCGGCGCCATCGACGACGCGAAGATTCTCGAAGCGCACCGCATTCTCTCGGCCGAGGTCGGCATCTTCGTCGAGCCCGCGTCGGCGATCAGCGTCGCCGGTCTGCTCGAACGTGCAGAAGCCGGGCAGATTCCGGCCGGCGCCACCGTCGTGCTCACGGTCACGGGTCACGGCCTGAAAGACCCCCAGTGGGCGCTGCGCACCGCCGACGGCGGCGACATCACGCCCACCGTCGTGCCGGTCGACGCCGCCGAGATCGCCGGAGTGCTCGGCCTCGTCAAGGGTGCCGAGTGACGGCGGAACGGGCTGACGCTGCTGCGGCCGCGCAGCCTGTGACGCAAACCGCCGCCGGGCATCCGCTTGCCGCCGGCCTGTCGGTCAGCGTTCGCGTTCCCGCGACCAGCGCGAACCTCGGGCCCGGCTTCGACACCCTCGGGCTCTCGCTCTCGCTCTACGACGAACTCACGGTGACCGTGCGCGACGCGCCCGGTGCGACAGTGGATGTTCGTGGTGTCGGCGCCGGAGAAGTACCCACCGACGAATCCAACTTGGTGGTGCGTTCGATCGCGCACACCTTCGCTGCGTACCAGCAGCCCATGCCGGGCCTCGACCTCATCGCGCGTAACTCGATTCCCCACGGTCGCGGGCTCGGATCATCCGGTGCCGCCATCGTGAGCGGCATCATGGCCGCCAAAGGCTTGCTCGAGGGCATCGTCGAGATCGATGCGCTCGGGCTGCTCGCCCGCGCGACCGAGCTCGAAGGGCATCCTGACAACGTGGCGCCCGCGCTCTTCGGCGGGCTCACCATCGCGTGGGTCACGCCAGAGGGTCCGCAGTTCAAGAAGTTGATGGTGCACCGCGGTGTCTCTCCGCTCGTGCTCGTGCCGAAGGCGACCATGTCGACCGCGCTGGCCCGCAGCCTGCAGCCGGCGACGGTGCCGCACGAAGATGCCATCTTCAACGTGTCGAGATCGACGCTGCTGATCGCCGCGCTGATTCAGAGCCCCGAGCTGTTGTTCGCGGCCACTGAAGACAAGCTGCACCAGAGCTACCGCGCTGCCGCGATGCCCGAGACCGACCGGCTCATCGGGCTGCTGCGCGCGCAGGGCTTTCCTGCTGTCGTGTCGGGCGCCGGCCCGAGCATCCTGGTGCTCTGCAGCGACCCGGGTCAGCGGCTGGCGGCAGCGGAGCTGGTGGCTCAACACGCCGATACACCCTGGGATTCACTGGTACTGGCCGTCGACTTCAAAGGTGCTACAGTGATACCGCACCCGGCCGAAGCCGCGTAGATCAAAACGCCGCGAACCACTCGGTTTCCGAACTCCAGTTCGAGTAGCTTCAGTTCTCAAACCGATTCGCCGGTCGCACATCCTCCACATTACCGCTGACGTCTGCAGTGCCGTGGAGCCACGACTCGTGGCCTCCGCCGACGCATCCAGGCGCGTACAGCTCTCTTGCCGCAACTCATAAGACGGCAGAGGAAGGAAATCACCTTAGTGACTGACACCAATCTCCACGCTCCCAGCGCGGAATCCGCCGGTGCACCTGCAGACCTCTCGACCCTGAAGGTCTCCGAACTGCAGACGCTGGCCGCCGCACTCGGCATCGCCGGTGCCTCCAAACTCCGCAAGGGCGAACTGGTCGCCGCCATCGCCGGCGCGCAGCCGAACGGCGCTGCTGCTGCCGACGCGACTGTTGCCGACGCTCCTGTTGCTGACGCGCCCGTTGCCGACGCTCCCGTTGCCGAGGCGCCTGTCGCCGACGCTCCTGCTGCCGCCGCTCCTGTTGCCGACGCTCCGGCCGCCGCCGCGGCACCCGCAGCCAACGACGCCGCGGCCGCCCCTGCCGCAGACGTTGCCGCCACCGCACCGCGCCGCCGCGCCTCGCGCCGCGTCACCTCCGCAGAGCCCACCAGCGCTCCGGCCGCGGCACCCGTTGCTGCCGCCAGCACCCGCGAGCCCCGCTCGGGTCGAGTCGGCGCTGCGTCGCACGTCAACGCCGGCGTCGCCGAGCACGCCCCGCTCGTTCCCGCGAACGACGAGACTCCCGCGAGCGACCAGACTGCTTCGACCGACCAGAACGCTTCGAACGGCCAAAACGCTTCGAACGGCCAGACTGCTTCGAACGCAGCCGCTCCGTCCACCGAAACCGGCTTCGATGTCGCCAGCGCCGTCGTTGGCGACCCCGCGCTCACCTCCATCGACACGAGCGCCCTCGACGCTGTACTCGACGCGGCCATCCTGAACGGCCGTGGCTCGTCAGCCACCGGCACGGATGCCCGTTCCGGCCGCAATCGCAACGACCGTAACGGCGCGGACCGTAACGGTGCTGACCGCAACAACTCCGACCGCACCAACACCGAGGCCGAGCGCACCGATGTCGCTGCCGACGCCACCCAGACCGACGGCAACGTCACCCGCGACGGCAACGGCGGCGGCAACCGCAGCGAACGCCAGGTTCGCAGCCCCCGCCTCACCCGCGCCCAGCGTGCGGCTCAGGCCGCTCGCGACGCGGCGTCCGACGACGATGTCGCGGCACGCACCGAGTCGATTCTGCCGAACCTGCCTATCGTCGGCGAGTCCGACACCGACAATGCAGCCGACGGTACCGACGGCAGCGACTCCGACCAGCGCGAACAGGGCGAGGGCCGTCAAGGCAACCGCAACCGCAACCGTCGCGACCGCAACCAGAACGCCAACGGCGGCAACCAGAGCGGTAACCAGAACGCGAACGCCGCCAACAACGCCAACGCAGCGGGCGGTAGCGCCGCAGGCGGCGCCACCAACCAGCGCGGCGCGAACGGCAATCAGCGCAACCAGCGCAACGACCGCCAGAACGAGCGCGACGAGGCCAGCTTCGACGAGCAGCAGCTCGACGAGCTCAACGGAGGTGGCAGCGACCGCGATCGCGGCCAGGGCCAGCCCAACGACCGCAGCGCGCGCAGTCGCTACCGCGACCGCAAGCGTCGCGGCCAGGGCCAGAGCGACGACTTCGAGCCCGAGATCAGTGAAGACGACGTCTTGATCCCCGTCGCGGGCATCCTCGACATTCTCGACAACTACGCCTTCGTGCGCACCAGTGGCTACCTGCCCGGCAACAGCGACGTGTACGTGTCGCTCGGCCAGGTCAAGAAGTACAACCTGCGCAAGGGTGACGCGGTGGTCGGATCGATCCGCCAGCCGCGTGAGGGCGACAACAACGGTCGCCAGAAGTACAACGCCATCGTCAAGGTCGAGTCCATCAACGGTCTTCCCGTCGAAGAGGCGGCGAACCGCGTCGAGTTCTCGAAGCTCACTCCGCTCTACCCGCAGGAGCGTCTGCGCCTCGAGACCGAGCCCGGTAAGCTGACCCAGCGCATCATCGACCTGGTCTCGCCCATCGGCAAGGGCCAGCGCGGCCTCATCGTCGCACCGCCCAAGGCCGGCAAGACCATCGTGATGCAGCAGATCGCCAACGCGATCTCGACCAACAACCCCGAGGTCCACCTCATGGTCGTTCTGGTCGACGAGCGGCCCGAAGAGGTCACCGACATGCAGCGCACGGTCAAGGGCGAGGTCATCGCCTCCACCTTCGACCGCCCCGCCGAAGACCACACCACGGTCGCCGAGCTCGCCATCGAGCGCGCGAAGCGCCTCGTCGAGCTGGGCCACGACGTGGTCGTGCTGCTCGACTCCATCACGCGACTCGGTCGCGCGTACAACCTGGCCGCGCCGCCCAGCGGGCGCATCCTGAGCGGCGGTGTCGACGCTGCGGCGCTCTACCCGCCGAAGCGCTTCTTCGGTGCTGCGCGCAACATCGAGAACGGCGGATCGCTCACCATCATCGCCTCGGCGCTCGTCGAGACCGGTTCGAAGATGGATGAAGTGATCTTCGAAGAGTTCAAGGGCACCGGCAACATGGAGCTGCGCCTCTCGCGCCAGCTCGCCGACAAGCGCATCTTCCCGGCCGTCGACGTCAATGCGTCTGGCACCCGCCGCGAAGAACTGCTGATGGGCGTCGACGAGACGAAGATCACCTGGAAGCTGCGCCGCGCCCTCGCCGGTCTCGACCAGCAGCAGGCGCTCGAGATCGTTCTGGGCCGGCTGAAAGACACCACGAGCAACGTGGAGTTCTTGATGCAGGTGCAGAAGTCGACCCCGACCACCGGCGCAACCAACGGCCACACCGCCGCACACAGCACCCACAACGGTCACAAAGAAGATTAGGCAGTCATGTTCGAATCAGTAGAAACCCTGCTGATCGAGCATGATGAGCTGCAAGAGCAGCTCGCAGATCCAGCGCTTCACTCGGATCCCGCTCGATCCAAAAAGGTCAACCGTCGTTATGCCGAGCTCAGCCGCATCATCGCGGCCTATCGGGAATGGCAGCAGCTGACCGACGACGTCGCTGCGGCCACCGAGATGGCGGCCGAAGATGCGTCGTTCGCGGCCGAGCTCCCCGGCATGACCGAGGAGCTCGAGGCGGCGACCGAAAAGCTCCGCCGGCTGCTCATTCCCCGTGACCCCAACGATGGCCGTGACGTCATCATGGAGATCAAGATGGGGGAGGGCGGCGCCGAATCCGCTCTTTTCGCTGCGGATCTCTTGCGCATGTACCTGCACTACGCCGAGAGCAAGAAGTGGAAGACCGAGATCATCGAGCAGACCTCGAGCGACCTCGGCGGCATCAAGGATGTTCAGCTCGGCATCAAGGGCAAGTCGACCGACCCCGCAGAGGGCGTCTGGGCACACCTGAAGTACGAGGGTGGGGTGCACCGCGTGCAGCGGGTTCCGGCCACCGAGTCGCAGGGGCGCATCCACACCTCCGCCGCCGGCGTGCTGGTCTTTCCCGAGGTGGATGAACCCGAAGAGGTCGAGATCAACCCGAACGACCTCAAGATCGACGTGTACCGTTCGAGCGGCCCCGGCGGCCAATCGGTGAACACCACCGACTCCGCCGTTCGCATCACCCACCTCCCCACGGGAATCGTGGTGGCGATGCAGAACGAGAAGAGCCAGCTGCAGAACCGCGAGGCCGGTATGCGCGTGCTGCGTGCCCGCGTGCTCGCGAAGCAGCAAGAAGAGATCGACGAGGCCGCGTCGGCGGTTCGTAAGAGCCAGATCCGCACCATGGATCGCTCCGAGCGCATTCGCACCTACAACTTTCCCGAGAACCGCATCGCCGACCACCGCACCGGCTACAAGGCCTACAACCTCGACGCCGTCATGAACGGGGCTCTCGAGCCCGTTGTCGAGTCGTGCATCCAGGCCGACGAAGAGGCCCGCCTCGCCGAACTGGGCAGCACCGCAGAGTGAGCGCGCATACGGTCGAACCCGAGAGCGCGGCATCGGTCGCGATCGAGCGGGCAGCGTGAGCGTGCTCTCTCTCGACCGGCCTCCTACCGTGCGAACCGTGCTCGAGCACTCGGTAGCGATTCTCGCCCGAGCTGGCGTTCCGACCCCTGACGTCGACGCCGAACTGTTGATCGGCCACGTGCTCGGTGCCAGCCGCGGTCAGGTTCAGGCGATGACCGTCACCGATCGCGCGATCTCGGTCGACGAGGCCATCAGCATCAGCGAGGCGGTCGAACGCCGGGCCGCCCGCGAGCCGCTGCAGCACATCACCGGTCTCGCGGCGTTCCGCACGCTCGAACTCGCCGTCGGCCCCGGAGTCTTCGTTCCGCGCCCCGAAACCGAGTTCGTGGCCGGTCTCGCCATCTACACCCTGCGAGCGGATGCCTCGTCGTCACCCCTCGCCGTCGACCTCGGCACCGGCAGCGGTGCCATCGCGCTCTCGCTCGCCACCGAAGTACCGCACGCCAGCGTCGTCGCGGTCGAGAACTCGACGGCCGCCTTCATCTGGGCGAAGCAGAACTTCCGAACTGTGGATGCCCGCAACGCCCGCCTCGTATTCATCGACCTCGCCGTGGCCCTGCCCGAGCTCGACGGTCTCGTCTCCGTCGTCATCTCGAACCCCCCGTACATCCCCTCCGGAGCCATCCCGCGCGACCCCGAGGTGCGGCTCTTCGATCCCGAACACGCCCTCTACGGCGGCGAAGACGGCCTCGATGTCGTGCGCGACGTCTCCCGCACCGCCCAGCGCCTCACGCGGCCCGGCGGCACCCTCGTCATCGAGCACGGCGAACTGCAAGGAGCGAGCATCCGCTCCCTCCTCGCCGCCGACGGCTGGCACGCCCCCTCCACCCACCGCGACCTCACCGGCCGCGACCGCGCCACCACCGCCCTCCGCTAACCCGCCCCGCCCGCCGCCCCCCGCGGTGCCCCCGCCTCTCGCCCCGTGTCCCGGTTTTGGCGAGAGCGAGGTTTTCGGACGAGCGCGACCGCCCCGGCGGCTCATCTCGTCCGAAAACCTCGCTCTCGACCACACGGCCCGACGCGTGCACGTTGTGCACCGCGCCGTGACCTCGGCAGGTTATGCACAGATTGGCGCTCAGCGTGCTGGCGTTCCATCGCCGTGCGCGAATCTGAGGCATGCCCACCTCAGCGCCATTACACCTCGTTCGTGAACTCAACCGCGTCGGAGAAAGCGATCGCGCGCTCAGACGAGCAGCGTTCTCGGGAGAGATGCTCCGGGTGCGCCGCGGTGCCTACGCCAGAACAGACGAATGGTCGCATCTCGACAGTTTGGGACGGTATCGCACTCGAATCGATGCAGTTGTTCGCACGAGGCGCGAACAACCGGTGCTTGGGTTCGAATCGGCGGCAGCCATCTGGGGTTGTGATCGTTGGGGCGACTGGCCGTCTCTCGTGCATCTCCTCGTCGATCCGGGGTCAGGCCCAGCCCGGCCGGAGGGCGTATCGGTCCACCGGAGCCGAGTCGACCAAGTGGTCGAAAGAGAAGGATATCTCGTCACCGACTACCTCAGAACACTCATCGATCTCGCTAGAACGTCGCCGATGGCGCAATCGATCATCGTTCTCGACCAGTCGCTGAACCGCAGCCGCGTGGGGTCTCTTCGAGTCACCGATCATGACGCATTGCTCGAAACGTTGGGCACATCGACTACCTCACGGGGACGAGCCAAGGCACTGCGCGCGGTGCGTTTCTCCGACGGAGCCGCAGCCAACGGGGGCGAGTCGTATGCGCGAGTGCTGATGCACCGTTTCGGCTTCCCTCCGCCGGCACTGCAGTCACAACACCCGAACCCGCGAGGCGGAAATTACTTTGCCGACTTCGAATGGCCGGAGTATCGGCTCGTCGGTGAGTTCGATGGCGTATCCAAGTACCTCAAACCTGAGTATCTGCGTCGAATGACACCGGGCGAGGCCGTCGTCGAAGAGAAGATTCGTGAAGACCACATTCGCGCCCAGGGCTTTCGCTTCGTGCGATGGGGAATGCCCGATCTGCGCGATCCGCACCGCCTTCGGGCGCTGCTGCTGGCGGCCGGTCTGCCAGAGCGACCCTTGCGGTCGACATGAGTCAAAGGGGCGGTCGCTCTCGTCCGAAGGTGTCGCGCTCACCCGAGGACGCGCCGGGGAGGCGCGGCGGTGCGCGAGGGGGCGGCCAGCGGCGCAAGCTATCATGGTCAGCGATATGGCTGCCATCTACGACTGCACGGTTCCGGCCGAACTTCTTGCCGGAATGCGGCTCGCGCGGGCGGCGATCTCCCGTGGCGAGCTCGCGGTGATCCCCACCGACACGGTCTACGGCATCGCCGCCGACGCGTTCACGCCCGCTGCCGTGCAGCGCCTGCTCGATGCGAAGGGCCGCACGCGGCAGTCGCCGCCGCCGGTGCTCATTCCGAACCTCGCAACACTGGATGCCCTCGCCGAACACGTCAGTGATGCGGTGCGCTCGCTTGCCGAAGCGTTCTGGCCCGGCGGCCTCACGATCGTGGTCGACGCGCGTTCGTCGCTGCTGTGGGATCTCGGTGACACCGACGGAACCGTCGCCCTGCGCATGCCGGCCGACCCGATCGCCCTCGAGTTGCTCGCCGAAACGGGCCCGCTGGCCGTGTCTTCGGCGAACCTCACGGGGCAGCCCGCCGCTCTCGATGCCACCGAGGCACAGCGGATGCTCGGAGACAGCGTCGAGGTGTACCTGCAGGCCGCGCCCCCCACGCCGTCACCGACGAGTTCCTCCACCGCCGGTATCGCCTCGACCATCGTCGACGCCACCGACCCCGAGCACATCACGATCATCCGTCACGGCGTCATCACCGAAGAGCAGCTGCGCAGCGTGATCGGCGATGCGCTGATCACCGCGCCCGCCGTGCCTGCCGAGCCGACCGACAGCGCTGCACCCGCCGAGCCGACCGACAGCGCCACGCCTGCCGAGCCGACCCACAGCGCCGCGCCCGCCGAACCGTCGGCCCCCGCGCCACCGTCAGCTCCCGACGCCCCCAGCGCCGCCGAACCGGCCTGACGTGCGTTTTTACCTGCTCGTCGGGGCCCTCTCGGCGATCGTGACGTTCCTGCTCGCGATCGCGGTCTACAAGCTGAGCATGAAGTACCGGCTCTACCCCAAGATCCGCGAGCGTGACGTGCACACCCGGCCCACCCCGCGGCTGGGTGGTGTCGCAATGTTCCTCGGCATCGTCGCCGCCACGGCCATCGCCTCGCAGATCAGCTGGTTCGATCTCATCTTCATGAACCCCGGGCCGATTCTCGCCATTCTCGGCGCCGCGCTCATCGTTGTGGTACTGGGCGTAGCCGACGACATCTGGGATCTCGACTGGGTAACCAAACTCGCCGGCCAGGTCATCGCGGCTCTTCTGCTGGCTTGGCAGGGCGTGCAGATCGTTTCTCTGCCCATCGGCGGCCGCACCATCGGCTCGAGCGGTATGTCGCTGTTCATCACGGTTCTCGCCATCGTGCTGGTGATGAACGCTATCAACTTCATCGACGGCCTCGACGGGCTCGTCGCCGGCGTCGCGATCATCGCCAACAGCGTGTTCTTCTTCTACAGCTACATGCTCGCCAAGCTCACGAGCCCCACCGACTACTTCAACCTGGCCTCGCTCATCACGGCCGTGCTGATCGGTGCCTGTATCGGCTTTCTGCCGCTCAACTGGCATCCGGCGAAGCTGTTCATGGGCGACGCCGGGTCGATGCTGGTCGGACTGCTCATGGCGACGAGCGCAATCGCGGTGACCGGCCAGATCGACCCGACACCGCTCGGCCGTTCGCAGCTGCTTCCCGCGTTCATCCCGATCCTGCTGCCGTTCGCCATTCTTGTGCTGCCCCTGCTGGACTTCGGTCTGGCGGTTTTTCGCAGGCTGCGGGCCGGCAAGAGTCCGTTCAGCGCCGACCGAAAGCATCTGCACCATCGGCTGCTCGACATGGGCCACTCCCAGTTGCACGCGGTGCTCATCTTCTATGCTTGGACTGCCGTGGTGTCGATCGGCTGCCTGCTGTTCTTCGTGCTGAACCCCTACTGGCTCGCGTTCGTGTTTCTCGGGGTCGGTGTGGTCATCTGCACCGTGCTGACTCTGGCACCACTCACGCGGCGCAAGGCGCTCGAAGCCACCGTGCAACTCGCCCCCGCGCAGAGTGTCATTTCCACCGAAGGTGCCGGCCTCGATCCGCTCGATCAGGCCAGCGATGAAAAGGATGTCTAAACGTGTCGACCGCTGACCACCTGCCGGAGGGCAACACGCCGGATGCCCGCCCGGGCGCCCCTGGCAGCACGCCGGCCGTGACGCTGAGCTCGACCCTGGTATTGACGCGGGCGCTGAAGCTCGCGGGCATCCTCACCATCGCGCTGATCATCGTCGGGGGAGTGATCGGCTATTTCGCCGACTCCTGGACCGGCGTGCTGAGCGCGGTCATCGGCGCGGCTATGGCCTTCGTCTTTCTGGGCATCACCGCCGCGAGCATCCTCATCGCCAACCGGTCGTATTCATCTCCGCTGTACACCGTGATGTTCTTCGCCATCGTGCTCGGCTCGTGGCTGCTCAAGTTCGTCATCTTCATCGTGGTCGCGCTGCTGCTTCGCGACCAGCCGTTCATCGACAAGTACTTGCTGTTCGGGTTTCTCATCGTGGGAGTCATCCTGACGCTCGTGATCGATGTCGTCGTGGTCGCTCGAACGCGGCTTCCGTACGTCAGCGACGCGACTCTTCCCCACTAACTTCTACCGATTGTCGAAATTAGGCCCAAATAGGCCCGAATCGGCGAAATAATGCCGAACTCGATTGGTTCTGGGGCCGAATATGTTGATAGGCTGAAGATCGTTCGTTTCGCTGCCCGTGGCTGTATTCTTGCCCGGTTCGCAGCACACCCCCACCGTTCGTCGACGCGAGAGCTGAGCTCCACGCCCCGATACAGGAGAAAGCGCTGATATCTAACGCTGTAAACCTGCTAGCCCCGTTAGCAACCGATGATGGTAGCTTCACGGGTCCATCCATCAATGAATTCTTTCCCGATGTGTTGCTCTTCGCGGGCACCCCCTTCGAGATCAACCGCATCATGATCATCCGCTTCATCGCGGTTGCGGCGATCGTGCTGATCTTCTATATCGGCACCCGCCGCATGAAGATCGTGCCCGGGCGGTTCCAAAGTCTCGTGGAAATGGGCCTCGACTTCGTTCGAGTCAGCATCGCCGAAGACCTGCTCGGCAAAAAAGACGGTCGACGCTTCTTGCCGATTCTCACGACCATGTTCTTCATGATCCTGTTGTTCAACCTGACGGGCATCATTCCGTTGCTGAACATCGCGGGCACCTCGGTGATCGGTGTGCCGATCGTGCTGGCCATCGTGTCGTACGTCTGCTTCATCTACGCCGGTGTTCGTAAACACCCGGGGGCGTTCTTCAAGAATGCGCTGTTCCCGCCCGGAGTTCCGCTGCCGCTGTACATCATCGTCGCGCCCATCGAGTTCGTTTCGACGTTCATCCTGCGCCCGGTCACGCTGACGCTGCGACTGCTGATGAACATGGTGGTCGGTCACCTTCTGCTGGTGCTGTTCTTCTCGGCGACGTCGTTTTTCTTGTTCACCGCCGGCGGCTGGTTCGCCCTGTTCGGCATCGGAACACTCGCCTTCGGTTTCGTCTTCACGCTCTTCGAGATTCTGGTCGCCGTGCTGCAGGCATACGTCTTCACTCTGCTGACCGGTGTCTACATCCAGCTCGCGCTGGCCGACGAGCACTGATCCACTCAGACCTAGCAACACCCCACATCTAGCAACACCGCACACCTAGCAACACCCCACAAACGCAGGCTGGCGGGCATCCGCTCGTACAGCCCCAACGGAAGGAAACAACGTGGCAGACATCTCGACCCTTGCGGAGCTGAGCGGCAACATCGCAACCGTCGGTTATGGCCTCGCAGCCATCGGCCCGGCGATCGGTGTCGGTATCGTGGTCGGCAAGACCATCGAAGGCGTCGCGCGCCAGCCCGAACTGGCCGGCCGTCTCCAGGTGCTGATGTACATCGGTATCGCCTTCACCGAGGCGCTGGCGTTCATCGGTATCGCCGTCGGCTTCATCTTCACCTAAACCCTGCCTCACGAAACCACAGAGTTTAGAAAGGAGGCACGATGTCTTATTCACTGACCACAGTGATTGCGGCTGAAGAAGCGACCCACAACCCGATTCTGCCCGAAACCCCAGACCTGCTCTGGGGTGCAGTGTGCTTCATCGTCTTGTTGGTGTTCTTCTGGCGCCTGGTTCTGCCGCGCATGAAGAAGCTGCTCGACGACCGCGGTGAAGCCATCGAGGGCAATATCGAGAAGGCCGATGCGGCGCAGAAAGAAGCCGACGCGCTTCTGGCGCAGTACACGGCACAGCTGTCGGATGCCCGCGTCGAAGCCGGCTCGATTCGTGAGCAGGCCCGTACCGACGGCCAGCGTATCCTCGCGGAGCTCAAAGAGCAGGCGAACGCAGAGGCAGCGCGCATTGCTGCGACTGCACAGTCGCAGATCGAAGCAGAGCGTCAGGCGGCCGTCGTGTCGCTTCGAAGCGAAGTCGGCTCGCTCGCGATCGACCTCGCGTCGGGCGTCATCGGTGAGAGCCTCACCGATGACAAGCGTTCGGCTGCCATCGTCGACCGGTTCCTCGCCGATCTCGAAGCGAGCGAAGCTGCGGCCAGCGCCGCTGCTCCCAGTAACGGGGCTCCCAGCACCGGGGCGGTGTCGTCGTAAGCATGGGAAGCGCAAGCAGACTAGCTCTGACGTCGTCGAACGCCGCTCTTGCGGCCGTCGCGCCGGGTGCGTTGACGTTGTCGGTGGGCGAAGACCTCTTCGCCGCCGGCCGCATCATCGGTGCCTCGGCTCAGTTCCGCGGCCTGCTCAGCGACCCGTCGATCGAACAGGCCGAGAAGTCCGGACTCATCGAACGGGTGTTCGGCAACGACCTGAGCACAGACGCGTTGTCACTGTTGACAACCATCGCCTCGGCGACGTGGTCGAATACGGATGATCTGCTCAGCGGCATCGAAGAGGTGGCGTTGCGCGTCATTGCGACGAGTGCCCCGGCTGGTCTCTCGATCGAGGCCGAGCTGTTCGAGTTCGGTGAGATCGTGTCGTCGGACTCTGCGCTCGAGCTGGCGGTGAGTTCGAGCTTCGGTCCGCCGGAGTCGAAGGTCGCTCTGATCAACGCGCTTCTGCAGGGCAAAGCCTCCGAACAGACCGTCGTCATCGTGCGGCACCTCGTGCTGCAACCCCGCGGGCGTCGTATCGAAGAGCTGCTGAACACCGCGGCATCCATCGTCGCCGACTCGAACGGGCAGTCGATCGCCACCGTCACCAGCGCCACGCCGTTGGCCGCGACGCAGGTCGAGCGTCTGCGCACGGCCCTCGGCCGAACCTACGGGCGCGAACTTGCGATCAACCAGGTCGTCGACCCGTCGGTACTCGGCGGGCTGCGCGTGCAGATCGGGGCCGACGTCATCGACGGCAGCGTCGAGTCGCGTCTGAACGATCTTCGACAGAAATTGACGGCCTGACCCGCCTGCCGGGTTACACAGACCGCATACTTTTACCTATACATCAAAGGATTGGCAATGGCAGAACTAACGATCAGCCCCGACGAGATCCGCAACGCGCTCCAAGATTTCGTCAAGTCGTACGAGCCCACCGCCGCTAGCGCCGTGGAGGTCGGTACCGTCATCGACGCCGCCGACGGTATCGCCCACGTGCAGGGCCTGCCGGGTGTCATGGCGAACGAGCTCATCACGTTCTCCGACGGCACTCTGGGCTTGGCGCAGAACCTCGAGCAAGACGAGATCGGTGTCATCGTTCTCGGCGAGTTCAGCGGCATCGTCGAAGGCATGGAGGTGAAGCGCACTGGCGAGGTGCTCTCGGTTCCGGTCGGCGACGCCTACCTCGGCCGCGTTGTCGACCCGCTGGGCAAGCCCATCGACGGTCTCGGCGAGATCGTGACCACCGAGCGCCGCGCTCTCGAGCTGCAGGCACCGGGCGTCATGAGCCGCAAGAGCGTGCACGAGCCCATGCAGACCGGTATCAAGGCGATCGACGCCATGATCCCGATCGGCCGCGGCCAGCGCCAGCTCATCATCGGCGACCGCCAGACCGGCAAGACGGCCATCGCGATCGACACGATCATCAACCAGAAGGCCAACTGGGAGTCAGGCGATACCAACAAGCAGGTGCGCTGCATATACGTGGCCATCGGCCAGAAGGGCTCCACCATCGCTTCGGTGAAGGGCGCCCTCGAAGACGCAGGGGCTATGGAGTACACGACGATCGTCGCGTCTCCGGCATCCGACCCGGCCGGCTTCAAGTACCTCGCCCCCTACACCGGCTCGGCCATCGGCCAGCACTGGATGTACGACTCCAAGCATGTTCTGATCATCTTCGATGACCTGTCGAAGCAGGCCGAGGCCTACCGCGCCGTGTCGCTGCTGCTGCGCCGCCCGCCGGGACGCGAGGCGTACCCCGGTGACGTGTTCTACCTGCACTCCCGTCTGCTCGAGCGTTGCGCCAAGCTCTCCGACGAGCTGGGTGCCGGTTCGATGACCGGCCTGCCGATCATCGAGACCAAGGCGAACGACGTCTCTGCATACATCCCGACCAACGTGATCTCCATCACCGACGGCCAGATCTTCTTGCAGAGCGACCTGTTCAATGCCAACCAGCGCCCCGCGGTCGACGTCGGCATCTCGGTGTCGCGCGTCGGTGGTGACGCCCAGGTCAAGAGCATCAAGAAGGTGTCCGGCACGCTGAAGCTCGAGCTGGCCCAGTATCGCTCGCTCGAGGCGTTCGCGATGTTCGCCTCCGACCTCGACGCGGCCTCTCGCCGCCAGCTCGCCCGAGGCGCACGCCTCACCGAGCTGCTCAAGCAGCCGCAGTACTCGCCGTACCCCGTCGAGAACCAGGTCGTCTCGATCTGGGCCGGCACGAACGGCAAGCTCGACGAGGTTCCGGTCGAAGACATTCTGCGCTTCGAACACGAGCTGCTCGACTACTTCGGTCGCAACACAGACGTGCTCACCAAGCTCCGTGACACGAACGTGCTCTCTGACGACGTGGTGGAAGCTTTGGAAAAGGGCGTCTCGGAATTCAAGAAGGAGTTCCAGACCGGCGAGGGCAAGCCGCTCGCCTCGGTCGGCAGCGAGAAGTTCGACGCTTCTGCAAAAGAAGACGTCAACCAAGAGAAGATCGTCAAGGGTCGTCGCTGAGCCATGGCCGCACAGCTGAGGGTCTACCGGCAGAAGATCAAGTCTGCCCAGACGACCAAGAAGATCACTCGGGCGATGGAGCTCATCTCCGCCTCCCGAATTCAGAAGGCCCAGGCCCGGGTCGCGGCATCATCTCCCTACGCGCGCGCGGTCACCCGTGCCGTGTCGGCGGTTGCCACGTACTCGAACGTCGACCACATTCTGACGACGGAGCCCGAGAAGGTGGAGCGTGCGCTTGTCGTCGTCTTCGCCTCCGACCGCGGTCTCGCCGGTGCCTTCAGCTCGAGCGTTCTCAAGGAGTCCGAACAGCTGACCACGCTGCTGCGCAGCGAGGGCAAAGAGGTCGACTACTTCGTGGTCGGTCGTAAAGCTGCCGCGTACTTCGCTTTTCGCAAGCGTGTCGCTCTGCAGACGTGGACCGGCGGAACAGACCAACCCACGTTCGAGGTCGCGAAAGAGATCGGCGACGCGCTGGTCGAGATCTTCGTGAAAGATGCGGCCGAGGGCGGCGTCGACGAGATCCACATCGTGTACAACCGCTTCGTGAGCATGGTCTCTCAGGTTCCCGAGATCGTGCGGCTGCTTCCACTCGAGGTCGTCGAAGAGATGGAGACGCCCGGCCCCACCGAGGTGCTTCCGCTATACGAGTTCGAGCCCGAGGTCGGCGACGTTCTGGATGCTCTGCTTCCGGTCTACATCGAAAGCCGTATCTTCAACGCCATGCTGCAGAGTGCGGCCTCCGAGCACGCCGCTCGTCAGCGGGCTATGAAGTCGGCCAGCGACAACGCCGACAAGCTCATCCGGGACTACACCCGCCTCGCCAACAACGCCCGCCAGAGCGAGATCACGCAGCAGATCTCCGAGATCGTGGGCGGCGCCGACGCGTTGACGCCCGCACGTTAGCCCCACCCCGCACGCTCGCCGGGCATCCGAAGTTTTAGAAGAAGGAAAGAAGTTATGACACCGACAGCAACCGATACTTCGCCAGCTGCCGCCGAGACGAAGGCGCCCGGCATCGGCCGCATCGCCCGCGTCACCGGCCCGGTCGTTGACATCGAGTTTCCGCACGACGCGATTCCGGGCATCTACAACGCCCTGAAGTCGACCGTGACCATCGAGGGCGAGACTCGCGCGATCACGTTCGAGGTCGCTCAGCACCTCGGCGACGACCTGGTTCGCGCCATCTCGCTGAACCCGACCGACGGTCTGGTTCGTGGCCAGGAGGTCACCGACACCGGAGCGCCGATCTCGGTTCCCGTCGGCGACGTCACCAAGGGCAAGGTCTTCAACGTCATCGGTGACGTGCTGAACGCCGACCCCGACGGAACGATCAACGGCGAGAAGATCGAGATCACCGAGCGCTGGCCGATTCACCGCCAGCCTCCGGCGTTCGACCAGCTCGAGTCGAAGACGACCCTGTTCGAAACCGGCATCAAGGTCATCGACCTTCTGACGCCGTACGTGCAGGGTGGCAAGATCGGCCTGTTCGGCGGTGCCGGTGTCGGCAAGACCGTGCTCATCCAGGAGATGATCCAGCGCGTGGCGCAAGATCACGGTGGTGTGTCGGTGTTCGCCGGTGTCGGTGAGCGCACCCGTGAGGGCAACGACCTCATCATGGAGATGGAGGAGGCGGGCGTCTTCGACAAGACCGCCCTTGTCTTCGGCCAGATGGACGAGCCGCCGGGAACGCGTCTTCGTGTCGCTCTGTCGGCTCTGACGATGGCGGAGTATTTCCGCGACGTGCAGAAGCAAGACGTGCTGCTCTTCATCGACAATATCTTCCGCTTCACGCAGGCCGGTTCCGAGGTTTCCACGCTGCTCGGCCGCATGCCGTCGGCCGTGGGTTACCAGCCGAACCTCGCCGACGAGATGGGCGTTCTGCAGGAGCGCATCACCTCGACGCGCGGTCACTCGATCACTTCGCTGCAGGCCATTTACGTTCCCGCTGACGACTACACCGACCCGGCTCCGGCGACGACCTTCGCGCACTTGGATGCAACGACCGAGCTCTCGCGCGAGATCGCGTCGCGCGGCCTCTACCCGGCCGTCGACCCGCTGACCTCGACCAGCCGTATTCTCGACCCCCGCTACTTGGGTGCCGACCACTACAACACGGCTGTTCGCATCAAAGCGATTCTGCAGAAGAACAAAGAACTGCAGGAGATCATCGCCATCCTCGGTGTCGACGAGCTCTCTGAAGAAGACAAGATCACCGTTTCACGGGCTCGTCGTATTCAGCAGTTCCTCTCGCAGAACACCTACATGGCCAAGAAGTTCACGGGTGTCGAAGGATCGACGGTTCCGCTGAAAGACACCATCGAGTCGTTCTCGGCCATCGCGAACGGCGAGTTCGACCACGTGGCCGAGCAGGCCTTCTTCAACGTCGGTAACATCTCCGACGTCGAAGAGAAGTGGGCTCAGATTCAGAAAGAAGACGGCTAACCATGGCCGATGTTTCGGATTCCGCGCCGCTCCAGGTGAGTGTCGTCGCCGCCGACCACGAAGTGTGGTCGGGCGGTGCGCGCCAGGTGATCGCGAAGACCTCCGAGGGCGAGATCGGTATTCTGCGCGGACACGAGCCGCTGCTCGCCATCTTGGCCGAGGGTGAAGTTCGTGTCACCCTGGTCGATGGCCAGCGCATCGTAGCTCAGGCTGACGAGGGCTTTTTGTCGGTCGAGAACGATCGCGTGACCATCGTTGCGCGGGCTGCAGAGCTCGTTTCTTAGTACCGTTGCTCATCGTTCTGCCCCCGTCTGAGACGAAACGAGACGGCGGCGCGGATGCTCGGCTCGACCTGGCCTCCCTTCGCTTCGCGAAGCTGAGGCCGCGTCGGGCCGAACTCGTTCGTGCCGTGCGTACCCTCGCGCGTGACCCTTCTGCGACGATCGCCGCTCTCAAGCTGGGTCGCACTCAGCACGACGAGGTCATCCGCAACCGCCGGGTGACGCTGTCGCCGACCATGCCGGCGCTCGACCGCTACACGGGCGTGATCTTCGATGCTCTCGACGCACCGACGTTGTCGTCTGCGGCTCGAGCGTTCGCGGGCGAGCATCTGATCATCCAGTCGGCCCTCTTCGGCCCGATCGGGGCACTCGATGCCATTCCGGCGTACCGCCTATCTCACGACTCCCGCCTTCCGTCTGAGGTGCTGACGAGCGGCTCGCTCAAGAAGCACTGGGCGCCGCTCGGTTCGCGCGCCCTTGCCGGGGAGCCGGGCCTTCTGCTCGACTTTCGCTCCGAAGGTTACGTCGCTCTTTCGCCGGTGGATGCTCGCCCCAACTCGTACTTCTTGCGGGTCGTCACGGCAGGGGACGATGGCGCGGTGCGAGCGCTCAATCACTTCAACAAACACGCTAAGGGCGAGCTGACTCGTGCCCTGCTCGAGTCTGGGGTGGACTTCGCGACGATCGGTGAAATCATCGATTGGGCACGGTTGAGCGGGCTCGACCTCGCTCAGACCGGCGAAGGCGAGATTTCGCTGACGGTGTAGTCCGTGTGGGACTTCGCTGACGGTCTTGCGTATGTCAGATTTCGCTGACGGTTTTACGGGTGTCAGATTTCGCTGCGGGTTTCGCGCGTGTGAGATCTCGCAGCGCGACGGGATCGCCCGCGCGAGTCGATCTCAGGGTTCAGTCGACAGCCAGGAAGCACCCCTCCACGTGGTCGTCGACGAGCCCGGCGGACTGCATGAGCGCGTACATGGTGGTCGGTCCGACGAACTTGTAGCCCAGCCTTCTAAGCTCTTTGCTGAGCGCCACGGACTCTGGGGTAGTCGCGACGAAATCGTCTAGCGTGCGGGGCCGTGGTCGTTTCTCGTGGGGCTGGAAGCTCCAGACAAGAGCATCGAGCGCTCCGTCACCTCGTTCCTCCACAAGCTGCCGCGTGACGTTGGCGTTGTTGATGGCCGCTTGGATCTTGCCACGGTGTCTGATGATGGAGGCGTCTGTCACGAGTCTTTCGACGTCGTCGTCGGTGAAATCAGCGACCGTTTCGATGTCGAAGTTCGAGAACGCCGCGCGGAAGGCGGGCCTGCGCCGCAGAATGGTGATCCACGACAGCCCGGCTTGAAACCCTTCGAGGCTGATTTTCTCGTACAGCGGGCGGTCGCCGTGGAGCGGCTTTCCCCACTCGTTGTCGTGGTACGGCCGGTAGTCGGGGTCGTTGCCGGCCCAGATGCAGCGTGCTTTGCCGTCGTCGCCCACCGCGATGGCTTCGCGCACTGCGTGCGCAGTCGCAGTCGCAGTTCCAGTCGCAGTCGCACTCGCAGTCGGCGTCGCCGTCGCAATCCCCGGGGCGATCGCGGCGCCCGATGGTTTCGCGCCAGCCTCAGGATCGTGCTCGCTCACAGGTGCCCGATGCTCTCGTGGTCGAGCAGCCAGACCTTGGTGGGAATGCCGTTGCCGCCGCTGTAGCCGGTGATCTTCTGGTTCGATGCGAGAACTCGGTGGCAGCCGACGATGATGGGGATCGGATTCGCCCCGACAGCACCACCCACCGCCCGGCCCGAACCCGGTCTGCCTGCGGCCAGCCCGAGCTCGCCGTACGACACGAACTCGCCCCAACCGACTCGCTGGAGCTGAGCCCAGACCGCCTGCTGAAACGGGGTGCCCGCCATCTTCAGCGGGAGGTCGAACTCTCTGCGAGTGCCCGCGAAGTACTCGGCGAGTTGCCGCAGCGCTTCGTCGAGCACCGGATTCGTGCGCTCAGCGAGGTCGTCGTGGGGGAGCGTATCGACCCGTTCCATACTGAGCGACGTAATCGCCTCGTCATCGGCGGTGAGTTCGATGCGCCCAATCGGGCTGTCGGTGCGTACGAGGAATTCGGGTACGGGCGTACCGGGCACGGGTGTACCGGGCACGGGGCTACCGGGCACGGGGCTACCGGGTACCGGCTTAGCGAGGCCCGCCTCGGCCTCGGATTCGAGTGTTATTGCTGTCATGCTCCGACTGTATAACCGCCCGTCGGCAGGTGGCTCGCTGAGATCAGACATTGTGCATAACCTCCGCCGTCAACCATCTGTGTACAACTGGAGTGCCGCCGCGATCACGGGTAGCGTTGGCCTGCCATGGCTGACTCACTCGACACGCAACGCTCACACGACACGCAAGACTCACACGATTCTCTGCACACCCATCGCGATTTCGGCGAAACCCCCCTCGACGAGTCCGACCTCGACGCCGACCCGTTCGTGCAGTTTCAGGTGTGGTTGGGGGAGGCCGAGGGGGCCGGTCTGTCCGAGCCGAATGCTATGGTGCTCAGCACGGTAGACGCCGAAGGCACCCCGAGCAGCCGAACGGTTCTGTTGCGGGGTGTTCGTGCAGGCGGCTTCGAGTTCTTCACGAACTACGACTCGCGCAAGGGTCGGGCGCTGGGCGAGCATCCGGTGGCCAGCGCGTTGTTTCCGTGGTACCTATTGCAGCGCCAGGTGATCATCGAGGGGAGCGTCGAGCGGGTCAGTGCGGCCGAGAGCGATGCGTACTTCGCTGGCCGGCCGTACAAGTCGCAGATCGCCGCGATAGCGAGCGCTCAGTCGCAGCCGCTCGGTGCGCGGGCCGACCTCGAGCGGCGGGTCGCTGAGCTCGGTGCTGCGCATCCTGAGGGCGGGCCCGTGCCGCGTCCGGAGCACTGGGGCGGGTATCGGCTGATCCCGTCGCGCATCGAGTTCTGGAAGGGGCGGCGTTCACGCCTGCACGACAGGCTCGTCTACACGCCGGCGCCCGACACGCTCGACGGCCCTTCGTCAACACCGGATGCCCGTTCCTGGCAGGTCACGCGCCTTCAGCCCTGACGCTTCAGTGGCCGGTGAGCGGCCCGAGCAGCTTCGCGGTGCGGGAGGAGCGCCCGGTCAGACGCTCTTCACGGTCGGCGAGGTCGGCGGAGGTCAGGCCCAGGTTGGCTCCGATGAAGCGCAGCGGTTCGGGCTCCCAACGGGGTGAGAGGTGGTTGACCCACGGCAGCCGAGTGAGGTCGTAACCGCGGATGTAGGCAGCCGCGTGGCCCGGGCCGGTGTGCGGGCCGGTCGCCCGGGCGGTCGAGGGCGCGACTGCTTCCGGTGCCAGGGTGCCTGTCAGGTCTTGACCGGTCATGAGGGCCGTCAGCGTGCGCCCGGCCAGGTTGGTGGTGCTGAGGCCGTCGCCCACGTAACCGCCCGCGAAGGCGATTCCGGTGCGCGGGTTGAACGCCGCCGAGGCGTGCCAGTCGCGCGGAACACCGATCGGCCCGCCCCAGCGATGCGTCACGGCTGCATCGAACGCGTCGGGAAACAGGTCGACGAGCGTGTCGCGAAGGTGACGAAACACCTGATCCACCTGGTCGTAGGCGGGGCGGATGCTCGATCCCAAGTGATAGCGGGCGCCACGTCCGCCGAACGCGAACCGGTTGTCTGCCGTGCGCTGGCCGTAGATGAGCAGGTGCCGATAGTCGCTGAAGGTGCTGCCGTGGGGGAGTGCGGCCTGCTGCCAGAATTCGTCGGGCAGCGGCTCGGTGGCGATCATGAGGGAGTACAACGGCAGGATGCGACGGCCGACGCCGGGCAGCTGCGATCCATAGGCCTCGGTGGCGATGACGATGCGGTCGCAGCGCACCGTGCCCCGCGCGAACTCGACCCGGCGCGGCTCCCACCCGGTGACCTCGGTGTGCTCGTAGATCGTCACCCCGAGCCGTTCGACGACGCGCGCGAGGCCCTGCACGAGCTTCATCGGGTGCAGCCGCGCGCACGCGGGATCGAATGACGCTCCCAACGCGCCGGCAGGATGCCCGTTCCGCTGCTGGTGGGCCTCCCGTTCGGCGAGAGCGACCCCTTCGGACGAGAGCGATGTGCGGGGCGGCATCTCTCGTCCGGAGAGGTCGCTCTCGCCGGATCCGGAGGCGGGGGCGGGCGGCGCGGCGAAGGCGCGTGGCGCGGCGAAGGCGCGATAGGCGAGCGCGTCGACGCCGAAGCGGGCGGCCTCGGCGACGTCGGCACGCGCGGCGGCGACCTGCACGGGATTCATCGCGAACGTGAGGGTGCCGCCCTGGGCGAAGTCGCAGTCGATGCCCTCGGCCGCCGTCACGGCGCCCACTTCGGTCACGGTGTCGACCATCGCGCGGCGCATGGCGACCGCCGCGTCGAAGCCGTAGGTGCGCTCGAGCGAGGCCGCCGAGCGCGGGAACAGCGCCGAACACCAGCCGCCGTTACGCCCCGAGGCTCCGAACCCCACCGTCTGCTTCTCGAGGATGACGATCGAGTGGGTGGGGTCGGCGCGGGCGAGGTAGTACGCGGTCCAGAGCGCCGTGAGGCCACCCCCGACGATGCACACGTCGGTGTCGAGGTCGGTTTCGAGCGCGGCCCGCGGATGCCCGGGCGGAGCCGAGTCGGCCCAGTAGCTGACCCCGGTCATCCGTTCTGCCCGCCTCGCACCCACCTCAGAGCTGCGCCCACGCCTCGGTGAGCACTGAACGCAGAATGCCCTCGATCTCGTCGAACTCGGGCTGGCCGATGGTCAGCGGTGGGGCGAGCTGAATGACGGGGTCGCCCCGGTCGTCGGCCCGGCAGTACAGCCCCGCTTCGAACAGCGCCTTCGACAAGAAGCCGCGCAACAGCCGCTCGGACTCGTCGTCGTCGAACGTCTCTTTGGTGACCTTGTCTTTGACCAGCTCGATGCCGAAGAAGTAACCATCGCCGCGCACATCGCCCACGATCGGCAGGTCGTTGAGCTTCTCGAGCGTCGAACGAAAGGCGGGCGAGTTAGCCCGCACGCGTTCGTTCAGCTTCTCTTCTTCGAAGATGTCGAGGTTCTCCAACGCGACCGCGGCAGAAACCGGATGCCCGCCGAAGGTATAGCCGTGGTAGAACGAGGTCTGGCCGTGCTTGAACGGCTCGTAGACGCGATCTGAAACGATCGTGGCGCCGATGGGGGAGTAGCCGCTCGTCATGCCCTTCGCGCAGGTGATCATGTCGGGCACAAAACCGTACTCGTCGCAGGCGAACATGTGGCCGATGCGACCGAACGCGCAGATGACCTCGTCGCTGACCAGCAGCACGTCGTACTTGTCGCAGATGGCTCGTACGCGCTGAAAGTATCCGGGAGGCGGCGTGAAGCAGCCGCCGGAGTTCTGCACGGGCTCCAAGAACACCGCGGCGACCGTCTCGGGGCCTTCGAACTGGATCATCTCTTCGATGCGATCCGCCGCCCACACCCCGAAGTCTTCGAGATTGTCGGCGTGCTCGGTGGCGCGGTAGAAGTTCGTGTTCGGCACACGGAACCCGCCCGGGGTGACCGGTTCGAACATCTCTTTCATAGCCGGAATGCCGGTGATGGCCAGAGCGCCCTGCGGGGTGCCGTGGTAGGCGACCGCACGCGAGATGACCTTGTGCTTGGTGGGTCGGCCCTGCAGCTTCCAGTAGTACTTGGCGAGCTTGAACGCGGTCTCGACCGCCTCGCCGCCGCCGGTGGAGAAGAAGACGCGGTTGAGGTCGCCGGGCGCGTAGCCGGCGAGCCTGTCGGCCAGCTCGATGGCCGACGGATGCGCGTACGACCAGAGCGGAAAGAACGACAGCTCAGCGGCCTGCTTCGCAGCAACGTCAGCCAGGCGCTGCCGCCCGTGCCCGGCGTTCACGACGAACAGGCCGGAGAGGCCGTCGAAGTACTTCTTGCCCCTGCTGTCCCAGATGTGGTGACCGTCGCCCTTGACGATGATGGGCACCCCGGCACCGCTCTCCATGACGGATTGGCGGGCGAAGTGCATCCACAGGTGGTCTTTCGCCTTCTGCTGCAGGTCGGCCTCGTCGAACTTGCTCGAGATCGAAGAATCGGTGGGCGACGAATCGGTGGGCCCGGAGCCCGCGGCAGCAGCGGCAGCGGCGGTGGATTCGGTGATGGTCATGAGTTATCTCGTTCCCCAGTTGTAGAGCTGCTTGTGCAGTTTCAGATAGACGAATGTTTCGGTAGAGAGCACGCCGGGCAGCGTTCTGATGTCGGAGTTCAGCAGCGTGATGAGGTCGTCGTCGTTCTCGCAGACCACTTCGACCATGATGTCGAAGGTGCCGGCGGTGAGTACGACGTAGTCGACCGCAGAGAGGGCGGCAAGCGCATCCGCGACGACCCTGGTGTCGCCGGTGACCTTGAGGCCGATCATGGCCTGCCGGTAGAAACCGAGCTGCAATGGATCGGTGACGGCCACGATCTGCATGACGCCGGTCTCGGTCAGTTTCTGCACACGCTGCCTCACAGCGGCCTCGCTCAGGCCGACGGCTTTACCGATTTCGGCGTACGAGCGGCGGCCATCGTCTTGCAATTGCTCGATGATCGCCTTCGACGTGTCGTCGAGATGCGCTGTGCGCGGCTTGGGGCTCATGGCTCGATTCTGTCAGTGGATGGATGCCTCGGCAAGCGGATCCGTAGCAATCCCTCGATTCTGCCCTCGAAATCGATAGTTTGCCGCGCAACGACGACGCCAGCCATCGACACCCGAACAGGTCACACCGGTGTGCTTGCGCGGTGGCGCGGTCGTCTACAGTTGTGACGTGGAGCTGTACACCCGTAACAGCAGCTGGTCAGAAAGAGAATTCGCGTGACGCAGATCGGCGAGAGAACAGCGACGTTCCGTGTCACCAGCCCGGCTGATCCGACCAGGTCGTTCGACGTATCGTGGGCGGCGCTCACCGATGTCGGCAAGCGGCGCGCCGTCAACGAAGACAGTGTGGTCGCGCATCCGCCGATCTTCGCGGTGGCCGACGGCATGGGCGGCCACGCGGCGGGCGATGTGGCCAGTGACGCCGTGGTCAAGCGGCTCGGCGCGGTGGGCGACGCCCCGTTCACGACAGGCGACGTCATAGACGACGCGCTGTCGCAGGCGCTGACCGACATCGATCTAGTCGGCGACGCGACCACCCTCGGCACCGGAACGACCGTCACCGGCGTCGCGCTCAGCCTCGTCGACGGCGACCCGAAGTGGGCCGTCTTCAACATCGGCGATTCGCGGGTCTATCAGTTCGTGAACGGTGCTCTGCACCGGCTCACCGTCGATCACTCCGTGGTGCAAGAGCTGGTGGATGCCGGGCTCATCACCGCCGAACAGGCCGAGACTCATCCCGACAGCAACATCATCACCCGCGCCGTCGGCTTTCACGAGAAGCCCGTGCCCGACTACTCGCTGCTCGAGCTGCAGGCGGGGCAGCGCATTCTGATCTGCAGCGACGGACTCACCAAAGAGCTCACCGACCACGGCATCGCGCACTACCTCGGCCGCGAGGGTTCGGCATGGGATGCCGCTTCGGCGCTGGTGGGCGCCGCGCTGACGAACGGGGGGCGCGACAACGTGACGGTTCTTGTCATCGATGTCGCCACCGCCGATTCCGACGCAACTCGCGATAACTGACGCTTATCGACTTCACGAAGGCACAGACAACGAATTCGTCGGTCAAATCACGAATTCTGTGCTGATTTCGTAAAGATTATGTTTCGAGATCGCGCTTTTCGTGTGCGCGACTGTGAAACCGCTACGGCGTATGCAAGTATCGAGACACTGATTTCGGCCCCTGTCTGAGAACAGGCCCGCTCACCCACAGCCCGAGGAGTGACTCACCGATGCCGTTGCAACCCCCACAAGACCCGATGATCATCGAGGCGATCAAGCACTCGCAGGCCATGCAGAAGGCGAAGAGGCTCAGCATGAGCCGCCGCGGCTTTCTCGGCACGCTGGGTCTTGGCGCCGGCGCGCTCACGCTCGCCGCATGTGCACCGCAGACCGCTGCGAAGGCCGCCCTGACTCCCGCCACCGACGTCTCGGCCACCGACAAGACGCTCGTCTGGGACAACTGGCCGGCCTACATGGACGAAGACGACGAAGGCAACTACCCCACGCTCGTCGCGTTCCAGCAGCAGTCGGGCATCACGGTCACGTACAACGTGGCCGTCGATGACAACAACACCTATTACGCCAAGGTGAAAGACCAGCTCGCCCTGGGCCAAGACATCGGCACCGACACCGTGTGCCTCACCGACTGGATGGTGGCGCGCCTCGTGCGCCTCGGCTACCTGCAGACCCTCGATCACGCGAGCATCCCGAACATCAAGAACCTCAGCTCGGCGTTCGCCAACCCCGACTTCGACAAGGGCCGCCAGTTGTCGCTGCCCTGGCAGGGCGGCTTCGCGGGCATCTGCTGGAACACCGAGAAGGTGCCCAACGGCCTCAAGAGCATCGAAGACCTGTGGAGCCCCGAGCTCAAGGGCCGCGTCGGCGTGCTGAGCGAGATGCGAGACACGATGGGCCTCATCATGCTCTCGCAAGGCGTAGACATCACCGGCAGCTGGGGCGACAGCGAGTACGGCAAGGCCGTCGATGCCTTCACCGAACAGGTGTCGAACGGCCAGGTGCGCAACATCAAGGGCAACCAGTACCTCAACGACCTGCAGAACGAAGACACGTTCGCGGCCATCTGCTGGTCGGGCGACATCACGTCGCTCAACGCGACGGCCGGTGACAAGTGGCAGTTCGCCATTCCCGACTCGGGCGGAACGCTCTGGAACGACACCTTCGTGGTGCCGATGGGGTCGAAGCACAAGGCGAACGCCGAGGCCGTGATGAACTACTACTACGAGCCCGAGGTCGCCGCCGAGCTGGCCGCATGGGTGAACTACATCACGCCGGTCGACGGGGCAAAAGAAGCGATGGATGCCATCGATCCCGATCTGGCCTCGAACCAGCTCATCTTCCCTGACGCCGACACTCTGTCGACGGTGCACGTCTTCCGCACGCTCACGCCGACCGAAGAGACGAACTACGAGGCGCAGTTCCAGAAGATTCTGCTGGGTTCTTGATGGCTACCGGTACCTTCGCCGAGAAAGGCGCCGACCTCGAACTGGTCGGAATCCAGAAGCGTTTTCCGGGCTTCACGGCCATCGAGTCGCTGGATCTGTTCATTCCCGAGGGCTCGTTCTTCGCGCTGCTGGGCCCGTCGGGGTGCGGCAAGACCACGACCCTGCGGCTGGTCGCCGGCCTCGAAGAGCCGACCGAGGGCCGCATCATCATCGGCGGCAAAGACGTCACCTCGACCAAGCCGTACCAGCGCCCGGTCAACACCGTTTTTCAGTCGTACGCGCTCTTTCCGCACATGACCGTGCTCGAGAACGTCGCCTTCGGCCTGCGCCGGCGAAGCATCGCCTCGCCCGTCGAGAAGGCGCACGAGGCACTGCGCCTCGTCGAGCTCGACCACCTGGCGGCGCGCAAGCCGGGCAGCCTCTCGGGCGGTCAGCAACAGCGCGTCGCTCTCGCCCGCGCCATTGTAAATCGGCCGGCCCTGCTGCTGCTCGACGAACCGCTCGGCGCGCTCGACCTCAAGCTGCGCCGCCAGATGCAGCTCGAGCTGAAAGACATTCAGACCGAGGTCGGCCTCACCTTCTTGCACGTCACCCACGATCAAGAGGAAGCCATGACCATGGCCGACACCATCGCGGTCATGAACAAGGGCCAGATCGAGCAGATGGGCGCCCCCGAAGAGCTCTACGAACTGCCGCGCACGGCGTTCGTCGCGAACTTTCTCGGGCAATCCAATCTGTTCACGGGGCCCGTGTCGGGCACGACTCCGGATGCTCTGACCGTCGCTGTTGGCGCAGCATCCATCACCGTTCCGTATGCCCGTGCCCCGCGTCGCTCGGGCACCGTCACCGTCGGCGTGCGCCCCGAGAAGCTCACGCTGCTCACCGAAGCTCCGGCACCCGTAGCCGGGCGCAACGTGCTCGGCCCAGGGCGCGTGATCGACGTGTCGTTCAGCGGCGTGAGTACCCAGTACGTCATCGCGATTCCGGGTGTGGGCGACGTTATCGTGTTCGCCCAGAACATGGTGTTCGGCCCGGTCGTGCACGTGGGCGCCGAGGTCTGGGTGAGCTGGGCCGTCGAGCACGGCTTCGGGCTGGAGGATGCTCCGGACGAGGTCGCTGCGGGCATCCACGACGCCGCGGTCGCGGCCGGACTCACGGCCGACGACGCGCTCGAGAAGGCGTAACGACCATGGCATTCACCGCGTTCTCATCGGCGCCGACCAGTACGGGCGGGGCGAACGGTACTGAGCCGGCGGGCCGCAAGCGCAGCTGGATCGCGCTCGTGCTGCTGCTGCCGGGCATCCTGTACCTGCTGTTGTTTTTCATCGCGCCGCTGATCTCGCTGATCTTCACGTCGTTTCAGCAGCCGGTGATCGACGGCGACATCGGGCAGTATTCGGCCGGTTTTCAGTGGCAGAACTACACGGATGCTGTGGGGCAGTACCTGCCGCTCATCTTCCGGGCGTTCGGTTATGCGATTCTCGCGACGGTGTTCGCGCTGGTGATCAGCTACCCGATGGCCTACTTCATCGGGGTGAAGATGCGGCGCTGGCCGCTGGCGCAGAGCCTGCTGCTGACGCTCGTGATCGCTCCGTTCTTCATCAGCTTCTTGCTGCGCACGCTCGCTTGGAAGCAGCTCTTCTCCGACGAGGGGCCGGTGGTGCCGGTGCTGAAGGCGCTCTCGGTGCTGCCGACCGACGGGCACATCACGGGCACTCCGTTCGCCGTGGTGTTCGGCCTCACCTACAACTTCATTCCGTTCATGACGTTGCCGCTGTACGCCGTGCTCGAGCGGATGGACACGCGGTACATCGAGGCGGGCGCCGACCTGTACGCGTCGCCGTGGACCACCTTTCGAAAGGTGACGGTACCGCTGTCGATGCCGGGTATCGTCTCGGGAACGCTGCTCACGTTCATCCCGGCTGCCGGCGACTACATCAACGCGAGCAACGACTTTCTGGGCAGTTCGCAGACCTCGATGGTCGGTAATGCCATCGAGGCGAACTTCTTGGTGCTGCAGAACTATCCGATAGCCGCGGCGCTCTCGATCGTCTTGATGGCGGTCATTCTCATCATCGTCGGCATCTACGTGCGCCGGGCCGGAACGGAAGACCTGATATGAGCGCCACGACTTCTCGAGCAGGGTATGCGTCGTCGACGCCGGGCGGGCTGGCGTCGACGCTGGAGGCGCCGCTGCCGGCCTCGCCGCGTCGGCGTTCGCGCATCCGTTTTCGTGGGCTGGGGCTGCCGATCTACACGGCGCTGGCGCTCATCTTCTTGCTGATTCCGATCGCGTACACGTTCATCTTCTCGTTCAACAATTCGGGCAAGCTCAACATCGCGTGGCAGGGCTTCACGCTCGACAAGTGGACGCACGTCTGCGATGCCCAGGGCGTGTGCGACGCGTTCGTGAACAGCATCATCGTGGGTGTCGTCGCGACCGTGCTGGCGACCATCCTGGGCACGGCGATCGCGATCGCGCTGGTGCGTTACCGCTTCCGGGCGCGCTCGCTCATCTCGTTGCTGCTGTTTCTGCCGATGGCGACCCCCGAGGTCGTGCTCGGCGCGGGGCTCGCGGCGCAGTTTCTGTCGCTCGGAGTGAACAAGGGCCTCGGCACGATCATCATCGCGCACACGATGTTCTGCATCTCGTTCGTGGTGGTCACGGTGAAGGCACGGGTGTCGTCGCTCGACCCGGCGCTCGAGGAGGCGGGGCGCGACCTGTACGGCTCGCCTTCGGCCGTGTTCTGGCGCATCACGTTTCCGCTGCTGATCCCGGGTATTGCGGCGGCCGCGCTGCTCTCGTTCGCGCTGAGCTTCGACGACTTCATCATCACGAACTTCAACTCGGGTGCGGTCGATACGTTTCCGAAGTTCATCTACATCGCGGCGGCCCGCGGAATCCCGGCTGAGGCCAACGTGATCGCGTCGGCGGTGTTCATCCTCGCGATCGTGATCGTCGTCGTGGCGCAGGTCACCCGCGCGGCTCGCGCGAAGAGGTTGGCGCGCACGCAGTAGCGAGAGGTCAGCGGCTACACGTTGGGGGAGACGCGGATGGCGCCGACGGGGGCTGTGCCGCCATACACCGTGAGGTCGAGGTGGGGGAGCAGGGCATCCAGTTGCGCCTGCGTGAGGGCCCCGACCGAGACCAGCAGCGTGAGGCCGACGAGCGACGCGGCACGGAGGTTGCCGTCGAGCATCTTGAGGGCGACGGTGGTGCCGGCCGAGGCTGCAGTTTCCGATGACGCGGGGTGCTGGGCGGGCGCTGTCTGACTCGTGACCGACATCACCATGACGCCCTCGGCGCCGAGCTTGGCGAGCACGTGCAGCTCGTCGATGACGAGGGTGTTGGCGCGTCCGGGGCCGTCGATGGCCCAGCCGTTGGCCAGCACCGATGCCGTCAGAGTTGCCGCAGGGCCCTCGGTGGCGGCCGTGATGCGGCCGATTCCGCGGGCGAGACCGATCAGCGAAACGGCATGGATGGGGGCCCCGCAGCCGTCGATTCCCGTCGCCGTAATGGGTTCGCCCGTAAGGCGCTCGACGGTCTGCGCGATGCGCTGCTGCAGGGGGTGATCGAGTTCGAGGTACGTTTCGGTCGGCCATCCGTTCAGCCGGCAGGCGTAGAGCATGGCGGCGTGCTTGCCCGAGCAGTTCATGTAGACGGATGCCCGCCCGGCACGTTCGCGCACGAGTTCGTTGCGCGCGTCGGAGTCGCCGGGCCAGTCGGCGGGGCACTTCAGGTCTTCGCGGCCGAGCCCGCCCTTCGTGAGGATCGAGTCCACCACTTCGACGTGCCGCGCTGTTCCGGCGTGGCTCGCGGTGGCCAGCACGGTCTGCACGGCATCGAGGTCGACGCTGGTCGCAGGGGTGGCGTCGGTTGCAAGGGTGGTGCTGCCCGCGTGGCCGGCGATGGCCTCGAGCACGGTGAGCGCCTGGAACGGCTTGAGGCACGAGCGGGGGAACACGGGCGCCGAGGGATCGCCGAGCATCCGCAGCACCGCCCCGTCTGGGCCCACGACGACGGCCGACCCGATGTGCCGCGACTCGACGAACCCGCTGCGCTCGACGACCGCGAGCTCGACCGCCTCACCCGCCTCGAATGTGCCGCCGCTCACCTGTCGCCGCCCCTGCCGCCCCCGCAAGCATGGCGACTTTGCGAAAAAGCACCTTTCGGAGCGTTTTTAGGTGCTTTTGCGCAAAGTCGATCGTGAAGGCGCGGCGAGGAAGTGATCACGCGGTGGGGGTGGAGGCAGAGGCAGCGGCGGTGAGGCTCGCGAAGCCGGCGTCGAGCACGCTGAGGGCGTCTTCGAGGAGGGCGTCGGTGATGGTGACGCTCGGCAGGAAGCGCAGCACGTTGCCGTAGGTTCCGGCGGTGAGGATGAGCACGCCGTTCTGGGCAGCGTAGGCCGCGAGTGCCGTGACCGCTGCCGCGTTCGGCTCTTTGGTGGTCTGGCCGGTGCCGGGCTGAACGAGTTCGATGGCGATCATGGCGCCGATGCCGCGCACGTCGCCGATGATGTCGTACTTCTTCTGCAGCTCGAGCAGGCCGGTCGAGAGGGTCTGCTCCACGCGCGTCGCCTCGGCGAGCAGGCCGCGGCGTTCGATCTCGCCGAACACGGCGACGGCGGCTGCGGCGGCGACGGGGTTGCCGCCGAAAGTGCCGCCGAGCCCGCCGGGAAGGGCGGAGTCCATGATCTCGGCACGCCCGGTCACGGCAGCGAGCGGGAGACCGCCCGCGATGCCCTTGGCCGAGAGCACGAGGTCGGGCTCCAGACCGAAGTGCTCACTCGCGAAGTACGCGCCGGTGCGGGCCATTCCGCTCTGGATCTCGTCGGCGACGAACACGATGCCGTTCTCGGTGCACCACGCCTGCAGCGCCGGCAGGTATCCGTCGGCGGGCACGACGAAGCCGCCCTCGCCCTGGATGGGCTCGACCACGAGGCAGGCGAGGTCATAAGCGCCGACGGTCTTCTCGAGGTAGCCGATGGTTCGTGCGGCCGCTTCGGATCCGCTGAGGCCGTCGTGGTAGGGGTAGGAGTTCGGCGCGCGGTACACGTCGCCGGCGAAGGGACCGAACCCCGTCGAGTACGGCGCCGCCTTGAAGTTCATGGCCATGGTGAGGTTGGTGCGGCCGTGGTAGGCGTGCTCGAGCACGGCGACGCCCACGCGGCGGGTGTACTTGCGGGCGATCTTCACCGCGTTCTCGACGGCCTCTGCGCCCGAATTGGCGAGCATGGTCTTCTTGGCGAAGTCGCCGGGGGTGTGCTCGGCGAGCAGCTCGGCGACCCGCACGTATTCTTCGTAGGGCGTGACGGTGAACAGGGTGTGGGTGACGTTCTGCAGCTGCTCGGTGGCGGCCTCGACGACTCCGAATTCGGTGTGCCCGACCGTCGTCACGCCGATGCCCGCACCCATGTCGATGAACTGATTGCCGTCGACGTCGACGAGAATCGCGCCGTTGGCGCGGGCGATGTAGACCGGCAGCACCGATGAGACGCCGACCGGCACGACGGCCAGGCGACGCGCATGCAGGGCATCAGACTGAGGGCCCGGAATCGCGGTGATGATCTTGCGCTCCTGCGGCACGGTGTAAACGTCGGTCGGCACGGTGTCTGTCATGTCTCCAGGGTACCCGACGACTACCGTCTGAGCGGTACAGTACACACCGGATGTTCGGGGTGGAGCACCGCATTTTCGGGTTGGAGCACCGGATGATCGGGCCGAAGCACCGGCTAGGCTGACACTCGTGAGCGCTCCATCCCAGCAAGCACAGCACCACTACTCTGTGAGCGTCGAATGGCAGGGCAACCGCGGATCCGGCACGAGCGGATACCGCGACTACAGCCGCGCGGGCGTCATCCGAGCCCAGGGCAAGGTCGAGCTGCCGTCGTCGGCCGACCGCACCTTTCACGGCGACCGCGACCGCTGGAACCCCGAAGAGCTGCTGCTCGCCGCCCTCGCCGAGTGTCACATGCTCTCGTACTTGCACGTCGCCGTGCAGCACGGTGTTGTCGTGACGGCCTACGAAGACGCGGCCGTCGGCACCATGCAGCAGGTCGGTCAGGGTGGCCACTTCACGAGCGTGACGCTGCGGCCCTTGGTGACGCTGGCCGATGAAGCGCAGCGCGAACTCGCCGATTCGTTGCACCACGAGGCCAGTGAACTGTGTTTCATCGCGCAGTCGGTGAACTTTCCGGTGCTGCACGAGCCGCGGTCTTCTTCTTGACCACCTACCAGCGCCGCGTGCTGATCGTCGCGATACTCGCGTCGTTCATCTCGTTTCTCGACGGCACCGTCATCAACGTCGCGCTGCCGGCGATCGAGCGGGAACTCGGCGGCGGGCTTGCCGGCCAGCAGTGGGTGGTCGACGCCTACCTCATCACGTTGACCGCGGTGATTCTGCTCGCCGGGTCGTTGTCAGACGCATACGGGCGCCGCCGCGTCATCTTCTGGGGGCTGATCGGGTTCGGAGGGGCATCCGTTCTCTGTGCGATCGCGCCGACCGACGAGTTTCTCATCGTGTCGCGCGGCATTCAGGGCATCGCGGGCGCGCTGCTGGTGCCGAGTTCGCTGGCTATCATCATCTCGAACTTCGACGGGCCGAAGCGGGCCCGCGCCATCGGCCAGTGGACCGCCTGGACCAGCACCGCGTTTCTCGCCGGCCCCTTGCTCGGCGGTGTTCTGGTGGACTTCGCGTCGTGGCGGCTCGTTTTCGCCATCAACGTGATTCCGATCGCCCTCACGCTCTGGCTGCTGCGGGGCATCCACGTCGAGCCGCCGAAGCCGGTCAAGCCGCAGATCGACTACCGCGGGGCGGTGCTGGGGGTCTTCGGGGTGGGGTTACCGGTATTCGCGCTGATCGAGCAGCAGCGGCTCGGCTGGGGCAACCCTGTCGTGTGGGGGGCGATGGTGATCGGGGTGCTCGCCTTCGCGGGGTTCATCTGGAACGAGCGGCACGTGAAGCAGCCGATGCTGCCGCTCAGCCTGTTCGCGGTGCGCAACTTCTGGGTGGGCAACCTGGCGACGGTGTTCATCTATGCCGGGTTGTCGCTCGGCAACTTCTTGCTGACGATCTTCTTGCAGCAGGTGGCGGGCTACTCGGCGACGGAGGCCGGGCTCGCCTCGCTGCCGTCGACCATCATCAGCATCTCGCTCTCGACCCTGTTCGGCACGCTGGCCGGAAAGTACGGCTCGCGCTGGTTCATGGCGGCAGGCCCCGTGATCGGGGCGGTCGGCTGGGTGCTGCTGTCGCAGGTCACTCCCGAGGCGAATTACCTCACGCAGGTGGTTCCGGGCACGGTGGTGTTCTCGCTGGGGCTCGTCATGACGGTGGCGCCGCTGACCGCGGCGGTGCTGGGAGCGATCGATCCGGAGCGCGCCGGCATCGCCTCTGCCGTGAACAACGCGGTGTCGCGCGTAGCGGGGCTCGTGGCCACTGCGGCGGCGGCGCTCATCGTGGGCGACGCCCTCACAACCGGCGGATTCTCGCGCGGGGCGATCACCACGGCCATCCTGCTCGTGGCGGGCGGCGTGGTCTCGGCCATCGGCATCCAGAACGCCAAGCGCCCCGCCAAGGTCTAAATGGCGCTCTTGCGGGGGAGTTTCGGCAGGCTGGGGCGGTCGAGCCAGGAGGCGAAGAGCGCGCCGACGGGGGCCGCGGCGTAACGCTCGACGAGCGCGATGAACTCGGGCGTCGAAACCGAGCCGTGCCGATGGGTCGCCACCCACTCGCGCAGCAGGGCGAAGAACGACGCGTCGCCGAGGATGCGCCGAATGGCGTGCAGCGTGAGCGCGCCACGCTTGTAGACCCGGTCGTCGAACATGTGCAGAGCGCCGGGGTCGCCGACGAGCAGGTCTTTCGGCAGCCGGTTGAGCTTCGCCCAGTGCGCCTCGGCGCAGGCGTCGGCGGTGGGGCCCCCCGACTCATCCGACCACAACCATTCGGCGTAACAAGCGAAGCCTTCGTGCAGCCAGATGTCGCGCCAGAGCGAGACGGTGAGGCTGTTGCCGAACCACTGGTGCGAGAGCTCGTGGGCGATGAGCCGCTCCGAGCCGCCGACGCCGTCGATGTGGTTGCGGCCGAAGATGGCAAGCCCCTGTGCCTCGAGCGGAATCTCCAGATCGTCGTCGGTGACGACGACGGTGTAGTCCTCGAACGGGTAGGGCCCGAACAGACGCTCGAACAGTTCCATCATGCGCGGCTGCGGCTCGAAGTCGGCCAGCGCGTTCGGGCGCAGGTCTTCGGGCAGCAGCACGTACTGGGGCACCCCGCTCTGCGAGACGCCCATGGTCTCGTAGAGGCCGATCTGCACGGTCGCGAGGTAGGTCGCCATCGGTTCGTGACTGTGGAACTCCCACTGCGTGCGGCTCGCCCGCTGCGACTTGTGCACGAGTTCGCCGTTGCAGAGCACGCGGTAGGCCGTCTCGGCCGAGAACTTGATGGTGTAGGTGGCCTTGTTCGACGGATGATCGTTGCAGGGAAACCACGATGGCGCGCCGCTCGGCTGGCCGGCCACAATCACCCCGTCGGAGAGCTCCTCCCAGCCCACCTCGCCCCACTGGCTGCGCACCGGACGAGGCAGCCCGGCGTACCGCACCGTCACGGTGAACTCGGCGCCGTTGTTCAGGGGAGTGCCCGGGGTGATGACGAGCTTGCGCGCCGTCTGCTGCAGGTGCGCCGAACGCACTCCGTTGACGCTGACCTTGCTGGCCACGAGACCGGCGAAGTCCATGCTGAACTTGCTGAGCCGCTGCGTGGCGACGGCGGTGATGGTAGCGGTCGCGGTGAGGCGGTTGCTCGACACCCGGTAGTCGCAGTCGAGGTCGTAGTGCAGCACGGTGTAACCGCCGTTGCCGCTCGTGGGCAGGTAGGGGTCGCCGAACGTGCGGGCCCCTTCGGAGGCCAAAGCGGTCGACGTGTTGCGCGGCATCAGGTAGCAGCCCCAGACACTGGCGTCGCCAGACCGGCCACCGCGGCATCCGTCGTCAGCGTGTCGCCGGAGTCGTCGTGCACGACCCACGGCGCAATGGGGTTGCCCGCCCAGCGTGAACCCGCCGGAACGTTCTCGCCGCGCATCACGAGTGACGCCGGGCCGACCGTCGCGTGCTCACCGATCGAGGCCGCCGGCAGAATCACGCCGTGCGGCCCGAGCGTCGCCCCGTCGTCGAGTTCGACGCCGTCGAGGCTCATCACCCGGTCGTGAAAGAGGTGGGTCTGCACCACGCAGCCGCGATTGACCGTCGATCCGGTGCCGAGCGAGACGAGGTCGGCCTCGGGCAGCCAGTAGGTCTCGAGCCAGGCGCCGCGGCCGATGCGGGTGCCGAGCGAGCGCAGCCACCAGGCGAGCGCGGGCGTGCCAGTAGCCGCGTTCGCGAACCACGGAGCAGCAACCATCTCTACAAAGGTATCCGACACTTCGTTGCGCCAGACGAACGACGACCACAGGGGGTGCTCGTCTGCTACTATCCGCCCGACCAGCGCCCACTTCGCGGCCGTCGTCACCAGCGCAGCGACCGCTCCGGCCGCGAGCAGCACCGCACCCGAGAGCACGATCGCCCAGCCGAGCCCGAACGCGTCGAGCAGCAGTTCGAGCACGACAGCGACGCCGAGTCCGATCGCGACGCTGATCATCACCGGCACGAGGCGGCCGAGTTCCCAGAGGCCGCGGGCGAGTTTCAGACCAGCGGATGGTCGGAAGGTGCGCCCTTCATCGAACTCGTTGACCTGGCGCCGCAGCCGCACGGGCGGGTTGCCCAGCCACGACGACCCGTTTTTGGCCTTGCGCGGGGTGGCCGAGAGCACCGCCACCAGCCCGTTACGCGGCACGGATCGACCCGGCGCGGTCATGCCGCTGTTGCCGAGGAACGCCCTTTTTCCGACCCGCGCTTCGTCGATGCGCACCCAGCCGCCGCCGAGCTCGTATGACGCGACCATCGTGTCGTCGGCGAGAAAAGCGTGGTCGCCGATGGTGGTCATGGCGGGGAGAAGCAGAACCGTCGAGGCTTCGACGTTCTTGCCGACCTTCGCCCCGAGCATCCGGAGCCAGACCGGGGTGAACAGGCTGGCGTAGAACGGGAACAGTATCGTTCGGGCGGCATCGAGCAGCCGTTCGGTCGCCCAGACCTGAAAGCCGACACGACTGCGCACGGGGTAGCTGCCGGGCCGGATGCCGAGCCCCAGCAGTCGCGCCACGATCACGGTGAGCCCCGCGTACACGATGCCCGCAGCGACGGTGGCCAGCGGCACCGCGGCGAGTACACGCCAGGCGGCATCGGCGAGCGACGGCAGGGTGGCCGAAGCGCCGACGGGTGCGGTCGCCAGACCTGCGACGGTTGTGCCGGTGCCGGTGCCGGTGCCGATGCTCGCGGGCGCCAGGCCCGACTGCCAGAGCCCCAGGAACAGCCCGGCGACAGCAGCGCCGGCCAGCACCGCGAGCACGGGCAGCAGCGACAGCGCCACCGATCCTGCCGCGTAGGCGAAGAGCCACCGAGTGTTGCGCGGCGGCCGCTGCTGCGGCCAGTCGGGCCGGGCCTTGCCGACCCGCTCGGCCGGGCTGCCCTCCCAGAGCTGGCCCGCCGGTACGCGGCCCGATACGGCGGAACCTGGCGCGATCTCCGCCCGGCGCCCGACGCGAGTGCCCGGCAGCAGCGTGCTGCGGGCGCCGACGGCCGCGTCCGCGCCGATCTGCACGGTGCCCAGGCGCAGCACGTCGCCGTCGATCCAGTAGCCCGCGAGGTCGACTTCGGGCTCGACGGATGCTCGTGCCCCGATCTTCAGCATGCCGGTGATGGGCGGCAGCGAGTGCAGGTCGACCCCCGGCGCGATTTTCGCCCCGAGGGCGCGGGCGTACGTGATGATCCACGGCGCGCCCGCGAGATTGGTGGCGCCGACGAGATGGGCGATCTGCTCGGCCAGCCAGAGCCGCACGTGCACGTTTCCGCCGCGCGGATGCTCGCCGGGTTCCACCCCGGCCAGCAACGCACGCGCCGCCAGCACCGAGATCGCCATGCGGCCGAACGGTGTGACCAGCAGGATGAAACCGACGAGAATGGCCCACCACGAGATGGTCGGTGCCCACGGAAACACGCCGAAGACCGAGAGGATGTTGTTGGCCGCGAGCACGTAGACGAGCCAGCGCAGCCCCACGAGAACGTACAGCGGAATGCCGAGCAGAGTCTGCGCCAGTTGGGTGCCGAACGGGGTCGGCCGCACCGGCTCCCGGCTCGACACGGCAGCAGGCGCTCGGCTGTCGAGTTCGGCCGCGAGGGCCCCGATGCGCGGGTGATCGTAGATGTCGGCCACGGTCGTTTCGGCGAAGCGTGTGCGAATCGCCGAGACGAGCTGCGCCGCTGACAGGCTGCCGCCGCCGAACGCGAAGAAGTCGTCGTCGGCGCTCTGCACGGGGGCGCCGAGAATGGCGGTCCAGTGTTCGGCGAGCCAGACCCCGGTCGGGCCGAGGGCCTGGGAGAGGGCATCCGGATGCCCGGCGGCACCCGCTGCATCAGCGTGCGTCTTGTCGCCGCCGTCGGCTGCGGACGCCGCGGATGCCCCGTTGAGAGTAGTCGTGGGCAACGGCCACGGCAGCGCCGCCTTGTCGACCTTGCCCGACGTTCGCGTCGGCAGCGACTCGACCACGGCCAGCAGCGGAATCAGCGCCGCGGGCAGTTCTTCGCGCAGCTGCGCCGTCGCAGCGGCCGTGTCGAACGGCACTCGTTCTGCTCCGGGCGCGGGTTCGCTCGGTGCGATATAACCCACGAGAATCTGGTTGCCGGCCGCGGTGCGCTGCACCACGACGGCGCCGCCCGCGACGCCCGGCAGGGCTTGCAGCGCCGCTTCGATCTCGCCGAGCTCGATGCGTCGCCCGCCCAGCTTGATCTGATCATCCACGCGCCCCTGAAAGACGAGACCGTCGCTGTCGAACACCACGAGGTCACCGCTGCGATAGGCGCGCTGCCAGCCGAGCGTGGGCATCGGGGCGTACTTCTCAGCGTCTTTGGCGGCGTCGAGGTAGCGAGCGAGGCCGACGCCGCCGATGATGAGTTCGCCGATCTCGCCTTCGCCGACCGGATGCCCGTCGCCGTCGACCACGGCCAGATTCCACCCGTCGAGCGGCAGCCCGATGCGCACGGGCGGCTCGCCGGTGAGGGGAGCGCCGCATGCCACGACGGTGGCCTCGGTGGGACCGTAGGTGTTCCACACTTCGCGGCCGTCGACCGCGAGCCGGGCGGCGAGTTCGGGCGGGCAGGCCTCGCCGCCGAAGATGAGCAGCCGCACGAGCTCGAGCGACTCCGGCGGCCAGAGTGCGGCGAGGGTCGGCACGGTGGAGACGATGGTGATGCCGTGCGCGATGAGCCAGGGCCCGAGGTCGACGCCCGAGCGCACCAGCGAACGGGGTGCGGGCACGAGGCAGGCGCCGTGCCGCCAGGCGAGCCACATCTCTTCGCACGAGGCGTCGAAGGCCACCGAGAGGCCGGCGAGAACGCGGTCGCCCGGGGCGATCGGGTCGCTCTGCAAGAACATACGCGCCTCGGCGTCGACGAACGCGGCGGCAGAGCGGTGCGTGACGGCGACGCCCTTCGGCGTGCCTGTGGAGCCCGAGGTGAAGATGATCCACGCGTCGTCGTCGATCGTGGGGCCGCCGACCACGGGCAGGGTGCCGGTGGGGCTGCCCAGGGTCGGCGTCGAATCTGTCGTGTGGGCTGGTACAGCTCTGTTCAGCACGATCTCCCCGCTCGCGCCGATGACACCGGCCACGGCCGCCTCGGTGAAGACCAGCGTCGCGCGCTCTTCGGGGTCGTCGGCATCGACGGGAACGTAACTGGCGCCCACCGCCAGCACCGCGAGAATCGAGATGTACAGCGTTCGGGTGCCCGACGGAATGCGAATGCCCACCCGGTCGCCGCGCCGCACACCGGCCGTGGCCAGCCGGGCCGCAGAGGAATTCACGGCCCGCAGCAACTCGCGGTAGCTCAGCGTTCCGCCGGTGTCGGCCAGCGCCGAGGCCTGCGGATGCTCGGCGGCGGTCGCCCGCAGAATCTCCATCAGCGTGCGCGGCTCTGGCGCGCGGTCGCCGGCGAGCAGTAGTCCGGGCCCTGCTAGCACTGGGCGCATGCCCCCGGCGGGCACAGGGCGCATGCCGCTTGTACCGGGGGCCGTGGGGGCACCGGGGGCACTGGGGTCGGGCATAACGGGCATCCTCTGGTCGGCTACGTCGTCGGATTGTACCGGTGCCGTCTGTCTCGGCAGTTAACGACTCGGCAGTTAACCACTCGGTAGTCAACCACTGGGCAGTTATCCCGCTGGGCTATTGTGGACTCTTCTTACACGGTGAGGTTTCATGCGCAGATTTGTTTCACCTCGGTTTGTTCCACCTCAGTTTGTTCCACCTCGGTTTGTCTCACGCAAGCGCGGTTCGATGCTGGTCACGATCGCAGCCTCTACGGTACTGCTCGGCGCTCTCGCCGGCTGCAGCGGCTCTCCGGCGCCCTCGCCCAGCGCGTCGGCACCCTGCTCACTCACCGCGCCCGGCCCGGCTTCAGACGCGGTGAAGGTCAGCGGCGACTTCGACACGCATCCCACGACCACGTTCACGGCCCCGATCACGACCGACATCACCGAACGCACCGTCGTGATCACCGGCACCGGCCCGGTGGCGAGCAACGACTCGCAGGCGACCATCGACTTCACGCTGTACAACGGCACGACCGGCGCCGAGCTCTACACCACGCTGAAAACCGGCGGCGTGCCGATTCCGGTGACGGTCGACGAATCCCAGTTCTTGCCGGGTCTCGTCAAGGCGGTGTCGTGCTCGCCGGTCGGCTCTCGGGTCGTCGCCGTCGTTCCGCCCGGTGATGCCTACGGTGCCAACGGAAACGCGAGCCTCGGCGTGGCCGCCACCGACACGCTGGTGTTCGTGGTCGACGTGAAAGACGACGGCCCGGTACCCTCGGCCACTCCGTCGGCGACGCTCGATCCGAACATCCCCACCTCGGCGACCGGCGCTCCACAGGCGGCACCCGTAGGCTTTCCCACGGTGACGCTCGCGGCCGACGGCAAGCCGACGGTCGCCATTCCCGCAGGCGACCCGCCGACCACCTTCGAGAGCGCCGTGCTGAAGAAGGGCGACGGGGCTACTGTCGCGAGCGGAGACGGCGTCGAGGTGCAGTACCAGGGCCTCATCTGGCGCACGGGAACCGTGTTCGACGAGAGCTGGGGCAAGCAGCCCGCCACCTTCAGCGTCGGCACCGGCCAGGTGATCGACGGGTTCAGTCAGGCCCTCATCGGGCAGACCGTGGGCTCCCAGATCATCGCGATCATCCCGCCCGCCCAGGGCTACGGCACGCCGGGTCTGCCCGCCGCGAACATCAACGGCACCGACACCTTGGTGTTCGTCGTCGACATTCTGGCCACCACGCCCGCCAGCTGACTCCGCCTGCGCCGGGCCAGCTAGGGTCGTTGACATGAGCACCACGTCTAGCACGAGCAGCGAAACTCCCCGCCGCGTCATCATTCTCGGCAGCACCGGGTCCATCGGCACCCAGGCGCTCGACGTCATCCGCGCCAACCCCGAGCGGTTCGAGGTCGTCGGCCTGGCCGCGGGCAGCAATCGTGGGGCACTGGATGCCCAGGCCGCCGAATTCGGCGTCACCGACGTTGCTCTCGGGGCCGTCGAGGCCGAGCAGCTCGTGCGCGGCATCGATGCCGATGTCGTGCTGAACGGCATCACCGGCTCGGTAGGACTCGGCCCGACCCTCGCGGCACTCGAAGAGGGCCGCACCCTCGCGTTGGCGAACAAAGAGAGCCTGATCGTGGGCGGTGAGCTCGTGAAGTCTCTCGCGCGGCCCGGCCAGATCGTTCCGGTCGATTCCGAGCATTCTGCCATCGCGCAGGCCCTGCGCTCGGGCACGGCGAACGAGGTCGCCCGCCTCGTGCTGACGGCGTCGGGTGGGCCGTTCCGAGGTCGCAGTCGGGAGTCGCTCGCCGCGGTGACGCCGCGCGAGGCCCTCGCGCATCCCACCTGGGACATGGGCCTCGTGGTGACGACGAACTCGGCCACGCTCGTGAACAAGGGGCTCGAGGTCATCGAGGCGCATCTGCTGTTCGACGTGGCGTACAGCCGAATCGTGGTGACCGTGCATCCGCAGTCCGTCATTCACTCGATGGTCGAATTCGTCGACGGCTCCACCATTGCGCAGGCGTCGCCGCCCGACATGCGGCTGCCCATCTCGCTCGGGCTCGACTGGCCGAATCGTGTCGCCGGTGTCGGCGTGCCCCTCGACTGGACTCAGTCGCACGAGTGGACCTTCGAACCCCTCGACGTGTTCGCCTTTCCCGCCGTGAAGCTCGCAAAACAAGTCGGGCGGACCGGATCGACGTACCCTGCGGTCTTCAACGCCTCGAACGAACAGGCCGTGGCGGCGTTTCATGCCGGCCGCATCGGTTTTCTCGACATCGTCGACACGATCGAAGCCGTGGTGCAGCGGCATGAGCCCGTCGACGCGACTCTGTCTCGCGGATCCCTCACCGAGGCGGAACTCTGGGCCCGGGCCGAGGCCGACCGCATCATCTCGCACGTGCAGCGCTAGCGGCGTCGCAGTAGGTCGTCGCAGCAGGGACCTCGCAGCAGCGCCTCACAGCGCGACCTCACAGCCGGAGTTCAGCGGGCATCCAGCGCACAGCGAAGCCCCCGGGGTAACGTGATCGGGTGCAAAACGTGCTGCTCTTCGTCATCGGTGTCTTGATCATCGCCGTAGGTCTCGGCGTGTCGATCGCCCTGCACGAGGTCGGCCACTTGGTTCCGGCGAAGAAGTTCGGCGTCAAGGTCACGCAGTACATGATCGGCTTCGGGCCGACCATCTTCTCGCGCCGCCGCGGTGAGACGCAATACGGCGTCAAGGCGTTTCCGCTCGGCGGCTACATCTCGATGGTGGGCATGTTCCCGCCCGCCAAAGAGGGCGGCAAGCTCCGCCGCACGAGCACCGGGTTCTTCAATTCTCTGGTGCAGGATGCCCGCAAAGCGAGCACCGAGTCGGTCGGTGACGACGACAGCCGCGCCTTCTACAAGCTCCCGGTGTGGAAGCGAGTGGTGATCATGCTCGGCGGCCCCACGATGAACCTGCTGCTGGGCATTTTGTTCTTCGCCATCGTGCTGTGCGGGTTCGGCATCGCCGGCGCCAGCACCACGGTCGGCTCGGTGAGCGCGTGCGTGCAGCCCGCGTCGACCACGACTACGAGCACCAGCACCACCTGCGCCAGCACCGATCCTGTTTCGCCGGGGGCGGCCGCGGGCATCCTGCCCGGTGACAAGATCGTGAGCATCAACGGCACCGCCATCAGCACCTGGGATCAATCGACCGACATCATTCGCCAGTCGGCCGGCGTGCCGCTGACCTTCGTCGTGTTGCGTAACGGCGCCGATGTGACGCTCACCGTGACCCCGCTGCTCACCGAGCGCGACGTCACCGAGATCGTCAACAACCAGAGCGTCGTCAAGACCGACGCCTCGGGCGCCGCGGTGACCGAGCAGGTCGGCTTTGTCGGAATCGGCTACGCCACCGAGCTGCAACCCCAGCCCATCACGGCGGTTCTGCCGTTCGTGGGCGAGAACGTCGCCGGTGTCGCCAACACCATCTTCAACCTGCCCCAGCGCCTCAGCGGCGTGGCCCAGGCCGCATTCGGGGGCGGAACCCGCAGCGCCGACAGCCCGATGAGCGTGGTCGGCGTGGGCCGCGTGGCCGGCGAGATCGCCACCATCGACATTCCCTTGCAGTCGAAGGTCGCCACCCTGATCGGCCTGCTCGGTTCGGTCAACATCGGCCTCTTCGTGATCAACCTCGTGCCGCTCATGCCTCTCGACGGCGGCCACATCGCCGGTGCCCTCTGGGAGGGTCTTCGCCGCCGCGTCGCCAAGCTCTTCGGCCGACGTGATCCCGGCCCCGTCGACACCGCACGCCTGATGCCGCTCACCTTCGTGGTCGTGGTCTTTCTCGGCGGTGTCAGTGCGCTGCTCATGTACGCCGACATCGTAAATCCGGTGAACATCTTTGGCTAGGCGCGGTGTCATGGCTGGTTCCCTCGTCGCGTCTTCTGTCTCGACCCCCTCGACGAGTCCCTCGGCTACGCCCCAGGGAGTACTCAGCACGCTCCGTCGAGCGGATGCCCGGCGGCAGCGACCCGAATACGATCGTTCTCATGCCAGCCTCTGACCAGCCCGCGCGCGGCGGCGCTTCGCCTGCGCGCGAGATCCCGCCGTGGGTCTCCGAGGCCCGGAGGTTCGATCGTTCACGAGGCGGTCGCGTCGGGCCGCCGCGCGCCCTCTTCCTGTGGCTGCCCGTCGTCATCTCGTTCGTCGTGCAGGTTCCGGCCGCCCTGTTCCAGGCCAGGCAACATCCCGAGTGGGGCTCCGCCGCGGTGTTGATGGTGCTGCTCGCACTCGTCGGCCCCGTCGCGTTGATCTTCGCCCGGCGGTTTCCGGGGCCCGTCGTGGCGATCGCCGCCGCCGCGGCCTGCGCCGACCTCGTGTTCACTCCCGGCTCGGGGGCGCCCTACCTCGCACTTGCCTTCGCCATCATCTCGGCGATGGCTCGCGGCGCCCGGGTCTGGGCGTTCGCATCGGTCAGCCTCGGCTGGATTCTCGCGCTCATCGGATCGGTCGTGATGGGCGTCGCGTGGCATCCGGCGCGCGTGATTCTGACCACCATCGGCATCGTGATCGTGCTCATCATCGGCGAGTCGATCCGCACCAGGCGCGACCGGGTGGCCGCGTATCAAGAGGCGTTCCGCAAGCGCCGAGACGACGTAGCTCAGGCCGAACGCGAACGAATCGCCCGCGAATTGCACGACGTACTCGCGCACTCGCTCTCGCAGATCAACGTGCAGGCGGGGGTCGGCCTGCACCTCATCGACGATCATCCGGAGAAGGCCGCCGAGGCCCTCGCGAGCATCAAGGCCACCAGCAAGACCGCCCTCGACGAGGTGCGCGGGGTCTTGGGGTTCTTGCGTTCAGAAGGTGATCGCGCGGGCGGTGAGAATTCAGCTTCGAGAGAGGTTCGATTCAGCGTTCCCGAGCACGCCCCGCTGGTTCCTCAGGCCGATCTCGCACGACTGCCCTCACTCATCGACTCCATGTCGAATGACACCCTCGAGGTCACTCTCGACAACCGCCTCACGTCTGATCCGCCGCCCGGCGTGCAGCTGGCGCTGTATCGCATCACCCAAGAGAGCCTCACGAACGTCACTCGGCACGCGAACGCCGGGCACGTACGCGTGACGCTCGATGAGCGCGCCGACGACTACCACCTGAGCGTGGTGAACGACGGCATCGCGGTTTCCGATCGTCACTCAGCCGACGGCGGCCGCGCCGATCGTTACTCGGCAAATACCGACTCGGCCAATACCGCCCCGGCCAATTCCGACTCGGCCAATACTGACCCTGCCAATACCGACCCGGCCCGCTTCGGCAACGGTCTGCTCGGCATGACCGAGCGCGCCGAATTGCTCGGCGGGCACCTCGAGGCCGGCCCCGTGGCATCCGGTGGCTTCGCCGTGGTCGCGACCGTTCCCCGCGTGGCCCGCCGATGAATGGGCCGGAAGCGGCATCGCCCGCTGCGCCCTTACCGACGGCGGCCTCCTCAGCTGCGCCCTTACCGGCGGCGCCTTCGCCGGCCGCGCCCTTGCGCGTCGTCATCGCTGACGACCAGCACCTCATCCGCGCCGGATTCACCGCCCTGCTCGAAAATGAGCCCGACATCGACGTGGTCGGTTCGGCCGCCACAGGCACCGAGGTCGTCGAGGTCGTGACGCGGCTTCGGCCCGATGTGGTTCTGATGGACATCCGGATGCCCGAGGGCGACGGTCTCTGGGCGACCGAGCAGATCGTGGCCGACCCCGCGCTGGGCGACGTGCACATCATCATCGTCACCACCTTCGAACTCGACGAGTACGTCGGGCGCGCTATTCGTGCCGGCGCCAGCGGATTCCTCGTGAAAGACACCGAGCCGGTCGAACTGATCCGCGCCGTTCGTGTGGTCGCGGCGGGGGATGCTCTGCTCTCGCCGAGCGTGACGCGGCGCCTGCTCGAACGGGTCGCCGGCACGCTCGTCGACGAGGCTGAGCCCGGTCAGGTCGTTCCGGGTGTGCCGGGGCGAGGGGCGAGGGTGTCTGCTCTCGTTGCGGCGCTGACCGAGCGGGAACGTGAGGTTCTTGCCCTCGTCGGCACCGGTCTCACCAACACTGAGATCGCGACGAAGCTGTTCTTGAGCCCGCTGACCGTCAAGACCCACGTCTCGCGAACGATGTCGAAACTCGCGGCGCGTGACCGTGCGCAGCTTGTCGTCGTGGCCTACGAAGCCGGGCTGGTTCGCGCCGGCACTGCGCGGGCGTAGGTCTCCGGTACCACGCCGGCGGAGTCGTGCCGGTCATCCGACGCTCATCTGTCGCTCAGCCGTCGGCCCGCGGGCCCGCTTTCGGGCCGAACATCGCCACCCGGGGGAGTACGGAGCTGCTTCCGCCAGCCGATGTGCGACGGGCTCGCTGCGACGAGTCTTGACGTGCGGTCGATCGACGACCGCAGGCCCCTTCAGACAGCTCGGCTGACGACATTGCAGCCGACGTCACCATAGCCTGAAGACATCGCGGCCTGACTGTCACGTCTCGAAAGGACGATTCATCATGTTGGTTTCAAGTGCACTCGCCGCACCAGCCGCCACCGCCCTCGCCTATTGGGGGCCCGGAGGCTTTCACCCGGGAGGTTTCGGATTTCTGTTCCTGCTCATTCCGCTGTTCTGGATCGGCGTCGTCATTCTGATCGTGAGCCTCGTGACTCGCCGTCGCCGGCGCTTCTGGGCGGCGAACGGCGGTGCTCCGTGGGCGCGTGGCGGGTACGGCGGCGGCGGTTACGGCGGCGGCGGGTACGGCCCGTGGGGCGGTTTTGCAGCACAGCAAGGCGGCTCGAGTGAGGCCGAAAAGACCCTCGCCGAACGGTTCGCCCAGGGCGACATCGACGAGGTCGAGTACCGCGCCCGCCTCGAGGTGTTGCGCGCGAATCAGCCCAGCCCGACGCCGCCGGCACCGCCCGCCGCCTAGTTCGGGGTCGCCGGGGCGTGGATGCGCGGTACGGAAGTACGGGCATCCACTCGCCCCGGCGCGGCCCTGCGGCGAGCATCCATTCTGCCGCCCTACACCGACCCTGGGCATCCGCTCGCCACAGGGCTGCGGTGTCTGCACTGCGGGTAAGCTCAAAACGTGGCTGCAATCAACTTAGGGATGCCCAAGGTCGTCGAGACTCTCGCACCCCGTCGCAAATCCCGTCAGATCAAAGTCGGCAAGGTACTGGTCGGTGGAGACGCTCAGATCAGCGTGCAGTCGATGTGCACCACTCCGACCACGAACATCAACGCGACGCTTCAGCAGATCGCCGAGCTCACCGCTTCGGGCTGCGACATCGTGCGGGTCGCGGTGCCATCGCGTGACGACGCCGAGGCGCTGCCGATCATCGCCAAGAAGAGTCAGATTCCGGTCATCGCCGACATTCACTTTCAGCCCAACTACGTGTACGCGGCCATCGACGCCGGGTGTGCTGCCGTTCGGGTGAACCCGGGCAATATCCGCAAGTTCGACGACCAGGTGGGCAAGATCGCGGCGGCCGCGAAGGCGGCGGGCGTGAGCATCCGTATCGGTGTCAACGCCGGGTCGCTCGAGCCGAGCATTCTTGCAAAGTACGGCAAGGCCACGCCCGAAGCCCTCGTCGAGAGCGCCGTGTGGGAGGCTTCGCTGTTCGAAGAACACGACTTTCACGACTTCAAGATCTCGGTCAAGCACAACGATCCCATCATCATGGTGAAGGCCTACCGGCAACTCGCCGAGCGCGGCGACTGGCCGTTGCACCTGGGTGTGACCGAGGCGGGCCCCGAGTTTCAGGGCACCATCAAGTCGGCCACGGCCTTCGGAATTCTGCTCTCAGAAGGTATCGGCGACACCATCCGCGTCTCGCTCTCGGCGCCTCCCGCGCAAGAGGTCAAGGTGGGTCTGCAGATTCTGCAGTCGCTCAACCTACGCGAACGTAAACTCGAGATCGTGTCGTGCCCCTCGTGCGGTCGCGCGCAGGTCGACGTCTACACGCTCGCGAACGATGTCACCGCGGGACTCGAAGGCATGACGGTTCCGCTGCGCGTTGCGGTAATGGGCTGCGTCGTCAACGGGCCCGGTGAGGCACGCGACGCCGACCTCGGCGTGGCATCGGGCAACGGCAAGGGGCAGATCTTCGTTCGTGGTGAGGTCATCAAGACCGTTCCCGAAAGCGAGATCGTCGCCACCCTCATCGAAGAAGCGAACCGCCTCGCGGCCGAAATGCCTCCCGGCGAGCTCGGCAGCCCGCAGGTCGTCACCGCGGGTTGAGGTGGGTCGGCTGAGGTGGGCGTCGGTTGACGTGGGCCGTAACCACTGCCGTAGTGACTCCGCCGACCCTGTGGGTGGCCAGCGGATGATCGGCGCCAACAGATGACGGAATCCGCCCTGGCCGCTCCTTGGCGGTCCGCGCCAGACTTCTCCCTTCGCGTGCCCACTGACGATGACGCGGCTGTGTGGTTCCAGCTTTTCAACGACCCCGTGGTGATGCAGTACATCTCGGGTGGACAGGCTCAGCCTCAGGAGTGGTATCACGCCTTCGTCTCGCGCCAACAAGCGCTGGCTGCCGCGACCGGTGTGTGTCTCTTCGCGCTTGTCGTGCCCGCGGTGGTAGCCCCGGCTGCGGACATCACACCGGCATCGGGCACTCCAGCGGCTGCGGGCGCCGCACCGGTTTCGGGCACGGTGCCGGCTGCGGGCGCCACGCAGGGTGCGGCCCCGACAAAGGATAGAGATGCGACTCCGCGTGAACTTGCGATGCCAGGTGCAGGCGCGAGACCGGTAGCAGGCACCGACTATCCAGCCGCAAGGGCGCACCGAGGTGCGGGGTTTGTCGGCCTCCAGCCGTGGACGCGCCCGTGGGGCCCCGTTGGACGCATCGAGATCGGCTGGCGCCTCGGCGTGGCGTTTCAGGGCCGTGGACTCGCAACCGCCGGCGCACAGGCTGCTCTTGAACGAGGCCGTGCGGCCGGTATTGACTCTCCCGTGGCCTTGATCGACCTCCGAAACGCACCCTCGATCGGTGTTGCTACGAAGCTCGGAATGACGTGCGAGTGCGAGTTCGATGCTCCCGACGGCGTTCGGGTCGGCATGTGGAGCCTGTAACAGCGTCGCCGCGGCCGCGGCCGCGGTCGCGATGTGAGGTCGTCGGGCGTGGGCGCAGTCGCGATGTGAGGGTCGTCGGGCGTGGGCGTGGTCGCAGTCGCGACGTCAGCGTCGCGATCGTGGTCGCAACCAGCGTCGAGGAGGAGAGCGACACCTGCGGACGAGTGCGATAGGCACACGTCTCGCTTTCGTCCGAAGAAGTCGCTGTCGCGAGTACGGGAGGCGCGCAACGCTTAGAAGGGCGCCAGATCGTCATTCGGGCGGGACGATTCGGCGGTGGTCGTTGGAATCTCCGGACCCGGACCCGGAGGCGAGTTCGCACCCGCAGGCGAGTTCGCACCCGAACGAGAGCTCGCACCCGAAGGCGAGTTCGCATCCGAAGCAGAACTCGCACCCGCAGTCGAGTTCGCACACTCAGGCGAGTTCGGTGACTGCGAGCTCGGTGACTTCGATTTCGGTGACTGTGGTTTCGGTGACTGAGGTGTCAGCGAAACGGCGAGCGTCGCGTACGCCTTGCCTGCGGGGGACTTCCAACTCAGAGTTCGATATCGGTCGATTGATACGGACCACGCGGTTTCGTGTTTCAGATGATGGTGTTTCGGGCAGAGATGGGCGAGATTTGTGAAGTCGGTGGCCCCGCCGTGCTGCCAATCGAGAGTGTGGTCGATATCGCAGCGCGCGGCACGCCGTGAGCAACCGGGGAACCGGCAGGTCTGATCGGCCACGTGCAGAGCCAACTTGAGGTCGGCAGGCGGCCGGTACTGGTCGCGGCCGACTGAAAGAGTCGCCCCCGTCTCTGGATGGGTGAGAATGCGCATGAACGAGGGCGCGTGGCGGCATAGCTCGCGCGCCGTCACGGGATCGATCGGGCCGTAGCCGTCGAGTGATGCAGGTGTTTCGGAGTGGCCGAGCAACGTCATGACCGGAACCGTGACGATGACCGTCGGTCGCAGAGGCAAAGGCTCGCCGGTGGCTGGATCGCTCAGGATCAGGTCGCGCAGAACATCGGACTTCAGCTGTGTCAGCGTGCGAGTCTCGGGTTGCTCGTCTGAAGGCGATCCGGCAGAAGAAGATGAAGAAGAAGGAGACGAGCCCGAGTTGGCAGTCGCGCCGTGACGCAGCCCGCGTGCCAACTGGTCGAGAGTGTCGTCGATACGCACGGCATCGACCGCCGGCAGATAGTGATGCAGCCAGGCCATTCCGTCGCGATCGGGTTCGAAGGATACATGCCGGTCTTCGGCCGCCTTCAGCGCTCGCGTCACCATCGACTCGGGGTGTAACTTCTCTCGCTCTGCGCGGGCTTTGCGCGCGAACTGACTGGCCGTGGTCGTCAGAGCACCGGGGAGCACCGCCGACTCGAAAGCACCGCGCGCCGCCGGAGGAAGCGAACGCGCCTGATCGATGACCACCTGGGCGTGGCGGTAACTCAGCGCACCCGAACTGAGCGCCGCACGAGTCTCAGGGAGCTCATGAACGAGCGATTCGCTCTCGTCGAGCAGGCGGCCGGCCGTGATGTCGGGCAGTCGCAGGGCGCACGCGATCTCGGATGTCAGCGAGCGACGCGACAGTTCTTCGCGTTTCGCAGCCGAGAACGTCGCCGAGAACGATGCCGAGAACGATTCCGAAACGACGGCATCGACGGCCATATCGGACCACTGCCGCGCCTGATCGACGAGCCACGACTTTCGCGCCTGCAGCTTCGTGATCTCGTGCTCCAGCTCGACGAGTTGATCGACGAATCGGCCGACGATCTGCGCAGCCCGCGCGGGCGCGTCGCCAGCCGGCTCACCGTCGGCCAGAGCCGCAACAGAAGAAATGGTCATGCACTGAGTATAGCTCATATATTCGAACTGATGTTCGAATAGAAAAAGAAATCGAGAGAGATTCGCAAATTCCGTTAGCCATGCTAATGAGCTAGGCTAAAGATCATGGGAGACGCGGCCGGCAGCACTACCGAATCGACAGAAGCGCCGGCCGTCGTCGAGCTCTCGGAGAACCTCCGCCCGGCCATCCTTCGGGTCTCGCGCCGACTGCGTGCTGAGAAGGCAGACCACGAGCTGAGCGACTCGCAGACGTTCATCCTGGCCTACCTGCACAATCACGGGCCGAGCACTCCGGGCACGCTGGCGGCGTTCGAGCGCGTCACGCCGCCGTCGATGAATCGCACCATCAATGCGGTGGTCGAGGCCGGATACGCGGTGCGCACCCCCTCGGCAGACGACGGCCGAAAGGTGGTCATCTCGCTCACCGCCGCCGGTGTGGCAATCGTCAAGGAAACACGGCGCCAACGCGACGAATGGCTCTACAAACGACTCGCAGAGCTCTCTGTCGAAGACCGGCGAACGCTCGACCGTGCCGCGGGCATCCTGCGCACCTTGGCCGACAGTTGATGGCCCCGATATCACGACAACCGCGGGCCGCAAATGCCGACCAGTGCTCGTGGCGCAGGCAGCGCCGTGCGTGTCAGGCGGCCCGATGAGCTCGATGTTCCGTTCGCTCAGCGATTACAACTACCGCATTTGGTTCGGCGGCGCCCTGGTGTCGAACATCGGCACCTGGATGCAGCGCACGGCCCAGGACTGGATCGTGCTCACCCACCTCACCAACAACAATGCCGTCGCTGTGGGAGCGGTGATGGCGCTGCAGTTGGGCCCGCAACTGCTTCTGGTGCCGTGGACCGGCCTCGTCGCCGACCGCTTCGACCGCCGCAAACTGCTCATGCTGACGCAGGGTGTGATGGGCATCCTGGGTCTCGGGCTCGGGCTCATTGTGCTCAGCGGTGCCGCTCAACTCTGGCAGGTGTACGTCTTTGCGCTGCTGCTCGGTATCACGTCGGCCTTCGATGCCCCCGCTCGGCAGTCGTTCGTGTCGAACCTCGTCTCTGATCGCAACCTGTCGAACGCGGTCGCCTTGAACTCGGCTTCGTTCAACGGAGCACGGATGGTCGGCCCCGCCCTCGCGGGCGTGCTGATCGCGCTGGTGGGGGCCGGCTGGGTGTTCTTGCTCAACGCAGCCAGCTTCGCTGCCGTACTCATCTCCCTCAGCCGAATGCGCCAAGAGAGTCTCAAAGTGCGCAAGACCGCGCGAGGCGGGCCGGGTCAGTTGCTGGGTGGGTTCCGGTATGTGTCGAAACGCTCGGACATCGTCATCGTTCTGGTCGTCATTGCCATTATCGGCACCTTCGGCCTCAACTTTCAGATCTTCACGGCGACCATGACGACGGTCACCTTCCATTTGGATTCGACCGCTTTCGGAGTGCTGTCGTCAGTGCTCGCGGTCGGCTCGGTATTCGGAGCGCTGCTCTCGGCCCGCCGCGAGACTCCTCGCATGCGGCTCATCTTCGCGTCATCAGCGCTGTTCGGTGTCGCCTGTCTGCTCGGCGCTCTCGCACCGTCGTACATCACCTTCGCCATCACCCTTGTGCTCCTCGGGTTCGCCAGCCAGACCCTGATGACGACCGCGAACAGCACGGTGCAGATGACCACGGCGCCGGAATTCCGCGGCCGAGTGATGGCACTGTACATGGCGATCTTCATGGGGGGCACGCCGATCGGAGCGCCCATTGTCGGCTGGGTCGCCGACAGTCTCGGCCCACGCTGGGCCATCGGGGTCGCGGCAGCAGCCGGGTTCGCCGCTGCGCTCGTCGGGCTGATATGGATGATCGCGCATCAGCACCTCAGGCTCGCCGTGCACCGGCACGGCTCGCCGCATTTTGTGCTCAGCCACGACGGAGACGGGCGCAGTATCGAGCTGATGGAGGCGGGGGATGATCGTGTGCCGGCGCTCGACGAACGTGAGCAGTTACGCGATGACGTGATCAGCGAAGAGATCTCAGAAAAACGGTGACCTGAGCAGACCTCATATTGTGTATAGTGAGAATTCCTTCATTCACATCTCACTAGCTTCGGAGGTTCGTGTGTCGCTCCCTGCCCCGCACCAAACCGCGCGTCGCCGCGCGTTCCCTCTTGGTCGTTCTCTCGCTCTTGCACTGATTGTCGGCGGCGCCGTCGTGGCGTCGGGCGGCGCCTTCGGCTCCGTCTCGCCGGCCCATGCCGCTCCCGCAGACCTGCCGCAAGAACAGATCGCGGCGATCGGCGAGGCGGGAACCGTGTATCTGAGCGGCACCTGGTCTGGCTTCGTGAACTTTCCGAAAGCCGACGGCAGCACGGCCTGGTCAGATGAGGTCGACGCTTCGTTCAGCTGCAGCGGATTCGTGGCCAGCTCCGACGGCTCTGTCGTGACGGCCGGCCACTGCGCCGACGTCGAAGAGGGCAAGACCTCCATCGTGGACGAGTTCTTGTCGAGCGAGGTGGCGAACGGCGACATCACACAAGACGATGCTGCGGCGTACGTCGCGGCGGGGGCGGAGACGAACTGGCCGGTCGAAGGCCAGAGCGCGGGGCAGCCGCCGGTGCTCGCCATGAAGGTCTACCCGGCGATCACCATCACGGCCGACGACTCGACCTCGTACCCTGCGGTGCTGGTAGACGATCGTCCCTTGGGCCAGGGTGACGTCGCGCTCTTCAAGATCGACACTCCGTCGCCTTTGCCGGTGCTCGTCGTGTCGCAGACTCAGCCGGCCACGGGCCAGCAGGTGGATGCGATCGGGTATCCGGGTAACGTGACCTCACTGGTGAGCGGAAACCCCGAGCCGACCTTCGCGCAGGGCCAGGTGAGCGGCAGGCAGCAGACCGACGGGGGTCCGTTCACGCAGATCGGCGTGGCCATGAGCCCGGGGATGAGCGGCGGCCCGGTCGTCGACGGCACTGCCGACGTGGTCGGAACCGTGAGTTTCGGCCCGTCGAGCGACACTCAGCAGCTGAACTTCGCGGCGGCACCCGAAACCATTTCGGCACTGCTTTCGCGCAACGGGGTGAAGAACGAGCTGGGCGACGGCGACAAGCAGTTCCGAGCGGGCCTGGATGAGTATTTCGCGGGAAAGTATCACGCGGCAGCCGACGACCTCGGTAAGGCACTGGCCACGAACCCCGACAACGCGATCGCGCAGCAGTACCAGACGAAGGCCATCGCGGCATTCCCTCAGGAGAACACCACGGGGTGGGTGCTGTGGGTGGTTCTCGGTGGTGCGGCGCTGCTGCTCGTGGTGGTGGTGATCGTCGTTCTGCTGGTGGTGCGCGCGTCGCGGCGGCGTCGACGCGGTGCGGTCGTTGCGGCGGGCCAGCAAGCTGCGGCGTGGAATACCGCGGCACCGGATGCTGCAGTGCCGAATGCTGCGGTGCCGAATGTTGTGGTTCCCAACCCTGTGATGCCGGATGCTGCGGTGCCGGGTGTTGCGGTGCCGGATGCCGCGGTTCCCAGCCCTGTGGTGCCGGATGCCGCGGTTCCCAGCCCTGTGGTGCCGAACGCTGCAGTGCCGCAGACGGCGGGTGCGCCGGTGATGCAGATGGCTGGTGCTGAAGCCGAGCCGATGAGCTCACCGGATGGTACAACGCCACTTCCGGCGCCCGCGGTTGATGCGGCACCACCGTTCACGGCACCACCGGTTCCGGCAGCGGTGGCGCCAGAAGCGGCGGTGGGGCGCTGCGGGAGCTGTGGAGTGCAGAACACGAGCGACGCGCGGTTCTGCGCGAGCTGCGGGCATCCGCTGGGTTGAGCATCGGGGTGGGCGCAGGCGGGCTGTACCAGCCGACAGGGCGTACAACGCGACAGCCCGACGGCCCGTACAATCCGGCAGCCGTAAGACCCGGCAGCCGTACAACCCAGAAGCCCGTACAACCCGAGAGCACAGTGCAAATAGACTCGTATGGTGCCAACACGCCTCACCAACTACTTTGTCAAGACCCTCCGCGAAGATCCTTCCGACGCCGAGGTGACCAGCCACCGTCTGCTCGTGCGGGCGGGGTACATCCGGCGGCAGGCGCCGGGCATCTTCGCCTGGCTGCCGCTGGGGCTTCGGGTCAAGAGCAAGATCGAAGCGATCATCCGTGACGAGATGACGAATGCGGGCGCTCACGAGGTGCACTTTCCGGCCTTGCTGCCGAAAGAGCCCTACGAGGTCACCAATCGGTATGTCGAGTACGGCGACGGAATGTTCCGCCTCAACGACCGGCGCGGTGCCGGCTATGTGCTCGCTCCGACGCACGAAGAAGTCTTCACCCTGCTGGTGAAAGACCTCTACAACAGCTATAAAGACCTGCCGCTGTCGATCTACCAGATTCAAGACAAGTACCGCGACGAGGCCAGGCCCCGCGCGGGCCTCCTGCGCGGCCGCGAGTTCACGATGAAAGACGCGTACTCGTTCGACTACACTGATGCCGGGCTCGACGCTTCATATCAGGCCCAGCGCGACGCCTACGAACGCATCTTCACCCGCCTCGGTCTCGAGTACGTCATCGTGAAGGCAGACGCGGGCGCAATGGGCGGATCGAAGAGCGAAGAGTTCTTGCACCCGACAGCCGTCGGCGAAGACACCTTCGTGCGGTCGGCGGGTGGATACGCAGCGAACGTCGAGGCGTTCACCACACTCGCGCCGCCGGAGAGGTCGTTCGAAGGCCTGACCCCGGCCGAAGTCGTCGATACCCCCGACACCCCCACCATCGCGACGCTGGTCGAGGCTGCCAACGCCGTGCATCCGCGGCCCGACGGCACGCCCTGGAACGCCGGCGAGACACTGAAGAACGTCGTGCTGGCGCTGACGCACCTCGACCACACTCGCGAGATCGTCGTCGTCGGGCTGCCGGGCGACCGCGAGGTCGACCTGAAGCGTGCCGAGGTGGCGTTCGCTCCGGCTGAGGTCGATCCTGCAACCGACGACGATTTCGCGCTGCACCCCGGGCTCGTCAAGGGCTACATCGGGCCCTGGTCGCCCGAAGGCGCGGTTCTCGGCGAGAAGTCGAGCACGGGCATCCGTTATTTCGTCGACCCTCGAGTCGTGAGCGGCAGCGGGTGGATCACCGGGTCGAACATTCACGGCAAACACGTCTTCGGTCTGGTTGCCGGGCGTGACTTCACGGCCGACGCCACGATCGAGATCGCCGAGGTCAAGGCGGGCGACCCCGCTCCCGACGGCTCCGGGCCCGTCGAACTGGCCCGCGGTATGGAGATCGGGCACGTCTTTCAGCTCGGTCGTAAGTACGCCGAGGCTCTCGGGCTGAAGGTTCTCGATGAGAACGGCAAGCTCGTGACGGTCACGATGGGGTCGTATGGAATCGGTGTGACGCGCATTCTGGCGATCATCGCCGAGCTGAACAACGACGACAAGGGCCTCATCTGGCCACCGGCCGTTTCGCCGTTCGATGTGTACGTGGTCGCGGCCGGGCGGGCTGGAAAAGACGACGCCATCTTCGAAGCCGCCGAGACGATCGTGGCCGATCTCGAGCGCTCGGGTCGGTCGGTGTTGTACGACGATCGCCCGAAGGTGTCGCCGGGAGTAAAATTCGGCGATGCCGAGTTGATCGGAGTGCCGAAGATCGTGATCGTCGGCAGGGGAGTGGTCGACGGAACAGTCGAGCTGTGGAACCGTGCGAGCGGCGAACGTCTCGAAGTCGCCGTGGGCGCCGTAGCCGACGCGCTGTAACTCACACCCTGCAGTAAACCTCGGGGTGGCGGGCCGGGCAAACTCCCAATCTGCTCAACTTAGACTTGAAGGATGCAAATGGCCGGGTTTCGGCCGTTCACGCTTTACGAAGGATTTCATGACCGCTCAGAATGCCACCTTCCGGCATCAGAACTCTGCGCTTCTCGCCGTCAAGGCGCACCTCGCACCGCTGGTCGTCACCAGCGAAGAAATCGACTCGCGCCTCGCTGAAGCGCTCACCAGGCTCCGTCTTCCCACGGGGCTGTTGCAGCGTGTTGCCGGTGTCATCTCGCGGCGCAACTGGGATGAATCCGAGGGCGGTGGCGGCATGACCTTCGACGGCGCCGCCGCAGCTGCCGCAAAGTCGGCCCTGGCCGAAGCGAACGTCGACCCCAGCGAGGTCGGCCTGCTCATCAACACGTCGGTGACGCGTAAGCACTTGGAGCCGTCGGTTGCGGTGGGCATCCATCACGCCCTCGGGCTGCCGCCGTCGGCGATGAACTTCGACATCACGAACGCCTGCCTCGGGTTCGTGAACGGCATGACGCTCGCCTCCCAGATGATCGACTCCGGCCAGATCAAGTACGCGGTGATCGTCGACGGTGAAGACTCCAACGAGATTCAGGCGAACACGATCAACCGGCTCTCGCAGCCCGGCATTTCGCGAAAAGACTTCGTAAACGAATTCGCTTCGCTCACCCTCGGTTCTGGTGCCGCTGCAGCCGTGATCGGCCCGGCGGATGCTCACCCCGAAGGTCATCGCATCATGGGCGGTATCTCGCGGGCCGGCACCGAGCACCATTTGCTCTGCGTCGGCGACAAAGACGGAATGTTCACGCACACGAAAGAGCTGCTCGCGGGCGGCATGGCGCTCGTCGTCGAGGCCTGGAAAGAGGCCAAGAGCTCGTGGGATTGGCAGAAGATGGATCGCTACATCTTGCACCAGGTCTCCGACGTGCACACCGACTCCATCGTGAAGGCGGCGAAGCTCGACCGCAAGAAGATTCCGCTGACCTACCCGATCTTCGGCAACGTGGGCCCGGCTTCTCTGCCGATGACACTCGCGCTTGAGGTCGAGAAGCTCGTGAAGGGTCAGCGTGTTCTGTGCATGGGGGTCGGGTCGGGCATCAACACCGCCATGACCGAAATCGTCTGGTAGTGGCGGCTGGGTCGGCCGGGCGCGGGCACGGGCGCGGGCAGGCGCGCGGGCAGGGCGGCACGGGCGGTAGCGCGGCGTCGTATCCGCCAGCAGGGCTGCCGGGGCTGAACGAGCGCTGGTCGAAGCTCGTCACGACGCCCGATTCGAGCGGGGTGCCGCGCACCTGGCATCTGCTCGACAACGAATCCGAGCTGGCGGCGGCCGGGTTGACACCGACGGGCACGATTCTGTGCGTGCACGGCAACCCGACGTGGTCGTATCTGTGGCGGTCGGTGCTGGCAGAAGCCGTGCGGGCCGGTGCGGGTGCGGATGCTCGTGCGACAGGCGATAGCGGTGGGCGCGCGGGCGCGGGGGAAGCGGCAGGCAGCGCGCAGGTCTGGCGGGTCATCGCGGTCGATCAGCTCGAGATGGGCTTCTCCGAGCGCTCGGATGAGACCCGCACGCTAGCGCGCCGCATCGCCGATCTCGGGGCACTGACCGACACACTCGGTCTCGAGGGGCCCGTGGTCACGCTCGGGCATGACTGGGGCGGAGTAGTTTCGCTCGGCTGGGCGGTCGATCATCCAGAACTTCTCGCCGGGGTCATGCTGCTGAACACCGCTGTGCACCAGCCCGAGCAGTTTCCGCTGCCCGCTGCGCTGCGCCTGGTGCTCAAACGGTCGATGCTGACGTCGACCACCGTGCACACGACGGCGTTTCTCGACACAACACTGGCTATCGCGCATCCGTCGTTGGCTCCGGATGTTCGGCGAGCCTTTCGCGCACCGTACCGCAGCGCGGCACGGCGGGCAGGCATCGGCGCCTTCGTCGCCGACATTCCCGTCGACGAGTCGCACGTCAGCTACGCCGAATTGACCCGGGTGGCGACGGGGGTTGCGGCGCTGACCGTGCCCGCGATCATGCTCTGGGGCCCGCGCGATCCGGTGTTCAGCGACCGCTACCTCGGTGACCTCATGGAGCGGCTGCCGCAGGCCGATGTCACCCGGTTCGAGAATGCGGGGCACCTCGTCGGCGAAGACGTGGCGGTGGCGCCGATACTGCTGAGCTGGCTCGGCGAGCGGGTTGGAAGGGCCGGCGGTGGGCAGGCTGCCTCAGTCGAAGCTGGCTCCGCCGAAGACGGCCTATCCGAACATGGCTCGGTCGAAGACGGCCCCGCCGAAGACGGCACGGTCGAAGACGGCCTGGTCGAAGACGGCTTGGCCGAACACGCGCCAGCCGAGTACAGACCGCTGTGGGCCACGCTGCTCGAGCGGGCCGCCGACCCGGCGGCCGCAGTGGTCGAGATGCTCCCCAAACGCACGGGCGGTGGCCAGCGCACGGTCAGCTGGCGCTTGCTCGCCTGGCGCGTGGACGAGATCGCGGCCGGGCTACGGGCGGTCGGAGTCGCGAAGGGCGACCGGGTGTCGTTGCTGATCCCGCCGGGAGCCGACCTCACGGCGGTGCTCTACGCCTGCCTGCGCATCGGCGCGGTTGTCGTCGTCGCCGACGCCGGCCTCGGCGTGCGCGGTCTCAGCCGAGCGGTTCGCGGAGCCCTCCCGCAGCACGTCATCGGTATCGAACGTGCTCTCGCGGCCGGCCGCGCGCTCGGCTGGCCGGGGCAGAAGATTTCGGTGCATACCCTCTCTCGTACCCTCGCGGCGACGCTCGGTGTGCAGCACTCCCTTGCCGACCTCGCGCGATTGGGCCGTGCTCGACTCGCGGCCGGCGGTGCCTCCACGGGTGGCGGTTCAGTTGGCGGGGTTGCAGCGGGTGGCGATGCAGCTCGTGGCGATGCAGCGAGTGGGGTTGCTGCGGGTGGCCAACGGATGCCCGCGCCAGACGACACCGCAGCGATCCTGTTCACCTCGGGATCGACCGGGCCGGCGAAAGGCGTCGTCTACACGCATCGACAGCTGAGCGCTCTGGTCGCAGTGGTGAGGGAGCGATTCGGCATCGACGGGTCGACCGGGCTCGTCGCGGGATTCGCCCCGTTTGCCCTGCTGGGTCCGGCGCTCGGCGCCACGTCCGTCACTCCCGACATGGATGTCACCGCTCCGAAGACCTTGACTGCGACTGCCGTCGCCGATGCCGCCCGTGCCGTCTCGGCGACCGTCGTCTTCGCTTCTCCCGCTGCTCTCACGAACGTGGTGGAGACGTCGGCCGTGTTGACCCTTCCGCAGCGGCGAGTGCTGGGACGGGTGAAGACGGTGCTCTCCGCCGGGGCTCCGCTGCCGGTGCCGCTGCTCGAAGCGGTTCAGTCGCTGATGCCCGACGCGAGCATCCACACCCCGTACGGAATGACCGAGGGGCTGCTGATGACCGACATCACGCTCGGCGAGATTCTGCGGGCGGAAGCAGAAGCAGAGGCGCTGGCAGAGGCGCAGCAGGAAGCCCGTCGAGACGACTCGACAGACTCAACAAGCGCGCATCACCCTGGGGGAGTCTGCGTCGGCAGGCCGATCGCGGGTGTGCACATTCTGCTGAGCCCGCTCGACGACGAGGGCCGTTCGGTGGCCGACTTAACGGAGCTGCCCGGAGTGACGGGCGAGATCGTCGTGTCGGCGCCGCACCTGAAGAACAACTACGACCAGCTCTGGCTGACCGATCGCGAGGCGACGAGGCAAACCCCCGCGGTGGGGCGCTGGCATCGCACCGGCGACGTCGGGCACTTCGACGCAGCCGGCCGGCTGTGGGTCGAGGGTCGCCTCGTGCACGTCGTGACGACCGCCTCGGGCGTGCTGACCCCGGTCGGCATCGAACAGCGTGCCGAGAGTCTGCCCGATGTGCGGCGGGCTGCACTCGTGGCGGTGGGCCCGGTGGGCACGCAACAGCCTGTCGTCGTGGTGGAGCTTGCCGCCGACCACGTGCGCCACGACGGCAGCGGTTCGGGTCGTGGCCTGCGCGCCCGCGGCGGCCACCTGGCGTCGACGGAGCTGGTGCAGAAGATTCGCAGAGTGACGGGCGTCGATGTGGTCGCGGTGCTCGTCATCGGCGAGATGCCCACCGACATCAGACACAACTCCAAGATCGATCGTGCGGGGCTCTCCCGTTGGGCGACTGCGTTGCTCGCCGGCCGGCGCCCGCCGAAGCTCGGCACGCCCGGCCAGGGCATGCCGTGACCGTTCTCGTCACGGGGGCCAGCGGGATGCTCGGCAGGGCGGTCGCCACCGAAGTGGTTGTGCAGGCCGAGCGTGCGGCGAGTCGCGGCGAAGCGGTAGCTCGAGGCGAGATAGTGCGCACTTTTCAGCGCGGCGAATCCGGACTCCGTGGAGTCGTGCCTGGGGTCACGGATGCCCGGGGCTCACTGACCGACCGTGCGAGTGTGCGGGCGGCCGTCGAGGGCGTCGACGCGGTCATCCATCTCGCCGCGAAGGTGTCGATGGCCGGCCGGCCAGAGGAGTTCGACGCGGTCAACGTCGAGGGAACCCGCACGTTGCTCGAGGAGTGCCGAGCGGCCGGAGTGAGCCGATTCGTGATGGTGTCGTCGCCGTCGGTGGCGCACGCGGGGCTCTCGGTGGTGGGCGACGATGCGTTGCCGGCCGATCCGGAGCGGGCGCGCGGAGAGTATGCCCGCAGCAAGGCCGAAGCCGAGTTGCTGGCCCTCGCGGCAGACGAGCCCGGCTTCGCGGTGGTGGCGGTCAGGCCGCACATCGTTTGGGGGCCGGGCGACACTCAGCTCATCGAGCGCATCGTCGAGCGTTCTCGCCGGGGCCGGCTCCCGTTGCTGAGCGGCGGCCGTGCGCTCATCGACACCACGTATATCGACAACGCTGCGACGGCCATCGTCGCTGCACTGAACCGGGTCGAGGCGGTACACGGTCAGTCGTATGTCATCACGAATGGTGAGCCGCGCACCGTCGCCGAGCTGCTGGGCGGTATCTGCCGGGCCGCGGGCGTGCCCGGGCCGCGGTTCAGCGTGCCCGCGCCCTTGGCGCGAGAAGCCGGGGGTCTCATCGAGCGGGTCTGGAACCTGCGCGTGCACGATGACGAGCCGCCGATGACGAGATTCCTCGCCGAGCAGCTCTCGACCTCGCACTGGTATGACCAGCGCCGTACCCGACACGATCTGCAGTGGCAGCCGAGCGTCAGCCTCGACGAGGGGCTCGCGCGCCTGGCGGAGTGGTACCGCGTGAATGGGCAGCGGGTGAATGGGCAGCGCGGGTAGCGCGTGAGCGGGCAGCGTGGGTAGCGCGTGAATGGGCGGCGAGCGGATGGGCGGCGAAGCGATGCGGGTGCCGCGCGGCCGATTGTCGGCTATTCTGGGTAGCTGGGAGAAGCACCCACCCACCCAATTGAATACAGAAAAGAAGGAGGCCGGCCGTGGATATCGACCTCAGCGTGCTCAAGCTCATGGAGCGCGAGCGAGACATTCCCTTCGATGAGCTTGTGCAGATCATCGAACAGGCGATTCTGACCGCCTACCTCAAGCACACCGGTCAGAGCGATCGCGGTCCGGGCGATCGCGGTCCGGGCGAACACCAGGGCGCCGCCGGTTCAAGCCATGCCGGTGCGGGCCATGCCGGTGCGGGCGCGGGTTCCGCTGCCGCCGGCCACGGGCATCCGTCAGCCGTGCATTCGTCGGCTGCGCATTCGTCGGCAGCGCATTCGTCAGCAGACGAGCCCGCCAAGGCCCGCGTGCACCTCGACCGAAAGACCGGTCACGTCAGTATCTTCGTGCCCGAATACGACGACGAGGGCGCCGTCATCGGCGAGAGCGAAGACAACCCGAGCGACTTCGGCCGCATTGCCGCCTTCGCGGCGAAGCAGGTCATCAACCAGCGGCTGCGCGACATCGCCGACGACGCGGTGCTCGGCGAGTTCAAGGGCCGAGAGGGCGACATCGTCGCCGGCGTCATTCAGCAGGGGCCGAACCCCCGCATGATCCACGTGGACCTCGGCACGGTCGAGGCCATCATGCCGCCCGAAGAGCAGGTGGCCGGCGAGACCTATTCGCACGGCAACCGCATCCGGGTGTATGTCACGGCGGTATCGAAGGGGCTCAAGGGCCCGCAGATCACCGTGTCGCGCACGCATCCGTCACTCGTTCGCAAGCTCTTCGCGCTCGAAGTGCCCGAGATCGCCAGCGGGCTCGTCGAGATCGTCTCGCTCGCGCGCGAGGCGGGTCACCGCACCAAGATCGCGGTGCGCGCCACCGAACCCGGCATCAACGCGAAGGGCGCCTGCATCGGTGAACTCGGCCAGCGAGTTCGTGCCGTCACCGCCGAACTCGGCAACGAGAAGATCGACATCGTCGACTACTCGGATGATCTGCCCACGTTCGTCGCGAATGCGCTGTCACCGGCGAAGGTCACCAGCTCGTTCGTCATCGACGCGTCGTTGAAGGCGGTGCGCGCACTGGTGCCCGACTACCAGCTCTCGCTCGCCATCGGCAAAGAGGGTCAGAACGCGCGCCTTGCGGCGAAGCTGACCGGCGCGAAGATCGACATTCAGCCCGATTCCATTCTCGAGGGTGACTGAGCTGAGCGTGCCGCGTCACATCGTGCGTGGCGCTTACAGTCGTACAGAAAATTGGCAGTGCTAGAATGGAACCTGTAAGAACGTGCGTCGGATGCCGAGCACGCGCCGAGAAATCTTCTCTTTTGAGGGTTGTGGCCCAGAATTCAATCCTGGTCGTCGATGAGACGGCCACATTGCCCGGGCGCGGTGCGTATCTGCACGAGACTGCAGCGTGTTTTCAGAACGCTGTGAAACGCAGGGCTTTCGGGCGTGCGCTTCGCATCGAGTCGTCAACTGGGTCACCACTTGACACGGCCAACCTACAGACAAGGCTGAACGGCATTGTGAACAACTAATGAGCGACAACTAATGAGTGACTCGAAATGAGTCCCGCACGTAGCTGAGGCCTGCCCCTGTTCGGGAGTAGGCCCGAACAAGGAGAATTGTGGCAAAACCACGCGTACACGAGATCGCGAGCGAACTCGGCGTCGACAGCAAGGTCGCTCTGGCCAAGCTGAAAGAAATGGGTCAGTTCGTCAAGGGCCCCTCATCGAGCATCGAGCCCCCGGTCGCCCGCCGGCTCAAAGAAGCACTTCAGGCCGAGAGCGCTGAGGCTAAAGCCAGCGGTGGCGCGGGCACGCAGTCGGCAGGTGCGCAGTCGGCAGGTGCGCAGTCCGGCGGTTCGGCGAGTGCGTCGGGTAGCGTCGCTGCCGCCACCGCCGTGCGCCCGGGCACCCGCCCCGGCCCTGCGACTCCGGGCTCATCCACCTCCGGTGGATCGACGACCGGCCCCGGCCGCACCCCCAGCGGTGCACCGAGCTCCGCCCGTTCGGGTGGCTCGTCTGCTCCGACACCGTCGCGACAGGGCAGCACGACGGCAGCTCAGACGAGCAGCCCCGCGCCCGCTTCCCCTGCATCGGCGGCTCCCGCTGCTTCAGGTTCGGCTGCGTCAGGTACTTCGGCTGGGTCCGGTACTTCGGCGCCGACGTCGCCTGCTGCTGCGCCCGGTGCTTCTGCGACCTCAGCTGCTCCGGCAGGTTCCGCACCTGCGGCGGCGTCTGCACCGACATCCTCTGCTTCGGCGGCATCAGCGGCAACGACCGGCGCGACCGCCGGTGGCGCTCCCACGCCTGGCAGCGTTCCGCGCCCGGGCGGTCCTCGCCCCGGCAACAACCCGTTCGCTTCGAGTCAGGGCATGCAGCGCCCCGGCGCACCACGCCCGGGCAACAACCCGTTTGCGAGCCAGCAGGGCATGTCCAGCGGCCAGGCCCCCCGGCCCGGCGCGCCGACACCCAGCAGCACGCCCAGTAACATTCCTCGCCCCGGCGCGCCGCGCCCCGGTGCACCTCGCCCGGGCGCCCCGCGCCCCGGCGGAGCAGGCCAGGGCGCGCGCCCCGGCGGCTTCGGTGCTCGTCCGGCCGGTGCCGGCGGATTCCGTCCCGGTGGCGCCGGTGGCGCTCGTCCGGCTGGTGCCGGCGGGTTCCGTCCCGGTGGCGCTCCCGGTGCCGGCGGTGGCAACACCTTCGGTGCACCGCGCCCCGCAGCAGGAGCCGGCGGCCGCGGCCGTGGCCCCGGCGGCGGTACCGCAGGTGCCTTCGGTCGTGGTGGCGGGCGTGCGAAAGCGCGCAAGTCGAAGCGTACGAAGAGAGCAGAATTCGAACTGAGAGAGGCTCCCTCGCTCGGTGGTGTGAGTGTTCCTCGCGGTGACGGCACCACGATCATCCGGTTGCGCCGCGGCGCGTCGATCACCGACTTCGCCGACAAGATCGACGCGAGCCCGGGCAACCTGGTGACCGTGCTGTTCCACCTCGGTGAGATGGCCACGGCGACCGAGTCGCTCGACGAGGCGACCTTCGGCGTGCTGGGTGAAGAACTGGGTTACAAGATCCAGATGGTCTCGCCCGAAGACGAAGACCGCGAGCTGCTGCTCGGCTTCGACATCGACATCGATGAAGAACTCAGCCTGGAGACCGACGAAGAGCTCGAGATCCGCCCGCCGGTCGTCACCGTCATGGGTCACGTCGACCACGGTAAGACCCGCTTGCTCGACGCCATTCGTAACGCGAACGTCGTCGCCGGTGAGGCAGGTGGCATCACCCAGCACATCGGTGCCTACCAGGTCATCACCGAGCACGAGGGCATCGAGCGCGCCATCACCTTCATCGACACACCGGGCCACGAGGCGTTCACCGCCATGCGTGCCCGTGGTGCGCAGGTCACCGACATCGCGGTTCTGGTTGTGGCGGCCGACGACGGCATCATGCCGCAGACCATCGAGGCTTTGAACCACGCCCAGGCGGCCAACGTGCCGATCGTGGTCGCGGTGAACAAGATCGACGTTCCCGGCGCCAACCCGGCCAAGGTGCGCCAGCAGCTCACCGAATTCGGCCTCGTCGCCGAAGAATACGGCGGAGACGTCATGTTCGTCGACGTGTCGGCGCGTAACAACACGAACATCGACAAGCTGCTCGATGCCGTGCTGCTCACCGCAGACGCAGGCCTCGACCTGCGGGCCAACCCGAACAAGGATGCCCGAGGGGTCGCCATCGAGGCGAAGCTCGACAAGGGGCGCGGTGCGGTTGCTACCGTACTCATCCAGTCGGGTACCTTGCACGTCGGTGACGCCATCGTGGCCGGAACGGCCTACGGCCGCGTTCGGGCGATGCACGACGAGAACGGCAAGACGGTCGAGACCGCCACGCCGTCTCGCCCCGTGCAGGTTCAGGGTCTGTCGTCGGTGCCTCGCGCCGGTGACACCTTCCTGGTCACCGAAGAAGACCGCACCGCCCGCCAGATCGCTGAAAAGCGTGAAGCCGTCGAGCGCAACGCCCTGCTGGCCCGTGCCCGCAAGCGCATCTCGCTCGAAGACTTCACCAAGGCGCTCGAAGAGGGCAAGGTCGAGTCGCTCAACCTCATCATTAAGGGTGACGTTTCGGGTGCCGTCGAGGCGCTCGAAGAGTCGCTGCTCAAGATCGAGGTCGACGATTCGGTTCAGCTGCGCATCATCCACCGCGGTGTGGGTGCCGTCACGGCATCCGACGTCGACCTGGCGACGATCGACAATGCGATCATCATCGGGTTCAACGTGCGCCCCGACCCGAAGGCCCGCGAACGCGCGGCCCGCGAGGGTGTGGATGTTCGGTTCTACTCGGTCATCTACAACGCGCTCGAAGACATCGAGAACTCGCTCAAGGGCATGCTCAAGCCCGAGTTCGAAGAGGTGCAGTCGGGTGTCGCCGAGATCCGCGAGATCTTCCGCTCGTCGAAGTTCGGCAACATCGCCGGTGTCATCGTGCGGTCGGGAACGATCACGCGAAACGCCAAGGCGCGCGTCATCCGCGAGGGTGTTGTGGTCGGAGACAACCTGGCCATCGAGTCGCTGCGTCGTTTCAAAGACGACGTCACCGAGGTTCGTACGGACTTCGAGGCCGGTATCGGTCTTGGCAAGTTCAACGACATTCAGATCGGCGACGAGATCGAGACGATCGAAATGAAAGAGAAGCCCCGGGTTTAATCGGTGGTCGCGGGGTCCCTGTCGATTTCTCTCCTGAGAAACGACGGGGACCCCTACCCCGAGTTTCCCAAGAGAGAAATCGACAGGGACCCCGCTCGCGATATCACCCTGTGGTGTAAAGGGTTGGGGCGAGAGAAGTGGAGCAGGAAGTGGTTGACGAAGCCAGGGCCCGCAAGTTGGCGGACCGCATCAAAGTCATCGTGGCCAAGAAGCTCGAGCGCGGAATCAAAGACCCGCGCCTGGGCTTCGTCACCATCACCGACGTGCGCGTGACGGGTGATCTGCAGCACGCGTCGATCTTCTACACGGTGTACGGCACCGATGAAGAGCGCGCCGACAGCGCCGCCGCACTCAAGTCGGCGACGGGCATGCTGCGCACCGAGGTGGGCAAGAACATCACGTCGCGGCTCACGCCGTCGCTGGAGTTCATCGCCGACGGCATTCCCGAGAACGCGAAGCTCATCGATTCGCTGCTGAACGAGGCTCGCGCCCGCGACGCCGAGGTCGAGCGGCTCGCGAAGCAGGGCAGTTATGCTGGCGACGCCGATCCGTACGTCAAGCCCCGGGTGTTGAGTTCCGAAGCCGAGGAGGCCGCTCTCGAAGAGGCCGCAGGCTTCGACGAGCAGCCGCCGGTCGGGTTCGCGGCAGAAACGGATTCGTCGAAATAGTTTCGAGGGAGATTCGTCGGAGCACACGGCACATGTCGACAATACGTCGGGATGCGGGCTGTGCTCCGACGAAACTCCCGCGCGGCTGAGGCCGAGTTACCCTGCGGTGGCGGAGAGGGCGGCAGCAACCGCCGCTACGACGGCCTCGGGGGTCACGAAGTCTCCGCTGCGCTCGACGCCGTGCACCAGGTCGACCAGAACCTGGTTGATCGCGGCCGTGCGACCCGCCGCGCGAGCCTCGGCGACCACGGCGCCGTTGAGGTAGTCGATCTCGGTGAGCTGACCGCGACGGATGCTCTGCAGCGTCGATCCCGGATTCGGCGTCTCGCCCATGCGGCGCGCCATCAGCCGCGGCAACGCACCGCCGACCCGCAGCGGCGCAGCAGCGAACACCCGAAGCAGCGTGTTGCTGAGGCCCTGCACCTTGCCGTAATGGATGCCACGGGCGAAACCGGTTCGCACCGCCTCGCGCATGCTCGCAGTGATGACGGGGTTGAGCAGCGGATGCGTCAGCGTCTGCTGTGCGCTGAGCCCGGTGATCGCCGGCATGGCGTTGACCTGGTTCACGATGAGCTTGGTCCACTGCGCACCGCGGAAGTTGCCGATCGCCTCGGCCGGAATGGCGCCCGCCAGCACGCCGGTTGCGGCCCGGATCGCCGGGCTCGGCGCATCGACTCCGGCGCCGACATATGTGGGCCCCGAGGTGGTCACCGTGATCTCGCCCGGCGCAAGGTAGCTCGTGGCGTAGAGGGCGAGAGCGCCCATCCAGGTGGCGTCGGGCAGAGCCGCTTCAGCCGTGTCGAGCGCCTCGAGGCCGTTCTGCACGATGACGACAGGAAGGCCCCGCAAGACATCGGCGTTCGCCTCGATGGCCGCCCGGGCATCCTGAGCCTTGGTGCAGACGAGAGCGAGCTCGGGCCGCACGGTGAGGGTCTCGTTCGCGCTCACTCGGGCGACGTGCTCGCCCCAGGCTCCGCGCAACCGGATGCCCTGCTGCCGAATCACGGCCAGATTCTCTCCGCGTGCTGCGAGTTCGACCGAGTGACCGGCCCGATCGAGTGCGGCGGCGATGCTGCCACCGATAGCACCGGCGCCCACGATAGCGATCTGCATGTCTTCCAGGCTAGAGGGTGTTGCGTGGCGAGATGACCCTGCGAGCCCCGGAGGCCCGGTGACCCTGGTGACCCTGGTGACCCTGGTGACCCGCGAGGTTCACGGCAGGGTGAAGCCGTTCGGTGCTTCGACGGCAAGACCGTCGGCAAGCAGACCGGTCAGCGCGCGAGCGAGCTGCACCGGATCGGGCCATAACGCGTCGAGCTCGTGACGCGGCACCGACGTCGAGGTGTCGTGAGCTACGCGCAGCGCGGCGAGAACGATGCCTCGCACCTGGCGGTCGGAGCCCTCGTACTTCTTCTGCACCGCTTTTCGCGGGCCGCTGTAGCCGGGGTAGCCCGCCGCACGCCAGGCGCAGACGCTGATCAGCGGGCAGAGCTCGCAGCGCGGCGCCCGGGCGGTGCAGATGACGGCGCCGAGTTCCATCATGCCGGCGTTGAAGGAGCGCGCCTCGGCGTGGCCTTCGGGCAGCAGAGCGGTCATGGCCGCGAGGTCGGCGCGGGCGGCAGGGGGCCCCGGCTCGGCGTGCCCGGCGACCGCGCGGGCGATCACCCGGCGGATGTTCGTGTCGACCACCGGGTGCCGGTCGCCGTAGGCGAAGGCGGCGACGGCGCGAGCCGTGTAGTCGCCGACTCCGGGCAGGGCGAGCAGAGCATCCACGTCGCGCGGAACCACGCCGTCGTGCCGCTCGACGATCGCCACGGCGGCAGCGTGCAGCCACAGCGCGCGCCGCGGATAACCGAGGGACTGCCACGCACGCACGGCGTCGCCGGGGGAGGAGGCCGCGAGATCGGCCGGAGCGGGCCAGCGATCGAGCCATTCGGCCAGACGCGGAATCACGCGCGAGACGGGGGTCTGCTGCAGCATGAACTCGCTGACGAGGGTGCCCCAGGCGGTGAATCCGGGGCGGCGCCAGGGAAGGTCGCGGGCGTTGACCGCGAACCACGAGATGACGGCGGCGTCGAGTGAAGCGTCGTTCTGCTGCGGGGCGATCGACATCTCAGCGGGCACTGCCCCAATCTAACAATGCCAGGGCACGACCCCGCGGACTGTAGCGCTCGTAGACTGGAACAATGGTCTACCCACCGACGCCCCGCAGTGAATTCTTCGACGCCCTGGCGAACGAGATTCTGCACAATTACGCCAAGGGGCGGGTGCTGGTCGCGATCGATGGCGTGTCGGGCGGGGCCGCATTCGGCAACGACCTCGCGGTCGCCCTGCGAGAGAGTGGGCACGTTGTGTTTCGGGCCTCGATGGGCGACTTCTTGAAGCCCCGCGCCGTGCGCGCACCCCGCGGCGACTCGTCGGCCGAGGCGTATTACTCCGACTGGTTCGACTATTCTGCGTTTCTGCGCGTACTCGTTCAGCCGTTCCGCATGGGCGGCAGCGCCGGCTTCAGTACGGCGTACTTCGACGCCGCTCGTGATGTGCCGCGCGAGACGCGCTGGGTGACGGCGGGTCAAGACGCGATATTGCTCGTCGACGGACCGTTTCTGCAGCGTCCCGAGATTCGCGGCAACGCCAACTTCACGGTGTATCTCGAAACTCCCGCCGACCCGACCGCCGCGGGCCTCGACGCGCAGGAGGCGGGCGCAGCTGCGCTCTACGAGACTCAGGTGGGTCCGCGGATGCTCGCCAGCGCCATCGCGTCGCCCGGAGACACCACGACCGCCGACGGGGCCCCGCCGAAGCGGTTGTTCGCCGACCGCTGCTGACGCCGAGCGAGGCCGACGCGGGGCGAAGCGCTGCGGGCTGTTAGCGTTGGCAGGTGACATCTTCGGGCCGCACCAGCGGCATTCTGCTTCTCGACAAGCCACGAGGGCTGACCAGCCACGACGTGGTGGCACGCACTCGTCGCGCGGCCGGCACGCGAAAGGTCGGCCACGCCGGAACCCTGGATCCCATGGCCACCGGCCTGCTCATCCTCGGCCTGAACAGCTCGACCCGTCTGCTCACCTATGTGGTGGGTCTCGACAAGCAGTACGACGCCACCATTCGGCTCGGGGCTGCAACGACCACCGACGACGCCGAGGGCGAGATCACCGTGCGCGCTGAGGCGGGAGTGGTGGATGCTCTGCAGCACGCCGCCGTCGAAGCCGCCTTGGCGCAGCTCACCGGCGATGTGCTTCAGCGGCCGAGCTCTGTCAGCGCCATCAAAGTCGACGGCAAACGGGCTTACGCCCGGGTTCGTGAGGGTGAAGAGGTCGTGTTGAAGGCACGGCCGGTCACCATCGCCGCCATCGACCTGCTCGCCACCCGCCCCGGGCTCGACGGCGAGTCGCCGGTGCTCGACCTCGATGTGCGCGTGACGTGCTCGTCGGGAACGTACATCCGTGCCATCGCCCGTGATCTCGGCGAAGCGCTCGACGTGGGCGGGCATTTGACGGCGCTGCGGCGCACCCGCATCGGTCCGTTCGGCCTCGACCGCGCACACGAGCTCGAGCATCTCGACCCGCAGAACGACCTGCTGCCCCCGGCCCAGGTCGCCGCAGAACTGTTCAGCGTCGCTCTACTGGACGCCGCGCAGGCGGCGGATCTGCGCAACGGCAAGAAGATACCGTTCGACGGCGCCGCCGGCACCACGTTCGCCGCCGTCGACCCCGAGGCAGACCTGATCGGCCTGTTCGAAGTGCGTAACGGCCTCACGAAGGTGCTGGTGAACTTTCCGGCCGATGAGACAGGTGCCGCATGATCGACTGGTTCTCGTACGTGCAGATCGCGGTGGCGCTGCTCGCCGGCGTGTTCTGCCTGGTCTCAGGATTCGCCCGCCGGGCGCCGAACGACTACACACTCGGCGCAACTGCGCTGGTCGAGCTTCTGCTCGTTGTGCAGTTCGTGATCGCGCTCGTCTCACCGGCGGCCGGCAACCCGCCGAGAGGTGACGTGCTGACCTTCTGGGTCTACATGGTCTCTGCGCTGCTGCTGCCCGCCGCGGCGGCCTTCTGGGCGCTGATCGACCGGTCGCGCTGGAGCACGGTGGTTCTCGGGGTCGCCTGTCTTGCCATCGCCGTGATGGTGTTCCGCATGAATGAAATCTGGGTCTCCCCAAATGGCTGACCCCGGCCAAACGTCTGACCCCGCCCGAAGAGCCGACCCCGGCCGAGCGTCTAAACTCGACAGTGCCATGCCATCGACCACTGACACCCCCGCCTCGTCGCCCTCCGGCGAACCACGCCCTGCTGGCCAGCCGAACGCTGCCGGTGAGGCATCACCCGCAGGCGCGATCGTGCGCCCTCGCGTCGCGGGGGTCGGCCGCGTGCTGGTGGTGGTGTACGCGATTCTGGCGCTGGGCGCTTTCGGTCGTTCGCTGGTGCAGATCACCGAACAGTTCAACGACGCTCCGGTGGCCTATACGCTTTCGGCGGTGTCGGCGGTGGTATACATCGTCGCAACCATCGCGCTCGTGGCGCACGGTGTGGTCTGGTACCGAATCGCGTGGGTCACGATTTCGTTCGAGATGCTGGGCGTGCTGGTTGTCGGCACCCTCAGCATCGTGCAGCCGGAGCTGTTTGCGCACGCGACGGTGTGGTCGATCTACGGAATCGGCTACGGATTCGTTCCCCTGGTGCTTCCCGTGCTCGGCATGATCTGGCTTTCGAAGAACAGACCGGTGAGAACCGGCGCAGTGGCCGGTGGTGCGGCGTGAAGGTATTCACCTCGGTTTCCGAGATTCCGGCTGACTTCGGGCCGTCTGCCGTCACGGTCGGAAAGTTCGACGGCGTGCACGAGGGCCACCGGGCCGTCATTGCCGAGCTGCTCTCGGTCGCACACACGGACGGCTTGGTAGCGACCGTCGTCACCTTCGACCGTCACCCGGCGCGTCTGCTGAATCCCTCGCGCGCGCCGATCGCGCTCGTCGGCAACGAGCAGAAGCTCGACCTGCTCGCTCAGACCGGCGTCGATGCGACACTCATGCTGACGTTCGACCAGGCCCTCGCCGACCTGACGCCCCTCGAGTTCGTGCAGCTCATTCTCGTCGAGGGGTTGCACGCGAAGGTCGTTCTCATCGGCGGCGACTTTCGATTCGGCCGCGCCGGTGCCGGCAACGTCGACACGTTGCGCGAACTCGGTGCCCGCTTCGGTTTCGAGACGCGCCTGATTGCCGATGTGAAGCCCGGTTCCGATCGCCGGGTGTCGTCTACGTGGATCCGCGAACTGCTGGCCGAGGGAGACGTCATACGCGCGACCGAACTCCTCGGGCATCCACCTGCGGTGCAGGGCGAAGTCGTGCACGGCGCAAAACGCGGACGAGAGCTCGGTTTTCCCACCGCGAACCTCTCTCCGCGGTCGGAGGGGCTGATTCCCGCGGATGGCGTCTACGCAGGCTGGCTCACCGACGGTGACAAGCGCTATCCGGCGGCCATCTCGGTCGGCAGCAACCCGACATTCGACGGAGTGCCTCCCAAACAGGTCGAGGCCTTCGTGCTCGACGAGACGATCGACCTGTACGGTCACAACGTGCTCATCTCGTTCGCCGACCGTATTCGGGGCATGGTGAAATTCACCGGCATCGAGCCTCTCATCGAACAGATGAATGACGACGTAAAGCAGGTCAGAGAGCGCCTGGCGTGACCTCGGGTCACCCGGCGGTCAGCAGACCGTTGTGGGCCGGGCGCGCGCTTGCGCTCGTCGGTGTCGTGCTGGTCGCGATCAACCTCCGCACGGCCGTTTCGGCGTTGTCGCCCATTTTCGGGGCCATCGAGGTGGATGTTCCGCTCGGCAGTCTCGGCATCGGTCTACTCGGCACGCTGCCGCCACTGTGTTTCGCCGTCTTCGGCTTGCTGACGCCGCTGTTCCAACGGCGGCTGCGACTCGAATCGCTGGTGATCGTGGCTCTGGTGGTCATGGTGCTCGGCGATCTCGGCCGTGCGTTCTCCGGTTCGTATCTCATGCTCGTCGTCAGCAGCATTGTGACGTTCGGTGCGATGGGTACCGGAAACGTGCTGCTTCCGCCGCTGGTCAAGAAGTACTTTCCCGATCGAATCGGGCTTGTCACGTCGTTGTACGCGACCGCGATGGCGCTGTTCTCGCTCTTTCCGCCGTTGGTCGCCGTTCCTGTCACAGACGCGGCAGGCTGGCGGGTCGCCGTCGGGCTCTGGGCTGTTTTTGCTCTCGCCGCCATGGTGCCGTGGGTCACGTTGTTCGTTCGAGAGCGGCGTCGCAGCGAGCATCCCGAGCATCCGACGGCAGGCCGGATCGACGCGAGTGCGCCGCAGAGCGATGGAGAGGCGGGCGACGGGCAGGCGGGCGATGGGCAGGCGGGCGACGGGGAGGCGAGCGCTGGAAAGGCGCGCGACGGGGCGGCGATCGGGCGGGTCTGGCACTCGGGGTTGGCGTGGTCGCTCGCCATCATGTTCGGCTTCACCGCGTTGAATGCGTACGCCTTCTTCGCCTGGCTGCCCGAGCTGCTGACCGACCGCGCGGGGGTGGATGCGGCGCAGGCCGGCTCTCTGCTGGCGTTGTATGCCGCGGTGGGAATACCGATGTCGCTGATCGTTCCGGTTCTCGCCGTGCGGTTGAAGAACATCGGTCTGCTCGTCTGGTTCGGTGTGGTCTGCTACATCGCGGGCGACCTCGGGCTGCTGCTGGTGCCTTCGGTCGCGACCTGGCTCTGGGTGGCGCTCTGCGGACTGGGCCCGTTGTTGTTTCCGCTGTCACTGGTGCTGGTGAATCTGCGCACGCGAACTCAGGCCGGATCGGTTGCTCTGAGCGGGTTCATGCAGGGTCTGGGCTATCTGATCGGGGCGTCTGGCCCGCTCGTCGTCGGCATCTTGCACCAGAACTCGGGGTCGTGGACGGGCCCGCTCATCTTTCTCACCGCGACGATACCCGTGGTGCTCGTGGCCGGTCTGTTCGTGGCTCGGCCCAGGATGCTCGAAGACGGGTGGCATCGCGGTACGCGCCGTACACTTGATCGGTGAGTATCGACAGAGTTGTGAATTCGGCCCCGCGGGCCATCGAAGTGCTGGGCGGTGACCTCACCGAATCCAGTTTGAAGCGTTATCTGAACGGCATTCCGGGCGTCGACGCCGTCGGGCTCGAGGCCCGAGCGGCCGATCTCGGCACCCGCTCCATCAAGACCACGTCGAAGGCCTGGGCCCTCGATACGATCATCTCGTTGATAGACCTCACCACTCTCGAGGGTGCCGACACTCCCGGCAAGGTACGTTCCCTCGTTGCGAAGGGTCTGACGCCAGATGCGGGCGACCCCAGTTGCCCGCGGGTTGCCGCCGTCTGCGTGTACGGCGACATGGTGCCCTACGCGGTCGAGGCACTCGGCGCTTTTCATGGCGACTCGATCGAAGGCGGCGTCAACGTCGCAGCCGTCGCAACCGCCTTTCCGAGCGGACGAGCATCACTCGCCGTGAAGCTGGCCGACACCGCAGATGCTGTAGCAGCGGGCGCCGACGAGATCGATATGGTCATCGACCGCGGCGCGTTCCTGTCGGGGCGGTACGGTCTCGTGTTCGACGAGATCGTGGCCGTGAAAGAGGCCTGCCGCCGCGCCGACGGCACCTTCGCCCACCTCAAGGTGATTCTCGAGACCGGCGAACTGACTACCTACGACAACGTGCGCCGGGCATCCTGGCTCGCCATTCTCGCCGGCGCCGACTTCATCAAGACCTCGACGGGTAAGGTCGCGCCGGCGGCCACGCTGCCCGTCACCGTGTTGATGCTCGAGGTCGTGCGCGACTGGTATCGGCTCACGGGGGAGAAGATCGGCGTGAAGCCGGCCGGCGGCATCCGCACCTCAAAAGACGCCATCAAGTACGCCGTGGCCGTCGCCGAGACGGCCGGTGAAGAGTGGTTGCAGCCGCACCTCTTCCGATTCGGCGCCTCGAGCCTGCTCAACGACGTTCTGCTGCAGCGCCAGAAGCTGGCCACCGGCCACTACTCCGGCGCCGACTACGTCACCATCGACTGAGAGACCCGTTACATGTCATTTCTGGAATATGCTCCCGCCCCGGAGTCGACCGCGCTGCTGAACCTGCAGTCGGAGTACGGGCTCTTCATCAACGGCGAGTTCGTCGCGGGCTCCGACCCCACGTTCTCGACCATCTCACCGGCCACCGAGAAGCACATCGCGACGATCGCCTCGGCGTCGACGGGCGATGTGGATGTCGCGGTCGCCGCGGCGCGCAGAGCCTACGAGAAGTCGTGGTCGACACTCTCGGGCCGTGAGCGCGGAAAGTACCTGTTCCGCATCGCCCGTCTCGTGCAAGAAAGGGCGCGCGAGCTCGCCGTCGCCGAGAGTCTCGACAACGGAAAGCCGATCAAAGAGAGCCGCGACGTCGACGTTCCGCTGGTCGCCGCGTGGTTCTTCTACTACGCCGGGTGGGCCGACAAACTCGACTACGCCGGTCTCGGCGCGAACCCGCGGGCGCTGGGCGTGGCTGCACAGGTCATCCCGTGGAACTTTCCCCTGCTGATGCTGGCGTGGAAGATCGCGCCCGCTCTGGCGGCCGGCAACACCGTGGTCTTGAAGCCGGCCGAGACGACGCCGCTCACCGCGCTGCTGTTCGCCGAGATCGTGCAGCAGGCGGGGCTGCCCGCCGGCGTCGTCAACATCGTCACGGGCGCCGGGGAGACCGGCCGTGCGCTGGTCAATCACCCCGACGTCAACAAGGTCGCTTTCACGGGCTCGACCGCAGTCGGCCGCGAGATCGCTCGCTCGGTCGCGGGAACCTCGAAGCGGCTCACGCTCGAGCTGGGCGGCAAGGGGGCGAACATCGTCTTCGACGATGCGCCGATCGATCAGGCAGTCGAGGGCATCGTACGCGGCATCTTCTTCAACCAGGGGCACGTCTGCTGCGCCGGGTCGCGGCTGCTGGTGCAAGAGAACATCCACGACGAGGTGGTGGAGCGGCTCAAGGTGCGGCTGCAGACGCTTCGGGTGGGTGATCCGCTGGATAAGAACACCGACGTGGGGGCCATCAACTCGGCAGAACAGCTGCAGCGCATCCGGCAGCTCTCCGACATCGGTGAAGCTGAAGGTGCGGAGCGCTGGAGCCCCGCGTGCGATCTGCCTACGGAAGGGTTCTGGTTCGCGCCGACCATCTTCACCAACGTGTCGACCAGCTCGCGCATCGCGCGCGACGAGATCTTCGGGCCCGTGTTGTCGGTGCTGACGTTCCGCACTCCGGCCGAGGCGATTGCCAAGGCGAACAACACGCCGTATGGCCTGTCGGCCGGTATCTGGAGCGACAAGGGCAGCAAGGTTCTCGCGGTCGCCGACAAGCTGCGCGCGGGGGTGATCTGGGCGAACACGTTCAACCAGTTCGACCCCGCGAGCCCGTTCGGTGGGTACAAAGAGAGCGGTTACGGGCGTGAAGGCGGCAAGCAGGGGCTTGCGGCGTACCTGCAAGCAGCCGCAACGAAGGAGGTCGCGCGATGAGCCGGCTCGCAGTGCTGAAGACGTACAAGCTCTACATCGGCGGAAAGTTTCCGCGCAGTGAATCCGGTCGGGTGTACGAGATCGTCGACGCGTCGGGGGAGTTCGTGGCGAATGCGGCGCTGGCCTCGCGAAAGGATGCCCGCGACGCCGTCGTGGCGGCCCGCGCAGCCGTGTCGGGCTGGTCGAAGGCCACCGGCTACAACCGCGGCCAGGTGCTCTACCGCATCGCCGAGCTGCTCGAAGGACGCCGTGCCCAGTTCGTGGAGGAGATCGTCGCGGTCGAGGGCGTGAAGTCCGCCGTTGCGACGGCGCAGGTCGACGAGGCCATCGACCGGTGGATCTGGTACGCCGGCTGGGCCGACAAGTACGTGCAGGTCGCCGGTAACGCGAACGCTGTGTCGGGGCCGTTCTTCAACCTCTCGGTGCCGGAGCCGACCGGTGTTGTAGCGATCATCGCGCCGCAGAATTCGTCGCTGCTCGGGCTGGTGAGCGTGATCGCGCCGGCGCTGGTTTCGGGCAATGCGGTCGTGGTCGTCGCGTCGCAGCGTTTTCCGCTCTCGGCCATCAGCCTCGCCGAGGTTCTCGCGACAAGCGACGTGCCGGGCGGAGTCGTCAACGTCTTGACCGGCTCGCCGGCCGAGATCGCGCCGTGGCTTGCTTCGCACGCCGATGTGAACGCGCTCGATCTGGCCGGCGCGGGAGAACTCGACTGGGTCGATCTGCAGATCACCGCGGCAGAGACACTCAAACGCGTGCTGGCACCCGAGGGTGGCGCCTCGGCCGCTCTGCCATCGCTCGAGCGGATCACGGCCTTCACAGAGACCAAGACGGTGTGGCACACGAAGTCACTGATCTGAGTATTGCTCAGCTCGTGTAGGCTGCAGGCATGGCATCACATCTGGCCTCGGCTGAGAGCCGAATCGTTTTCACCCTCGAGCTCGGCGACCGAGGGGCGGGTGAATCGGGTGCGGCGGGTGCGTCGGGTGCGTCTGGTGAGTCGGGTGAGCGGGGTGCGTCGGTAGCGACCCTCGAGTGCCTCGATGAGGCGAGTGAGACGTACGAACTCCGGGTCGATGCCATACCGCAGTCGCAGGTGTCGCTGAGCGACCCGGTGCACTTGGAGTTCGACTACGTTCGGCACATCGGGCGAGTGATCGACGCGTGGGTACCGGCCGGGCATCCGCTCGCCGTGGCGCATCTCGGCGCGGGGGCGCTGACGCTGGCGCGGTATGTGGCCACCACGCGGCCCGAAGCCCGGCAGGTGGTCGTGGAGCGCGAACGTGCGTTGTGCGAGGCGATGCTGCGGGCGCTGCCGTTTGCGGGTCTCGACATTCGCTACGGCGATGCGCGCGAGATCGCGGAGTCGGGCGGGGCGGATGGCTGGCGCGACGCAGACGTGACGGTGGTCGATCTCTGGGCGGGGGCGGTGATCTCGGCGCGGGTCGCGAGCGAGGAGTTCTATCGCGCGGTGCACAAACGGGCATCCGGTGACGCCGTGGTGGCCGTGAACCTGCTCGATGGCCCGGGGTTCGTCTATGCGCGCGGTCAGGCGGCGGCCCTCCGCGCTGTGTTCGACGATGTCGCTGTTGTTCTCGACGAGCGGATGCTCGGCGGAACCCTGCTCGGCAACGTTCTGCTGCTCGCCAGCACCAGGCGCCAGGCGTTCGTGCACATCGCCGAGTGGTTCGCGGCCGAGTCTGCGCCGCCGTTCGTCGTGGCGCACGACATCGACCGCTGGATCGGCGACACCGCGCCCGTCACCGATGCGACGGCGTGCGACTCGCCTCCACCCGACGAGTCGCACTTCGAGAAGTACTGGGCACAGCCGTTCTGGCCGCGGTAACGCGCCAGACTTCAGTGCCAGCCCAGACTTCAGTGCCAGCCCAGGCTTCAGTGCCAGCTCACTCGGTCGGCGGTTTCGGTGGCATGGTTCCCATGGTGGAGGTCTCCTTTCTGCGATTCGCCCCTGCGTGAATTCATCCCACCCGCTCAGTATATGAGCATTGCTCGCTACGTTGGCCAGCGCATGAAACTGTGAAGCAGACGAGGGTCGTGTTGTCGAGGGTCACCGAAAAAGACTCGGCGGCGTAGCCTGTATGAGGTGAGCACACAACCTGAAAGCACCCAGCGAACCGCCTTAGTGACCGGAGCGACGGGCTACGTCGGGGGCCGGCTTGTGCCGCGGCTGCTCGACGCGGGTTTTGCCGTGCGTGTGCTGGTTCGTTCGCCCGTGAAGCTCGCCGACGTGCCCTGGGCCGACCGGGTGCAGATCGTGAAGGGCGACCTCAGCGACCGCGACTCGCTCGAGGGCGCCTTCGACGGCATCGACGTGCTCTACTACCTCGTGCACTCCATGGGCAGCTCGGGCAACTTCGACGGCACCGAACTGGCGAGCGCGAAGAACGTCGCCTCGGTTGCGCTGCACAGCGGGGTCAAGCGCATCGTCTACCTGGGCGGCCTGCACCCGCGAGGGGTGGAGTTGTCGCGGCACCTGCGGTCGCGAACCGCGGTGGGCAGCATCCTGTTGCAGTCGGGCGTGCCGACGGTCGCCCTGCAGGCCGGTGTGGTCATCGGGTCGGGCTCAACGAGTTTCGAGATGATCCGGCACCTGACCGAAGTGCTGCCGTACATGCCTGCGCCCAAGTGGGTGCGCAACCGCATTCAGCCCATCGCGATTCGAGACGTGCTGTACTACCTGGTCAAGGCGGCAGACATCGAGGTGCAGTTGAATCGCACCTTCGACATCGGCGGTCCCGATGTGCTGCGCTACGGGCAGATGATGAACGGCTACGCGGTCGAGGCCGGGCTGAACCAGCGACCGATCGCGTCATTGCCGGTCTTCACGCCCTGGCTCGCTTCACAGTGGGTGAACCTCGTGTCACCGATTCCGCGCAGCCTTGCGGTGCCCATCATCGAGTCGTTGCAGTTCGAGTGCGTCGCGAGCGAGCACGACATCAGGGCGTACATCCCCGACCCCGCCGGCGGGCTGACCGGGTACCGGCGGTCGGTGCGACTGGCTCTCGAGAAGATGCGTTCGGGTCAAGTCGAGACCAGCTGGCAAGACAGCGATGTTCAAGGCGCCCCGGCCGATACGCTGCCGAGCGACCCGGACTGGGCCGGTCACACCGTTTACACCGACCTGCAGGTACGCGAGACGGATGCCCGCCCGGGTGACGTCTGGCGTGTCATCGAAGGCATCGGCGGTGACAACGGCTGGTACTCCTTCCCCCTCGCCTGGGCCGTGCGCGGCTGGGCCGACAAGGTGGTCGGCGGGGTCGGGCTGCGCCGCGGCCGGCGCAATCCCGATCACCTGCACACGGGCGACGCGCTCGACTTCTGGCGCGTCGAACAGATCAAGCGCGGCAGTTTTCTGCGATTGCGTGCCGAGATGCGGGTGCCGGGGCCGGCCTGGCTCGAGATGGGTGTAGAAGCCCGTGAGGGCGGCGGCTCGGTGTACACGCAGCGGGCGATCTTCTTTCCGCGTGGGCTCGCCGGGCGACTGTACTGGTACTCGATTCTGCCGTTTCACGGCTTCATCTTTCCGGGAATGGCCAACCGCATCACGCAGACCGCCGGGATCGAGGCCGACCGTAAGATCGGCGCGGCAACGGCCTCCGGTAGCACGCCGAGCGGCGCTCATCCTGACACCGTCGATAAGGCCCGGTAGACTGGCCAATCCACCGGATGCTCGCGTAGCCCTTTTATTGGAGGCGCACATGGCCGAAAAATCAACTCTCGTCTTTCTCGGCGACTCGCTCACCGAGCACGGAAGGTGGCAAGAATGGTTCGGCGACTACGAGGTACACAACCTCGGTGTCGGCGGAGACACCACCGATGACGTGCGGGCCCGACTCGACGATGTCGTGGCGTTGCAGCCGTCGACGGTCGTACTGCTGATCGGCACGAACGACCTCGGCAAGCGTCGCTCGGTCGAGCACATCGTGCAGAACATCGAGACGATTCTCGCGACCCTGCGCACCGAGCTTCCCGACGCCGAGATTCTGCTCGAGTCGGTCATGCCGCGAAGTGCCGAGCTCGCCGAAGAGATCCGCGAGATCAACCGGCACATCTGGCAGTTCGCCTCGAGCGTGCGCACGCACTACCTCGATCTGTGGCCGGCTCTGGCAACCCGCGACGGTGAACTGAACCCGGAATACACCGAGGATCAGCTGCACCTGAACGACCTCGGTTACGAGGCGTGGCTCTCGGAACTCGAGCCTGCGCTCGAACGCGTGTACGGGCTCCCGCCGAAGAGTCGGCCCATCCGGTTGCCCGAGCTGCGGCAGCAGGAGTAGCGCGCCCGAGACCTCGCGCTTGCGTTCAGGCAGCTGAGCGGGCATCCGTTTCGCTCGGAACCGGCTGAGGAGCGGCCGGGCCGACGTAGCGCGCCGACGGCCGGATGATCTTGCTGTCGTCTGCCTGCTCGAGCACGTTCGCGCTCCAGCCGAGCAGGCGCGCGACCGCGAACGTCGGGGTGAAGAGCTCTCGATCCAGGCCGCAGAGTTCCATCACCACCGCGGCGTCCCACTCGAGGTTCGTGTGCAACTGGCGACCCGGTTTGAACTTCTCGAGCAGCACCGGAATGCGCTCTTCGACGGCGACAGCGAAGTCGACGCGGGCACCGCCGAAGCGCTGTGCGACCTGCTTGAGCAGCGTGGAACGCGGGTCTTCGGTGCGATAGACCGGATGCCCGAAACCCATGATCCGTTCACCGGCCTGCAAGCGGCTCATGACGAACGTGTCGATGTTGTCGGTGCTGCCGATCTCGTCGAGGGTGTCGAGTGCGCGGCTCGGTGCTCCGCCGTGCAGCGGGCCCGAGAGCGCGCCGAGCGCCCCGACAAGGCAGGATGCGGCGTCGGCTCCCGTCGAGGCGATGACCCTCGAGGTGAAGGTCGAGGCGCTGAATCCGTGGTCGATCGCCGCGACCAGGTAAGCCGAAAGGGCCTCGACCACGTCGGGGGATGCAACCCGCCCCGTGAGCATGTACAGGTAGTTCGCCACGTAGCCGAGCTCGGGGCGCGACTCGACGGGGGCGTGCCCGTGTTGTATGCGGTGCTGGGCGGCGATCACCGTCGGAGCCAGAGCAGCGAGCCCGATGAGGTCGCGCCGACGCTCTTCGCGCGTCAGGTCCAAGAGCGGCCGCAGACCGGCGCTCGCGCCCTGTAGTGCCATCGCCACGCGCAGACCAGCCAGGCTGTCGGCGCGCGTAGTGGCGGCCGCGATCAGGGGCAGGGCGTCGCTCACGGTCCGCCCCAGTCGTGAGGCTGAGGCGATCTCGGCGGCGAAGGAAGCACGCTGATCGGTGGTCGGCAGGTCGCCGTCGAGCAGCAGGTGCCATACGTCTTCGACCGACCGGCTGCGAGCGAGGTCGACGGCCGAGTACTGGCGGTAGTGGTAAAAACCCTCCTGGCCACGAACGTCGCTGAGCCGAGTCTCGGTGACCACCACGTTCGTGAGCCCGCGGGGAACCTCGATGGGGGTGTTGTTCAGCCGGTGCGCAGACTTCATTTTCTTCTCCTCGCGCGGGTGGGTATCGTCTATCGGTAGAACACCACCGACATTGATCCGAGGCAAATCTATGTTGATCGAATCAACTACCCAACACCGCGTGACGGCATCAGGCGCGCCCCGGTTGACGTCGGCGCAGGTGGCGTCCCGGCTGAACGTCAAGCTCGAAACGCTCTACGCCTACGTGTCTCGGGGGCAGCTGGTCGGCGAGCGAGCAGAAGACGGCGGATCGACTTTCGACCCGCTCGACGTCGAGGCCTTCGCGGCACGGCGACGCCGTAGGGCGGGTGCCGGCGATGCACGCAGAGGCGCACCCGGCCGGCCGATCATGGTGCTCGACTCCGAGCTGGCGTTGATCGAGAACGACGAGCTGTACTTTCGGGGCCGTCCCGCCGGGCAGCTCGCTCGTCGGTTGACGTTCGAGCAGGCGGTCGAGTTTCTCTGGCGGGCTCCGGCATCCGGGCGGGCTTCGGTTCTCGGGCAGACACCGGCAGCGCCCCGTGATGGCGAGAACGACTTTCTCAGCCGGCGAGAGGTGGTGTCGGCGGCGCGGCGTGCCGCACGAGCGTTGGGGCCTTCTGCGCACGTGGTCGATCAGCTGAGCATGGCGGTGACCGTCTGCGGTTCGTGGGACGAAAACCGACAGAACGTTCATCCGGCTGCCGTTCGCAGCGCGGGCAGGCGGATGATCGCCACCATGGTCGACGCGCTCACAGACAGACATAGCGACAGCGACAGGGGCGAGCCTGCCCCGCGATCGGCGCCGCTCGCCGAACGGCTGTGGCCGAAACTCTCGTGTGCCGCCCCGACGGCCGCCGACATTCGACTGGTGAATTCGACGCTGGTGCTGTGTATGGAACACGATCTGGCGATCTCGACGATGGCGGCCCGGGTGGCGGCGTCGGCGCGGGTCGATGCGTATGCGGCCGTCGCGGCGGCTCTGTGCAGCTTCGACAGCACGATGCACGGTGCCGCGAGCGTGGCGGCAGCCGAGATGATCGACGAGACGATTCGCACAGGCAACGCCGAAAGGGCGCTGGCGGCTCAGCTCGCGGAATCGCCGGTGATTCCGGGGTTCGGGCATCTCGTCTACCGCACCCACGACCCGCGGGCCCGGTTTCTGCTGCAGGCCATGCGCCGGCACGCCGGCTTCGAGCCTGTCGTCGAGGCAGTCGACAGGCTCGAAGCCGTCGTGGCGTTGCGCAGCCCGCGCGTCATCAACCTCGACCTGGCGTTGGGCGCTTTCGTGGTCGGAGCCGACCTGCGACGCGATGCGGGTGAGTTGCTGTTCGCTGTCGGGCGCACCGCGGGGTGGATCGCCCACGTCATCGACGAGTACGCCCAGCCGGCGTTGCGACTCCGGCCCGAGGCGCGGTACACGGGCCCGCGGGCGTCGGCAGACGGTTGACGGTCGTCGGCTGACGCCGTCGGGGTGCGCGGACGTGCGCCGTCGGGGCTAGGGCGTATTAAGGCCGTGGTGGTGCGTCTTCACCCCGACCGGGCGCGCCCCGACGTTCTCGATCGCCCGGGCGGCGGCCTCCACACCCTGGGTGGCCGCGCGCAGCAGACGCGCCGAAAGCCCATCGCCGGGGGAGAGCGCGTGGTCACCGGCGTGGGTTCCCTCGAACAGGCCCGAGAGAAAGCCGGCGTTGAACGCATCGCCCGCACCCGTGGTGTCGCGTGGCTCGACCGGCACGCACTCGACGACGTGCCGAATCGGGTTCGGCGAACCGGGAGCGCCGGCCGCGACGACGGCTCCGGCTCGGCCCAGAGTAAGGGCGACCACCGGAAAGTGTTCGGTCAGAGCATTCACCAGCTGCAGCGCCGTTGCCGCTGGTGATTCTGCGGGTGCCGCGCCGGGCGCGAGAGTGAGCCCTGTGAGCGCGACGGCCTCGTCGAAGTTGGGAAAGAGAATGTCGACGCCGCTCACCGTGTCGAGAAAGACCGACGCACCGTGGTCGGCGATGAACCCGGCAGAGGCGGGGTCGATCGAGACGGTGACGTCGTGCATCCGCGCCCGTTCGATGAGGCGCACGAACCCGTCGCGCGGCTGGCCGCTGAAGATCGTGTACCCCGTGAAGTGCAGGTGGGTGGCGACCCGCAGCAGCGAATCGGTCACGTCGTCGGGGGAGGTGAGGGCGTTCGCGCCGCGCTCGGTGAGCATCGTACGGGTGTCGATGGTGGCTTCGCCGTTCGCGCCGACGGCTCGTTCGACGATGACCACGATGGTTCCGGTGGGCAGGATGCTCTCACCGAGCAGATGCGGAGTGACCCCCGAATTTCGCAGAGCAGTCTCGTGCCGCGCGGTGTCGACGAGATTCGTGCGGCCGACGAAGTCCACTTGGGTGCCGAGCGATCCGAGCCAGGCCGCCGTGTTGGCCGCGGAGCCGCCCGGGCGGCGCTCGATGGCGGCCAGGGTGTCGGTGTCGGTGCGCACCGGCCCCGACGGCGTGACGATGACGTCGTCGAAGATGTCGCCGATCACCACGACGCGCACCGGCAGGTGCGGCGCGGAGGGCGGTCGAGAATCGTCAGGCATGTCAGGCACGATGCGCCGCGGAGTTCGAGGCGAGTGCGCTCCAGGCTGTCGCGATCTGGCCGGCGAGCCGAACGTTGTTGCGGGCGATGTCGAGGTTCACCTCGAGGCTGCGGCCACCGGATGCCCCCACGATGTACGACAGCAGAAACGGTGTCACGGCCTTACCGCGGATGCCCCGGGCATCCGCCTCTGCCAGCGCCTCGAGCAGCACGGCGTCGTGCTCGTCGGGCTCCCACTGCAGCTCGGGCGGCAGAGGATTGGCCACGATGATGCCCTGACCGTGGCCGAGCTGGTCTTGACTGGCCATCACGTCGGCGATCTCGGCGGGGGAGTCGACCGACCAGTCGATCTGCTCGCCCGATTCGGTGAGCCAGAAGCTCGGAAAGTTCGTGGTGCGGTAGCCGACCACCGGAACGCTGAGCGTCTCGAGCCGTTCGAGCGTGCCGGCGATGTCGAGCACCGATTTCACCCCGGCGGCGACCACCGTGACCCCGGCGATGGCGAGCGAGCTGAGGTCGGCCGACTCGTCGAAGGTGACGTTGGCACCGCGGTGCACGCCGCCGAGGCCACCCGTGGCGAAAACTCGCACGCCTGCCTTGCCGGCGAGGTAGGCGGTGGCAGCGACGGTCGTGGCCCCGCTGACCTTCTTCGCCATGAGAATCGGCAGGTCGCGCACGCTGGCCTTGACCATGTCTTCGTTGGCGATGCGCGCGACGCCGTCAGCGTCGAGTCCGATCTGCGGTACGCCGTCGAGTACGGCGATCGTGGCCGGTGTGACACCCGCCGACAGCAGAATCTCTTCGAATTCCTGCGCGGCTTCGAGGTTGCGCGGCCGCGGCAGACCGTGCGAAATGATGGTGGATTCGAGCGCGACGACCGGCGAACCGGCGTTCAGGGCGTCGCTGACGGCTGCGGAGATTACGAAAGGCGAAGGCATAGATCTAGGCTAAGGGCTATGGCCAGCAGCAAACGTACGAGTGAGCAAGAGGCTGCGCTGCGGGCGCGCCAGCAGGCCAATCAAGCCGCCAAGGCACAGGCCTCCACCCTGCGAGCAGGCCAAGCAGGCGGCAACAAGAACAACCCGATGGTGCGCGATCCCAAGACCGGCAAGACGGTTTCGCGGTACCCCTCGTACACCAGAACGGCGCTCGCCCCGGGGTTGCTGGGCGCCATCGCGTTGCTCGCCGCGGTCGCCGTCATCGACACCGGCTGGTTCACGATTCTGCAGTACGCGATCGCCATTCTGGCCCTCATCATCTGCGTCTTCGCGTGGCAGGCGAAGCAGTGGTGGTGGATCATCGGGCTGGTGCCGATCGCGGTCATCTGGAACCCGGTCGTGCCGCTTCATTTCGACCCGCCTGTCTGGTACGCCTTTCACCTCGCTGCGGCGATCGTGTTCGTGGCGTCTGGCTTGCTGATCAAGATTCCGGTGCCGCAAGACAAGTGAGTCACGCGTCGTTCACGCCTTGTACATCGGGTAGAATGAAGCTGCACGGGGAAATTCCGCTCTCGCGTCGACCGTGGCCTGGTCTGCTCATCACACAGCTTCGATTAGTGATGTTTTGATTCTCGCCGCGTTGCTCGACCACGAAGTCTCCGTGATTTCTTGCGTTGATATTTACGTTGAGACTCCACAGGAGGAGCATGTCACGATCAGGCGTACGCCGATCCACTCGCACGGTAGACAACACCGGCCTCATTCCGATTCTCGCGCGCAAGGTGCGCGAGGTCGAAGCGGCCGCCCAGCGCGGCAAGGTCGTTCCCTCGAATCGTACGAAGTTTCTCGTCGTTGCGCTGCTCATGCGCGAAGAGCGGGCCCGCATCAAGGGTGATGCCGAGCTCAGTGACGCCGAGCGCGCCGAACAGCTCAAACGGCTCGACGGCATCGCGGGCATCCTGGCTCAGACCGCCGCTCGCGATACGTCGCTGATCACGCTGCTCGAGAGCGACGCGGCCGTCTCACCCGTCGCCCAGCGGTTGCGCCGTGAATACCTGATGGATGCCGGCATCGACGTCGCCGAAGAAGAGGCCCCGGCCCCGGCGCCGACCTCGCCCTTCGCTTCGGAGCTGTTCTCCGAACGCCAGGTCGTTCCGCAGTCGGTCAAGGCCCGTCAGCTGGCGAACCCGTTCCTCGCGCCCGACTTCAGTGCCGCCACCGCGCAGAAGCCGATGTCGCGAGGCCGGCTGTCGAGCTGGGAGCTGCTCGGCCCGCTCTACCGTGCGTTCGAGTACGGCTCTGGCGGCACCGTCGCCAGCATGGAGCTGCCGGACGCGCCGAAGATCGACCGCATCTCGCCCCCCGGTCATGAGCTCATGCACCACCAGGCGCGGTTCATCGCAGCCGTCGCTGCCGGGCACCGCTCGTTCTTGCTCGCGGATGAACCCGGCCTCGGAAAGACGGCGCAGTCACTGCTGGCCGCATCCGTCTCCGACTCGTACCCGTTGCTGGCCGTGGTGCCGAACGTCGTGAAGATGAACTGGGCCCGCGAGGTGGAGATCTGGACCCCGCAGCGCCGGGCCACGGTCATCCAGGGTGACGGCGCCAATCTCGACGCCTTCGCAGACGTGGTGATCGTGAACTACGACGTGCTCGACCGGCATCTCGCCTGGCTCGGCACGCTCGGGTTCAAGGGCATGGTGGTCGATGAAGCGCACTTCATCAAGAACCTGCAGTCGCAGCGCTCGAAGAACGTGCTCGCCCTGGCCGACCGCATTCGCAAGTACGCTCCCGGCGGCGACCCGCTCATGATGGCGCTCACCGGAACACCGCTCATCAACGATGTTGACGACTTCCGAGCCATCTGGCAGTTCCTCGGCTGGATCGACGGCGACAAACCCACCGCCGAGCTCATGGCCAAGCTCGAAGACACCGGTCTCACCCCCGCCGACTTCGGCTTCTTCGCCGAGGCCCGTGAGGCCGTCATCGACATGGGCATCGTGCGCCGCAAGAAAGTGGATGTCGCGGCAGACCTTCCGGCGAAACGAGTGGTCGACCTTCCGGTCGAGCTCGATGACGACCTCGGGCGTTCCATTCGGCAGGCCGAGGCCGAGCTCGGCAAACGACTCGTCACGCGCTACCGCCGTGCGGCATCCGGCGCCCTTGGCAGTGGATACGACACGAGCGACGGGCCGAACAAAGAGCTCATGCGCTTGGTCGCGAAGGCCGAACTCGAGGAGTCGAAATCGTCGTCGACCGGCGAGAACGTCTTCACCATGGTGCGCAAGATCGGCCAGGCGAAAGCCGGCCTCGCGGCCGACTACGCCGCTCAGCTCGCTCGTTCGGTGGGCAAGGTGGTGTTCTTCGCCAAACACATCGACGTGATGGATCAGGCCGAAGAGGCCTTCGCGCGCCGAGACCTCAAGACCATCTCGATTCGGGGCGACCAGACGCCGTCGTTCCGACAGGCGCAGATCGACGCGTTCAACAACGATCCGGATGTCTCAGTTGCGGTGTGCTCGCTGACCGCGGCCGGTGTGGGGCTCAACCTGCAGGCCGCGTCGAACGTGGTGCTCGCCGAGCTGTCGTGGACGGCCGCCGAGCAGACCCAGGCCATCGACCGCGTGCACCGCATCGGTCAGGCCGAGCCGGTGACCGCCTGGCGCATCATCGCCGCGCAGACCATCGACTCGAAGATCGCCGAACTCATCGACAGCAAACAGGGCCTCGCCGCGCGAGCGCTCGACGGTTCAGACGCCGAAATCGGTTCGAGCGACAGCGTGCAACTGGAGGCTCTGGTCAGCCTGCTCGAACGGGCGCTGTCTTGACCGCCGCCTTCGGGCCCGCCGCCTTCGGCACTGCTGCCACGGGCAGCGCAGCGACGCACAACGTCGCACTCGAAGAGGCCCTCGAACTCGAGTCGCCCGAGGAGCTGTTCGGTGTCGTCTCGGGCAAGCTCGGTTCCCCTCGATCGTGGCCCAAGAGCCACGGGCGAAGCGATGTCATCGTTCGCAAGGGTCTGCTGGCGCTGGTCAACACGTCTCACACGCCGCACGAGGCGATGGTCGACGATCTGCTGTTCATTCGTCGTGCGTTGATCGCTTCGTCGATTCCGTTCTTTCTCATTCGGGGCAACGACGAGCGCCCGGTGGTCGTGGTGGATGCCGCCCGCCGGCGTCGGCTCGAACGTGCACTCGCCCGCGCCTGCGTCGACGAACCGATGTACTCGAAGACCATCGACGGCAAGAAGCGCCCCCCGGTGCTGGTCTGCGACGGCGAGCTGTCGGAGAACCGCAAGGCGCGCATCTTCCGGTTGTACCGGCCTCGGGTCGCGCCCATCGGAGGGCTCACCTACGGTTCGTCGACGGGAATCGAGCTGCAGCTGTGGAGCTTCGAAGACAACGTCATCATCTGCCCGGTCGAGAACTCGCTCACTCGTCGTGAACTGCCGCGCTCCGAGGCAATCGCGAGCACGGTCGACCTGTACGGCGTGACGTGGAACAGTCTGCGCGGAATGTTCGACGTGCAGGCGAACGACGTCGTGTTCGACATCGACATGGTGTTCTCGTGGGTCGACGGCAACGACATCGAATACCAGCGCCGTCGTCGTGCCCAAGCGGCCGATTCGGTGGTGGGCGACGGTGACGACTCGGATGCCCGCTACCGGCAGATCGACGAACTCAAGTACGCCTTGCGGTCGGTGTATACCTTCGCGCCCTGGGTGCGGCGCATCTTCGTGGCGACCGACTCGCCCCGGCCTTCGTGGCTCGCCGATCATCCGCGGGTCACCTTCGTGCGCAGCGAGGATTTCTTCAGCGACCCCACCGTGTTGCCGACCCACAACTCGCAGGCCGTCGAAAGCCAGCTGCACCACATTCCGGGCATCAGCGAGCACTTTCTCTACTCGAACGACGACATGTTCTTCGGGCGGCCGGTGCAGCCGAACATGTTCTTCAGCTCCGGCGGCGTCACCAAGTTCATCGAGGCGACGACCCGCATCGGGCTGGGCGAGAATGCGGTCGAACGCAGCGGGTTCGAGAACGCGGCGCGTGTGAACCGGCGCCTGCTGTTCGAGAAGTTCGGCCGCATCATCACGCGGCACCTCGAGCACACGGCGGCGCCGCTTCGGCGCAGCATCATGAGCGAACTCGAAATGGAATTCGCCGACGACTTCGAGCGCACCTCGGCCAGCCGCTTTCGGTCGAGCACCGACATCTCGGTGACGAACTCGCTGTACCACTACTACGCGCTGATGACCGGGCGAGCGGTGGTGCAAGAGAATGCGCGCGTTCGTTACGTCGATACGACGCTTCGTGCCGGCCTCGCCATGCTGCCGGGCATTCTGCGCAAGCGCTCGTTCGACTTCTTCTGCCTCAACGACGGCAGCTACCCCGAGGTCTCTGCCGACGAACGCACCGCGACCGTGCAGTCGTTTCTCGAGCAGTACTTTCCGTTCAAGGCCCCCTGGGAGAACTGAAGCTGGGTGGTCAGACCTCTGCGAGCGTCGCGGTCGTCAACACCGGGATGACCAGCGGAGGCTCGGCGGGCACGTGCGGATTGACCGGGGGATCGATGACGACGTTCGCGTCGGCGAGAATCTTCTGGGTGGCCGCGGCGTCGGTGTACGAGACCTGCGCGTAGTGGCCGATGGGCACGACGGAGTGCAGCACGGTGTTCTCGTAGACGTGCACGAGGTTGAAGGCCTGCGCGCCGTCGCGGGCGAGCGTGCCGCCGACGGGAACGTTGAGGTCTTGCGTGTAGCACGTGGCCGACGCAACCGACACGGGAACACCGGCGAACATGGCGGTGGAGGAGTAGTGCAGGTGGCCGGCGATGATCGACCGAACATCCGACCCCTGAATGACCTCGGCCAGCGAGGCCTGGTCACGCAGCTCGACCATCACGGCGAGGTCGAGCACGCTGGGAACGGGCGGGTGGTGCATGGCCAGAATGGTGCCGTGCGGGGCGGGGCTGGCGAGTTCTTCGGCCAGCCAGTCGAGCTGCTCGGGGGTGACCTCGCCGTAGTGCGAACCCGGAACCGTGGAGTCGAGCGTGATGATGCGCAGGCCGTTCACGTCGTAGACCCGGTCGACGGGCTTCATCGACGGCAGCTGGTCGAGCAGGCCCGCGCGGAACGCGGCGCGGTTGTCGTGGTTGCCCATGACCCAGATGACTTGGGAGCCCATTGCGGCGGCGGCCGGCTCGACCATCGCACGCAGCTTCTCGTAGGCCTTGGGGTCGCCCTTGTCTGCCAGGTCGCCCGTGAAGATGATGGCCTCGGGCCGGGCGCCGGAGGCCGCGAGCTCGGAGAGAATCTCGACGAGATGACCCTCGGCGTCGACTTTGCCGTAGAGCGGCCCGTCGGTTCCGATGAAGTGCGTGTCGCTGAAGTGGAGAACGAAGTGGTCAGGGCGTGGATACTGCGCCGACGTCGCGGTCATGAAGGTCTGTCGTTTCGGGTAGGGTTCCCGGCGAGAAGGCGAACGGCAGTTGGCGCACGACGGGTGGTTCTGAAGCACAACCCAAGCAGAGAAACCTGAACGAGCGGTTAACGCCACGCGGGAGAATGGCGAACGTGTGATGCCGTGATTTGTGCCTGAAGAAGTATGGCAGTCTGAGAGCGATTCGGCTAGAGGAAGGCAGCGCTGGGGCATGAAGAGCATGAGATTCTCGAGCATGATCAAGGGCATCACTCAGGTGCGCCCCAGCAGCCGCCCCATCACTCCGGCACCTGACGACACGCCTGCCGAGCCCTACGAGCCGCATTCCAGCATGGTCGACAACGCCATCTACCTTCACGGCAAGCGTGTTCTGTCGCCAGACGGTCCGGCGGCCGCCATCGCTGCGCTCAACAAGACGCCGGGCGGCATGGCCTGGATCGGCCTGTACCGGCCCAGCGCCGATGAACTGCTCGAAATGGAGAACGACTTCGACCTGCATCCGCTGGCCATTGAAGACGCGGTCGGCGCCCACCAACGCCCCAAACTGGAGCGTTATGCCGAGGTCTTCTTCGTGGTGTTGCGCTCTGCGCTGTACGTGGATGATCGTGAAGAAGTCGAATTCGGCGAGTTGCACCTCTTCGTCGGCCCCAACTTCGTGATCTCGGTGCGGCACAGCGAATCGCCCGACCTCTCGGTGGTGCGCCGGCGCATGGAGGGCGACCCCGATCTGCTCGCGCTCGGCCCGATCGCCGTGCTGTACGCGATCATGGACGCGGTCGTCGATCAGTACGCCCCGGTCGTGGCCGGGCTCGAGACCGACATCGACCAGATCGAGGCTCAGGTGTTCGAAGGAGACCCGAAGGTCTCTCGTCGAATCTACGAACTCTCACAGGAAGTGCTCGACTTTCAGCGCGCCACGCTTCCTCTCAGCGCGATGCTCGAAGCACTGCGCAGCCAGTTCGACCAAGTCGAAGGCACGCTCGAACTCAAGCGGGCGTTCCGTGACGTCGCCGACCATGTTTCGGTCGTGAACGACAAGGTCGATGGCTTTCGGCAGACTCTGCGCGAGATTCTGACGGTGAACGCGACATTGGTCGCTCAGCGTCAGAACGAAGACATGAAAAAGCTCGCCGAGACGAGCAACCATCAGAACGACGAGGTCAAGAAGATCTCGGCCTGGGCGGCCATCTTCTTCGCACCGACCGTGGTGACGGGCATCTACGGCATGAACTTCGACTTCATGCCAGAACTGCACTTCGTGTGGGGGTATCCGGCGGCGATCGGGTTGATGGCGGCGCTGAGCATCGGGTTGTACATCATGTTCAAACGAAGAGGCTGGTTGTAGCAGACAGCTCAGTCGATGGCTAGGCCCCCTGGCTTTCGGCGGGAGAGAAAACGCAAAGCGTAGGGTCAAAACATGACCTCCCTGTGGCTGGCGACATCGCGTGACATCGGAACCGACGAGTTCGCAGAGGGCGCCCGTTACGACGAGGTGATCGTCGGGGGCGGGCTGACGGGGCTCGTCACCGCAGTGCTCTTCGCTCAGGCGGGCAAGCGTGTCGCAGTGCTCGAGTCGCGGTTCATCGGCGCCGTCGCGACCGGAAACACGTCGGCCAAGCTCTCGCTGCTGCAGGGCAGTCACCTGCAGAACATCAAGCGGCACACCTACCAGGCCATCGTGCAGGCTTACGTCGACGGCAACCGGGCGGGCCAGCAGTGGATGCTCGACTACGCCGCCGAGCGCGACATTCCGGTTCAGCGTCGCGACGCCGTGAGCTACGCGGGCACTCCCGATGGCACGGAGACGGTCGAGCGAGAGTTTCGGGTGGCCCGGTTGGTGGGCCTCGACGTGCGGCTGAAGGCCGAACTCGACCTGCCCTTCCCGACTTTCGGAGCGGTCGTACTGCCCGACCAGGCGCAGTTCGACCCGATGGATGTTCTGGGGGCACTCGTCACCGACATCCGCGAGCTCGGCGGCGTGATCATCGAGAACGCGCGCGTCACGGGTGTTGCCGCGAAGGGCGGCCCCGGTGGATGCGCGCGGGTGCGCACGGCGCAGGGCGACGTGTTCGCCGACCACGTTCTGCTCACCACGGGAACACCGATTCTCGACCGCGGGCTGTACTTCGCCAAGCTGAAGCCGCAGCGCTCGTACGTCACCTCGTACCGGGTGCCGGGGCCGATTCCGTCGGACATGTATCTGTCGGTGGACTCGCCGAGCCGCTCACTGCGCACGGCAGCCGATTCGGGCGGCGACGAGCTGCTCGTGGGCGGCAACGGACACGTGACCGGCCGCGAGGTGTCGGCGAAGGCCCGCGTCGACGACCTGCAACGCTGGACCGAGCGCTACTTTCCCGGCGCCGAACTGACCCACTCGTGGAGCGCCCAAGACTACGAGACCCCGCACCGGGTGCCGTTCGTGGGCTACCTGCCGCGCGGTCGCGGCCGAATCTACCTCGCCACGGGGTACGACAAGTGGGGCATGACCAACGCGGTCACGGCGGCGCTCACCCTCGTCAGCGACATTCTCGGCGACAGCCCCGACTGGGCAGAGGCGATGCACCACCGGGTCACCCTGCCTGCCGCCATCGGTTCAGGCATCGGTTCGGGCGCCGCGGTGGGCTGGTGGGCCGTGAAGGGCTGGGCCGGCGCCCTGACGGGTCCGCGAGTGGATGCACTGCAGCCGCCGAACGAGGGTGCCGGCGTGATCGGGCGGGCGGGCATCCGGCCTGTCGGAGTCTCGACCGTCGATGGCGCGACCTGCGCGGTGTCGGGAATCTGCACGCACCTCGGCGGTGTGCTCAGCTGGAACGACGCCGAGGCCTCCTGGGACTGCCCCCTGCACGGCTCACGCTTCTCGTCGACCGGTGCGCTGCTCGAGGGCCCCGCGACCCGAGACCTCACCGCCCGCTGACGCGCCCGCCCCGCCTCGGGTCGGCACGAGAGCGACAGCGACAGCTGCGGACGAGATGAGCCGCCGGGGCGGCCACTCTCGACCGCAAAGGTCGCGCTCGCTCGCGCGAAACGCGTTAGGCCGGGGTGGCGAGGCGGGCGATGGCGGCGACGGGTATGGGTAGCCAGGTGGGGCGGTTGCGCGCCTCGTAGATGGCCTCGTAGAGCGCCTTGTCGATCTCAAAGGCGTCGAGCAGGGTCTGCACCGCGGTGAGGTCGAGGCCGGAGCGCGAGACGTAGCCGCCCAGAAAGGCCTGCCGGGCATCCTGAGCCCAGGCGGCGGCCGACTCGGCAGCGGATTCGCCCGGGTTCGAGTGTGCGTGCGAACCGGCGGCGTAATCGAACGACCGCAGCATTCCGGCGACATCGCGCAGGGCGAGATCGGGCTGACTGCGCTCGACCATCGGGCGCAGCGGCTCGCCCTCGAAATCGACCAGCACCCAGCTGCCGAACGATCCATCGTCGCCCGATGACCCGGCATGCCCCGGAGGCACCGCCAGTACCTGGCCCAGGTGGTAGTCGCCATGGATGCGCTGCAGCTGCGGCCACGGGCTGTTCGCGGCGGCCTCGAAGAGACGCTCGATCGCGGCATTGTGCTCCGCGAGTTCGGGCACCTCGTGCACGGCTCCGGCGTGGCGGCGGCGCATGCTCGCAAGCACCCCCGCGACGAGATCGTCCGACGGCGGTACGGTCGGCATGACGGCTGCCAGAGTCTCGTGCACCTCGGCGGTCGCCGCACCGAGCGCGGCGGCTTCGGCCGTGAACAGTCTGCCCTCGTCGACTGCTTCGAGCGCGACCCGCCAGGCGTCGCGAACGCCGGGCAGAAACTCCTGCGCGAAGGCGAGGTGGCCCGAGGTACGGCCGTCGGGCATCCGCTGGTCTGGCCATTGGCCGACGACACTGCCGATCGACGCCGGTACTCGGGTCGAACCGGCGGCAGCCAGGGCCGACTGCAACACCACGTCGGGGTTGTTGCCGTGGTGCAGCACCCGGAACACCTTGCAGATGACCGGGGCCGCGGCGGGGCCGGGCGTGCCGTCGCCGTCGGGTGCGACGACCGACATGATGATCGAGGTGTTCGACTGCTCTCCGCTCAGTACCCGGGCCGCGCTCACTGCGAGCGGATGCCCGGGCACCTGACTGCGCCCCGTCGCCGTGGTGGCACCGGCCCCCGAGGTGGCCGCGTCGCCCGTGATCAGCGCCAGCAGCGCGTGGGCGTACGCGGTGTCGTTCGGGCCGTCGTAGACGTGCAGGCCGTTCTCGAGGGTGGTGATGTGGGCGGCACTGAGTTCGGGAGCGGGCTCTGCGCGCAGGGTGAGAGGCACGTGGTAGAGCGTGGGCTGTTGTCCGCCCTCGTCGAGCAGCAAGGCGGTGGTGATGTCGACCCCACTGGCGCCGCTCGGCGGCGTGAAGTCGTAGCTGCCGACGTGCCTCAGTGCGGGCGTCGTACCTTTGCCGGCGAACCAGCGCTGGTGGGGCATCCACTCGGAAAGGGCGGTCAGCAGCTCAGGAGTCACCTGTTCACACTACGGGGCGGGCGGCGCAGGAAGAAGTGGCTGCATCGACGACCGAAACGGTGTAGAGGGCGTGCTGTGGCGACACGGCCGATGTCGCTGCGACCTAGTCGGCGAGGCCGAGCACGTCGAGCACCCAGGCGTACTCGTACGCCGTCTCTTTCCAGCGCTCGTAACGCCCGCTGACGCCGCCGTGCCCGGCCGACATCTCGATCTTGAGCAGCGCGGGAGCGCCGGCTTCGCGCAATTTCGCGACCCACTTCGCCGGCTCGACGTAGAGCACGCGGGTGTCGTTCAGGCTCGTCACGGCGAGAATGCGCGGGTACCGGATGCCCGCGTGAACGTTCTCGTAAGGGGAGTACGACTTCATGTAGGCATAGACCTCGGGGTCGTGCAGGGGATCGCCCCACTCGTCCCACTCGATCACCGTGAGGGGCAGCGACGGGTCGAGAATCGACGTCAGCGCGTCGACGAACGGCACCTGCGCCAGAATGCCCGCGAACAATTCGGGCGCATCGTTCGCCACCGCGCCCATCAGCAGCCCGCCGGCGCTGCCGCCCTGTGCGACGAGCAGCTCGGGGGTCGTCTCGCCGATCTCGATCAGGTGACGCGCCGAGGCGATGAAGTCGCTGAAGGTGTTGCGTTTGGTGAGCGTCTTGCCGTTCTCGTACCACCAGCGGCCGAGTTCGCCGCCGCCGCGCACGTGCGCGATGGCGAAGACGACACCGCGGTCGAGAAGGGAGAGCCGGGCGACCGAGAAGTAGGGGTCGATGCTCGCCTCGTACGATCCGTAGCCGTAGAGCACGAGCGGTTTCGGTGCGGGCGCGGGATGCTCGGCGGCGCTTGCGGCAGCAGGCGCGGTCGTGCCTGTGCTCGTGCTCGTGCCCGTGCTTCCTGGTGTGGCGTCGCCGTCTGCGTCGAGGCGGTACACCAACGAGATCGGTACTCTCGTGCCGTCGGGCGCGACCGCCCACTCGCGGCGCTGGCCATAAAGCGACGAGTCGTAACCGCCGAGCACGGGCTGCTGTTTCAGCTGGCGCAGCTCGCCGGTGGCGACGACGTAGTCGTACACGGTCGACGGGGTGACGAACGAGGTGAAGCCGACCCGCAGGGTGGGCTGATCGAATTCGGGGTTGCCGCCGGTTCCGACGGCGAAGAGCGGCTCGTCGAAGGGCAGCTCGAGCGGCTCGGAGTAGGGCCAGCCAGACCCGACCTGAGCGGGAGCCAGCGTGATGACGGCGACGCGGCTGAGCGCGTCGCGGCGGTACTCGATGCTGAGGTGGGTTGCGAAGGCGTCGACGCTCTCGAGCCGCACCTCGTGGCTGTGCGCCAGAATGGTGTGCTGGCGTTCGGGGTCGGTCGGGGCATCCAGTGCGACCTCGACGAGCTCGAAGTTCTCGCCGTTGGCGTTATGCGTGATCAGCAGTCGGTCGGTGCCCGCGACCACGGCGTGCTCGACCGAGTACTCGACTCCCTCGACGCGTGGCCACACCACGCTGAACTCGCCCTCGGGGGTCGAGGCGTCGAGCAGCAGGGATTCGCTCGTGATGCTCGAACCGATGCCGATTTCGAGGTACTTGCGGCTGCGGGTGAGGCCCACGCCGATCCAGTACCGTTCGTCTGGCTCGGTGAAGACCACGACGTCGTCGCTCGCCGGGGTTCCGACTCTGTGTCGCCAGATGGTGTCTGGTCGCCACGACTCGTCGACGGTCGGGTAGAAGATGAAGCGCGCGTCGGGGGAGAAGGTCGCCCCCGGGGCGGTGTTCTCGACAACGTCGGCCAGGTCGGCCCCGGTCGCCAGATCGCGGATGCGCAGCGTGTACCGCTCGTCGCCTTCGGTGTCGACCGCGTAGGCCAGCAGTGTCGCGTCGGCGCTCACGTCGAAGCTGCCCAGAGAGTAGAACTCGGTGCCCTCCGCCTCGATGTTGTCGTCGAGCAGCACCTGTTCGCCCGTGATGGGCTGGCCGGCCTCGAGCACGGGCGGAGTCCAGTCGTCGGGCGCCGCGATGGGGGCCCGGGCGTGGATGCCGTACTGCTTGCCCTCGAGAGTGCGGGTGTAATACCACCAGTCGCCCTCGCGAACCGGCACAGAGAGGTCGGTTTCGAGCGTGCGGTTCTTGATCTCGTCGAAGATCGAGTCACGCAAGACCGCCAGGTGGGCGTTCTGCTGCTCGGTGTAGTCGTTCTCGGCAGAGAGGTGGGCGAGTACGTCGGGGTTTTCTTTGTCGCGCAGCCATTCGTAGTCGTCGACGAACTCGTCGCCGTGGTGAAGGCGGGTCAGGGGCTGTTTGCGGGCGACGGGCGGAGTCAGTGGAGCCATAGCTCAACCGTAGCTCTCGTGACCCGCAGCGCGGATGCGTTACCGTGGAACCCCGGGAGAAGGTGCGGAATAGATGGCCCATGAGGTTCACGTCGAGATCGAGCGCAAGTACGATGTCGACGACACGGTCGGTGTTCCAGACCTCGCCGGGGTCGCCGCGGTGGCCCGTACTTCGCAGCCGGAGACGGCGACTCTGCACGCCGTGTATTACGACACCGATCGGCTCGACCTCGCCTCGCAGCGCATCGTGTTGCGTCGCCGTGCCGGGGGCGCCGACGAGGGCTGGCACATCAAGCTGCCGGCCGATGAAGGCCGGCTCGAACTGCACTGGCCGCTCGGCGAAGAGTCTCCCATTCCCGAACCCGTGCTCGACCTCGTGCTCGTGCACGTGCGTGATCGTGAACTCTCGCCCGTCGCTCGCCTGACCACGACCCGCACCACCTATTGCCTGTTCGATTCGGCCGGCACCGACATCGCCGAGGTCGCCGACGATCTGGTCTCGGCGGTCGACGAGACCACGGGGCAGCTGCGTGTCTGGCGCGAGTGGGAGGTCGAACTCACCGACAACGCTCCAGGGTCGCCGAAGAAGCGGGAGGCGCTGCTCGACGCCATCGAACAGCGCCTGTTCGAGGTCGGCGCAAAGCCGTCGGCGAGCATCTCCAAACTGGCGCACGCGCTGGGCCGCGAGAAACTGGGCGTCGCGCCACCGCGCTGGAGCCTCACGAGCAAGAGCACGGCCGGCGATGTGTTGCGCGAGGCGATCTCGTCGCTGACCGAGCGGCTCAAGACCGCCGACCCGCTGGTGCGCCAAGACGAAGCGGATTCGGTGCACTCGATGCGGGCATCCGTTCGCCGCCTGCGCAGCGTTTTCGCGACCTATCGGCCCCTGCTCGCCTCGACGGCCGCTGCACATCTCGAGAGCGAGCTCGCTGCTCTCGGCACAGTGTTGGGCGACGCGCGTGATCCGCAGGTGATGCACGACCGGGCGCGCAACCTGGTGCGGTCGCAGGCCAACAAGAAGATGCACGAGGCCGTGCTGCAGCGGGTCGTCACAAGTAAGAACGCCGAATACCACAAGGCGCTCAACTACCTTCGCGTGATCATGTCGAGCACGCGGTACTTTCGGCTGCTCGACGACCTCGAGGCGTTCGTTACGACGGCCACGTTTGCGAAGGCGTCGAACAAGCCCGCTTCGAAGGCGCTGGCTCGGGGGCTCGCGCACGACTACTCGCGAGTGCGAAAGCGGATGAACGCGGTCGACGACGCCGCAAACCCCGCCGAGTGGCACGAACGTGTGCACGCGGTGCGCAAGGCAGCGCGCCGCCTGCGGTTCGGCGCCGAGGCCGTGACATCGGGCGAGACGGCGATCTTCGGCGACAAGGCCCGGCGTCTGGCGCAGGCCGCCGAACGGGTTCAGGACTCGCTGGGGGAGTACCGCGACAGTGTCACCCTGCAGGAGCTGCTGGTGACGAGCGCCGAGATCGCCCACACCGACGGAGAGAACACCTTCGGTTATGGGCGCCTGCACGCGCTCGAGCAGCAGCGGGCCGACATCGCCCTCGAGGAGTACAGCCGCGCCGCGGGCGAGTTTCGTCGTGCGAAGCGCTGGGTGCCCAAGCGCTGAGCCGCGGGCCCTGCTCGCGCGCCCTGGCCCGTGCCGCGCGTCCCGTGCCCGGGCCGCGTGCCCGGGTCTCGGGGCGCCCCCGAGCATCGACTTGGCGAAAAAGCCCCTATTTCGCGCGTTTTGGGGGCTTTTTCGCCAAGTCGATTGGCCATGACGCGCTGAACAGCCGTTGTCGCTGAAGATGGTTCGGCTCGCGGGTCGACTTCTTCGGGCTCTGTTCTTTCGAGGGAGTGCGGGTTCCTTGGGTTCTTGCCTGGGAAGGTGTCTTCGTGGTGACCGCCTCGGGGAGGTGACGGGTGGGTCTCGGTGTCGGTGGGTGGTGGTATTTATGGTGGTGCGGTAGGTCGTTTGGTGGCAAGCCCGGCAGGGCGCGGCAGCCCGGGATGCTTCGGGGTGGGTGTTTCGGGGTGCGAATTCCCGTGGTTCGGGGCCACTTTGTTAGTGAGAATACCTCGGTATTGTGGTATGATCGGTCTATGTCCGTAACACCTCTACCGCCCACCGGCAGCACCGCTGGCGGCCCTAATCATCCCGATGGGCACGATGCTGTTCGGGTGTCGTTGGGTGTTCTGTTGGCGGAGGCGGTTGCGGCGTGTGGTGAGTGTGGGGTGTTCCGGGCTGCCGCGCCCTGCGGGCTTGCCGACGAAGAATTATTGGCCGGTCTGGTTGCGGTGGAGCGGCTAGGCAGGTTGGTGGACGGGTTACGTATTCAGGTGGCTGGGGATGTCGCCGACCGCAGCAGACACGAACTGGGTGAAGAGTCACTCGCACGCAAACAAGGGTTCGCGAACGCGATCGAGCTGATTGTTGCGTCAACGTCGGTGTCACGGTCGACAGCGAGAAGCCGGATCAAGCTGGGGGTGGGCGTGTTGCCGTCGGTCGTGGTCGGGATGCTGGTCCCGTCGAAGTTCCCCGAGGTCGAAGATGCTCTCCGGTCGGGTCTGATCGGTGTCGATACCGCCGACGCGATCGTTCGTCCGCTGTCGGAGGCGGCCCCGAACTGCGGCACCGAAGAGATTCGTGCGGTCGAACGGCGACTCGTGGAGTGGGCTGTCGACGGTATCGGCGGGGTGTCCCTACCAGCGGATGATATTCGTGGGCTCGCTGTCCGGGCGAGGGAGTCGTTGGACGCGGACGGTGCGGAACCGCGGTACAAAGATTTGGAAGCGAAACGCGGGCTGACGTTCTCGAACACCCGCTCAGGCTGCATCCGTGTGAACGGGGTGTTGACGCCGGAGCAGGGTGGGGTGTGGATGGCGGTTGATCACGCAATCTCCAGCCCCCGCGTCGCCGGACACGTCCCCTTCGACCCCGGCACACCCCATGCCGACACGGGAGCCGGCACCCTCGCCGCCACCACCACCGCCGCCACGGCCACCGCCATTGATGCTGACGCTGAGGCGGTGTCTGATGCGGAGGCGGTAGCGGTGGATACGCGTACTTTGCCGCAGCGTCGGGTGGATGTGTTCACGGAAGTCATCCGGGTCGCAGCAGGGTTGCCGGGGATGCCGCAGATCAACGGGGCCCGGCCGGTGCTGAACATCCACGCGACCCTCGACGATGTTGTCTCTGGGCGTGGGGTGGGCTGGATCGACGGCATTCAGGAGCCCGTGCCGGCGTCGGTGGTCGCGCAGACTCTCTGCCACGCCGACATCACCACGACCGTGTTCGGTGCGCACGGCGAAGTGCTGCACCTCGGGAAAACGAAGCGGCTGTTCAGTGCGGCCCAGAACCGTGCCCTCGCGAATCGTGACGGCGGGTGTGTGTGGAAGGGCTGCAACCGGCCACCACAGTTCTGCGAGAGCCACCATGTCGTCGACTGGAAAGACGACACCCACGCGCCTGGCGTCACGGATGTGTGTAACGGGGCGTTGTTGTGCAAGTTCCACCACAACCACCTCCACACCGCCGACTGGAAACTTGTCATGGTCGACGGGGTGCCGCATCTGATCCCACCGAAATGGGTCGACCATCAACAACGACCCCAACGGTGCCGACAAACATCAGACCGACTCACGAAAACCGGGCCACCAGACGTGTTCAATCGACGAAGACGCGACGGCGCACCCGTGCGCCCCAGATTCACCGACGCCGACTGACTGCGGCGACTCTGACTGACTGCGGCGACACCGACTGACTGCGGCGATGCCGTGGGCGTTGCCGACGGCGCCTGAGGAGACGTCGAGCGGAGCCGGTCAGGCGGCGGGAGCGGGGCCGTCAGTGGGGGCGGCGTCGGGAACGGGCAGCAGGCCGTCTGCTTCGATGGATTTGTTGAACTGCGCTTCTTCGCGCTTGTCTTCGTCTTCTTCGATTTTGTCGAGGTCGGAATCGTCGAGGTCGGAATCGTCGAGGTCGGAATCGTCGGGTGCGGGGGTGGTGGTGTCACTCATGCCTCTCAGAGTAATCGCCCGGGCATCCGCATCGCACCGTAACACGGCGGAAACGTGCGGGAACCGTGGTCGCACTATGCTCGGGCCATTCTGAAGTCGGTTTCGCACAGTACGCACACCACTCGACAGGCGCGGGGCCACGAACGACGGGGCATGGCATGACGATCCGCACGACGAGAAAGACGCACCTTGAGGCGGCTCCCCGTGGCCGAGGAGCGGCGACGTCGCCCGCCTCATTCGGAATGACCCAGGCCGAACGCGAGGCGGAGGCGGCGGCGATCACCGATCGCATCACCGACGTGCTGACCGAGGCGCTGCCAGGAACGACGGCCGACGACGAGCTGACGGGTGAGCCGCTGACCGGAAGCGCGGCGCACCATCGGTTCTTCGGTTTCAAGCGCGGTGAGGAGGGTCAGGCGCACTGGAACTCGTCGGTCGAATGGCCGCTGACGTTCGTGTCGATCATCTTCTTGGTCGTGTACTCGTGGGATGTGATCGGCAACCTCAAGGGCCAGCAGCAGGTGATCGCCGAGGTCATCATGTGGGCGGTGTGGGGCGTCTTCATGGTGAACTACATCGCGAACCTGGTGCTCGCGCCGAAGCGCTGGCGCTGGTTCTTCACGCACATTCTCGAGTTCCTGATCGTCGCTCTGCCGATGCTGAGGCCGCTGCGGCTGCTGCGTCTGGTGATGCTCTGGACGGTGCTGCAGCGCACTGCCGGAACGGCGTTTCGGGGCAAGGTCGCCACCTACGTCATCGGGTCGGCCGGGTTGCTCGTGATCATCGCGGCACTGGGTATTCTCGACGCCGAGCAGAATGCTCCAGGGGCAGACATCACGAACATCGGCGACGCTCTCTGGTGGGCGTTCGTGACCATCACAACGGTCGGATACGGTGACTACACGCCGGTGACCTTCGAGGGTCGGCTGATCGCGGTGGGGCTGATGATCGCGGGCATCGCCCTGCTCGGTGTGATCACGGCAACGCTGGCGAGTTGGCTGGTCGACAGGGTGCGCTCCGACACCGCTGCGCAGAACGCGAACGTCGACCACATCGACGCGCTGTCGCAGCAGATCGCGGCTATGCAAGACGAGATGGCTCGTTCGCGCGAAGCCTTCGCCGACGAGCTGGCCGCGTTGCGGCGCACGGCGAAGCCGTCGCGTCAGCGCGCAGGCGTCGTGACGGGTAGCGTCAGCTCGCGTGCGCGGCGCGGTTCGGAGGGTGCAGGTTCAGGTCTTTCGGTCAGCTCACGTGCACGGCGGGGCGCAGCTTCAGGTCTTTCTCGGCTTCCCGCAACACCTCTCGAGTGACGGGCGCGACCTCGCCGCCGCCCGTGATCAAGAACTTGAGCATGTTGCCGAGCGGGTTGCCTTCGGTCCATTCGAAGTAGATCTCGGGCACGACACCGGTCTCGTCGCGAATGGTCAGAAGCACCACCGCAAGCGTGTTCGGAATGTTGCCGCTGCGTACTTCGAGCACCCGGTAGCCGTGTTTCATGACTCCGCGCACCACGAGATCTTCTTCGAAGTTCGACGAGTCCGCGGGGTAGACCTCGACGAAGATGACCTTCGTGCCGAGCGGAATGTGACTGTCGTGCCGCTCTTCTTTGTTCTTGACCCGGTATTCCAGGGCGCTGCCATCGTCGGGCTCGTTGGCGATGAGGTGAATCTGCCCGCGAGCGGCGTCTTGACGCACGAACTCGAGCGCCGATTCGTCGAGCGTGACGCTGGTGGCTCGCAGCTGGAACGAGCGCTGTATGCGCGACACCAGTGACACGACCAGAATCGCCAGAATGAACAGTGCTGCGATGCGCACACCATCGGGCCGCTCGAACACGTTCGCGACAGTCGTATACAAGAACACGACCGAGACGATGCCGAAGCCGATGGTGCGTTTGCGCTGACGTTGGCGACGGGCCGAGAGCGTCACCGCGACCGAGGCCGACGTGATGAGCACGAGGACACCGGTGGCATATGCGCCGCCCTGGGCATCCACACTGGCCTGAAAGACGAGGGTGATGATGAATGCGATTCCGGTGAACACGAGAACCAGCGGCCGCACCGCCCGCACCCACTGCGGCGCCATGCCGTAGCGCGGCAGGTAACGCGGCACCAGGTTCAGCAGGCCGGCCATCGCCGAGGCTCCCGCGAACCACAGAATGGCGATGGTGCTGAGGTCGTACACCGTGCCGAATGTCGGCCCGAGATATTCGTGCGCGAGGTAGGCCAGCGCGCGTCCGTTCGCCTCCCCGCCGGGCTGGAATTCGGCCTGCGGAATGAGAAACGTCGTCACGACGCTCGAGGTGATGAGAAAGACGCTCATGATGAGCGCGGCGGTGGTGAGCAGGCGCCAGGTGCCCCGAATGCGGCCCCGCGGGTTCTGCGGAGTGTCGTCTTTTCCGCCGGTGATCTGCGGCATGACCGCGACACCGGTCTCGAAGCCCGACAGGCCGAGAGCGAGCTTCGGAAAGACGATGAGGGAGATTCCCACCATGACGAGCGGGTTGCCGTGTTCGGCGTTCAGCGCGGCCCACCAGTCGGTGATGACCACCGGATGCCCGAACACCTGCCCGAGCGAAACGAGAATGACCACCAGGTTCAGAGCCAGGTACACCGCCACGAGTACGGTGGCGATACCGATCGCCTCTTTGAAGCCGCGAATGAACACCGCCCCGAGCAAGGCGATCAATATCAGCGTGATGATCACGTTGTTGCCGTGGAAGAACGCCGGAGCGAACGGATTCTCGATGGCGTGCGCCGTGGCGTCGGCCGCCGAGAGGGTGATGGTGATCATGAAGTCTGTGGCTGCGAACCCGAGCAGCACCAGTACGAAGAGCTTGCCGCCCCACCAGGGCAGCAGTCGTTCGAGCATGGCGATGGAACCTTCGCCCTTGAAGCTCTCACGAGCCACCCGGCGGTAGACCGGAAGCGCGCCGAACAGCGTCAGAGCGACCAGTACGATGGTGGCGAACGGCGAGAGCAGTCCGGCGGCGAGGGCCGCGATGGCCGGCTGATAGCCGAGGGTCGAGAAGTAGTCGACGCCGGTGAGACACATGACCCGCCACCAGGTGTGCGTCTTCTCGGCCACGGCGCTGTACGACCCTTGGTACCGGCCGGACTGGTCGACGAGGCCTTGCAGCAGCCAGTGTCTCACCCTGCTGTGAGGCTGTTGTTCGGGGTCGACGAGCACATGGTGAGCTACGTTCGGGCTCGTGGTGTCAACCGGAACCTGAGCCGAGACGGGTCCGGGTGTCGCCGCGGCCATGGGTGCGGCGGGTGAGGTGTCGTCGGAGGAGTGAGGCATGATCATCCTTCGTGGATCCCGAGTGGCGCCGGTATGAGTGGCTGTGCTGACGCGGCAGCCGCCGTGTTACAACAATAGGGCCCCGCGGTCTGACTGCGGTTCGACGTGAGGTTCAGTGCACGTTCCAGGCCGGCACGATGTCGAAGCCGTCGTCGATCAGCCCGCGGCGAAAGAACGCCTCGAGATCGGCCAGAGCGCGCCCAGAGTGAGCTACCGCTCGCGGATAGGAGGCCCAGCTGAGCACCGTGGGCGGGTATTCGATCTCGCGAACGGCGACTCCGGCCTCGCGCAGCAGTACCGCGAGGTTCTCATCGGCGAGTTGCGCGGAAGTCGTGGTGGCGCGCTGCACGAGCGTGGGCGGCAGTTCGCTCAGTCGGGCGACGAGCGACGTGACGAGGGCCTCGGCGGTGGCGGGCGGCCCGGCGATGAGGCTGAAATCCGGGGCGATCAGGGCCTGGCGCAGGAGGTGCGGCGTCGCCGTCGGTGTGTCGCCTGGGCCGCGTCGCAGCTCGTCGCGGCTGTTCTCGTCGCGGGCGATCATGGCGGCCCGGGCGGCGAGCGAGCCGCCGTCGGCTGCTCCGAGGATGGCGAGCGGGGCATCCGGATGCTCGGCGGCAGCCCACCGCACGGCCGCGTAGGCCGCCTGATGGGCATCGACCACCCCTGAGCCGACAGCGACACGCACGACCACCACCCCGAGGCGTTGGGACAGTGAGCCGCACAGCCACTCGCCGGCGCGGTGCCGCAGGGCGTCGAGTTCTGCCGACGCGGGAAAGTACACGATGACGGCTCGCGCCGATTCGGTGCCGGGGTGGTAACTGCGCACGTCGACCGAGGCGAACGGCTCGGCAAGCCGACTGTCGGCCACGGTGACGCCAGAGGGGCGTGGGGCGGCTGACAATCGGGCGGCGACGGCCCAGTGGGCGACGGCCCAGGTGCGCGGGCCGGCGGCGGGCGGGCCTACCGGCTTCACCGGTTTGCCGGGCGTCGGGCCCTGCAGCGCCCGAGCACGGCTTCGTTCGGCGCGGGTCGGTTCGCCGGGTGCTGCGGGTTCGCCGGGTGCCGCGTGGTCGCCGGGTTCGGTGTGGTTGCCGGGCTCCGTGGCTCTGCCGGGTTCGGTGGGTTCTGGGGCGTCATTCCCGGCTTTCATCGGCCCGCCCATCCTGACCCTGTTCGGCGCGCGTGCGCGTGAACGTCGAGGTGTCGAGAGCGAGTTGTTCGGCGTCGATGCCGCGCAGTACGCTGCGCATCACCTCTTCGTCGAGCTCGCCCGAGTTGCGCTGGCGCACCGCGATGCTGCGCCGGTGGTCGAGCAGTTCGCTTCGCAGTTCAGTGAGTTCGGTTCCTGAGAGGCGAGGCTCGCGCACGACGGCGGTGTCGATCGCCTCTTCGATCGGGGTGGCGTCGAGGTCTTGTTCGTCGAGCCCGTTCTCTTCGAGCAGCACGGCGACCTGACGCGCGTACTGGTCTTTCAGAATCTGTATCGAACGGTCGAGCTTCTCGGTGCCGTACTTCTCGGCCCATTCGTCGTGGTGCTCATCGATGTAGTCGCTCGTTTCGCGAATGCTCAGCTCGAACACGCGAACCTCGTCTTCGGTGTCGCGTTCGACCTGACCCTCGTCGACCACACCCAGCGCCTTGATCACACCGGGCAGGCTGAGCCCCTGTACGAGCAGCGTTCCGACGGTGACGGCGAACGCGACCAGCACGATGGTGTCGCGCCCGGCGACATCGCCCGACGCCGTCGTGACAGGCACCGCAGCGGCGGCAGCAAGAGTGACCACGCCGCGCATGCCGGTCCACGAGATGACGGTGAGCTCTCGCCAACTCAGCTCGGGCTCGGAGCGGTCGCGCAACCGGCGCAGCAGTGGCAGCTTTCGCCTGGTCGATTCCCATTGTTTCGTTCGGTAGTAGGCCGCGAACACGTACACCGGCCGAATCAAGACCACCACCACGAACACCACTCCGGCGAGGGCGAGAGAGGGGCCGAGCCCCAGCGAACTCTGTGCCACGTCGCTGGCCACCTGACTCATCTGCAGACCGATGAGAGCGAACACGAAGCCTTCGAGCAACAGGTCGATGGATGCCCAGACCGGGCGTTCCTGCAACCGGGTCTGGTACCCGGTTCGAGGCGAGTTGTAGCCGATGTAGAGCCCCGCGGCGACGACGGCGAGCACGCCGGAGCCGTGCAGTGCCTCGCCCGCGGTATACGCACCGAACGGCACCAGCAGACCGAGCGTCGTGCCGACGAGCGAGTCACGCACGTGCATCCGGATGTACTGCACGACGATGCCGATGACGAGCCCCACGGCGATGCCCACCACGATGGTCACGATGAACAGCCAGGCCACTCCGCCGAAGCTCAGCATCTCGCCGCCGATCACGGCCAAGAACACCTTGAACAACGTCAAAGACGCCGCGTCATTGATCAGGCTCTCGCCCGAGAGCACCGTCATCACCCGGCGCGGCAGGCCGAGGCGCCGCCCGATGGCGGTGGCCGAGACGGCGTCGGGCGGTGAGACCACCGCGCCGAGCAGCAGTGCGCCGGGCAGTGTCAGCGACGGAACCAGCAGGTAGGCCACGCCGCCGACCACCAGCGCCGTCACGACGACCAGACCGATGCCGAGGCGCCTGATCTGCCGGGCGCTCTCTCGGAAGTTCTGGTACGAGACGTCGAGTGAGGCCGAGTAGAGCAAGGGGGGCAGGATGACCGTGAGAACGACCTCGGAGTCGATCTCGATGCTCGGCACACCGGGAATTAACGACACGGCGAGGCCCACTGCGACGACCAACAGGGGAGCGGGCCAGCCGCGCCAGCGTGCGAAGGCGCTGACCGCCAGCGACCCGGCGAGAATGATGAGCAGCTCGCCGGTCTCCATGACACCTCACCTTACGGAAAACCCCCGCGGTGTGTGGGGGATTGACGCGGTGAAGGCGGCGCAGATCGTGCGCGACGCATCGAGTGCGCGGCACATCGTGTGCGCGCCGCATCGTGTTCGCGACAGGCGCTACGAGAGCGCGGGCTCCTTCGCTGCGACGACGGGGATGCTCGCCGTCTCGCTTCCTGCCTCGAGGCGGGGAAGGAAGAACGCGGCGATCACCCCGGCGAGAGCAACCGCGCCGGCGATGGCGAAGCACAATTGGAACGCTCCGGCCGTGGGAATCGCGTGTCCGTCGGAGACGACCACGCTTCCCGACAGAATGAGCCCGAGCACGGCCGCCGCGATGGTCGAACCGAGACTGCGCATGACCGAGTTGAGGCCGTTCGCCGCAGCCGTCTCGGTTGCCGGTACCGCTCTCATGATGAGGGTCGGCATTGCCGCGTAGGCGAAACCCACACCGAACCCGACAATCGTCGCGACCAAGATCGCGTTCCACACCTGCGTCATGAATCCCACAGCGAATGCGTAGCCCAAGAAGATGATCACGCCGCCCAGAATGAGGCTGGTGCGGGGCCCCCGCGTCGCGATCAGGCGCGCCGCCACCGGCGACATGAAGAACATGACCAGGCCGCTCGGCATCAGGCAGAGGCTGGCTATAAGCAGAGTCTGGCCGAGCCCGACACCGGTCGTGGTGGGCGATTCGAGAAGCTGAGGCAGAATGGCGGCCGTTGCGAAAAAGCCGAAGCCGACGGTGATCGACGTCAGGTTGGTCAGCAGAACCGGCCGGCGTGCGGCGACGCGCAGATCGACGAGGGGATTGCCCGTGCGCAGCTCGAAGAAACCCCAGATGACGAGCACGACGACGCCTCCGACGAGCATTCCGAGCGTCAGCGGGCTGCCCCAGCCCCATTCGCCGCCCTTCGAGACGGCGAGCAGAATCGCAATGAGTCCGATGGCGAAGCCGACGGCGCCGATGAAGTCGAACGAGCCGCCCGTGCGCAGGGTGCTCACGGGCACGATGGTGAACATCAGCACGATGGCGATGAGCCCGAGCAGAGCCGACAGCCAGAACAGCATGTGCCAGTCGAAGTTCTGAGCGATCAGGGCCGAAATGGGCAGACCGATCGACGCCCCGATTCCGAGCGTGGCGCTGACCAGGGCGACCGCCGCGCCGAGGCGCTTCGGGTGAAGCACATCGCGCAGAATGCTGATGCCGAGCGCGATGACGCCGAGACCCATGCCTTGCAGGGCCCGCCCGGCGATGAGAACGATGACATCGGTCGACAGCGCGCAGAGCACGGATCCGGCGAAGAGCAGAACGAGCAGAACGAGTGCGATGCGGCGTTTGCCGAACATGTCACCCAATCGCCCGGCGATCGGCGTCGTAATGGCGGCGGCCAGCAGCGTGGCGGCGAGCACCCATGAGGCGTTCGACGTCGAGGTGTTCAGAAGCGTGGGCAGCTCGGGAACGATGGGGGTGACGAGCGTCTGCATGAAGGCAGCGATCAGCCCGGTGAACGCCAGAGTGAAGATGATGGCGCGCTCGTTTTCGGGCTTGCTGAGGCGTTTTCGTTGGCGGGCGGTGAGAATGCCAGGGGCATCGGGAGTCGGTGTCGTTGGCTGCACAAGGTTTGCAACTGCTAACTACCGTGTGAAATTCCCAGTCGGCGTTCAGAATTCTGGCCCGCCTGGCTAGTCTGGGGTTCATGCCGGTCAGTACCTTCAGTTCACCCGTTCGCACCGGGCTCATCGGCTTCGGGTTGGCCGGCAGCGTCTTTCACGCTCCGTTTCTCGGCGCAGACGGTCGGTTCGATCTCGCCGCGATCGTCACCGGCGACGCGAAGCGGCAGGATGCGGCTCACGCCGGCTATCCGCAGGCGACCATCGTCGCCACCACCGCAGAGCTTTTCGAGAAGGCCGACGACCTCGATCTGGTGGTGATCGCGTCACCGCCGGGTTCGCACTACGGGCTCGCTCTGGCTGCCATCGAAGCGGGTCTCTCCGTCGTCATTGACAAGCCGTTCGCCGCCACGGTGGCGCAGGCGACCGAGCTGATCGACCTCGCCGAGCGGCGAGGCGTCGCGCTCACCGTCTTTCAGAACCGGCGCTGGGACGGCGACTATCTGACGCTGCGCGGTCTGCTCGATGAGGGGGCGCTCGGCGAGGTGTACCGCTTCGAGTCGCGGTTCGAGTGGTGGAAGCCGCAGGGCGCGCGGGAGTGGAAACGCGGGGCGACCGTCGGCGAAGGCGGCGGCATCCTCTTCGACCTCGGATCGCACCTCATCGATCAGGCCCTGCAGCTGTTCGGGCCGGTCGACGAGGTCTACTCCGAAGTCTCGACCCGGCTGCCGAGCGCCGGCGCAGACGATGACGCGTTCGTCGCGCTGCGGCACCTGTCGGGGGTGAGCAGTCACCTCTGGATGAATTCGCTCGCGGCGCAGAAGGGCGCGCGCTTTCACGTGCTCGGCTCGACGGCGGCGTATACGAAGTGGGGCCTCGACGGGCAGGAGGCGGCCCTGAAAGCGGGCGCTCGGGTGACCGATGACGATTTCGGGGTCGAACCGGAGTCGACCTGGGGTCAGCTCGGAATAGACGCGTCACTCACGACGGTGCCGACCGAGCGCGGCGACTACCGCAGCTTTTATGGCATTCTGGGCGATGCCCTGACCACGGGGTCGGCGCTGCCGGTGGATGCTCGGAGTTCGCTGGAGACGCTGGCGATCATCGAGCAGATTCACGGAGAGCACGCATGACGGTCGTCGGAATCACGGGAGTCACCGGCCACATCGGCGGCGCTGTCGCGAGGCTGCTGGCGGCGGATGCCCGTGTCGACGGTTCCGCACAGAGCCTGCGTCTCATCGTGCGCGACGCGGCGCGGGTGCCTGATTTGCTGGCGGGGCGAAGCGATGCTTCGGTGCCGCCGCCCGACATCTCGGTGGGAGTGACAGAGTACCGCGACGAGCACGCCGGCCGGCGTGCTCTGGAGGGCGTGGATGTTCTGTTCATGGTGTCGGCGGCCGAGTCACCCGATCGGGTCGCCGAGCATGTGCAGTTCATCCAGTCGGCCGTCGACGTCGGCGTCTCGCACGTCGTGTACACCTCGTTCGTCGGTGCCGGCCCGCACGCGGCCTTCACGCTCGCACGCGACCACGGCGACACCGAAGAGGTACTCAGGTCGTCGGGGCTCGACTACACGTTCTTGCGTGACAACTTCTACCTCGACCTGCTGCCGCAGTGGGCCGATGAGAACGGCGTGATCCGCGGCCCGGCCGGCGAGGGGCGCATCGCCGCGGTTGCGCGCGCCGACGTGGCCGATGTCGCCGCCGTGGTGCTGCGTGACCCGGCGGCGCACCGTAATGCGGCCTACGCGTTGACGGGCGGCGAAGCGGTGAGTTTCGCCGACGTGGCTCGGCGCACCTCCGCGGCGACCGGTCGAAACGTGACGTTTCTCGACGAGACGGTGGAGGAGGCGTACGCCTCGCGCGCCCATTTCGGTGCCCCGGCGTTCATGGTGGACGCCTGGGTGAGCACGTACACGGGCATCCGCGACGGCGAACTCGAGGCCCTCAGCCCTGACGTGCAGCGGCTCACCGGCCACGCGCCGCGTACGCTCGAAGACGTGCTGGCGGGGCGCTGAGGCGATATCGATGACGGGTATTTTGGAGCAGAGATGACGATGGAAGCAGAAGACAAACAACTGGCGTCGCCCGACCAGGCGGCCGACGCCGGGTTTCAGCACGCTCCGGCCGACGCGCCGACCGTCGACGTCGAGACGCCTCTTGGCACACTGCGAGGTTCGATCGAGGGCGACCTGATGCGCTTTCGTGGCATTCGGTATGCACACGCCGACCGGTTCGAGCCACCTCACCCCGTCGAGGCGTGGAGCGGAGTGCGCGACGCGCTCGGCGACGGCCCGATGTGCCCGCAGCCGAGGTTCGCGATGACGCTGCTGGCGCTTCCGAAGCGTATTCCGCCGATGGATGAAGACTGCTTCTACGTCAATGTCACCCGCCCGGCGGCCGAAAGCGATTCACCCCGCCCCGTCATGGTGTGGATTCACGGCGGAGCCTACGTGAACGGTTCCGGCAGCGGCGAGATCTACGACCCGTCACGCCTCGTGCGCGACGGCGACGTCATCGTGGTGGGGTTCAACTACCGCCTCGGCGTCTTCGGCTTTCTGCCCATCGACGGCGTCGCGCAGGCCAACCTCGGCCTGCTCGACCAGCTCACCGCCCTCGAGTGGGTCAAGCAGAACATCGCCAGCTTCGGTGGAGACCCCGATAACGTCACCCTGTTCGGGCAGTCGGCAGGGGCGGATTCCATCGCGCATCTGCTGAGCATCGTCGAGGCAGACGAGTACTACCACCGCGTCATTCTGCAGAGCGCTCCACTCGGGCTGAATGTGGGGCGCGAGACGCTCGCGCCAGAGCTGAGCGAGAGATTTCTGGCAGAACTGAAAGCGGACCCGAAAACGGCGTCGGTGCACGACATGACCCAGGCGCAGGTGGCCGCCATGAAGGGCCTCACCGGAGACCTGCTCACCAAGGGCATGCCGTACGCTCCGACGCCCGGAGTCTGGCCGGTGCCGGCGACGAGTGACGTTGCCGGCCTGCTCGAGCGGCGCGCGGGGGCTGTCGAGGCCATCATCGGCTACAACCGCGACGACTTCAGCCCGTTTCTCGAAGACGTTCACGCGCTGCACATCGCACGATCATCCGCTGTTCTCCGACCCCTCACCCAGCCGCTGAACTACGGCTTCACCAGGCGTGCGTTCGGTGGCCCCGCGCTGAAGCTGGCCGAGCTGCTCGAGCGTGGCGGTGCCCAGGTGTACACGTATCGGCTCGACTGGCGGCCGGCCAAGACGCAATGGGGCGCCTGTCACTGCCTCGAGCTGCCGTTCTTCTGGGCCGATGAAGAGTTCTGGCGCGGGTCGCCGATGCTCGGCGGCACGGCCTGGGCCGATCTCGACCGGTTCGGCTCGGTGTTGCGACGGCTCTGGGCCGGCTTCGCCCGAACCGGGCGGGCGAAAGACATTTCGAACCCGAATTTCTCGCTGAAGAAGCTGGCTTCTCAACCCACGAAACTGTAACGACGCGCGACAGCAGGCCTACGATGAATTATGAGCATCGACGCTTCTCCTGTTGCACCTGAAACGCATCGTTCGGCGGTCGCCGACGCCGCTTTGCGAGACATCCCGGGCGTTGTCACGCAGTTGCGTGCCACGTTCGACGCGGGTCTCACCAAACCGTATGCCTGGCGCATCCGGCAGCTGAAGGCGCTCAAGGCTCTCTTGCTCGAGAACACGCCTGCCATCGAGGGAGCCCTGCTGGCCGATCTGGCCAAGAACCCGGCAGAGGCGCAACTCACCGAGATCGGCTTCGTTCTGGCAGAGATCGAACACACGATCTCGAACCTGAAGAGCTGGCTGCGCCCGAAGCGGGTGCCGTCGCCGTTGCTGATTGCGCCGGCCTCGGCCAAGACGGTGCGCGAGCCGCTCGGCGTCGTGCTGGTGATCGCGCCGTGGAACTACCCCGTGCAGCTGTTGCTGGTGCCGATCGTCGGGGCACTGGCGGCCGGCAACGCCGTGTTGGCGAAACCGAGCGAGCTGGCTCCGGCGACCTCTGCGGTCTTCGCCCATCTTTTCGAGCAGTACTTCGATTCACGCGCGGTGACCATCGTCGAGGGCGGCGTGCCCGAGACCACCGAGCTGCTGAAGCAGCGCTTCGACCACATCTTCTACACGGGAAACGGTCGCGTCGGCCGCATCGTGATGCAGGCCGCGGTCGAGAACCTGACGCCCATCACGCTGGAGCTCGGCGGAAAGTCGCCGGTGTATGTCGACGACACCGTCGATCTGCGTGTGGTGGCCCACCGGGTGGCCTGGGGCAAGTTCATGAACGCCGGTCAGACCTGCGTCGCGCCCGACTATCTGCTCACCACGCCAGCCATCGCCGCCAAACTCGAGCCGCTGCTGGTCGAGGTGATCGCGGAGTTCTACGGCTCGAACCCGGCGCAGAGCGACAGTTACGGCCGCATCGTCAACGACGGCCAGTTCGAGCGTCTCACGGGCCTGCTGGCCGGTGAAGACGTGGTGACCGGGGGCGATTCGGATGCCCGTACACGCTATCTCGCTCCGACGGTGCTGCGCGGGGTGAGCCGCGATGCCCCGGTCATGGCCCAAGAGATCTTCGGACCGATTCTGCCGATCGTCACCGTGAACTCACTCGACGACGCGATCGCCCACATCAACGCCGGTGACAAACCGCTGGCGCTCTATGTGTTCAGCGACTCGAAGGCGGTACGCCGGCGCTTCATCACCGGTACCTCCTCGGGTGCCCTCGCGTTCGGTGTTCCGGCGGCGCATCTGCTCGTTCAGGGGCTGCCGTTCGGGGGAGTCGGGGCGAGCGGAATGGGCGCTTACCACGGCGAGCGCAGTGTCGCGGTGTTCAGTCACGACAAGGCTGTGCTGAGCAAGAGTTTGAAGCCAGACACATTCAACTTGGTGTATCCGCCGTTCACACACAAGAAAGATGCGTTCATCCGCGGTTTCCTACGAAAGCTCACCTAAGGCGAGTAAAGTCGCAGGCCGTGCACACCTCGACTCAGCCCATTCCCACCGCTAGCCCCACAACCACCTCCGCCGCGACCGTCAAAGAAGACGTCGCTGCCGATATCGCCCACCCGCGTACTCGTACAGAGACCGATTCGCTGGGCAGCGTAGAGATTCCGTATGAGGCGTACTGGGGCATCCACACCGCACGTGCGCTCGAGAACTTTCCCATCAGTCGGCGGCCGATCTCCGTCTACCCCGATCTGATCGATGCGCTGGTCATCGTGAAGCAGGCCGCGGCGCGGGCCAACGCCGAGATCGGCGTGCTCGACCCCACGAAGGCCCGGTACATCGACGAGGCCTGCCAGCTCGTACGCGACGGAAAGTACCACGACCAGTTCGTGGTCGGCGTGATTCAGGGCGGCGCCGGCACCTCGACGAACATGAATGCGAACGAGGTGCTCACCAACGTGGCTCTCGAGCTGATGGGCAAGCCGAAGGGCAGCTACGACGTGCTGCATCCGCTCGACGACATGAATCGCAGCCAGAGTACGAACGACGTGTACCCCACGGCCGTCAAGCTGGCCCTCTGCTTCGGCCTGCAGCGCCTGCTGGTCGAGCACGAGCTGCTGCGCGATTCGTTCGCCGCGAAGGGTGTCGAGTTCGCCGATGTGCTGAAGATCGGCCGCACCCAGCTGCAAGACGCGGTGCCGATGACGCTCGGCCAGGAGTTCCACGGCTTCGCCACGACTCTGACCGAAGACAACCAGCGTCTGGCCGAGACGGTGCCGCTGCTCTGGGAGATCAACCTCGGGGCGACCGCCATCGGCACCGGCATCACGGCCGACCCGCGCTATGCGGATTCCGTTCGGCGGCACCTGCGCGAGCTGACCGGGTTCGAGTACGTCACCGCGCCCGACCTCATCGAGGCAACGAGCGACGCCGGCGTGTTCATGCAGCTGTCGGGCATCCTGAAGCGCAGCGCCATCAAGTTGAGCAAGATCTGCAACGACCTGCGGCTGCTTTCGAGCGGGCCGCAGGCGGGCTTCGGTGAGATCAACCTGCCGGCGCGGCAGGCGGGCTCGAGCATCATGCCCGGCAAGGTGAATCCGGTCATTCCCGAGGTCGTGAACCAGATCGCCTTCTCGGTCGCCGGCGCCGATGTGACCGTCACGATGGCGGCCGAGGGCGGGCAGCTTCAGCTGAACGCGTTCGAGCCGGTGATCGCGCACTCCCTGCTGCAGAGCCTGGCCTGGATGACACAGGGTTGCCTGACCTTGCGCATCAACTGCATCGACGGCATCACGGCCAACCTCGACCGGCTCGACCGGCTCGTGTCGACCTCGGTCGGTGTGGTCACGGCGCTGACGCCGTACATCGGCTACTCCGCGTCGTCGGCCCTGGCGAAGACCGCGCTGCTCACCGGGCGCAACATCGCCGACCTCGTGGTCGAGGCCGATCTGATGTCGCGCGAACGGGTCACCAAGCTGCTGTCGCCGGCCCGGCTCTCGGGGCTCGAAGCCATCACGAGCGCGATTCCGATCGTCGACGCACACGGTGTTGTGGGGGCACACGGTGTCGTGGGCGCACACGGTGTTGTCCGAGGCTCGGTGGTCAGCTCCGACGCGGAGGCGCTGGCGGCGGCTGCTGCAGACGAGCGGCCTCTTCGCGAATAGCCAGGCCCTGCTCGACGTCTCGGTGGTGCCGGGCGAGCAGAATACGAATGCGCTTCGTGTCACGCAGGCCGACCAGAATGGTGCCTTCAGATTCCAGGCCTGCGAGCAGCTGGCGGGCGCGCGTGAACTCGGCATCCACCTCCACCCCGAAGACGAGCATCAGGTTCGAGAGAAAGAGCCAGACGAGCGTGATGATGGCTCCCGAGAGCAGCCCGTAGAGGCGATCGTATCCGGCGAACGTCGATACGTAGATGTAGTAGCCGGCCGTGGTCGCAGCCCAGGCGGCGATGGCGAACGTCGCGCCGATAGACACCCAGCGCACTCGCGGGCGGCGCATGTTCGGTGTGCCGTAATAGAGCACGATGACGGTGAAGACCGCGAACAGAACGAGCAGGGGCCACTTGAGATAGCTCCACACATCGACGGCGAGCAGCGGCCAGCCCATCGTGAGCACAACCGCGCGGGCGACCTCTGGCGTGACGATGATGATGACGATGATCACGGCCAGCAACACGACCAGAGCAACGGATTCGACCAGCATGAGCAGGCGCAACTTGATGAAGCGGCGCCCTTCGGTGACCTGATAGACGGCATTCACCGTGCGACCGAAGGCGGTGGCGTAGCTCGCACCGGCCCAGATGGTCAGCCCCAGGCCGATGGTGAGGGCGAGTACGGGCTCGGGAATGTGTGTGAACTGCTCGAGCGCGAGCCGGGTGGTCTGCGTCGTTCCCTTCGGGGCGAAACTGTCGACCACGTTCAGAACGACACGCACGGCGTCACCGTTCGGGTCGAGCAGGCCGACGATCGAGACGACGGCCAGCGACGCCGGAAAGAAGGCGAGCGCGGTGTAGAACGTGAGCGCCGCACTGGAGTCGATTCCCCGGTGCAGAAAGAAGCCGAAGTAGGCCCGTCGAACGGCGTACCAGACGGCTACCCGGTCGAGGCGTCGGCGGTCACTGCCGGTGAGCAGAGTGTTGAGAGGCACCTCGGGGCTTTCGCCGGCACCCTCGGCCTCAGCGCTACCGCTCACGGGGTCGGCACTCTTCGGCGCATCGAGAGCGGCAGGGCCAGCCAGAGCAGGGCGAGAACGATCAGCGCCACGACGCCTGCCACGATGCCGGCGGTGTCTCCGACGACGATGTCGAAAATGAACACGATCGTGCCGGTGAGCACCAGCGAGATGACGACGAGTGTGACTAACGCCAGCCGGTTCGCCGTCTCGACGATCTGCTGCTTTTCGTTGCGGCGAAAGAGCAACCGGTGCAGGCTCACTGGCGCCAGTGCAAGTGCCGTCGCAAGTGCCGAGCCGCAGACGAGGCAGAGATACAGCGTGGTCTGCAGCGACGTCAGCGACGAGAACTTCGCCTGAAACGGCAGCGTCAGCAAGAATCCGGTGAGAATCTGTGTTCCGGTCTGTATGACCCGAAACTCCTGAAGCAATTCGCTCCAGTTGCGTTCCACCCGAGCGGTGGGCGTCTCACCCGTCGCTGACGATTCTGAAGTTTCGGTCATGCTGCGATTTTAGGGCGGGGGAGAAGAGCTCTACGCGCGAGCTAGACTGATTAGCCGGATTTTTGAGGGGTAACAAACGTGGTTTCAGCTGAACTCGATCGTGAACGCGACTACGTGGCGAAGCTGTACGAACGGCTCGACGAGCTGCGCGCAGACGCCCAACGGCAGCTCGCGCGAGTGCATTCCCAAGACGTCGGCGGCAATCACCAGAGCCGCTCCGAGCGCGACGCATTCGCCCGGGTTTTCGAAGACCGCATCGTGCAGCTGAACGATGTGGATGAGCGGCTCGCCTTCGGGCGACTCGAGATCGCTGCGCGCGAGAGCGACGCCGATGGCGACGCCGACGCGGACTCCGACGTGGAGAACGACTCGACCGGCGACTCGGCCTACCGCTACATCGGTCGCATCGGCCTGCGTGACGAGAATCTGAAGCCGATCTTGCTCGACTGGCGTGTACCCCAGGCGGGCCCCTTCTACCAGGCGACCGCAGCGACACCGATGGGCATCCGCTCGCGCCGGCACCTGCTGAGTAAGGGCCGGCGCATCGTGAAGATCGAAGACGAGATCTTCGACAGCAGCGAGCTCAGCGCTGAAGAGGCCAGCTCGCTGCAGGGTGAGGGCGCGTTGATGGCGTCACTGTCGACGCAACGCACCGGGCGCATGCACGACATAGTGGCCACCATTCAGGCGGAGCAAGACCGCATCATCCGCTCGCCCCTGCAGGGCGTTCTCGTCGTGCAGGGCGGCCCCGGCACCGGCAAGACCGCGGTGGCGCTGCACCGTGCTGCGTACCTGCTGTACTCCTACCGTGACCGTCTGAAGTCGTCGGGTGTGCTGGTGGTGGGCCCGTCGCGGGCGTTTCTGCAGTACATCGAGGCGGTGTTGCCGAGCCTCGGTGAGTCCGGGGTGGTGCTCGCGAGCGTGGGGCAGCTGTACCCGGGAGTGGAGGCGACGCTCGAAGATCTGCCCGAGGTGGCGAAGGTCAAAGGTGAGACGGGTATGGCGGCGCTCATCGAGCGTGCTGTGCGCTCCCGTCAGCGGGTACCCGCCGAGTCGCAGGTCGTCGATGTGAACGGCGAGCAGCTCACGGTCGAGCCGAGTGTCATCGCCGCTGCGATGAACCGGGCTCACGAGAGCCGCAAGCCCTACAACGAGGCCCGGGTGATCTTCGTGAAAGCCGCGCTGGCCGAGCTGACCCGCCTGCTGGCGGCGCAGCTGCGTGCGCACGGCAACACGGTCGACGAAGACGACTACGGCTGGCTGCGCGAAGATCTGCGGCAGTCGTACGACATTCGCGTGGTGCTGAACACGGCGTGGATTCCGCTCAGCCCGCAGAAGCTGTTGCAAGACCTGTACGCCCGGCCGCAGTGGCTGGCCGAGCTCACGCCCACCTGGGAGCCGGCCAAGCGCGCCCTGCTGCGCCGCGACCGCGAGGCGCCGTTCACCGTGTCCGACATAGCGCTGCTTGACGAGGCAGCTGAACACCTCGGTGAGCACAACGAGCGCTCGGCCGCGCTCGATCGGGAGACGAAACAACAGCGCAAGCGCGACATCCAGAACGCCGAGCAGGCCATCAAGAACATGGATGTCGAGGGCATCGTACGGGCAGAAGACCTGGCCGACACCTTCGCTGAGCAGGCCTCCCGAGGCACCACCGCCGAGCGGGCGGCCGCCGACCGCACGTGGACCTATGGGCACATCGTGGTCGACGAGGCCCAGGAGCTCTCGCCGATGCAGTGGCGGCTGCTGCGCCGCCGCGGCCCGCTGCGGTCGTTCACGATCGTCGGCGACATCGCCCAGGCCAGCGCTGCCGCCAGCGCGAATAGCTGGCGCGAAGCGGTCGCCCCGCTGGTGGGGCGCTCCCGCCAGGGCGACGGCTGGCGCCTCGAAGAGCTCACCGTGAACTACCGCACTCCGAGTCAGATCGCGGATGCGGCGCAGCAGTTCGCCGAAGAGCAGGGTCTGCCCGTGACGCGCTCGACGTCGGTGCGAGAGAGTGAGTGGCCGATAACGACGGTGCGGGCATCCGGTGTTTCAGACGAAGCGCTGAACCGAGCGGTATTGGATGCCGTGACCGCCGACCGGGAGATCGACCCCGTCGGCACGGTCGGGGTCATCGTCGTACCGGCGGCGCTGTCGGCGACCTTCGAGTTTCTGTCGGCCGAGCTGCCCGGCGAGGTCGGTCTCGGGGCGGTCGGACTGACCCGTTCCGTGGCCGTGATGACCCCGCAAGAGGCCAAGGGGCTCGAGTTCGACTCGGTCGTCATCGTCGATCGGCAGCGCATCGTGGCAGAGATTCCGCGCGGGGCCTCGGCGCTCTACGTCTCGATGACGCGCCCCACGCAGCGCCTCACCTTCGTCGAGCCGGCGCCGGGTGCGCTGACGGCGTAACCGCTTTGACTTTCGGGTGCCGACCCCGGTTGGATGGAGCCATGACAGATCTCACTACCAAGCCCGAACTCGACGCCCCCGAGGGCCCCGCTCCCGAGACGCTCGAAATCGTCGACATCGTCGAGGGTGACGGCCCCGAGGCCACCGCCGGCTCGACCGTCGACGTGCACTACCTCGGTGTCGACTACGAGTCCGGCGACGAATTCGACTCGTCGTGGAGCCGCGGCACCTCCATCAACTTTCCGCTTCGCCAGCTCATCGCCGGCTGGCAGCAGGGCATTCCCGGCATGAAGGTCGGCGGCCGTCGTAAGCTGACCGTTCCGCCCGAGCTGGCCTACGGCCCCGCCGGCGGTGGCCACAGCCTCAGCGGTCGCACCCTGATCTTCGTGATCGACCTGAAGGGTGTGAGCTGATTAATTTGTGCGCCGCCGCCTCTGCGGCGCACAGTGCGGCTGGTTGCTCCCGAAAGGGTATTGGCCGCTACCAACGCTGAAAGCGACGTACACGCCGCCGCTTTCAGCCGATCACGTTTCGCGCAGAACCCCTTGTCGTGGCTCTTACGGCATGGGGTTCTGTGCGTCGTAATGGCGGAAGCCCGGGTTGGCGCGAACCAGGATGCCGATGAGAACGATGATGATGATGCCACCGAGCAGCGGCGGGAACCAGACGGCGGCGAACGCCGAGAGAATGCCGATGTAGGCGTCACCGACCCGGGGGCCACCGGCCACCACGACCGTGAACACGCCCTGAATGCGGCCGCGCATTCCGTCGGGAACCGCCGCTTGCAACAGCGTCGATCGGAAGATCGCACTCACATTGTCGGAGGCTCCCGATCCGGCCAAGAACACCGTGGCGGCAATCAGAGCCACCAGGTTCACGCCGGCGATCGACTCCGTCACCGCGTGCAGTTGCAGGTTGTTCTGGATGCTCGTCACGAGCAGCACCGCGCCGAACAGCGCGATGAAGACGCCGTACACTGTGATGGCCCGCCCGATGGCCGTGCCCTGCCAGCGCACGTGCCCGAGCCGCCCCGAGAAGACGCTGCTGAGCAGAGCACCCACGGCGACGGCAGCCGTTAGAATTCCTACCGTGATCGCCCCGCCGCCGATCAGCACCGCACCGACAGCAGGTAGCAGAACACGGGGCTGGCCGAACGTCATCGCGACGATATCGACGATGAACGACATGCGCACATTGGGCGCCCCCTTCAAGAAGCGCAAACCATCGACCACCGCCGAGAATCCGGCACGCCCGCTGGTGCCTTCGGGAATGATCTTCGGGAGCGAGAAGATACCCGCGAAGGCGGCGATGAACAGGATGACGTCGACGGTGTAGGTCCATTGGATGCCGACGGTTGCGACGAGCACGCCCGCCAGCGCGGGCCCGACGGTGATCATCAGCCCCATGCTGATGCCGTTCAGCGCGCTGGCCGCGGGCAGCAGCTCTTTCGGCAGCAGCCGCGGAACGATGGACTGCCGCGTGGCCCCGATCACCGTGCTGCCCACCGCGATGAGCACGGCCAGCACGTAGTACGGCCACACCACGTCGACCTGCGCCCAGGCGATCGCCGCGAGTGTCGCCGTTGAGACCCACGAGACGATCGCGGCGACGAGAGCAACCAGACGCCGATCGAAGGTGTCCGCGAGAACCCCGCCGTAGAGCCCGAAGATGATCATCGGCACCAGGGTGAAGACGCCCACGAGAGCGACGGCGAGCGTCGAGGAGGTGAGGTCGTAGATGTGCAGCCCCACCGCGACGATGGTCATCTGGCCGCCGATGCCCGAGATGGCGGCACCGGCCCAGAGCCGGGCGAAGGGTGGGCTCCGCCGCAGGGGAGTGAGGTCAACGAAGCGGCTGCGCCGGGTCAGCGGTTCTGTGCTGCCCGGTTCTGTGTTGCCCGGTTCTGTGTTGCCCGGTTCTGTCGCCGCGCGCTCGAACGGTTCCGCACTGTGCAGCGAGTCGACCGGTGCGAGCTCGTCGCGGCCGTCGTCGGCGTTCACGAGGTGGTTTTCACAGGGCAGTGCTAACAGCGGAGATCACAGAATTCCAATTCTCGGTTGTGGAAAGTGTCTAATGCATTCCGAAGACGCAGGCGAATCGCTATAACGTCTAGTTTCGACAGCACAACTAATCACACCACGACTACATCACGAGGGAGTCACCGTGACACTCGCCGACGAAGCGGGCCCCGGCCTGTCAGGCATCGAACAACTGCGCGCGCTGATCAAGATCGGCGTGCAACCGCCGATCGGGCAGACCATGGAATTCGACCTGGTCTCCATCGAAGAGGGCCGCGCGGTGTTCACGGGTACCCCCAGCGAACGTATGTACAACCCCATCGGCTCCGTGCACGGCGGTTACGCGGCGACCCTGCTCGACTCGGCCTGCGGATGCGCGGTGCACTCGCTGCTCACGGCCGACCAGGCCTACACCACCCTCGAACTCAAGGTTTCGTACCTGCGCGCCATCACGAGCAAGACCGGCACCGTGACGGCCGAAGCGACCGTCATCAAGATGGGCGGCCGTGCCGCGTTCACCGAGGCGAAGCTGGTGGATGCCCGCGGAACTCTGCTGGCCACCGCGACGTCGACGCTGCTGGTCATCCAGCGCTGACGCTCGCTATTTGTTGTTGTTCCAGTCGTCGGCGCGCTCGACATAGCCGCTCAGCACCTCGAGAGAGTCGTTGTCGGGCACGTAGCTCGGGTCGGCGACGATCTTGTCGAGCTCGGTCTGCAGCCGGGCGATCTCTTCGTCGATCTCGAGCACGACAATGGCGTTGTTCTGCACGTTGTCGAGATTCACCAGCATGTCGAGGGCTTTTTCGATGTCTGCTCGACCACCGAATTCGTAGTTGCTCATGCCCAGAGTTTAGGGGTCGGCGCACCTCCTAAGCTGTAGGCGTGACCGAATCCGCAGACGAGCGCAACGATCTGCCGATCGATAGCGACGCCTACGCCGAAGCGGCCGCGCACTCCGCTCAGGCTCCCCGGCCGGCTCAGCTGCAGCCGCTGAACATCGCGCTGGTTTTCGTGGGTGGCACGGTCGGCACAGCTCTCAGGTTCGGGTTGATCGAGATTTTCCCCGGGGTCGGGTCGCTGCCCGTGACGGTGCTCTTGATCAACGTGATCGGTGCCTTCGCGCTCGGTCTGCTGCTCGACACCCTCGCGCGCCGCGGCCCCGACCGAGGAAGGCGTCAGCGGGTACGCCTGCTGATCGGAACGGGGGTGCTCGGCGGCTTCACGACCTACAGCACACTCGCTGTCGGAACCGTCGTGCTGCTACATTCCGGTCTGGGTTTCGTCGCGGTCGCCTATGCCTTGGGCACCCTGGTCGTCGGAGCGCTGGCGACGTTCGCCGGAATCACCCTCGGCGCCACCCGGAGGGCCCGATGACCCCGCTCGAATTCCTCGCGATCGCGCTAGCCGGCGGGGTCGGTGCGGTCTGCAGGTTCGTGCTCGACGGGGCGATCCGCTCGGTGTTCAAGACCAGCTACCCCGTTGGCACCACCGTCATCAACGTGACCGGCTCGTTCCTGCTGGGGCTGGTCACTGCCATTGCGCTCTCGGCGGTTCTCGATTCGAACTGGGCGCTCATCATCGGCACAGGCTTTCTCGGCGGGTACACCACCTTCAGCACGGCCAGCTTCGAGACGGTGCGTTTGGTGCAGTCACGACGCTATGCGGCTGCGTTGTCGAACGGGCTCGGCATGCTCGTGGTCTCGATTGCCGCCGCCGCCCTGGGTTACTGGATTGGTTCCCCCTCAATCGGTTCATAGACTCCTCCAGTGTTTCTTGCAGACACGAGGCGCATGCTTGGTGAAACGGAAGGAGGGCTGACGAAATGAACCTGCGAGAGTCGGGCAGACGCCGCGCAGCCCTCGTGACCGTGGCGGTGAGCGCCGCGAGCCTGATCGCTGCCGGAGCAACGAGTGTCGCGTTGTGGGCGAGCACGCCGCTTGCCTCGACGTCGAGCTCGACGACCTCGAGCTCCGACACGGGTGCGTCCGGCTCTGGTACGTCCGGCTCTGGTACGTCCGGCTCTGGCACGTCGAACTCTGGCACGTCGAGTTCGGGCACCACGGGTTCAGCCGAGTCCGGATCGTCGCCTTCGGGCTCCAGCTCTTCGGGGTCGAGCTCTTCAGGGTCGAGCTCTTCAGGCTCGTCGTCGGTGAGCTCCGGATCGGGTTCCTCGTCACACGCCCGGTCGTCGGGTTCGTGATGATGAGTATCGCCGAACCGACGGCGGCCGCCGAGTGGTCGCAGTGGAGCACCACGATGCGGCTCGTCGTGACCGAGCCGGCGCTGCTCGGCCCCGCACGTCGTCAGGTCGATGCCGTGCTCGCCGCGGTGGCAGGCGCTTGCGACAGGTTCTGCGCAACCTCCGAAATCAACCGTCTGCACGGATCCCTGTCGCAGGGAGCCGTCGTGAGCGGCACCCTGTCCACACTCGTGCGCACGGCCCTCGACGCTGCGCAGCAGACCGACGGTGACGTCGATCCGACTCTGGGCGGTCTGCTCGCCGACCTCGGTTACGACCGCGACTTCGGGCTGGTGCTGTCAGCGACCAGCGAGGCGAGCACGGCGCGTGCGGCAGCCGCCACGAGCCTGCACACGGGCATCCCCACAGGCCTCCACACGGGCATCCGCGTGCCCGGCTGGCGCCGCGTGAGCCTCGTCGGCAGCACGTTGACGGTGCCCGCAGATCTCACGCTCGACCTCGGCGCCACCGCGAAGGCCTTCGCTGCCGACCGCGCGGCGGCCGAGGTGTTCGAGCAGCTCGGCTGCGGGGTGCTGGTGAGTCTGGGCGGCGACATCGCCACGGCGGGGCCCGCGCCCGACGGAGGCTGGCAGGTCAGCGTTCGTGACCTCGACGAAGACCCCGAGAGCACCGTCACGCTGTCTGCAGGGCACGCCCTGGCGACCTCGAGCACCCAGAAGCGGCGCTGGCAGCGTGGTGGTCGTAGCCTGCACCACATTCTCGACCCGCGCTTCGGAATTCCGGCCGAACCCGTGTGGCGAACGGTCACGGTCGCCGCCCCGAGCTGCGTTCTGGCCAATACGATGAGCACGGCCTGCATCGTGCGCGGTTACCGCGCGGTCGGCTGGCTCGCGGGCGCCGAGACCGCCGCACGACTCGTCGACGCGAGCGGACGCGTGCTGACGCTCGGCGGCTGGCCCGACGAGAACAGCGTGCACGTGCTGGCGCCCAGCCCGATGCTGGCTTCCAGCCCGATGCTGGCTTCTAGCCCGATGCTGGCAGGGCGGTAATCGTGGATGCCGCGCTGTGGGCCATCGGCCGCGGAACCGGAGTGGTGGGGCTGGTCGCGCTCACGCTTGCGGTGCTGCTGGGCATCCTGACCCGCTCCGGGCGGCCGTTGCCCGGGCTGCCGCGTTTCTCCATAACGCTGGTGCACCGCAATCTGTCGCTCGTGGCGTGCGTCTTCGTGCTGATTCACATCGTTTCGCTGTTCTTCGATTCGTTCGCCCAGCTGACGCTGCTCGATTTCGTGGTGCCGTTCTTCGGCAGCTTTCTGCCGTTCTGGCAGGGCCTCGGCACCGTCGCTGTCGACCTGCTGATCGCTGTCACGGTGACCGCTCTGCTCCGCAACCGCATCGGATTGCGCGCGTTTCGGCTCGTGCACTGGCTGACCTACGCGATGTGGCCGATCGCGCTGGCGCACGCTATCGGCAACGGAACCGACGGCACCAGCCCGTGGTTCTTGTGGCTGGCCGGCATCAGCACGCTGGCGGTCGTCGCCGCGCTCGCCTGGCGGGTTTCGGCGCGATTCGTCGAGTTTCAATCGGTTCGAACGGGGGAGACGTCGTGACGGTGATGGATGCCCTGCCTCCGGTTCACGGAGCACCCGGGCCCTCGGCTGAGACGACCGCACCGCTTGCCGGTGGCGTCGTGCCGCCGGCCACCACGGCTCGACTATTTCTCGCCGCAGACCCCACGTTCGCGGCCCATCGTGCGGTGTACGGGCCGATGCCGAGCATCGAGCATCCGAATGCCCTCGTCGACGAACTGCGGCTGTCGGGACTGGACGGGCGTGGCGGTGCCGGCTTTGCGGTGTGGCGCAAGGTCGCCGCAGTGCGGAACTCGAGCGCACGGCGTTCGAAGCGCCCGATCGTGGTGGCGAACGGCTCGGAGGGCGAGCCGCTCAGCCGCAAAGACGAGACCCTGATGCGCCGCGCTCCGCACCTGGTGATCGACGGGCTGTTGGCCTGCGCGGCCGTGGTCGGGGCGACGGATGCGACGCTGTACGTCTCGACCGAGGGCGCGAACGTCATGCGCGCTGCGATGGCCGAACGCGCAGACGCGGCTCATGTCGCGGTCGTCGTCGCACCCGACGGTTTCGTCACGGGAGAGGCGACCGCGGTCGCCAACGCACTCGAGCACGGAGTGAGTGTTCCCCGCGACCATGTCGTGCACCTCAGCGAGTCGGGGGTCAGGGGTCGCCCGACTCTCGTGCAGAACGTCGAGACGCTCGCGCAGCTCGCCCTGATCGCGCGCTTCGGCGCGGCCTGGTTCCGTTCGATCGGAACAGCGGACGAGCCGGGAACCCGCGTGGTGACCGTCAGCGGTGCCGTCGACATTCCGCAGGTGATCGAGGTGGCCGGGGGCACTCCGATTCGGGCCATCATCGATGCGTGCATGCGGCCCGACCACACGCTCGCCGGCTCTCTGATCGACGGCAGCGCAACGCCCCTCAGCGCGACCGAGGGACGCCCGTCGCCTGTGCGAGCCGTGCTCGTGGGCGGCTACCACGGCGGCTGGGTGCCAGGCGACCGGTTGTCGGTGCCCCTCTCGCGAGCGGAACTCGCTCCCTACGGCGCTCAGCCCGGAGCGGGCGTGCTCTTTGTGCTCGGCGCCACGGCGTGCGGGCTCGAGACGTCGGCGAACATCGCTGCGTACCTCGCGGGTCAGTCGGCAGGTCAGTGCGGGGTGTGCGTGAACGGCTTGCCGGCCATGGCCGACGTGCTGAGCCGCCTCGCCGCACGGCACCGCGATGCCCGGCTGCCGGCCGAGATCACCCGGCTTGCCGACCTGGTCACCGGCCGAGGTTCGTGCTCGCACCCCGACGGAACGGCGCGGTTCGTGCTGTCGAGTCTCACCGCTTTCGAGACGGATGTTCGCGCGCACCTCGAGGGCCGCTGCGAGGTGCACGGCTGATGGCCGCGAGACGGCTCGAGAGCACGTCCGGTGCGTCGCGCGACGGCACTGCCGGCCGGATGCCCGTGCGCCTGCACATCGACTGGACCCGCTGCGACGGCCGCGGCCTCTGCACCGAGTTGCTCGCCGACCAGCTCACCCGCGACGAGTGGGGGTACCCGCTGGCGCGCCGAGCAGACGATGCCTCGAACGTGCCGATCCCCGCGGCTCAGCTTGACGCCGCACACGACGCGGTCGCGCTCTGCCCGCGCCAAGCGCTGCGACTGGTGGCCGAATAGCCTCTGGCCGACGAGATCGGTGCGCCAGAGTGGTGACTTCGGCAACACGGCCTAGAGCCGCTCCATCAGCGAGCGTGCGGCCGCGATGGTGATCGCCCGATCGTGAGTGAGCACGAATTCGAACTGCGCCTTCTTGTCGTCTCCGGCCGATTGCGGCAGCTCGCGAGCGGCGAGCAGGGCGGCGAAGTCGGGCGTCAAGACCGCGACGCTCCACTCGTTCTGCAGGGCATCCTCGTCGCCGATCGATGACATGTGCAGTCGACCCATCGACGCGTCGGGTTCGAGTCCGGTGCCGAGCACGGCGGCCAGAGCGACGGTTTCGCTGAGCTCGCGATACCGCGCGGCCACCTCGCCCGAGAAGTTCGCGGCGCGCTGAAAGGTCGACAACACGACGGCGGTGTCGCCGGCAGCCAGGGCGCGTGCCTCGAGATGTGTGCTGATCTCGGCCAGCAGATCACGGCTGTAGGCGCGGGCGACCCGCTTGCTGGCCGCGATGGTGAACGGCGTCGAGCCGGCCGGCTCGGTGAGCGTCTCGACCGGAGAAGGCAGCCCGGTGATGGTCGGCAGGGGGGTGGGCAGGTCGTCGGGCTTGCCGAACAGCCAGCCCTGACCGAGGGTCGCCCCCATGGCACGGGCGTTGTCGAGATGACGTTCGGTCTCGATGCCTTCGGCCACGATGATGGCGCCGGTCGACTCCGAATGGGCGGTGATGGCGTTCATGATCTTCGCTATGTGCTGATTGGGCATGTCTCGAACGAGGCCCAGGTCGAGCTTGATCACCTCGGGGCGAATGAGCGCCAGCAGCGCGATCGATGCGGAGTCGGCGCCGACGTCGTCGAGCGCCACGCTCCAGCCGAGGTCACGAACGTGGTCGATCGAGCGCAGCAGTTGTGCGGGGTCGCCCGTGATCTCGCGCTCGGTGATCTCGAGCACCATGGCGGGCGTGGTGGGCCGAACGTCGGTTGCGAGAAGCGCAAGGGCCTCGGGTTCCGAGTTCACGAACAGCCCCCGGGGAGTATCGAGCCCAGCGGCGAAGGCCGTGCGAAACGCCTCGACCCGGCAGGCCGAGTCGAGTTCGGCGAGTCGGCCCTCGGTGCGCGCGGCGGCGAACAGGGCATCCGGATGCTCGAGGGCCGAGCCGAACGGCCCGCGAGTGAGGGCTTCATACGCCACGACGGCGCGGCTCTCGAGCTCGACGATAGGCTGGAACACCGTGCGCAGGCGTGCCTCGCGCAGAATCTCAGCGAGCTCGTCGCCGAGATTCTCGCCGGTCGGGCTAACGTCTGCCATAGATCAAGCCCTCACGTATCGATTACGGTCATTGTATGGCCACAAGCCGCTTTCGCTCGAGAGTGAACAAATCTGCTAAACTCTCAAGGTTGCCGTCTAACGGCCGCGGATCAAGAGAGCCCACACATCAGGTGTCGGGCACCGCGCAACGAGAGAAAAGGGGTCATCTATGCCATTAACGCCAGATGCCAAGAAAGCCATCATCGACGAGTACGCCACCCACCCAGGTGACACCGGTTCTCCCGAGGTTCAGGTCGCCATGCTGACGACCCGCATCCTCGATCTCACGGAGCACCTTAAGTTTCACAAGCACGACCACCACTCACGTCGTGGCCTGTTGCTGCTGGTCGGGCAGCGTCGCCGACTTCTCGGTTACCTCCAGAGCGTCGACATCGAGCGTTACCGCTCGCTGATCGCTCGCCTCGGACTGCGTCGATAACCGGCCTCGCCGATACCTTTCGAGCTGGCAAAGGGCCGTCTTCCTGCGGGAGGGCGGCCCTTTTTCGAACACGTCGAACACGTCGAACATGAACACTAAACGCGTAAAGCTGCCGCTCTGGCGCTGGGATCCTTTTCTGCTCGGCGTGCTGATCGTGGCCTCACTGATCGGCACCGTCTTCGAGCGCCTCGCCGTGCCTGTACTCACGCCGATCGGCCTCACGGTGGTGCTGACCATCGGCGCCGCCGCGGCCGTGCTCATCGTTCTGCCGCTGTTCGTGCGGTCGTTGCGCCGAGATGGCGAAGGCACCCTCGAGCTCGGGCCCGGCATTTCGCTCGAGGAGGTCGCGGCCAGCGACTCGGATACCGTGCTGCCCGTGGTCGACGGCAAACGTATGCAGGGCAGCATCGAAGCTGCCGTCGCACACGGCGACGCGCCGTTCACCGCCGTTCTCGTGCCGCGCGCCACGGCCTGGCTCGGGCGCGACTACCGTGTCGCCGTCGACCTTCTGGTGGGCGGCAAGCTCTACCGTGCGGGTTACCTGCCGCGCGAGATCGACCAGCGCGTGGATGCTCGGCTCACCCCGCTCGCCCGCAGCGCGCAGTACGTGATGGTGCCCGCGAGCATCCTGAACCCCAAGAAGCCATTCACTGTTCGTGTGGCCGTCGGCACGTCGCTAGGCGCATCTGACCCTCGCTGATAGACTGAGGGGGTTACACATGGAGCGGCTGCGGCACTTTCTCAAAATATGCCCCTGCTCCCAGGAGGATCGTGTTCCACACGGGAACGCGACGTTCTTCGCGCCGGTATGGTGCGGAACAACACAATAAGGAGAAAACCCCCATATGGAGGGTCCAGAAATCAAATTCGCCGAAGCCGTTCTTGATAACGGTTCGTTCGGCACTCGCACGATCCGGTTCGAAACCGGTCGTCTCGCGCAGCAGGCACAGGGTGCCGTCGCCGCGTACCTCGATGAAGAAACCATGCTGCTGAGCGCAACCAGCGTCTCGAAGCACCCGAAAGACAACTTCGACTTCTTTCCGCTCACTATCGACGTCGAAGAGCGTTCGTATGCAGCCGGCAAGATTCCCGGCTCGTTCTTCCGCCGCGAAGGCCGCCCCTCCACCGAGGCCATCCTCGTCTGCCGCCTGATCGACCGGCCGCTGCGGCCGTCGTTCGTCACCGGCCTCCGCAACGAGGTTCAGGTCGTCATCACCGTGCTGTCGATCGCCCCGGGCGAGTTCTACGATGCACTGGCGATCAACGCGGCATCCGCCTCGAGCCAGATCTCGGGCGTTCCGTTCTCGGGCCCCATCGGTGCCGTGCGCCTCGCGCTCATCGGCAAGCAGTGGGTGGCGTTCCCCACGTTCGACCAGCTCAAAGAGGCTGTCTTCGACATCGTGGTCGCCGGTCGTGTTGTGACCGACAAGAACGGTAACGAAGACGTCGCCATCATGATGGTCGAGGCCGAGGCCACCGAGCACAGCTGGAACCTCATTCAGGCCGGCGCCACCAAGCCCGACGAGGCCGTCGTCAGCCAGGGACTCGAGGCGTCGAAGCCCTTTATCAAGCAGCTCGTGGGTGCGCAGGTCGTTCTGGCCCAGCAGTCGGCGAAAGAGATCGCGCACTACCCGGTGTTCTTGCCGTACTCGAAAGAGACCTACGACAACGTCGCCGGCCTCACCTACGACAAGCTCGTCGACGTGTACCAGATCGCCGACAAGATCGAGCGTCAGAACGCCGACGACGCGGTGAAAGACGAAGCGAAGATCGCGCTCACCGAGAAGGTGGAGGCGGGCGTTCTGCCGGCCAGCGTTCTCACCGAGTTCAGCGCTGCGTACAAGTCGGTCACCAAGGTGGTCGTTCGCGGCCGTATTCTGCGTGACGGCATCCGCATCGACGGCCGTGGCCTCAGCGACATCCGTCCGCTGGATGCCGAGGTCGAGGTCATTCCTCGCGTGCACGGTTCGGCCATCTTCCAGCGCGGCGAGACCCAGATTCTGGGCGTCACCACGCTGAACATGCTGAAGATGGAGCAGCAGATCGATTCGCTCAGCCCCATCACCAAGAAGCGCTACATGCACCACTACAACTTCCCGCCCTACTCGACCGGTGAGACCGGCCGCGTCGGTACCCCGAAGCGTCGCGAGATCGGGCACGGCTTCCTCGCCGAGCGCGCCCTCGTGCCGGTACTGCCGTCGCGTGAAGAGTTCCCCTACGCCATCCGCCAGGTGAGCGAGGCCCTCGGGTCGAACGGCTCCACCTCCATGGGCTCGGTCTGTGCATCCACCCTCTCGCTGCTGAACGCCGGTGTGCCGCTGCGCGCGCCCGTTGCCGGCATCGCGATGGGCCTCGTCTCCGACACCGTCGACGGCGAGACGCGCTACGCGGCTCTCACCGACATTCTCGGTGCAGAAGACGCACTCGGCGACATGGACTTCAAGGTCGCCGGTACGAGTGAGTTCATCACGGCCATCCAGCTCGACACCAAGCTCGACGGTATTCCCACGTCGGTGCTCGATGGCGCACTGGGCCAGGCCAAGGCTGCCCGCACCGCGATTCTCGAGGTGCTGAACGCCGCGATCGACACCCCCGACGAGATGGCCCCGACCGCGCCCCGCGTGATCTCGGTTCAGATTCCCGTCGACAAGATCGGTGAGCTGATCGGCCCGAAGGGCAAGACGATCAACCAGATCCAAGACGACACCGGCGCCGACATCTCGATCGAAGAAGACGGAACCGTCTACATCGGTGCGGTCGACGGCCCGTCGGCCGAGGCGGCTCGCATGGCGGTCAACGCCATCGCGAACCCGCTGAACCCCGAGGTCGGCGAGCGCTTCTTGGGTACGGTCGTCAAGATCGCCACCTTCGGCGCGTTCGTGTCGCTCATGCCCGGCAAAGACGGCCTGCTGCACATCAGCGAGGTTCGTAAGCTCGCCGGTGGCAAGCGTGTTGAGAACGTCGAAGACGTGCTCGGCGTCGGCCAGAAGATCCAGGTCGAGATCACCAAGATCGACGACCGCGGAAAGCTGTCGCTCGCCCCGGTGATCGACGAGGCCGCCCTCGAGGCGAACACCGTTGCAGAGCCCGCCGACACCGACGGATCCAGCGCCCACAGCGCCGGCCCCGTCGAGCCGGCCGAAGGCGCTGTCGTCTGAGTCAGCTAACAACCCGTCAGGTTCGTTCCTGACTGGCGCCACCATCGGATGCCCGTCACCCTCTCGTTCGCGAGAAGTGGTGGCGGGCATCCGTCGTCTGCACACCCTGACCTCGAACGCAAGGCCTGAGAGATCTGGGGGTGCGGGCAGATGATGAGGCCATGACCCGCATTCCGAACAGTACGCAGACCGTTCAATTCAGTGAGTTCGGGGGTGTCGACGTGCTTCAGCTCGTCGAAATCGAGATGCCGCACCCCGGGCCGGGCGAAGTGCTCATCGAGGTGCTCGTGGCCGGAATCAACCACATCGAGGCCTACATTCGCCAGGGGCTGTTCGCCGACGACATACCCACGTCGGCGAACCAGACCCAGGGCAGCGACTTCGCCGGCATCGTGATCGAGGTCGGGGAGGGGGTCACCCGTTTCAAGCGCAATGCCGAGGTGCTCGGTCACGCGCGATTGTCGTCACAGGCCTACCACGTGGTGGTTTCGGCCGACAATCTGGTTGCGAAACCCCGGCAGCTGTCGTGGGAGGTGGCCGGCTCGCTGTTTCTGGCCGGTCTCGCGGCCCACGACCTGGTCGAGGCGGCGCAGATCACGCCCGGCGATACGATCGTGGTCTCGGCCGCGGCCGGGGGAGTCGGCAGCATCGAGATACAGCTGGCGAAGCTGCGCGGCGCGACCGTCATCGGTACCTGCGGTGAGCGCAATTTCGACTATTTGAGGCAGCTCGGTGTGAAGCCGGTGGTCTACGGCGACGGGCTCGCCGAGCGCATCGAGCAGCTGGCGCCGGGCGGAGTGGCGGCGTACCTCGACAACTTCGGCCAGAATGGCGCCGATATCGCGGCCGAGCTCGGCGTCGAGTCGGAGCGGTACGCCTCGAGCGACGAGCGCAAGCGCATCGAGCTGGCGGCGATCGATCCCGACGCCCACGAGGCGGCGCGGAACACCCTCGTGCTGGCCCGACTGGCCGAGCTCGCCGCGACGCAGAAGATCTCTGTGCTGATCTCGGGTTACTACCCGTTCGGGCTCGTGCACGAGGCTTTCGAAGACCTCGAGACGCGGCACGCGCGGGGCAAGATCGTGCTCGGAATGAAGCCGGCGCACAGCTACGGCGTCGTCAAGGCGCGCTCCTACGCCGACGCCGCGGAGTAATCAGTTACACAGGGTTCGTTCACCGCACAGTCGGTTAGGGTGAAGGGTGATGAACGGTGCTGTTGCTCTTCCCCTCGACCTGCCCGAACTCTCGTTTACCGCATCGGGTGATGCGCTGGTGCGGCGTTCGGTTCTTCCCAGTGGTATCCGAATTCTGAGCGAGCGGGTGCCCGGCTCCCGCAGTTCGACGGTCGGCTTCTGGGTGGCGGTCGGTTCGCGTGACGAGCTCAGTGCGCTCGGCACGACCCCGTCGCGCTACGGTTCCACGCACTTTCTCGAGCATCTGCTGTTCAAGGGCACGCCGAGCCGCACCGCGCTCGACATCGCCGTCTCGTTCGACCAGGTCGGCGGTGAGCACAACGCTCTCACCGGCAAGGAATACACCTGCTACTACGCGAAGGTGCAAGACCGCGACCTGCCGATGGCTGTGTCGGTGCTCGCCGATATGTTCACTTCTTCTGTGCTCGACGCGGCCGAATTCGAGAACGAGCGCGGGGTCATTCTCGAAGAGCTCGCGATGGCCGACGACGACCCCAACGATGTAGTGGGCGAGAGGCTGTTCGAGGCCGTGCTGGGCGATCATCCGCTCGGCCGCCCTGTGGGCGGCAGCGCCGACACGATCAAAGCCGTGACGCGTGACGCCGTGTGGCAGCACTACGGCGCCAACTATCGCCCGCAAGACCTCGTGGTGACCGTGGCCGGTGCCGTCGACCACGACGAGCTGGTGGCGCAGGTCACGGCTGCGGTGGCGAGTGCCGGCTGGGATCTGACCGCGCTCTCCCGCCCCGTCGAACGGCGCACGGCAGCGCTGGCCGAGGTGAGACGCGGCGAGGCGTTGTCGCTGACCCGGCGCCCGAACGAGCAAGCCGTCGTCATGCTGGGCTACCCCGGCTTCGCCGCGGCGGATGATCGGCGATCGGCTCTCGGAGTGCTCAACTCGGTGCTGGGCGGCGGCATGTCATCGCGCCTGTTCCAAGAGGTGCGCGAGAAGCGCGGGCTGGCGTACTCCGTGTACTCGTTCGCCTCGGGCTACTCGGATGCGGGGGTGTTCGGCATGTACGCCGGCTGCTCACCGAAGAACGCCGGCACCGTGGCTGAGCTGCTGCTGGGCGAGTTCGGCCGGCTCGCCGCCGACGGAATCACCGACGGCGAATTGGCTCGCGCCCGCGGGCAGCTCTCGGGTTCCGCAGCCCTCGCGCTCGAAGACTCCGACACGCGCATGTCGCGGCTGGGCCGCTCCGAGCTCACGACGGGGGAGTTCACCGACCTCGACGAGGCCCTGCGCCGGCTCGACGAGGTCACCCCGGCCGACGTACGCGCTCTTGCCGCCGAACTCGCCGGGCGCGCCCTCTCGGTGGCAGCCGTCGGCGCCCTCGACGCCGAGGTATTCGCCGGGCTCGTCGAGACCGATGAACCCGAACCGCTGAAGGCAGTGTCATGACCATGGGCCACGTTCTCTACCTGGTGCGCCACGGCGAACAGGTCGACGCCGAGTACGGCGTGAGCGACGGTCCGTTGTCGCCGCGCGGTGAACGGCAGTCACGGCTGATCGCCGACCGGCTCGGCGGAGTGCCGTTCAACAACGTCTGGCATTCGCCGCTGCAGCGCGCCGCCGAGACCGCCGCGATCATGGCCAAACAGCTGCCGGCGCTCGACCCCAAGCCGACACCGCTGCTGTTCGACTGTGTGCCCACCGAGTACTCGCCCGAGATGCCGCACGCCTTCGAGCCGTTCTTCAATGCGGTCACTGAAGAAGAAGTCGATGCAGGGCGCGCCCAGATGTCCGACGCCGTGGCCGAGTTTCTCACCCCGTCACGCGAAACCACGCACGACCTGCTCATCACGCACAACTTTGTCATCGGCTGGTTCGTTCGTGAGGCGCTCAGCGCACCCGGCTGGCGCTGGGTGGGCATCAACCAGGCCAATTGCGGGCTCACGATCATCCGGTACCGAAGCGGGCGCGTGCCCGAACTGGTGACGCACAACGATCTGGGGCACCTGCCTGTCGAACTGCGCACCGGTCTCGCCGACGCGCAGCCGTACTGAGGCGCACGGTGAGACTGCGCGAGACAGCGGTGACGTCGCCTGACGCTGTGCGGCTGCTGACCGAGTACTTCGAGAGCCGTGAGCTAGGGTTTCCGACGAATCAAGGCGCCTACAAGGTGACGTTTCCGCCGCCGGAGCATTTTGTGCCCCCGGCCGGAGTGTTCGTCGTGATCGATTCTGACGAGGGCGTGCCGGTCGGCTGCGGCGGTATTCGGCGCATCGCGGCGAGCGAGCTCGGGCTCGTGCGCTACGAGGTGAAGCACGTCTGGGTGGAGCCCGAATACCGGGGGCACGGCTGGGCGGCAGCGCTGATGGCCGACCTCGAAGCACGAGCCAGCGCCTTCGGGGCCGACGAAGTGGTGCTCGACACGAATGCGAGCCTCGAGGCAGCCGCGCGTCTCTACGCGCGATCGGGGTACCGCCCGATCGAGCCTTACAACGACAACCCGAACGCGACGAACTGGTACGCGAAAACGCTCTGAGGTCGCACGTGGGGCAGGCGATCAGCTGGCTCTTGATAGATTGGCAGGCATGAGTACGAAGGTCGCCATTGTTGGGGCATCAGGCAAGATGGGCCGGCTGGTGAGCGGCATCGTCGCCGAGCACCCCGAGTTCGAGGTGTACGCCGAACTCGGTTCGGGCAGTGAACTCTTCGAGATGAACGGCGCCGATCTGGTGGTCGACGTCACCGTTCCCGGGGCGAGCCAGAGCGTGGTCGACTATGCCGTGTCGCAGGGTATCAACGTGCTCGTCGGCACCTCAGGATGGTCGGGCGACCGCATTCTGCGCCTCGAACACTCGCTCGCCGCCCACCCCGACACCGGCGTTGTCATCGTGCCCAACTTCTCGCTCGGCTCTGTGCTGGCGACCGCGTTCGCCACCATGGCCGCGCAGTTCTACAACTCGATCGAGATCGTAGAGGCGCACGGCGCCACCAAGCTCGACTCGCCCTCGGGCACCGCGGTGCGCACGGCAGAGCTGATTTCGAAGGCTCGCGCCGGGGTCGGTCCGGTGTCTGCCCCGCACACCGATCAGCGGGCGCGGGGGCAGCAGGTGGCGAGCGTGCCGATCCACAGCCTTCGGCTGCAGGGCGTGGTGGCGAAGCAAGACGTCATCTTCGGGGGCACGGGAGAGGTGCTCACCCTGAGCCACGAGACCATTTCGTCGAGCTCGTACAACACGGGCATCCTGCTCGGCCTGAAGGCCGCACGCACGACCCGCGGCGTCATCGTGGGGCTCGACAAGCTTCTCGACCTCGACCGTCTGCTCGCGGCCGGCGCCTCGCAGGCTGCGCCCGCCGAGCGCGGTGCCGACTGGGTCGCAGAGCCTGAGAAGGTGTCGGGGCAGGCCGCCCAGGCGACCATCGCATGACCGGCTCTGTCGTGAGCGGGAGTCTGCGGTGAAGGGGCGCATCGCCGCGCTGGTGATGGCGGCCATTCTGGTGCTCTACTTCATCGTGGTGCTGCAGCATGCGCTGCTGTTCATCGGCACCGGTGTTCCGGCCGGAATAGGCATCGGTCTGGCGCTCATCATCATGCCCATCATCGGCGCCTGGGCGCTGTACCGAGAGCTGATGTTCGGCTTTCGCACCCAGAAGCTCGTCGGAATCCTGCGCGACAACGATGAACTGCCGGTGGATGATCTGCCCAAACGCCCGAGCGGGCGCCCCTACCGCGACGCGGCCGACGCCGACTTCGACACGTATCGCGACGAGGTCGAGCAGAGCCCCGAGAGTTGGAAGGCCTGGTTTCGGCTGGGACTCGCCTACGACGCCTCGGGCGACCGCAAACGCGCCCGTAAGGCGCTGCGCCAGGCGATCACTTTCTACCAGGCGCAGCCGCAACCGGCCTGACGGGCCGGCCAAAGGCGAAAGCCTGACGGGCCCCGCCTCACGTGCGAGTCCGACCTGCCACGCCGGTCAGGCCGCGGCGAGTGCGCCTTCGAGCGTCTCGTCGAGCGCGGTGTCGCGAAAGCCGAATCCGTCGGCCACCAAAAGCTGCGACGACTCGTTCTGATCGGCGAGGATGAGCTCACGCCCCGCGTCGGCGAGGGCGCCCTTGATGGCCCACGAGGGCGCGGGCAGCCAATACGGCCGGTGCTCGACGCGCGCGATGGTCTTCATCACGTCGCCGGCCGTTGCGGGGTTCGGTGCGGCCAGGTTGACCGGCCCGGCCAGGTCGGAGTCGACGATGAGATGCCGAATCGCCGCGGCCTCGTCGTAGAGGCTGATCCACGGCCAGTGCTGGGTGCCAGAGCCGAGCGGGCCGGCCCCGCCGACCTTCGTGATCAGCTTGAGCGTATTCACCAGCCCGCCATTGCCCAGCACAACACCGGTGCGCGGGTTCACCACGCGGGTCGCGCCGGAAGCCTGCCGCGACGCCTTCTCCCACGCATCGACGACTTTGGGCAGAAACCCCTCGCCGATCGGACTCTGTTCGGTGAGAACTTCGCCCGGGCGATCGCCGTAGTAGCCGACCGCCGACCCGCTGACAAAAACGGCCGGCGGGTTGTTCGCCTTCGAGATCGCCGTGGCGAGCGTGGTCGTCGCGTTGACCCTGGATTCGAGAATGGTGCGCTTGTAGGCCAGAGTCCACGGCAGGCGCGAGATCGAAGCGCCCGAGAGGTTGACGACGGCGTCGGCGCGCTCGACGGTCTCGGGGTTCAGCCAGCCGGCATCCGGATCCCACATACGCTCATCGGGGTTGTGCGTGGCGTGTCGCACGAGAACGACGACACGATGGCCGTGATCGCGCAGCTGCTGAGTGAGTTCGGTTCCGATGAATCCGGAGCCCCCGGCGATGAGAATCGTGAGAGCGCCCGGCGTACCGGAGGTAGCGCCGGGGTCACTCATGACGGCACCCGATTTCGACGTCTTGCGCTGTCATGACCTGACCTCCGGCCTCGTGGTTCGGTGAGCCCAGACTAGCGCCACTGGTTATACGGCGGCACTCCCTTGACGAACGACGCCGGCGCGGGTCAACAGCAGATACAGCTGGCAGCCGAGGCAATACCCGAACACCGAGTTCAAGAAGGCGGCGACGAACGCGGCGGCCGCGCAGATGACGAGAGCATACGGAACGCCGAGAAGCGCGAGCACAACTCCGATGACTGTCACGAACAGACCGACGCCCTGAGCGAAGGTCGGCGGCTTCGGGTCTTCGAGCTCGGCCGGCGGCCCGAGCCTCGGGCGGATGACCTTCTTGAAGAAGAGGCCGTACGGGTGCCGGGCGACGCCGGCGAACGAACCCCACGCGAAAATCGCGGCAATGACGGCCAGCAGGATGAACGCCGGGTCGGCCGCACGTTCGCCCACCGTTGCTGCGGGAGTCGCCGCCGTCGGAATGCCGAGCAGCAGAACGACGATGAGCAGCACCGCGGTGATGCCGGCGCCGAATCGCGGACCACGCGGATCGATGCCCGGTGCTGCCGGGGTTGTGCGGGCGGGTTGTGCGATCTCGGGGTTCGTGTTTTTTGAGCTCATGTGTTTTCTCCCACACTGAGTTCGCCCACAAGGGCGAGTTGGCGTTCGACGACATCACGGCGCGTGGCGCCGCCGATGCGGGCGACCAGGGCGCCCCGGCCGTCGAGGATGAACGTGGTCGGCGTCTGCAAGATGCGGTACCGGTTGGCGAGGTCGCCTCGGTGCGTGAGGTCGACGTCGACGTGTGTCACTCCGTCTGTTCGCGCGGCGATCTCGCCGAGCATCCGCCTCGTGGCCGGGCAGGTCGAGCAGAACTCGGTCGAGAACTGCAGGAGCGTGGCTGTGCTGCCGAACGACGCGAGGGAATCGGCGGTCGTCACGTCGAGCGGCTGGATGATCGTGGCGCTCGGCTGCGCAGGCGTGCCGTTCTGGCCGGCCACCGAGACCTGCTTCGCTGTACCCTGCCGTCGCTTCCAGAGCAGACCGACCAGCGTCGTCGCGACGATGAGCGCTAACACCAGATAGACAGCATTCAATGACATGGTGATCGAAACGGTACGCTGCTGTGCGCAGCAGTGGCGGAATGTGACACGACATGACGCACGACGCCGTGCCTGTGGGGGCTGCTCTGTTCGAATGAGGTAAGTGCATGGGTTCGCTCGGAACCGTCAGCATCGTCGACGGGGGCCTGGTCGTGGCGCTCTACGTCGTCGCCGCCGCGCTTCTGCTGGTGCAGCTGGTGTTTCGGCCGGGGGCCGGCTGGAAGCGCCGCCGCTGGCTCGTGACCTGCCTCATCGCGCTGGTGGTCGGGGCAGGGCTGGGACTCGGGGCGACCTGGGTGACCACCGAATGGTTCGATCTCTTCGGCGTGGGCCTGTCGCTTGCCGCCTACCTCTGGATCGCCGCCGGATTCGCCGCCATCGCGGTGTGCGTCTGCTCGTTCTTCGGCTCGCGCTGGCCGCGTACGGTGCTCTCGGCCGTTTCGATCGTGGTGTTCGTCGCGACGACGGCCATGAGCATCAACATCGATATCGGAACCTATCCGACCGTGAACTCGGTGCTGGGCATCAGCCCGTTCGCCGAGCGGGCACTGCCGCCACTGGCCAGTCCGAGCGCTACCAACACCACGGCGACTCTCGGCAGCAGTTGGGTGGCGCCCGCAGATCAGCCCGCAGTCGGCACGGTGAGCGAGGTCGAGATACCCTCGACCGTGAGCGGATTCGTAGCGCGCGACGCCGAGGTGTATCTGCCGCCGGCGGCCCTGACCGAGCATCCACCCGCCCTGCCGGTGGTCATCACCCTCTCGGGGCAGCCCGGGCAGCCGTCGGATCCGCTCGTCTCCGGTCACCTCGAAGCGTCGCTCGATGCCTACGCGGCGGCGCACCACGGGCTGGCGCCGATCGTCGTGTCGCCCGACCAGATCGGCGACCCCGCGAACAACCCGATGTGCGTCGACGGCGCCCTCGGCAACTCGGCGACGTATCTGACCGTCGATGTGGTCTCGTGGATCAAGGCGCACCTGCCCGTGGCCGCGGCGCCGGGCGGATGGGGTATAGCCGGCTTCTCGCAAGGCGGCACCTGTTCGATTCAGCTCGGTGCGGCGCATCCTGAACTGTTCGGTTCGATTCTCGACGTATCGGGCGAGCTGGTGCCGAGTAACGGAGACGAAGCTACGACGATTGCCGGCGGCTTCGCCGGCAATGCGGCGGCCTACGAAGCCGCTAAGCCCGTGAATATTCTGAAAAAACACTCACCTTTTACCAGCACGTTCGCAGTATTCTCGGTCGGTGAGACCGACGATGTTTTTCGGCCCTACGCCGAGCAGATTTCGGCTGCGGCGAAAGCGGCGGGCATGACCGTGACCTACTTCGTGGCGCCGGGCAGCGGCCACGACTATACGACCGCCTCGTATGCGTTCCAGCGGGGGTTCTCGTTGCTCGCCGACCACTTCGGGCTGGCCTCGTGAGTAGAGACGTCAACACCGCGCCGGCTGTGCGTGTTCAGCCGGCCGCGGGCCAGCCAGACCGGGCGGGCCGCCCACGCAGCTCAGGCCGGCCACGCCGGGCGCTGCGCGCGGTCGGGCGCTGGGCCGCGTCTATTCCGTTCACGCTCGTCATCGCCGGCATCGCCGTCGTCATCGGCGTGCTGCAGCTCGTTTTTCGCGCGCCGGTCTACCGCCTCTTCGACACCCTTCTCTCGCTGAGCTTCGACTCGGTGGTGACCCAGCACCACGTGTTCGCGTCGATCACGTCGGTGCTGTTCGCCGCTCGTGCTCTGCACATCGTGATCGTGGTGCCGCTCATCCTGATTCTGCTGGGTGCCGCAGAACGACTGATGGGCACCTGGCGGGCGATCGTCTCGTACGTCGTCGTGGCCGTGCTCGGCGTGACGCTCGGGCTCGTGGTGCAGGGCATCGGCCTGTGGCTCGGGCTGCAGGCGGCGGTGCAGAGCCGGGCGAACCCGACAGTAGACCCGATCATCCCGATCGTGGGAACCCTCATGGCGGCCAGCGCCTTCGCGGGGCCGCTGCTTCGCCGGCGCATTCGCATTCTCGGGCTCACCGTTCTGCTGATGTTCGTGCTCTATTCGGGCATGCCTGTCGACATCTACCGCACGTTCGCCGGGCTGGTGGGTCTGATTCTGGGCATTGTGCTGTGGAAGCTGCGCCGTGAAACTCGGCAGGCGCGAGCATCGAACAAAGCGCGAGCGGCGGTGCCGGCCTTGCGCCGCAGCACGCATCGCGAACAGCGTTCCCTGCTCGCGGCCCTGGTCGCCATCACCGCTGTCGGACCCCTGATCACCATCGTCGCGCCGAACGGATTCGGGCCGCTGCAGCCACTGGGACTGGTTTTTCGCGACACGCTCTCCAACCCGGCGGCGATCGCGGCGCAGTGCTCGACGGTCGGCTACAGCGACGTGTGCTCCGAGGCGTACGCCACCGCCCGCCTCGACGGGCTCGGGCCGATTCTCGTCACCGTATTGCCGCTCGTCGTGCTGCTGATCGCCGCGCTGGGAATTCTGCGCGGGCGTCGCGTCGCTCTGTGGCTCGCCGTCGCTGTCAACGTTTTTCTGTCGGTTCTCGGCATCGTCTACTACGGCGTCTTTCCGGCCATCGGCTCCAATACCTTCTTCGACACCACGAACGGCTCCTTCAACCAGAACAGCGTCTCTGTGGTGTTCTCGGTGCTGCTTCCGCTCTTCATCGCGGGCTTGCTGGTGTTCAGTCGGCGCATCTTTCCCGCCGATTCGCAGTTCGGGGCGACGCCGCGGTTCTTCATCATCATCTTCAGCGCGCTGATCGTCATTTCGGCGGTCTATCTCGCGGTGGCCTACACGCTGCGCGACCAGTTCACCCCGCCGGTGAGCCTCGGCGATCTGCTCAACGATCTGCCCGAGCGATTCATGCCGGTCGGGTTTCTGTCGTTGGAACGGGTCGATGTCTTTCCGTCGGGCGACGCGGCGCGGTTCGTCTACGAGTGGGTGGGGCCGCTGTTCTGGTTCGTCGTGGCCGTCACCGCCGTGATGTCGGTGTCACGCCATCGGCTGGGTCAGCTGGCAGGCGATGAGGCGCGCATCCGGTCGCTGCTGCACGCCGGCGGCCGCGGATCGCTGTCGTGGATTGCGACCTGGAGCGGCAACCACTACTGGTTCGCTCCCGATCGTGATGCGGCCATCGTGTACCGGGTGGTGAACGGCATCGCGATCGCGACGGGGGAGCCGCTCGGGGTCGGAGGTTCGGGCGATGCGGGCGGCGGTTCTGGTGCGGGCGGCGACACGAGTGGTGACGGTGCGGGCGGGGCGGCGGATGTCCGGGCCTCCGTCATCGCCCAGTTCGCTGCCTTCTGCACCAACCACGGCTGGACGCCGGTGTTCTACGCCGTCTCAGCCGACCTCGCCCCGACCTTCGCGGGCCTGCACTGGTCGATGATGCAGATCGCCGAAGAGGCGCGCATTCCTCTGGCGTCGTTCTCCCTCGAGGGCAAGAAGAAGCAAGACGTGCGCACGGCCATCAACAAGGCGAAGAAGGTCGGCCTTCGCGCCGAGTGGACCTCGTACCAGCGTCTGCCGAGTGCCGTGGTGAACCAGGTGCGCGAGATCTCCGAGCTCTGGGTGGCCGACAAGAACCTGCCCGAAATGGGCTTCACGCTCGGCGGTATCGACGAGCTGATCGACCCGGAGGTGCGCCTGATGCTCGCGCTCGACGCCGACGATCGGCTGCTGGGGGTGACGAGCTGGCTGCCGACCTACCGCGACGACGAGGTGGTGGGCTACACGCTCGACTTCATGCGGCGCCGGCCCGACACTGCGAACGGGGTCATGGAGTTCATCATCGCCACGAGCATCCTGCAGTCGAAAGATGCCGGGCTCGAGTTCGTGAGTCTGTCGGCCGCGCCGCTGGCCCACACGTCGAGTGTGTCGTCGCCCGCTGCGTCGCATGCTGCGGAAGGGGAGGTCGTCGGAGCGGGCGCGCGGGCGGCTCTGCTCGATGTGCTCGGGCGCGCGCTCGAGCCGGTGTACGGGTTTCAGTCGTTGCTCGCGTTCAAGCAGAAGTTCCGGCCCGAGAACGTGCCGCTGTATCTGGCGTACGCCGATCCGCTCACCCTTCCGGCCGTCGGGGTGGGGCTTGCGCGGGCCTATGTTCCGACACTTTCGGCACGCCACGCCATCACGCTGCTGGCAACGCGCGGTTCGTGATACTCTCGAAGGGTGTTTTTCGGTCTGCTCCTTCTTAGCTGCCGCGACGAGCTTTCATAAAGCCTTCCTCGTCGCGGAGTTCGTCATTGGCTGAAACCATTGAAACGAAACCAGACTTGAGGAAGATCTCGTGAAGAACAACCAAATCGCCACCGCCATGCCGGTGCACAAGTACCGCCCCTACCGCGAAACCCTGGGCGTCGACCTGCCCGACCGCACCTGGCCGTCGAAGACCATCACCCAGGCGCCGCGCTGGTGCGCAGTCGACCTGCGCGACGGCAACCAGGCGCTCATCGACCCGATGAACCCCGAGCGCAAGCGCATCATGTTCGACCTGCTAGTGCGCATGGGGTACAAAGAGATCGAGGTCGGCTTTCCGAGCGCGAGCCAGACCGACTTCGACTTCGTGCGCAGCCTCATCGAAGAGAACGCGATTCCTGACGACGTCACCATCCAGGTTCTGACGCAGGCGCGCGAACACCTCATCGCTCGCACGTACGAGTCGCTGGTCGGCGCGAAGCAGGCCATCGTTCACCTCTACAACTCCACGAGCATCCTGCAGCGTGATGTGGTGTTCAGAAGCGACAAGCAGGGCATCGTCGACCTGGCGCTCGAAGGCGCGCGGCTGTGCCGCGAGTACGAGAAGACCATTCCCGAGACCACCGTGTACTACGAGTACAGCCCCGAGAGCTACACCGGCACCGAGCTGGAGTTCGCGCTCGAGATCTCGAACCAGGTCATCGAGGTGTTCGAGCCGACGGCCGAGCGCAAGGTCATCGTGAACCTGCCGTCGACTGTCGAGATGGCGACGCCGAACGTCTACGCCGACTCCATCGAGTGGATGTCGCGGCGCCTCGCCCACCGGTCGAATGTGATCTTGTCGCTGCACCCGCACAACGACCGCGGCACTGCCGTCGCTGCCGCCGAACTGGGCTACCTGGCCGGAGCAGACCGCATCGAAGGCTGCCTGTTCGGCAACGGTGAGCGCACGGGCAACGTCGACCTGGTGGCGCTGGGCATCAACATGTTCACGCAGGGCATAGACCCGCAGATCGACTTCTCAGACCTCGACGGAATCCGCCGCACGGCCGAATACGTCAACCAGCTGAAGGTGCACGAGCGCAGCCCCTGGGCCGGCGACCTGGTGTACACCGCCTTCAGCGGGTCGCACCAAGACGCCATCAAGAAGGGCTTCGAGGCCATGGAGGCCGACGCCGCTTCGCAGGGCGTGCACGTCGACTCGCTGGTGTGGGCCGTGCCCTACCTGCCGGTCGACCCGAAAGACCTGGGCCGCTCGTACGAGGCGGTCATCCGCGTCAACTCGCAGTCGGGCAAGGGCGGCGTCGCTTACCTGCTGAAGAACGACCACGCACTCGACCTGCCGCGCCGGCTGCAGATCGAGTTCAGCGGTGTTGTGCAGGCCAAAACCGACGCCGAGGGCGGCGAGGTGACGAGCGACCAGATCTGGGACATCTTCCAAGACGAGTACCTGCCGGCGCCCGCGTCGCGTGCCGAAGACAAGTGGGGCCGGTTCGAGTTGACCCGCACCTCGACGTCGAGCAACCTCACGGGGGCCACCTCGCTGGCCGTCGACCTGCGGGTCGGTTCGGAATCGCGTTCCATCGTCGGCGACGGCAACGGGCCGATCGCGGCGTTCCTCGACGTGCTGGCGCAAGAGGGCGTCGAGGTGAAGGTGTTCGACTACGTCGAGCACGCCCTGAGCGCCGGGGGTGACGCTCTGGCCGCCGCCTACGTCGAGTGCCAGGTCGAGGGCGTCACCTACTGGGGCGTCGGCATCGACGCCGACATCTCCACGGCGTCGCTGAAGGCCGTCGTCAGCGCCGTCAACCGCGCCATCCGCGTCGCCGGCCACGACCGCGAGCTCACCTCGGTCTGACGCCGTGTCGCGGTCCGGCTCGGTGTCGCGCCCGGGCGCGGGCGCCCTCCGCCACCGTTCCTCTGCCTTCCGCTCCTCTGCCGTCCGCCCAGTTTGCGCAGAAGCACCTCAACGCCTCGATTTGGGTGCTTCTGCGCAAAACGGATCAGCTCGGGGGATGGGAGGGGACGGGACGGAGAGGAGCGGGGGGAACGGTGAGCGTCGGCGCGCGGGGCGGGGCGGGCATCCGGCGCAGCGTCGGGGGAGGCAGCGATAATGGAGGGGTGCCCCTATACCGTGATGACGTCGTCGTGCTGCGCACCCACAAGCTGGGCGAAGCCGACCGCATCGTGACGATGCTGTCGCGGCAGCACGGCAAGATCCGTGCGGTGGCGAAGGGTGTCAGGCGCACCGCCTCGAAGTTCGGCGCACGCCTCGAGCCCTTCATGGTGGCCGACGTGCAGTTCTACGAGGGGCGCAACCTCGACACCATCACGCAGGCCGAGACCATCGCCTCGTACGGCGCCGAGATCTCGGCCGACTACGCGAGCTACACCGCGGCCAGCGCCATGGTCGAGACGGCCGACAAGCTGACAGAGGCGGATGCGACACAGCAGCAGTACCTGCTGCTGGTCGGCGCGTTGCGCTCACTCGCGCGCAACGAGCACGGCTCGAGCCTGACCCTTGATTCGTACCTGCTACGCGCGCTCTCGATGGCCGGCTGGGCACCGAGCTTCTTCGACTGCGCAGTGTCAGGCGTCGCCGGACCGCACTCGGCGTTCGTGGTGCAACTCGGCGGCGTGGTGAGCGACGAATACGCCCCGCCCGGCACACCCCGGCTCGACGCGGCGACGCTCGGGTTGCTCGGCGCACTGCTCTCCGGCGACTGGGCCGCAGCGGATGCCTCGGGCGAGCGTGTGCGGTCGCAGGCCAGCGGCATCGTGGCGGCCTACACGCAGTGGCATCTCGAGCGCGGCCTGCGTTCGCTGCAGCACGTGGATCGCACCACGCAGAACTTCGCCCCGCGGCAGCGCGTGCGTCCGGTCGACACAGTGCCCTCACTCCCCGCTGCGCTTGACGCGACCCCGGCGTTCGCAGCCGCCACCGCCGCGCCGACCCGCACCGCCGCACTGACCGCCGCTGCCGGGGCGACCTCAGCCACCCCGCCGTTGCCAGCCGCCACCGCACCCATCTCCGCCACCCCGCCGTTCACCGCCGCACCGACCGCCACCGCACCGCCCGCAACCGAAAGCACCACCGCATGAGCCGAGTAGGCAAGACCCACCCCGCCGCCGTCGACTTCAAGTCGCTCGATTACACGGGTGTCTACCCGCCCGACATTCCGCGCGCCGAGGTTCCGGCGCACGTTGCTGTCGTGATGGACGGAAACGGACGCTGGGCCAATGCCCGCGGCCTCACTCGCGTCGAGGGACACAAGGCCGGCGAGGCGGCACTGCTCGACGTGGTCGCCGGCGCCATCCAGATCGGCGTGAAGCACCTCAGCGTCTACGCCTTCTCCACCGAGAACTGGAAGCGTTCGCCCGACGAGGTGCGCTTTCTCATGGGCTTCAACCGCGAGGTACTGCACCGGCGCCGCGACCAGCTGAACGAGTGGGGGGTGCGCGTGCGTTGGGCCGGGCGCAGGCCCCGGTTGTGGGCATCCGTCATCAACGAACTGCAGTACGCCGAGCGCCTCACCGCCGCCAACTCGAAACTCACCCTCACCATGTGCGTCAACTACGGCGGCCGCAACGAGCTGACGGATGCCGTGCAGCGCATCGCCGCCGAAGTCGCCGCCGGGCGGCTCAAGCCGTCCGGGGTGAGCGAGAAGCTCATCCAGAAGCACCTCTACGTGCCCGACCTGCCCGATGTGGATCTCTTCGTGCGCAGCTCCGGCGAACAACGCACCAGCAACTTCATGCTCTGGCAGTCGGCCTACGCCGAGATGGTGTTTCTCGACCGGCTCTGGCCCGACTTCACCCGTACCGACCTCTGGGAGGCCATCGAGTACTACACCGGCCGCACCCGCCGCTTCGGGGGCGCCGTCGACGCCCCGAAGGTCTGACGGTCTGACGGTCTGACGGTCTGACGGTCTGACCATACGCTGCCGGCTCTCGCGCGTCGTTTTCTGCCGTTTTGGCCCGGCAATAGCGGCCGAAAACGACGCGCGAGAAAGACAGAAGGCCGGGCGCCACGACGACGCGCCGAAGATCAGCTGCGGGGCTTGAGGGGGTCGGTGATGTCGGCGACGGTGGCTCCGAGCGAGGCGAGTAGAGCATCCGCGTCGACGAGCAGACTGTGGCCGTGCTCACCGGCGCCCAGCGCGACACGTTTGCCGACCATCCGTTCGTCGGCGAAGACGGGCAGCGCGTTGGTGCTGCCGAGCGGAGTGATCGTGCCGCGTTCGTACCCGGTCGCCTCGAAGGCGAGCTCGGCGGCGGGCAGCGAGAGCTTGTTCACTTTGAGCAGCGTGCGCAGCTTCGACCAGCTGATCTGCCGGTCGCCGGGAGTGAGCGCGAACAGGTAGTCGCCGTCGTGCCGCTTGACGACGAGCGACTTGATCACGTCAGAGGGCTCGAGCCCGAGCAGCGCCGCGGCCGACTCGAGGCTGTCGGCGGCCGGCCGCTCGACGATCTCGATGGTGAGGCCTCGTTCCCGGGCATCCTGTTCGACTCGTTGCGTACCGGTAAGCGTCATAGTTCTATCTAACCGGATGCCCGGGGCCGAGCATTCCCGGCCTCTCAGTTGTTCGGGAATAGCTCCGGCGGCCGTGTCGTTGTGCTGGATATGACGCAAGCAATCAAAGTCGACGTGTGGTCTGACGTCGCCTGCCCGTGGTGCTACATCGGCAAGCGCAAGTTCGAGAACGGGGTGACCGAATACAACCTCAGCGCCGCGGGCGAGGCCGCCCCCGTGGAGGTCGTTTACCACAGCTTCGAGCTCTCGCCCGATACTCCGGTGGACTTCGATGGCAGCGAAATCGACTTTCTCGCCAAGCACAAGGGGTTCGCACCGGAGCAGACCATCGCGATGCTCGACCGCGTGACCGGCATCGCCGAAACAGTCGGCTTGCACTACGACTTCGACGCGCTGAAGCACACGAACACCATCAAGGCGCACGAGGTGATTCACTACGCGAAGGCGCACGGTGTGCAACTCGAGATGAAGGAGCGCTTGCTCAAGGCCTACTTCGAAGAGGGCCGACACGTCGGCCGCGACGAAGACCTCGTCGACCTGGCTGCAGAGATCGGACTCGACCGTGACGACGTGCTGCGAAGCCTGCGCGAGCACGAGTTTCTGGCGGACGTGAAGGCCGATCAGGCTCAGGCCATCGAATACGGCATTCAGGGTGTGCCGTTCTTCGTGTTCGATCAGAAATATGGCGTCTCGGGCGCGCAAGACGCCTCGACGTTCGCTCAGGTGCTGACGCAGATCACGCAGGAGCGCGCGGCCGAGCCCGAGGAGGCGACGGTCTGATGGTAGACGCGGTTGACGTGACGAAAGTTACTGTGACGAAGATCGGGCAGTCGTCTCCGGTGTTCACGATGATCGGAGCAGTCGACACGCCCGACGGTGCCGTGTGTGGCATCGACGGCGTGTGTGTCGTGCCCGGGGAATCATCCACAGACGCTCGCGCTGAATAGTTCTGCACAACCGGCCGCCGTCTCAGGGCGGCCGCCGGGATTGTCTGGGAGAATAGAACAAATGTCTTCCTCCACCGTTCTCACCCGCACGCCGCGGCTCACCATCGGCCCGATCGAACTCGACGTGCCGGTCATTCTCGCGCCCATGGCCGGCATCACGAATACCGCCTACCGTCGCCTCTGCCGCGAATACGGCGCCGGGCTGTACGTGAGCGAAATGATCACCTCTCGGGCCCTCGTCGAGCGCACCGCCGAGTCGCTGCGCCTCATCACGCACCACGAGTCAGAGACGCCGCGCTCCATTCAGCTCTACGGCACCGACCCGAAAACCATGGCAGAGGCAGTGACCATGCTGGTCGCCGAAGACCGCGCCGACCACATCGACATGAACTTCGGCTGCCCGGTGCCGAAGGTCACTCGCAAGGGCGGCGGAGCCGCTCTGCCGTGGAAGACAGACCTGTTCCGCGCCATCGTCGAGGCCGCAGTGGGCGCGGCGGGCAGCATTCCGGTCACGGTGAAGATGCGCAAGGGCATCGACGACGACCACCTCACCTACCTCGAGGCGGCCCGCGCAGCCGAAGGCGCGGGTGTCGCGGCCGTCGCTCTGCACGCGCGCACTGCGGCCAAGTTCTACTCGGGGCACGCCGACTGGGCCGCCATCGCCACGCTGAAAGAGACCATCACGAGCATTCCGGTGCTCGGTAACGGCGACGTCTGGTCGGCCGACGACGCCCTGCGCATGGTCGACGAGACGGGCTGCGACGGCGTGGTCGTGGGCCGAGGCTGCCTGGGCCGCCCATGGCTCTTCGGCGACCTCGCGGCCGCGTTCCGCGCTCGGTACGGCGAGATCAGCGAGGCCGAGGCGCTCGAAGCACGCGCCCACCCGCCGCTCGGCGTGGTCGCCACTGCGCTGCGCCGGCACACCGAGTTGCTCGTCGACTTCTTCGACAGCGAAGAGCGCGCCTGCCGCGACATTCGCAAACACGTCGGCTGGTACTTCAAGGGGTACCCGGTGGGCCACGAGGTGCGTGCGGCTCTGGCCATGGTCACGTCGCTGGCCGAAATGGATGCTCTGCTCGCCACTCTCGACCCCACCATCGAATACCCCGGGGTCGACGCCGAGGGCCCCCGCGGTCGCGCCGGCACCCCCAAGCGGCCCGCGCTGCCGAACAACTGGCTCGAGTCGCGCACGCTCGACCAGCCGGGCCGCGCCGAACTCGCCGGCGCCGAACTGGAGCACAGCGGTGGCTGAAGCGGGCACAGCAGAAACATTGGATGAGGCTGTCGCGGTGTCGGGGCGTCGGGTGTCGGGGCGTACGACGTCGGGCTACACAGAGCACGACACCGAGCGCCCGCTGCCCGAAGAGCACTACACGAGGCGCAGCGATTTCGCTCGCGACCGGGCGCGCCTGCTGCACTCCGGCGCGCTGCGGCGCCTGGCCGCCAAGACCCAGGTGCTCTCTCCGACGGCCGACCTCGATTTTGCGCGCAACCGCCTCACGCATTCCCTCGAAGTGGCTCAGGTCGGTCGAGAGCTCGCCGCGAGCCTCGGGCTCGACCCCGACGTGGTCGACACCGCCTGCCTCGCGCACGACCTCGGGCATCCACCGTTCGGTCATAACGGCGAACGGGCGCTCTCGGAGTGGGCCGACGACATCGGCGGGTTCGAGGGCAACGCGCAGAGCCTGCGTATTCTCACCCGGCTCGAACCGAAGGTCTTCGACGACGACGGTCGCGGCTACGGCTTGAACCTCACTCGCGCCAGCCTCGACGCCAGCTGCAAGTATCCGTGGCCCGCCACCGAGGCGGTCGCCGACGCCAGCGGGCGGCAGAAGTTCGGGGTCTACCCCGACGACGAGCCGGTGTTCCGCTGGCTGCGCGAGCAGGCGCCAGACGGCCGGCTCTGCATCGAAGCGCAGGTGATGGATCTCTCTGACGACATCGCCTACTCGGTGCACGACTTCGAAGACGCCGTGCTCAACGGCTACATCGATGTGCCGGCGCTCGGCAGCCGAGTCGATCACGATGCGCTCGTCACCAGCATGCAGGCGTGGGTGGGCGAGGCCTTCGGTCACGACGAGCTGGTCGCTGCTTTCGACCGGCTCGATTCGCTCGACATCTGGATCGACAGTTACGACGGCAGCAGGATTGCGCAGGCGCGCCTGAAGAACCTCACCAGTCAGCTGATCGGGCGATTCTCGGGCTCGGCGACGCAGGCGACACGCGCTGCCTACGAAAGCACGAGCCTCACCCGGTACCGGGCTGACGTCATCGTGCCGCGTTCGGTAGCGGCCGAGATCGCCGTGCTCAAGGGGGTCGTCGCGGCCTTCGTGATGTCGAGCAGCAAGCGCAAGCCGCTCTACCGTGGCCAGCGGGTGCTGCTGGTCGAACTCGCCGAGCTGCTGCTCGCTGCGGGAGATGCGCACCTCGAGACCTCGTTCGCCGGCGACTGGGCCGTTGCCGACGACGACGACGCACGTAAGCGCGTCATCGTCGATCAGGTCGCGAGCCTCACCGACCAGTCCGCGCTCGCCTGGCACCGCCGCCTCACCGCCGGCGACAAAGCGTAGGCCCGCGCATGGCCGGCCGCATTCTGCGCAGCGACATCGACGAGGTGCGTGCGCGTATCAACATCGCCGACGTGGTGGGGGAGTTCGTCACGCTGAAGAGCGCGGGAATCGGCTCGATGAAGGGTCTGTGCCCTTTTCACGACGAGCGGTCGCCGAGCTTTCATGTGCGACCTCAGGTCGGCTACTACCATTGCTTCGGCTGCGGAGAAGGAGGCGACGTCTTCACCTTTCTGCAGAAACTCGACCATGTCTCGTTCGCTGAAGCGGTCGAACGGCTCGCCGGTCAGATCGGTTACGAGCTGCACTACGAAGACGGCGGTCAGGCCACCGACCACAGCAACCGTGCACGCCTGCTTGCGGCCAACGAGGCCGCTCGGCTCTGGTTCACCGAGCAACTCGGTACGGAGGGTGCGGATGCCGGGCGGCGCTTTCTCGGCGAACGCGGTTTCGACGCCGCCGCCGCGCAGCGCTTCGGCGTGGGCTACGCGCCGCAAGGCTGGGACAACCTCGGCAAGCACCTGCGCGCGCTGGGATACACGGCAGAAGAACTGAGCACAGCCGGGCTCACCTCGACGGGGGAGCGCGGCAGTTACGACCGCTTTCGCGGCAGGCTCATCTGGCCCATCCGCGACCAGACGGGGCAGACCGTCGGGTTCGGTGCCCGCCGCTTGTACGACGACGACAAAGGCCCCAAGTACCTCAACACACCCGAGACGCCGGTCTATCACAAGTCGCAGGTGCTCTACGGGCTCGACCTGGCCAAGCGCGACATCGCGCGCAGCCGTCAGGTGGTGGTGGTCGAGGGCTACACCGACGTCATGGCGTGCCATCTCGCCGGAGTGACGACGGCCGTCGCGACCTGCGGTACGTCATTCGGCGTCGACCACATCAAGGTGATGCGCCGCATCCTGGGCGACGACACCACGGGCCTCGGCGAGGTCGTGTTCACGTTCGACCCCGACGCGGCCGGCCAGAAGGCGGCCATGCGGGCCTTCAGCGAAGAGCAGCGCTTTGCGGCCCAGACCTACGTGGCGGTCGCGCCCGACGGTCTCGATCCGTGCGACCTGCGGCTCAATCGCGGTGACGACGCGGTGCGCCGGCTCATCTCATCGAAGAAGCCGATGTTTGAGTTCGTCATCAAGCAGAAGCTGTCGCAGTACAACCTGAACACCGTCGAGGGCCGTGCCGCCGCACTACGCGATGCCGCTCCGGTCGTCGCCGACATTCGCGATCCCGCCCTGCGCCCGGGTTATACGAGGGAACTCGCTCGGTTGCTCGGGGTCGACATCGGTGAGGTGTCACGGGCGGTCGAAGCGAGCAGCAGAACACAGTCCACAACAGCCTCAGCGGGCTCTGGAGGGTCGTCGCGCGCGGCGTCATCAGGTTCTTCTGGGGCGGGCTCATCGGGCTCGTGGGGGTCGTCTGCGGGCGGCAGGCACTCGGCGGGTGCAGCCCACGCGGGCGCGAGCCCAGTCGGTGCAGGCTCCGTCAGTGCAGGCCAGGTGGGTGCAGGCCAAGTGGGTTCAGGCCAAGTGGGCGCCGGTCAGGGCAGCGCACGCGCCGGCTCCGGACAGGGCACTTCAGGTCAGGCCACCTCGGGTCAGGGAACTTTCGGTCAGGGCGCCGCCGCGTACGGCGCGGAGCAGTTCATTCCCGCCACGATCATCCCGTCGGCGACGCCGGCGGTGTCGCTGACGTCGTTGCCGGCGACGACATCCGCCCGCCTCGAGCGCGATGCGCTGATGGCGATGCTGCAATACCCCACCTCGGTGGGCCGCGAGCTGATGGCACGGGCATCCGGTGTCGGCTACAGCAACGCTGCGCTGGCTGCCGTTCGCGACGCGATCGCACTGTCGATCGACTCGTTCGAGGCGCCCGACTGGGTCGGAATCATCGTCGGCGCAGTGCAGCCCGAGTACAAGGGCCTTGTCGAGCAACTCGCCGTGGCGCCGATTCCCGAGCGCCCCGAGCGTGAACTAGACGTGTACTTGCGCCGCGTGACCTCGTCGCTGATCGAGCGACACCTCGTGCGGCGCAAAGAAGAGGTGCTGGGCCAGCTTCAGCGAACGGATGCAACGGCAGAGCCCGACGCGTATCGCACCCTGCAGCGCGAACTCGTACAGCTCGAGGCCGATCGGCGCACCATCCACGCCGACTGAGCCGCACCACGCGGGGGGCGCCACCGCGGCACCGCGCGGGGGCGCGATTCGTGAAAGCGACCCTTGCGGACGAGAGCGACCAGCGCGGCGGTCGCTCTCGTCCGCACATGTCGCTCTCGTTGCGCCGATCGTCGAGTTGCGGCCCGCCGCGGTAGGTCGGAGCCAGCACTGCGTGGCGTTGTTAGGCTCGCAGAATGAGTGAGCCCGTACTGCTGGCGTCTGACGTCACCATCGAGTACCCCGCGCACAGCGTGAGCCCCGCCTACACGGCGGTGCGCGGTGTGAGCTTGCGCATCGAGCCGGGCGAGATCGTCGGTCTGGTCGGTTCGAGCGGTTCGGGCAAGTCCACATTCGCTCGCGTGGCGGCAGGCCAGGCGACGAGCGGAAACCGCGAATCGACCCCGCGCGTCGTCGGCGGTTCGCTCAGCGTTCTCGGTTACGACTTGCGAAAAGGCGTGCACGGTCGCAAACTCAACCGGCTGACGTTCGGCGTGGGGTACCTGGCCCAAGATTCGTCGAGTGCGCTCACATCGAATATGACGATCGCCGAATCGGTCGCCGAGCCGCTCTTCGCCCGAGACCGGCGGTACAACGAAAAAGACGCCAGTCTCCGTGTCGCGACCCTGCTCGACGCCCTGCTGCTGGCGAACGGTACGGCGCTGAAACTGCCGCACGAGCTCTCGAGCGGGCAGCGTCAACGGGTCGCGATTGCGCGGTCGCTCATCCTCGACCCGGTCTTTCTGGTGGTCGACGAGCCGACAGCCGGGGTCGACGTATCGGTGCGCGGCCCCGTCATCGACGTGATCTCGAAGCTGCAGCGCGAGCGCGGGGCCACGGCCCTCATCGTGAGCCACGACCTCGAGGTCCTGCGCAAGTCGGTCGACCGCATCGTGGTGCTGCACGAGGGCGTCGTCGTGGGGCTGGGCACGATCGACGAGGTGCTGGGCGATCCACGGCATCCGTATGTCGCCGGATTGGCCAAAGCGCGCGAAAAGCGGGCCTGAACGCGACGTTTGCGAGCAGGCTGAGGGTCGCTCGATTTAGTGATGCGGTGTTTCGTGATAATGTAACCAAGCTGTTTCAGCATTCCTCGATAGCTCAATTGGCAGAGCAGCCGGCTGTTAACCGGCAGGTTCTTGGTTCGAGTCCAAGTCGGGGAGCGAAAAGGTCGTCAGGGCTCCACCCCGGCGGCCTTTTTCTCATCTCCCAGCGAATTCCTGGGCTCGTAACCGGCATAACCCCGAATTCCTTCGGGCGCAACGTGTCGGCTTCTGGCTCACCGGTTTCGTCGTGTTCGTGGGCTGGAACATCACGACCGTGATCGGCGACGTGAGCGCCTACGGACTCGCCGCCGCCGCCGCGGCCTTTCTCGGGCTGCTCTGGCCCCGTCTGAAGCATCTGCAGGCTCCGGCCGTCGCAGTGGCCGCCGGGCTCGTTGCGGCCCTGCTGACGCCTGTTCTCGCGCCGGTCTGCCGCTCACCGTCGCCGCTGTGGTCGCGGTGGGGGTCGGGCTGACGAATTGGCTCGGCCCACGATCTCATCGCGGCAGTGGCGAGCCGCCCGACACCGCGGAGATCGCTCCGATCGAGGGGATGCCCTCGTGACGATGTGGCAGCTCATCATTCTGGCGTCTCTGGCCTGTTTCGCGCTCGGTTCGCCGGCTACCTGATTCCGCCGGCCGTGTTCGCGCGGCCTACGCCCGCCCGAGTCGCCAATCTGCTCACGATCGGCTTGCTCGCCGCGGGGCGCGCCGCCGCGCAAACCCTGGCCGGGGCTACGCGCCGCCGTCGAAGGTGTCGACGCCGGGCATCCAGCTCTGCCCAGGGGCACCCCAGCTGCGCTTGCGGGCGATCTTCGCCGCCGCCTTGGCGTAGGGGTATTCGAGCCGGTCGATGTACAAATACCCGTCGAGGTGGTCGTACTCGTGCTGAAAGATGCGCGCCAGCCAGCCGTCCGTCTCGATCTCGTAGGGAACGTTGTCGATGTCGACCGCCCGAAGCAGCGCCGTGCTCGAGCGCACCAGAGGAAACCGTTCACCGGGAAACGACAGGCAGCCCTCGGAGTCGGATTCCTCGGCCTCGACTACCGGCGGCGGGCTGATCAGCAACACCGGGTTGATCGCGGTGCCCTCGTGCTTGACTCCGTCGCCGTCAGTGAATTCGTACACGAACAGCCGCAGCGGAACGCCGACTTGGGGAGCGGCGAGGCCGACGCCCGGGGCGAGGTGCATCGTCTCCACCATGTCGGCGACGAGCGTGCGCAGGTCGGAATCGAACTGGGTCACCGGGGCCGCGGGTGCGTGCAGCACCGGGTCGCCCGAGATGCGGATCGGAAGAACGGCCATTCGCCAAGTTTATGGGAACGCTCCGTGCCGGGCTGCCTGGCGTGCCTGCCAGCCCTCCGCCAGCAAATCGCGGTACTGTCGGAAAGTGTCCCTCGACCTCGCTCTGGCCTCAGCACAGCTGAGCCTGAACCCCGCGCAGTTCCTGGGCATTCCTGTTGCTCTGCTCGGCGCCGTGTTCTTGTCGTTCGGCGCGCAACTGCAGCACAGCGGCGTCAAGAAGGTCGAAGCGCGAAGTACCCGCAAGGTGACCGGCGGGCTGGATCTCGGTCAGTTCGGTGCGCTGTTCAGCCGCCCCTCGTGGGTTTTCGGCACCCTGATGCTCGGCGGCGCGATCGTGCTGCAGCTGGTCGCTCTGAGTCTGTCGCCGCTCATCGTGGTGCAGCCCCTCGGTGCAGTGGCGCTGGTCATCACGGCGATTCTCAATTCACGGGTCTCGCACTCCAAGCTGAACCGGGCATCCGTGATCTCGGTCATCATGTGCGTCGGCGGGGTTGGTGCTTTTGTCTTGATCGCCGCTTTCAGCGCCGTCGACACCCCGGTGAGCGACCAGCAACTCGAAACGGTCGCCAGCATCATGGCGATTGTTCTCGTGGTGTTCGTCGTGGCGTTCGTGCTGTTCCGCAAGCGCATGAAAGCGGTCGCCTACATCGTGGGTGCCGGTGTGCTCTACGGCTTCGTCGCCACCCTCGCCAAGGTGGTCATCAGCCGCATCCAGCAGGGCGATTTCGAGTGGCTCACCTTCATCTGCCTGCTCGGGATGATCGTGGGCTCCGCCGCGGGCGCGTACCTCATTCAGACGGCCTACACACTGGGCCCGCCCGACCTCGTGATCGCCGGTCTCACCGTGATCGACCCGATCGTCGCGGTCGGAATCGGCATCGTCGTGCTCAACGAAGCGTCGCAGGCCCCAACCATCGCACTTGTCGGCTTTGCCTTGACGGGAATCTTGGCAATACTGGGTGTGTTCGGTCTGGCCCGATATCATCCTCAGAGCGAACACTAGGAGCCCTACTTGTCAGATACTTCCGGAACCAACACCGCCCCCTCGGCGGCGCGCCCCGAGAAGCCTGTGCAGCCGCGTGCCGAAACGGGCATCACGGCGCGCACCGACAAGCCGCTCACGGTCGTCATCGGCGCAGACACGTTCTCGCCGAACGTCAATGGCAGCGCCCGGTTCTCGCAGCGTCTCGCGTCGGGCCTCGCCGCTCGCGGCCACGACGTGCACGTGGTGGCGCCTGCGGCTACGCGCAAGCACGGCACCTGGGTCGAAGAGTACGACGGCCAAGACATCACAGTGCACCGGCTGCGCAGCTACCGCTGGTATCCGCATGACTGGCTGCGCTGGTCGGAGCCGTGGTTCATCAATAAGAACAGCGACCGCATTCTCGACGAGGTCGACCCCGACGTCGTGCACTTCCAGTCGCACATCATCGTGGGTCGTGGCCTGTCGATCGCCGCGCGCAAACGCGGTGGCGTTCGTATCATCGGCACCAACCACTTCATGCCCGAGAACCTGCTCGAGTTCACGCTGCTGCCGAAGTCTTGGCAAGAGCGAGCCGTGGGCATGGCCTGGCGCGCAGCCAAACGCACCTTCGGCCGGGCCGACGTGGTCACCACACCGACGCAGAGCGCGGCAGACTTTCTCGAGAAGTACACCGGGCTCGACGGCGTGCTCGCCATCTCGTGCGGAATCGACGCCGAGAACTACACACCCGACTTCACCCCGCGCACCGAGAACCGCATTCTGTTCGTCGGCCGGGTCACGGGCGAGAAGCAGATCGACGTGCTCATCAAGGCGATGACGCTACTGCCGGCCGACCTCGACGCGAAGCTCGACATCGTGGGCGGCGGTGACCTGCTCAAGCACCTCGAGAACCTCGCCAAGCAGCTCGGGGTGGCCGACCGCGTGAACTTCACCGGTTATGTCACCGAAGACGAGCTGCGCGCGGCCTACACGAACGCCACTGTCTTCGCTATGCCGTCGATCGCCGAGCTGCAGAGCATCGCCACCATGGAGGCCATGGCCTCCGGCCTGCCCGTCGTCGCCGCGAACGCCATGGCGTTGCCCCACCTCGTCAAAGACGACCAGAACGGCTTCTTGTTCCAGCCCGGCGATGCTCAAGAGCTCGCCGACAAGCTGGAGCGCCTGCTGCGGCTTCCGCAAGAAGAACTCGACACGTTCAAACGCGCGTCGCTGCGCTTCATTCAGGCCCACGACCTGCAACGCACCATCATGACGTTCGAGCAGCTCTACCGCGGGGCATCCGAGATCGACGTGCCCGCACTCGAGGCCGAACTCGCCGCCGAGGCGACGGCCGGGGCGAGTGCCGGGGCGGCTGTGCCCGCTGCACCGGATGCTCTGCAGCACGTTCCCGTCGACTCCACCGACGCGGCCCACTAGCCGCGGCGTTAATGGCTGCGGTCGCGGCGCCCTGAGCTCTCAGCGGCGTCGCGCCGCCAGGCCGGCAGGGCAGCCCGGATCTGCGTCAGTGGCACTGACCTGCCACGGAGATCTGGTCGTCGGTGGGGCGCCCGTAAGCCTCGATGCCCGAGCCGGGCACGTCGAACCCGTAGCTGATCGACCAGGCGGTCGCCCAGGTTTCGTCATTGCGACTGAAGCTCGGCCCCGAGTACTGCGGCCAGCAGCGGTACATCTGACTGTGGCCAACCTCGTGAGTGACGAGCGCCCGAGCATCCGGGCCGTCGTTCCAGGCTTCTTCGACGGAGTAGTTCAGACTGATGATCGCGTAGGTATACTCGACGCTGCCAGGGCCATTGCTGCCGTTGGTGTCCCAGGTCTGGGTGGTGCCCGACAGCCAGTCTTCGCCATACCCCGCCACTTCAGGCGCCCAGACGAACTCGAGGGCGACACCGTCGCTCAGCGAACGGGCGTAGCTCTCGATTTCGTTGCGCACCGACCACGCCGGGTCGTTCAGATGGGCCTGGTTCGTGGCCTGCGAGTCGCGCACGCGCGCCTCGGCGTCGACCATCGAGGTGAGAAAGGTTCCGTCGCGAGACGCACTCATACTCGGATTCTGCGCCTCATCGATCAGCTCGGTGAGGGGTGCTTGAATGGAGCGGTTCGACAGCGGGCTATCGGTAATGGTGGCGTTGGCGTGTGCAGCCAGCGCCGCGAAGTAGGCGGCTTCTGCTGAGGCGAGGGTGCGGCCGGCGTCGGCAGTCTGGGCGGCTGCCGTTCTGAGATCGGCGGCGGCTCGTTCTGCGGCGGCAGCCTGCGACTCGAGGTGCTCGGCGTCGGAGGTCAGCTGCCACGGCCAGCGGTAACCGGCGGTTTCACCGGCGGGCTCGTTCGGAGTAGTCGTGGCAGGCGGGTCTGCGGGTGCGGCCTTGGCCAGAGCATCCATCGCCGACAGTGCTGCGCCCAGCGGTGCGGCCTCGGCGAGTGCATCGGCTGCAAAATCGGAGCTTTCCACAACGGAATGGATGCGCGTGGTGACGCCTTGCACAGCGCTCAGCCGGGCGTTGAACGCGTGGGCTGCGTCGATCTGTGCCTGGAGTTGCGTCTGCACACTGGTCGCTGCCGCAGTCTCGCGGCTCTGGGCCGACGCATTCCACGCCCAGTACCCGCCACCGAGGCCGGCGGCCAGCACGACTGCAATTGCCCCGATGATGATTCGCCGGCGCAGCCGTGGGTGACGTTTTTTCTCGGTGGTGGTCGCCGTCGGGGCCGCTGTCACTTCGTCGGCGTCGTCGTCGTTCACTGCTGGGCCTGGTTCATCGTTCATCAGGTGGGGCGTGCGGGACTTGAACCCGCGACCGACGGATTATGAGTCCGCTGCTCTAACCAGCTGAGCTAACGCCCCTGAGCGCCGCTTCGCACCGGGCTGAAGAGGCTGCACGTCCACGATACAGGCTCGCACTGGGTGCTGTGTCGCAGGAGCGGGTGTCGCGTCGCGCCGCATTCGACAAAACGTCAGGTTCGAATTGACGTGGTGGCGCTGGCAAGCTAGCGTATCGATGGCCGCGAATCGCAGGGCGCGGTCTTAGGGGATGCTTCGAACATCGGCGGTCGACGCCTGCGCGCGTCGGCACGCCCTCACTATCTTCGATGAGGCGTTTTCATGACCTACCTGACCTATGACATTCCCGTCGCCGGCGGCCCGCTGCGTGTGGGGGAGTGGCGGCCCGAGAACACCACCGAGTCGGCAGGGGATGCTCCGGTCATCCTTGCTCTGCACGGAATGACGGGCTCGCACCTCTCGTGGCAGTTTCTCGCGGCCGAGTTTGCCGAGGCGCGCATCATCGCACCCGATCTGCGGGGCCGCGGGCTCAGCGCCGAGCTTGCCGAGCCCTATGGAATCGCGCAGCACGTCGCCGATGTGAGAGCCATCGTCGAAGCCCTTCGGCTCGACTCCGGCGACCATCGGCGTGATCTAGTGATCGTCGGGCACTCGCTCGGTGCATTCGTGGGCCTTTCGGTGTTGCGCGCCATGCCGTCGGTCTTCAGCCGCGCGTTTTTCGCCGACGGTGGTCTGCCGCTCACCGTTCCCCTGAACATCGATGACGTCGATCTGGTCGAGGCCGTGCTCGGTCTTGCCGTCGCCAGACGCACGGAACTGACGTTCACGAGCAAAGCCCTCTACCGCAAGTTCTGGCGCCTGCACCCCGGTCTCGCCGCCGCCTGGAGTGAAAGGCTCGGTCTGATGGCCGACTACGACCTCGTCGAGATCTTGGCGGCCGACGGCAGTCTGCGGTACCGGCCGGTTTCACGCAGGGAAGCCATCGAAGCCGACGCGCGCGAGCTGTACGGCAGCCACGCGATTCGAGAGCTGTTGACGGGGTTCGGCGAGGGCGGGGCGGATGCACCGACGATCAGCGTGCTCACCGCGCCACGCGGACTGCTCAACGAGGCGCCCGGCGTGTACAGCGAGTCCGAGCTGGCGGGGTGGAAGAGCGAATTCCCCTTCATCACGTTCGTCGAAGTGCCGAATGTGAACCATTACAGCCTCGTACTGGCCGCCAAGGGTGCGTCGGCTATCGCCGCCGAACTACGACGAGCGCTCGCTTGCGTCTAGGGCCCTGCGTCTGAGCCCCTGCGTCTGGGGCACCCGGGTCTGGGGCCCGTGAGTCTGGCGTCAGCGGGCGGCTCCGGCCAGCGATCCGGTGGTCTTGCCGTTCGGGTCGCCCACGACACAGCTGACGGTGCGGTCACCGCTCGACCACGATTCTTGGGTCGGCGTGTACTCCGTGAAGTCGAGAGCCGAGTCGGCGTAGGCGATTCCCACGAACGAGTCGAACTGCGCCTGACAGCCTGCCTTCGCGGCGTCGCTCACCACCGAGTCACCGGGAAAGACATCACCCGTGAGGTCGAAGTCGTAGAACACTTCGAGGTCATGGGGAGCCGCGCAGTCGACGGTCGGCACATCGGTGACTTCACCGACCGATGTGCCGTTCACGCAGTCTCCGACGGTGAGCGAGAACACATCTTGTGTCTGCGGTGAGCTCTCTGCGCTGGAGCCGGTGTCGGAAACGTCGCCAGCGGCCGACGAATGTGAGGATGCCGACGAGTGCGAGGTGGTCGACGATGACGTCGAGCCGGATGCAGACGCCGAGGTCGAGGTCGATGCAGGCTGCGCCGGCTGAGCCGAGTTCGCTGAGCCCGAGCATGCGGTCAGGCTCAAGGCGCCGGCACACACGACGGCGGCGAACACGATGCCCATCACTGATCGAGCGGAGGCGGATCGAGCGGAGGCGGATCGTGCACGGGGGCGGTGAGGTCGAGACATGAGAATGCTCCAATCGAGTCGAGGCGAAGCTGAACGAGTCTCAGTTTACATAACTGAGCATCATTCAGGCATCGACTACCCTCGATCAGACCTGCATCAAAGCGGGGCGCCGGCCGCGGCGCGGCCGCTTGGTGGACGGCCCGGTCGGGGCAGGCGGGCGCAGCACGACTTGGTCGAGCCAGGCCAGTGCAGATTCGGCGAGCATCCGCTCTGCCTGCCCGCGAAGCGAACCCGGGTCGCGCCCCTCGTCGTTGAAGACGGGGGTCTCGTCGACGATGCTGCGCCAGTTCTGCCGATACGACTCGACAAGGCCCGCGACGTCGCCGTGAGGCAGCGACGACACGATCAGCACGTGATCGACCATCTCGTGCCAGCTTGCGCGAGCCGCACCCGTGGTCGGCTCGGCTGTCGTGAGCCAACGCTCGGCCTCCGCCCGGCCATCCGTCGTCAATTCGTAGAGTGGAAGGCCGTCGCGAGTGAGCTCGGCCGCCTCGACGAGGCCCGAAGTGCGAAGACGGGCGAGGGTCGAGTAGATCTGGCCGACGTTGATCTCGCCGATGCGTTCGCTGCGGGTTTCGATCTCCGTGTGCACCTGCAGACCGTAGGCCGCACCGAGTGTCAAGACCCCCAGGATGCTCGCACGAACCGACACAGACGAGCCTCCTTCACGTAGCACCTCTGAGTATACGAAGAGCAGAGTTACAGCCTTGTGATTTACCCGTCGCGCCGTCATACTGGGGAGGTCGGCAGGTGTCGACTTGAAGCAGAACACACAACCGAAAAAGCACGGCACGCGCCATGAGCGAGCATCCGGAGGGTGCACATCCATTCATAGGTCGTTGGGGAAGACGTACCTCACGAATGGAGAAAACACATGGTCGCATCAGTCGCACGCGGAGTGGTCTACATCCACTCCGCCCCTCGCGCGCTCTGCCCCCACGTCGAGTGGGCCGCAGGTCGCGCTATTGGTCGTGCCGTGAACTTCGACTGGATCGAGCAGCCCGTGCTGCGCGGGTCACAGCGCTCCGAGTTCTACTGGGAAGGCGCGGCGGGCACCGGGGCGGCCATCGCGTCGGCTCTGCGCGGCTGGGAACACCTGCGTTACGAGGTGACCGAAGACCCCGCACCCGGGCGTGACGGCGGTCGATGGATGCACACTCCAGACCTCGGCATCTACTATGCCCAGACCGACAGCGCCGGCAACACCGTCATCCCCGAAGACCGCATTCGCGCCGCGATGGACGAAGCGGGCACCAACGCCCTCGAATTGCACCGAGAGCTGCGCCTCGCCCTCGGGCAGGCCTGGGACGACGAACTCGAGCCCTTCCGCTACGCCAGCGACTTCGCCCCCGTGGTCTGGCTGCACTCCGTCGGCTAACCCGCAGTGTCGGCTGACCACCCGGCGTCGGCTGACCACCTCTTCGCCGTAGTGAGGCGGTTAGCGTCGTTCTGAGGTCGTTACAACCGCCTCAACTCCGTCGCAACGGCCTCAACTTCGCCGCCGCGCCCTCACGTGACTTCAGAGTTTCGCCGCGAGGGCGCGGCGGCGCCGCACCCTACAGGGTCTTGAAGGCCGCGACGGCGTTGTGACCACCGAAGCCGAACGAGTTGCTGATGGCGAGCAAGTCGCCGTCGGGCAGCGCCCGCGGTTGCGTCACGACGTCGAGGTGAATCTCGGGGTCTTGTTCGGTGAGGTTGATAGTCGGGGGAGCGACGCGCTCGAACAGGCTCTTGATGACGAACACCGCTTCGATGGCGCCCGCACCGCCGAGCAGGTGGCCGGTCGACGCCTTCGTGGCCGACACGGGGATGCCCTCGACGGCGTCGCCGAAGACGCGGCGCAGAGCGTTGTATTCCGCGATGTCACCCACGGGGGTGGAGGTGGCGTGCGCGTTGATGTGAGCGACGTCGGCCACCGAGTAGCCGGCGTTGGTGATGGTCGTGAGCATGGCCCGGGCGGCGCCGGAACCCTCGGGGTCGGGTGCGGTGATGTGATAGGCGTCGCTCGTGACCGCCCCGCCGAGCAATTCGGCGTAGATACGCGCGCCGCGAGCGATGGCGTGTTCGTAGGTCTCGAGCACGACTGCCGCACCGCCTTCGCTGAGCACGAACCCGTCCCGGGAAACGTCGTACGGGCGCGACGCGGTCGCCGGCTCGTCATTGCGCTTCGAGAGAGCCTGCATGGCCGCAAACGACGCGATCGGCAGGGGGTGGATGCACGCCTCAGAGCCGCCCGCCACGATCACATCGGCGAGGCCCGCCTGCAGGTGGTCGAACGCATTGGCGATCGACTCGGTGCTCGACGCGCAGGCCGACACGTCGGTGCGGCTGAAGGCCCGGGCACCGAGATCCATGCTGATGGCGGCCGCGCCGCCGTTGGGCATGAGCATGGGAACGGTCATCGGCAGCACACGGCGTGGCCCGCGTTCGCGCAGGGTGTCCCAGGCGTCGAGAAGCGTCCATAGACCGCCGATTCCGGTGGCCCAGTCGACGCCGAGGCGCTCGGGCTCGACCTCCGGTGCGCCCGCGTCGGCCCAGGCTTCGCGCGCGGCGGTAAGAGCGAACTGGCTGTTCGGGTCGAGCCGCTTCGTCTCCTGCCGAGTGAGCACCTCGGCTGACGGCACGAGGGCTTGACCGGCGAAAGTGATGGGGATCTGCCACTTCTCGACCCATTCCGCCTCGATCGTGCTCGCCCCCGACTTTCCGGCGAGCAGAGCCTGCCAGCTGTCTTCGGCGTTTCCGCCGAGGGGGGAGGTTACGCCGATGCCGGTGACAACGATTCGTTTGGTCATGAGAAGAGCTTTCTGTGGATCAAATGAACTGCGCCGAGTGGTGCGAGCGCATCACGAAAAGACCGGAGCTGTCGAAAAGACGAAGCCCCGGTCATCCGCATTACTGCAGGCCGACCTGAAGTCGGTCGGCCCTGAAGTGGTGGTCAGCCCTGAAGAGGAGGTCAGGCCTGCGCGTTGGTGATGAAGGTCACCGCGTCGCCGACCGTCTTGAGGTTCTTGACCTCTTCGTCGGGAATCTTGACGTCGAACTTCTCTTCGGCGTTGACCACGATGGTCATCATCGAGATGGAGTCGATGTCGAGGTCATCGGTGAACGACTTGTCGGCCTCGACCGTATCGGCAGCGATACCGGTCTCGTCATTGATGAGCTCGGCGAGGCCGGCAAGAACTTCTTCGGTGGACAATGCCATTTTTGTTTTCTCCTTGGGTTTTTGAGGCGACACTAAGCTTAGGTCAGGGGCGGCGACGCCGTTGTGCACGGCGCGACACGGCGGGCCGTTACGGCAGAACGACGACCTGCGCGCCGAACACCAGGCCGGCGCCGAAGCCGATCTGCAGCGACAGGCCACCGGATGCCTCGGGGTGTTCTTCGAGCAGCCGGTGCGTAGCGAGCGGAATCGAGGCGGCCGAGGTGTTGCCGGTCGTGGCGATGTCCCGGCCGATGAGCACGTTCTCGGGCAGTTTCAGTACCTTCGCGAACTCGTCGACGATGCGCATATTGGCCTGATGAGGAACGAAGGCAGTGAGATCGGCGGCGGTGATGCCCGCAGCGTCGAGAGCCTGCTGAGCGACCTTCGCCATCTCCCAGACGGCCCAGCGATACACGGTCTGGCCCTCTTGCGACAGCGTCGGCCATTCGTTCTCGCCGTTGCGGTAGCCCACGTAGGTGCCGCTCATCTTGATGGTGCCCCACTTCGACCCGTCCGATCCGAGGATCGACTGCGAGATGCCGGCGAAATCGCTCGGCCCCACGACCGCCGCGCCGGCACCGTCGCCGAGCAGAAACGAAATGGAGCGTTCTGTCGGGTCGACGAAGTCTGAGAGCTTCTCGGCGCCGATCACGAGCACGTACTCGGCGACTCCGGCGCGGATGAGCGAGTCGGCCTGCGCGATGCCGTACGCGTAGCCGGCGCACGCCGCCTCGATGTCGTACGCCGCTGCCGTACCGGCCCCGAGGTTCTCGGCGACAAGAGTGGAGATCGAGGGAGTGACGACGGGGTTGCTGATGGTCGCGACAATGACCGCGCCGATCTGAGACGGCTGGATGCCCGCTCGCTCGATCGCTTCGGCCCCCGCCGTGGTGGCGAGGTCGACGGCCGTGATCTCTTTCGACGCACGACGTCGTTCGATGATGCCGGTGCGCTTGCGAATCCACTCGTCGGAGGAGTCGATGGCCTCGATCAGCTCGTCGTTGCCGACCACGAGGTCGCCCCGCGCGGCACCGAACGCATAGATGCGGGTGAATTCGGGTCCGTGCGATTGCTGCAGTTCGGGGCGGGGCATCTGGTTCCTAACGGGGCGGTCGGGCGTGATGAGCGGGTCAGCGGCGCGGGCGAGCGAGAGCAGGGCCTGCTGCGTGCGTGACCAGCGTCATGAGGTGAGCAGTTCGATGGCGTTCTGCAGGTCATCCGGAGTCTTGACGGCCACCGCCGGCACACCCTTCAGCCCACGCTTGGCGAGGCCGGTCAGAGCACCGGCAGGAGCGACTTCGATGATACCGGTGACCCCGGCGGCAGTGAACGCCTCCATGCAGCGGTCCCAGCGCACCGGAGACGAGACCTGGCCGACGAGCAGATCGACGAAGCTGTCGCCGGAGTCGACGACGCCGCCGTCACGATTGGTCCAGATAGGGAGGGTGGGGTCATGCGGCGTGAGCCCTTTGGCGACTTCGGTGAGTCGTTCGACCGCCGGTTGCATGTACTTCGTGTGAAAAGCGCCGGCCACCTGCAGCGGAATCACCCGGGCACCGCGCGGTGCAGCTTCTTTGAGTGCTTCGAGAGCAGTCAGCTCGCCGGCGACCACGATCTGGCCGCCGCCGTTGAAGTTGGCCGGGAACAGCCCGAGATCGTCGAGCACGGCGAGCAGTTCGGCTTCGTCGCCGCCCACGACCGCACTCATGCCGGTCGGCTGCAGTGCAGCCGCCGCTGCCATGGCGGCCCCGCGTTCGGTCACGAAGGTGACCGCGTCGACTTCCGTCAGAATTCCGGATGCCGCGGCAGCGGTGATCTCGCCGACCGAGTGCCCCGCGACACCGCCCACGCGCTTCTCGCGACCGTCTTCGAGCAGGGCGCGCAGCGTGATCAACCCGGCGGCGACGATGAGCGGCTGGGCGATCTTCGTATCGCGGATGGTATCGGCGTCACTCGTGGTGCCGTGCTTCAGCAGATCGATTCCCGCGCAGTCTGAAATGGCCTCGAGGTGCTCGCGAAAACGCGGTTCGGCGACCCAAGGGTCGAGAAAGCCGGGGGTCTGAGAGCCCTGGCCTGGGCAGACGATCACGATCATTGGTTCAGTCTTTCAAGAGTCGAGAAGAAATCGGTGTCGTTTTCTGACGAACGTTCGCCGGAATCGTTGTATGTGTCGCACGCACACGTGCACACACACCCGGCCCGTTCACCGGCGCCGTGAACCCGGATCGGGCTCGTTCATCGAACCCAAGATGAGCGCGGACTGCAGAATGAGTGCCTCACGGGCCCCCGTCGCATCCCAGCCGATGACCTGCGACACCCGCTTGAGGCGGTAGCGCACGGTATTCGGATGCACGAACAGTTCGCGCGCGGTGCCTTCGAGCGAGCGGCCGTTGTCGAGGTAGCACCACAGCGTGGTCATCAGTTCCGGGCTCTGGTCTTGCAGCGGGCGGTAGACCCGGTTGACGAGAGTCGAGCGGGCGAGCGGGTCGCCTGCCAGAGCGCGCTCGGGCAGCAGATCGTCGGCGTAGACCGGGCGCGGGGCGTTGCGCCACGACTTGGCCACGGCGAAACCGGCGAGGGCCGCCTTGGCGCTTCGTGACGCATCGACCAGGCTCGGCACTTCGTGCCCGAGCACCAGGTGGCCCGGGCCGAAGCCCGGCTCCAGCGCCTTTGCGATCTCCATGAACGAGAGGGCAGGCGGCGCGGGCGTGGCCGCGGTGATCTCCTCGTCTTCGGGTGATCCTGCGGCCGGCTGTGATCGGCCGATGACCAGCACCAGCCTGCCGCCCTGTACCCCGATGAGCACGTCGGCCTGTAGGTGCCGAGCCGTTCGCCGAAGCTGGTCGACGTCGAGCATGCGGGGAGTGGTTCCGACGAGAACACTGACTTCGCCGTGACCGTGCCAGCCGAGCGCCGCGATGCGGCTCGGCAGCTCGTCGTCGTACTCGCCCGAGAGAATGGAGTCCACGACGAGAGCCTCGAGCCGGGCATCCCACAGCCCGCGTGCTTCGGCGGCACGGGCATAGACGTCGGCCGAAGCGAAGGCGATCTCGCGCGAGTAGAGCAGAATGGCCTCGCGCAGGTCTTGGTCGCCGTTCGCGATGCGTTGTTCGACGACCTCGACCACCACGCGGATGAGTTGCAGCGTCTGCTGCAGGCTGACCGAGCGCAGCAGCTCGCGAGGGGCCGAACCGAAGACGTCGGCGGCGATCCACGGCGTCGTGGTGGGGTCGTCGTACCAGCTGATGAAGCTCTTGATGCCGGCCTGGGCTACCAGGCCGACGGCCGAGCGCCTCCCTGGCGGCATGTCGCCATACCAGGGAAGCGTCTCGTCGAGTCGCTTGATCGTCGCTGTCGAGAGTTCACCCGACACCGTTCGCAACCATGCGAGGGTTTGTTCTTTCGTTTTGGCCATGGGCGCCGTGAGCGTCAGCTCTCCCCGCCGGCCGAGCCCGATGTACCTGCAGCGACATCGTGCAGGCTGTACTTGTCGATCGCCCAGGCCGGCGCATTCACGTCGACCTCGCCGCGAGCCGCGAGTTGTTCAAGAACACGAACGACCACGGAGGGCCCGTCGATCTTGAAGAAGCGGCGAGCCGCGGGGCGCGTGTCGCTGAAGCCGAAGTCGTCGGCACCCAGCGTTGCATACTCGCCCGGAACGAACTGGCGAATCTGATCGGGAATCGCGTGCATGTAGTCGCTGACGCCGATGAACGGGCCAGAAGACCCCGACAGCTTGTCGGTGAGGTACGGCACGCGCTTCTCGGTGTTGGGCTTCAAGAAGTTGTGCTCTTCGGCCTTCAGGCCGTCGCGGCGCAACTCGGTCCAGCTGGTCACCGACCACACATCGGCCGAGACGCCCCAGTCGGCGGCGAGCAGTTCCTGCGCCTCGAGCGCCCACGGCACCCCCACTCCCGAGGCGAGGATGTTCGCCTTCGGCCCCTCGGCCTGGCCGGCCTTCAGGTAGTGGATGCCCTTGATGATGCCCTCAGCGTCGACGTTCTCCGGCTCGGCCGGCATCACCATGGGCTCGTTGTAGAGCGTGATGTAGTACATGACGTTGGGATCCGTGTGCGTGCCGCCGTACATCCGCTCGAGTCCCGAGCGCACGATGTGCCCGATCTCGTAGCCGTACGCGGGGTCGTACGACACTACGGCCGGGTTGGTCGACGCCAGCAGGTGGCTCTGACCATCCGCGTGCTGCAAGCCCTCGCCCGTGAGCGTGGTGCGACCCGCGGTGGCGCCCATGATGAACCCGCGGGTCATCTGGTCGCCGGCGGCCCAGAGGGCGTCGCCGGTGCGCTGGAAACCGAACATCGAGTAGAAGACGTAGACCGGGATGAGCGGCTCGCCCTGCGTCGAATACGAGGTGCCCGCGGCGGTGAAGGCCGCAACAGCTCCGGCCTCGTTGATGCCGACGTGCACGATCTGGCCCTGCGGGCTCTCTTTGTACGCCAGCAGCAGGTCGCGGTCGACACTGGTGTAGTGCTGGCCGTTCGGGTTGTAGATCTTCGCACTCGGGAAGAAGGCATCCATACCGAAGGTGCGGGCCTCGTCGGGGATGACCGGAACCACGCGGTTGCCGAAGTCTTTCGACCGCGTCATCTCTTTGAGCAGACGCACGAAGGCCATGGTGCTGGCGATCTGCTGCGTGCCCGAGCCCTTCTTCATGATGGCGTATGCCGAGTCGTCGGGCAGCGTGATGGCCGTGTGCTTCGTGCGGCGCTCTGGCACGTAGCCGCCGAGCGCGCGGCGGCGCTCGTGCATGTACTCGATGGCCTCGTCGCCCTCGCCCGGGTGGTAGTAGGGCGGGCTCCAGTGGTCGTTCGCCTCGAGCTGCGCGTCGGTGATCGGCACGCGCATCTCGTCGCGGAACGCCTTGAGGTCAGGCAGCGACATCTTCTTCATCTGGTGCGTCGCGTTTCGGCCGGCGAACGACTTGCCGAGGCCGTACCCCTTGATGGTGTGCGCCAGGATGACCGTGGGCTGGCCTTTGTGCTCGCTGGCGGCTTTGAACGCGGCATACACCTTGTTGTAGTCGTGGCCGCCGCGCTTCAGGCCCCAGACCTGGTCGTCGGTGTAGTTCTCGATGAGCTTCAGCGCCCGCGGGTCGCGGCCGAAGAAGTTCTCGCGAACGTAGGCGCCGTCTTCGGTCTTGTAGGTCTGAAAGTCGCCGTCGGGCGTCTGGTTCATGAGGTTGAGCAGGGCGCCGTCTTTGTCGTTGGCGAGCAGCTCATCCCATTCGCGGCCCCAGATGACCTTGATGACGTTCCAGCCGGCTCCGCGGAAGAAGCTCTCGAGCTCCTGAATGATCTTGCCGTTGCCGCGCACGGGGCCGTCGAGACGCTGCAGGTTGCAGTTGATGACGAAGTTGAGGTTGTCGAGGCCTTCGTTCGCGGCAACCTGCAGTTGACCGCGGCTTTCGACCTCATCCATCTCGCCGTCGCCGAGAAACGCCCAGACCTGCTGGTCGCTCGCGTCTTTGATGCCGCGGTTGGTGAGGTACTTGTTCGACTGCGCCTGGTAGATGGCGTTGATCGGGCCGATGCCCATCGACACGGTAGGGAACTGCCAGAACTCGGGCATGAGGCGCGGGTGCGGGTACGAGCTCAGCCCGCCGCCGGGATGCGACTTCTCTTGGCGAAAGCCGTCGAGCTGGTCGGCGCTCAGCCGGCCCTCGAGAAAGGCGCGGGCATAGGTGCCGGGGGAGGCGTGGCCCTGCACGAAGATCTGGTCGCCACCGCCCGGGTGGTCTTGGCCGCGAAAGAAGTGGTTGAAGCCGACTTCGTAGAGGCTGGCGCTCGACGCGTAGGTCGAGATGTGGCCGCCGACGGCGATTCCGGGGCGCTGGGCGCGGTGCACGAGCATCGCGGCATTCCAGCGGATCCAAGCGCGGTAGCGGCGCTCGATGTCTTCGTTGCCGGGAAACTCGGGCTCGTTCTCGGGGGCGATGGTGTTGATGTAGTCGGTGGTCGGAACCATCGGAACACCCAGGTGCAACTCTTTGCTGCGCTTCAGCAGGCTCAGCATGATCTCTCGTGCGCGCCCGTGGCCGCGTTCGGCCACCAGTGCGTCGAGAGACTCTGACCATTCGGCGGTTTCATCTGGATCGGAATCGATGTTCGTGACCGAATACGGGTCTTGGTCGTTGACAGCCAACGTCAACCTCTCTCTTTGGGGTTGTAGAGATCATTCAACTTCAGTGGCTCCGGTTCACGGATTCCACACCGTCGTCCAGCCTACTGAATCCCACTGGCCACAATCGCCCGCGGGGGGAAGTCACGGTCTGTTGGAGGAATACACTAGCTACTTGGGTCTGACGGGCACGGTACTCGCAGACCGAAAGGAAACCGCCACAATGGCACTCGAAAACGACACCTGGGCTCCCGACTTCGAACTGTCGAACCAGTACGGCGAGAAGATTCGCCTCAGCCAGTTCCGCGGAGTCAAGCCCGTCGTACTCGTCTTCTACCCCCTCGCCTTCTCCGGTGTCTGCACCGGCGAGCTCTGCACGCTCGAAGACAACATCGCGATGTTCCGCGACAAGAGCGTCGAGCTCATCGGCATCTCGGTCGACTCGAAGTCCACGCTGCGCGCCTGGAGCGAGCTGAAGGGCTTCGACTTCAACCTGCTCGCCGACTTCTGGCCGCACGGCGACGTCGCCAAAGACTACGGCGTCTTTCTCGAGAGCAAGGGCTTCTCGAACCGCGCGACGTTCGTCATCGACACCAAGGGCATCATTCGCGCTTCGTTCATCACTGCACCGGGCGAGCCTCGCTCGATCGAGGCGTATCGCGCGGCTCTCGAAGAGCTCGAGCCGCTCGCCGTCTGACCCGCTGGCCGTCTGAGCTCGGGGCGATCGCGGCGATCGCGATCAGTGCCTTATGACGAAAGTGTGACTAGCCTCGAGGCTTAGTAACGCTTTCTGAAGTAAGTGTTACTAAGATAGAGGCGTGGTCACACATCGAGAGGATCGGATCGCCGTCACTCCTGTCGCGGGTGTCCCGAATACCTGGCGGACGCACGATCCGCGGCTGTTCTCGAATGCCGAAGTGCGTCGGCAGACCGGTTCATACGAATCGATCTCAACACCGACAATCGCCGACTGGGTACCTATGCTCGGCAATGCCGTGATCGCCGACGTCATCGAGGCGTCAAGTGTGCTCGCTGCCTTCGATGAATATGCCCTCGCTCGGCTCGGAGCCGAAAACCCAGCACTCGGCCCGATGTCTGCCATTCTGCTACGAACCGAAAGTGCGTCGAGTTCGCAGATCGAGCAGCTGACCGCGTCGGCGAAGCAACTCGCGCTTGCCGAATTAGACGAGGGTGGCAAGGCGAACGCGACGACTGTTGTGGCTAACGTTCGCGCAATGGAAGCAGCGATTCGGTTGTCAGATCACATCGATGAGCAGAGCATCCTCGAAATGCATCGCCAGCTGCTGTCGAGACAACCGGGCTGGGAACACGAAGCCGGGCGTTTCCGCGAGGAATTGGTGTGGATCGGCAATCGTGACACCGCTGGGCCGATCGGGGCAGCCTTCATTGCTCCGCAACACGGTCTCGTACCCGGAGCGATTGCCGACGTTCTGACATTCGCGCGACGCGACGACATTCCTGTACTGGTGCAGATTGCCGTCGCCCACGCTCAGTTCGAGACGATTCATCCATTCGTCGACGGCAACGGTCGTACCGGTCGCGCGCTCGCACAGGCGATGTTACGCAACAAAGGATTGGTGACTCACACGACGGTTCCTCTCTCGGCGGGCCTACTGGTCGATACCGAAGGATACTTCGGGGCCTTGGCTGAATACCGTGCCGGAGACGCGGGCCCGATCGTACGACGATTCACCGATGCGGCCCGATTCGCGTCGGTCACAGGCAAGAAACTTGTCGACGATCTCGACGTCGAGCTTGAGCGATCACGCATCAAAATGACGCGAGTTCGCTCGCAGTCAGCTGCATGGCTCGTTCTGCCGAGGCTGGTCGGCCAGCCCGTTGTGAACGCCCAATACCTCAAGAAGACCCTTGGGCTGAGCACCGTGACGGCTCTGCGCGCCATCGACGCGCTTGTCGAACACGGGGTGCTGGTCGAACGCACTGGGCAGGCGCGCAATCGCGTGTGGCAGCATCCAGGCATTCTCAGTGTGCTCGATGGCTACGCCGACGGTATCCGGCGTGCGACAGCACCGAAGGGGGTTTCAGCATGAGCGTGCTGGTGTGGGTGTGCTTCGGTGTCGGCGCGGTCTGCCTGCTCGCCACGTGGGCGAGTGTCATCGGATCGCTGATCGTGCCCCGCGCGCTACACAGCAACCTTTCGCGGCTCACGGCCGGCGCCACCTCTGTCGTGTTCGGGCTGCTGACGAAACCGAAGCTGTCGTATGTGGCGCGCGACCGTATTCTCGCGTGGCAATCGCCGATGTCGCTCTTGGTTCGGCTCGTCGTGTGGGTCGCGCTCTTCGACTTTTCGTTTACGCTCATGCTGCTGCCGTTCGTCGACGGCGATCTCTGGCGCGCCGGCAGCGAGGCGGGGTCGGCGATGTTCACGCTCGGCTACGCGGCCCCGACCAACCTCGGCAACACCATCCTCGTGTACGCCGCCGCCTACACCGGTCTCGTCGTGGTCGCGCTGCAGATCGGATACCTGCCCACGCTCTATGCTGCGTTCAACAAGCGCGAAGAAGAAGTGACGCTGCTGGTGTCGCGCGCCGGGTCACCGTCGTGGGGGCCGGAGCTGCTTGTTCGCACCCGCTTCGGCATGGCCACTCAAGACAGCTCCAACGAACTCGCCGAGCTCTACCAGCACTGGGAGCGCTGGGCCGCCGCGGTGGCCGAATCGCACAGCGCGTACCTCACGCTCGTGTGGTTTCGTTCACCGGCACCGTATTCGAACTGGCTCATCTCGCTGATCAGTGTGATGGATGCTGCCGCGCTGCAACTCTCCCTCAGCCCGAGCACGGTGCCGAACACTCGGGCCCGGCTCGTGCTGCGCATGGGCTTCACCTGCCTCAACCAGGTAGCCCGGGCCGTGGGAATCGCCGTCGACGAAGACGCGGATCCCGATGCGCCCCTCGACATCACCTTCGACGAATTCGCGGCTGCCGTGGTGTTACTCGAGTCCGTCGACTTTCCGGTCGAGGTGACCGCCGAGCAGGCGTGGCCGCACTTCCGCGGCTGGCGTGTCAACTATGAACGGGTCGCCTACCAGCTCGCCTACGCCATTGACGCGCCGCCGGCGAAGTGGAGCGGATCCCGCCGGTTCGCTGCAGAACCGATCGTGCCGTTCCGTCCTCAGAACCGCACTGCTTCGGGTGTTCGGCCCGACGACCCGCAGATGATCGGTCGCCGCACCCGTGCGCCAGATGCTGACTCCGGGTCGGCGGGGTCGACGGGGCAACCGGAGTCCGCGGGGCAAGCGTCGGGGCCGGCGGGGCCGGGGTCAGCGGCGGCGTCGGGGCCGGCGTAGGGCTGAAGGATGCCCGGCGGGGCTGTCTGGCCCGGGCATCCGTTCTGGTACTGTTGTGACGCGCCGTTGGGCGTGAGGGGCCTTTAGCTCAGCTGGTAGAGCGCCACGTTTACACCGTGGATGTCATCGGTTCGATCCCGGTAGGGCCCACTCACAAAGACGCAGCCGCCGTTTATTCGGGCGCACTCACGTCGATTCCCAGAAATGCGTGGGGATCGTCCGGGCCAACGAAGAAACCGTGGACGATTCCGTTGTCGACGAAGGGGCAGCCCTGCAGCGCACGCGAAACCTGAACTTTCTCGCTCGCATTGCTCAAGTACACATCCACAACCGCCCCTTGATCGCGTGGGCAGAAGTAATTCTGGCCGTACGGTATGAGTTCTATCGAGAGATTGAGGCTCGTCGCAAATTCCTCCACTTGAGAACTTCCCACGCGCGCGAACGAAACAAGGCTTCGATCTGGAAATGAGCCGTATCTGCAGATCAGCGCACTCGTCGGAGCGAACGGTACCAGCTGTTTCTCGGTTGACGGCGCCTTCAATGGTGCCGTTGAGAAGGGGACAGTAGGGCAGGTGGAGAGAGCGACTACCGAATTGAACGGAGGATCGCTGACCGTTCCCTGGCATGCACTCAACAGCACGATTGACAAGAGAGCGAGCACGAACGCCGCGGCCTTGCGAGGTCTGCTCACCGCCGGTTTCCCTTCTCGGAGTGATTTTTCCTGCCCACAACGATAGTGCTACAGAGCGCCTCCTCCATCGCCGGACTGGTGCCGATTGAGCCGACCTAAGTGCTCGTTCACAACGACTCCGATGTCTGCCGGCGCGCGGCCTAAGAGCTCGGCGAGATCAGGGCTCTCGAGCGTGAACACGCCGCGCCGAATGAGCGGAAAGAGCGTGGCGAACGGGTCCGGTTATCGCTCCGCCTGCGCTGGCCTGGGTGATTGCACGGTCGACGAAAGCATCCGTGTAGAGCGCGTTTCGCAGAACTACATGACGGATACCGCTTTCGGCGAGCGCGTCTTCGGCGGCGGAATGTCCCGGATCGTGCCGCGCTCCTGTTGCGCTCGTGTATACCATGTGACGCACCCCGGCGGTGACGGCCGACTCGACAACGGTGCGATGCTGCTCGGTGCGCACCGAAGGATCCAGAACCGGGCTCGATACGAAGATCGCACGGTGCACTCCCGTGAGGGCGGCGACGACGGAAGTTGTCATTACACACTCCAGGTGAGGGATTTTGTGCGGGTCGAATCGAACGGGAACCCGAAGCCGGGCTCCCGTTCGATTGCACACAAAATCGCCATCCCGGGGCGGTGTAGCGAATTACTACTGCGAGAGAGGATGCCGGTCAGGCAATACGAAGAAAGAGCATTCGCCTCACTCTATGGCCTCTGCAGTCCCGCCGGGGCGCCCGATCCTCTCGGCGCGCCCCACTTCTGTTCCCTCCGCCACAGTGAGACGTTCGGCCGCGGGCGTTAGGCGACGTAGATGAAGGAACTCGTTGCGGTGGAGTCGGCGCCTGTTTGGAGGACGCCTGGGGAGACGTTGTTGGTTCCGTCTGTGTCGCCGAGCATGACGGTTTGGTATGCGCCGTAGGTGATGAGCTGTATCCCGTTGGGTCGGCCGCCTGGGATGGTTGTTCCGGTGTAGCCTGGCTGACCGATCGGGCCTGTCTTGAGAGTCAGATCGATGGTCACTCCAGCGGGGATCTCGGCTGGGAAGGTGATTGCGTTGACGGAGTGAATCTGATTGCTCGTCGAGCTGTAGGAATCGTCGTAGGTGAAGGGATATGCCGCTGGGCCGGTGATGGTGAAGGGTTCTGACCATGCGCCGGTGGTGTTGCCGTAGCCGGGTAGCACTTGGATCAGAACGGCGAAGAGGGCGCCGGCGGGGATGGGGTCTGGTCCGTGGTTGCCGAGCTGGAATGTCGCGGTGAGTGTCGTTCCGGGGTAGTAGGCCGGGGAGCTGTAGGGGTACCCGTTCGACGGCGGGAGGGTTGTGTCCGGGGGCGTCACGAAGGTGACGTCGGAGAACCAGGCATCCCACGCGGCGGCTGGTGGCGTGGTCGAAGCTGCCGCGGCAGGTGCTGCGATGGCGATCGCGACGATCGGTGCTGACCAGGCTGCGCCTTTCACGATCGTGCGACGGTCTATGCCTTTTTTCAAGAGTTCTTCGTTCATGTGCTGGTATCCATTTCGGGTAGAGACGTGTTTTCGGGTGTTGTGGAGTTCAGACACGTCCGCGGCGGAATCCGTGCGCGAGGGTCAGGTCTGAAGAGTCGCGTCACTAATAAATGAGACGGATGATCGGTCAGAAAGTGACGCGACCCAAAGCGTGTTCACCCGATAAATCACCCTGATCGCGTTCGATGACAGGCTCGCGCCCGCCGCGCAGATCAGCCGTGCTCGCGACCCCCGATAGGCACGTTCCCGCCCGTGGCGTAGCCGTCGACGTCGAGCAGATGCCCCATGTGCTTGACCGTGCGGAGCACCACCGAACGGTCGACGATCACCACACCGGGCATGCGCTCCTCGATCGTGGCCTCGAGCTTCTGCACGTCGCCCAGAGTGCGGAGCCAGACGGACATCATCATGTTGCTCGCGCCGATCGTGTTCGCGAGAAACCGCACCTCCTCCATTCGGCCCAGTTGGGCCGCCACCCGCCCCACAGCGCTCCCCGGCACCCGGAGGAAGTACCAGGCGGCGATGGGCCACGCCGTGCGGGAACGGGCGACATCCACGCGGATGACGAGGTTTCCCGACGCTCGCATCGCCGAGATCGTCTCGCGCACCTTCCGCACCGGGATGCCCGTCTCGGCGGCGATCGCGGCGGCAGAAACGCGGCCGTCGGCACCGAGCGCCGCCAGGAACGCCGACATCTGTTCGGGAAGCAGCCGCGGCGCCGGTGCCGTCGAGGGCGAGTCGATCGCCTGAACGGCCGCCACCTCACCGGCGGTGAGGGAGCGCATCCGCCAGTTCCGAGCATCCGTGATCACCTGGGAGACGATATTGGTTCGCATCGAACGCACGCGGTGCAGAGGCTGCACCCGTTCGAACGTCCACTCGGCCAGCGATTTCAGATCCGCTGCGCCCAGCGTCACCACGATGTCCCGCCCACCGGCCGTGAGCTCGATCGTGAACGCCTCGCGATCGAGCGCGAGCTCGTCGGCGAGCGCTGTCGTCTCTCCGGGAGCGCACTCGATCTCCACGAAGGCCAGGGTCGCGCCCACGATGGAATCGCGGTGTCCGGTGACATAGACCAAGCCTTCCGCCCGGAGTCTGTCCCATCTCCGGGCGAGCGTGACGGAATCGGCGCCGACGATGGGCGCGAGCGCCGACCAGGAGGCTCGTGGGCTGATCTGGACCGCGTGCACCAGTCGTTCATCGATCGGATCAAGCACCGGATGCTGCACGTTCATGATCATTCGTGTCCCTTTGCTGCATGTCGGACATCCTAATCGGCGGAATCCATAACATCAGAACACATTTCCGCACACCTTCCGTTTTCCTCCTCGACCCAGGGACGTCTCCTTATGGCATCGACTGCACCAGCCGCATCTGCAAGCAGCACCCGACGCGGTGTCGTCGGCTTCCTGGTGGTGATGGAGTTCGGCAGCGGGATGCTGCAGGGCTGGTACCCCGTACTGCTCACCGGCATCGGCACCGAATTCAGCGTCAGCGCCGCCCAGCTCAACTGGGTGAACGTGATCTATCTGCTCACCACCGTTCTGTTCGTGCCGATCGTCGCCAAGCTCGGCGACCGTTACGGCCACAAGCGGATGCTCACTATCGCGGCCTCCGTCGTGGCGGCCGGATGCATCATCGTCGCGCTCGCCCCCGACTTCACCTGGCTCCTTGTCGGCCGCGCCCTGCAAGGAGCCCTGGCTTCCTTTCTGCCGCTCGAATTCGCCATCGTGCGCGACCGCGACGAGAAGAGGGCGGGCCGCTCGATCGGCAAGCTGATCGGCGCGCTCACCTTCGGCGGCGCCGTGGGGTCGCTGTCGGCCGGCATCCTCTACTCCGTCATCGGCTCGCTGCGGCCGGTGCTCTGGGTTCCCGCCGTGTTCCTCACCCTCTGCGTGCCGGTCGTCGCCTTCCTGGTGCCCGAGTCGAAATCCCGGGCGCACGGCCGCATCGACTGGCTGGGGGCGGGCCTGCTCGGAGTCGGACTGCTGATCGCCCTCGTCGGTATCTCGAACGCGGCCACCTGGGGCTGGGGCAACCCCATCACCTGGGCCGCGATCCTCGGCGGCATTGCCTTGCTGTTCATCTGGCTGCAGGTGGAACGACGCGTGAAGGCGCCCCTGATCGACATCGGATTCCTGCGGCACGGCGGCGTGGGCCTGCCCCTGGTCATGGCCGTGCTGCTCGGCGCCCAGTTGTTCGGCAGCCAGACTGCGTCGATGCTCTACCTGCTCACCGACCCGGCCGTGGCCGGATTCGGACTGGGCGTGCCCGCCGGAGCCGTGGGCGTGATCGCCTTGGTGGCGGCCCTGTCGATGTTCGTGGCCTCCGTCTTGTCGGATCGCATCGTGCGGCGGATCGGCATCCGTGCGACCCTCCTCGTGGGCGGCTCGCTCACGACGCTCGGCTTCCTGGTGCTGATTTTCGCAGCGGCATCGTTCCCCGCTGTGCTGGTGTCTCTGGTGGTGTCGGGCCTCGGCAACGGGCTCCTGATCTCGGTGCTGGCGACCCTCATCGTGAACCGCGCGCCCGCCGATTCGGTGGGCATCGCCTCGGCCATGTACAACACCTCCCGCACGGTGGCCGGAGCGGTGGCGGGAGCGGTCTTCGCCCTCGTGATGGCGAGCTTCGTGGTGACCATCGGCACCGGCGAGGCCCAGACCACGGTCACCTCCTTCACCGGCTACCTCGTGGTGTGGATCATCTGTGCCGCCGCCACGCTCGCCCTGGTCGTGGTGGCCTGGCTCTTCACGTCTTCGCCCGCTCCGACCGAGACCATCCGAACCACAACGACCGAACCGACGACATCCGACATCGAACTGAGAGAAACCCGATGACCCTGACCGATCCCACCCCGACCACTCCCGCGACGACAGCCCCGACTTCGGCGGCACTGCGCGCCGGTTCGTTCTTCGACGACGCCCAGAGGCTGCTGCCCGACCTGGTGCGCCTGCGACGCAGCATCCACGCCGATCCCGAGGTCGGCCTCGATCTGCCGCGCACCCAGCGGCGCGTGCTCGACGCTCTCGGCGGCCTCGGGCTCGAGATCAGCACCGGCATCCGCACGACCTCGGTGATCGCCGTGCTGCGGGGCGGACGCCCCGGCCCTGTCGTGCTCCTGCGCGGCGACATGGATGCACTCCCCGTCGTGGAGCAGACAGGGCTCGAGTTCGCCTCCACCAATGGCGCCATGCACGCGTGCGGGCACGACCTGCACACTGCGGCGCTGGTGGGCGCCGCACGACTCCTGGCCGACCGGCGGGAGGAACTCGCCGGAGACGTGCTCTTCATGTTCCAGCCCGGAGAGGAGGGTGCCGGCGGCGCCCAGGTGATGCTCGAGGAGGGCCTGCTCGACGCGGCCGGGCAGAAGCCGATCGCTGCCTACGCCCTGCACGTCGGGCCCGGTCCGCGCGGCCTCTTCGCCACGAAGCCGGGGGCGTTCATGGCTGGCTCCAGCGAGCTGAGGGTGGCGGTGCAGGGGCGTGGCGGCCACGGTTCCCAGCCGCAAGCGGCTCTCGACCCGGTGCCGGTTGCCGCCGAGATCGTGCTCGCACTGCAGACCTTCGCGACCCGACGGTTCAACGCCTTCGATCCGGTGGTGATCACGGTCACCCAGCTCAACGCAGGATCGGAGGCGATCAACGTGATCCCCGAGACCGCGACGCTGGCGGCCACCATCCGCACCATCTCGGCGGCCTCGGTCGAGGTGATGCAGGCGGAGCTGCCGCGACTGATCGGCGGCATCGCCGAGGCCCACGGATGCAGTGCGACCGTCGAGTTCGAGGTGCACTACCCGGTTGCCGTCAACGACCCGGCCACGACGGCCGGCACCGTCGAGGTGCTGCGGGAGGTGTTCGGTGACCAGCGGGTGATTGTCGCTCCCACTCCGGCTATGTCGTCGGAGGACTTCGCCTACGTGCTCGACGAGGTGCCGGGGAGCTATGTGTTCCTCTTGGCGAGCCCGGCGGGTCTGGAGGCGTCACCGGAGATCAACCACTCGCCCCGCGTGATGTTCGATGACGCCGTTCTCGCCGACGCGGCCACTGCTCTCGCCCAACTCGCCTGGAGCAAGCTCGGCACCGCCTGAACGGACCGGGCGGTAGCTCGTTGCCGCCCGACGGCAGATCATCGTGGGCGACGTTCTGCGGCCGACGTCTCGGCGTGCCACGATGATCGGCGCTGGCGCAGTAATTTCCGCCGTCGTAATACGGGGCGTTCATCTCGGCGATGCCGAAAGGCGATCCGGCTGACCGAAAGGCGACCCGGCTGACCGAGAGGCCCTCGGCATGATCCGGCTACCGAACGCAATCGAATCACCTAAGAGACACGTGTTTGTTAATGGGCGATTCCGGCGTAGGATCTCACCGGAAGGAAGGCGAGGTGGAGATGTCGGCACGCGCAGCAATGGTGGAGAACGACGATCCACGGGCAGTGCGAACCCGGCAGAGGCTGACGGTGGCCTATCGCGACCTCGTCGCAGGCGGTGCCGCTCCGAAGAGTGTGAGCGACGTCACGGCGCGGGCGAAAGTGAACAGGCCGACCTTCTATGCGCATTTCGCGAACATCGACGAGCTCGCTCTCTATTCGCTGGATTCGTTCCTCGCTGAGCTGGTGGAACGCGACCGCATCATCCGCGAGCAGTTGTCGGCCACAGCGGCCGTCCGTGCATCCATGAGCGAGTTCGTGGCGCACGTAGAAAAGGAGCGAGCCACGTACAGCCACGTGCTCGACATTCGAAGCGGCGGAGTCGCTTATGCCAGCATCGTGGAGTTGCTCACGTCGACGTATCGAAACCTGTTCGCCGAGATCGCAGTCGACGCTCAGCCCGTCGTCTTAGAGATGACGGCACGATTCACGGCCGCCGGCATTTGTGGTGCACTCGCTGCCTGGCTCGCCGACGACCCTCAGTCGCTGTCGGCGGAGGGTGTGGTCGATCGACTTCTGACACTTCTACCCGACTGGGCGACTTCTTCCGCGGCATCCGCAGCGGATCCTGATCGCGAACCGCGATCGACATCAGGAAAGTAGGAAATACCGCAATGGGAAAACTCGAGGGCAAGGTCGCCGTCATCACCGGGGGAGCCAGCGGAATGGGAGCCGCGCACGCCAAGGTCTTGCATGACGAAGGCGCAAAGGTCGTGATCACCGACGTTCAAGACAACGAGGGAGAAGCTCTTGCCCTGGAGATCGGGGCGGGTTCTGTGTACCTGCACCACGACGTCACCGACCCTGAATCGTGGGCTTCCTTGGTCGCACAGGTGACCGAAACATTCGGGCCGATCACGATTCTCGTGAACAACGCCGGGGTCGCCGGTCCAGAGGCGACCACCGTCAGCATGACGTCCGACGCGTACCTGAAGACGATTGCGGTCGATCAGCACGGCGTCTTTTTCGGCATGCAGGCCGTTATTCCGGGAATGGTCTCGGCCGGAGGCGGATCGATCATCAACATCTCTTCGGTCGCCGGATTCGCCCATGTTGTGGGAGTTCCGAACCCTGCCTACACGGCAGCAAAGTTCGCGGTTCGAGGGCTCACGAAGGCGGCGGCGGCCGAATTCGGCCCAGACAAAGTGCGTGTCAATTCGATTCATCCCGGTACCGTGCTGACGCCGATGGTCGCGGCATCGGTGCCGGAGCACGTCTTGACTCAGGTCACTTCGACTGTTCCGCTTCGTCGGGCCGCGCAGCCAGAAGAGATCTCTCAGCTCGTCGTCTTTCTCGCCTCCGACGACGCCGCGTTCATCACGGGAGCCGAGCACGTCATCGATGGCGGTCAGCTCGCCGTCTGAGCGTCGAGACTGCCGAACATCCCGTTCGGCCCTAGGCCCTGCACTCCGTGGGGCCCGATTCAGTGCAACGAAGTGTTAGGAAGCATCATGCAAGCCTGGAGAAAAATGGAAGCCGGCGGAGGCCTGGTTCTCGAGAACGTGCCGGAGCCCGTGGCCGGTGCCGGAGAAGTCGTGGTCGACGTCGTGAACGTCGGCCTGTGCCACAGCGATGTCGGCATCGTCGAAGGCCCGGGGGAGGCCTGGGTGTCGCAGATACCGATCACGCTGGGCCACGAAGTCGCCGGAACCATCTCTTCCCTCGGCGCGGGAGTGACCGATTTCGCCGTCGGTGACAAGGTGTCGATTCTCTGCTTGGACTTCGACAATTGTCCCGGCATCTCTCGCGATGGAGGGTATGCCGCGAAGACCATCGGCCGGGCCGACAGTCTGGTGAGGATTCCCGACGGCATCTCTTTCGCGCAAGCAGCGGTCGGAACAGACGCGGGCATGACGTCGCACCACGCCGTGAAGGTAGCCGCAGGAGTGACGGAAGGCACCCGACTCGGAATCATCGGACTCGGTGGGCTCGGTGCCCTGGGCGCCCGCATCGGTGTTCTCCTCGGGGCAGGTGTGTACGCGGCAGAACCCCGAGAAGAAGCACGAGAAGCCGCCGCCGCCCTCGGCATCATCGAAACCTTCGAAGACGCATCCGGATTCGCCGGCCTGAACCTCGACGTCATCATCGACTTCGCCGGATTCGGAACCACCACGGCGCAAGCGATCGAGACGGTTCGCCGGCGCGGCCGCGTGGTGCAGGTAGGCCTCGGAAAGCTCGAATCGTTGATCTCCACCAACACGATCGTCACCAATGAGATCACCCTCGTCGGATCTGTCGGCGGGGTTCGAGAAGACGTTGAGGCGGTGTACGCCCTGATGGCTGAAAAAGGGCTCGAATCCGCGGTCGAGATGATCTCCTTCGACGGCATCGGAGCCGGCATCGAGAGACTGCAGGCCGGAGATGTGCGTGGCCGCCTCGTCGCCGCCGTGCGCGAATAGCGTACTCACCCGCCTGAATCCGCGCCTACGGGCGCGCACGACTACGCGCCTTCGGGCGCGCACCACAAAAGGAAAGAAGGAAGAACAATGGGACGTTTAGACGGAAAAGTCGCCCTTATCACGGGCGCCGCAAAAGGCATGGGTGCCCGGCACGCTGAAGTCTTCGTGCGGGAAGGGGCCAAAGTCATCGTCGCCGATCTCGACGTCGATGCCGGCACCGCCCTGGTCGAACGGCTCGGAGAAGCGGCCATCTTCGCGAGGCTCGATGTCACCGACCCCGGGTCGTGGGCATCCGTCGTGGCCGACGCCACCGAGCGTCTCGGCCACATCGATGTGCTCGTCAACAACGCGGGAGTCTCGGGAACGGCGACGCAGACGGCGGAGCTGACGGATCGGGAGTGGGACACCACGATCAACATCGACCTGAACGGCACCTTCTATGGTGTGCGGGCGGTCATCCCGCAGATGATCGAGAACGGTGGCGGATCCATCGTCAACATCTCTTCCGCTGCGGGGCTCGTCGGCACAGCCGGGGTCAACGTCGGCTACGTGGCGGCGAAATTCGCGGTACGAGGCATCGCAAAACAGGTCGCAATCGAATACGGCGGGCAGGGCATCCGTGCAAACTCGGTGCACCCTGGCGCGGTTCGTACCGACATGACGCAGGCGCTCATCGATCAGCTCGGGCCAGAATGGGAAGAGGGGTTCTACTCCGGCGTGCCCATGCACCGCATCGCGGAACTCGATGAAGTTTCGAACGCCGTGCTGTTCCTCGCCTCAGACGAATCCTCGTTCATCACGGGCACCGAACTCGTCGTCGACGGCGGTCTCGTCGCGCAATAGCGCGCTGACGCACTCACCCTGGACTCGGTTTCGCGGCAGGCGCTCACCTATTCGTCGGCGCACTATCCGCGACCGTCGTGCTGGACCCGGCCTGGTCGGTCGGGTCTGGCGGGTCGGGTGGCTCACCTACTTCGCGGAGGGGTCAGGGTCGCCCTTGTTGACAAAGGTGACCGAGCCGTCGTCACGGGAGCCATCGGCGCCGACCGCAGCGAAACTGTAGGTGTGCGGGCCGTAACAGCTGAACGGCACCACAACCGATCCTGTCGCGGGCAGAGGCCCCTCGAATGGGTTCGCCACAGGATCGTCGGTGTCGACGCCGATGTACACCGCAGTGGTATCGCGTGCCGAGTAGTCGAACGAGAGATCAAAATTCAACTGGGCAGGCACGGCGTCGGTGCCGGTCACGCAGACGACCTGAACGCCGTGGGTGTTGAACACCTGCATCAACGGCTTTTTCACCTCGGTCGGGGTCGGAGATGGCGCGCTCTCGCCTGAGCCACCTGCGCTGGAGCCGCCCCCGTCGGAGCCGCCCGCTCCGGAGCCGCCTCCCGAGTTCGTGCCGGAGTCGGTACCCGAATCCACTCCGGATGCAGCGCCGCTCGACTCCGTCGATGAAGACGTCGCGCGGGGTGTCGCCGTCGGGGCAGACGTCACCGTACTCGACGGCGTCGCGGTCACAGGTGCGCTTGCGGTCACGGTCGACGGGCTGAAGAGGATGAACGCCAGCAGCACGACTATTGCGAGCAGCAGAACCCCGATCGCGCAGAGAACCACCAGCAGCGGCACGTTTCGTGAGCGGGGCCCGGGTTGGGTCGAGTAGGGCTCGCTCACAGGCGACTCCTTGCACAGATCACGGTCGATGTCGGCAGAATTTGCAGGATGCACGGAAGGTCGTGGGTTCCCGCCGGAAGAGCGTCATCGATCTATCTGATTCGCAGATTACCAGTCGACCTGGTGCGGCGAAAGCTCGGGTGTCGGCAGCGCAAGCGGTAGCGGTAGCCTTGAGGCACTCATGGCAGACAACACCGAACACCCCGTCTCTACGACCGATTCTCTCGAAGCCCGGCTCGACGCCGAACAGGAGCGTTCGGGCGCAGCCAGCGTCGTGCGCCGGGCGGTGTCGCTGCTCTCGGGCGGGTACGAAGGCGAAGACTTCTTACGCGTGGTGGGCGGCGACCACGCTGAGGGCATTCTGGGTGGCGCTCCCGCGCTGTACTGGCCCGAGGTGTGGGGCGCTCGTGCTCTGCTCTACGTGTGGGACGACTCGGCGGCTCCGGCCGTGATCGCCGGCCTACGCAACCAGGCGTGGCGTGTGCGCGAGATGTGCGCCAAGGTCTGCGCTGAACGCAGAATCGGCACAGCCGCAGAGCTTTCCAGGCTCACCACCGACGAACGCCCTCGGGTGCGCTCGGCCGGCGCACACGCCCTCGCCGCGGTCGGCGACGCCGGCACCGGCGACGGCACTGCAGAGAGACTCACGGCCATGCTGCGAGATCCCGACAAGAATGTGCGCCGATCCGCGCAGCAGGCCCTGGCCGCCTTCACCGAACGTTCTGCGTGATGGCGTGCGGCAACGCCGGGGGCTTTCGTCGGAGCTGACGCCGCATCCCTGCAATACGCGGCCATGACGCGTCAGCTCCGACCGGAGCGACGAGAACTCTCCGCGAGCAGCTTCTGCCGGGCCGCCTACGTCGACCGCTGGGCTTGTCGACCGCTGAGCTAGTCGACCGCTCGGCTTGTCGACCGCTGGGCTACGTCAGCGGCTCGAGCTTGGTCGCGCCCACGACCAGAGTCACGCGGTCGAGTTCGCCATCGGGCGTTATGGCGAGAACCCTCGTCTGCGTCTCCTTCTTGCGGGCGCGCACCGCCCAGGCGATCGTCCAGAGGAAGGCCGTCATGAAAACGAGCAGCACGTTCAGGCACAGTGGTATCGAGTTGCGTTTCTCGAGCACAACCTGGCGTGAGTCGGCCACGGTCACGACCCAGCCGCGGCGTTCCCACGACTGCATCTCGGTGCGCACCGAATTGCTATAGACGGGAAAGCCGGTGGCAGGCACGTCGATCGCCTCCGTCTTCAGAAAGACACAGGAGCAGTGCGCGGCGAATCGGCACGAAGCCGCTCGATCCGCGTGATCCGATCTCGCAGCCTCAATCGACCGCTCGGGATGATTCGACCGCCCCGCATCGTTCGGCCGCCCAGCATCGTTCGGCCCCTCAGACAGATCTGGCTGGTCGCGCTCCGACCGACGAGTGGGGCTGAGAACGAGCTGCGTCTGACTCATGGTGTCAGTCTATTTCACCGAAGCAGACTCGTTCGGCGGTCACGAGACAACACTCGACTCACAGATGGCCATGGCGCTACGGTGTCGTCATGGCCTCATCAGCACACAACTCAGACGCCCAAGCCCGCGACGACGAGGTAGCCGGCCTCCGACCCGGTGTAGAACGAAAACATCTGCGTACGACACTGCCCGCCAGGGTGGTACTGCGCGGCATCGGGCGCGAGCACAACTCCGAAGACGGGGAATACGAGGAACCCGAGGTGCGGCTGATCGGCGAATCGTACGTCGTGGCGGTCGTAGACGGCGGCACCATCGACATCTACGCGGGAGCCTCGCCCGTGCATCACACCGCATCGATTCCCACGGATCGCGTCGTGGGCGTCGAGACGGCCCGTAATTTCGACTACACCCCGCCGCGCATCAACCCCACTCTGCGGCTGAAGCTCGCCGAGGAGGGCACCGAGCCCCTCGACCTCGACCTTGAGATTTTCGACCTCGAGGGTGGCGAGCTGCAGCAGAAGACCGACATCACAGCGGATGTCGCGTGGTGGGTTTCGGCGACCGGTTCGCCGTCGGCCGGCACCGAGTAGCGTACGAGAAAGGTTGGAGCCCGTAATGTCGAACAAGACGCCCGAAGAAGAACGCATTCAGAAAGAACAGGAAGCCCGCGACAGAGAGAAGGCGCGCGAGGAGGAGGCTGAAGAGCGCCGACTCGAATAGATGACGTGGATGAGGTCTGGGCCGCCCCGGCTCAGCTGTTGAGCACGTAGGCCTGGTCTGACCAGCCGCTGCCGACGCCGACGTTGACGAAGATCTGCTGGTCGGCCTCCAGAATCTGCACAGTGAACGTCTGCAGATATCCGGTCGCAGGGTCGACGCCGACCGACGACGGCCCGCTGACGGAGCCGATGGGGTCGTAGGTGACCGGCAGGGTGGCGGGAAAGTCGCTGGGATCTCGCGACGTGCTGACGGAGTTGGTGCTGCTCGGCGTCGAGTTCAGCGTGAACGGGCCGACCGGGATGACGTGTCCGAAGAAGTCGTTGATCACGACCTGACCGAGATTGACCTGAAAGACGGTTGCCACGCCCATCGTGTAACCCGGCGACGTGGCGGTGATGACGGCACTCTCGCCGAGCGCCAAGAAATCGCTGAGTGCGTTGCCGGTACCTGTTCCGTCATCGAGAAAGAAGGTGCCGTCGGGGTAGAGCGAGATCGTCGAACTCGTTGTGATGCCGTTCGGCGCCGTGATGCTGATGAACGACGGGTACGAGCCATCCGGTGCCGCGCTCACCTCACCGCTGATGTCGACCACGATGCCGCCGTCGGTGCTGTAGGGGGAGTGGTCGAAAGTGATGGCGCCGAGCACGGTCGAGGCGGCTGCGGCGGGCGCAGCGAGAGCGAGACCGACAACAGGCGCCGACCACGCCGCACCTTTGACGACGGAGCGACGGCTGAGGCGCGGTCGGGCTTCGGGGGCAGAGTCGACGGCTTCGTTCTGAGTCACGGCGGGTACCTTGCGCTGGGCGATGCGGGAACCGCTCGTCAGGAGTCTGAGCGACGTGATGCACGGCACCGTTACGAATGGTGCACTGAATTGCTGTCGCACCACGTGCGCGCCAACGAACTCATGATCAGACTACAGGCGCGCGGGAGCGGCTGAGGTCGTCGGCGGCTCCACGTCGTTGCACCGACGAAGGGCTGCCGCACGTGTACCAACTGATGCTCGGCTGAAGAAGCGTCAAAACGCAAGCGTTCAGTTCTTGCGCCAGAACAGGAGCTGAGCTGATGATTCCGCATCCGCATCCGCATCGGCGTCACCGTCGCATCGATTGCCCGCGATCTCCGACTCATCCTTCGGCATCGTGGGCGGCCTCTGGCTGTCAGTCGCCCTGCTCGCGGTCGCCGGCATCGTCGTCTTGTTTCAGCGCCATCCGGGGCGCGGCGGGTGACACGACGCGCGGTGCCGCCGTCGGGCCGACGGTCTTGCCCGCAACGCTCCCCGTGCCGGTGCCTGACGACAGGCCCCAGCGGGTGAGCGGCAGAAAGCCGTCGATCTCCTCGTCTTCGAGTTCTTCGTCGGTGAACGGCTTGCGTGCACGCTTACGCATGCGTGCGGATGCCCGCTCCCTCTCTTCCGGGTCGTCGGAGTTCAGCTCGCGGTGCACTTTGCGCGCGGCCAGACCGAGCGCAAAGAAGCCGAGCAGCGCGAAGAACAGCCATTGCACCATGTACGAGATGTGTGTGCCCACGTCTTCGACGGGCATCGAGGTCTGCGTATTCGTGAGCCCAGCTTCAGCGGCAGGAGCCTGGCTGTTCAACAAGCCGTAGGCCCCGGTATAGAGGTCTCCGCCCGTCGTCTGCTGAATGCGGGGCAGCGTGATCGACTGGATCTGGTTTCCCGTCGTCGAGCCGGTACCGAGCGGTGCCTCGCTGGGCCTCAGCTGCACGACCACGCTCACGGTGCCCGACGTCGGTCGAGGTATCGAATCCGGATTCAGCGCGTCGGTGGGCGACGGCTGCACCCAGCCCCGGTCGACGAGAAAAACGGAGCCGTCGCTCAGCTGCAGGGGAGTGACCACCTCGAAGCCATTAGTTCCGCTGTTCGAACGGTTGCGCACGACGAGTTCTTCGTTCGCGAGGTACACGCCCGTCACGCTGACCCGCTGCCAGTTCTGGCTGGCGTCGTAGGAGCCGAGGGTCGGCAGCGCCAGCTCGATCGGTACCGGCTCAGCCGAGAAGTTCGCGGCGACGACGGCGTTGTCGGCCGACGCCTGCTGGCCGCGGTCGAATTGCCAATTCGCCAGAAAGAGGCAGATGATCGCGAAGAGAATGGCGGCCGCGGTATAGGCCAGCCAGCGACCCGTGCGCAGAAACTGCCACCCGGTCATGCCGTCGGTGACGGTGTCGTACACGGCGATCGGACCCGCAGGCCGGGTGAGGGGTCGCGCGAGCTCACCGGCGCGCCGACGTTCGACCTCAGCCGAACGCTGAGTCGTCGTCGGTGGCTCTTCGATCACCCGTACAGCTTATGACGCGGCGCCTGAGGAGTCGGTCAGCCTTCCGAAACAGAGGGATGCCCAGCCTTCAGCCGGTAGAACAAGAACGGCACCGCCGACACGAGACAGCTGATCGCGGGCACGATCGTGATCGAGAGAAAAATCGTGTTCTGCATCGCGGGAGTCACTGTGACGCCGTCTTGGTACCCGGCGAGAACGACGAAGAACCCGAACACGAGAACGGCCAGCGCATTCATGATCTTCGAGACGAAGGTCAGCGACGCGAACGAGATGCCGTCGTTGCGCACACCGGTGCGCGCCTCGGCATCGTCGACTGCGTCGGCGATCATGGTCGCCTGCACCACGCCGAAGATTCCCAGCGTCAGCCCGGTCAGAAAGATGAAGACAGCAAGGGCGACGAGGCTCTGAAATCCGACGAGATACATGGCCACGTAGAACACCGCGCCGGCGATGGAGCTGCTCACCATCAGGCGCCGGGCCGACATCAGTCGCAGCAGTCGTGGCGTGAAGAACGACGCAATGACAAGCCCGAGGATGATCGCGGCCCCGATGAACGTGAAGTACCCCGCGTTTCCGTACGCGATGACGACGAACACCGCCCCGCCCGCCTGCACGATGAACCGCCCGAAGCCGAGCACCGAGCCGATCAGCACCATCAGCAGGGGAGTGTTGTGAAAGAGCTCGCGGAACAGCTGCCGGAACTTCAGGCGCGGCTTGCCGATCTCTTGCGGCCGCTCGCGCCCGAATACGAACGCGAACAGATACAGCCCCATGCCGACGATGGCGATCGCGAACACCGCCCGCGACCATCCGCTCGCCGTGGTCTGTTCCGCCGCGCCCGCGGGCGCGAAGCTCAGCGCCTGGGCCAGCCAGGGCATGCCGAGCGTTGCCAGCCCCAGCGAGATGGCTCCGAAGGCGCGAACCCGCGAAATGACGCGGTTGCGGGCGACAGGGTCGCTGAACGCCGAGCCGATGAGCCCCCAGAGCGGCACGTCGCACACGGTGTAAGCGAATCCCCAGAGCACGTAGACGACCCCGAAGTAGACGAGCTGTGTCGACTCGTCAGCGGCCGGAACGGTGAACAGCAGCCCGGTCAGCAGGGCGACGGGTGCTGCGGAGAACAGGATGAACGGGCGCATCTTGCCCCAGCGCGTGCGGGTCATGTCGATGATGCTGCCCATCACCGGGTCGCTGATCGCATCGAGAATCTTCGCGAGCGCGATGATCGTGGTGACGACCGCGATGCCGGCGGTGGAAAGGTGCGCGTACTGCAGCAGGTACACCAGCAAGAACGTGGTGACCGTGGTGAGAATCGCGTTCTGCCCGAAACCCGCCGTCACGATGGCCCTGCTCTGCGTTCGAGCGGAGGGGGTTCGTGTCGCCGGCGGCGGTGCAGACGGCGCTGTCTGCGTGCTCATGGCTCAGCCTCTCTGTGTCTTCATCGGTCAGCGCTCCAGCAGAATCGTCTTGATCTCGAACGGTGTGAACTCGAGGCGGTCGAGATCGGCCGGCCCGGTGGCTCGCTCGATGAGATCTGTCTCGCTCGCCCGGGAGTGTTCGAGAGTAGTTCGGAGCGCGGTCGTCGTCGGTTCGCCCAGACTCTCGTACAGGCGCACGATAACGCCGCGCCCGCCTTCGGCCGGCTTGAGGGTTTCGATGACGACGCCCGGGTGGTCGACTGACGCGACGCTGTCGAACGAGACACCGGCCGTGGTGAGCAGAGGGTTGTTCAGGCGGTATCCGTCGCGGATCACGTCGGTCAGAGCATCCGGAGCGAACGGACGGAACGCGTAGGTGAAGCTGTGCGACCCGCGGTCGGCGGTCTTGTCGGGAAAGGTGGGGGAGCGCAGCAGGTTCAGGCTGATCAGACCGCTCTTGGCCCGGTGCCCGTATTTGCCGTCGTTGAGCAGCGCGAAACCGCCGCTCTCGTTCGAGGTGGCCAGCCACTTGTGCGCGCACACCTCGAACTGGGCCGTCGAGGGAGCATCGAGCTCGGTCGTGGCACGCTCGATGTGGCCGAACTGGATCTCGCACGTGGCAACGGGCCCATAGTGCGCGGGCCAGAAGTCGGCACGCAGCATGTGGTGCTTCTCGTGCCAGTCGATTCGGGTCTCGAACCGAACCAGTTCGCTGCCGCTCTCGAGCACGATGCGTTGCTCGATCTCACCGTGCTTCCAGGTGTAGGTCTGGCTCCGGATGATCTGGGGTCCGTCGATCGTGGTGGAAACGTGGCTCGGGGTGAGCACGCGCGGCGCGCGCGAGGTGTACTTCTGGCCGATGTCCCAGGCGTCGAACGGCCACTGGTAGGGATCGCGGTGCAGCGTGAGCCGGTTCAGCCCGCCGGCGGAGTGCTCGACTCCGGCCGCGTCGCGGCACGAGGAGATCGAGCCGTCGGCTGCGAACCGCAGGGTGAGAATGCCGTTCGTCATCGTGTCGGAGGTGAAGTCAAGCCGGTTGAAGTTGCTCGTGTCGTCGGGCGTCAACGGCGACAGGGCCGCTGCCGCATACGGAGCGACGTCGGCGCGGTACCAGCGCCCGTGCAGTTGGGTGAAGTCGTGCCGGGCAAACGATGTCAGATTGATGACGGAAGGTGGAGCATCCGGGGTCGTGGTAACGACGCGCGGCAGGCGGTCGACGAGCTCGCCGATATACGTGTCGGCGGCCGTCTCGACGCCTTCGTACGCCTCGACCGCCTCGCGGTTCACGCGGGCGATCGAGGAGCCGGGCAGAATGTCGTGAAAGTTATTCAGCAGCAGCGCACGCCAGTGCGGCTCGAGAACGACGGTGCTGTCGTCGCCGGCGATCGCGGCCAGCGCCTCGGCCTCGTGCAGCTTGCGGCCGGCGATCCGGTCGTGCTTCTTGATGAGGGCTTGGGTCGTGTAGGTTCCCTGATGCGTTTCGAGGTAGAGCTCGCCCGTGTGCGTGTGGGGGAGTTCGTCGACCTTCGTCTCGAGACCGCGAAAGAAGTCTCCGGCGCTACGGTATTCGACACGCGGCAGCCCGCGCAGGTCGTGCTCGCGCCCGGTCACCTCAAGATGAACCTCGTTCGGGCCGCCTCCGCCGTCGCCGGAGCCGTAGACGAGCAGCGCGGTGTTGATCGCCTTCTCGGGGTACTGCGCGAGGCCCCGCAGCAGACCGTCGGCCGCGCCGCGGCTGTTGTAGTCACCCTCCGGTGGCATGTGCACGAGCACGCTCGAGCCGTCGATGCCTTTCCAGACGAAACTGCGGTGCGGAAAGACGGTGACCTTGTTCCAGGCGAGCTTGATGGTCTGAAACCAGTCCATGCCGCTCTTGGAGATGATCTGCGGCAGGTTTCCGCTGTAGCCGAAGGTGTCGGGCAGCCAGCACAACCGCAGGTCTTCGTCGCCGAGCCCGAACTCTTCTTTGAGAAACCGGCGCCCGACGAGCGACTGGCGGATGAGCGCCTCGCCGCCCGCGAGATTGGTGTCGGTCTCGACCCAGAACGAACCCTGCAGCTCGATGCGTTTCGCCGCGACCGCTTCTTTCACTCGCTCGTAGAGGGCGGGCTGCTCCTGTTTCATCCAGAACAGCTGCTGCGGCTGAGAGGTGCCGTAGAGATAGCCGTCGTGCTCTTCGATCGTGTTCACCGCACGCACATACGTGCGGGCCGCCTTACGGTGCGTTTCGCGCAGCGGCCAGAGCCAGGCCATGTCGAGGTGGCCGTGGCCGATGGCGCTGTAGACGAAGTCGCTCTCAGAGCGAGCTTCGAGCGAGGCCGCCAGGGCGACTCGTGCTCCGCGCAGATCGTGGGCTGCGAAGCGTTCGTACGAGGTCGCGAGCGCCCGGCGAAGCGAACTTTCGAGCGTATGGTCGTCGGTCGCCCGGGCCAGCACCAGCAGCGTGAGGTAGTCGTAGTAGAGAGCGAAGGCCTCGTCGTTGCGGGTCGCCACGTGAGCGCCGTGGTAAACGCCGCGTCCGATGGCGTAGAGCAGAAAGCCGTTATAGCTCACGTCGGCGAACAGTTCGATGTTCCCGTGCTCGTCGGGCTCGACGTGGTGCATGGGCCGGTACTGGGCGCCCGCGTGCGGCAGGTCGCCCTGCAGGAAGACGGTGCTGACCGAGTCGATGACGCCGCCCCGCGCGTCGTGCACGAGGGCCTCGCCGCGAATGCCGAGCATCACGACCGTGTCGGGTTCGCCGAGTATCCGTTCGGGAATCGTGCCCGTCAGTCGGATCCAGGCGCAATCGTGGGTGCGGCCCCACGAGGTGCCGGGCTTGGCCGGGGTGAAGGCGCTGCGGTCGAGCGAGCCGAACGGTATCGGCTCGGGCGAGCGGATGATCTCCGCCTCCACCGGCGCGACGACACGGTAGATGCGGCTGCGCAAACGGCGGAGTCTGCGGTACTCCAGCGGCTCTTGCGCAGCGATACCGAACAGCCATGTTGCGAAGTTCGCCATGACCGCCACCTTACATGCCAGCAATTGGCGATGTGCCCCGGCCGGTACCGTCGTTGCCGCGAACCACGGGCCGACCTGAGACGAGCCTCCGGCCGCCGCGCGTGCACAAGGGTCAGGGCACGATGACGGCGCGGCCGCGGATGGTGCTGGCGGCGAGGGCCTCGTAAGCCTGGGGGCCGTCGTCGAGGGAGTAGGTCTGAATCTCGACGTCGATCTTGCCGGCGCGGGCCAGGTCGAGCACTTCGATGAGTTCACTGCGCGAGCCCCAATAGGGAATGCGTACGGCTGCGTCGTAGGCGATGGCGCCGAACCCGAGAGTCATGCTGCCGCCGCCGATTCCGACGATGGTCACGTCGGAATCCAGCGCGGCGATGCTCTGCGCCAGAGCCATAGTGGGGGTCGCGCCCACGAAATCGAAGACCGCGTTCACGCCGAGTCCGTTGGTCAGGTCGCGAATCTTCTCCGCGGCGGCTGCGTCGCTGATGATGACGTGATCGGCACCGACGTGGGTCGCCAGCTCGAGCTTTTCGTCACTCACGTCGAGCGCGATGATGGTCGCTCCCGAGAGCGCCTTGAGAATCTGGATGCCCACATGACCGAGCCCGCCCGTACCGATGACCACGGCGAACGTACCCGCGCCGAGTTTCGGCAGTGACCGCTTGATGGCGTGGTAGGGGGTGAGCCCGGCATCCGTCAGCGACACGTTCTTCACGGGGTCGAGCCCGTCGAGCGGAACGAGGTGACGAGCATCGTCGACGATCATGTATTCGGCCATCGAGCCCTGGCTGCCGAGGCCGGGCGGGCGGATGCCCTCGGCTGCGGCATTCGTGCAGTAGTTCTCCATACCCATCGAACAGTTGTGACACCGACCGCACCCCCACGGCCCGTACACGGCCACAGCGTCGCCGACCTTCAGCGTCGAGTCGACGCCTTCGCCGAGCTCGTGCACGATGCCGGCACCCTCGTGGCCGAGCGTCATCGGCAGCGGATAACCCTGTTCGAGGTACTCCTTCTCGGGCAGCCCCATGACGAAGTCGTCGGAGTGGCAGACGCCACCAGCGGTCACCTTCAACAGCACCTGGCCGGGGCCGGGCTTCGGAATCGGAATCTCGACGACTTCAGGAGCTTGGCCGACGGCGACATAACGCAGTGCTTTCACGAGAGGCTTCTTTCTTCTAGACGAACCTCGCTCTAGCGTACTCCTCGCTACACAACACCTGTCGGTTACTGCTTCCGCTGGCTGCTTCCGTCGGTTACTGCTCTGTCTCGGCGCCTCCGCGAAGGCTCTCGGTGATGATGCGCATGGCCGAGGTGTCGGCGAGCGTGGCGACATCGCCGATGGTGCGGTTCTCCGCGACGTCGCGCAGCAAGCGGCGCATGATCTTGCCGGAGCGGGTCTTCGGCAACTCGGGCACCACGAGAATGCGTTTGGGCCGGGCGATCGGCCCGATCTCGGTCGAGACGTGCTTCATGAGCTCGGCGATGATCTCGTCTTGGCTGATGCCGAGATCTTCGCTCGAGCCGCGCAAGATCACGAAGGCGACGATGGCCTGGCCCGTGGTTTCGTCCGCCGCCCCGACGACGGCCGCCTCTGCGACGGCGAGGTGCGACACCAGAGCAGATTCGACCTCCATGGTGGAGATGCGGTGCCCGGAGATGTTCATGACGTCGTCGACCCGGCCGAGCATCCAGATGTCGCCGTCGTCGTCGTACTTGGCACCGTCGCCGGCGAAGTAGTACCCCTGCTCGGCGAACCGTTCCCAATAGACTTCGCGGGCCCGCTCGGGGTCGCCCCAGATGCCGCGCGTCATCGCGGGCCACGGCTTGTCGATGACGAGGTAGCCGCCCTCGCCCGGCTCGACGCGGCGGCCGTTCTCGTCGACGATCTGCACCGAAATCCCCGGCAGGGCGCGCTGCGCCGAGCCGGGCTTGGTGGCGGTGACGCCCGGCAGCGGAGCGACCATGATGCCACCGGTCTCGGTCTGCCACCAGGTGTCGACGATGGGCGTGTTGCCCCGGCCGATGATCTCGCGGTACCACATCCACGCCTCGGGGTTGATCGGTTCGCCGACGCTGCCGAGCACGCGCAGCGTCGAGAGGTCGTATGACGCGGGCACGTGGCGGCCCCACTTCATGAACGTGCGAATGAGGGTCGGTGCGATGTAGTAGATGGTCACGCCGTAGCGTTCGATGATCTCGAAGTGCCGGCCCTCGTGCGGCGTGTTCGGCGTGCCTTCGTACATGACCTGGGTGACGCGGTTCGCCAGCGGGCCGTAGACGATGTAGCTGTGGCCGGTGATCCAGCCGATGTCGGCACCGCACCAGTACACGTCGGTGTCGGGCTTGAGGTCGAACACGGCACGGTGCGTGTAGGCGGCCTGCGTGAGGTACCCGCCGCTGGTGTGCAGAATGCCCTTGGGCTTACCGGTCGTGCCCGAGGTGTACAGAATGAACAGCGGATGCTCGGCGTCGAAGCCTTGCGGCACGTGTTCTTTCGACTGTCCGCCCACCGCTTCGTGCCACCAGAGGTCGCGCCCGGCCTGCATGTCGACGGGGTCGCCGACCCGGCGCACCACCAGCACGTGCTCCACCGTCTCGGCCCCGGCCAGAGCCTCGTCGACATTCGCTTTCATCGGCGCACCGGTGCCGCGCCGGTACTGCCCGTCTGACGTGATCACCAGGCGTGCCGCGGCGTCGTCGACCCGGGCGCGCAAGGCGGCGGCCGAGAACCCGCCGAACACGACGCTGTGCACCAGGCCGAGCCGCGCGCAGGCGAGCATCGAGATGACCGCCTCGGGAATCATCGGCAACTGGATGACCACCCGGTCTCCGGCGACCAGCCCCAATGCCGTCAGAGCGTTCGCCGCCTGCGAAACCTCGTCTTTGAGCGTGGCGTACGTGATGTCCCTGGTGTCACCGGGTTCTCCCACCCAGTGGATCGCGACCTGGTCGCCGTAGCCGGCGAGCACGTGCCGGTCGACGCAGTTGTAGGCGACGTTGAGGGTACCGTCGGCGAACCACCGTGCGGTGGGTGCTCCACTCCAGTCGAGCACCTCGGTGAACGGCTTCACCCAGTCGAGCTGCAGGGCCTGCTCTCGCCAGAAGCCCTCGGGGTCGGCCTCGGCGCGCGCGTACGCCTCGGCCGTCACGTTCGCCTGCGCGGCGAATGCCTCGCTGGGGGCGAACGTGCGTGTCTCGTGCAGCAGATTGTCGAACACGGCGATGTCGTGCAGCTCGATGTCGTGCACGTCGACGTCTTTCACTTCGATGGAGGCACTCGAGTCGGGCGTCGACACGTCGGGGGTAGTCACTTCATCAGGCACGGAGATCTCCTCATTGAAACTCTTGCGATCGCTGCAGGATGCTCGGCCAGTCACGCTCGTGACTAGTGCATTTGCATCCGGTGCCAGTATCCTGTCACTCAGTGCCACGGGTGCGCAACTCGCCCCGCCTGCAGTCGACAGAGAAAGTTCCGTATGAGCGAAGATCGAGACGGCCGCATAACCGCGCGCCCGGCGGCCGCCCAGGGAACGCAGCTCTACGCGCCGCTGAGACGAGCGGCACTGGAGCTGTTCGAGTCGAAAGGTTTCGAGGCGACCACGGCCGAAGACATCGCCCTTGCGGCAGGAATCAGCCGGCGCACGTTCTTTCGTTACTTTCCGGTGCGTGAAGACGTGCTGTTCTCCGATCACGCCGACTATCTGCTTCTGGTCGAAGAGCGCCTGCGATCGCTCGGTGCTGGCGGTGGTGGCGGTGGCGCCGAGCCGATCGCCATCGCTGGAGCGGCTCTCGCACCCGTGATCGACGGTCAGCTGGCCGATGTCGACTTCGTGGTGCGCCGCTCGGCACTGGTGCGCAGCAACCGCGCCCTGCGCGACCGCGAGGTGCTCTGGCTGCGCGAATACCAGCAACTTCTCGGCGACTTCTTGACCCGGCAGGATCTCGGTTCGCGCAGCGAGATCTACGCCCAAATCGTGGCTGCCGCGCTGCTCGCCGCGCTCAGCCAAGTGTTCGAGCGCTGGTTCCGGTCGCCCTCGACCGAAGACCCTCGGGCATTGTTCGCCGAACTGCTCGACGAGATCGGCGAGTCGATGGGCGATTCGGGCCCGCGTGGCCAAGGCCCGGGCCGGGAGCATCCGGAGCGCCCTGGCGTGGTCGTGATCAACTCGGGCCTGTCGGCGAATGAGATAGCCAAGCTCATCGAGGGGGCAGGCTCGCGGCCATAGGGCGCAGGGTGCCGAGACGCGCTCGATTCGGCACGGAAGCAGCAGATGTGGCACGGTTGGGCAGATGGAGCAGTTCGCGTTCGACCGGTTACGGCGCTGGCCCGATATCGAGGCGCCGAACCTCTTCGCAAGCGACGCCAGCGACCGCCTCATCCTCGACGAGGCTTCCGAGCTGCTCGACACCCTGCAGGGACGCGACGTCGTCGTGGTCGGCGACCGGTACGGCGCACTCACGCTGGGCGCCGCCGCCGCTCACGGGCTGTCGGGCATCCGCGTTCACCAAGACGCCTACACGGGCGAGCTCGCCCTGGCTGCGAATGCCGAAAGGTTCGGCCTCGCCGGCTCTTTCGACTCGCACCCGCTCGACGCGTCGCTCGTTTCTGGCGCTCGAGTCGTGCTGCTGCAGTTGCCGCGCTCGCTCGCCGAGCTCGACGAGGTGACCGACCTCATCGCGAGGCACGCCGACGACGACGTGGTGGTCTTCGCGGGCGGCCGCATCAAGCACCTCACACTTGCCATGAACGACGTGCTCGGCCGCTCGTTCGCCGAGGTTTCTGCCACACGTGCTCGGCAGAAGTCGCGGGTGCTGATCGCTCGCGGGCTCGCCCGGCCCGCGGATGCTCCGCGGTACCCGCGCGTCGACGAGAACGCAGAGCTGGGCCTGACCGTGGTGGCGTACGGCGGCGCCTTCTCGGGCACGACGCTCGATATCGGCACGCGGTTTCTGCTGTCGTTTCTCGACCAGATCGTGCCGCCGCAGGCGACGGCACCGCCATCGGCCGCCGTGGGGCAGCCGGCACCTGCCCGACTCACTGCCATCGACCTCGGCTGCGGAACGGGCATCCTCGCGGCCGCCCTGGCGCGGCAGAACCCTGACTGGAACGTCATCGCCAGCGACACCTCCGCGGCCGCCGTCGCGTCGGCCCGGGGCACCGTGGCAGCGAACGGCGTGGATGATCGGGTGAGCGTGGTTCGCGACAACCTGCTCTCGAAACAACCCGACGACAGCGCCGACGTGATCGTCTGCAACCCGCCTTTTCACGTGGGCAGTTCCGTGCACACCGGAGTCGCGCTGGAGATGTTCCGCGATGCGGCGCGCGTGCTGCGGCCGGGCGGGCGGCTTTTCACGGTGTTCAACTCGCACCTCGCCTATCAGGCCGATCTGCGCCGGCTGGTCGGGCCGACCCGCGAGCTGGGACGCAACACGAAGTTCGTCGTGACGGAGTCGGTGCCGCGGTGACGCCCGCCCCCGTAGGCTGGAGTCGTGTCAGTTACGGTTCGTGAAGTCAACGCAGTGATCGAGGGGCTCTGGCCCGTCGAGCATGCCGAGCCGTGGGATGCGCCCGGGCTGCTCTCGGGCGACCCGCAGGCCGAGGTCACGAGCATCCGTCTCGCCGTCGACGCCGTCGCCGAGACGGTCGACGAGGCTGTGGCTGCCGGAGACGATTTGTTGCTCGTGCATCATCCGCTTCTGTTGCGCGGGGTGACGACGGTCGCAGAGACCACCTACAAGGGGTCTATGCTCGCGCGGCTGATTCGCGGCGGCTGCGCCCTGGTCGCGGCGCACACGAACGCCGACATCGTCGACAACGGCGTCTCGAGCGTCATCGCACGCAGGCTCGGGCTGGCGAACGAGGTTGCGCTGGTCGCGGGCGCGGTGCCGGGAACCGGCCTGGGCCGGGCGGGCGACCTCGCCGAGCCGGTCACCCTCGGGCGGCTCGCACTGATTCTGGCCGAACTGCTGCCGGCCACGGCCACGGGCATCCGGGTTTCCGGCGGGTACGACACACCGATCTCGCGCGTCGCGCTGTGCGGCGGCGCCGGCGACTCGCTGCTCGGCAACCCCGAGGTGCGGTCGGCCGATGTGTACATCACGTCTGATCTGCGGCACCATCCCGCTTCCGAGGCCCGCGAACAAGCCCTGCTCGGCCGAGGGCCCGCGCTCATCGACGTGTCGCACTGGGCGAGCGAGTGGCTCTGGCTCGACGTCGCAGCAGCCCAGCTGCGGGATGCCCTGCCGGGCGTCACCGTGAGCGTCAGCGACATTCGTACCGACCCCTGGGAGTTCGTCGTCACGCAGTGACTCTGACCTGACTCAGTACTCCGGCCCCGATCATCCGTTTCACCGAAGGAACCAGCACCCATCATGAAAGCACCCGTCGCAGAACAGAGGTCGCTGCTCGACCTGCAGGCGGCCGACACCCGCCTCGCCCAGCTCGGCCACAAGGCTAAGACGCTGCCGCAGCAGAAAAGGCTCGACGAGTTGGCCGGGCAGACGTCGGAGGTCTCGCACCGGCACGCCGCCGTGCGCGGTGAGCTCGAAGACGCCGAGCTCGAGATCTCGCGGGTGGAATCCGACGTGGAGGTCGTGGCTGCGCGCCTGAAGCGCGACCGCGACCGACTGCAGTTGAGCTCATCGGCGAAAGACATTCAGGGGCTCGAGCACGAGATCACCTCCCTCGAGAAGCGCCGCTCCGACCTCGAAGACATAGAGTTGGCGGTCATGGAGCGGCTCGACGACATCAACGCGAGACTCGCCGTCGTCACCGAAGAGCTCGGCGTCTTCACGGCCGAGCGCGACGAGTTGGTGGTCTCGCGCGATGCTGCTCTCGCCGAGATCAACCACGAGCGCGCCGGAGTGCAAGTCTCGCGCGACCTCATCGCCGCGGGTGTGAGCGACGAGTTGCTCGCGCTCTACAACCGGCAGCGGGAGCGGTACGGCATCGGCGCCGCACTGCTCACGCGCGGAATCTCGATGGGCAGCAACGTGAAGCTGCACGAATCCGACCTCGCGAAGATTCGCCAGGCCGAGCCCGACGACGTGGTGCTCGACCCTGACAGCAGCTGCATTCTCGTGCGCACGGAGGAGTCGGGGCTGTAGGGGCCGCTCTGGCTGCTCGGGCCGGTCGGGCTGGTCGGGCTGGCGTGGAGAAAGTCGATGTCAGAGGTTCGTGATCTACTTCAATCATGACCGAGCAATATTCAACCCATTTTGTTCGCCGGTCGCGACCGACGACGCTGTGAGCGTCTGGGTGACGTCTGAAGTTTTCACTGCGGAGCCGTTCGCAGCGGATCCTTTCGCTGCGAAGTGTTTCGCTGGTGTCCGGTTCATCTGCGAAGACGACGTCGTCGAGTCGGTGCCCGTCGAAGAGCTGCGCGACGTGCTCGCCTTGGCCGTTCGAGAGGTGATCGACGGCGCGCGCGCAATCGCCGAGGCACAGGCCGACCAGGCGGTTCGAATCGAGCGAGTTCGTCGCGCGCGCCTCGAACTCCGCCCGGTCGACCGTTCGGCCGGTGGCACGGCCGGTACAAGCGGCACGGGATGGTCGGCCGAGGCCGTGGCAGAGCGTGAGGTCGTGACCGAACTCGCCGCCGCCCTCCACCTGAACGAGCCAGATGCTCGCCGGGCTGTCGAGACCAGCTCACGCTTGACCGCAGATTTCCCCGAAACCCTCGACGCGCTCCGGCGGGGCATGATCTCCTATCGTCACGCTGAGAAGATCGTTCAGCACAGCTTTGTGCTGGCAGACGACGTTCTCGCCGACTACGAACGGCGCGTCCTTCCCGTCGCCGAGACGGTCTCGGTGCAACGGCTCGAACGCGAAGCCCGTGCCGCGGTGGAATCGGCCCAGCCAACGACGGCGATCGAGCGCCACCTCGAAGCCGCGAAGACCCGACGGGTGTACGTCGAGCCGGGCGCCGACGGCATGGCGTACCTGACTCACTATCTGCCCGCTGTCGAAGCCCTCGCAATCTACAATCGCGCTACAGAACTCGCCCGATCGCTCAAGAATGCCGGCGATCCACGCACGCTCACCCAGCTGCGGGCCGATGCTCTCACCGACCTCATGCTCAACGGTGAGACCTCGATCCCCGGTGCGACGCGCGGAATCCGGCCCCACGTTCGCCTCACGGTTCCCGTGCTGACGCTTCTCGGTGCGGTGCCCACGCAGATCGGCCCTCAACGCACAGCGCCAGCTGATCTCGACCCGACTCACTGTGATCCGACCTATCTCGACCCGGCCCAGCTCGAGGGTTTCGGCCCGATCGACCGACTTACGGCCCTCGAGCTGGCACGCGATGCGCCATCCCTCGTGCGTGTTCTCACCGATCCCATCACAGGTTGCGTGCTGAATTACGGTCGACAGCGTTACAAACCACCGGCCGAACTCGATGAACTAGTGCGATTGGCTTACCAGGAATGCACTTTTCCGATCAGCTGCACTTCATCAGCTGTCGCCGAGCTCGACCATACTCGCGCGTGGAGCGAAGGCGGTGAAACCTCGTTCGGCAACATCGCGCCGCTGTGTTCCACACATCACAAAGTGAAGCATCACACCGAGTGGAAGGTCGAGCAAGACCCGGGAGGTTCGGGCATCATCACCTGGACCTCTCCCGCTGGCTTCGCCTATCGCGTCGAGCCGACGCCGATCGTTCGGCCGAAGCCGCGGTTCACCGAGTGGCACCCAGCACGATCAGCCGACAGCAGAGCACCGCTTGTGACTTCGAATCCGCACGGTGTGCAGACCGATCCTCCGTTCTGAGCGTCGGGCGACGGTGAGACAGATCGTGCTCATCGAAACGCTCCGGCTTCAGTAGGGCGTATATCAGTAGTGCGTATATGCAGTCGACGACGGCTGCGGCGCAGGCGTGGTAAGAGATACCGACGAGGGTGTGCGGTGCGTAGCGGTAGACTCGGGGCTGCGAATGGGTCGGCAAGACGGTCGCGTTGGCTGGAGCATCCGCGAGTCTCGTACTCGCAGAAGTGAGGGCCACCGAGGAACGTCCGGGCTCCGCAGAGCAGGGCGGTGGGTAACACCCACCCGGGGAGACCCGAGAGAACAGTGCCACAGAGAACAGACCGCCACGATTTCCAGAGGTGCCTCCGGGTGCCTTCGGGCCTCGGGGTAAGGGTGAAACGGTGGTGTAAGAGACCACCAGCTGCCATGGTGACATGGCTGGCTTGGTAAACCTCGCCCGGAGCAAGGTCAGACAGAAGGCGATACGGCTGCTCGTCGTGTCTTCGGGTAGACCGCTAGAGGCGTGCGGCAACGTACGTCGTAGATAGATGGCCGTCCATGGATGAGCGCCTCGCGGCGCCCGCCCAAGACAGAACCCGGCGTAACAGCCGGCCCACTCGCCCCACCCGCTGACATCGAACTACGACTTTGTGCGAGCGACGCGCGCGACGACCCGCACAAACACGCAGTTCGATCGGGCTGAACCCTAGTCGGCCAGCTTCTGGGGGTAGATAGTTTCGTGGCGGCCGAGCATCAGCACGTAGTCGGCGATCTTGCGTGCGCGGGTTTCGGCACGCTTGACGTTGTTGATGCGGAACAGAATGGCGTAGCGGTTGGTGGCCGAGAGGGTCGCGAAGAAGGCGGCGGCGTCGGGATTCGCGGCCAGGGCGGCGGAGAGATCATCCGGAACCGCGATGCTTTTCGACCCGGCGTAGGCCGCGGCCCAGCGGCCATTCGCCTTGGCGCGCTCGATCTCGGCGAGGCCGGCGGCCTTCATGCGACCGGCTGCGACGAGCGCCTCGGCCTTGTCGACATTGATCTTCGACCAGAGGCTCTGCGGGCGGCGGGGGCCGAAGTTCTGCAGAAAGTGGTGCTCGTCGAGGCTGCCTTTCTGGCCATCGATCCAGCCGTAGCACAGCGCCTCGTCGTGGGCTTCGGCGTAGCTCACGCTCGAGTGATCGCCGCCCTTCTTGGCGATGGCGAGACGGATGCCCGGCGACGACTCGTGGTGCGCGGCGAGCCACTCGGCCCACGTCGCCGCATCGGAGCAATACAGCGTCTCGCGCTCGATCGCCATTGCCATGCCCTCCGACTCAGACTCTGCCTATTTCGGCGTCGGAGTGGGTTCGCCGACGAGCTGGTTCACGTTCACGAGCACCTTCGGCTGCACCGCGAGCGACGCGGCGCCCAGGATGCCCGCGTTGTTGCGCAGCGTGGCGACGACCAGCGGCGTGCGAATCGACACCATGGGCAAGAACTCTTCGTAGCTCTTCGACACGCCGCCGCCCACGATGAACAGGTCGGGCCAGAGCAGGTTCTCGAGCTCGGAGTAGTAGGTCTGCAGGCGAGCGGCCCAGTGCGTCCAGCTGAGCTCTTCGCGCTCCTTGGCCGCGTATGAGGCCTTCTTCTCGTAGTCGCCGCCGTCGATCTGAATGTGTCCGAGCTCGGCGTTCGGAATGAGTACACCGTTGTAGATGAGCGCCGTGCCGATGCCGGTGCCGAGCGTGGTCATGATGATGAGGCCGTTCTTGCCCTTCGCGGCGCCGAACTTCACCTCGGCATAACCGGCGGCATCCGCGTCGTTCACGAAGGTGATGTCGCGCTTCAGCGAGCCTTCGAAGAGCTTTTCGGCCTCGAGGCCGATCCACTTCTTCGACACGTTCGCGGCCGACATGGTGCGGCCCTGCTGCACCACGGCCGGAAAGTCGATGCCGATGGGAGCGTCGGCCGGGGCATCTTTCAGCGCTTCGAGCAGCTTGTCGACCGTGTCGACCACGTCTTTGGGCTTTCCGCCCTCAGGGGTAGCGAACTTGATGCGGTCGCTGAGCAGCTCGCCGGTCTCGGTGTTGACGATGGCGCCCTTGATGCCGGTACCGCCGATGTCGATGCCGATGGCGATGGTCGCCTTGGTGTCTGACGACGACCCGGCGGGCTGCTGCGCTGCGGCGGATGTGGTGGCGGCCTCGGTGCTGTCTGTCATCGTCGTCTCTTTCGATCGCTCGCCTCTGCTATGAGGCACTGAGAGAGAGTCTATTCTGGCAGCGTCAGTACCTCGGCGCCACGCTCGGTGACCACGAGCGTGTGCTCGAACTGCGCGGTGATGGAGCGGTCGCGGGTGACGACGGTCCAGTCATCGGCCCACAGCTCCCACTCTTGAGCGCCGAGCGTGAGCATCGGTTCGATGGTGAACACCATGCCGACTTCGATCACGTCGTCGAACCGTGGCGCGGAGTCGTAGTGCGGAATGATCAAACCCGAGTGGAACACTTCGCCCACGCCGTGACCGGTGTAGTCGCGCACGACTCCGTAGCCGAACCGCTTGGCGTACGACTCGATGGCGCGCCCGATGACGTTGACCTGCCGGCCAGGGGCCACGGCCTTGATGCCGCGGTTCATCGCCTCACGAGTGCGCTCGACCAGCAGCCGCACCTCCTCGCTCGGCTCGCCCGCGAAAAACGTGGCGTTCGTGTCGCCGTGCACGCCGTTCTTGTAGGCGGTGATGTCGACGTTCACGATGTCGCCGCCCTGCAGCACGGTGTTGTCGGGGATTCCGTGGCAGATGACCTCGTTCACGCTCGTGCACAGCGATTTCGGAAAGCCGCGGTAGCCGAGGGTGGACGGGTAGGCGTCGTGGGCGACGAGAAAGTCGTGGCCCAGAGCATCCAGTTCGTCGGTGGTCACCCCGGGCGCGACGTGCTCGCCCACGAAGGCCAGAGCCTGCGCGGCGATGCGCGACGACTCGCGGATGTCGGCGATGCGAGCGGGGGAGTAGACGTCGCCGAACCCGGATTCGTTGGGCTCTCTCTTGCCCACGTATTCGGGCCGTTCGATGGTGAGCGGCACGGCCCGCAGCGGGGAGACCCGGCCCGGGGTGAGGTGGCCGGCGGAGTCCTTTGGCATAGGATCAATCGTAGTTCAGGCTCCGGCGATGACTGCCGGTGCGACGCTTCTGCCAAGGAGAAACACATGTCGGGCGACCCGTCGAAGCAGTACTGGTACAACATCAACACCGGCGCGGTGGAGTTCGGTTACGTGTCACCGGCACCCGAGCGTGTGGGCCCGTTCGAGACCAAGCTCGAGGCCGAGCACGCTCTCGAGACGCTGCGCGCCAACTCGGCGAAGTGGGCCGAAGAAGACGCCGCGAACGACTAGTTCTTGCCCTCTCGGCCGGTGAAGTCGCTCATGGTGGAGTAGAGCCCGAACACGTTGTCGGCCATCTTGTCCCAGATGACGGTCGGCAGCAGGCCCTTCGCGACCTTCGCGATGTGCACGCTCTTCGGCAGCAGCAGGAGCGGCTTGCCGGCGAGCATGGCCCTCCAGACGCGATCGACCACGTACTCGGGCGTCATGATCGGTGTCATCACCGGGCCCTTCGCGCCCTCGAACATGCCCGTCGAGATGTAGCTCGGGGCCACCGTGGTGACCTTGACGTGACCGTGGCCCTGCTGCGTCAGCTCGAGGCGAACCGAGTCGCTCCAGCCGATGACGGCCCACTTCGAGGCGGCGTAGACGCTCATCCGGGGGTTCGAGATCATGCCGGCCGCCGAGGCGATGTTCACGATGCGACTCGGGCGGGGGCTCTCGATCATGGCGGGCAGAAACGCTCGCGTCACGATCATCGGCCCCAGCGCGTTGATCTTCATGGTCTCGATGGTGTCGTCGACGGTGTCGTGCTGCCAGAAGTACTTGCCGCGCACGATGCCCGCGTTGTTGATGAGTACGTCGGGCACGCCGACCTCGGCGAGCACCCGCTCGGCGGCGCCGGCGATGCTCTCGGGGTCAGACACGTCGATGCGGTACGGATGCACGCGAGTTTGCCCGGGCTGTGCGTTCAGCCGCTCGGCCAACGCTTCGATCTTGTCGGCGTTGCGATCCCACAGCACGACGTCTGCGGCGCCTTCGGCCACCGCTCGTTCGGCGTAGAGCAGCCCCATGCCGCTGCCCGCACCGGTGATGAGCACTCGTGCCCCGGCGGCCGTGCGATTGCGGCTCATCCTTCGAATTCGTGCTCGGGAGCGGGGTACGCACCTGACGCCACATCGGCGCGGAACGCGGTGACCGCGTCGGTCAGTACCTGGGTGAGGTTCGCGTACTGCTTCACGAAGCGCGGCACGCGGCCCTGCGAGAAGCCGGCGAAGTCGGTCCAGACGAGCAGCTGCCCGTCGCAATCGGGCCCGGCGCCCACCGAGATGGTCGGGATGCGCAGTTCTTCGGTGACCCGTTTCGCAACGGAACTCGGCACCATCTCGAGCACCACCGCGAACGCCCCCGCATCCTCGACCGCGTGCGCGTCGGCGAGCAACTGCTCGGCGCCCTCACCACGGCCCTGAATGATGTGCCCGCCCAGCCCGTGCTCGCTCTGCGGCGTGAAGCCGATGTGCGCCATCACCGGGATGCCCGAGTCGACGATGCGCCGGATCTGCGGCGCGCTGCGCACGCCGCCCTCGAGCTTGACGGCGTGCACATTCGCCTCTTTCATGAAGCGTACGGCGGTGTGCAGCGCATCGTCGGGGCCGCCCTCATATGAACCGAACGGCATATCTCCGACGACCAGTGCGCGCGAGGCGGCGCCGGCGACAGCTCGCGCCAGCGGAATGAGCTGATCGACCGTCACAGCGAGCGTGGTCTCGTTGCCGAACACGTTGTTTCCCGCGGAATCACCCACCAGCAGAAAGTCGATATCGGCGGCGTCGAAGATGGCGGCCGAGAGCTGGTCGTAGCTGGTGAGGCCGACGATCGGTGTTCCGTTCTCCTTCGCTATTTGAAAGTGCCGCGTTCTCACGCGCTTGCGAGGGGACTGCTCCGTCATGCCCCTATCCTACCCATCCGCGACCGCGACCCTTCCGGACGAGATGAGGCGCCGAGGCGGTCGCTCTCGTCCGCACGTGTCGCTCTCGCCGGTGTCAGCTGACGTCGGTGGGGCGGTAGGTGATGGGCAGGCGACGGTCGCGGCCGAAGGCCGTGCGGGAGATCTTGGTGCCGATCGCCGACTGGCGGCGTTTCCACTCCGAGTGGTCCACGAGCGAGACGATGCGGTCGACCGTCTCGGCATCGAAGCCGCGCTCGACGAGCTCGGTGCGCCCGAGTCCGCCGTTGATGTACTCCTCGAGCAGAGCGTCGAGCACCTCGTATTCGGGCAACGAATCCTGGTCGGTCTGGTCGGGGCGCAACTCGGCCGAGGGGGGTTTGGAGATCGAGTTCTCGGGGATGGGCGGCGTTTCCCCACGGCGTTCTGCGAACAGGTTGCGCCAGCGCGCCAGCTCCCACACCAGCATCTTCGGAACGTCTTTCAGTGGAGCAAAACCCCCCACCGAGTCTCCGTAGATCGTCGAGTAGCCCACGGCGAGCTCGCTCTTGTTGCCCGTCGTCAGTACGAGGTGGCCCTTCTGGTTCGACAGCCCCATCAGAATGATGCCCCGGATGCGCGCCTGCAGATTCTCGGCCGCGATGCCGTCGAGCTGCAGCTGGTCTTCGACGGGAGTCACGAGGTCGGCGATGGCTTGCGTCTCGTAGTGCACCCCGATTCGTTCTGCGAGGTCATCGGCATCGGAGCGCGAGTGATCCGACGACCACCGGCTCGGCATCGACACACCGTACACCTTCGACGCCCCGATGGCGTCGGCCGCCAGCGACGCGACCACCGACGAGTCGATGCCGCCGGAGAGCCCGAGGATGACCGACTGAAAGCCGTTCTTACGCACGTAATCGCCGAGCCCCAGCACGAGAGCGTTCCAGATCTGCTCGAGCTCCTCGGGCACCACGGCGATATCCGAAGTGATCGCTGCGGGCGCGGCGCTCTCGGCGGTGGGCGCGGCAAGCTCCACCAGCGCGACATCCGCGGGCAGCTCGTGCTCCGTGGCATCCTCGAGGTCGAGGTCGACCACGAGCAGATGCGGCACGAACTGCGGTGCGCGCGCGACGATCTGGCCCGACCGGTCGACGACGACGCTGTCGCCATCGAAGAGCAGATCATCCTGACCGCCCACGATGTTCACATAGGCGACGCAGGTGTCGTTCTCCACAGCCCGCCGCGTCACCAGCGGCAGCCGCACCTCGTTCTTGTCGCGCTCGTACGGCGAGGCGTTGATCACCAGCAGCAGCCCGGCGTCGGCCGACGCCACCCGGTTGACGGGCCCCCCGTCTTGCCACATGTCTTCGCAGATGATGAGCGCAACATCCACCCCCCGCATGCGCAGCACGAGCAGCTCGTCACCGGGAATGAAGATGCGGTACTCATCGAACACCGAGTAGTTCGGCAGGTGGTGCTTGGCGTACCGAGCCACCACTTCGCCGTTCTGCATGACACTGGCGACGTTCTGGGCGATCGCCGTCGGTGCGTTGCTGGTGGTGAACCGGCGCGGCTCGAACGGGCCGTCAGGATGCCCGACCACCACCACCACGTCGCCGAGCCCCGCCTCACCGAGCTCCGCGGCCAGAGCGGATGCCCGGCGGCGGCAGGCGGCAAGAAAAGACGGCCGTGACGCCAGGTCTTCGATCGGGTACCCGGAGAGCGCCATCTCACCGAACGCTACGAGGTCGGCTCCGGCATCCCGTGCGCGCCGCACCGCGGCGACGATGCCTCGCGAGTTGCCTTCGAGGTCTCCGACAATGGGGTTGGTTTGGGCCAGCGCTAAGCGAAGTCTCGGCATAGCCACTAGCCTAATAGCGGCAGCACCACTCGCCAGAAAGAGGTACTCACCGTCGATGGATAAGCAGCGTGACTTCGTTCTTCGCACCATTGAAGAGCGCGGCGTCAAGTTCGTCAGGCTCTGGTTCACCGATGTGATCGGTACCCTCAAGTCGGTCGCCATCGCGCCGGCCGAGGTCGAGGGTGCCTTCGCCGAGGGGCTCGGTTTCGACGGGTCGGCCATCGAGGGGCTCACGCGGTCGTTCGAGGCCGATGTGCTGGCGCATCCAGACCCCACCACTTTTCAGATTCTTCCGTGGCGGGGGGAGATCGACCCCACCGCACGCATGTTCTGCGACATCACGACGCCCGACGGGCAGCCAGCTGTGGCCGACCCGCGCAACGTTCTGAAGCGCACGCTCGCCAAGGCCGGCGACCGCGGCTTCTCGTTCTACACGCACCCCGAAGTCGAGTTCTACCTGCTCAAATCGTCGCAGTACGGCCCCGACGGCCCCGAGCCGGTCGACAAGGCGGGCTACTTCGACAACGTTCCCGGTGGCACGGCGCACGACTTCCGGCGCCGGTCGGTACGCATGCTCGAAGACCTCGGCATCTCGGTGGAGTTCAGCCACCACGAGGCCGGCCCCGGTCAGAACGAGATCGACCTGCGCTACGCCGACGCGCTGACCACCGCCGACAACATCATGACGTTCCGCACGGTCATCAAAGAGGTCGCCATCGAGCAGGGCGTGTACGCCACGTTCATGCCGAAGCCGCTCTCGGGTCAGCCCGGATCGGGCATGCACACCCACCTCTCGCTCTTCGAGGGCGACGCAAACGCGTTCTTCGAGGCGGGGGCCGAATACCAGCTCTCGAAGATCGGCCGGCAGTTCATCGCCGGCCTGCTGAAGCACGCGCCCGAGATCACGGCCGTCACGAACCAGTTCGTGAACTCCTACAAGCGGCTCTGGGGCGGCGACGAGGCTCCGAGCTTCGTCTGCTGGGGCCACAACAACCGCTCGGCGCTGGTTCGCGTTCCGCTGTACAAGCCGAACAAGGGCCAGAGTTCGCGCATCGAATACCGCGCCATCGACTCGGCAGCCAACCCGTACCTCGCCTACTCGCTGCTGCTGGCGGCCGGGCTCAAGGGCATCGAAGAGGGCTACGAGCTGCCGCCCGAGGCCGAAGACAACGTCTGGGCGCTCAGCGACTCCGAGCGCAAGGCCCTCGGCTACAGCGCGCTGCCGGCGAGCCTCGACGCGGCCATCGTCGAGATGGAACGTTCCGAGCTCGTCGCAGAGACGCTGGGCGAGCACGTCTTCAACTACGTGCTGCTCAACAAGCGTCAGGAGTGGGCGGCCTACCGCGACCAGGTGACCCCGTTCGAGCTGAAGAGCAACCTGGAGATGCTGTAGAGACTGGGTGCTCGAGGGCCGCAGCGGGCATCCGTCGGCCGAGCATCCGCTGCGCAGCAGTATGAAACGTCGACGATGACACGCGAACAGACAACCCTCACCGAGCTCGCTCGGGTGGGGTTCTCTGAACTCACCCGCGCGCAGACCGAGCTCGAGATCGCTGCCGACCTCGGGCAGGTCGGCCTGCCCGAGCTGCTCGCGTCGCTGCAGCTCACCGCTGACCCCGACCAGGCGCTGGACTACCTCGTCAAACTGCTTCGCCTCCCCGCGACGCCGACCGTCGAGCTGCTGCAGCAGGAGCCCTCGCGCACACGGCTGCTGCGGGTGGTCGGCATGTCGAGCGGATTCGGCGACTTCTTTCTGCGGCACCCCGAAGAACTCACCGCACTCGAATCGCGCGTCGCCACGCTGCCCACGCTGAGCGAGCTGCAGGATGCCCTGCTCAACTCGGTCGGCAGCGTCGACGGTTTCGCCACCATCGCCGGCGAAGGCGCCTGGACGCTGCTTCGCGTGCGGTACCGCCGCATCCTCGCGCAGATCACGGCGTTCGACCTCGAGCAGCGTGACCCGGTGGCCGGAATCGGACTCATCGCCGATACGCTCGCCGACCTGGCCTCTGCCGCGCTCGACGCGTCGCTGGCCTGTGCTCGGGCACGGGCATCCACTCGCGGGCAGAGCCGCTGGTTCTTCGCACGGGAGGAGGTGGCGGCGACACGGCTGGCCATCATCGGCATGGGAAAAGCCGGCGCGCAAGAGCTCAACTACGTCAGCGACGTCGATGTGATCTACGTCGCCGAGGGCTGCGAAGCCGAGGGGCTCTCGACGGCTCGTGCCATCGACATCGCCACGGCTCTGGCCATGCTCACGATGCACGGCATCATGGAGACGGCGATGGAGCCGCCGCTCTGGGAGGTCGACCCGAACCTGCGGCCCGAGGGCAAAGCGGGCGCGCTCGTTCGGTCGCTCGAGTCGCATATCGCCTACTACGACCGTTGGGCGAAGAACTGGGAGTTTCAGGCCCTGCTCAAGGCCAGACCGCTGGCGGGCGACCTCGAGCTGGGCGAGCGTTACGTGCAGGCCGTGCGCCCGCTGGTGTGGAGCAGCGCGGCACGCGACGGGTTCGTCGAGTCGGTGCAGGTGATGCGGCACCGGGTCACCGACAACATTCCGGCCGACGAGATCGACTACCAGCTGAAACTCGGCCCCGGCGGCCTGCGCGACGTCGAGTTCACGGTGCAGTTGTTGCAGCTCGTGCACGGCCAGAACGACCCGCTGGTGCGGCAGGCGGCCACGCTCGAAGCGCTGGCGGCCCTGGCTGACCAGGGGTACATCGGGCGCGTCGAGGCGCACGACTTCTCGCACGACTACCGCGTGTTGCGGCTGATGGAGCACCGCCTGCAGTTGCGGCGGCTTCGCCGAACCCATCTCGTGCCGCGGGACGAGTTCGAGCAGCGCGTGCTGGCTCGCGCCACCGAGCTTGCACCGAGTGCGCCGGCCCTGCTCGAGCTGTGGAACGACATCAAGGTGCGCGTGCGCACCTTGCACGAGCGGCTGTTCTACCGGCCCCTGCTCGCCGCGGTTGCGGCGCTCGGCACCGACGAGCTCGGGCTGACGAGCGAGCAGGCCGTCGCGCGCCTCGCGGCCATCGGCTTTCAAGACCCTCGCGGCGCTCTCGGCCACATCGCGGCGATGACGGCGGGGGTTTCGCGCCGCGCCGCCATTCAGCGGCACCTGCTGCCCGTGATGCTGCAGTGGTTCGCGAACGGCGCCGACCCCGATTTCGGTCTGCTGGCGTTCCGCCGGTTGAGCGACACGCTGGGGGAGACGTACTGGTACCTGCGCATGCTGCGCGACTCGTCGGGGGCCGCGTCTCGGCTGACGCAGGTGCTCTCGGGCTCACGATTCGCGGCCGAGCTGCTCGAGCGCATCCCCGAGTCGGCCGCCTGGCTCGAGAACGACAGCGACCTCAGACCTCGTTCGTTCGAGACGCTCTCGCTCGAGACGCAGGCTATCATCGGCCGGCACGACACTCCGGATGCCGCCGCGGCCGCGCTGCGAACGGCTCGCCGGCGCGAGGTGCTGCGGCTGGCGCTCGCCTCTGTACTCGAATTGATCGACGTGCAAGACCTCGCGCGGGCCCTCACCGACGTCACCACCGTGTTCTTGCGCGGAACCCTCGGCGTGATCCGCCAGTCGGCGGCGCTTGCCAACGGTGACGGCATCGAATTCGCAGTGATCGGCATGGGCCGGTACGGTGGCCGCGAAATCGGCTTCGGCTCCGACACCGACGTGATGTACGTCTACCGGGCTCGTACCGTGAGCCAGGAGACGGCACAGTCCGTCGCCCGTTTCATCGTCAACGAACTGGTGCGGCTGACCGAAGACCGTCGGCTGCCGCTCGAACTCGACATCGATCTGCGGCCCGAGGGCAAGAACGGCATCGTGGTGCGGTCGCTCGACTCGTACCGGGCGTACTACGAGCGCTGGTCGCTCACCTGGGAGGCGCAGGCGCTGCTGCGCGCATCCGGTGTCGCGGGCGACGAGTCGCTCATCCGGGACTTCGAGGCCCTCGCCGATGAGGTGCGATACCCTGCGGCGATCACGGCTCAAGAGGTGCGCGAGGTGAAGCGGCTGAAGGCCCGGGTCGAGAACGAACGGCTGCCGCAGGGCGCCGACCCGGCGCGGCACCTCAAGCTCGGGCGCGGCTCGCTCAGCGATGTGGAGTGGTATGTGCAGCTGCTTCAGCTCGAGCACGGCCACGATCATCCGTCGTTCCAGACGACGTCGACACTGGATGCTCTGGCCGCCGAAGTGGCGGCGGGCTACGTCGATCCGGCCGACGCCGACCGGTTGCGCGAGGCGTGGATCTTCGCCTCCCGCGCGCGCTCGTGCATGACGCTCTGGACCAACCGCACCGCCGACGTGCTGCCGCTCGACCGCCGTCAGCTCGAAGGCGTCGCACGCCTCATGGAGTACCCGCCGGGGTCGGCGACGGCGCTCGAAGAGGACTATCTCGCGGTGACGCGGCGGGCGCGGGCGATCTTCGAGCGGGATTTTTACGGGGATCTCTAACTGAGGTATACTCGAATACACATTCGAAAGAGGTTGACATGACTGATCCGGCGCCGGTGCGTCAATCCGTGCTGAGCGGGCTGAGTGGCAACGAGATGTACTGCATCGACCTGCTGGGGTACCACCCGGGCAATCTGCTGGTGGGCAACAGCGTCTTCTCGCGCGGGTTTCTCGGGTCGATGAGCGCGGGGTTCCGCGGCATGGTCGGTGGGGAGATCACCGCCATCACCGAGATGATCACGCAGGGCCGGCACCTCTCCATGCAGCGTCTCATCGGCGAGATGCAGCAGCACGCCGGGCACGGCGCCACCAGTGTGACCACCGAGCTCATCTTTCACTCGCAGAACATCGAGTTCCTGTCGGTCGCATCGACGCTGCACCAGAAGGTCGGGGTGCCCGCCACCGCCTTCACCTCAGCGAGCGACGGCCAAGAGCTGTTCTGCCAAGTCGATGCCGGCTACGAGCCCGTCTCGTTCGTGATGGGAAACGTGGCCTACTCCATCGGGGTAGGCCGAGGCATCACCGGCGCGTTCAAGCAGATGGCGCGGGGTGAGGTGACGCAATACAGCGACCTGTTCGCCCAGACCCGCAACCTCGCCCTGCAGCGCATCGTCGACGAAGCACGGTCGGTCGGGGCGAACGCCGTGGTCGGCATCACCACGAACATCCTGCCGTTCGGCGGCGCCGCCGTTCAGGAGATGCTCATGGTGGGCACCGCCTCGCGGCACGACATCTCCGACCCCGCGCTGGCCGCGATGGGTGTGGTCACGAGCGACCTCACCGCCGAAGAGATGTGGAGCCTGGCCCGCATCGGCTACGCCCCGATGAAGCTCGTGATGGGCACCTCTGTCTACTCGCTCGGCTTCGTCGGCGGCATCACCTCGGCCTTCAAGAACTTCGTGAAGGGCGAGATCAACGAGCTCACCCAGCTCATCTACGGCGCCCGCGAAGAGTCGCTCGGCAAGGTGCGTCAGCAGGCCACCGCCGTCGGCGCCGACGACGTCATCGGCATCAAGACCTACGTCTACGACCTCGGCGGCGGCCTCATCGAGTTTCTCGCCATCGGCACCGCCGTTCGCCGCACCACCGCGGCCCACACCCGCTCAGAGCAACTGCCGCCCCAGGCCATCGTGCGCGACCGCGACACGTTCTTCAACACCGCCGAGCGCTCGTACGGCGTCACGCTCACCGAAAACCAGCAGTAGCGGCAACTCCCGAGTGCGTCGTCTGACGCGTGCGTCGTCTGGCGAATGCGTCGTCTGACGAACTTGTCTTCTGGCGCATGCGTCATCTGGCGACACGATAGGGTCGACTATTCGCCATCTGCTGCCCAGGCGCTCCGAGAGGGCTGCCTCCCGAATAGCATGCAGTATGGCGTCCAAACCGTTCGAGCGACCGGAGCTGACGACGCCGTGGCGGCGGTTCTCGGGCAACCTGGCCGTGCGTATCAGCCTCGTGCTCGTGCTTCTCGCCGCGACGAGCGTGCTGGCGATCGTGGCGCTGTCGCGCTGACGCCGCGCTCGTTCGCCCCGTTGTAGGGCGGGCGCTTCGCTGAGCCGATCGTCGCGCTGAAGCCTCGTCCGGCCCGTTGTAGGGTGGGCGCTTCGCTGAGCCAACCGTCGCGCTGACACGGCGCTCGTTCGCCCCGCGTTGTCGCGCACCGCTGAGCCGATCGTCGCGCGTTATCGCGCCTCGCTGAGCCGACCGTCGCGCTGGCGCCGCGTTGGTGCGACTCGTGTTATCGCGCCTCGCTGAGCCGACCGTCGCGCTGGCGCCGCGCTCGTTCGCCCCGCGTTATCGCGCACAGCTGAGCCGACTATCGCGCCAAGCGCGCAGTCTTGACCCTGGCACGTGCCCGGCGTCAAACTATGCGGGTGACGACTTCGATCTACGACGCGATGGGCGGTTCGGAGTCGGTGCGCGCTCTCGCGCAGGCGTGGCACCGTCGCTGTCTCGCCGACGAGGTCGTCAGCCACGCCTTCAGCCACCCGGGCCAGCACCCCGACCACCTCGAACGCTTGACCGCCTATTGGGGTGAGGCGCTCGGCGGCCCGCCGGTGTATACCGAAACGATGGCGAACCAGCAGCACGTCGTGGTGCTGCACTCCGGCAACGGCATCCACACCGAAATGGATGACCGTGCGATCGCCTGCTTCGTCACTGCACTCGACGACGTCGGAATCACCGACGAGCTACTGCGCACGACCTTGGCCGATTACTTCCGGTGGTCGACCCATGCCCTGGCCGAGCATCCTGATGCCGCCGCCGATGTCCCCGACACCGTCCCCGTGCCGCACTGGTCGTGGTCGGGCCCCGTCGGCTGATTCTCCGCCAGCTGCGCCCCCGTCGGCTGAGAGCCCACCGGCCGAGCCCCCGTCAGCTGAGAGCCCACCGGCCGAGCCCCCGTCAGCCGAGCCCGGCGCCGCGGTGGGAGAACCGTCGGAGCTGACGCCGCATCCCCGCAATACGAAGCCATGTGGTCTCTCGTCCGACCGTTCTCCCTGCAATACGTGGACGGGTGGTCACTTTCCCGACCGTTCTCCCCAATTACGAGTTCCAACGGTTCTCCACAGTTGCTGCCCCGAGTGACGCCCGCGCGATCCGTATTGGCGAGACTGTTGCAATGAATATCGAAGACGTCGTCGGGTCATTCGGCGGCATCACCAACCTCGGTCGGCTCCGGGCATCCGGATTCACCGCCAAACAGACGGAGCGTGCCGTCGACAACGGGCGCCTCACGCGCATTCGTCGCGGCTGGGTGGCGACGGCGAACGCACCACCCTCTGCCGTCAGGGCCGTTCGAGTCGGCGGGAGCCTGACCTGCGTGTCTGCGCTGCGAGAACTCGGGGTGTGGTGCGTTGCGGATGATCTGCTTCACGTACGCGTGAACCGACATGCCAACCACCTGGCGTCACCCGATAACCGCTCGGTCGCGCTGACGAACGCCGCCGTGCAGGGAGTGAAGCTCCACGGAACGCATTCGGCACACCACCCGCGACCGCACTGGCACACCGATCCCGTCGATGTCGCGCTGATGCACGCCATCTCGTGTCAGCCGCGCGATTACGCCGTTTCTCTCTGTGACAGCGCGATGAACCTCGGGCTGACGAGCAAGCAGAACCTGGAACAGGTGGCGGGATTCATCGACAAGCGACATTGCGCGATCATCCGGCTCACCGATGCGAGTGCGCAGTCGGGTCTCGAGACGATCGCCAGGTTGCGGCTACGCGCCCGTCGCATTCCGTATCGCCCCCAAGCGCAGATCAAAGGCGTCGGTCATGTCGACCTGCTCATCGGGGAGCGGCTCGTCGTCGAACTCGACGGCAAGGAGTGGCATTCATCGCCCGAGGCATTCGCCGAAGACCGGCGCCGCGACCTGATTCTGCACGAACGCGGTTACTTCGTCATACGTCTCACCTACGCGCAAGCCATGTTCGGGTGGGGCCGAGTCGAGGCGCTGGTTCTCGACCTGGTGGCGCACGGCAAACACAACTGGCCGCGGTCACGGGTCGGGGAGGCGCGGCGTGTGGCGGAAGCTGCGTTCACGGTTGAGGCTGCGGCCGCGGCCGCAAGCGGGGCTGCATCCGCGGCCGCAAGCGGGCCGGCATCCGCCTTTGCGGGCGGTGCCGCAGGCTCGGCTCGCGGACTCTCGGCGGACTTCGGTGGAGCTGAGCCGCCGCCACTGTCGCCACTGCCGCCGCTGCCGCCACTGCCGCCACTGCCGCCGCTGTCGTCGTCGCCACTGCTGCCGCCGAGGGGAGATTCGTCGGAGCTGACGCGGTATCCCCGCAATACGTCGGGATAGCGCGTCAGCTCCGACCGAAGCGACTCCGCCTCCCGCCCCGCGCGCGAAAAGGGCCGCACCCAGAAGGATGCGGCCCGTTCGCTCAGGCTTTGCAGACTCGCGGCGCGCGGTTCCGCAGAGCTTTATACGTCGCGCCCGACAGGGGCGGGCGCGACCATCAGCTCAGACGCCGTAGTAGAGCTCGAACTCGAAGGGGTGCGGGCGCTGGGCGATCGGCTTGATCTCGTTCTCACGCTTGTACGAGATCCAGGTCTCGATCAGGTCGGGCGTGAAGACGTTGCCCTTGGTGAGAAACTCGTGGTCGGCTTCGAGCGCGAAAAGAGCGGCCTCGAGCGACGCGGGCACCTGGGGGATGTTCGCGGCCTCTTCGGGCGGCAGCTCGTAGAGGTCTTTGTCGACGGGCTCGTGCGGCTCGATGCGGTTCTGGATGCCGTCGAGGCCAGCCATGAGCTGGGCGGCGAACGCGAGGTACGGGTTGCCCGAGGCATCCGGAGCCCGGAACTCGATGCGCTTCGCCTTCGGGTTGGTACCCGTGATGGGGATTCGCACCGACGCCGAGCGGTTACCGGCCGAGTAGACCAGGTTCACGGGAGCCTCGAAGCCCGGCACGAGGCGGTGGTACGAGTTCACCGTGGGGTTGGTGAACGCGAGAACCGCGGGGGCGTGCTTGAGCAGGCCGCCGATGTACCAGCGTGCAACGTCGCTGAGCCCGCCGTAGCCGGCCTCGTCGTAGAACAAGGGGGAGCCCTCGTTCCACAGCGACTGGTGCGTGTGCATGCCCGATCCGTTGTCTCCGAAGAGTGGCTTCGGCATGAACGTGGCCGTCTTGCCCCACTGGGTGGCCGTGTTCTTCACGATGTACTTGAACTTCAAGATGTCGTCGGCCGCGTGCACCATGGTGTCGAAGCGGTAGTTGATCTCGCCCTGGCCTGCGGTGCCCACTTCGTGGTGGGCGCGCTCGAGGATGAGTCCGGCGTCGATGAGCTTCAGCGAGATGTCGTCACGAAGGTCGGCGTGCTGATCGACGGGGGAGACGGGGAAGTAGCCGCCCTTGTAGGGCGTCTTGTTGGCGAGGTTGCCGCCTTCTTCTTCGCGACCCGAGTTCCAGGCGCCTTCGCTCGAGTCGACGGAGTAGAAGCTCTTGTTCTGCTTCACTTCGTAACGAACGTCGTCGAAGATGTAGAACTCGGCCTCGGGGGCGAAGAACGCGGTGTCGGCGATGCCGGTGGAAGCGAGGTAGCGCTCGGCTTTGTGCGCAACCTGGCGCGGGTCGCGCGAGTAGATCTCGCCGTTTCGCGGGTTGTAGATGTCGAAGATGATGATGAGGGTGCGCTCGACGCGGAAGGGGTCGATGTATGCGGTCGAGACGTCAGGAATGAGCTGCATGTCTGACTCGTGAATCGAGGCGAAGCCTCGAATGGATGATCCGTCGAACATCTGGCCGACGGAGAAGAACTCCTCGTCGACAGTGGATGCGGGAATGTTGAAGTGCTGCTGAACACCGGGAAGATCGGTGAACCGAATATCAAGGAACTTTACATCGGTGTCCTTGATGAACTTGAGCACCTCGGAGGAATCACTGAACATTTGAGAGGCTCCAAATGGCTTGGTACGTGAACAGTTGCAGTCGCAACTAACCCTGAGCCTACGGGCGAGCGATTACCCCGCAGTGTCGCCATTGTTTCGCGCATGTTACAGGCGGGCGCGCCGAAGGCGGTGACCGGTCAGAAGCCACCCACACATGGATGCTCGTTAAGACCGGTCACCGGCCGCTGGCGCGTATGCGCGAAAGCCGTCCCCGCGGCTCGCTCTCGTTAGAGCATGAACAGCATTTCCTGGTAGGTCGGCAGCGGCCAGAGGTCGTCGGCGACGAGCTCTTCGAGCGTGTCGGCGGCGGCGCGCACAGCCAGCATCGCGGGCAGCAGTGACTCGCGAGCGTGCTCGGCTTCGGCGAGGGCCGAGTGGCCGACGTCTTCACCGAGAGCGGCTTTCAGAGCGGCGAGGCCGGTCTTGAGATCGGCGATCGGGCCCGAAACGGCGAGCAGGGCATCCGTGTCGGCCTCGACGCCCGCGGCCTTCAGCGCGGCGACGTTGGCGGCGAGCTCGGTCTGGTAACGAACGGCGGCGGGCAGCACCGACGTTGCTCCGACCTCGAGAGTGATGCGCGCCTCGACACCGATGGTGAGCGTGTATTGCTCGAGACCGATTTCGTAGCGGGAGTGCATCTCGCGGTGGTTGAAGACCTTGTACTTCTCGAACAGCGCCATGGCGGGTTCGGTGATGAGCTCTGGCAGGGCATCCAGAGTCGTCTTGAGGTTGGCGAGCCCGCGCTTCTCGGCCTCGATCGGCCAGGAGTCGGCGTAGCCGTCACCGTTGAAGACCACCGCGCCGTGCTCGGTGATGATCTCGGTGAGCAGCTTCTGAACAGCCTCGTCGAAGTTGTCGCCGTCGGTGACCGCCTTCTCGAGAATGGTCGCCATGTAGTCGAGCGAATCCGCCATGATCGTGTTGATGGTGGTCATCGGGCCGGCGACGCTCTGCATCGATCCGGGGGCGCGGAACTCGAAGCGGTTGCCGGTGAAGGCGAACGGGCTGGTGCGGTTGCGGTCGCCGGGGTCGGTGGGCAGCACGGGCAGGGTGTCGACACCGATGATCATGGTGCCCTTGCCCTTCGAGCTGGTGGCGGCACCCTTGGCGATCTGAGCGAACACGTCTTGCAGCTGGTCGCCCAAGAATATCGAGATGATGGCCGGGGGAGCCTCGTTCGCACCGAGCCGGTGGTCGTTCGTGGCCGAGGCGACGGATGCCCGCAGGAGGCCCGCGTACAGGTGCACTGCGCGAATGACTGCGGCGCAGAACACCAGGAACTGGGCGTTCTCGTGCGGGGTGTCGCCGGGCACGAACACGCTGCCCACCTCGGAGTTGCCGAGCGAGAAGTTGACGTGCTTACCCGATCCGTTGACGCCGGCGAACGGCTTCTCGTGGAACAGACACTCCATGCCGTGCTTCTTCGCGATGGTCTTGAACGTGGTCATGAGCAGCTGCTGGTGGTCGGCCGCCAGGTTGGCCTTCTCGAACATCGGGGCGATCTCGAACTGGCCGGGGGCGACCTCGTTGTGACGGGTCTTGGCGGGAATTCCGAGCTTGAACAGCTCACGCTCGGTGTCCATCATGAAGCCGAGCACACGCTCGGGGATGGCGCCGAAGTAGTGGTCGTCGAACTCCTGGCCCTTGGGCGGCTTGGCGCCGAACAGGGTGCGGCCGGCATTCAGCAGATCGGGGCGGGCCAAGAAGAAGTGGCGGTCGACCAGAAAGTACTCTTGCTCGGGGCCGCAGAACGACACCACGTGCTCGGGGTCGGTGTGGCCGAAGAGCTTCAGAATGCGCTCGGCGTGCTCGCCCATCGCCTGCTGGCTGCGCAGCAGAGGCGTCTTGTGGTCGAGCGCCTCACCGGTCATCGACACGAAGACGGTGGGGATGCACAGGGTGTTGCCGTTCGGGTTCTCGAGCACGTAGGCGGGGCTGGTCGGATCCCAAGCGGTGTAGCCGCGTGCTTCGAACGTGTTGCGCAGACCGCCGTTCGGAAAGCTGGAGGCGTCGGGCTCGCCCTGGGTCAGCGTCTTTCCGGCGAATTCGGCGAGGGCGGAGCCGTCGGAGACGGGCTCCAGAAAGCTGTCGTGCTTCTCAGCGGTGAGGCCCGTCAGCGGGTAAAACACGTGGGCGTAGTGGGTCGCGCCCTTTTCGAGTGCCCAGTCCTTCATGGCGCTGGCGACGGCGTCGGCGACCAGCGGGTCGAGCTTCGCGCCGTGATCGATGGTCGCGATGACCGACTTGTAGACCGACTTGGGCAGACGCTTCTGCATGACGACCTTGTTGAACACGTTCTCGCCGAAGATCTGGCCCGGGGCCTCGGACTCTTCGAAGCTGGCCGACGGTGGCACATAGGCTTCGACGTCACGGATCGCTTGCAGGCGGACTCTGTTTCCACTCATTTTTACCCCTTATGCGCGGTTCTGACTCGCATCATTAACGACATGCGACGAGCCAAATATAGAGAGGGGCTGTGGCGGGCATGTTTCGGCAGTGTGACGGTCGTGTTCTCAGATGATTCCCTTAGAATCGCGGGGTGACCAACCCGAATTCTGCTGCTGGGCCGACGTCTCCATCTGTGCCCCCCAAACGGTGGTCAGGGGCCGCGCCGAGTGAATGGCCGGGTGAACGCCTCGGTTTTCCTGAAGAGGGTCGGGGGTCGGTCGCTCGACCCGGGCGACGGATGATCGCGCTCATCCTCGACTGGGTGATCTGCTTCGTGATCTACGCCGCGTTCTTCTTCGGCAACGCCTGGGCGTCGACCATCATCTTCTTCGTCGAGCAGGTCGTGCTCATCACGCTGCTCGGCGGCGGCTTCGGGCACCTGCTGCTGGGCTTGCGGGTGGTGCAGGTCAACGGCACGTATGCGGGGTGGTGGCGGCCGATCATCCGCACGTTCTTCTTGATTCTGACGGTGCCGGCGCTCATCTGGGATTCAGACCAGCGCGGGCTTCACGATGTGTTCGCGGGTACGGTGCTCGTCAGGCGGTAGTCGGTGCGGCGGCGGGGCGCTGGTTCTCGGCGCCGGTGTTTCTCAGCGCCCGCGTTGCTCTGCGCCCGTGTTTCTCAGCGCCCGCGCTGGGGGCGCGCCTTCAGGGGGTCGACGCCCTTCGGAATTGGCAGGTTCGCTGTTCCGAGGGAGGTGAGGCGATTGTCGACGGCCAGAACCTCGGGCTTGGTGAGCGTCGGCTTGATGCGAGCGAGCTTGCCAGAGATCTTCTGCAGCTTCATGGAGTCTTCGTCGGGTCCGACGAAGAGCAACGTCACGGGAACGTTCGGCAGCACACGCAACACCTTGCGGCGCTCGTCTTCGAGCATGCGGGTCGTTCGAGACTTCGGGCCTTCGCCGATGAGTACGACACCGCCCCGCCCGACTGCGCGGTAGACCGCGTCTTGCGTCTTTGCATTGACCGCGACGGGCATCTCGCTGCCGCGCCAGGTGCGCTTGAGCGAGCTGCGCAGCACGGCGCCGACAGCTCCTGGCTGGCCTTCGATCTGACCGTACGCGGCGGTCTCGGCACGGCGGCTGAGCACCATGAGGGCGACCAGGATGCCCGCGAGCAGACCCGCGATGATGCAGAGCACGATCGTGAAGACGTTGCCGTCGCCGATGATGAGCGCAACGATCAGACCGATCGCGACCGGGCCGAGCAGGCTCAGCAGAAGCAGGGGCACGACGTTCTTGTCGTACCGGCGGGTCATCTGCAAGACCTGCCACATCTGCTTGAGGCGGCCGTCTTCTTTCGGCTTCTTCGGGGTCTTCTCTTTGGTGCGTGCCATACGTCAATGGTACCGAGTCGACCGACGGCTGAACGCCTCGGTAGGGCACCGATTGGGGCCGAAGTTCTCCACAACACAGGCCCTGAGCGAACTCTGCACAGATCGGCACCTCGGATGCCCGCCGAAGGTGCTGGCGAGCGACGCTGGTCGGGTGCCTCACTTCACCTCTCTCAGCTCACCTTCCCGTCGATCATCCACCTCTCAGGGCGCTCGGCGCCCGTCACGCAAATCCGTGCGCCGCCGTGACGTCTCGGCGTCGCCTCTTGTTCCGGGTTACGACCTGGTCGAAACTCTCGGGCCCGGGCCCGGTTGGGCGCCGGATTCGGTGCTGGGTTCAGTACTGGGTTCGCCACCGGTTTCGCGGTCGTTCTCGCCGCCATTTTCGTCGCCTGGTTCGACGCGGCGCTCGACGCGGGGCTCGGCGCCTTCGGTCGCGCGCTATCTCGCGGCGCCCAGCGGCAGTCCGCATCCCCAAGCCGACCGCGTCGTCGTCAGCGTCTACTCGCCCGAGGCCGCGCCGGCTGCGCTCGAGCGGGCGCGGCTGTGGCAGCGCCTGGAATCCGCCCATTGCCCGGAGTTTCTCGACGAAGTCGACCTTGCGCCTGGCTTCGCCGTCGTGACGCCCTGGCTGAGCTGTGGGTCGCTGCAGGCACTGCTCGAGCGACGACGGTTGCGCGTGGGGGAGGCGGTCACCATTCTGGTTCCTCTCGCGCAGCTGCTGGCTCGCCTCCATACGCTGGGCGCTACCCACGGCGACGTGCGGGCGAGCGCCGTTCTCTTCGACGAGCGCGGCACGCCCGTGCTCGTCGGCTGGGGCGGCCTCGTTGCCGGGCCAGAGGTTGTGCCGGACGATGTGGCGGACGTTGCGCGTGACGACGTGGCGGGCGTTGCGCGTGACGTTACGCGTGACGACGTGGCGGACATCGTGCGTGACGCCGGGTCGCGCCCTGCGCCAGGTGTCATGCCTCCGTTCGACAACGATGTGCGTGACTTCGTGCTCTTGAGCCGCGAGGTCTTCGGGCGCTGTCTGCTCGACTCCGAGCTGGTGCCCGGCTTCGTGACCGCTGGATTCGTGACCGGCACGGCTGAGCTGACTACGCAGTTCTTCCACAAGGCAGAGCAGCAGCTCTTCAGACTCGCCGAGGCGCGCGCGATCGATCCATTGGTGCCCTATGACTGGGGCGCAGAGTCCTCGCAGGCTCTGGCGCAGGTCGACGCGGCGGTTCGCAGCGACGTCGAGCGGCAGCTGCTTGCGCGTAGTCCGCGTGCCCGCGTGCGGTGGGTGAGTGGTCTCGTGATGCGAATGGCCGTCGCATTTCCTCGGTCTCTCGTCGTCGCCTCCGCACGCGTACGGAGTGCTGGTGGCGTGCCGCTCTGGCCGGGTTCGCGAAGCACGGTGCACCTGAAGACGCTCGGCATCGCTGCCACCGTCTGCGCTGTTGCGGTGACCGGCGCGCTGGTGGCGACACCGAGCTCGACGCCACCGAGCTCAACCTCGACATCGAACTCCCTTTCGGCGTCGGCGGCGTCGGCGGCGGCGGAGCAGCCCCGCCCCGCGGCGTCTGACGGCTCACACCCTGTCGGCGTGCGTCCTTCCGGCACGTCCCCGAGTGGCACGCCGTCACCTGGAACGTCCCCGAGTGGCGCGCCGTCACCTGGCACGTCCCCGAGTGGCGCGCCGTCACCTCGCACGTCCCCGAATGGCACGCCGTCACCTGCCGCACTTCCGGCGGACGCACCCCCGGCCAGCATTGCCGCGGCTGACGGACCCTCGACGTCGATACCCTCGACGTCGGTACCCTCGACGGCCGCGCCCTCGGTGCCTCCAGGAGTTTCCGCACCCGCGGCGACTTCCGCGCCCACTCCACCGAGCACGATGGGTGTCGGCAATCCGGGTACGTCCAGTGGTGCAGTAGCCGACGTTTCAGACAGCGACGTCGTCGCAGCGATCTCCGGCGACGACCCAGCGGCAGCCCTTGCGGCTTTGCTTCTGCGACGGGACCGCTGCTTCCACCAGGCGTTCGCTGTGTGTTTCGATGAGGTCGACCAGCCGCAGTCCCCGGCACTCGCGACCGACCAGCAGGAGTTCGGCGACGCGGTGCGAACAGGCTCGAACCCCTCGCAGATCACCGTTGCTACAGGCTCGTCCGCGAGCAACGATAGCGTGGCCGGTAACGACGACGGCCCGGGCATTCAGCGAGTCGGAGATGCGGCCGTCGCACGCGTCTGGGTCGTCGAGCCGACCGCTCCGCCGGGCAATCAGCTGAGCAATCCGCCGATGCAGCCCGCCGGGGCCGTCACACCCCGGCCACCACTCGCGGCGCTCTCCGTTCCGCAACTGTCTCTCTGGGCGGCCACGCACACGACCTCGTCCAGTGGGTCAGCAGTGCTCGGCGCCTCGCCGACCTCGAGCGTCTCGCGTGCCGACGGTGGCGAGGGTGCCGGGGGTGCCGAGGGTGCCTCGACAGCTTCTGATCCGTCAGCTACTCTCTCGACGGGGAATGGGGCCGGCATTGGCAACGCGTCTGACACGACAGGCCAGGCGAGCAGCGGTGGCCGAAACGGGGTGGGCGTGGCGCAAAAACAGCCGGCCTCCACCCTTCTAGTGAAGGGGGAGGCCGGCTGGAGGATTCGTGCGGTGTTCGTGCCCGCCGGGTGAGGCGAGCGCCCTGGCGGGTTCAGCTACTGAGCCTCAGACTTCGAGCGTCGAATCCGAACTTCAGACTCCGCGATTCAGACCGCACGGTGCGGCCGTGGCGGTGTCAGATGCCGAGGTTGGCGGCGAAGTCGCCGGCCTCGAGGCGGTTCTTGACCGCGACGAGGAAGCGGGCGGCGTCGGCGCCATCGACGATGCGGTGATCGTAGCTCAGGGCGAGGTACACCGTCGAGCGGATCGCGATGGCGTCGGATCCGTCAGCGGTAACGACAACGGGCTTCTTCGTGACGATTCCGGTGCCGAGGATGGCGACCTGCGGAAGGAACACGATCGGTGTGTCGAACAGCGCACCGCGCGAACCGGTGTTGGTCAGCGTGAACGTTCCGCCGCCGAGTTCGTCGGGCTTGAGCTTGTTGTCGCGGGTGCGCGCAGCGAGATCGGCGATCTCCTTGGCGAAACCAGCCAGGTCGAGCTCGCCGGCGTTGCGAACGACCGGAGTGAGCAGGCCCCGCTCGGTGTCGACCGCGATGCTGATGTTCTCGTGGTCGGGGTAGACGATCGAGTCTCCGTCGATGGTCGCGTTGACGATCGGGTAGGCCTTGAGGGCCTCGGCGGCAGCGAGGGCGAAGAACGGCAGGAACGAGAGCTTCGTTCCGGTCTTCTCAGCGAACGACGCCTTCACCGAGTCGCGGAATGCCGCAACCTTCGTGACGTCGACCTCGACCACGGAGGTCAGCTGTGCGCTGGTCTGCATGGAGATGACGGCGCGTTCCGCGACGACCTTGCGCAGGCGCGACATCGGAACGGTTGTTCCGCGAAGCGGAGAGACCTCGAGCGGCGCGGGAGCGGCCGGAGCCGAGGCTGCGGGGGCCGACTGAGCGGCGACGGCGGCGAGAACGTCTTCTTTGCGAATACGACCACCGACGCCGGTGCCCGAGACGCTCGACAACTCGATGTTGTTGTCGTGCGCGAGCTTACGAACGAGCGGAGTGACGTAACCGGAGTTACTGGTCGAGCTGTCGCTCGCTGCAGCGGCGGCGGGGGCAGCAGCTGCGGGCGCGGCGGCAACAGGAGCCGGAGCGGCAGCGGGTGCCGGCGCAGCAGGAGCGGGTGCCGCAGCGGGTGCCGGCGGAGCCGCGGGGGCCGGTGCTGCAGCAACGGGTGCCGGCGCAGCGGCGACCGGAGCAGGCTCCGGCGCAGCAGGAGCGGGCGCCTGCGCTTCAGTGGCTGCGTCGGCAGAGGGTGCTTCGGCGACGGCGGGACCGGCGTCGGGAACCTGCGCCTCGGCCGGAGCCTCAGCAGCCGGAGCCTCAGCAGCGGGAGCCTCAGCAGCCGGAGCCTCGGGCGCGGCAGCCGCACCCGAACCATCGCCGATGGTCACCAGAGGCGTACCCACCTCGACGGTCTCGTCTTCTTGAACCAGGATCTGCTCGATGACCCCGGCGACCGGCGACGGGATCTCGGTGTCGACTTTGTCCGTTGACACTTCGAGAAGGGGCTCGTCGACCTCGACGTGGTCCCCGACGTTCTTGAGCCAGCGGGTCACCGTTCCCTCGGTTACACTCTCGCCGAGTGCGGGAAGGTTGACGGATTCGCTCATCAGTGTGTCTCCTCTTCAGAAACAGTTCAGTTGTTGATATCTACTTTAGGTCTACAGCGAGATCTAGATTGCGTGCAGCGGCTTGCCCGCGAGAGCAAGGTGTGCCTCGCCGAGGGCTTCGTTCTGCGTGGGGTGCGCGTGGATGAGCGAGGCGACGTCTTCGGGGTACGCCTCCCAGTTGACGATCAGCTGGCCCTCACCGATGAGTTCTCCGACGCGAGCACCGATCATGTGGATGCCCACGACCGGCCCATCGTTCACACGAACGACTTTCACCGACCCCGTGGTGCCGATGATGTGGCTCTTGCCGTTGCCGGCGAGGTTGTACTCGTACGCCGAGACGTTCTCGGCGCCGAACTTGTCGGCGGCCTTGGCCTGTGTGTAACCCACCGACGCCACCTCGGGGTCTGAGTACGTGACCTTGGGAATGTTGACGTCTTCGACGACCTGAGGCTTCAGCCCGGCGATCTCTTCTGCAACGAAGATGCCCTGCTGAAAGCCGCGGTGCGCCAGCTGCAGACCGGGCACGATGTCGCCGACGGCGTACACACCCGGGATGCTCGTCTCGAGCCGCTCGTTCGTGATGACGAAGCCGCGGTCGATGGTCACACCCTGCTCTTCGAAGCCGAGACCGGCGGTCGAGGGGCCGCGGCCGACGGCGACGAGCAGCAGCTCGGCCTCGATCACGGTGCCGTTCTCGAGCGTCACGACGACACCCCGGTCATCCTGAGTCACGCCTTGAAAGCGCACCCCGAGCGAGAACTCGATGCCGCGCTTGCGGTACGCGCGCTCGAACTGCTTGCTGATCGACTCTTCTTCGTTGGGAACCAGGTGCGGCAGCGCCTCGATGATCGAGACGTCGGCGCCGAACGACTTCCAGACGCTGGCGAACTCGACGCCGATCACGCCGCCGCCGAGAATGGCGACCTTCTTCGGAATGTAGTCGAGCGCGAGGGCCTCTTGGCTCGTGATGACGCGGCCGCCGAGCTCGAGGCCGGGCAGTGAGCGCGAGTACGAACCGGTGGCGAGGATGACGTTCGTGCCGGTGATACGGTCGTCGCCGACCTGAACGGTCTTGGGGCCGACCAGCTTGCCTTCGCCCCGCACGACGGTGATCTTGCGGGCGTTGATGAGACCCTCGAGACCCTTGAACTTGCTTGAGACGATGCCCTCGCGGTACGTGGTGACCGCGGCGATGTCGATACCCTCGAACGTTGTCTTCACGCCGTACTTGCCCGATTCGCGGGACACATCGGCGACCTCGGCGGAATGCAGCAGCGCCTTGGTCGGAATGCAGCCGCGGTGCAGGCAGGTGCCGCCCAGTTTGTCTTTCTCGATCAGCGCGACGCTGAGGCCCAACTGGCTGGCACGCAGAGCAGCAGCGTAGCCACCGCTCCCGCCGCCCAGAACGACAAGATCAAAGTTCTGTTCCGACACTACGAGACTCCCTCATGCATGAAGATTCTGCTGCATGGCGTTTGTAAGGCCATGACGATCGTGAGACGGCCCTGCGCCAAGCAGGTATCTCGACGGCGAGCTATTTTTTCGCCCATCAGAGCCTACTACGCCTGTGCGGCCGCCAGCTTCTCGGCGACATCGAGCAACGTGCGAACGGTGACTCCGGTCGGGCCCTTCGGGGTGTAGCCGTAGCCTTCGCCGCCGTTGACGGCAGGCCCGGCGATGTCGAGGTGCGCCCAGGGGATCGGCCCGGATCCGTCGGCCTTGTCTCCCACGAACTCCCGCAGAAAGATCGCAGCGATGAGCATGCCGCCGGCCGTGTTTCCGGGTTTCATGTTCTGCAGGTCGGCGATATCGGAGTTCAGCAGCGGCCGCAGTTCTGCCGGCAGGGGCATGTGCCAGAGCGTCTCGCCGACGGCACGCGCCGACGCAAGCACCGAGGCGACGAGTTCTGAGTCGCCCATCGTGCCGACGTAACGGTTGCCGAGCGCCGTCACCTGGGCTCCGGTCAGGGTGGCGACGTCGATGATGGCATCCGGATGCTCTTCGCTGGCGATCACGAGACCGTCGGCCAGCACGAGCCGCCCTTCGGCGTCGGTGTTGAGCACCTCGACCGTGCGACCGCCGTAGATGCTGAGCACGTCGCCGGGCCGGATCGCGGCACCCGACGGCATGTTCTCGGCGAGGCACAACCACGCCGTCACGCGAACGTTCAGGCCGAGAGACGCCGCGGCCAGCACCGTCGCCAGAACCGTGGCGGCGCCTGTCATGTCGTTCTTCATGCCGATCATCGAGGCGGGCGGCTTCAGCGAGAGTCCGCCGGAGTCGAACGTGATGCCCTTGCCGACCAGGGCGAGGTGCTTGGCGGCTCCGCTCGGCTCGTACGACACACGAACCAGTCGCGGGCCACGAGTCGAGCCCTGACCGACGCCGAGAATGCCGCCGAAGCCGCCCTCGGCCAGTTCGTCGACGTTCCAGACCTTGAGCGACACCGGAACACCGTCTGCCGCCGACACCACCTTGTCGACGAACGAACTCGGGTACAGATCGAGTGCCGGCTCGTTCACCAGGTCGCGCGTGAGCGCCACGGCGCGGGCCGTTGCGCTGGCCGCCGAAACGGCCGCGTGCACGTCAGAACTCGCCGCAGAGTCGCCGGCCAGCGTCGTCGACAGCGCGATCGTCTGGGCGCCAAGCAGCTTCGCGTCGAGCGACTTCACCCGATAGGTCGTATAGCTGTACGAGCCCATGGCAGCGCCCTCGAGAATCGCGCGCACCTCGTTCGCATCGGTGGCGGGAAAGGCGATGCCCATCTTCGGCAGGCCTCGCACCCGGCGCCCGGCGGTGCCTGCGGCGAAGCGCAGCGACTCCGAGTTGGGGTCACCGGTGCCGAAGCCGATCACCACGACGACGGGCGAACGGATGCCCGCGGGAGCCGGCAGCCGAACCAGTTCGTCTTTCTTGGCGCCGAATCCGAACGCTTCGAACATGTTCTCTATGGCGGCCTCGACCTCGGCGTCGAAACCCGGCGGAACGAGAAGCCGGCCCCGGTCATCCACTCGCGTCGCCCCCAGAACGAGTACATCTGTGTCGAGTTCTGACGCGGCGAGTGACGTGATGGAAATATCGGGGATGCTCATGCGCTTAATGCTACAGAGCCGTTCGCACCGGGCTCGTTCGCTGAGGGCATGAGCCGACCGGGCTCGAGTGACGGCGCTGAAGATTAGAGTGGAAGTATGAAGGATCCGGCAGAGCTGTACGAATTGGCCGACGAAGTCGACCAGATTCCCGATGGTCTGCCGCTCGTGGCCGCACTGACGGGGTTCACCGACGCGGGCTCGGCTGTGAGCCAGTTCGGCGAATACGTTCTCGACACCCTGAACAATCGGGTCGTCGCCGAGTTCGACGCCGACATTCTGCTCGACTACCGGGCGCGCCGACCGATCATCTACTTCGATCAAGACCACCTCACCGACTACCAGCCGCAGACCCTGCGGCTGTACCTGGTCAACGATGAACTCGGCCAGCAGTTCTTGCTCTTGCACGGTTTTGAGCCCGACTTCCGCTGGGAACAGTTCACTGCGGCAGTGCTGCAGCTGGTCGACCGGTTCCAGGTGAAGACCACGACGTGGGTGCACGCGATTCCGATGCCCGTTCCGCACACCCGCACGGTGGGCGTCACGGTGAGCGGTAACCGCACCGAGCTGACCGACGCGATGTCGGTGTGGCGGCCGCACACGCAGGTGCCCTCGAATGCGCTGCACCTCGTGGAGTACCGCCTGCAGCAGCTCGGGCATCCGGTCGCCGGGTTCGTGCTGCTCATTCCGCATTACCTCGCCGACACCGAGTATCCCTCTGCCGCCGTCGCTGCGCTGGAGTGCATCAGTGCGGCGACCGGACTCATCTTTCCCACCGACAAGCTGCGCGAAGAGGGTCGTGAGTTCTTGACGAAGATCGACCAGCAGGTGGGTTCGAACTCCGAACTCGAAAAGCTCGTCGGAACGCTCGAAGAGCGGCACGATTCGTACATGCAGAACGCGGGCCTGCGCTCGCCCCTGACCGACGAAGACGGCGAGTTGCCGTCGGCCGACGAGATCGCGGCCGAGCTCGAGAATTTTCTCGCCATCAAGCGTCGCGGTGACGACTCGGGGCCGGGGTTCGGGGGGCTCTAGGCTCTCGCCGCGCGGTCGCGCGCGACAGCTTTCGCCGGGGCGCTCGCCCTCGGTAGAGCGGATGCCCGGGCCTTGCTTTCGCCCTCGGTAGAGCGGATGCCCGGGCCCCGCTTTTGCCCTCGGTAGAGTAGAGCGAGTGAACTCGCGGCGCTCCTGGCTCATCTTCGGCATCGCCGCGCTCGCCTACGTGGCCGCCGTTCTGCAACGCTCGACGCTCGGCGTCGCGGGAGTCTCGGCGGCCGATCGGTTTCAAACGTCAGCGGCGATCCTCTCGAGCCTGGCCGTCGTTCAGCTGATCGTGTACGCCGCGCTGCAGATTCCCAATGGCGTGCTGATCGACAAGCTCGGGCCGCGCTGGCTGGTGATCGTCGGTACCGGCGTGATGGTGGCCGGCCAGCTGATTCTGGCCTTCTCACCGACCATCGGGATGGCGATCTTCGGGCGAATTCTCGTCGGGGCGGGGGACTCCGCGATCTTCATCTCGGTCATCCGCCTGGTGAATTCGTGGTTCTCGGGGCGCATCGTGCCGCAGTTGTCGCAGTGGATGGGCAATATCGGCGCGCTCGGGCAGATTCTCTCCGCCATTCCGTTCGCTTATGTGCTGCACACGGCCGGGTGGTCTACGGCGTTCACCTCGGCCGCGAGTGTGGCCTTTCTCGCGTTCGTGCTGAGCATCATCGCCCTGCGCGACCGTCCGGCGTCTGTGATCGCAGCGCCCGCGCCCACGTTTCGCACGGTTCTCGGCCGGCTGGGGCCGACACTGAAACGCCCGGGCACTCGGCTGGGCTTCTGGTCGCATTTCGTGACGCAGTCGTCGGGCACGGTGTTCAGCCTGTTCTGGGGTTTTCCGTTCATGGTCTCGGCGCTCGGATTCTCGACCGGGCTCGCCTCGGGCCTGCTGGTGGTGATGGTCATCACGGGACTCATCGCGGGGCCGCTGCTCGGGGTACTCACCGCTCGCTTTCCCACCCGGCGATCGAACCTCGTGCTGGCCATCGTCGCGATGCTCGCCATCGTCTGGACCGTGGTTCTGCTCTGGCCCGGCACGCCGCCGCTGTGGATGATCGTGGTGCTCGTTGTGGCGCTCGGCATCGGCGGCCCGGGCTCCCTCATCGGGTTCGACTTCGCTCGCACCTTCAACCCGCCGCACACCCTCGGTTCGGCGAACGGCGTCGTCAACGTCGGCGGCTTCACCGCGAGCTTCATCATGATGTTCGTCATCGGCGTGCTGCTGGATGCTCAGCACAACCTGGGCTGGAGCGCGAACCTCTATGACCTGGGAGCCTTCCGGCTCGCGTTCTGCATTCAGTACGTGGTCATCGGCACCGGAGTCGTCTTCTTACTACGGGCTCGCCGCCGAGCCCGGCAACAACTAGAAGAAGACGAGGGAATATCGGTAGCCCCCTTATGGGTTGCACTCAGTGCGGCATGGCAACGAAGAAGGTCTTGACAAATCGGTGAGCGACACTAAGCGCGCGGTCAGGCTCCACTCGCAAACCGTGCAATAATTGTCGTTAGAGACCCGTTCTTGTGTAGGGGTGGTCAGTAACATGACCACGCAAAATCCCCGCACTTGACATGGGTCTTAGTAATGTCAAAAAACAACTCTGGTTGACCGTGACGCGGGGCGGCGACTGTGCCTCTTTCTCAGTCAGTGCCGCTCGAACGTATCTCTCCCAGTGTGAAAGGTGATCGTATGGCCACCACAAAGGCTCCAACAGCCAAGACCCCCACCAAGGCGCCCGCCGCGAAGGCGAGCGCAACCAAGAAGACCGCAGCGGCCGGCAAGGGCCCTGCCACCAAGACGGCCGCCAAGGGCAAAGCCACCGCGAGCAAGGCCAGCGCCGAGCTCGACGGTGACGATGAAGAGGCCGTCGACCTCGAAGACGTCGTCGACGACGACACTGAGGGCGAAGACGTGCTCGTCGTCGTCGCCGTGCCCGACGATGCCGACAGTACTGAGGCAGTCGCAACCGACGACGACACCGACTCCGACGACGACTCGAAGAAGAGTGCTGTCGCCGAAGACCTGCCGACCGGTGCGCTCGTGTTGTCGCTCGTCGACGACGATGACGACGTTCCCGTCTATTCGAGCGCCATCACCGGTGCGACCGCCGACCCTGTCAAGGACTACCTGAAGCAGATCGGTAAGGTCGCCCTGCTGAACGCGGCCGAAGAGGTCGAGCTCGCCATGCGCATCGAGGCGGGCCTGTTCGCCGAAGACAAGCTGGCGAACACCGAAGGCATGACGCCCCAGCTGAAGCGTGAGCTGCAGTGGGTGGCCAAAGACGGTCAGCGTGCGAAGAGCCACCTGCTCGGTGCGAACCTGCGCCTCGTGGTGTCGCTCGCCAAGCGCTACACCGGCCGCGGCATGCAGTTTCTCGACCTCATCCAAGAGGGCAACCTGGGCCTCATCCGTGCCGTCGAGAAGTTCGACTACACCAAGGGCTTCAAGTTCTCGACCTATGCCACCTGGTGGATTCGCCAGGCGATCACGCGTGCCATGGCCGACCAGGCCCGCACCATCCGTATTCCGGTGCACATGGTCGAGGTCATCAACAAGCTCGCCCGGGTTCAGCGGCAGATGCTGCAAGACCTCGGTCGTGAGCCCACGCCAGAAGAACTCTCCCGCGAGCTCGACATGACGCCTGAAAAGGTCGTCGAGGTGCAGAAGTACGGTCGCGAGCCGATTTCGCTGCACACCCCGCTGGGTGAAGACGGCGACAGCGAGTTCGGTGACCTCATCGAAGACACCGAAGCGGTCGTTCCGGCCGACGCGGTGGGCTTCACCATGCTGCAGAAGCAGTTGGAGTCGCTGCTGGATTCGCTCTCCGAACGTGAGGCGGGCGTCATCCGCATGCGCTTCGGGCTCGGCGACGGCATGCCGAAGACGCTGGACCAGATCGGTGACACGTTCGGCGTGACGCGTGAGCGCATTCGCCAGATCGAGTCGAAGACCATGGCGAAGCTTCGTCACCCGTCGCGCTCGCAGTCGCTGCGCGACTACCTCGAGTAAACCTTGGGCGTTCGCACCACGACGGCCGTTCTTGTCGGTCGCGCCGTACGCGTCGCTGCGCGTGCGCGCGGCGGCGGGTCGGCGATTCCGGGCAACATCGCGCTCAAGATCGATCCCGAGTTTCTGCAGCACAGCATCGCGCGCATTCCGCTCGGTGTGGTCGCGGTCTCCGGATCGAACGGCAAATCGACCACGACGAACATGCTCGCGGCCATCCTGCGCGAGCACGGCCTGAGGGTTTTCACGAACCCCTCCGGCGGCAACCTGCCGCAGGGAATCGCGTCGTCGGTACTGGCGTCGGTCTCGGCTTCGGGGGTGCTCGACGCCGACATCGCCATTCTCGAGGTCGACGAGGGGTATGGCCCGAAGCTCACGAAGATGCTGAAGCCGACGACCGTACTGCTGCTGAACATCCAGATCGACCAGCTGAACCGTTACCACGAGCCCGATCGGGTGGTGCGGATGCTCGCTGAAGTCGCCAGTACGGCCACGAAGTCGCTCGTGCTGAACCGCGACGACAACCATCTCGTCGACCTCGACTCCAGGCTCGGCGCAGCGTTCACCTCGTCTCGCGACGTGTCGTTCTTCGGGGCGACGCCTGAGCTCATCGGGGCTTCGGCCCACGGTCTGGCCTCGGCCGACCGGTTCGGAGACGAAGCAGCCGGAGCAGGCGACCGCGAGGCGGCGGTCACCGTCACCGACCTCGGCGACAGCCAAGCCGTGCTCGGCGTCGACGGAACCGACATCGCTGTTCGCTTGCCCGCCCGTGGCCTGCACTATGCGCTCGACGCCGCCGGAGCTACCGCCGCCGCTCGTTCGGTACTCGGTGCACGCTTTCGCCCGGGGCTCGTCACTGCCGCCCTCAACGGGCTCACCACGGTCTACGGCCGCGGCGAACTGCTGCGGGTCGACGGCGAAGACATCGAGATCATCATGATGAAGAACCCGGCGAGTCTGCAGCTGAACCTCGACTCGCTCGAGTCGGCGCCCGAGCAGGTCTTCATGGCGGTCGACGAAGGCACGCCCGATCCGTCGTGGGTGTACGACATCGATCTGTCGAGCCTCGACCACGTCGATGTCATCACCGGGTCGAAGGCCTGGCAGTTCGCCGTGCGCTTCGGTTACGCGAACATTCCCGTCGGCACGGTCGATCTCGACGTTCGCGCCGCCATCAAACAGTTTCTCGCTCTGCCTCGGCCGGCACACGGCCGCAAGACCATGATTCTGAACTATGAGCAGATGATGCTCATTCGTAAGATTCTCGGGTTCAAAGAACTCGAAGGCGGGGGCAAGGCATGAGCGAACCACTGCGCATCCTGCACCTGTTCCCGCGCACACTGGGGCTCAACGGCGAAAGCGGAAACGTCGAGATTCTGCGCCGCAGGGCCGAGTCCCGCGGGCTGACGGTCGAGGTGACTCGGCTCGAAGACGGTGACACCGTTCCTTCGCCGGTCGATCTGGTCTTCATCGGCAGCGGTCCCGTCTCTGCGCAGGTGCAGACGCAGGCTGCTGTGCTGGCGGTCGCTCCGGCGCTGCGAGAGCTGGCCTCATCCGGTGTGCCGTTTCTCGCCGTGGGAGCCGGGTTTCAGTTGCTCGGCACGTCGATCACGCTTGCCGACGGTGCGGCGCTGGTCGGGGCATCCGTTTTTCCGGTGACCACGGTGGTCGCGGGCGAGCGCGTGGTGGGCGACTTCGTCGTCGAGTCACAGATCGGCACCCTGGTGGGGTTCGAGAACCGTGGTTCGTACCTCGACATCGGCACAGCGACGCCCATCGGGCAAGTGGTCTACGGGCGCGGTAACGTCGCGGCCGAGGGCCCCGGTGCCGGTGCGTCGGCGGCGGCGATCGCGGCCTCGGGTGGTACGCCCGCCTCGGTGGTGCGCGTGGCTCCGGATGCCCGCGTCGAAGGATTCTGGGTCGACAACCTCATCGGCACCCACCTGCACGGGCCGGTTCTCGCGAACAACCCGGCCCTCGCCGACTGGCTGCTTTCGGTCGCCCTCGCCCGTCGCGGCGAGACCCTCCCCGCGGCGACGCCCGACCTCGTCGAGATCGACCGCCGCGCCGCCGAGGCGCGCGCCACCATCGCGGCCGCCCCTCTCTCCGAGTAACCACTCTCCCTCCCTCCCTCCCGCTCCTCCCTCTGTCCCTCACGCTCGTTTCGATTTTGCGCAGATGCACCTAAGTTCACGGTCTTAGGGGCATCTGCGCAAAGTGGATAAACAGGGGTGCGGGGAGATCGCGGAGGAGACGAGCCGGGGAGGGACGGGCCGAGAGGGAACCGGGGGGTCAGGCGGGGGAGGCGCGCACGTGCATCCGCTCGCCCTGGGGGCCGAAGAGGCTCAGAAACTCGACGGGCTCGGTGCCGGCGCGGCCGAACCAGTGCGGGATGTCGGTGGCGAACTCCGCCACTTCGCCGGCGGCGAGCAGCAGGTCGTGCTCGCCGAGAACGAGGCGCAGCGATCCCTTGAGCACGTAGACCCACTCGTGGCCGGGGTGCGTTCGCGGCACCGGATCGCCCTGCGGCGCAGAAGCGGGAATGATGTGCTTGAACGCCTGAACCCCGGTCGCTCCACGGCTGAGCGGCAGAATCGTCTGCCCGTGGCGCCGCAGCGGACGGATGTGGATGCGCGGGTCTCCCGTCGCCGGAGCCCCGACCAGCTCATCGAGCGGAACGCCGTACTCTCGCGCCAAGGGCAGCAGCAACTCGAGCGTCGCACGGCGCTGGCCCGACTCGAGCCGGCTCAGCGTGCTGACCGACATTCCCGCGTTCTGCGCCACCTCGGCGAGGCTGCGCTGCCGCGCGGTTCGCAGGGCCCGAAGTCGCGGCCCGACGGCATGCAACACAGCGTTGAGATCGCTGTTTTCGGCGGAGATGTCGCCGGAACCCTCGCTATGCTTCATGCCGTTATCTTGCCAGAGCAGCAAACGACATTGCTGAAAGCGCCGGCAGGAAAAAAAGAGGAGTTATCGAGGGGGTGCGCCCCTACCGCGCCTTCCCGGTCGAAATCTCCTTCGTTTTGACGCGAGGTGGTGCGCTCAGGTGTCGATACGATCAGCACTGAGGCTCGCGCCGCCGGCGATGATGAACTCCTTGCGCGGCGCGACGTCGTCACCCATGAGCAGCTCGAAGGTGCGCTCGGCGAGCTGGGCGTCAGAGACGCGTACGCGGCGCAGCATGCGGTGCCGCTTGTCCATGGTGGTGAGAGCGAGCTGGTCGGCATCCATCTCGCCGAGGCCCTTGTAGCGCTGAATCGGGTCTTGGTACTTCTTGTTCGACTTCTTGAGCCCGGCCAGCACGCCGTTGAGCTCGGTCTCCGAGTAGGTGTAGATCGTCTCGTTCGGCTTGGTGCCGGGGTTCATCACCACGACCCGGTGCAGCGGTGGCACGGCGGCGAACACGCGCCCGGCGTCGATCATCGGCCTCATGTAACGGAAGAACAGCGTGAGCAGCAGCGTGCGGATGTGCGCGCCATCGACATCGGCGTCGCTCATCAGAATGATCTTGCCGTACCGGGCGGTATCGATATCGAACGAGCGGCCCGACCCGGCCCCGAGCACCTGGATGATCGACGCGCACTCGGCGTTCGACAACATGTCGGCGACCGACGCCTTCTGCACGTTCAGAATCTTGCCGCGAATGGGCAGCAGCGCCTGGAACTCGCTGTTGCGCGCGAGCTTCGCCGTGCCGAGCGCGGAGTCACCCTCCACGATGAACAGCTCACTCGACACGACGTCGCTCGAGCGGCAGTCGACGAGCTTCGCCGGCAGCGACGAGCTTTCGAGCGCATTCTTGCGGCGCTGCGTCTCTTTGTGCGCACGGGCCGAGATACGCGACTTCATCTCGGCGACGACCTTGTCGAGCACCAATGCGGTCTGCGTCTTGTCGTCGCGCTTGCTCGAGGCGAATCGTTCGCCGAGAGCCTTGGTCACGACGCTCGTCACGATGTTGCGCACGGCCGGGGTGCCCAAGATCTCTTTGGTCTGCCCCTCGAACTGCGGCTCGGGCAGCCGTACCGTGAGAACCGCGGTAAGCCCGGCCAGCACGTCTTCTTTGTCGAGCTTGTCGTTGCCGACCTTCAGCCGGCGGGCGTTGTCTTCGACGGTCTTGCGCAGAAAACGCAGCAGCCCGGCCTCGAAGCCGGCGAGGTGCGTGCCGCCCTTCGGCGTGGAGATGATGTTGACGAAGGTCTTCACCTCGGTGTCGTAGCCGGTTCCCCAGCGCAGGGCGATGTCTACCGCGCAGTCGCGCGTGAGCTCGGTGGGCACCATGGCGCCCGCGTCGCTCAGCACGGGAACGGTCTCGGTGAAGGTGCCATCACCTTGCAGACGCCAGGTCTCGGTCAACGGGGCATCCGGTGCCAGAAAATCGACGAACTCGGCAAGCCCTCCTTCGTAGGAGAACGACTCGTGCTGCGTTTCTTCGCCCCGGGCATCCGTGATGTCGAGCTGCAGGCCCGACACGAGAAAGGCCGTCTGGCGGGCGCGGTCGACGAGTTCATCCGTCTGAAACTGCGTCGACTCGGTGAAGATCTGCGGGTCGGCCCAGTAGCGGATGCGCGTGCCGGTCACGGTGCGGCCCACCTTGCCGACCACCCGCAGCTCGCTGGTGTTCTCGAAGGGAGTGAATTTCGACGACGGCGACGGGTTCTTCGGGTTGACGTCGTCGAAGTTTCCCGGCTCGCCGCGGTGGAACGACATCGCCCAGGTCTTGCCGTCACGGTCGACTTCGACGTCGAGCCGCTCGCTCAGGGCGTTCACGACCGAGGCGCCGACGCCGTGCAGGCCACCGGATGCGGCGTACGACCCCGAACCGAACTTGCCACCCGCATGCAGTTTGGTGAACACGACCTCGACGCCGGTGAGGCCGGTGCGCGGCTCGATGTCGACCGGGATGCCCCGGGCGCGATCGCGCACTTCGACGCTGTTGTCGGGGTGCAGGATGATCGAGATCTCGTCGCCGTGACCACCGAGCGCCTCGTCGACCGAGTTGTCGATGATCTCCCAGAGGCAGTGCATGAGCCCCTTGGGGCCCGTGGAGCCGATGTACATTCCCGGGCGCTTGCGAACAGCTTCGAGGCCCTCCAGAACCGAGAGGTGTCTGGCCGAATAATCGGAGGATGCCACAGAGTTCTCCTTGTGAGGTGGTGCGGAAAGGCGCAGGGGCGGGCTGGGGATCCCGTCCAACGTCTAAGACTACGTTCCGGCACCGACACCGAGCCGCTTCGACACGTCAGACCAATCCGCTCGTACGCGCACAGCGAAACACAGGGGAATGTAACGTAGAGGGAACATAGTCATGCTTGAATCGGTTACACAGATTGTCTGAGGTACGAACCCGTGAGGAGCCATAAGATGCAATCCATTGCAACAGATGACGGCGTGGTAGGCGATCTGCACGTGAGCAGGCAGTTGACCGGCGCAGACCGCTGCGACAGCTGCGGCGCCCAGGCGTACATCCGGGTCGAGATGGCGAGCGGCGAGTTGCTGTTCTGCGCCCACCACGGCCGCGAGGTGCACGCGAAGCTGTTCCCCATCGCCAAGAGCTGGCACGATGAGTCGGCGCGTCTTCTCGAAGACCACCGCTCCTAACTCGTAGCCCTAAACAACGTCGGCGGCGCCGGTGCATCCTTCGGGATGCCCGGCGCCGCTTTTTAGCGCTGAGCGAGGCTTAGGGCTGGGTGACGGCGAAGCCGATGGAGCCGACGGGGGCGGCCAGGGGAGTGCCGGAGGCGTCGCGTTTGGCGCCGGAGTCGGGGAGGGTGCGCACGGCGCCGTCGGGGGCGACGGCCAGAGCGGGGGCGGGGCCGACCCAGGCGAGCTGCAGGGCGTCTTCACCCTTGATGAAGCGCTGGGAGCGCACGCCGCCGGTGGCGCGGCCCTTCTGCGGGAACTCGCTGAACGCAGAGACCTTCGCCGAACCGGCGTCGGTGCCTGGCAGCGTGGCCGAGCTGCCGGCGATCGTGACGACCACGATGCCAGGGCCTGAGGGCGAAGCATCGTCGCCACCGGCAGCGGATGCTGCCTCGACGCCCGATGTCGCCGCCAGCGGATCGACGGCGCTGAAGGCGATGATGGAGGCACCCGCGCCGAGGCTCATGCCGGCCATGCCACCCGCGGAACGGCCCTGGGGGCGAACACTTGCGGCCGGGAAGTGGAGGAGCTGGGCATCCGTCGCCACGAACACGAGATTCGACGACTCGGTGGGCTGTTCGGCTCCGACGACTTCGTCGCCGGGCTTCAGCGTGATGAGCTCGAAGTCGGGCTTGTTCGGCCAGTCGCCCGGGATGACTCGCTTCACGGTGCCCTGCTTGGTGCCGAGCGCAATCGGCACCGAACTCGTGAGAGACACCAAAGCGACGACACGCTCGCGCTTGGCGTCGAGAGCGAGGTAGTCGGCGATGCGAACGCCGGCCCCGAGCTGGATCGAGTTGGCGGGCGCCGCAGGCAGGTCGAGCACCGACATGCGGATGAGGCGGCCGAAGTTTGTGACCGCGCCGATCTCGGTGCGGGTCGTGGTGGTGACGATGGAGCGCACGGCGTCGTGCTTGCTGCGGCGCAGTTTCGCGGCAGGTGCCGGGCGGGCGGAGGTGGCCGAGGTGATCTCCGCTGCGACGTCGTCGGCGCCTGCGGCATCGTCGGGTCGAGCATCCACGCGAATCGTGCGACCCGTCGTGGAGAGGAACACCTGGCACGGGGTATCTGCCAGCTCGAGCACGGCCTGCTCGCGGCGTGCGGCGGCCGTCGACGCGGGCGCCGGGCGCGCCTCGGTGAGCAGCGTACGGCGCGGCGTGCCGAGCCGGTCGGCGACCTCGTCGAGCTCTTCGGAGACGGTCTGACGTATCAGGTTCGGGTTCGACAGCAGATTCTCGAGCATCTCGATCTCGCTGAGCAGGGCATCCCGCTCGGTCTCGAGCTCGATGCGCGAGAACTTCGTCAAACGGCGCAGGCGCAGCTCGAGAATGTAGTCGGCCTGCAGGGTGTCGAGATCGAAGACGTCGATGAGCCGCGTGCGAGCCTGATCGGTGTCGTCGCTGTTGCGGATGACCTGGATGACTTCGTCGATGTCGAGAATCGCGATCAGCAGCCCGAGCAGCAGGTGCAGCCGCTCGCGGCGCTTGGTGAGCCGGTACTGCGTGCGCCGGGTCGTCACCTCGATGCGGTGGTCGATGTAGACCTGCAGCAGCTCTTTGAGCCCGAGCGTCTGCGGGCTGCCGCCGACGAGCGCGACGTTGTTGATGTTGAACGAGTCCTCGAGCGGCGTCTGGCGGTAGAGCTGCTCCAGAACGGCGAGCGGATCGAACCCGGTCTTGATGCCGATGACCAGCCGCAGCCCGTTCGTGCGATCGGTGAGGTCGGTCACGTCGGAGATGCCCTGCAGCTTCTTCGAGTTGACGCCGTCTTTGATCTTCGAGATGACTTTCTCGGCGCCCACCAGGTACGGCAACTCGGTGACAACGAGGCCGACCTTGCGCGCGGTCAGGGTCTCGACGCTGACCTTCGCGCGGGTCTTGAAGGCTCCGCGGCCGGTCACGTAGGCGTCGCGCACGCCGGCCAGCCCGACGATGGTGCCGCCGCCGGGCAGATCGGGCCCCGGGATGAACGACATCAGTTCGTCGATCGACGCATCCGGATGAGTGATGAGGTATCGGGCTCCGGCCACGACCTCGATGAGGTTGTGCGGCGCCATGTTCGTCGCCATGCCCACCGCGATGCCGCTCGCCCCGTTCACCAGCAGGTTCGGGTAGGCGGCGGGCAGAACATCCGGTTGCACGAGCTGGTTGTCGTAGTTCGGCACGAAATCGACGACGTCTTCGTCGAGCCCGTCGGTCATGGCCAGGGCGGCCGGTGCCAGCCGGGCCTCGGTGTACCGCGATGCCGCGGGGCCGTCGTCGAGCGAACCGAAGTTGCCGTGCCCGTCGATGAGCGGCAGGCGCAGGGTCCACGGCTGGGCGAGGCGCACCATGGCGTCGTAGATGGAGGCGTCGCCGTGCGGGTGCAGCTTGCCCATCACCTCGCCGACCACGCGCGCCGACTTCACGTGCCCGCGATCGGGCCGCAGCCCCATGTCGCTCATCTGGTAGAGAATGCGGCGTTGCACCGGCTTGAGGCCGTCACGGGCATCCGGAAGCGCCCGGGAGTAGATCACCGAATAGGCGTACTCGAGAAACGACCCCTGCATCTCACTCGAGACATCGATGTCTTCGATGTTCTCGACCACGTCGGGCACGGGCTCGGGAGTCTTCGGTGTCATTCCTGCTGTTTCGTCGGTTGTCGAAGTGCGTTCTGCGGCGCTCCGCGTGCCAGACTTGGCACAATGCCACCCATGCTACCGGGCCTTGATTCCGCGGCCGCGCACCTCACAGACGTGTTGCCGAGTTGCCTCGCCGCCCTCGACGGTCAGCCCAATCGCCTCGAGCTGCCGGCCGCCGAACGAGTGGTCGTCGTGCTCGTCGACGGCCTCGGAGTCTCGTCGCTGCGCGCCCGTGCCGGCCACGCCCGGCACCTCGCCCCGTTGCTCACCAAGAAGAGCAAACTGGCCAGCGGATTCCCCACCACAACGGCAGCGGCACTCGCCTCGCTGACCACCGGCGTCTCACCCGGAACCCACGGCCTGGTCGGGTACACCGCCCTCGTGCCCGGACTCGCTCCGACCGCCGACGCCGTGGTGAACCAGCTCACCGGCTGGGGACCGAAGACCATGCAGCCCGATACCTGGCAGGCGGTGCCCACCCTGTTCGAGCGTGCCTCGGCGGCGGGCATCGGATGCACGGCCATCGGTGCACCGCGCTACGCCACGAGCGGCTTCACCCACGCGGTGCTTCGAGGCGCCGAGTACGTGGGCGGCAAGACCGTCGCCGACCGGTTCGTGGCCGCCCGGCGGGTGCTGGATCAGGCCGCCACGGCCTCCCGGCCCGCCCTCGTGTACCTGTACATTCCCGAGCTCGACATGGCCTCGCACGCGCACGGCTGGCAGTCCGACCAGTTCATCGCGGCTCTCGAGACCGTCGACGCCGAGATGGCTTCGTTCGCGGCGGCTCTGCGTCAGGGCGAAGGAATGCTGCTGACCGCCGACCACGGCATGGTCGACGTGCCGCACACCTCGCACGTGCTGTTCGATTCCGTGCCGCAGCTTGTCGCCGGGGTGCGGCACGTGGCGGGGGATCCGCGCTGCCTGCAGCTGCACGTGGAGCCCGACCTCGGCGCCGAGGGCCTCGCGGCGCTCGTCGAAGCGTGGCGCGAGATCGAGAGGGAACGCGCCTGGGTGCTCACGCGCGACGAGGCGATCGAGGCGGGCTGGTTCGGCGAGGTGCTGCCGGGCATCCGGCCGCGCATCGGCGACGTGATCGTGGCGGCGCGCAAGAACATCGCCTACTACGACTCGCGCCGCACTCCCGCGTCGAAGCGCACCATGATCGGCCAGCACGGCTCCTGGAACGACGACGAGCTGTTCGTGCCGCTGCTGCGCTTCGGCGCTTTCGCCTGACGCTCGGCGGTCGCTTAGGTCGGAGCAGGCGCATCATGTCGACAATGCGCGGGGATGATCGCTGTGCTCCGACCTCAGCCCCACCGAGGCTGACAGCTCGAAGCCGACAGCCCGAGGCCGACCGGCCCGGCCGAACGCGGCCTGAGGGCGCGTCGGGTCAGGCGGCCCGCTGGCCACGCAGACGCTGCCGCGGGCTGCCCGACGTCGCGCCCGGGTCGGGGCAAGCAGGCCGTCCGTTACGCAGACGCTGCCGCGGCGATGCGCACCGGCAGATCGGCGCTCGTGAGAGCGGCACCGACCGCCCAGAGTGACGCCGCGAGGTCGACGCCGCGCGAGCTGCGGGGGAGGGCGACGCGCTTGGTAGGCCCGACCAGCCCGTAGCGGCTCGGCCCGTAGTACGCGCCCTGGCGCGCCTCAGCACTGGTTGCGGCGAACAAGAGCGGCTCGGCGCCCTGTTCCACGCCCTGCGAAGGCAGCAGCGTGCGACGCACCGGTGGGCGCTGCGTCTCGCGGCCCAGGTTGGCGCCGGCCGTCTGCAGGTTCGTGCGGGTGTATCCCGGGTGCGCAAGCGTGCTGAGCAGACCCCAGCCGCGTGCATCCGAAACGCTGGCGAGGTGCAAGCCCATCAGCATGTCGGCCAGCTTCGACTGCGCGTAGGAGAACGTCGGCCGGTAGCTCCCCTGCCACTGCAGGTCGTCGAAGTGCAGCTTGCCGAAGTTCGCGGTGCCGCTAGTCATGGTGGCGACGCGGGGGGCGCTGGATTCGAGCAGCCGCGGCAGCAGCAGGTTTGTGAGAGCGAACGGGCCGAGAAAGTTGCTGCCGAACTGCAACTCGAAACCGTCTGCCGTGGTGAGGCGCTTCGGCGGGGCCATCACGCCCGCGTTGTTGACGAGTACGTCGATCGGTGTGCCCGAGTCGATGATGTCTGCGGCGAATGCGCGAACGCTGGCCAGGTCGGCGAGGTCGAGACGCTTGACGGTCAGCCGGGCATCCGGAACCGCGGCAATGATCTCGTCGCGGGCGGCCTCGCCTTTCGACGGCGTGCGCACCGCCATGATGACGTGGGCGCCGGCCGCGGCGAGGCGCTTCGTCGCCTCTTTGCCGGTGCCGCTGTTCGAACCGGTGACGATAAAGGTGCGACCGGCTTGATCGGGTACGACGTACATGTGTGCTCCTGAGTGATAATAGAACTGCGGTCTCTTGTGTGATCACCGTAACAGACCGACAGTCTTTTAATCAACCGAGGACGATCGATGGCCCAGCCCACAGCCTTTCAACGAGCGCGAACCGACGAACAACGTGCCGCCCGGCGCGCGATCATTCTCGAAACGACGCTGTCATTGCTCACGACCACACGCGTCGCCGACCTCACGCTGAACGAACTCGCGCGCACAGTCGGCCTGGCGAAGTCGAACGTGCTGCGGTACTTCGAGTCGCGCGAGGCGATACTGCTCGAACTCTACGATCGCGAATACGCGGCGTGGCTGGATGCGCTCGACGTCGCCCTCGCAGGCATCGTGTCGATCGAGCCCATCGCCGACGTCATGGCGCAGACCATCAGCGAGCGGCCGATCTTCTGCGACCTCTGTGCGAGCGCGCCGGGCGTGCTGGAGCACAACGTCTCTGCAGAGGTGGCGGCGGCGTACAAACGGTCTGCGGTGGCCAATGCCGAACGCCTGGGCGCCCTCGTGCTGCCCCGGCTCGGCGTCGACTCGTTCGCCTCGGGCATCGTCTTCGTCGGCGGGGTCAACATCATCGTCGGCGGCGTGTGGGCCAACTCGCAACCGTCGACCGGAATGGCCGCGGCGTACGAGGCGAATCCCGACCTGCGGGCAATGCGGGTCAACCTCGGGTATTCGCTTCGGGAGCTGCTGGCGACCCTGCTGGTCGGTGTCGTGGCACGAACGCCGCGAACCTCCTGACGCCGCTCTGCAGGCGCGACGAACGCGAAGGGCTAGTTCGACGCGAAGGGTCAGTTCAGGTCGAGGGTCAGTTCAGGTCGTCGTCGCTGCGGGCACCGAAGACGATCTCGTCCCAGCTGGGCATGGCGGTGCGGCGCTTGGAGCGGGATTGCGGTCCCGTTTGGCGCTGGTTCGCCGCGGGAGTGTCGTCGAAACCGTCGAGCGTCGTGACGCCGGCGCCGGAATCGGCGACAGCACTCGCACCAGGCGACTCCGCACCGGCAGACCCGCCAGCGCCGGCCGACCCGCCGGCCGATCCGCTCGAGCCACGCGTGCCACTCGGTGTCACGGCGCCGGAGTCGCCGGCCCGCGTGAGGTGCGCCACGGGGCGCGTGTCTCGTTCGCTGGCCGCTGAGCCCGCCGCTGAACCGCGGCCCGACGGATGCCCGGCGGAACCGTAGGCGTCGAAGTCGTCTTCATCGCCCACGTTGAACGGGGCCGCCTCGCGCTCACCGCGGCGGCGGCGCAGGGCTTCGAGTAGATCGGCGGTCTCATTGTGCGAGGCCGGGCCGGGTGGCTGCCGGGTCACGGCGGCCGCTGCTGCAGCGGGCGAGGACTCCTCGGCGGTGCGGCCGAACGGAGACCGAGAGAACGGTGTCGGCTCGGTGAAGACCGGGGGAGCGGTGGGTCCGGCCGGGGTGTCCGAAGAAGAGGAGGCCGCGGCGCCGCCCCACAAGCCGCCCGACGAAGCGGTGGCCGGCGATGCGAAACCCGCGCCCGAAACTGCGGGGTCGTCTTGTTCGTCGGGCTCCAGCGCCTGGTCGAGCGCTTCGAGGTCGAGCCCGGGCGAAGCGATTCGCCGGGCATCCGCACCGCCCGCCGCCGCACTGCCACTAGCGCCCGCGCCCCCCGTGGGCAGCGCAGCGATCGCGCCCGAATCGACGGCACGAAGCCGCGGAATCAGCCCGTCGACGATCTCGCCCTGCTGGGAAAGCGTCACGGCGCCCGAGTTCAGCGGCGTGAGGGAGTGGCGCTTGGGGTCGAACTGCCAGCGCGCGTCGTGGTCGATCTCGGAGGCGGTGAAGGTCAGCTTGACGATCCAGCCGGTCTCTTCTTTCCAGCTCGCCCAGCGCAGGTCGATGGCACCCAGACCCTCGAGGCGCTCTTCGATGGTCTCGCCGAACGTGGAGGACTGGTCGTCGGTCAGGGGATCATTACGCAGCGGGTCGCTGCCCGAAACCTTCACCGGTACGCGCAGAGCGGAACTCACGATGTGCAGCCGCTCTGCCACGACCGGGCCTTCGAAGCGCTCGACGTACTCGAGTGACGCTCCTGTGGCGCGCGCCACATCTTCGGCGCTCATGCCGGCCCTGATCTGCGCCTGGATCTCGCGTGGCGAGACCTTGACGCCCGTGTCGGGCGCGGTCGTGCTCTGGCGGAGCCTGGATTGCAGTACTTCGTCGATGGCGACGCGATAACGCTCACCCGTTTCGGAAGCGACGAGGAGTGCCCCGTTCTCGATTCCGATGACTGTTAGATCTTGCATGGTGAAAGGCCCCGTCTTGGTCTGGAGTTCCCTGCAAGGATGCCATGACAAACCCCCGGAAGACGGGAATGTTCGGGGCGTGCCGTAAGTTGCTACGGGCGAGGATGCGAACTGCAGAAATCGCGGTTTGCTATTCCCCTTGTAATGATGCAAACTAACGCCGCCGATTTTGTTTCAGCTGGCGTATGAGAAGTGGATAAGCATGGCAACCGATTACGACGCTCCGCGCAAGACCGACGACGACTCAGACTCGATTGAGGCGCTGAAAGAGCGAGTACCAGACAAGATGTCTGGTGTCGTAGACGTTGACGACGCCGACAACCCCGGTGGCTTCGAACTGCCAGGGGCAGATCTCTCCGACCTCGACCTCGACGTGGTGGTTCTGCCGCCTCAGGCAGACGAGTTCACCTGTGTGAGCTGTTTTCTCGTGAAGCACCGTTCGCAGATCGACCACCAGACCAAACTGGGCCCGGTCTGCATCGAATGCGAAATGTAAGAAAGACTCAGGCGCAACGTCTAACTTGCGAGCTCGCGGTTCGCCCCTTCGAGGGCAGCCACGAGCTCGTTCGGGTTTCTGGTGGAAATAAGCCAGTACGGCACCGGGTCTGCGGGGTCGTGCACGTTGACCTTCACGACGGGCTGAATCCAGCCCCGGATGCACAGCCACGCCCGGGCGTCGAGTTTTCGCCCTCGGGCGAGCGTGGCGGCGTCGCCCGTGAACGCCTCGGGCTCACCCAGGAGAGACACCGGGATTCGCGCTTTACCTGCGCTGAGCATCCCGCCCTCGACAGAGACCACCGGCGACAGCACGTTGAGTACAAGCACAGAACCGCCGTAGAGAACGACCGCGCAGACATAACCGATGACGATGTTGATGGGTGCGAAAACGAGGATGCTCGCTGGAATGAGCAGCACCAGGTAAATGTAGATGCGCCCCGATGGCACGAGCTTCTCGCGATACGTCGACATGTCTCTATTCGATCAGAGATTTGCCGCGACAATCTGCACTACCCTCGACTCGTGACTGAAACCGTCGAAGTTCTCATCAAAGCTGAGCAGATTCCCAGCTACGCTCATCCGGGCGATGCCGGAGCCGATCTGCGCTCGACCGAATCGCTGATTCTTCAGCCCGGCGAGCGGTACACCATCGGCACAGGCGTCTCGATCGCCCTGCCCGACGGCTATGTGGCCTTCATCGTGCCGCGCAGCGGGCTCGCCAGCAAACACGGAATCACCATCGTCAACTCGCCGGGAACAGTGGATGCCGGCTATCGCGGCGAGATTCGCGTCACTCTTCTGAATACTGACATCGCGTTGCCGTACGATATCGCCGTCGGCGACAGAATCGCCCAGATGATCGTCATGCCGGTGACCCGCGCGACCTTCGTTCCCGTAGAAGTGCTGCCGGGCAGCGCCCGCGGCGAAGGCGGTTTCGGGTCGACCGGCACCGCCGATCTTAACGAGTCCGCTGCGGCACCCCGCAGCGACAACCCAGACAGTGAAGAAAGCATGCCGTGAGCAAAAGGTCCGAACGAAAGCAAGAATTGGCTGCGGCCGCTTCGGCGGCCGACGAGGCCGAGTCGGCTGACGCCGCCGACATCGTCGACGCGACAGAGCTCGACGCCGGTGAACTGGTGGCGGTTGCGGCCGGAGACGCCGAGGCGGCTCCGCTCGACGCCAAGTCCGCCCCGGAGAACCGCGCGACCGACGGCCCCTTCGACTCAGAAGAAGCCAACCCCGCTCGCCCCTACGTCGACCTCGGCGGCATCAAGATCCTTCCGCGTGAAGGCCTGCAGCTGAGGCTCGAGGTCGAAGAGGGAACGCAGCGCGTCGTGGCCGTGGGGCTCGACTTCGCGGGGTCGACCCTGCAGATCCAGGCGTTCGCCGCACCCCGCTCGACGGGGCTCTGGCACGACATCCGCGGGCAGATCCGCGAGCAGATCGCCGGCCAAGGCGGCTCGCTCGTCGAGCGTGATGGCGTGTTCGGCCCGGAACTGGTCGCCGAGGTGCCCGCCGCCGGGCCCGACGGAAAGCCGGTCGCCCGCCTCGCCCGCTTCATCGGCGTCGATGGCCCGCGCTGGTTTCTGCGCGGCGTGATCGCGGGTGACGCCATGACGAGCGAAGATTCGCAGGCCGCCGTCGAAGAACTGTTCCGCAGCGTCGTCGTGGTGCGCGGGCAGTCGCCCATGCCGCCGCGCGACCTGATTCCGCTCAGCATTCCGAAGACCACGGCGGGCCCGGCCAGCACCACGGCGATCTAGTATCCATGTCAGATCCCGAAGAGCGCCCGCTCTCGTTCTCCGAAGCCTTCGCGGCCGCGGCCCGTCGTTCGGGCATCGGCCAGGTCGCACCGGGCGAGACGCCGACCGCCAACTCGCTGCTGAAGGCGATGGGCGGCATCCGGGGACTCGTGGAGTCGATTCTGCCGGGCCTGGCCTTTCTGGTGATCTACACCTTCACCAAAGACCTGACCCCGAGCGTCATCGTGCCGGTGGCTGTCGCGGTGGTGTTCATCATCGTGCGCCTGGTGACGCGCAGCGCGGTCATGCCCGCGATCGTCGGGCTGCTCGGGGTGGCCATCTCGGCGGCCCTCGCTCTGTTCACCGGCAAGGCCGAAGACAACTTTCTGCCGGGCATCATCATCAATGCCGTTTCGGTGATCGTGCTGCTCGGCTCGATCATCGCGCGCTGGCCGATCATCGGCTTGATCGTCGGGGTGCTCACGGGCGACACGTTCGGCTGGAAGGCCGACCCGGCGAAGTTCCGGGTCGTGCTGATCGCCACCTGGTGCTGGGTGGGGCTGTTCGCGATTCGGCTGGGCGTCGAGGTTCCGCTCTACCTGGCGGGCCAGGCCGAGGCGCTCGCCTCGGCGAAGCTGCTGCTCGGCGTGCCCCTGTATGCGGGCATGCTCTGGGTGACCTGGCTGCTCGTGCGAGCTGCGTTCGGGCACCAGAAGGCTCAGCAGAAAGCTGATCCGGGCGAGGGATGACCGGGGGAGCCGCCGGGGAGGGCACGGGTTCGGCCGAATCGGCCGGCCCGAACGTCGGCGCGCGCATCCTGACCGAGGCTCACACCGACGGTCTCACGGGCGCGGAGGTCGCTCAGCGTATCGCGGCGGGCCAGACGAACGTCACCCACACCCCCACGTCGCGCTCGCTCGGCGACATCGTGCGCGAGAACGTCTTCACGTTCTTCAACGGCATTCTCACCGTGTGCTTCATCGCCGTGCTGCTGCTGGGCGATCTGCGTGACGGGTTCTTCTACGGTGTCGTGGTCTTCAACGCCCTGATCGGCATCGTGCAGGAGCTTCGCGCCAAGCGCGCGCTCGACAAACTCGCCGTGCTCGCGGCACCCGAGACCGCGGTGCGCAGAGACGGTGTCGTCACGATCATCCGGCCGGAAGAGGTGGTGCTCGGCGATCTCATCATCGCCCGGCCCGGCGACCAGATCACCGCCGACGCCGAGGTCGTGACCACCACGGCGTTGTTCATGGACGAATCGCTTCTCACCGGCGAATCCGACCCGGTGCCCAAGGCTGTCGGCGACCGATTGATGTCGGGATCTCTCGTGCAGTCGGGCACCGCAGAAGCTCGAGTCGTCGCGGTTGGGGCGGATTCGTACGCGAGCAAGCTGACCGCGGAGATCCGCAGGCACAGCCTCGTTCACTCGGAGCTGCGCGCGGCGACGAACCGCATTCTCGTCTACCTGTCGTGGATTCTCGTGCCGCTGATCATCATCATCGTGTTCGGGCGCATTGCGACCTACGGCGGGTTCGCGGCGCTGGCCGACCCGAACGACCAGAGCTGGCGGCAGGCCCTCATCGACGCGGTAGCCGGCGTCGTGGGCATCATTCCCGAGGGTCTCGTGCTTCTCACCAGCCTCGCGTTCGGCGTCGCGGCCATCGCCCTCTCACGCCAGAAGGTGCTCGTGCAGGAGCTGGCTGCAGTGGAGGTTCTCGCCAGAGTCGACGTGCTCTGCCTCGACAAGACGGGCACGCTCACCACCGGAACCATCGGGTTCCACGGGCTCGAGCAGTTGCCCGGAAGGGTCGCGGCAGACCTCGGCCCGTGCCGTGTGGCTCTGGCCGCCCTCTCGATCGACGACGCCGGCAACGCGACATCCCGTGCGCTGGCCAACCACTTCGACATCGGCGACGCGGTGGTCGAAGACCGGCTGGCCTTCAGTTCGTTCCGAGCATTCAGCGCGGTGCGGCTGCGGCACGCGGAAAGCACCACCACGTGGCTGCTGGGGGCGCCCGAGCGGCTGTTGCACGGGCATCCGGAGGCCCTTGCGGCCGCGCACGAGATCGCGTCGAGCGGGCGGCGCACGCTCGTGCTCTCGCAGTGCGACCTCGAACCGGCACGACTGGTCGACGAACCCGAACTGGTGCGCGAGGCGACACCGGCGTGCTTCGTGATTCTCGAAGAGACCCTGCGGCCCGAAGCCGCCGACACGCTCGCCTACTTCGCCGACGAAGGCGTGCGGGTCATCATCGTGTCGGGCGACAACCCGCACACTGTCGCGTCGATCGCTCGGCAGCTCAATCTCGGCGACACGGCGGTCGATGCCAGCACGCTCGCCGACGACGACGCCCTTTCGGCTGCGCTCGAGACGACCGATGTGTTCGGCCGTGTCGCGCCAGAGCAGAAACGGCAGCTCGTGAAGCTGCTGCAGGCGCAGGGGCACTCGGTGGCCATGACCGGTGACGGCGTGAACGACGCGATGGCCATCAAAGACGCCGACCTCGGCATCGCGATGGGCAACGCCACCCCAGCGACTCGCGCCGTGTCACGGCTCGTGCTGCTCGACAGCCGCTTCGACCGGATGCCCGAGGTGCTCATGCTCGGCCGGCGGGTCATCGCGAACGTCGAGCGCGTGTCGAACCTGTTCTTGTCGAAGACGGTCTACGGCATCGTGCTGGCCCTGTTCACAGCGATCTTCGCATGGGAGTTTCCGTTCCTGCCCCGGCAGCTCACCCTCGTCTCGGTGCTCGCCATCGGAGTGCCCTCGTTTTTTCTCGCGCTCGCGCCCAACCGCCGTCGGTATCGGGCGGGCGTGCTGCCCCGGGTGCTGAAGTTCTCGGTGCCCACCGGACTCATCGCCGCGACGGCGTGCCTCACGGCATACGCCCCGATGCGCGATCGGCTGCCGCAGGTCGAGGCGAAGAGCCTGGCCACGATCGCGCTGTTCATGGTGTCGCTCTCGATCGTGTCGGTGCTCGCCCGGCCGCTGTCGAAGCCGCGGGTCATCCTTGTGCTCAGCATGTGCGTCGCGTTCGTGCTGGCCTACCTGCTGCCGTTCACACAGAGCTTCTTTGTGCTGACGGTCACGTCGCCGGGCTGGTTGCTCTACGTCATCGCGGTCGGTGCGGTCGGGGCATTCGGCATCGAGATCTACTACCGCATTGCGAAACGGCGCGGGCTCGTTCAAGACCGCGAATAGGCGTCGCCTGGTGTTATAGTTATCTCGACGTCAAGATACTTTTGCGATGCCGAGGCAGCGTGACCGAGTTAGGGCAGCCTTGCTAGCCACGGGCATCCGGAGCCTTAGAAAATAGACGTACCAAGCGAAGGAGAGACCATCGTGTCTGCAGTAAACAGCTTTGGATCGAAAGACACTCTCAAGGTCGGCGATGCGTCGTACGAGGTCTTTCGCCTCGACACCGTTCCGGGCTTCGAGAAGCTTCCGTTCAGCCTGAAGGTTCTGCTCGAGAACCTGCTCCGCACCGAAGACGGTGCGAACATCACGGCAGAGCACATCAAGGCCCTGGGTTCGTGGGTTCCGACGGCGGAGCCCGACACCGAGATCCAGTTCACCCCCGCTCGCGTGGTGATGCAGGACTTCACCGGCGTGCCCTGCATCGTCGACCTCGCAACGATGCGCGAAGCGGTCGGCGCCCTGGGCGGCGACCCGACGAAGATCAACCCGCTGGCTCCGGCCGAGCTGGTCATCGACCACTCGGTGATCGCCGACCTGTTCGGCACCGAGAACGCCCTCGAGCGCAACGTCGACATCGAGTACGAGCGCAACGGCGAGCGGTACCAGTTCCTGCGCTGGGGCCAGACGGCGTTCGACGACTTCAAGGTCGTTCCGCCGGGAACCGGCATCGTGCACCAGGTCAACATCGAGTACCTGGCCCGCGTCATCTTCACCCGTGAGGTCGGTGGAGTGCTGCGCGCCTACCCCGACACCTGCGTCGGCACCGACTCGCACACCACCATGGTCAACGGCCTCGGTGTGCTCGGCTGGGGCGTCGGCGGCATCGAGGCAGAGGCGGCCATGCTCGGCCAGCCCGTGTCGATGCTCATTCCGAAGGTCGTCGGCTTCAAGCTGAGCGGATCCATCCCGGCCGGCGTCACCGCGACCGACGTCGTGCTCACCATCACGCAGATGGTGCGCAAGCACGGTGTGGTCGGCAAGTTCGTGGAGTTCTACGGCGAAGGTGTCACGCAGGTTCCGCTGGCGAACCGCGCCACCATCGGCAACATGAGCCCCGAGTTCGGCTCGACGGCCGCCATGTTCCCCATCGACGACGTCACGCTCGACTACCTGCGCCTCACGGGCCGCAGCGAAGAGCAGGTCGCCCTCGTCGAGGCCTACGCAAAGCTGCAGCACCTCTGGCACGACGCGTCCGTCGAACCCGTCTTCAGTGAGTACCTCGAGCTCGACCTGTCGACGGTCGTTCCGTCGATCGCCGGCCCGAAGCGCCCGCAAGACCGCGTCGAGCTCAGCAATGCGAAGTACCAGTTCGAGCAAGACCTGAACGACTACGCCTCCCAAGATCTGTCGCGTGTGGATGCTTCGCTCGACGGTTCGTTCCCGGCATCCGACCCCAACGGCTTCACCGCGCAAGACGAAGACACGGCGCACGAGGTGTCGCACTCGCATGTGAGCCACGCACCGTCGACCGTCTCTGCGCCGACGCCGGTCGTCACACCGGCCGGGCTCAACTACACGCTCGACCACGGCGCCGTCGCGGTCGCCGCCATCACCTCGTGCACGAACACGTCGAACCCGAGCGTTATGCTCGCGGCCGGTCTGCTCGCCCGCAACGCCGTGAAGAAGGGCCTCACCTCGAAGCCCTGGGTCAAGACCACACTGGCTCCGGGCTCGAAGGTCGTCACCGACTACTACGAGAAGGCCGGCCTCACGGGCGACCTCGAGGCCCTCGGCTTCTACACGGTCGGCTACGGCTGCACCGTCTGTATCGGCAACACCGGCCCGCTCATCGAAGAGGTGACCGACGCGATCAACAAGAACGACCTCGCCGTCACCGCCGTGCTCTCGGGCAACCGCAACTTCGAGGGCCGCATCAGCCCCGACGTGAAGATGAACTACCTGGCCTCGCCGCCGTTGGTCATCGCGTACGCCCTCGCGGGGTCGATGAACTTCGACTTCGAGGTCGATGCGCTGGGTCAAGACACCGAAGGCCAAGACGTGTTCTTGCGCGACATCTGGCCCGACGCGGCCGAGGTGCAAGACACCATCGACAGCTCGATCAACACCGGAATGTTCACGCACGAGTACTCGAGCGTGTTCGACGGCGACGACCGCTGGCGTTCGCTGCCCACCCCGACCGGCCCGGTCTTCGAGTGGGAGGCGTCGTCGACCTACGTTCGTAAGCCCCCGTACTTCGACGGCATGACCATCGAGACCACGCCGGTCAGCGACATCTCCGGCGCCCGCGTGCTGGCCAAGCTCGGCGATTCGGTCACCACCGACCACATCAGCCCCGCCGGCAGCATCAAGGCCGACAGCCCGGCCGGAAAGTACCTCTCGGGCCACGGCATCGACCGCAAAGACTACAACTCGTACGGCTCGCGCCGCGGCAACCACGAGGTGATGATCCGCGGCACGTTCGCGAACATCCGTCTGCGCAACCAGCTGCTCGACGGAGTAGAGGGCGGCTACACCCGTGACTTCACTCAGCCCGATGCGCCGCAGGCGTTCATCTACGACGCGAGCGAGAACTACCAGGCGCAGGGCATTCCCCTGGTCATCCTGGGCGGCAAGGAGTACGGCTCGGGCTCGTCGCGCGACTGGGCGGCGAAGGGCACCTCGCTGCTCGGCGTCAAGGCGGTCATCACCGAGAGTTTCGAGCGTATTCACCGCTCGAACCTCATCGGTATGGGCGTTCTGCCGCTGCAGTTCCCGGCGGGGGAGTCGGCCGGATCCCTCGGACTCGACGGTACCGAGGTGTTCGACATCACGGGTGTCGAAGAGCTGAACGAGGGCCGCACGCCGAAGACGCTGCACGTCGTCGCTACTCCTTCGAGCAACTCGCCAGAGGGCAAGCAGCCGATCGAGTTCGACGCCGTGCTGCGCATCGACACCCCCGGTGAGGCCGACTACTACCGCAACGGCGGCATTCTGCAGTACGTGCTGCGTTCGCTCGTGACCGCGGCCTAACCCGGCTGCATCTGCAACGGGTGCTCCGGGCATCCTGACCGACCTGAGGCTGGCTCTTAGCACACCTGTGCTGGGACGCCAGCCTCAGTCATTTCTCCGCCTCACAGAATAGACTCGGGTGATGAGCCTCCTCGAACAGATCTCTGGGCCCCGAGACCTCGACCGACTGTCGAACGATCAGCTCATCGCACTCTCGGCCGAGATCCGCCAGTTCTTGATCACTGAAGTGTCGAAGACCGGCGGTCACCTCGGGCCGAACCTCGGTGTGGTCGAACTGACCATTGCCATTCACCGCGTTTTCGACTCGCCGCACGACGCGATCGTGTTCGACACCGGGCACCAGTCGTACGTTCACAAGCTGCTGACGGGCCGCCAAGACTTCAGCCACCTGCGCGAGCGCGGTGGGCTCGCCGGCTATCCCCAGCGCTCTGAGAGCCCGCACGATGTCGTCGAGAGCTCGCACGCCTCGAGTTCGCTCTCGTGGGCCGACGGCATCTCGCGCGCCTTCGTGATGACCGGGCAAGCCGACCGGCACGTGGTGGCGGTCGTCGGTGACGGCGCGCTCACCGGGGGCATGACGTGGGAGGCGCTGAACAACATCAGCGACGACAACGATCGCAACCTGGTGATCGTGGTCAACGACAACGGGCGCTCGTACGCGCCCACCATCGGCGGCATGGCGCGCTACCTCAACTCGGTGCGCACCGCGGCCGGCTACCGCGACCTGCACCACTCCAGCGAGCGGCTCTTCGGGCATTTCGGTGCGGCCGGACGCGCGGTGTATCGCGGAGTGCGCGGCGGCACGCACGGGTTTCTCGCCCGGCTCACCAACAACGAAGCGCTCTACTCGAACCTCGACATCAAGTACATCGGGCCGGTCGACGCCCACGACGTGCACGCCATGGAGCAGGCTCTGCACCAGGCCAAGGAGTACCGCCAGCCGGTCATCGTGCACGCCATCACCGAGAAGGGCCGCGGCTACGAACCGGCCCGCAACGATGAGGCCGACCAGTTCCACGCCGTGGGCCAGATCGACCCCGAGACCGGCGAGCCCATCGGCGGCGCCGACGGTCGCCCCTCGTGGACGGGTGTGTTCAGCGACGAGATTGCCTCGCTAGCTGCGCTGAACCCCAAGATCGTGGGCATCACCGCGGCCATGCTGCGGCCAACCGGCCTGCACACCATGGCCGAACGATTTCCGTCGCGTGTGCTCGACGTGGGTATCGCCGAGCAGCATGCCGTGACCAGCGCCGCGGGGCTCGCCTTCGGCGGTCTACACCCCGTCGTCGCGCTCTACGCCACCTTCATCAACCGTGCGTTCGACCAGGTGCTGATGGATGTCGGCCTGCACCGCGCCGGTGTCACCTTCGTGCTCGATCGCGCCGGCGTGACCGGTCCAGACGGACCTAGTCATCACGGCATGTGGGATCTGGCGATTCTGCAAGTGGTGCCGAACATCCGCCTCGCCGCGCCTCGCGACGGTGAGCGGTTGCGTGAAGAGCTGGCCGAGGCCATTGCGGTCGATGACGCCCCCACGGTCATCCGGTTTCCGAAGGGTGCCGTGGGCCCCGAGATCGTGGCCGAGCGGCGTACCGCCGACGGAGTGGATGTTCTGCGCGAGGCCGCCCAGCACGACGTGTTGCTCGTGACGGTCGGTCCGTTCGCCTCCCTCGGTCTCGAGGTGGCCGAGCGGCTCGCCGCCCAGGGCATCGGAGCCACCGTGATCGACCCCCGCTGGGTCGTGCCGACGGCGTCGAGTCTCATCGAACTCGCCGCGCAGCACCGGCTCGTGGTGACGATCGAAGACGGTATTCGGGTGGGTGGCATCGGCACGCGTATCCGGCAAGACCTGCGCGATGCGGGCGTCGACACCGCCGTCACCGAGCTGGGGCTGCCCGACGAGTTTCTCGACCACGCCAGCCGCTCGCAGATTCTCGAAGACGCCGGCCTCACGCCGCAGCACATCGCCCGCGACGTCGTCGCGCAGGTGCTGGGCAGCAAGATCCCCATCGCGCGCCCCGTGGCCGACTCGGCCGACGCGGAGCCCACCGACGACGCCGAGAGCCACCAGGGCCGGCGCTAGCACCCCCTCATCCCGGGGCACGCCACGTAACACCGGCCCCCTCGCTCGCGCGGCGTTTTTTGCCGCGACTGCACCGCCGATGCGGCAGAAATCGACGCGCGAGTTCGCGTGTGAACGCGTCAGACTTCTGAGCGCGCGCCCTCGACGCGGTACGTGAGCCCGATGGCGCCACTGTCGAACTGAGTCGTGTCGGTGTGCGTGAGACTCAACGGGGTGCCGCCGATCGGCAGCAGGGGAGTACCCGAGCCGAGCACGATGGGCATGACGCTGACGATCAGCTCGTCGAGCAGGTTATTCGCGGCGAACTGGGCCGCCACGTTGCCGCCGCCGACGATCCACACGTTCTTGCCCTCGGCCGCTGCCAGAGCTCGCGCCGCGACCACCTCGACCGCCTCGCTCGAGAACAGGATGTTCGCTCCCTCGGCCGTCGGCAGCTCACGACTCGTCAGCACCCAGATCGGCATGTCGCCGTACGGCCACGCCTGCAGCTCTTCGTCGAGAATGAACTGATACGTGCCCGAGCCCATCACGAGCGCGCCTACCTCGGCGAGGAACGCGTTGTAATGCGCCTCGTACGCTTCGTACCCGAACTGCAGCAGCCAGTCCATCTTGTCGTCGGCGTCGGCGATGAACCCGTCCAGGCTTGCCGCCACGTAATACTGCATCTTGGCCATGCACCCCACCCTATTGGTGCATGGCCCTATTAGTAGTCAGCTCAGACCGCTGCTATTCGACGCCCGCGATGCGGGGGTGGTGGAAGGTGTCGCCGAAGACGCGCTCGGAGGCACCGACACGGTCGAGGTAGGGCGTTGCGCCACCCATCTGGAACGGCCATCCGGCGCCCAGAATGAGGCACAGGTCGATGTCTTCGGCGGCGTGCACCACGTCGTCTTCGAGCATGCGGTGGATCTCGTCGGCGAGGCCGTCTTCGACCCGGCGCAGAATCTCGGCGCCCGTCATGGGCGTCGTGCCACCCGCGACGATAGCCACGGCGGTCTTGTCGAAGCCCTTGACCTTGCCCTTGGCGTCGCGCTCGAAGATCTTGCCGTGCTCGGCGAGCTTGTGCAGGTTCTGGCTCTCGAAGAACCGATCGGGAAAGGCCGCATGGTGCGTGTCGAGCACATGCGCACCGACTTTGAGGCCCACCAGCTCGAGCAGCTCGAACGACGTCATCGGCAGGCCGAACGGTGCCAGCGCGGTGTCGACGACCTCGAACGGGGTTCCGGTGTCGACCGCGTGCATCGCCTCGCCGAGCAGCTTGGCCAGAATGCGGTTCACCACGAACCCGGGGGTGTCGCGCGTAATCACCGCGTTCTTGCGCAGCTTCGCCGCGACGACCATCGCGGTCGACAGCGTGGCGTCGTCGGTGTGCGGCGTGTTGACCACCTCGACCAGCGGCATGACGGCTACCGGGTTGAAGAAGTGGAACCCCACGACCCGCTCGGGGTGCTTGAGCTTCGACGCGATCTGCTCGACCGAGAGCGACGAGGTGTTCGTGGCGAGAACCGCCGTGTCGGAGATGTACTGCTCCACATCGGCGAACACCTCCTGCTTCACGCCGAGCTCTTCGAAGACGGCCTCGATGACCCAGTCGGCGTCGGCGAAATCGGCCTTGTTCGTCGTGCCCGAGATGAGCGCGTTCAGCTTGTTCGACTCGTCGGGCGAGATGCGCCCCTTCGACAGCAGCGTGGCGATCTCGCCGCGAATGTAGTCGAGCCCCTTGTCGACACGAGCCTGGTCGAGGTCCGTGATCACGACAGGCACCTGCAGGCGCCGCACGAAGAGCAGCGCGAACTGCGAGGCCATGAGGCCGGCACCGATGACGCCCACCTTGGTGACGGGCTTGGCGATCTTCTTGTCCGGCGCGCCGGCGGGCCTCTTGGCGCGCTTCTGCACGAGGTCGAACGAGTAGATGGATGCCCGGAACTGGTCACCCGCAACAAGATCCGCCAGCGCCTCGTCTTCTCGCGCAAAGCCCTCTTCGCGCGTACCCGACTTGGCAGCCCGCAACAGCTCGAGTGCGGCGTAGGGACTCTTGGCGACCGTGCCGATGCGGCTCTCGAGCTGCTTGCGGGCAATGCCGATCGCGGCATCCCACTTCACCAAGCGCTCGATCTTGCCGGGCACGTTCGGCCGCTTGACGGTGATCGCACCGGTGAGCACGCCGTCGGCCCAGATCAGCGACTCCTCTAAGAAGTTCGCCGAGCTGAACATGGCGTCGGCGATGCCGAGTTCGAGCACCTCGGGCGCCTTCAGGGTCTTGTTGTTACGAAGCGGGTTCGAGATGATCACGTTGAGTGCGTTCTCGATGCCGATCAGGTTCGGCAGCAGGTATGCCCCGCCCCAGCCCGGAATGATGCCCAAGAACACCTCGGGGAAGGCGACCGCAGGCGCCGACGAGTCGATGGTGCGGTAATCGGCGGCGAGCGTGATCTCCACGCCGCCACCGAGCGCGAGCCCGTTGATGAACGCGAACGACGGTACACCGACCTCACTGAGCTTGGTGAGCGTGTAGTGGCCGAGTTGCGCCATCTGCAGCGCCATCGCGCGCGACGACACCTCGCCGACCTTGCTGAGGTCGGCACCGGCAGCCAGGATGAACGGCTTTCCCGTGACGGCGACGGCGTCGATTTCGCCCGCTGCCGCACGCTTCTTCAGGGCATCCAGTGTCGCGCCGTACTCGGTCAAGGTCACGGGGCCGAGAGTGTTCGGGCGAGTGTGGTCGCGGCCGTTGTCGAGGGTGATGAGGGCGAGCGTCTTACCGCTCGCGAGCTTCACGTCACGCACGAAGGAGTGCGTCACCACCTCATCGGCAGAGAACGCGAGCAGGTCGGAGAAGTCGATCTCGGAATAGTTGGTCACAGAATTCGTCATGGTATTCGTGGGCTTCGCGCTCTAGCGACGTGCCTTCTTCGCCTTTCGGTCGTAGTTCGGGTTCTCCCAGATGACGGTGCCGCCCTGGCCGAGGCCCACGCACATGGCGGTGAGGCCGTACTGCACCTCAGGGTGCTCGGCGAACTGTGCAGCGAGCTGGTTCATCAAGCGCACGCCCGACGAAGCCAGCGGATGCCCGATGGCAATAGCCCCGCCGTATTCGTTCACCCGCTCGTCGTCATCGTCGATTTTGAAGTGATCGAGGAACGACAGCACCTGAACGGCGAACGCCTCGTTGAGCTCGAACAGGCCGATGTCGGTGATCGACAGGCCGGCCTTCTTCAGCGCCTTCTCGGTCGACGGAACCGGGCCGATGCCCATGATCTCGGGTTCGACACCGGCGAAAGCGAAGCTCACCATCTTCATCTTGGGCGCGAGACCCAGCTCGCGGGCGACCTCGCCGCTGGCGAGCAGAGCTGCGGTCGCACCGTCGTTCAGACCGGACGAGTTACCGGCCGTGACGCGCCCGTGCGGGCGGAACGGAGTGCGCAGGTTCGCGAGCCCCTCCATGGTGGTCTCGGGGCGTGGCGCCTCGTCTACCGTTGCAAGGCCCCAGCCGTTCTCGCTGCGGGTCGCGACGGGAATCAGATCGGGCTGAATCTTGCCGGCGGCGTAGGCCGCGGCCACCTTCTGCTGCGAACGGAAGGCGTAACGGTCGGAACGCTCCTTCGTGAGCTGCGGAAACCGATCGTGGATACGCTCAGCGGTGTTGCCCATGTTCAGCGCCTCGGCGTCGACCAGACGCTCGGAGAGAAACCGCGGGTTCGGGTCGGCCCCGGCGCCCATCGGGTGATGGCCCATGTGCTCGACGCCGCCGGCGATGACGAGGTCGTAGGCACCGAACGCGATGCCGCTTCCCGTCGTCGTGACGGCCGTCATGGCGCCGGCGCACATGCGGTCGATCGCGAATCCGGGAACCGACTTCGGCAGCCCCGACAGCAGGGCTGCGGTGCGGCCGATCGTCAGGCCCTGGTCGCCGGTCTGCGTGGTCGCGGCGATGGCGACCTCGTCGATGCGGTCTTTCGGCACGTTCGGGTTGCGCTCGAGCAGGCCCATGATCGCCTTGACCACCAGGTCGTCGGCACGGGTCTGCCAGTACATGCCCTTTTCGCCCGCACGCCCGAACGGGGTGCGAACGCCATCAACGAATACGACTTCAGATTTTTCGGCCACTATGCCTCATGCCTCCTGGAATAACATCTGTGACGATCCTAGGCACGCCCCGAAAGGGTCAGAAATCGTTTGATTCTTCCTACGATTCACCCTCGGCGGCGTCGAGAAGGCTTTGGTGGGCTTCTACAAAGGCTTGGGCGATTGGCTGTGCGGTTAGCTCAATCTGCCACGGCCGGGCGCCCGACTTCTGCAGGGCTTCGGCGACCGTCTGGGCGTCGACCACGGTCGGCGGCGTCCAGGCCAGCCTGCGCAACAGCTCGGGCGTGAGCAGGTTCTCGAGCGGTATGGCGTGCTCTTCACCGAGCGCCAGAAGGGCCTGGCGCGCGGCCTTCAGCCGGGCATCCGCTTCGGGGTTCCGGTCGGCCCAGGCCCGCGGCGGGGGCAGCGTATCGGTCGAGCGAGTCAGTTGTGGCGGGGTCGTGGATGCCCGGCCCACCTCGATGGCGGCCCACCAGCGGTCGAGTTCCGAGCGTGACGCGCGCCCGGTGAACTCGCGCATGGCGGCGAGCTCACGTTTCGACTCCGGCAGCGCCCGCGCCACCGCGGTCAGCGACAGGTCGGGAACGAGCCGGCCCGGGGCGATGTCGGTCTCGCGCGCCAGCTGGTCGCGGGCCAACCACAGCTCGCGGGCGACCGAGAGGTTCTTGGCGCCTCGCAGCGAATGCACGCCCGACAGTCGGCGCCACGGATCGGCGAGCGGCGCTTTGGCCTCTTTGTCGAGCGTGGCCTGAAACTCCTGCCGCGCGATTTCGGTCTTCTGCTGCTCGTCGAGCAGCCGCACCATCACGTCGCGCAGATCGATGAGCAGTTCGACGTCGAGTGCCGCGTACTCCAGCCATGCCGCGGGGAGCGGGCGCGTCGACCAGTCGGCCGCCGAGTGCTCTTTCGCCAAGTGGATGCCCAGCAGCTCTTCGACCACCGTGCCGAGCCCCACGCGGGGCAGCCCGAGCAGCCGCGCGGCCAGTTCGGTATCGAAGATGCGCGTCGGTTCCAGCTCGACCTCACGCAGGCAGGCGAGGTCTTGGCTCGCGGCATGCAGCACCCACTCTTCGTCACCGATCACCGCAGAGAGTTCGGCGAACGATCCGATCGGGGGAGGGTCGAACAAGAAGGTGCCGGCACCGCGCCGGTAGAGCTGAATGAGGTAGGCGCGCTGCGAGTATTTGAAGCCCGACGCTCGTTCGGCATCGATAGCAATGGGCCCGGTGCCCCCGGCGATGACCTGCACGGCGTCGAGGTACGCCTGCCGGGTGTCGATGACGCTGCGCGGCGAGCCCTCGTTCGCCGGCAGTGCGTCAGTCACGGGCGTTGCGTTTCGCAGAGAGCAGGCTCACACCTTCGGCGACGGGCGGCAGCCCGGCCAGCATGCACAGCAGCTCACCCCAGGCTTCGACGTGGGTCTTCACGTCAGCGTCTTTCGGGCTCCACGAAGCGCGCAACTCGATCTGCGCCCCGTCGCCCTGCTTGGCGAGCTCGCCGAACCCGGAAGAGATGATTTTGGTTGCTGTACCCGAAGCATGTGAATAGTTTGCTCCCTGAGCATCCAATGCATCAATCAACCACGACCAGGTCACGTCGGCGAGAAACGGATCGAGGCCGATCTCGGTCTCGAGCGGGGCCTGAACGAAACACACAACACGGAACGGGCCGCCCCACGCCGGGGGCTCTTCGGGGTCGTAGAGCAAGATGAATCGCCCGGTGCCGAGGTCGGAATCCGACCCATGGCGGGCGGGAGAGACGTCTGCCGAGAGAGCGATCGAGTACGGTGCGAGGTTGGCCGGTGACGCGATCTCGTTCACCACGAGTTCGGGGCGGGTTACGGCCTTTCGCAGAGAGCCGAGCGCGCCTGCGAATTCCGTGGGCAGCGCGGGGCTGAAAGGAGAATCGGACACGACGCAAGACTAGAGTTTTTTTGTGTATCTGCTGGGAAGGCACGCCGTTTGACCGCAGCGCCCGCCTGCGTCATGAATAATCCCGCCACGCTGTGAAAAGGTGAACTAATGACCACTCGCGACCCGCATCCCTCGATCAAACGCGACATCATCGCCCCGTGGGTGATCTCGGCCATCGCTGTCGGCACCGCGGCGACTCTGGCCACGGCGGCCGCCGCCTTCGTCACTGCGAAGTTCTCTCGCTCTGTCGTGATTCCCACCGACTCGGCCACCGAGAACCTGCGCATCTACGCGGTTGATCTCGAGGCAGGCACCGTGACGCTGGGCATCTCGCCCGACTCGCTGGTGGCCGGGCGGTACAGCCTCTGGTTCGCTGGCGGAACCGGTCACGCCCGCATCGGCGGCATTCTCTCGGTCGCCGACGGCCGCGTCGTACGCACCCTCGAGAGCGTCGACAACGGCGAGTTGCAGGATGCCCGCTGGTGCCGCCTCGGCAGCTGGTACTTTCTCGACCCCCGCGAGCTCGGTTTCGAGGTGCAAGACGTCATCGTCGAGACCGAGGTCGGGCCCGCCCCGGCCTGGCTCATTGCCGCGGCGAATCGCGCCGATGGCGCCGGCCCCGACGCGGGGGGCTCAGCGGCGTTCTCGGAGGCACCTGTGGCGAACCGCTGGGCGATCCTGGTGCACGGCAGGGGAGTGCGCCGGGCCGAGACGATCCGCGCGCTGCCGCTCTTTCACGAACTCGGCTACACCACGCTGCAGGTGTCGTATCGCAACGACGGAGAGGCCCCGAAGAGTGCCGACGGCCGGTACGCGCTCGGCGACACCGAATGGCACGACATCGACGCCGCCATGGCCTACGCCGTCGAGCACGGTGCGACCGAGCTGGTGCTGATGGGCTGGTCGATGGGCGGGGCGACGGTGCTGCAGGCGGCGACCCGATCATCCTCTCGTTCCTACCTGAAGGCCGTGGTGCTCGACTCGCCCGTCGTGGCCTGGAGCGACACCATCGTCTTTCAGGGGCACCTCAACCACTTGCCCGAGCCGATCTCGAAGGCCGTGATGGCCACGATCGGGTCGGAGGTCGGCCGCACGGTGACCGGCCAGTCGCAGCCGATCGACTTCAAACGGCTCGACTTCGTCGCCCGCGCCGCCGAAGTCGTGTGGCCCGTGCTCATTCTGCACAGCGACGACGACGGCTTCGTGCCCTCGACCGCCTCGCGCAAGCTGGCCGAGGCCCGCCCCGACCTCGTGACGCTGGTGCCCTTCTCCGTGGCCAAGCACGTGCGCCTCTGGAACTACGACCCCGAGAAGTACACCACGGCCATCCGCACCTGGCTCGCAGCAAACACCTGAATCATTTCGCCGAACTCGCGTAATGGTCGTCCCGGAACGTGATCTTTCTCATTGAAGAGCGAAGGAGTTCTAATGAAGAGAAAGACCGGTCGTTTCGTGGCGTCGCTGGCATCGGCGGTTCTCATCGGCGCGGCGCTGCTGATGGCGGGAGCCAGCGGGGCGCAGGCAGCGCCATTGTGTTCAGGGCCGGACGCGCCGTCAGCGTGCCATCCGAAACCACCGGCGCCCCCTCCGCGGCCGAACGATCTCGAGAGCCAACCGTTCACGCCCACTCCGGGCGTCTACAACGTGATCGACGTAGCCATGGGAGTCGTCACCCCCGCTGCGGTGCAAGGCTACGCCAAGGGCGACGACACACCGTATCGAGTGTCCATCAGCTGCACGAACGGCTATTTCTTCAGCCATTCGATGACAATGTCTGATCCCGGCACCCTGAGGTACACCATCGTGATTCCTCCAGACGCGGCGGCCGGCGCATGTTACGGCGCCACCTGGGATCAATCGACGCTCGGGCTTTACACGGTGAACGTCTACCTGGAAGAGCGAAAGACCAAGACGTTCGACGACTGGCACGTCGACTTCAACCCGTGACGATCTTGTCGCGGATCTGGCGCTTGGTGCGGGCGAGCAGGGCCGTCATTCCGCGGATGCGCAGGGGAGAGACCGCCTGGGTGAGGCCGATCATCGAGGGATAGTCGTCGGGAACGGCGAGCACTTCGTCGGCCGTGAGGCCGGCGAGGCCCTGCGCCAGAATCGAGGCGAAGCCGCGGGTGGTGGGCGACTCCTTCGGGGCGGTCGCGAACAGGTGCACGATGCGGTTCTCGTCGACTTCGACGAAGATGAACACGGGCGACTGGCACTCGACGACACGCTCGAAGAGATCCGGATGATCGCGGTACCGCTCGGGCAGCTCGGGCAGCTCGTTCGAGAACTCGAGCAGCAACTGCAGCCGGTCTTTGAGCGACAACTCGAGAAAGTCGTCGCGAATCTCGGCCAGGGCGGGTTGGAGTTCGGTGTCAGCCATGCTGCCTCAAGTTTCTCACGAAAAACGTAGGAGAATCCGGGGGTGTGGCGCGCATGCGGCGGTTCACCCTCGGATTCTCCTAGGTTTTGGCGGGCGGTGATTTACTTCTTGGAGACGTGCTCGCCGCGGCCTTCGCCTTGCACGATGGGCACACGCACGGCGGAACCCCACTCGGTCCACGAGCCGTCGTAGTTGCGCACGCCCTCGAAGCCGAGCAGGTGGGTGAGCACGAACCAGGTGTGGCTCGAGCGCTCACCAATGCGGCAGTAGGCGATGACGTCGTCGCTGTCGTCGAGGCCGAGGCCCTCGCGGTAGATCGAGTTCAGGTCGGCCAGCGGCTTGAACGTTCCGTCTTCTGCGGCAGCCTTGGCCCACGGCACGTTGTGCGCGCTCGGAATGTGGCCGGCGCGCAGCGCGCCCTCTTCTGGATAGGCGGGGGCGGTGGTGCGTTCTCCGCTGTACTCCTCGGGGGAGCGCACGTCGATGAGCTTGCCACCGGCTTCGAGGTGGTCGAGCACGTCGTCTTTGAAGGCGCGGATCTCGACGTCGCTACGTTCGGCGATCGGGTACTCGCGCGGGGTGATGTCGGGCTCGTCGGTGGTGACGGCGCGGCCTTCGGAGATCCACTTGTCACGTCCGCCGTCGAGCAGCCGAACATCCTCGTGCCCGAACAGGCTGAACACCCAGAGTGTGTACGCGGCCCACCAGTTGCTCTTGTCGCCATAGATGACCACGGTGGAGTTGCGGTCGATGCCGCGGCTGCCGGCCAGTACGGCGAACTCTTCGCCGAAGATGTAGTCGCGCGTCACCGGGTCGTTGAGGTCGGTGTGCCAGTCGATCTTGACCGCGCCCGGAATGTGGCCGGTCTCGTAGAGCAGCACGTCTTCGTCGGATTCGACGACAACCAGATCGGTGTCGCCGAGGTGTTCGGCGAGCCATTCGGTGCTCACCAAGCGGTTCGGGTGAGCGTACTCGGCGAATTTGGGCGTGGTGTCGGCTTCGACAGCCATTGTTACCTCCGGGTTGTGGCCGTGCGGCCAGTCGTTCAAAGTGCTGTTTAATACTGATGATGACAACCGAGAGCGGCAGTACAACTATTCCATTGCACCTCGTCGATCTTCGCCCCACCTTGAGTGGCGCAGAGATGGCGGCCGTTCTGGTGCCACCGCGCCAGTTTGACACGGCTTCGTTCGACTCTTATAGGCCCGACCGTGATTACCCGTCACAAGGCGAAACACTGCACAAGGTGCGCGACTTCGCCAAGACCTGGGGGCCCGCCAAGGGCGGCGGGTTCTTCAGCCGCTCCAAGAAGATTGCCGCAGAAAAGCCCGGCATCTACCTCGACGGCGGGTTCGGCGTCGGCAAGACTCATCTGCTCGCCTCGCTCTGGCACGCGGCGCCGAGCCCGAAGTACTTCGGCACGTTCATCGAGTTCACCGCGCTCGTCGGCGCACTCGGCTATCTCGACACCGTGAAGCTGCTCACCGGGGCCAAGCTGATCGCCATCGACGAGTTCGAACTCGACGACCCGGGCGACACCATGATGATGACCCGTCTGCTCGGCGACCTCGTGGCCGGCGGAACGAAGATCGCCGCGACCTCGAACACCCCGCCGAACGCGCTCGGCGAAGGCCGTTTCGCCGCACAAGACTTCTTGCGCGAGATTCAGAAGCTGGCCGATCGCTTCGAGATCATTCGCATCGACGGTCTCGACTACCGCCGCCGCAACATCGAAGGGCACGCGCGTTCGCTCGACGACGACGCACTCACGGCCGCCATGGGCACGCTCACTGCAGAGGGCCGACGGTACACAGTCGACTCGTTCGCCGACCTCGTCGCCTTTCTCGGCTCGCTGCACCCCTCGAAGTACGTCAAGCTGCTCGACGGCCTCGACGCGCTCGTCATCACCGATGTGAGCCCGCTGGCGAACCAGACGGATGCCCTGCGGTTCGTCGCGTTCATCGACCGCGTCTACGACGCTCAGTTGCCCGTCTTCGCCTCGGGCATCCCGCTCGACGAGGTCTTCGCGGGCGACATGATGAACGGCGGATACCGCAAGAAGTACCTGCGCGCCGCCTCCCGCCTCATCGCCTCCACCCAGCGCTGACACGTCGCGTTCGGCTCGCTAACACGCCAATCCGATGACCCCCGAAATGGGGGTACAGATTTCAATCGAATTGTCGGCAGCCCGAAACACAGTTGTTACAAAGGCGTGGATCGCGTTACGAACGCGAAACATAGATTCACCTCAACCGAAACCTCGACCCACGAAGCTAATGGCGTAGCCGAGGCGAGCAGACCCGAACTGTGGGGGACATCTGCGCACCGGTGCATTTACTCGGTTCGAGAGAGGTAATTTTTCCATGATGTTCCTAGCAGATGATCCAACAGCTGGAGACGTTCAAACCGCTGTCAACGCCCTGTGGCTGCTTGTAGCAGCCGCCCTCGTCCTCATCATGACCCCCGGTGTCGCCTTCTTCTACGGCGGTATGGTCAAGGCGAAGAGCGTTGTCAGCATGATGATGATGAGCTTCGGCGCGATGGGCCTTGTCGGCGTGCTGTGGGTTATCTACGGATACGGCATGTCGTTCGGTACGACGCTGATTCCGGGGCTCCTGGGCAACCCGTTCGACGCCTCGAACCCCCTGTTCTTCTTGACCGGCCTTCTCGGCACCGGTGACAGCACCGGAGCGATGAGCCCAGACCTCCCGTCGCTGGCCTTCGTCGGGTTCCAGGCGACGTTCGCCATCATCACAGTCGCTCTGATCTCGGGTGCCATCGCAGACCGCGCGAAGTTCGGTGCGTGGATGGTCTTCGCCGGCTTCTGGGTCACCATCGTGTACTTCCCCGTCGCGTTCTGGGTCTTCAACCTCTCCGAAGGCTGGGCTCCGACCTGGGGCGTCAACGACTTCGCCGGTGGTACTGCGGTGCACATCAACGCTGGTGCAGCAGGCCTCGCCCTGGCGCTCGTGCTCGGCAAGCGCATCGGATTCCAGAAGGGCATTCAGAAGCCGCACAACGTTCCGCTGACGCTGCTCGGTGCATCGCTGCTGTGGTTCGGCTGGTTCGGCTTCAACTCCGGTTCTGAAGCCGCTGTCGACGGCGTCGCCGCCATCGCCTGGATCAACACGCTCGCCGCCCCCGCCGCCGCCATCATCGGCTGGCTGGTCGTCGAGAAGATCAAAGACGGCAAGGCGACCTCGATCGGTGCCGCATCCGGTGCCGTGACCGGCCTCGTCGCCATCACCCCCGCGTGTAACATCCTCACGCCGGGCTGGGGTCTGCTGCTCGGTCTGCTGGCCGGCGCGCTCTGCTGCCTCACCATCGAGCTGAAGTTCAAGCTCGGCTTCGACGACTCGCTCGACGTGGTGGGCATCCACCTCATCGGTGGTCTGTTCGGTACCCTCTACATCGGTATCTTCGGCGCCGGCATCGGCCTCATCGACACCGGCAGCTTCGCTCAGCTCGGCAAGCAGGCCGGCGCGGCGTTCGCAGTCATGGGGTACTCCTTCGTTCTCGCCTGGATCATCGGCACGATCATTCAGAAGACGATGGGCTTCCGCATCACGACAGAAGACGAGATCGCGGGCGTCGACACGACGGTTCACGGCGAAGAGAGCTACGCTCTCGACCCGGCATAACCGCCGCCTGCACCAGGCGTAACAGCATCAGCTGGGCGTCGTTCCTTCGGGAGCGGCGCCCAGCTTTTTTGTCGGCTATTCGGCGGCGGCCAGCAGGTCGTCGCGCACCTTGCGGCGCAAGACCTTGCCGATGAGCGAGGTCGGCAGTTCATCCAGTTCGACCACACGCCGCGGCACCTTGTACGCCGTGAGGTGATCGCGGCAGAAGTCGCGAATGGCCTTCTCGTCGAGCGTCGCGCCCGGCTTCAGCACGACCGCGGCGACCACGTCTTCGCCGCCCTTCTCGCCGGGCAGGCCCACCACAGCGACATCTTTGACACTCGGATGATCGCGCACGGCATCTTCGACCTCAGAAGGTGACACGTTGAATCCGCCCGTGATGATGAGCTCCTTCATGCGGTCGACCACCGAGACGTAGCCGTCTTCGCTCAGCGAGACGATGTCGCCGGTGCGGAACCAGCCGTCGGGCAGCAACACCTCGCGGGTCTGGTCGGGCTTGCGCCAGTACCCCGCGAACACCTGCGGGCCCCGGATGAGCAGTTCACCGGCCTCGCCGACCGGCCGGTCGACCTCGACGTTCTCCGGGTCGACGACGCGGATCTCGGTATTCGGAAACGGCAGGCCGATCGATCCGGCGCGCCTGGTGGGCCCCACCGGATTGGCCAGGGCGACCGGAGAGGTCTCGGTGAGGCCGTACCCCTCGACGAGCAGACCGCCGGTCACGCTCTCCCACAGCTCGACCGTCGACACGGGCAGGTTCATCGCGCCCGACAGCGAAACACGGATGCTCGTGAGATCGACCTTGCGATCTTTGGCGCCCTGCGCGAGTCGCTGGTAGATGGGCGGAACCGCCGGCAAGAAGGTCGGCGGATGCTTCTTCGCCGCTTGCAGCACCAGATCGACATCGAACCGGGGGAGCAGCACCAGCCGCGCGCCCAGCGTCATGGCGAAGGTGAGGCAGAGGGTGAGCCCGTAGGCGTGGAACATCGGCAAGACGCCGTAGACGACCTCGGTACCCTCGGTCATGTCGGGCACCCAGGCGCGCCCTTGCAGCGCGTTCACGTGCAGGTTGAGATGGGTGAGCATCGCACCCTTCGGCGTTCCCGTCGTGCCACTGGTGTACTGCAGCAGCGCGAGGTCGGTCACGTCGGGCCGCGGCACCGACTTCTTGATGCGACGGTTCTGCAGCAGCGATTCCCACTCGATGGTGTGCCGCGCCTTCGCGTGCAGGGCGTCGCGCGATTCACGAGCGCGCTTGATCGGCAGTCGCAGAGCGGCCCGGGTCGACAGCGGCATGGCGCGGGTGAGGTCGACCGAGATGAGCGTGGTGACGGCGAGGTCGTCGGGCATCTTCTGAATCGTCTCGCACACCTTGTCCCAGGCGATCGCGACGGTGGCGCCGTGGTCTTCGAACTGGTGCCGCAGCTCGCGCGGGGTGTACAGCGGGTTGTGTTCGACCACGATCGCGCCCAGGCGCAGCACGGCGTAGAACGCGGCGATGTGCTGCGGGCAGTTGGGCAGAACGAGGGCGACTCGATCGCCGTGCTTCACCCCGAGCCTGCGCAGCCCTTCGGCGGCCCGGTCGATCTGTTCCCCCAGCTCGCGGTAGGTCGTCTCGCTGCCGAAGAACTCCAGCGCGACCTTCGGGCCGAACTTCGATACCGACGACTCGATGAGATCGACCAGTGAACCCGTCGGCAGCTCGATGTCGCTCGGTACGCCCTCGGCGTAGCTCGAAAGCCACGGTCGGGGGGTGCTCACAGGGGTGTCGATACTCATGGGCGTGGGCTGCCTTTCTTGGCCTCGATGCCAGACCCCATTATGAGCACAATCGACAGCCACGATTGAAGTCGGCTGTCGAGAACCCACAAAATCACTTCGGGTCGGGCCGTTTGCAATAGCACGATTCGTGAATCGGCGCCATCGGGTAGACGCGCATTTGGGGTCGTGTCTAACCTGAAACACGAGCGGTGCCGCATCGGGCACGCAGGAGAAGGAGCAGAACAATGGGACTTCTTGACAACGCCAAAGAGGCCGCTGAAGCGACCGGCGAGAAGATCAGCCGTACCGTCGACGACGTGAAGGGCCGCATCAGCGACTCAGCCGACGAGGCCAAGGCCAACGCCGACGTGAAGGCCGCCGAGGCCAACCGTGACGCCACGGAGAAGAAGAACGACTACAAAGAGAGCCTGCGCGACTAGCAGAGTTCGTCTTTCAGACTCGAAGCCCAGCTGCTGCCGCGATTCGCGGGCACTGGGCTTCGTTCTTTTCTGGGTACTCTGACGGGGTGGCTAGTCTCTCTGGTTTTCTTCGTGCCGTCAGGCGGATGTTCGGCGGCACCACGTCGGTCGCCACCGTGCAGGTCGACCCGCGTTCGCTCGGGCGCGTGAAGCTGTCGTACGCTCCGCACGCAGACCGTCGGCCCGACCCGGGCGAAGTCGTCTGGACCTGGGTTCCGTACGAAGAGAACGACGGGCGCGGTAAAGACCGCCCCGTGCTCATCGTGTCGCGACGGAGCGAGGCGACCTGTCTCGGCGTGGCGCTGACGAGCAAGTCGCACGACGGTGACCGCGGTGCTGTCGCGCTCGGCTCGGGCGCCTGGGATCAGAGCGGCCGGGCATCCTGGGCCCGAATCGACCGGCTGTTCGTGGTGCACGACGGCGGAATGCGCCGCGAAGGCGCGGCACTGGATGCCCGCCGCTACGGCCTCGTCGCCAGCGGCCTGAAGGCGCGCTACCGCTGGTAGGTGAGCGCGGCGGGCGGCCTGCACGGCCGCTCGCTCCAAGCGCGGCGCGAGGCACGACCTGCTAGATGCCGTCGGGCACGACCTCGTTGGCCGCGGGGCCATCACCCGCCCGGTCACCCCGGGTGAGGATGAGGTGCGCCACCAGCGCAGTCCACCCCGTCTGGTGCGACGCGCCCAGACCCTGGCCGGTGTCTCCGTCGAAGTACTCGTAGAAGAAGATGTTGTCGCGCCAACGCGGATCGGTCGAGAGCAGGTCGTACCGGGCATCCGAGGGCCGTCGCCCGTCAGGGCCAGGTGTGAAGAGCGAGATGAGCCGCCCCGAGAGCTGGTCGGCAGCCTCGTCGAAGGTGAGAAACGTGCCGGAACCGAGCGGGAACTCGACCCGCGTGGTCGGCGAACCCGTGGCGCCGTAGTTGCGCAGCGCCTCGACGAACAGCACGTTGAGCGGAAACCACACCGGCCCGCGCCAGTTCGAGTTGCCGCCGAACAGCCCCGAGGTGCTCTCGGCCGGTTCGTAGTCGACGACCGCCTCGAGCCCGTTCACCTCGACGCTGAACGGGTGGTCTTTGTGATAGGCCGAGATGCCGCGGATTCCGTGGTCGGAGAGCATGCCCTGCTCGTTGAACACCTTCGCGAGGATGCGCTTCAGGCGATCGGGCGACACCAGAGCGAGCAGAAAGATCCGTTTGCCGTCTTGGTCGTGCATGTGAAGCGAGGGCCGCATCTCGGGGTGGTTCGATAAGAACCAGATGACGCGATCGCGAAACTCGGGCAGCGCGACGAATTCGGTGTTGTCGAACACCAGCGAGGCGACGACCGGCACGAGCCCGACCAGCGAGCGCACCTTCATCGGCACGTCGCGGCCGTCGGCCAGGTGCAGCATGTCGTAGAAGAAGGCGTCTTCGTCATCCCACATGCCGGTGGCGTTCGCCGAGTTCGCGATCTGCAAGAAGTGCTCGATGAACTTCGTGGCGACGTCTTCGTACGACCGCTCGTTGCCGGCGAGCCGCAGCGCGATGTTCAGCAGGTCGAGGGCGTACATCGCCATCCAGGCCGTGGAATCCGCCTGCTCGAGAATGCCGACCTCGGGCGGCAGCTTCGATCGGTCGAGCGGGGCGATGTTGTCGAGGCCCATGAAGCCGCCCTCGAACAGGTTGTTCTCACCGTGGTCTTTGTTGTTGGTCCACCAGGTGAAGTTCATCAGCAGCTTGTGAAAGACGCGCGCCAAGAAGCTGTAGTCGGTTCCGCCGTCGAGCAAAAAGACGTGCAGCGCGGCCCAGGCGTGCGTGGGCGGGTTCACATCGGAGAAGTTCCACTCGTAGGCGGGCAGTTGCCCGCTCGGGTGCATGTACCACTCGCGCAGCATCAGAATCAGCTGCGCTTTCGCGAACTCGGGGTCGATGTGCGCGAGCGTGACGCAGTGAAAGGCGAGATCCCACGCCGCGAACCACGGGTACTCCCACGGGTCGGGCATCAGAATCACGTCGTGTGCGTCGAGGTGCCGCCACGATCCGTTGCGGATCTTCGCGCGCTCGGGCGGTGGCGGAGGAGTCGCCGGGTCGCCGTCGAGCCACTTCTGCACGTTGAAGTGAAAGAACTGCTTCGACCACAGCAGGCCGGCGAAGGCCTGGCGCAAGACGCGAGCCTCATCGGCTGAGGCTCCCTCGGGCGTCAGCTCGGCGTAGAACGCGTCGGCTTCGCGGTGCCGCCGGTCGACGACGCCGTCGAACGCCGACGTGTCGAGTTCGGTCTCGGCCGCCGCCTCGAATTCGGCATCGTCTTCGCCGGTGAGGCGCACCCGGATCACCCGCGTCTCGCCCGGCTGCAGGGTGAGCGAGTAGTGCAGCGCCGCCTTCGTACCCGTGAGTTCGGGGTTCACCGTGGCCGCACCATTCACGATGAAGTCGTTGATGCCGTCTTTCGGGTAGGCCGACAACTCGCTGGTGGTCTCGCCGTAGATGCGGGCGGTGTTCGTCTCGTTGTCGCAGAACAGCGGATGCCCGGCTCCCGCCTCACCGGAGCCTTCACCCTGCAGATACAGGGTTCCCGTGCTGGCTTGACGCCCCACCACGCGCCCGTCTTCCCACGTGAGGGCGGGCTTGGGGTCTTCGTTCGCGTAGCCCCAGCTCCAGGTGTTGCGGTACCACAGTGTCGGCAGAACCTCGATGGTCGCGGCATCCGGCCCCGCGTTCTCGACGGTGATCTGCATCAGAAGATCGTGCGCACCCTGTTTGGCGTAGTCGACGGTGACCACCCAGTAGCGCGAGTCGTCGAAGATGCCGGTATCGACGAGCTCGTATTCCTGCTCGGTCTTCGACCGGTTCGCGTTCGTCTCGATCAGGTCGTTGTAGGGAAACTCGGCCTGCGGGTAGTGGTAACGCCAGGTGTTGAAGGAGTGGGTGGGGGTGCCGTCGAGGTACCACCAGTACTCTTTGGCGTCTTCACCGTGGTTGCCCTGCGGGCCGGTGAGCCCGAACATCCGCTCTTTCAGAATCGGGTCGACGCCGTTGTGCAGGGCGAGGCCGAGGCACCATTTCTGGTCGAGGTCGCAGAAGCCGGCCATCCCGTCTTCGTTCCAGCGATAGGTGCGGCTGCGGGCGTGATCGTGCGGAAACGACGCCCACGCGTCGCCGTCGGCGCTGTAGTCTTCACGCACCGAACCCCAGGCGCGTTCGGCGACGTAGGGGCCCCAATCGCGCCACGCGACAGAGCCATCGTTCGCTTCGGAGAGCCGCTGGTGTTCTGCGTCGTCGATCGCCATACTGCTCATTCTGGCCTACACGCGACACCATCGGCGTCTGCACGTAAGCCCCCGTTCGGGTGATACAGATGCCAGAAAGAGTCTGAGAGCATGAAACCCGAGAGCAACGACGCTTTCTGCCCCACGAACAAAGGAAATTCGCACCTGGACCCTGTGCGATGGTCACCACTGCCGATACCACACGCCGCTCGGCGTTGACGAAGATCGTCTCACTCGCTGCACATCGCGAGGAGAACTCGCTGGTGGTGCGCGGGAGCCGCGGATCGGGCCGCACCCATCTTCTCGAATCGGCCCTCGAAGCAGTCTCGGTGAGATCGATTCTCGTGCGGGTGAACCGTTCCGAAATGGACTACCCGCTGTCTGGACTCTCGGCCGTTTTCGCCAAGGTCGGTGACAGCCGTCTCGCCGAATTCTCGGGTCGTTTCGCCTTGGTTTCAAGCGCACCCGACGATCTCTTCGCCGCAGCAGATCAGCTGCTCACTCTCTTGCGCGGGCTGTCGCTCGAGCCCGTGATGATTCTCATCGACGACGTCGACTTCATGGATGCCGAGAGCCTCTCGATTCTCGGCTATGTGAGCACTCGGCTCACGTCGACGAACATCTGTCTCGTCGTCACCGCGCGAGCGGGTGCAGATGCGCCGGATGCTGCGCGCCCGTCACCAGCCGCGGTCTTCTCTGGCGCGCCGACCGTCACGCTGGCACCGCTGAGCGGGGCCGAGACACGCGAGCTGATCTCGTCTGTCGCGTCACCCGCGCTCGATGACAGCACACGTCAGATCGTGGCGGAGTACGCCGACGGCAATCCGCTCGCGGTGTTCGAGATCGTTCAGGCACTGCCCACCATGACCGCGTCTGTGCACATTCCGCTCGTGCTGCCCTTCCGGCTCGGCGCGTCGGCCCAGGCGGTTGCCGCGGAGGCGATCTCGACTCTGCCCGACCCCGTGGTTTTTGTTCTTCAGAAGATCAGTTCGGCACCGCTGACGTCGATCGAGGCTCTCGTCGACAGCGACGCGGCAGCTTCGGATGCCCTCGACGAACTGGTTGCATCGCACCTCGTGACCGTGGAATCGCATCACGTGCGGGTTGCCGACAACCTCGTACGCTCGGGCACCTACTGGGGCATGCCGTCGAACGAGCGCCGCGCCATTCACCGCGAACTCGCCGTCGACTCCACCGCCTTCGACCCGCCCCTCGCCCTCTGGCACGAATCGTGGGCGTCAGCTCGCGGCGCGCGGGCAGACGAGTTGCTGCTTGCGGCTGCATCGCTGGCCAAACGCGGCTACCCGGGCGCCGCTGTCGAACTCGCCGAGCGCGCCATTGCGACCCGTTCGAATGACGACGTTGTCATCGCCGAGCTCGCTGATCTCTCTGACGCGCTTCTCGGCCGCGGCAGCCTCACTCTGGCGCTACGGTACTGCCAAGAAGCGCTCACCCTCGACACCAGCGTCAGCGACGACCTCGCTCTGCAGAGCATCAAACTGCAGGCCGAATTCTTGCGCGACGAATACATCGCTCCGAACGAGGTCGAGGCTCGACTGACTCCGCCGGCGGCCGCGCCGAGTGCTCAGTCGAATCAGGTGCTGCTCTCCGCAGCCGTCGCCCATGCCGAGCGCGGCGAGATCGCTGACGCCCGTGAGATCACGGATCACCTCGCAGGGCTTCGACGCGGCGAATCAGTGAACGAGAGCCTGTACTGGCCCCTTGCACTGGTTCGTGCGCTGAGCGGCGTACTCGAACCGCTCGCGCTGGCGGCAACGATCGCTCCCGACCCGGCGACACAGCCCCTCGCCGCACAAGTCGCCGCCGGACGAGCACTGAGTTTTGCGGAGCATCATTCCGAATCGCGTAAGACATTCGTCGGTCTGCTCGTTCACGCTCCCGAGACCGACCGCAGGCTCATCGAGTCCGCACGCATCTTCGCCGCAGAGAACGACATCCGGTCGGGATACCTGCAGCACGCGATGTCGTTCATCGACGGCTTGCCACACGAGTCGGAGGTTCTGCGGTTCCGGCGAGTGACGTTGCAAGGCTGGAGTGCCGAGACCCGAGGCCAGAAAGCCGAGGCGACTCCGTTCTTCGCCGAGGGGGCCGAATTGCTCGAGCACGAGCGGAATCCGGTGCTCGCCGCCCGGTACTTTTCTCTTCAGGGAACCTTCGACTTGATGCACGGTGACATCGACCGGTCGCTCGATCACTTTCACCGGGTGCGATCGATCACCAAGAGCCTGACGATGGCCTTTCACGCTCGGCACAACGTCGACCTCATCGAGGCGACTGTGCTCTCGGGCGCCGCTCGAGAGGCGCGAGCGCTGATGCTGGAGTTCGATGAGTTGCGGGCCCAGCTGCCGTCGCACTGGTCGACCCTCGCCGCCGCCCGCGGCCGAGCACTTCTCGCTCCCGACGAACGCGTCATCGCCAGCTTCGATGAGGCGATCACAAGCTACAAGCCCGACGACTCACCCTACGAACTCGCCCGTTTGATGCTGGCGTACGCCACCCGGCTCGATCAGATGGCTCTGTCAGACCAGGCGGCCGCCGCCCACGTCGGGGCCAACCAGATCTTCACGAGCATGGGGGCCATGGGCTGGCTGCACACCCCGGGCATCCGGCCGCAGCGGGTCGCCGAGCCGCCCCCGACCACGGCCGGTTTGACCGCTAATCTCACGCCCGGCGAGCTCGACGTGGTGCGGCTGCTCGGGCGCGGCTATCGCAACAAAGAGATCGCCGCCCGTCTCTTCGTGTCGTTACGCACGGTGGAAGTTCGGCTGACGCAGATCTACCGCAAGTCGGGAGCACGCTCGCGCTCTCACCTGCTGGCTCTGCTGGCGAATACGGAACCGTCAGACGTGCTCCCTGGCGCGTCGACCGTGAACAGGCAACTCGGCGGTCCGGCGTGACGGACTGGTCCACGCACCGGTGGACTCACCGACCACCGCCTCGGGCAGCCGGTGCAGGCAGAGCGCGGAATCGACGATGCGCAGTAACGGAAAGGCCAAACCGAACAACAGAAAACTCGGCCGCCGCGCCACGCATGCTGCGAAGACCGTGAGCAGATAGTCCGGCAGCACAAATCCGAGGAGCAGCACGCCGGGCGGAACGACGACGGCGACATCGACGCCGAGCAGCATCTGATCCCAGCCCAAGGCGTCGAGCACACCGCCCAACGCCGCGAGAAGCACCAGCGGCACAATCAGAACGACGAGCAGACTGCTGATCACCAGTTCGGCGATGTACAGGTAGAGCGCGAACCAGAACTTGCGCGGCTGCCAGGGATGCCGCAGCACCGTCTGCCAGAAGCCGAGCGACCAGCGGCCGACCTGTTTGACGTAGTCATGAAAATTGTCGGGATCTTGGGTCTTCGCGATGGCCGCGTAGGGATGGAAGGCGATGCGACCGAGTGAACGCGCGTGGATCTCGAACGTCATGTTGTAGTCCTCGATCGTGAGGCCTGGCGCAGCGATGTCGATATGGCCGAGCACACGGGAGCGATACATGCTCGCGAATCCCGGCACGATGGTGACGCAATCGATCGACCGTGCCGCCTGGCCGTACTTGATCAGAAGTTGCACAACGATGTACACCCGCTCGCGGTACGAGACGAGAAAACGACCGAACAGCGACCGCGCACCGGGCTTGAACAGCGTCGTCGCGCGACCCGCCACCGAGACCACGTCGTCGTCGGTGAACAACGGCAGGCCGGTCTCGAGATAGTCGTCGGCCAATTGGGTATCGGCGTCGAGCAGCAGCACCACCTCGAAGCGCCGGCTCAACTCGAAGTGTTCGACGCCGGCCACGATGGCTCCCGCCTTGCCTCGATTCGGGTTGAGCTCGAGAACCTGCGCCCCGGCTTCAGCCGCGAGCCGAGCCGTACCGTCGCTCGACCCGTCCGAGATGACGAACACCTGATTCATGGGCACTTGGCGCCCGGCCGAGCTCAGGGTCTGAGCGAGAACGAGTTCTTCGTTGTGCGCGGCGATCACGATGGCCACCTGCTCAGCCGTCACCGGCGGGCAGGTGCTGCGCACGATCTGCGGCAACCCCTGACGGGCACGGCGTGCGTCGCTTCGCCGCATCGTTTCTCGGGCAATGACCCGGCACAGCCCTGCCGTTCCCCAGATGAGAGTGTTCACGCCGACAAGCAGCACAATCACGACGAGAAACATCCACATCGACTGGTTCACGCGTCCTCCGGCGGGTATGAGCGGAGCCGGGCCGATCGCCCGCTCGCGAAACCTCACCGTACAAGGCGTTGCAACCGCCGACCTAGAGAACGACGACCGCAGTGCCCGCACACTTCTGCGGTTTACCGCAGGTACCCCCATAAAAAGCCTCGAAACCCGCAGGTTCGGTCTCGTTCGATTGCTGCGCGCCCGCTGCGGCGACGAGTGTATGAGCCACGGTCCGGGGTAACCGTAGCGATCTCACCTCAGAGTTCATCATCGCGGCCTGTCGCAACAGCCGTCTCATTCGCCAAGGGGAAGAAACATGTCATCAATCACCGGCATTCGCCACGACAGCTCAGAAGAATTCGACGAGGCGCCCAGCGCCACGGTCGTTCCCATCGATCGCGCCGGGCGCGAACCGGCCTTCGACTTCGACGTCGCCATCGTCGGGCTGGGTTACGTCGGACTGCCCACCGCCATCTCGTACGCAATCGCAGGCGTACGAGTGCTCGGTCTCGAAATCAGCACTCGACGACTCGAAACCATCATCGACGGTCAGGCCGATCTGCTCGACCGTGATCAGGCGCGACTGGCCGAGGCGCTCTCGGGAGGGGGCCTCACCTTGACCAACGACCACGCAGAGCTCGCAACGGCGCGGGCCGTGGTGGTCTGTGTTCCCACCCCCGTCGACGACTTTCTGATTCCCGACCTCTCGATTCTGCGGGCCGCATGCGCCATGGTTGTCGACTCGGCCCGCGCCGGCCAGACGCTGATGCTCACCTCCACCACGTATGTCGGATGCACAGACGACCTCTTGGTCAAGCCGCTGGCCGAGCGCCGCCTGGAGGCCGGCCGCGACATCTTCGTCGCCTTCTCAGCCGAACGCATCGACCCGGGAAGCGCGAGCTTCGAACAGCGTGATGTGCCGCGCGTGGTCGGTGGCGCGACCCCGGAGTGCGAAGAAGAAGCCGATCGTCTGCTGCACCTGTACGCGGCGAACGTTCACCACGTCGGTTCCCTCGCTGCCGCCGAAATGACCAAGCTCTTGGAGAACACGTTTCGCGCCGTCAACATCGCGCTGGCAAACGAATTCGCTGACATCTGCAGTTCGCTCGACCTCGACATCAATGTCGTCATCGACGCCGCCGCCACAAAACCCTACGGCTTCATGGCGTTCAGACCGGGGCCCGGCGTAGGCGGGCACTGCATTCCCTGCGACCCGCACTACCTGTTGTGGCAGCTGCGCAAATCTCGCGTAGACGCGCCGTTGATCGAGGTGGCCATGTCGGCCATCGCTCACCGGCCGAAGCACGTGGTCGAACGGGTGCGAGATGTGCTCTCCGATCGCGGAACCGGCCTCGCCGGTGCGAGAGTGCTCGTGGTGGGCATCGCATACAAGCCCAATGTGGCAGACCTGCGGGAGTCTCCCGCGCTCGAGATTCTCGCCGAATTGCGCGAGCACGGGGCATCCGTCGGCTACCTCGACGACCACTTCGACCTCATTGCGCTCTCGGACGGGCACATTCTGCAGAACGTGGTGCAGCCCTCGAGCTTCGACCCCGATCTGATCATCATGCACACCAGCCACGCCGGTGTCGACCTCGAATGGATCACCACCGACCAGCTCGTCATCGACGCGACCTACGATCACGTCGCCTACCCGCAGGCGGTGAACCTGTGAAGACGTTGGTCACCGGCGGGGCCGGATTCATCGGCAGTCACCTGGTCGATGCTCTGCTCGCGGCAGGAGACGAGGTGACCGTGCTCGACGATCTGAGCACGGGCCGGCTCGCCAATCTGGCCGATCACATCATCGACTCGGGCTTTCATTTCGTCGAGGGGTCGATTCTGGATGCCCGGCTCGTCGATTCGCTCGTCGCCGAGGCCGACCGGGTCTTTCACCTCGCGGCCGCTGTCGGCGTGAAGCTCATCGTCGAGCATCCGCTCGAGAGTCTGCGCACGAACATCCACGGCACCGAGAACGTGCTCGAAGCGTGCACAGCCCATCACGTTCGCCTGCTGCTGGCGTCGACCAGCGAGGTCTATGGCAAGAACGAGTCCGACAGTCTCAGCGAAGAGGCCGATCGTATTCTCGGCTCCGCTCTGAAATCGCGCTGGAGCTACGCGGCCGCGAAGGGCATCGACGAATCGTTCGCGTACGCCTACTTCACCGAATACGGCCTGCCGGTTTCGATCGTGCGGCTGTTCAATACGGTCGGGCCGAGGCAGACCGGGCGATACGGAATGGTCGTGCCGAACCTGGTGGGCCAGGCACTGGCCGGAGATTCCCTCACGGTTTTCGGAGACGGGCGCCAGACCCGCTGCTTCTCGTATGTCGGCGACATCGTTCCGGCGCTCATCCGGCTCAGCGAAACCGACGAGTCGCTCGGCCAGGCGGTGAATCTCGGGGGAGCACAGGAGATCTCGATTCTCGATCTCGCGTCACGTGCGATCGACGTGACGGGCAGCTCGAGCGGCATCGTCTTCGTTCCGTACAGCGAGGCGTACGCGCCGGGATATGAAGACATGCGACGGCGGGTGCCCGACAATTCGAAAGCCGCGGGCCTCATCGGGTTTGTTCCGCGAACCGGGGTCGACGAGATTCTGCAGCGTGTCGCCGACGGGCTGCGGTCGACTCCGCACCTGAACGACGAACTCATGATCCGGTCGCGGCAGAGTCGCCAGGCTCGAGCGCAGGTGATGCTCTGATGTGCGGAATCGTCGGATGCAGCACAGCGACCCGCGCTGATGAGTACTTGTTGCCCGCCCTGCAGTCGCTCGAATACCGCGGTTACGACTCGGTCGGGGTCGCCATCAAGGCCGTCGACGGCAGTGTCGCGACCGTGCGCTCCATCAACCGGGTCGACGATCTCGCCGCCCGCATCGACGCGTGGCCGGGCGCCGACTTCTCGGGAGTCGGCATCGGACACACACGGTGGGCGACGCACGGCGACGTGACCGAGGTGAACGCGCATCCGCATCTCGACTGCGACGGCCGGCTCGCTGTGGTGCACAACGGCATCATCGAGAACGCTGACGTTCTGCGCACCGAACTCGTCGCCGACGGGCACCGCTTCGCCTCGGCCGTCGACAGCGAGGTCATCTGCCACCTCATCGAGCGGGCCCTGGCCGACGGCGACGACATGCAGAGCGCCGTGCACTCCGCTCTCGCGCGGCTGACGGGCAGCTGGGCGCTGCTGGTGATGGAGACCGAATCCGGTCGCCTGTTCGCGGCAACACACCGCGCACCGCTGCTGGTTGCCACGAGCGAGCACGGTCTGTTCGTGGCGAGCGACGTCACCGCTATCGCTCCGTGGATCACGCAGTTCCGAGTGATGGGCGACGGCGACGTGGTCGAGCTGGGCCTCGGGCTCCGCTGGTTCAGCAACGGCACCGAAGTAGCACCGCCTCCGGTCGTCGGGCTCTCGTGGTCGAACACGATCCGCTCGCTCGGCGCCGACGACGCGGACTACATGGGCCGCGAGATAGCCGAACAGCCCGAGACGGTCGAGCGCATCGTGGGCGAACTCGCAGCGCCCGCGCTCGACGGATCGTTGTGGGGCGACCTGGCCCTGCCGCCGTTCGACCGGGTGGCCGTTCTGGGCTGCGGCACCTCATTGAACGCCGGAAAGGTCATCGCGCACAGCTTCGGCACCCTGGGTCGAATACCCACGAGCACGGTCATCGCCAGCGAGGCAGGCGAGACCGTCTTCGAGCCCAACACTCTCGTCATCGCCGCGAGCCAGTCGGGTGAGACCGCCGATGTGCTTCGGGCCCTCGACGACCTGCGGGCTCCCGGATGCTCGGTGCTCGCGCTCACGAACAGCACGCATTCGACGCTCGCCCGGCGCGCGGATGCCGTACTCAACTGTTTCGCCGGCCCCGAAGTCGGCGTTGCCGCGACGAAGACCTTCGTGGCCCAAGTGGTCACCGGGGTCTGCGTCGCCGTGTCGTCGATGATCGCCCGGGGGCTGACACCTAGCGCAGATGCTCAGGCGATCATCGACGACCTCCGGCGCGCACCGGAGCGCCTCGGGCTCGCCCTCGGCGTGTCGAGAACGCTCATCCCCGAGCTCGTGTCGTCGCTCACCGACGCGGCGGGCTTTCTGTTTCTGGGGCGCGGCGCCGGCGTGATCTATGCCGCCGAGGGTGCCCTCAAGCTCAAGGAACTCACCTATCGCTGGGCGGAGGCCTACCCTGCAGGAGAGTTGAAGCACGGCCCGCTCGCCCTCGTCGAGAGCGGAACTCCGGTGGTGGTGGTCGACCACGGCGACAGTCGTCTTCCGGCCAACATCGCCGAGGTGCGTTCGCGCGGCGGTCGCATCATCAGCATCGGCGGCCCGGGAAGCAGCCTGCCGGCTTTGGGGGCTCGCATCGAGGTTCCGAATGGCGCTGCCCCGGGCATCCGGTCGCCCCGCCGCGAAGCGCCGTGGGGCCCGCTCGAGAGCGTCGTTCCGATGCAGATGCTCGCCCGTCAGCTCGCCATCGCGCTCGGCCGCGATGTAGACAAGCCGCGGAACCTGGCCAAGTCGGTCACGGTCGAATAAGCACGGCCGAATTACCACGGCCGAAGAACCACCGCCGAAGAAGAAAAGAGTCACGAATCATGAAACCTTCGCACACCGTCGGCCCACGGCACACCCCACCGGGTGGTCCCCGCCGGCGGCGCACCACCCTTCTCGCGGTCACGAGCATCGTCGCGGTCAGTGTCGGCGCCGTCGCGTTCGGCATCGGCAGCTCGGCGTCAGCGTCGCCGCTGTCTGCTGCCGGGTCGATCGCGGCGGTGACGCCTACACCGACACCGACACCGACGGTCACACCGACACCGAAGCCGACGGCAACGCCGACTCCGACGCCGAGCGTCACCCCGAAGCCGACGGCAACCCCCGCGCCCACGCCGAAACCCACGGCCACCGCGACACCGAAGCCGACGGCCACGCCCACGCCGACTCCCACGGTGAAGCCGACGCCCACCCCCACGCCGACCGCGACGCCCACCCCGACGGCCACGCCGGTACCCACCGCGAAGCCGCTGACCGTCGTGAGCCTCACCTTCGATGACGGCAACGCCGACCAACAAGCCGCGGCCACCACGATGGCGAACAACAACATGAAGGGCACGTTCTTCATCAACTCCGGCTTCATCGGCGGCACCGGCTACTTCACGGTGGCCGACCTCACCGCTCTCAAGGCGGCGGGAAACGAGATCGGCGGCCACACGGTGAGCCACCCCGATCTGACGACGCTGAGCGCGGCCGAGGCGAAACGACAGATCTGCAACGACCGCATCAATCTCACGAACTGGGGCTTCGCGGTTTCTGACTTCGCGTACCCGTTCGCGAGCAGCAACGCAGCGACCGAGTCGATCGTGAGCGCCTGCGGCTATAACAGCGCCCGAGGTCTCGGCGACCTGCAGACACGCTTCGGCTGCGCCGGCTGCGCTTACGCCGAGAGCGTGCCGCCGGCCGACAAGTTCTTGACCAAGGCGCTCGACGAGGTCGACAGCACCTGGACGCTCGCAGACCTGCAGAGCGCGGTCACCAACGCCGAGAAGACCGGCGGCTGGGTACAGTTCACGTTCCACCACGTATGTGACAACGTCTGCGACCCGCTAGCCATCACTCCTGCGCTGTTCAGTCAGTTCACGTCGTGGCTCGCGCCACGGGCGACCACGAACAATACGCAGGTCAAGACGGTGGCCCAGGTCATCGGGGGAGCGGTGAAGCCGACGGTGGCCGCCGCAGCGGTGCCGCCCGCTGCGGCGGGGGTCAACGGCATCCAGAACCCCAGCCTCGAGACGCTGAACACCACGACCGCTCTGCCGGGCTGCTGGATGATCGGCGGTTACGGCACGAACACCCCCGTGTTCTCGAACGTCTCACCGGGGCACACCGGAACCGCCTCTGAGAAGGTCGCGGTCTCGAATTACGCCTCCGGTGATGCGAAGCTGCTGCCCCAGTTCGACCTCGGCGCGTGCTCGCCCACCGTCGTGCCCGGACACACCTACTCGCTGCGATCGTGGTACACATCGACGGTCGTGACGCAGTACGCCATCTACCTGCGCGACAGCGTCGGCGTCTGGCGATACTGGACCTCGAGTCCGTGGTTCGCCGCCACCACGACGTACACCCAGGCGGCCTACACCACGCCGGCCATCCCGGCCGGAATGACGGGCATCAGCTTCGGCATGAGCGTGTTCTTGAACGGGTCCGTCACCACCGACGACTACGCGCTCTACGACAGTGTGGGTGCGCCGGCACTGGCTCCCGCCGCGGCCGCGGCGCCGACGCCGACCGTGGCACCGCCGGTCACGGGCAAGATCGAGATGCACGCCCCGACAGTCTCCGCCGACACCCCGGCGGGCTGAGAGGATGCGGTGCAGTTCACAATGACGCAGGCGGAGCCGGTGTGAACCGGGTGGCCTGGGTAGCCCTGGGGGTGGCGGTCACCACGATCGCCACCTCTCTCGGCGTTGCTGCGGCGCTGACGGCCCCGGGCATCCCGTCGCCGGCCGCGTCGAGCGGCACGGGGTCAGGGTCAGGAGGCTCGGGGTCAGGCAGCTCGGGTGCGGGCGCGTTGCCGACCGACGGATACCCGTGGCACACGAACATCGTCTCGACGACGTTCTGGGTCGGTGAGGTCTTCGACCCCAGCGCCGCCGACGGATCGCAGGTCTATTCGACCTACGACTCGAACTGGTACGCGAACTACGGCGGCTGCGACGGAACGATCGTCGGCGGGGTGTGCCAGACCGAGGCGCGAACGGCCGCCAACGGCTACTTTCCGAGCGCGTTCACCCCGAAACAGAATCCGTTCTACCTCGATTTACCCTTCGACGACGTCAACGACCCGGCCGCCTTCGCCCGACGCGGCTCGGTGATTCCGTGGGCCTCCCAGCCCGAATACGCCTCGCGCGTCGGCGACCCCTCGTACAGCCTTATGAAGAATCGCTGGGTCGAGCTGCGACGCGGATCGCAGACCTGCTTCGGTCAGATCGAAGACGCCGGCCCCGGCCAGTACAACGACGCCAACTACGTGTTCGGCTCGAACGACGCGCGCCCCGAGAACGCGCGGTACGGGGGAGCGGGAATGGATGTCTCACCCGCACTCAACGGCTGCCTCGGCTTCAGCGAGCTCAACGGCGACACCGACCAGGTGTCGTGGCGGTTCGTCGACGACGCGGATGTCGCGGCCGGGCCGTGGATGCAGGTGGTGACGACGAGCGGGGTGCAGTAGGCGCCGGCGGTGCTGCGAGCGGGCGCCGGTACGGGCATCCGCTCGCCTACTGATTCACCTTGCGGTAACCGCTCTCGAGCAAGGTGATTGCGCGGCCGCGGTACAACTCTTGAACGTGTTCGGGCGCCTCGGCCCACGAGTCGTCGGGCTCCATCGTGTGAAAGATGAGCCGCGCCAGCCGCTCGAGTTCGCGCGGGGTGGCGTCTTGGGCGCGCCACTCGTTGGCGATGCGGGTGACGGACTCCATGGTCTCTGCGTAGGACTGGGAGTGGTCGGCGATGGTCACGCGAATGCGCTCGACGAACGCCGCGTCGGGGGAGTACCGAGGTTCGATCGTCGCGTTTCGTCGCGGGTAGATGTTCCAGTCGGCACGTGCGTTGCCGTAGGGGGCCATGCGGGTGAAGCCTTTCGCGCATCGAGCCGTCGAGCCGCGTGTCGGCATCGACGAACCTTCACCCTACGAGAAGCTGGTGAAAACTCAACACCCCAGAACTGGGGCGTCTGTGTTTCTGTGGGCGATACCGGACTCGAACCGATGACCTCTTCGGTGTGAACGAAGCGCGCTACCAACTGCGCCAATCGCCCGAGTGTTCGACGCGGCCGGGGCCGGCACGAATCTCTTAGCTCGTCGATACTAGCCGACCACGGGCATCCCGTGCACATCGACGCGGCCGCGAGCGGGTGTGACGACACACGATCGGCACGGTTTGGTTTTGTCGCTCGCGTTCAGGTAGAGTCTTCCGAGCACGCAGTAATGCGAGCGAGCAACAGCAGAGCGGGTCGAGCGAAAGCACGGCGTGCGAATGCGGATGTGGCGCAGTGGTAGCGCACAACCTTGCCAAGGTTGGGGTCGCGAGTTCGAATCTCGTCATCCGCTCGAGTGTAGATGTACCTTTGGGGTTACCCTCCATATGGTGGCGTGGCCGAGAGGCGAGGCAGCGGCCTGCAAAGCCGTCCACACGGGTTCAAATCCCGTCGCCACCTCGCTCAAATTGTTTTCGACGCCCCCGTCGTCGAAAACATGATACTCATGTGAAGTTCGTGTTCAGATGCACGGGGAAATAAAAAGAACTGAAGAGCAAGCACATGTATTTGGGCGGTTGGCGCAGCGGTAGCGCGCTTCCCTGACACGGAAGAGGTCGCTGGTTCGATCCCAGTACCGCCCACAAGCAAAGTCCCCCGGAACTTCCCGGGGGACTTTTTTGTTTCGTCAGACCATCGATCTATATCATGAGAGTAGCTCGAATATGCTGAGCCCACTAAGCCGCAAACCGAAGGATGTAACCGACGTCAGGTTTTGACCCAGAATTGAATCTTATGGTCTATATTTGGTTCATAGGAGAATGATCATGAACCTTTCGCATCCACTGGACGACCTCGTCGGACGGAACGCCGGACGCCTTCTTGAGCGTTTGGCGAGCGTCGCAGATGGGCTCACCGGCCGCCGCCTGGCCGAACTGTCGGAGACCCCGGTCGGCACCACTCAACGCGCCCTGGCGCATCTCGAGCACGTCGGATTGGTGCGGTCGCGTCAAGTCGGGCGGGCAATCCTCCACACACTTAATCGTGATCACCTGCTCTGGGCCGTGCTGAGCGAAGCAATGAACTCTCGTGCATCGCTCGAGCAACGGATCGCCGAGCGAGGCCAGCAGCTCGGCGGCGTCGGCACGACCGTCGCCCTCTACGGATCTACGGCGCGCAATAGTGCCGACGGCGACAGCGACATCGACCTGCTGGTTCTGTGGGATGAGTCCCTCAGTCAGGACAAGCGCGATGGACTCCTCGCGGCGCTGAGCGACGACGTCAGTAATCTGACCGGCAATCCGACAGAGCTCGTCGATATTTCTGCTGCCGATCTCAAACGCTTGGTCTCTGCCAACGACCCACTTGTTGCGTCGTGGAAGCGTGATGCTCGTACCCTCAGCGGTCCCGACTTGAAGATGCAGATCCGATTGGCATCAGTGTGACGGCAAGAACCACCCGCATGTCGAAGTCTGACGTTCAGGCAAGAGCAGGGCACGCTGTCGCTTTCTTGACGGCGGCCGACCTCGTCGTTCAATTCGGCGAAGATGCAGGCATCGACGAAGCGAGCAATCTGATCGGTTCGCTGGCTGTTCTTGCCGGCATCGCCGCGTCAGATGCGATCTGTGGCACCTTGCTCGGCGAGCGAGCAGCAGGTGAGAATCACGGCGAAGCGATCGCTCTCTTGAGGCGGTGTGGTCCGAGAGCGGGAAGCGCAACCGCTCAACTCAAGCGCCTTGTCGACGCAAAGACAACGACGCAGTACAGCCCGATTCTCATCGGAGAAACAAAGGCTGATGCGCTGCTCACGGTAGCGAGGCGGATGATCGAGACGATGCATTCCGTCCGTATGGAGTCGATTTAGCGCGTTCGAGCGAGATCGCGGCCGCCCGCCCTAGAGGGTCAGCGGGATGCGCGCAGCGACTTCAGCGCACCGGTCGACCAGAGGGCCCAGGCCACGAGCAGCGGCTGGAACACGAGCCGCACGGCACGAGCGCGGTCGGAGTTGAGGCCGAACGCGTCGGTGTGCGTGACGAGCTGCGAGATGTTGCCCGGAAAGATGCCGGTGAAGAACGCGGCGGCGGCCCAGCCGACGGCCGTGCGCTGCTTCGGTAGGGCGATGAGGGCCGTGCCGAGGGCGATTTCGACGACTCCGGATGCCACGACCACCGTGTCAGCGTCGAGCGGAATCCACGTGGGCACCTGCGCCTGAAACTCCTCGCGCGCACGTGTGAGGTGGCTGATGCCGGCGAACGCGAGCACCCCACCGAGCAGCAGGCGCGCGGCCAGCTGTGGCTTGGAAACGGGTGTGCGGGTGAGAGCAGCGGGAAGTTTGGTCATACCCCATTGTCTCCGAATCGGCGTCGGCTGCAGCAGGCCGCGTCACGAAACGCACAAACGTGCGTCTCTTCAACGAGGCACCCGCCACGACGAAGGGGAGATCGTTGACGAAGAAGAAACCCAGGCCATCGCTACCGACTTTCACGGCCGTGCTGCAGTACCCGGGGGAGCCGCCGCGCTACTTTCACAGAGATTTCGAGCGCGTCACGACTCGGCCGCCCCGGACGCTCAGCCTGCCCTCGCTCGAGAAACCGACGTCGCAGGTCGATACCTTCGCCCTGACGAGTTCGGCCTCGTGGCCGACGGTGGCGATCTACACGCTCATCTCGTCGCCTCCGGCGGACTGACGGATGCCCGGCCGCGACATCCCTCGGATTCAGAACCCGAAGTCGCCGCCGAAGTCGCCGCCGAAGTCTGTGCCGGTGTCGTCGCCCGACGCGTAGTCGCCCGACGCATAATCGCCCGCCGCATAGTCTCCCGACGCGTAGTCGCCGCCGGAACTGTTATCGCCTCCGGCGGCGTCACCCGACGCATAGCCGTCAGAACTAGAAGAGTCGGCTGCGCTGTCTCCGCTCGAGTTGTCGGTCGATGAATCCGAACCCGAGTCGCCCGATGCGGACTCTGTGCCGACCGAGTCGGGGATGAACGCCTGGGCGATCGACGAACCGATGACGTAACCGGCGACCGAGCCGAGCAGCGAACTCGCGAACATCCCGCCGAAACCGATGCCGCCGCCACCCGCACCAACACCGCCACCCGCTGCACCGCCGCCCGCACCGACCCGACCGAACGACTTCTCGAGCAGACCGGGCTGCCGCAACTCCGACCGCGTCGCCGAACGGGCAAGCGCATCGGCCGAGTTGTCTGCAGGTGCATCACCGGCCGGAGCATCAGCCGTGAGCTGCTCGAACATGATGTCGCGCTGCTTCGGCGTCAACTTCGAGAACGCTTCGCGGTGCACCTCTTCGATCGACTCCGGGGGAGCCGTGCGCAGCAGGTACCGGTAGCGATCGACGGCGATTTCGTCTTCGCTCTTCGCTCGAGCCGAGGGTGCCGGGGGTGCCGAGGGTACCGGGGCTGGTGGGGCTGCAGAAGCGGGCGGCGAAGACGGCAGGGCCGCCGTCGAGGCCGGTTCGCGGCCCAGCAGGCGATCGAGAAATCCCATAGTGCTGCTCCTCACGTGACGGTGCAGCCACGATATTCCGGCCGCGTGCGCGAAGCCTGTGAGAATTGACAGAAAAGGGCCATCGCCTGACCCTAATATGCTGGAGCAGTGCGTAATTTCAGCTGCGAAACCTGCGGCGCTCTGGTCTTTTTCGAGGACTTCGTCTGTGGTACCTGCTCATCGACACTCGGCTTCCGGCCGGATGAACGGCAGGTCGTCACGCTGCGAGACGGTGTCTCGCCCTCCGACCACGGCAGCTGGCTCACCTGCAGCAACCGCGACTGGGGCTGCAACTGGCTCGTGCACGAAGACGCGGGCAGCGGCCAGTGCGACTCCTGCCGTATCACCCGGGAACGCCCGGCAGCCACCGACACCCTCGCCCTGGAGCAGCTCTCACAGGCGGGGTACCCGAAGCGGCGCCTGATGTTTCAGCTCTACGATCTACGGCTGCCGATCATCCCGTACTACCAGGTGGCAACGCACGGGCTCGCCTTCGATCTGCTGTCGTCTGCCACGGGCGAGCGGGTCATCACCGGGCATCTGAACGGGGTCATCACCCTCGACCTCGAGGAGGTGAACGACCCCTACCGCGAGGGCCTGCGGGTCGCGCTGAACGAACCGTATCGCACGATGCTCGGGCATTTTCGGCACGAAATCGGCCATTACTATTGGCAACTGCTCGTGGGCGACACGCCGCGCATCGACAGCTTTCGGGCGATGTTCGGCGACGAGCAGGCGAGCTACCAGGAGGCGATCCGCCGGCACTACAGCCAGGGCGCCCCCGCGGGCTGGCGCGAGAACTTCATCTCGGAGTACGCCACGATGCATCCGTGGGAAGACTTCGCGGAGTGCTTCGCGCACTACCTGCACATGCGTGACACGCTGCAGACCGCCGCCGCAACCGGGCTCGAAGTCGACGCCGCTGACACGCACCGCGCGCTGGGCAGCGGGCTCTACCAGCCGAAGCTCGACTACACGGGCGCCGAGTTCGCCGAGGTGCTCTCGACGTGGAACGTCTTCACCGTGGCCTTCAACGAGATCAACCGCTCGATGGGGATGCGCGACATCTACCCGTTCACGCTCTTAGCCCCCGTCGTCACGAAGCTGGCGTGGATTCACCAGCTGGTTCTGGATGCCCGGCTGCCGTAAGCGCCGAGACACCCGGATCGCCGATACGTTCGGCCGGCGCCGACGCGAACAGGTTGAGCCCGAGCAGATCGGAGAGAAACTTCGAGGCGAGCTGGCCGCGCACGCTGTTTCCGGCTTCGTCGAGCGGGGGAGAGTAGCTGGCGACGCCGCCTTTTCCGGGAGCGATAGTGATGATTCCGCCGCTCACGCCGCTCTTTCCGGGCAGGCCGATGTCGTACATCCACTCGCCCGAATGCTCGTAGAGGCCGGCCGTTGCCAGCACCGCGAGCACCCGCTTGCACGTATCCGCGCTGACGACGCGGATGCCCGTGAGGGGGTTCACGCCGCCGTCGGCCAGAGTCGCCGCCATCACCGCCAGATCGGTCACGTTCACGCGAATCGAGCACTGTTTTGTGTAGACATCGGTCGCGGCGATCGGATCGAAGTAGATGCGGTCGTAGCTGTCGAGCAGCTGGGCGATGCCCTCGTTGCGCGTGTTGCTCGCCGACTCTGAGGCGTACACCTCGTCGTCGAGTTCGAGCTGCCGCCCGGCGAACGCGGAGAGTCCGGCGAGCACAAAGGCCCACTTCTCGTCTGCCGTCTCGCCCGGGGTGAGGCTCGTGGTCGCGATCGCGCCGGCGTTGACGAGTGGATTCACGGTGCGGTCGTCGTTCAGCTCGATGGCCATGATCGAGTTGAACGGCAGGCCCGAGCTGTTGACGCCGATACGCTTGCGAGCCTCGTCGTAGCCGATGGTGTCGCAGACCAGAGCGAACACGAAGGGCTTCGACACGCTCTGAATCGAGAACTCGGCGTCATGGTCGCCCACCGCGAAGGTGCGTCCACGCACGCCCGCCACCGCGAGCCCGAACAGGTCGGGCGAGGCCTTCGCGAGCGCGGGAATGTAGTCGGCGACGTGCCCGTCGGTCACCGTACGGTACCGGGCGTGCGCCTCGATGAGCAGCGTGCGAACGCGCTCGCCCGAGGGCAGCTGGCCCGTCGAGATGACTGGTTCGTGGTCGCGCTCGTCGTCGCTCAGATCTGCATGCACGGCGCCAGCTTAATGCGAGGCGAGTGTCTCGGCCTCAGCCGGAACGGTCTATCTCTCCCGTGGGCTCAGGGCTTTCGTCGGACGAGACGCCGCATCCCCGCAATACGCGGACATGGCCCGTGAGCTCCGACCAAAGTCGCCCCCGCCCTCAGCGACGGCCGGCTGGAACGGCGTCAGCGCGTGCGCGAGTACTTGGTCAGCAACATGCTGCCAGCCAGCAAGACGTGGTCGAGGCGCAGCTGCTGCAGGTCGATCGCCTCACCCGGCGCGGTCACGATGCGCGGCCCCGAGCCGCCCTCGAGCAGCGGGCTCACCGTGAGGCACAGCTCGTCGAGCAGATCGGCCGCCACGAGCGAGCCGAGCAACGACGGGCCACCCTCGCAGTGCACCTGAACGAGCCCACGCTCGGTCAACGCCGCGACGAGCTGCCGCGGCTCGACTGTGTTCTCGCCGCACGTGATCACCTCGGCGACCGCCTCGAGGTGCGCTCGCTTCACCGGGTCGGCCGCGGCCGTGGTCAACACGATCGGCCGCACGGGAGCTGCCGCGAAGACATCGCTCGCCGGGTCGAGGTCGAGTCGCCCCGACACGATGGCAAAAGTCGGATGCTCGGCGAATCCGTGCGTGAGCCGCCAGGCCGTGGCGGCCGACGACACGCGCATCGCCCCGTAGCCCTCGGCCCGAACGGTGCCCGCTCCGACCAGCACCGCGTCGCAGACCCAGCGCTGCAGGTCGAAGACACGTTTATCGGCGGGGCCGCCGAGGTCACCCGAGAGCCCGGCCGCTGAAGCCGATCCGTCGACGGAGCTGATGAAGTTCGCCGACACCCTCGGTTGCCAGCGCTTCTCGGCCGCATACAGAGCGAGCAGATCGTCGTCGGTGAGGGCCGCGGGGTCGGAACGGGCATCCGGAGCTTCAGACTGCCGCGACAGGTCGACTGTTCGAGCCGGGTACAGCTGGGTGATGCGGGATTCGGTCATCGGTTCTCCAGCGCGGCTCGACGAACGTGCAGGCTCACACGTTGTGAACAGCGTAAGCGGGTTCGCGCCAGCCGAGAATCGCCTCGACCATGTGCATCGCGTCGACCGCGGCGGTGACATCGTGCATACGCACGATGCGGGCACCGAGCAGCGCGCTGACCGTCGCGGCGGCGAGCGAGCCGGCGAGCCGATCGGCCTTGTCGCGACCGAGGGTCTCGCCGATGAAGTCTTTGTTCGAGACCGCCGCCAGGGTCGGAAAACCGAGCGCGACGACCTCACCGAAGCGCCGCGTCAGCTCGAGCGTCTGCCGGGTGTTCTTGTTCAGATCGTGCCCCGGGTCGACGATGATGCGCTCGTCGGGCACACCGTGCGCGCGTGCCAGGTCGATTCGGTCGGCCAGAAACGCTGTCACGTCGCCCGCCACGTCTGCGTAGCGCGGCTTCGGGTACGGTTGCCGCGGGGCGGCGAGGCTGTGCGTGATCACCAGGCTCGCGGCGCTGTCGGCCACCACGTCGGCCAGCCGGGGGTCATGGATGCCCGTGGTGTCGTTGATGACCGCAGCACCGGCAGCGATCGCCGCTTCGGCCACCTCGGGCCTGAACGTATCGACCGAGATCACGACATCGCTCTCGGCGGCGAGTGCTTCGATCACCGGAATCACCCGGTCGAGCTCCTCAACCAGCGGCAACTCCGGGCCCGGAGCGAAGGGAACACCGCCGATGTCGACCCAGTCGGCTCCGTCATTCGCGGCCTGCACCGCCGCCTCGACCGCCCGGTCGAGCGCGAACGTGCGGCCCTGGTCGTAGAACGAATCGGGGGTGCGATTGACGATCGCCATCACGGCGATCTGCCGCGAGAAGTCGAAGGTGCGAGAGCCGATGATGCGCACAGGATGCGTTATCGAGGGCAGCTGGATGCTCTGCGATACTTCAGTCTCCACCCAGCTACTCCATTCGCGGTCTGGCCAAGTTTATAGCGGCACTAAAGTTGAAGCGTCTGAAACCAACTGCAGGGAGTACACGGTACGTGAGTGACATCATCCAGGTCGAGGCCGAATTCACCGGATTCGAACTGTTCACCGACCGAACGATCGTGGCCATGAAGGTCAACGGCGAACTGCGAGACCTCGCGACGACGGTGATCCCCGGCGACTTCGTGGAGCCGGTTCCGATTTCGTCACCCGACGGTCTGAACATTCTGCGGCACTCCGCAACGCACGTCATGGCGCAGGCGGTGCAGTCGATCAACCCGGAGGCCAAGCTCGGTATCGGGCCGCCCGTCACCGACGGGTTCTACTACGACTTCGACGTGACCACCGCGTTCACCCCCGACGACCTGAAGACGCTCGAAAAGGCGATGGAACGCATCATCCGCCAGGGCCAGCGCTTTGTGCGCCGGGTCGTCACCGACGACGAGGCGCGAGCCGAGTTGGCGGACGAGCCCTACAAGCTCGAGCTCATCGGCATCAAGGGCGGCTCGACCGCTGAAGACGAGTCGGTCGAGGTCGGCGGCGCAGAACTCACCATCTACGACAACGTCGACCCGAAAACGGGCGAGACGGTCTGGAAAGACCTCTGCCGTGGGCCGCACCTGCCCAATACCCGCATGATCGGCAACGGCTTCGCGCTCACCCGTCTCGCGGCCGCGTATTGGCGCGGGTCGGAGAAGAACCCGCAGCTGCAGCGCATCTATGGCACGGCGTGGCCGTCGAAAGACGAACTGCGCGCCTACCAGGCGCGTGTCGAAGAAGCGGCGAAGCGTGACCACCGTCGCATCGGCGCCGAGCTCGACCTGTTCTCGTTTCCCGAAGAGATCGGGTCGGGGCTCGCGGTATTCCACCCCAAGGGCGGCATCATTCGCCAGGAGCTCGAGGGGTACTCGCGGCAGCGGCACACCGAGGCCGGGTACGACTTCGTCAACACGCCGCACATCACCAAGGCGAACCTGTTCATGACGAGCGGGCACCTGCAGTGGTACTCGGAGGGCATGTTCCCCCCGATGCACCTCGACGAGGAGCGCGACGCCGAAGGCAACATCACCCGGCAGGGCCAGGACTACTACCTCAAGCCCATGAACTGCCCGTACCACAACCTCATCTTCCGGGCCCGCGGCCGGTCGTACCGCGAACTGCCGCTGCGGCTGTTCGAGTTCGGGTCGGTGTACCGCTACGAGAAGAGCGGCACCCTGCAGGGCCTCACCCGCGTGCGTGGAATGACGCAAGACGACTCGCACATCTACACCACGGCCGACCAGGTGAAGCCCGAGCTCACCTCGATTCTGAAGTTCGTGCTCGCGCTGCTGAAGGATTACGGTCTCGACGACTTCTACCTCGAGCTGTCGACGCGCGACGCCACCAACCCCAAGTTCTTGGGCCCCGACGAGCTGTGGGATTCGGCGACCGAGACCCTACGCGAGGTCGCTCTCGAGTCCGGGCTCGAGCTCGTGCCCGACCCCGGGGGAGCGGCGTTCTACGGCCCGAAGATCTCGGTGCAGGCGCGCGACGCCATCGGGCGCACCTGGCAGATGTCGACCATCCAGCTCGACTTCAACCAGCCCGAGAGGTTCGAGCTCGAGTACACCGGGCCCGACGGCGAGAAGCACCGCCCGGTGATGATCCACCGCGCGCTGTTCGGGTCGATCGAGCGATTCTTCGCCATCCTCACCGAGCACTACGCCGGGGCGTTCCCGGTGTGGCTGTCGCCGGTGCAGGTGGTGGGCATCCCGATCGCCGAGCAGTACGTCGACTACCTTCAGCCGGTCATCGACCGGCTCAAAGCGCGCGGCGTGCGGGCTCAGCTCGACTACTCCGACGACCGTATGCAGAAGAAGATCCGCACGCACACGAAAGAGAAGGTGCCCTTCCTGCTCATCGCCGGTGACGAAGATCGAAGTGCGGGTACCGTGAGCTTTCGGTTCCGCGACGGCACGCAAGAGAACGGTGTCTCCATCGATGACGCTATCGACCGAATCGTCGCCTCCATCGAGAACAAGGTGCAGGTCACCACGGCGGGCCAGATCTAGTGCCGCCCGAACCCTCTGAGGGCGCATCTGGCGGCGCGGATCCCCTCGCCCCCGGCATCCCCGACTTCGAAGGCGTCGAGATCACCGATTCGAGCCACCTGGCCGGGGTGCCCGACGAGTTCCAGCGACTCTGGACCCCGCACCGCATGGTGTACATCCAGAACGGAACGCAGCCACACGAAGAGCAGTGCCCGTTCTGCATCGCCCCGTCGATGTCAGACGAGGATGCCCTCATCGTCGCTCGCGGAACGCACGCGTATGTGCTGCTGAACCTGTTTCCGTATAACAGCGGTCACCTGCTGGTATGCCCCTACCGGCATGTTTCGCTCTATGACCAGGCCACGCCCGAAGAGACCGACGAGATCGCTACGCTGACGCAGACCGCAATGCGGGTGGTACGCCAAGTGTCGAAGAGCGACGGCTTCAACATCGGCATGAACCAGGGCCGCATCGCCGGTGCCGGCATCGCCGATCACCTGCATCAGCACATCGTTCCGCGCTGGGCGACCGACGCGAACTTCTTTCCGATCATCGCCAAGACCAAGGCACTTCCGCAGCTGCTGGGTGAGGTTCGGGCATCCATTGCCGCCGCCTGGCCGCTGGCGCACACCGAATAGAATAGAAAGCACTATGACTGACTCCACCCCCACCACCTCCGTCGGCTCGAGCCGAGTCAAGCGCGGCCTCGCCGAAATGCTGAAGGGCGGCGTCATCATGGACGTCGTCAACGCCGAGCAGGCCCGCATCGCCGAAGACGCCGGGGCTGTCGCCGTGATGGCGCTGGAGCGCGTGCCGGCCGACATCCGTTCGCAGGGCGGCGTTGCGCGCATGAGCGACCCCGACCTCATCGAGGGCATTCAGAAGGCCGTGTCGATCCCGGTGATGGCCAAGGCGCGCATCGGTCATTTCGTCGAGGCGCAGATTCTGCAGGCGCTCGACGTCGACTACATCGACGAGTCCGAGGTGCTTTCACCCGCCGACTACGTGAACCACATCGACAAGTGGAACTTCACCATTCCTTTCGTGTGCGGTGCGACCAACCTCGGCGAGGCGCTACGGCGCATCAACGAGGGTGCAGCCATGATCCGTTCCAAGGGTGAGGCCGGTACCGGCGATGTCTCTGAGGCGACCAAGCACATTCGCAAGATCTCGGGCGAGATCCGCGCGCTGAGCTCGATGGCACCCGACGAACTATACGTCGCCGCGAAAGAACTTCAGGCCCCGTACGAGCTCGTCGTCGAGATCGCCGAGACGGGCAAGCTCCCCGTCGTGTTGTTCACTGCGGGCGGCGTGGCCACCCCGGCCGACGCTGCGATGATGATGCAGCTCGGCGCCGACGGCGTGTTCGTCGGCTCGGGCGTGTTCAAGTCGGGCGACCCGGCGAAGCGCGCGGCGGCCATCGTGAAGGCGACGACGTTCTACGACGACCCGGCGGTCATCGCCGAGGCATCGCGTGGGCTCGGCGAGGCGATGGTCGGCATCAACGTCTCCGATCTGGCTGCGCCGCACCGCCTCTCTGAGCGTGGCTGGTAACGCCGCGCGCCCTGTCGGTGTCCTTGCCCTTCAAGGGGACTTTCGCGAGCACGTCGCCGTACTGAAGTCGTTCGGCGCCGACGTCATCACGGTGCGGCGGCCCTCCGAACTGGCACAAGTCTCTGGGCTCGTCATCCCCGGCGGCGAGTCGAGCGTCATCGACAAGCTGTCGCGTATGTTCGGGCTCGCCGACCCGCTGAAAGAGGCCATCGCCGCCGGCCTGCCCGTGTACGGCACGTGTGCAGGGCTCATCATGCTCGCCGACACCGTGCTCGACGGAATCCAGGGCCAGCAGAGCTTCGGCGGCCTCGACATCGCCGTGCGCCGCAACGCGTTCGGTACCCAGAAAGAGTCGTTCGAGGTCGAGATCGACATCCCCGAGCTCGGCGAGCCGCCCGTGCACGCCGTGTTCATCAGGGCTCCGGTTGTCGAGCGGGTGGGGGAGCGGGCATCCGTTCTGGGAGCGCTCGACGACGGGCGAGTGATCGCCGTCGAGCAAGACAACCTGCTCGGAACGTCGTTTCACCCTGAGATGACCGACGACCACCGTTTTCATCGCCGTTTCTACGACCGGGTGCTCAGCACGCAGTTCGGTTAGGCTAGGCGGAGAATTTTCAAGGAGATCACCATGTCAGGTCATTCCAAATGGGCCACCACCAAGCACCAGAAGGCCGTCACCGACGCCCGTCGTGCGAAGTCGTTCGCCAAGCTCATCAAGAACATCGAGGTGGCTGCGAAGCTCGGTGGTGCTGACCTCTCGGGTAACCCCACCCTCGTCGACGCCATTCAGAAGGCGAAGAAGACGTCTGTGCCGAAAGACCTCATCGACCGCGCGGTGAAGCGCGGCGCGGGCGTGGGCTCAGAGGCCATCGACTACCAGACCATCATGTACGAGGGCTACGCGGCCAACGGCGTGGCGATGCTCATCGAGTGCCTCACCGACAACAAGAACCGCGCGGCTGCGGATGTTCGGGCGATCGTGTCGCGTAACGGCGGCACCATGGGCGACCCGGGCAGCGTGGCGTACAACTTTCACCGCAAGGGTGTCATCAAGGTTGAGCACACCCCGACGCTGAGCGAAGACGACGTCATGCTGGCGGTGCTCGATTCGGGCGCCGAAGAGGTCATCGACCACGGGCCCGAGTTCGAGGTGCTGACCGACCCCTCCGACCTGGTGGCGAACCGCACCGCGTTGCAAGACGCCGGTATCGACTACGAGTCGGCCGACATCGAGTTCGTGCCCACCCTCAAGATCGAGGTCGACGCCGAGACGGCGCGCAAGGTGTTCCGTCTCATCGATGCGCTCGAAGACAACGACGACGTGCAGAACGTCTACTCCAACTTCGACCTCACCCCCGAGGTGCAGGCCGAGCTCGAAGAAGACTGACCCGCGCCGCTCCCGCACCGCGCGGTAGTCTGGCGCATGCGCGGTAGTTTGGCGCACGCGCGGTGATTTGGCGCACGCGCAGTGGTTCGGCGCACGGGCGGCGATTTGGCGCACGCGCGGTGGTTCGAACTACCGCAGAGGCGCCGAACCACCGCGTCAAGGCGCGAGACACGCAGCCGGGCGCGAGGGAGTTCGTATTCGGGGCCAGGTAGATTTGCGACGTGCGCGTATTAGGGATCGACCCAGGGCTGACCCGCTGCGGAGTCGGCATCGTCGATGTGTCGCAGAACCGGCGCGCCACGCTCGTGCATGTCACGGTCATCCGCACTCCCGCCGGTGAGCAGCACGAGACGCGCCTGCTGACCATCAGCGACGGCCTCGAACGGCTACTCGACGAGTTCAAGCCGCAACGCGTCGCCCTCGAGCGGGTGTTCGCCGACACCAACGTGAGCACGGTGATGGGCACCGCTCAGGTGAGTGGCATCGCCATGCTCGCGGCTGTCAAACGAAAGCTGCCGATCGGCATGCACACACCGACCGAGGTCAAGGCCGCCGTCACCGGCTACGGCCAGGCCGACAAGAAGCAGGTCGGCACGATGGTCGCGAAGATCCTGCGGCTCGAGGTCATCCCGAAGCCGGCAGACGCAGCGGATGCCCTGGCCCTCGCCATCTGCCACGCCTGGCGTTCACCGCTCGGCGCTCTGGCCGCGGCCGCCCCCACTTCGGACTTGCACGGTGGCGCCGCCTCCCGCCAGCAGCCCGTCGCGCGCCTCACCTCAGCCCAGGCCGCCTGGTTCGCCGCCGAGCAGGCCGCCAAGGCCGCGAGCCCTGAGCGGAGCGGGTTGCGGCAGCGTTAGTTCTGTGCGCCGCCGCCGCTGCGGCGCACAGTGCGACTGGATGCTCGACCGAAGTATTGGCCGCCACCACCGCGAAACGCGACGAGCGTCGTCGCCGCGTTCCGCCGACCACGCTTTGGTGCGCCGCCGCCCCTGGGCCCACGCCGGCCCGAGGCTCCGCGCGCCGCTAGCGGCGGGTGGAGGGGCCCGGTGGGGACGACGCACAGTGCGACTGGATGCTCCACCGAAGTATTGGCCGCTACCACCGCGAAACGCGACGAGCGTCGTCGCCGCGTTCCGCCGACCACGCCTGGCGCCCCCGCGCCCCCGCGCACAGGGCGACCGCGGAGCACCGCGGCGAAAACGGCGGAGAAATCGGTACGGCAGCCCGCATACGCGGGTAGACCCTTCGAATCTCCGCCGTTTCTCGCCAATCCCGGCGCGGCGGCCTACAAAAAGGCACGCCACGCCCGGGGAACATGTGTTCGAATGTCGGGGCGGGCACGTAGGGTGGAGGGGTGATCTCAAGTCTGCGCGGAACCGTACTCGACCTTTACGGCACGGGTGCCGTCATCGAGGTCGGCGGCGTCGGCTTTCAGGTGCAGCTGACGCCCGAACACTCGCTGTCGCTGCGTGTGGGCGAAGAGGCCCGCGTGCTCACCAGCATGATCGTGCGCGAAGATTCGCTCTCGCTCTTCGGTTTTCCCGACTCCGCGTCGCTCGAGATCTTCTCGCTGCTGGTCGGCGTCACCGGAGTCGGCCCGAAGTCGGCCATGGGTGTGCTCGCCTCGCTCTCACCCGACGAGATCGCCCGAGCCGTAGCGGCCGACGACGACGCCGTGTTCCGACGGGTCACCGGCATCGGCCCGAAGACGGCGAAACTCATCGTGGTATCGCTCACCGGCAAGGTCGCCGCCTACACTCGCCCCGCATCGGGCCGGCCCTCGTTCGCCTCGGCGAATTCGGTGCGCGACGACGTGCTGGTCGCGCTGGTGGGTCTGGGCTGGAGCGATCGCAGTGCATCCGAAGCTCTCGACACCGTGCTGACCGTCATCGCGGATGACGAGGCGCAGAACATGCAGGTCGTGCTGCGCCGCGCCCTGACCGAACTCGGCCCGCGGCAGAGCACGGCGGGCCCGCGATGACACCCGCAGACGAGTTGCTGCAGCCCGAGATGATGGGCTCAGAGGCCGAGGTGGCCTTCGAGGGCGCGCTGCGGCCGAAGAGCCTGGCCGAGTTCGTGGGGCAGCAACGGGTGCGCGGGCAGCTTCAGTTGCTGCTGGATGCCGCGACCATCCAGAACCGCACCCCCGACCACATTCTGCTCGCCGGTCCGCCTGGGCTCGGCAAGACGACGCTGGCGATGATCGTGGCGCACGAGAGCGGTCGCCCGTTGCGGCTGTCGAGCGGACCGGCCATCCAGCACGCCGGCGACCTCGCGGCGGTGCTGTCGAGCCTGGTGCCGGGCGAGGTGCTCTTCGTGGACGAGATCCACCGCATGGCGCGCTCCGCCGAGGAGCTGTTGTACCTGGCCATGGAAGATTTTCGCATCGACATCATGGTCGGCAAGGGCGCGGGCGCGACATCCATTCCCCTCGACCTGGCACCCTTCACGCTGGTCGGCGCGACCACCCGCTCGGGGCTGCTGCCGAACCCGCTGCGCGACCGCTTCGGCTTCACCGCACACTTGGAGTTCTACGACACCGATGAGCTCGTCGAGGTTCTGCGCCGCGCCGCAGTGTTGCTCGAACTCGCGATCGAACAGTCTGCTCTCATCGAAATCGCCCGGCGGTCACGCGGCACACCCCGAATCGCAAACCGTCTGCTGCGTCGCGTTCGCGACTATGCCCTGGTGCACGGGGGAGACGCGACACGCGCGGTGGTGCGATCGGCGCTCGAACTCTACGACGTCGACGAGCTGGGTCTCGACCGGCTCGACCGAGCGGTCATGAACATCTTGCTCACGCGGTTCAACGGCGGCCCCGTCGGGCTCAATACGCTCGCCGTGTCGGTCGGCGAGGAGTCCGAGACCATCGAATCGGTCGTCGAGCCGTTTCTCGTGCGCATCGGTCTCATCATCAGAACCCCGCGCGGCCGCATGGCCACCGCCGAGGGCTGGCGGCACCTCGGGCTTCAGCCGCCCGCCGGCGCCCTCCCCGGCCCCACCTCCAGCACCGGGCGAGCGGATGCCCACCCATCGTCGACCGGCGCCGAGCCGCTGTTCGACGATGAACTATAATTCAAGCTGACGTTCAGCCCCGCTCAGTATGCTGGGGCCGTCTGCACCCCAATTTTTGGAAGGCTCGAACTTTTTCATGGACCCGTTAACCCTCATAATGCTGGCCGTCTTGGCCGTACTCATCATCTTCATGGTGCGCAACAGCCGCAAGCGCAAGCGTGAGGCAGAAGAGCTCACCAACAAGATCACCGAGGGGGCGTACGTCATGACCAACTTCGGCGTGTACGGCACGATCCGCACCATCGACATCGAGAACAACTTCATCTTGCTCGAGACCTCGCCCGGCAACGTGCTCAAGGTGCACCGCCAGACCGTCACGCGTGTCGTTCCGACCGACGAGCCCGAGGCCATCACCGACGCCGAGACCATCGACGACGAGACCGAACCGGCGTTCGGCGAGCGTATTCACGAAACCAAGGCAGAAACATCGGGTACTGTTCTCAACGGCGTTCCGCTCGATGAGAACGGCAAGCCCCGCACCGATTCCACCAAGTCGGGCGAGTAGTCCTCAACCCCGTTCGCGACTTCGTACGACAGTTCTGCCTTCCAGCCTGACCGGCCATAGCTGACCGGTGCTCATTTTCGGCTCACCGGTGCAGTACAGTTTCACGGAGCCGTTATAGAAAGCTGAGTTTCGCAGGTGGCAAAATCAACCGCCGTCAAGAAAGCCAGGCGCACCCTCGTCTGGCTGCTTGTCATCTTCATCGCCCTCGCCGGCGTCAACGCTGCAGGGGCGATCTGGGGTGGCGGTTCATGGCTGCCGAAACTCGGCCTCGACCTCGAGGGCGGCACCGAGATCATTCTCGCGCCGAAGCTCGAGACGGGTCAGACGGTTTCTGACGACCAGGTGTCGCAGGCGGTGTCGATCATCCGGCAGCGCGTCGACGCCAGCGGCGTATCTGAGGCGCAGATCTCCACCCAGGGCGGCCAGAACATTGTCGTTTCGATTCCGGGCACGCCAGACGCCGCGACTCTTGCTCGCATCGAGGCGTCGGCGAAGCTCGAGTTCCGGCCGGTTCTGGTGACCGACACGGCGACCGTACCGACCACCACGCCCACGCCAGGCCTTGACAGCACGCCGACGGCCTCCCCGACGAATGCCAGCGATCTCTCCTGGGTCACCCCGGCGCTCGAAGACCAGTTCTTGAACATCGACTGCTCTTCGACAGCAGCCACGGATGCCGGCCAGGCCCCCGCAGAACAGCCTCTCGTCGCCTGTGGTGACGACGGCGCGAAGTACATCCTCGGCCCCGTCGAGGTATCGGGTGAGACCGTCACGAACGCCACGAGCGGTGTCGCTCAGACCAGCTCGGGCGCTTCGACCGGCCAGTACGTCGTCAACATCTTCTTCAACGACCAAGGCACCAGCGAATTCGCCAACGTCACGACCCGTCTCTCCGGCCTGACCGGCGCCCAGAACCAGTTCGCCATCGTGCTCGACGGCAAGGTCATCTCGGCACCTCGCACGCTCGCGGTCATCACCAACGGCCAGCCGCAGATCTCGGGCAACTTCACCGCTGAGACGTCGAAGACCCTCGCCGATCAGCTGAAGTTCGGCGCGCTGCCCATCAGCTTCACGGTGCAGAGCCAGAACACCATCTCCGCCACGCTCGGCTCGACGCAGCTCATCAGCGGCCTGATCGCCGGTCTTATCGGGCTCATCCTGGTGGTCGGCTACTCGATTCTGCAGTACCGCGTACTCGGCGCTGTGACCATCGCCTCGCTCGTCGTCGCCGGTACCCTGACGTTCCTCGTCGTCGACCTCTTATCGTGGCGAGCCGGCTTCCGGCTCTCGCTCGCCGGTGTCGCCGGTCTTATCGTGGCCATCGGTATCACAGCGGACTCGTTCATCGTGTACTTCGAGCGAATACGCGACGAGTTACGCGATGGCAGAGGTCTCGAATCTGCCGTTCAGGCGGGCTGGAAGCGGGCGATCCGAACGATTTTCGCCTCCGACTTCATCAACCTGATGGCCGCCGTGGTGCTTTACATCTTGGCCGTCGGCAGCGTGAAGGGCTTCGCCCTCACCCTCGGTATGACCACGGTCATCGACCTCGTCGTCGTGATCATGTTCACCCATCCGATCATGACGCTGCTCGCCGAGCTGCCCTTCTTCCGAGACGGACACAAAGCGAGCGGACTCGATCCGCGCCAGCTCGGTGCTGTGTATCGCGGTCGAGCGCAGTTCAAAACGCCGACCCCGGCTGTCGCGCGCGGCAAGCAGGCCTCGTCGAGCCGCGAAGCCGCACGTCGGCAGACAATCGCCGAGCGCCGCGCTGCCGGCGGGTCGACGTTGGTCATCGAGTCGCCGCCCGAGGCGCCCGAAACCGACATCGCAATCGACACGTCGCCCGAAATCGACGTCCCCGTGACATCCAGTGCTCCCGCCGACGATGCCACACCTACGGTCGGCCCGAACAACGATTCGGATGCCGCGACCGATTCGAGCTCAGCCACTCCGAGCTCAGCCACTCCGAGTACACCCAACCCGAGCACACCCAAACCGCCCGTGCGAAAGCCGTCGCCGAAGAGAAAGAAGCGCTGATGGCTCGCATGAGCGACCTGGGTAACGACCTTTACACAGGCAAGAAGTCCTTCAACATCGTCGGTCGATGGAAGCTGTGGTTCGGCATCGCGATCGTGCTCATTCTGATCTCGGTGATCGGGCCCTTCCTGCGCGGCGGGTTCGTGTTCGGCATCGAGTTCCGCGGTGGTTCACAGTTCTCCATCACGCAAGTCGCCGACCAGAGCCAGCAGCTCGGAATCGACGCCGTCAAGTCGGTGGATCCCTCTGTGGTTCCTGCGGTGACCACGCTCGGCCAGAATGGTGTGCGAATTCAGACCGACCAGCTGAGTGACGCTGAGAGCAGCCAGGTTCAAGATGCACTCGCTGCGGCGTACAACGTCGCTCCGACAGACGTCACCTACAACTTCATCGGGCCGACCTGGGGTGCAGACATCACCGGGCAGGCGATCCGAGGGCTGTTGATCTTCCTCGCGCTGGCGGCCATCTTCATGGCCATCTACTTTCGAACGTGGAAGATGGCGGCCGCAGCGATGATCGCGCTGCTGCACGACCTCGTCATCACCGCGGGAATCTACGGAATAACCGGCTTCGAAATCACCCCGGCTGCCGTCATCGGCTTCTTGACGATTCTCGGCTACTCGCTTTACGACACGGTCGTAGTGTTCGACAAGATCCGCGAGAATACCCGTCAGATGGGCGAGAAACCGACACGTACGTTCAGCGAGACGGTGAACCTCGCCGTCAACCAGACCCTGGTGCGGTCGCTGAACACCTCGGTCGTGGCCATGCTGCCCGTGGCATCCATTCTCTTCATCGGGGCCTTCGTGCTCGGCGCCGGAACGTTGCGCGACATCTCGCTCGCACTGCTCATCGGTATCTTCGTGGGCACCTACTCCACGATCTTCATCGCCTCGCCGATGTACGCACTGTTCCGCAGCAGCGAGCAGAAGATCAAGAAGCAGGATGCCCGGGTGCTCGCCGTGCGAGCGCAGAACGCGGCCGTGGCAGACACCGCTGCGCAGAACGAAAGCATTTCGGCCTAGCCGGCGTGCAATTCGCCGCGCAGGAGCCCGGGCTGAGAGCGAACACGCGCGTGGGCGTACGCCGCCGAGTGCGATAATGAATTCGGAGGCGGCCCATGACTGAAACCGTTGCACCGACCAATGCGTCGCTGCGAAGGCTCGTGCCGCGCCTCTTCTCTCGCGCCCAGCCCGCTGGCGCCGTCGACACCCTGATCAGAACGGTACGGGCCAATCACCCGAAGGCCGATCTCAGCATCATCGAGCGTGCGTACACGGTGGCTGAACGGGCTCACGACGGCCAGAAACGCCGCTCGGGCGAGCCTTACATCACGCATCCGGTAGCAGTGGCACAGATTCTGGCCGAGCTCGGCATGGGCACCAAGGCCGTCGCCGCCGCACTGCTGCACGACACTGTCGAAGACACCGACTATCGACTCGACGACCTTCGAGCGGAGTTCGGCGACGAGGTGGCCATGCTCGTGGATGGCGTCACCAAGCTCGACAAGGTGAAGTACGGCGAAAGCGCGCAGGCCGAAACGGTGCGCAAGATGATCGTGGCCATGTCGAAAGACATCCGCGTGCTCATCATCAAACTCGCCGACCGCCTGCACAACGCCCGCACCTGGGGCTTCGTCTCAACCGAATCCGCGACGCGTAAGGCGCAGGAGACGCTCGAGATCTACGCGCCGCTGGCACATCGGCTGGGCATCCAGGCCATCAAGTGGGAGCTCGAAGACCTGTCTTTCGCTGTTCTTTCACCGAAGCTCTATGTCGAGATCGAGAATCTCGTTCGCCAGCGCACGCCACAGCGCGAGGAGTACGTGCAGCAGGTCATCGACCTGGTCACCGAAGACCTGAAGTCGTCGAAGATTCGCGGCAAGGTTGCCGGCCGGCCGAAGCAGTACTACTCGATCTACCAGAAGATGATCGTGCGCGGTCGCGAGTTCGACGAGATCTACGACCTGGTGGGCATCCGTGTGCTCGTGAACTCGGTGCGCGACTGTTACGCCGTGCTCGGGTCGATCCACGCGCGGTGGACGCCAATGCCGGGCCGCTTCAAGGATTACATCGCGACGCCGAAGTTCAACCTCTACCAGTCGCTGCACACCACGGTGGTCGGGCCGGGTGGCCGTGCGGTCGAGATTCAGATTCGCACCAACGAGATGCACCAACGTGCCGAGTTCGGTGTGGCCGCGCACTGGAAGTACAAAGAGCGCGTCAACTCGGGCAAGACCAGCGGGGTAGACGACCGTGGCGACGCCGACATGGCGTGGCTCGCCCGTATTTCCGACTGGCAAGCCGAGACCGTCGATCCCGGCGAATTCCTCGACTCGCTGCGCTTCGAGATCGGTGCCAAAGAGGTCTACGTCTTCACGCCCAAGGGCCGAGTCATCGGTCTGCCGGCGGGCGCCACCCCGGTCGACTTCGCCTACGCCGTGCACACCGAGGTCGGTCACCGCACGATGGGGGCGAAGGTCAACGGTCGGCTCGTGCCGCTCGAGAGCACGCTGACGACGGGTGACGTGGTCGAGGTGTTCACCTCGAAGAATCCCGACTCTGGGCCCAGCCAGGACTGGCTGAGCTTCGTGCAGAGCCCGCGTGCTCGCAACAAGATTCGTCAGTGGTTCACGAAAGAACGCCGTGACGAGGCCATCGAACAGGGTCGCGACTCGATCGCCCGCGCGATGCGAAAGCAGAACCTGCCGTTGCAGAAGCTGATGAGCCAAGACGCCTTCACCGAGGTGGCCGCTCAGCTGAGTTACAACAACGTCGAAGCGCTGTACGCCGCCATCGGCGAGGGACACGTCTCGACGCAGTCGGTCATCGAGAAAGTGCTGCAGTCACTGCAGGCCGAAGTCGAGAGCGACGACAGCGACCTCGAGGTCGTCGTCGGCAGCCGGCGACCGCGTTCGACCCACAGCGAATCGGGCGTGCTTGTGCGTGGGGCCCCCGACATTCTGGTCAAGCTCGCCAAGTGCTGCACGCCCGTTCCCGGCGACGACATCGTGGGATTCGTGACCCGTGGCACTGGTGTCTCCGTGCACCAGAGTGACTGCCACAACGTGCAGTCGCTGCTGCAGGAGCCCGAGCGCATGATCGAGGTCGAATGGGCGCCGTCATCGAAGAGCGTCTTCCTCGTTCAGATCCAGGTTGAGGCTCTCGACCGTTCCGGGCTGCTCTCCGACGTCACGCGGGTGCTCTCAGAGCACCACGTCAACATTCTCTCGGCGACCGTCAGCACCTCGCGCGATCGTCTCGCCATCAGCCGCTTCGTCTTCGAAATGGGCGACACCACGCACCTCGACCGTGTACTCAACGCCGTTCGCCGCATCGACGCCGTCTACGACGTCTATCGCGTCAGCGGCGGCTGACCCGGCGACGCCCCGCCCTGGGCCGTGCCTTGACTGAATAGGCCCGCCCTGCACGAATCGACTTGACGAGTGATAAAAGCTCGCTTTAACGTTATCGTTGGTCATGCCTGTTGCAACGAATGACTATGCCGACCTCATGTCCATCGTCTTTTCGCTACTGATTTTGCTCTGCATATTCGCCGTTCCGATAGGCATCGTCGTGTTCTTGCTACTCATGCGCAAGCGTTCGCGACCCATCAGAAACGGCATTGCCGGCACTGCGCGCGTCATTTCGACGTCGTACGCCAGTGGAGGCGCCGTCTCTGAGAACTGCACCATGAACCTCGTGGTGCAGGCCCCGACGGTTCAGCCGACGGCGGTGCGATGGTTCGGCATGGTACGGCTCTCTCGCTGGCCGTCGATCGGCGACGACCTTCCGGTGTCGATCGACCCCCGCAACACCCAGAAAGTCTCGGTGCTCTGGAACCAAGTTCCGTCGACCCGCGATCGAGCTGCAGCGGAGGCGCAGCGGGTCGCCCAATCAATGCGAGACCGTGCATCAGGCGGCGACGGATTCGGCCAACGATAGTCAACTCTCGGTCGTGACAAGCGGCGGGGGGTCGGCGATGCTGGCGAAGCCGTCGTCGAGGGCGTAGACCTCGCCGTCGAGGCGGGCGGCGCAGAGTTCGGCTAACGAGAGTCCGTCGACGAAGGCGGCGAGGTGGTCGGGGATGCGTGCTGTTTGGGGGAGTAGAGCTGTCATGCATCCATGATCGAACAACCGGCACCGCGGAATTGCTCAACCGAGCAGATCTGTGGAGAACTGCCCAACGCTGCAGCAATCTTCGTGAGTGCTGCTCTGCTCCCGATCTCGCGCGTCGTTTTTCGTCGCTGAGTCACCCGTATAGCAACAAAAAACGACGCGCGAGTGAGGCCGGAACGGATCAGTTCAGGGCGTCGAGCCAGATCTTGCGGGCATCCAGAGCCTCTTGCAGCTCGGCGACCTTGGCCGCGTCGCCAGCGGCAGAAGCGGCGTCGATCTCGACCTGAAGTTTGGCGATGGCGTCGGTGAGCTGACCGGCGAGGCCTTCGGCCCGCGCCTTCTTCTCGGGGTTGTTCTTCTGCCAGAAGTCCTCGTCGAGCTTGCGCACGGCGGCCTCGACCCGGCGCAGCCGGTCGTCGACGTTCTTGACCTGATCGCGCGGTACCTTGCCGATCTCGTCCCAGCGACGCTGAATCGAGGTGAGCTTGTCACGCGCGACCGTACGGTCTTTCTCGGTGAGCAGAGTGTCGGCCTCGGTGAGCAGGGCGAGCTTCGCCGTGAGGTTCTCAGAGAACTCTTCGTCGTCTTTCGCGACGACCTCGCTGCGGGCGGCGTAAACCGCGTCGCCGGCGGCCTTGAACTTGTCCCAGAGCTGGTCGTCGACACGCTTGCCGGCGCGGCCTGCGTTCTTCCACTCGACGAGCAGGTCACGGTAGGCGTTCACTCCGTCGGCACCACGGGGGATAAGTGCTTCGGCGCGCTCGACGAGCTGCTGCTTTTTGCTGCGGGCGTCGCGGTGCGCGTTGTCGAGCTCGGCGAAGAACGCCTTGCGGTGCCCTTCGATGATGGTGCGAGCATCGCGGAACCGCTTCCACAGTTCACCGGCCTCGGCGCGGGGGAGCCGCGGGCCGTCTTGCTGGTGCTTCTGCCAGCGGGCGAAAAGATCGTCGAGCCGGGCGGTCACCTGCTTCCACTGCGCCTTCGCCGGGTCTTCGGCGGCCAGCGCCTCGACCTCTTCGACGATCGCGGTGCGCTCAGTGATCGCTTCGGCGAGCTGAGCCTTCGTCTCGACCTGCTGTTGCTCGGTGAGCGACGAGACAACGACGGTCAGGGCATCCACTCGCTTCTTCAGCGCGGCGAGGTCGCCGATGGCGTTCGCCGTCTCGATGGCGCCCGAGAGCGATGAGACCGCTTTGGAGACGTCGGCGGCCGATGCGCCGCGCTTGACCCGCTGCTCGAGCAGGGTGACCTGCCCGGCCAGGTCGGTGTACTTGCGTTCGAAGTAGGCGAGCGCCTCTTCGGGAGTGCCGTCGGGGTATTGGCCGACGACACGCTCGCCCGAAGCCTCACGCAGATAAACCGTTCCGGTTTCGTCTACGCGGCCCCACGGGTGCTGGTCACTACTGATCACGAAATTCACCCTACTGCACGGTGAGGCCGGTGATAGTGGTGGCGACGGCGGGCTTCTCGGTTCCCGACTGCACTCCGGCCGCGATGACGTCGGTCTGCAGCGTCGGCATTCCGCTCGTCACATTGCCGATGACCGTGTACCCGCCGGCAGTGTCGGCCGGAATCGTGCTGTCTTGGTAGACGATGAAGAACTGGCTGCCCTGGCTGTAGGCCGCATCCGACTGACGAGCCATGGCGATGGTGCCCGCAGGGTAGACGTTGTCGGCGGGTGCGTTCTCGACCGGGCCGTAGTAGTACCCCGGGCCGCCGCTGCCGTCGCCGTTCGGGTCGCCGCACTGCAAGACGTAGATGCCGGTCGTGGTGAGGCGGTGGCACGTGAGCCCGGTGTAGAAACCGGCCTGCGCGAGTGAGATGAACGACGAGACGGCTTGCGGGGCCGCTGCTCCGTCGAGCGTGATGGCGAGCGGGATGTTCGTGTTGAGGGTCATCGTGCCCGTCCACGGGCGCCCCTCTGCGAGGGTCGACGACGGCACGTTTCCGCTGTTCGCGGAGGCGTTGGGGGTGGCGGCCGCCGTCGGTGCGACCGACGCCGAGGCCTCCGGAACGGGCATTCCCGGTCCGCTCGAGAAGTAGAAGACCTGCACCACGATGGCGGCGATGATCACGACGAGCCCGACGATGACCGAGAGGAGGTTGTCACGCTTGCGACGAGTGATCTGTTTCGCGTGCACGGTCTGGCGAGCCTGGTAATTGCGCAGTCGCTGCTTCGACTCGCGCGCCTCGCGCTCGGAATTGCTGGGTGCCACGGATCCTCCACTGCCCGCGAAACGGGTCAGAACTTGTAGTGCCTGTTCCGCTGCCGAAAAGCACCGGACCCCCGAGAACTTTAGCTCGCTGATCAAAATACGTCGAAATCGCGTGTCGGTGGCTGCGACTAGCCTATGAGAATGGTCACTTCACAGCCCGGGCTGCACGCCGGCGCCGTGCCTCTCGCGGTGCGTATGCGCCCGAAGAGTCTCGACGAAGTGGCGGGGCAGAAGCACCTGTTGCGACCGGGTTCTCCGCTGGTGAATCTGGCGAGCGACAGCGGCCCGTCGCAGGGGTCGGTCTCGATCATCCTGTGGGGCCCGCCGGGCACCGGTAAGACCACTCTGGCTCAGGCCATCGCGCACAGTTCGAACCGTAAGTTCGTCGAGCTCTCGGCCGTGACGGCCGGCGTGAGAGATGTGCGCCAGGTCATGGAAGAGGCGTTTCGCAGCCGCGATCTCTACGGGGTGTCGACTGTTCTGTTTCTCGACGAGATACACCGCTTCTCGAAGGCGCAGCAAGACGCCCTGCTGCCCGGTGTCGAGAACGGCTGGGTCATTCTCGTAGCAGCGACCACCGAGAACCCGTCGTTCTCCGTCATCTCGCCGCTGCTCTCGCGATCGCTGCTCTTGACGCTCGAGCAACTGACCGACGACGATCTAGGGGTGCTGGTCGATCGGGCGGTGACGGATGCCCGGGGGCTCGCCGGGCGAGTGACGCTGTCTGACGAGGCCAGGGCCGCGATCATCCGTATGTCGTCGGGTGATGCCCGCCGAGCCCTCACTGCGCTCGAAGCCGCTTCGACCTCTGTGCTTGCTGGCGTGGACCCCGACGATGACGACGTACCCGAGATCACCGCCGAAGTGGTGGCGCAGGCGGTCGACCGGGCGCTGCTGCGCTACGACCGCAACGGCGACGAGCACTACGACGTGATCAGCGCGTTCATCAAGTCGGTGCGCGGGTCAGACGTCGATGCGAGCATCCACTATCTGGCACGCATGATCGAGGCGGGTGAAGACCCGCGGTTCATCTGCCGGCGCATGATCGTGCTGGCGGCCGAAGACATCGGCATGGCCGACCCGCAGGCGCTGCTCATGGCCACGGCTGCGGCCGATGCCGTGCAATACATCGGCATGCCAGAGGGGCGTATTCCGCTGGCTGAAGCTGTGGTGTATCTGGCGACGGCGCCGAAGTCGAATGCGTCGAACGTGGCCATCGATCGGGCGATCGCCGATGTGAAGGCCGGAAAGTTCGGCCGGGTGCCCAAACACCTGCGCGATGCGCACTATCCTGGCGCGAAACGGCTCGGCCACGGCAAGGGGTACAAGTACGCGCACGACTCCGATGTGGGTGTGGTCACGCAGCAGTACCTGCCCGACGAGCTGAAGGGTACCGAGTACTACCGCCCCACCGAGCACGGCAACGAACGCGACGTTTCGGCGCGCTTGGAGAAGATCCGCAGAATCACGCGCGGTGAAGGCTGAATCGCGCGAGAATCCGGGCTTGGTTGTGATAATCTTCTCGAGGCCTACTTTTGGGTGTCTTTAGCGCGGCTGCGAGAGACCCCAGTCAGGAAAAACCAGTTCTTTAGCCGAACGGTCCGGTCCATCCCTCTGATTTCGATAGACATCCGATATGTCTAGTCGTCAACAATTTCAGTGTCTCTATTTTGAAGGATGTTTGTGTCTACCAAGTCACGTACCCGCAGCAAGACCCGCCTTTCCCGGGCCCTCGGCATTCCGCTGACCCCGAAGGCGGCTAAGTACCTCGAGAAGCGTCCGTACGCTCCGGGCGAGCACGGCCGCACCAAGCGCAAGACCGACTCCGACTACGCGGTGCGTCTGCGTGAGAAGCAGCGTCTGCGCGCCCAGTACGGCATTCGCGAAGCCCAGCTGAAGATCGTCTTCCAAGAGGCCCGTCGCCAGAGCGGACTGACCGGTGAGAACCTGGTCGAGCTGCTCGAGATGCGTCTCGACGCGCTCGTGCTGCGTGCCGGCTTCGCCCGTACCACTGCACAGGCTCGCCAGCTCATCGTGCACCGTCACATCATGGTCGACGGCGCTCGTGTCGACCGCCCGTCGTTCCGCGTCAAGCCGGGCCAGCTCATCCACGTGCACCAGCGCTCAGAGGGCATGGAGCCGTTCCAGGTCGCAGCAGCCGGCGGTCACGTCGACGTTCTGCCCAAGACCCCGGGTTACCTCACCGTTGAGCTCGACAAGCTGCAGGCGCGCCTCGAGCGCCGCCCGAAGCGCGCCGAGGTTCCCGTGACGTGTGAAGTTCAGCTCGTCGTCGAGTACTACGCGGCTCGCTAGAGTTCGCACAGAGTTCTCAGCTACCAAGCTACGATTGGGGCGAGTCACCTTCGGGTGGCTCGCCTTTTTTCGTACCACACCTTTTCGTACCTCACCGAAGGAGTACCCATGTCGGGTGGAGACATCGCCGGACTGATCGCGGCAGGAGTGTTCGCCGTTCTCGTCGCCATCATCGCGCTGCCGCTGGTGAAGCTCGGCAAGGTGTTCGATGAGACCACGCTGGCCATTCGTGACGTCAGCAAGGGCATCGCTCCGATTCTCGAAGAGTCGACCACGACCATCCAGGAGGCCAACAAGCAGTTGGCGAGGGTCGACGCCATCACCACGAACGTCGCAGAGGTCACCGGCAACGTGAACTCGCTTGTCGCGCTCTTCGCGGCCTCGCTGGGCGGCCCGCTGATTGCGATCGCCAGCTTCGGCGGCGCGGTGCGTGCCGCCGTCAGAGGCACCCATGCCTTCGACGACGACGCGTCGGGGCGTGCGGAGCGTTCGCTGCGCAACGCCACGGCCAAGCCGAAGCGCGAAAAGAGCGAAGCGAAGAAGGCCTCGAAGGCCAGCAGAGCCGAATACTGAAACACCGTAGACTTAAATCCGCTTTTCATCTCACCTCAAGGAGTCACCCTTCGTGAAAAAAGTACTGTGGTTCAGCGCAGGTATCGCCGTGGGCTTTGTCATCGCCCACCAGCTCAACCAGACGGCCCAGGGCAAGAAGGCCTTCGGCAGCATCGAGGCGAAGGTCAAAGACTTCTCCGACGCTTTTGTCGAGGGGTATCACGAGCGTGAATCCGAATTGCGTTCCTCCATCGGCGGCGCGACGAAGTAGTGCTCACCGCAGACATTCGCCAGCGCTGGCTCACCTTCTTCGAAGACCGCGGTCACACGGTCGTTCCCTCGGCGTCGCTGGTCAGTGAAGACCCGACGCTGCTGTTCACGGTCGCGGGCATGGTTCCGTTCATCCCGTACATGTCGGGGCTGGTTCCGGCACCGTTCAAGCGTGCGACCAGTGTGCAGAAGTGCATCCGCACCCTCGACATCGAAGAGGTCGGCAAGACCACTCGGCACGGCACGTTCTTTCAGATGAACGGCAACTTCAGCTTCGGCGACTACTTCAAAGAGCAGGCCATCGAGTTCGCCTGGGAGCTGCTCACCACCAGCGAGGCCGACGGCGGACTCGGTTTCGAGCCGAAAGACCTCTGGGTCACCGTCTACGAAGACGACGACGAGGCGATTGCGTTCTGGAAGAAGACGGCCGGTCTGCCCGACCACAAGATCCAGCGCCTCGGCAAAGACTCGAATTACTGGTCGACCGGCCAGCCCGGCCCCGCCGGCCCGTGCTCCGAGATCTTCTACGATCGGGGACCCGCCTACGGTAAAGACGGCGGCCCGGCGGCCGACGAAGACCGTTACATCGAGATCTGGAATCTCGTGTTCATGCAGTACCTCATCGCCAACGTCACCTCGAAGTACGACTTCGACGTCATCGGTGAGCTTCCGCGCAAGAACATCGACACCGGCATGGGCCTCGAGCGCGTGGCGTTCATCAAGCAAGACGTCGAGAACCTCTACGAGATCGACCAGGTTCGCCCGGTGCTCGACCTGGCTTCCGCACTGTCTGGTCGACGCTACGGCGCGGTTCACGACGACGACGTACGGATGCGCGTGGTCGCCGACCACGTTCGCTCCGCCCTGATGCTGATGTCAGACGGAGTCACCCCGTCGAACGAAGGGCGCGGCTACGTTCTGCGCCGGCTGCTGCGCAGAACGGTGCGCAGCATGCGGCTGCTCGGCGTCGATCGCACGACGTTCCCCGAACTGTTCCCGGCCTCACGCGACGCGATGAAGTCGGCGTATCCCGAACTCGAGGCCGACTACGAGCGCATCTCGCGCACGGCGTACGCCGAAGAAGAGGCGTTTTTGCGCACGCTCTCGGGAGGCACGACCATCCTCGACCTCGCGGTGCAGAAGACCAAGGCCGACAAGAGCGTTGCGCTGGCCGGCGACACCGCGTTTCAGTTGCACGACACCTACGGTTTTCCCATCGACCTCACCGTCGAAATCGCCGAAGAGGCCGGCCTCACCGTCGACCGCGACGCGTTCAACCGCCTCATGACCGAACAGCGCCAGCGCGCGAAGGCCGATGCCAAGAACAAGAAGCTCGGCGCCAGCGACCTCTCGGCGTTCGCCGAGTTCCGCGCAGAGGGCGAGACGGTCTTCACCGGCTACACCGAGCTCGAAACCGACTCGCGCGTGCTGGGGCTCATCATCGACGGCACCTCTGTCAACACCGCGGTCACCGGTGAGCTGGTCGAAGTGATTCTGGCCGAGACCAGTCTGTACGCCGAATCCGGTGGTCAAGAAGCCGACTCGGGCACGATCATCAGCCTCGACGGGGGCCAGACCTTCGAGGTCGAGGTTCTCGACGTGCAGAAGCCGGTCAAGGGGCTCATCAGCCACCGCGGTCGCGTCGTCAGCGGTCAGATCTCCATCGGCGACGCCGCACGCAGTGTGGTCGACAAGAACTGGCGCAAGGGCGCGACCCAGGCGCATTCGGCGACGCACATCGTGCACGCTGCGCTGCGTGAGATTCTCGGCCCGACAGCCCACCAGTCGGGGTCGTACAACAAGGCCGGCTACATGCGGCTCGACTTCACCTGGAGCAATCCGCTGAGCCCGGAGACCAAGAGCGAGATCGAAGAGATCTCGAACACGGCCGTGCAGGCCGACTTCGACGTGATCACCCGCGAGATGGCGGTCGATGATGCGAAGGCTCTGGGCGCCATGGCCCTGTTCGGCGAGAAGTATGGCGACGTCGTGCGCATGGTGGAGATCGGCGGCCCCTGGTCGCGCGAACTCTGCGGCGGTACGCACGTCGTGCACACCTCCGAGATCGGGCTCATCAACCTGCTCGGCGAGTCGTCGATCGGGTCGACCAACCGCCGCGTCGAATCCCTCGTCGGGGCCGATGCATTCCGTGAGTTCGCGACGGAGCGCGCCATCGTGTCGCAGCTCTCGTCGTCACTCAAGGCTCCGCGTGACGAGCTCGTCAACCGCATTTCGACGCTCTCGGCAGACCTGAAGGCGGCCGAGAAGAAGATCGCCGCCTACGAGGCGAGCGCTCTGTCGTCGCGGGTGCCCGCACTCGTGGCGAACGCAGGCCGGGTCGGTGACGTGAACCTCGTCGCCGAATCCGTGGGCGAGCTGCGCTCAGCTGACGACCTGCGGATGCTCGTGACGAGCGTGCGCGAACGCCTCGGTTCCGACGCGAGCGTCGTGGCCCTCGCTGCCGACGTGGCGGGTAAGCCCGTCGTCATCGTCGCCACGAACGAGCAGGCTCGTGGAGCATCGCTGAAGGCGGGGGCCCTCGCGAAGCTGGCCGCCTCGATTCTCGGCGGTGGCGGCGGCGGAAAAGACGACCTGGCACAGGGCGGCGGGGCGAATGTCGGGGCGATCGAAGACGCGCTGACGGGCATCCGTTCGTCAATCACGGCGGCGAAGTAGCCGGTTTGCGCTCGGGAGTGCGGCTCGGCATCGACGTGGGCAAGGCACGTGTCGGTGTGGCGCGCTCCGACTTTCATGGAATGCTCGCGACGCCCGTCGAAACGGTGGCCCGGGCGGCATCGGGCGACACGGACATCAGGCGCATTCTTGCGATCGCGGCAGAGGTCGACGCCGTCGAGTTCATCGTGGGGTTGCCTTTATCGATGTCGGGCGGCACCACGGCATCGACTGACGATGCCGAGGCGTTCGCTCAGCGAATTGCCGACGTCACCGGGCAAGCTGTGCGCATGATCGACGAACGCCTGACAACCGTGTCGGCGCAGTCTGCGCTGCATCGCTCGGGTCGAAATACGAAGACTTCGCGTGCGGTAATCGATCAAGTTGCCGCCGTTATACTTTTGCAACAAGCGCTCGATGTCGAGCGTGCTTCGGGTAGACCGCCCGGTTATGTTGTCGATCCGGCTCCGCCGTCGACCAAACTCACGGGCGTCGACCCGAACGAAGGACGTGAATCGTGACTGACTCCAAGCTGCCCGGCGATCATCCGTTCGCCGAGTTCTTTCGTGAGGCACCTGCCGATGAAGGCCCGGCCGCCGCAAGCCGAACGGCCGCGGCGCAGGCCGCTGCGCCAGCCCCGACCGCCACTCAGGCAGCGGCGCCGGCACCGGGTACTCGGCGCGCGGCGCGTGCCGGCCAGGTGACGGGCGCCGCGGCGGGCAGCTCGGCGCCGTCGAACCCAGCCTCCGGGGTGTCGGCGACCACGACGATTCCCGGCACTCGCCCGGTCACCGGTGCAACAGACGCCTTCGACTCACTTCCCCCGCAGTCGCCACCGCCTGCCGGGCCGCCGCCGCGAGTCCGCGAGCCGCAACCGCCGCGGCGCCGACGAAGCCGCCGCGGGCTCTGGGCGCTCATCATCGCGATCGTGGTCGTGGCGGCTCTCGCCATCGCGGGGTGGTTCGTCTACACCTCGTACGCGCCGCAGATCGAGAAGATCTTCGGCGTCAAGACCGTCGAAGACTATTCGGGCACCGGAACGGGCGAGCAGGTGAGCTTCGTCATCGCGTCGGGCGACACCGGCACGAGCATCGCCGACAACCTGCAGAAGGCCGACATCATCAAGTCGTCGGACACCTTCTACTCGCTGGCGATCAAGAACCCCTCGCTCGTCTTTCAGCCTGGCACGTACACGCTGCAGAAGCAGATGAGCGCCCAGTCCGCACTGGATGCCCTGCAGAACCCTGCCAACGCCGTCACCAACACGGTCGTGATCACCGAGGGAACGATCGCCGCCGACGTGCTCACCCAGCTCGCCGACAAGACCGGCGTGCCGCTCACCGATCTGCAGACGGAAGCCGCGAACTACACCCAGTTCGGCATCGATGCGTCGGCGCCGAACATCGAGGGCTACCTCTTTCCGGCCACCTACACGTTCCAGCCGAATACCAGCGCGCACGACTTACTCAAGACGATGGTCGACCGTGCGTTCCAGTCGCTCGACGCCGCCGGGGTCGCCCCCGCCGACCGTGAGAAGGTGCTGACGATGGCCTCGATCATCCAGAAGGAGGGCGGCAGCACCGACGACTTCTACAAGGTCTCGCGGGTGTTCGCCAACCGCATCGCCGACGGCATGCCGCTGCAGTCCGATGCGACGGTGGCCTACGGCACCGGCTCGAAAGAAGTCGACACCACAGACGCGCAGCGCAACGACGAGTCGAACAAGTACAACACCTACGTCATTCAGGGCTTGCCGATCGGGCCCATCTCGAACCCCGGTGACGACGCCATCAAAGCTGCGCTGAACCCGGCCGACGGCACCTGGCTGTACTTTGTGACCGTCAACCTCGACACCGGCCTGACCTGTTTCTCCGACAATCTCGACGAGCACAACGCCGCCGTTCAGCTCTACCAGGCCGGCAACGCCACCTCCTGCCCATGACGTCGAGTGCGCCGGAAAGTCCGCCCGAGAGCTCGCGGCGGCCGACGGCTTGCCGTCTGGCGGTTCTCGGCTCGCCGATCGCGCACTCCAAGTCGCCTCAGCTGCATCTTGCGGCTTACCAGGCGCTCGGTCTCGATTGGGAGTACACCCGCGCCGATGTCGCCCCCGGTGAGCTCAGCGACTTCGTGCTCGGGCTCGACGAGTCGTGGCGAGGATTGTCTCTGACGATGCCGCTGAAAGAAGAAGTGCTCTCGCTCATCGACTCCGCCGACGTGCAGAGTCTGCTGACGGGCGCGGCGAACACGGTGTTGTTCGGCCGGAGTGGCGATGCGCTCTCGGTGCAGGGCTTCAACACCGACGTCGGAGGCATCGTCGACGCCCTCGCCGGCACGGGAATTTCGCGCAGCAGCGAGGTGCTGATTCTGGGCGCCGGGGCGACGGCACGGTCATCCGTCGTCGCCGCGGCCGAGCTCGGCGCCGAACACGTCACCATCGCTGCGCGATCGCCGCAGAAGGCCGAGCAGATCACCGCTGTCGCGACGAATGCCGGTGTGGCGGTCTCGGTGGTGTGGCTGGCCGATGTGCTGGGGGCCGAAGTCGACGCGCCGGTGACGATCAGCACGTTGCCCGGCGGGGCTCTGACCGCCGCCGACATCGCCGGGTTCGCGCCCACCCCCGGCGCCGCCCTGCTCGACGTGGCCTACGACCCGTGGCCGAGCCCGCTGGCCGAGGCGTGGCAATCGCGCGGGGGAGTCGCGGTCTCCGGGCTGTGGATGCTCGCCCACCAGGCCCTCGCGCAGGTTCGCATCTTCGTGAACGGCGACCCGCAGCTGCGGCTTGCCGACGAGCCCGCCGTCTTCGCGGCCATGACGCGCGCCATCGGGCTCACCGCCTGAGACGTGAGTCCACGCTCAGTTCGGCGCATCCGCGCCTGGTCGAGCAGCAGCGGATGCACCAAGCTGTGTCAACTCGCGGCGACGCCACGAACCCAGCGCCCGACTATGGGAGGATTGAGGCATGCTTCGTTGGCTCACCGCCGGTGAATCCCACGGCCCCGAACTCATTGCCATCATTGAGGGCCTGCCGTCTGGAATCCCGGTCACCCTGCACGATATCCGCACCGATCTGGCGCGCCGCAAACTCGGTTACGGCCGAGGCGCGCGCATGAAGTTCGAACAAGACGAGGTGACGGTCTCGGGCGGCGTGATCCACGGGCTCACCATCGGCAGCCCGGTCGCCATTCGCATCGGCAACACGGAGTGGCCCAAGTGGGTCGACGTGATGAGCTCCGAGCCCATCGAGAACTACGTTCCGAGTGCCGGCCGCGGGGCTCCGCTGACCCGCCCGCGCCCGGGGCACGCCGACCTGGTGGGCATGCAGAAGTACGGCTTCGACGAGGCCCGCCCCGTGCTCGAGCGTGCCAGCGCACGTGAGACCGCTGCGCGCGTCGCCCTCGGCGCCGTCGCGAAGAAGTTCCTCGGTGAGCTGGGCATCACCCTGGTCAGCCACACGCTTTCGATCGGCCCGGTGAGGGTTCCGGATGGCTCGCGCCTGCCCGTGCCGGCCGACGTCGACCTGCTCGACGCCGACCCCCTGCGCTGCTTCGACCCCGAGACATCCGCTCTCATGGTGGCCGAGGTCGATCAGGCTCACGAAGACGGCGACACCCTCGGCGGCGTGGTCGAGGTGCTCGCGTACAACCTGCCGCCCGGCCTCGGCTCGCACGTGCACTGGGATCGGCGTCTCGACTCGCAGCTGGCTGCCGCGCTCATGGGCATCCAGGCCATCAAGGGCGTCGAGGTGGGCGACGGCTTCGAGACCACGCGCCGCCGCGGGTCGCAGGCGCACGACGAGCTGTTCGAGATCGACGGCGAGATCGAGCGTTCGAGCGACAAGGCCGGCGGCACCGAGGGCGGCATGAGCACGGGAACCGTGCTGCGCGTTCGCGCCGGAATGAAGCCCATTGCGACGATTCCGCACGCCCTGCGCACGGTCGACGTCGCGACCGGTGAGGCCGCCGCCGCGCACCACCAGCGCTCCGACGTGTGCGCGGTGCCCGCCGCCGGCGTGGTTGCCGAAGCCATGGTGGCGCTCGTGCTCGCGAACGCCGTGCAAGAGAAGTTCGGCGGCGACTCGGTGCGTGAGACGAAGCGCAACCTCGAGGGGTACCTGGCCGCGATTCCGGATGCTCTGCGAACCGGTTCCGCGAGCGTCGGCGTGCCCGCCGAGCTGCCGTGACCGTCGTCATCATCGGGCCACCGGCCGCGGGCAAGACCCGCATCGGCCGGCGCATCGCGCACCTGCTCGAGCTGCCGTTCACCGACACCGACAAGCAGATCGTCGCCTTGCACGGGCCCATCCCTGCCATTTTCGAGGCGCAGGGCGAGCAGGCCTTCCGCACGCTCGAGCGGGCCGAGGTCGTTCGTGCCCTGGCGAGCGGCGGCGTGGTGTCGTTCGGCGGCGGCGCTGTGCTCAACCGCGCCACCCAGGCCGACCTCGACGGCTGCCTCGTCGTACTCTTCACCGCCACGGCCGAGGCAGTTTCAGCACGCCTCGGCAATTCCAAGCGCCCTCTCGTTCCCGATATCGACTCGTGGCAGCGGGTCGCGGATGCCCGGCACGACCTCTACGAGAGCCTCGCCGACATGACCATCGACACTTCGCACCGCAAGGCCGACGACATCGCTGCAGATGTAGCCGCCTGGGTGCGCACGCAGCTCGCCAAGGAGACCGTATGACCACCGACACCACGCCCGCGACCGCGAACGCGGCAGACGGCGCCGGCACGACACCGGACCCGGCCGCCGACATTCCCACGATCATCCGCGTCTCGGGGGCAGCGGGCGGTGCGGCGGGATCGTACGAGGTCGTCGTCGGCCGCGGAGTGCTGTCGAGCCTGCGCGACTCGTTCGCCTCGGGTGTGCGCAAGGTGCTCATCGTGCACGCTCCGCCGCTGGCCGACTGGGCGGGGGCGCTTCGCGACGAACTCAAGGGCGACTACGAGGTGCTGCTCGCCGAGGTTCCGGATGGTGAGGGCGCGAAGCGGGTCGAGGTGGCGTCGTTCCTCTGGCAGATTCTGGGGCAGGCCGACTTCACGCGCTCCGACGCCATCGTGGGCTTCGGTGGGGGAGCGACCACCGACCTCGCCGGGTTCGTGGCGGCCACCTGGCTGCGCGGCGTTCAGCTCATCCAGGCGCCGACAACGTTGCTCGGCATGGTCGACGCTGCCGTCGGGGGTAAGACGGGCATCAACACCGCCGAGGGCAAGAACCTCGTCGGCGCTTTCTACGCGCCCAGCGCCGTGATCGCCGATCTCGACACGCTCGTGAGCCTGCCGCGCAACGACCTGCTCGCCGGCTTCGCCGAGGTCGTGAAGTGCGGGTTCATCGGCGAGCCCGAGATTCTCGACATCATCGAGGCCGATGTCGAGCTCGCGACCGACCCGCTGTCGCCGCAATTCCGCCGGCTGATCGAGCTGTCGATCGGGCTCAAGGCGCGTGTCGTCAGCGAAGACTTCACGGAGTCGGGTCTGCGCGAGATTCTCAATTACGGGCACACCCTCGGTCACGCCATCGAGCACACCGAGCGGTACCAGTGGCGCCACGGGGCCGCAGTGTCGGTCGGCATGATGTTCGCTGCAGAGCTCTCGCGTCTCACCGGCACCCTCAGCGATACCGCGGTCGAGCGGCAGCGCCGCATTCTCGAGTCGCTGACGCTGCCCACGACGTACCCGGTCGGCCGGTGGAAGACCCTGCTTGCCGCCATGCAGCGCGACAAGAAGGCGCGCGGGTCGATGCTGCGCTTCATCGTGCTCGACGACATCGGCAAGCCGTCGGTGCTGGCCGGGCCCGAGACGTCGTTGCTGTTCGCGGCCTACCAGGAGGTCGGCTCATGAGCGAGAACGCGCCGGGCGCAGCCGGCGAGGGGGCCTCACCCCGGGCATCCAGTAGCGGCCAGACGCACGTGCTGGTGCTCAACGGACCGAACCTCGGCCGCCTCGGCAGCCGTGAGCCCGACGTGTACGGCAACCAAGACCTCGCCGCGCTCACCACCCTGCTCGAGCGCTCGGCGCCCGTGGGCTTCACCATCGAGGTGCGGCAGACCGACGACGAGGGTGAACTCATCGGCTGGCTGCACGGGGCGGTGGATGCCCGCACTCCGGTCATTCTGAACCCCGCCGCCTTCACGCACTACTCGTACGGGTTGCGCGATGCCGCCGCCATGGTGACGAAAGCCGGACTGCCGCTGATCGAGGTGCACATCTCGAACCCGCACGCGCGCGAGACGTTTCGGCACACGAGTGTGATCTCGGGCATCGCGACCGGAGTCATTGCGGGGTTCGGGTTCGAGTCGTATCGGTTGGCGCTGGATTACCTGGAGCGCACGCTGGGCTAGGTAGTCGTTCGCTCGGCGAGAGCCGGGCATCCACTCGCCGAGCGCTCTCTCAGCCTCGGCACGAATCCTCGACTACACTGGTATGTCGGGCCGATACTGGCCCCAGCTCTTTCTCAAATGAATGGATTCACCCATGGCTTCGACAAGCGACATCAGTAACGGCGTAGTGATGAAGATCGACGGGCAGCTCTGGGCTGTCGTCGAGTTCCAGCACGTCAAGCCCGGCAAGGGTGGGGCATTCGTTCGCACCAAGATCAAGAACGTGGTCTCGGGCAAGGTCGTCGACCGTACCTTCAACGCCGGCGCCAAGATCGAGACGGCCAACGTCGACCGCCGCGACTACACCTACCTCTACAACGACGGCCAGGACTTCGTGTTCATGGACACCGACACCTACGAGCAGCTGCCGGTCAGCGCTACCGTCGTCGGTGACGCCAAGAACTACATGCTCGAGAACCAGACGGCCACCATCGCGCTGCACGAAGATGCGCCGCTGTACGTCGAGCTGCCTGCGTCGGTCATCCTCGAGATCACCTACACCGAGCCGGGCCTGCAGGGCGACCGTTCCACCGGCGGCACCAAGCCGGCCACCGTCGAGACCGGCCATCAGATTCAGGTTCCGCTCTTTCTCGAGCAGGGCACCAAGGTCAAGGTCGACACGCGCACCGGAGACTACCTCGGCCGCATCACCGACAAGGGCTGATCGGCCTTGAGCGCACGAACCAAGGCGCGCAAGCGTGCCCTCGACGTTCTGTACGCGGCAGACGTGCGGCAGATCTCGATCAACGAATCCCTCGCCGCCGAGGCTGCTCGCGCCCTGACGCAGCCCGACCGTGAGTCGTCGTGGCTGTACGCCCGCGACATCGTCGACGGCGTCGTGGCGCACGGCTACGAGATCGACGAACTGATCGAGACGTACGCCGTCGGCTGGACCCTCGGCCGCATGCCGCACATCGACCGAGCCCTGCTGCGCATCGGCATCTGGGAGATCCTGTACAACGACGAGGTTCCGGATGCCGTGGCCATCGCCGAGGCCGTCGAAGCCGCCCAGTCGCTCTCCACCGATGCTTCTGCCGCCTTCATCAACGGCATCCTGGCCAAAATCGCCTCCTCGAAGGGCGTCGCCCACTAGCGACAAAAAGCTAGGAGATTTCGAGGGTGTAGCGGCCATACCGCGGTATCCCCTCGAAATCGCCTCTTTTCTTGCGCGTGCGGTCAGACCGAGGGCACAGCCAGGGCTGGTAATGTGGAAGTATACCGAAAACCTTTAAGTGCCGTCCTGTGAGGCGGGGAAGGGGGCGGAGTATGGCGCGAGTTGTGCTGTCTCAGGCCGATATGCAGCGGGCGTTGACCCGCATCTCGCACGAGATCCTTGAATCGAACAAGGGCGCGGCCGACCTGGTGATTCTGGGCATTCCCACGCGCGGGGTGTTTCTGGCGCAGCGCATTGCGGCGATCATCCAGCGCATCGAGCCCGACACGGCAGGTGCCGGCGGTGGCGATCTGAACCCCGGGGTCGGCAGCGGCTCGTCGATGGTGGGGGCGCTCGACGCCACGATGTACCGCGACGACCTCTCGCGAAACCGCACCCGCACACCCTCACCGACACAGATTCCGGCCGGGGGAGTCGACGGCAAGACCGTCGTGCTCGTGGACGACGTGCTGTACTCGGGGCGCACCATTCGCGCGGCGCTCGACGCGCTGAACGACATCGGGCGCCCGCGCGTGGTGCGACTCGCCGTGCTGATCGACCGCGGGCACCGCGAGCTGCCGATTCGCGCCGACTTCGTGGGCAAGAACCTGCCGACGTCGACGGATGAACGGATCAACGTGCGGCTCGCCGAGCTCGATGGCGTCGAAGAGGTCAGCATCGAGAACCGTGCCGCCGAGCATCCGGATGCCGGCACAGCGCCGACTACCCCGGCGAACACCAGCAACGCCACCGAGGCGAGCGCATGAGGCACCTGCTCACCACCAAACACCTGAGCCGCGACGCCGCGATCCAGATTCTCGACGTGGCCGAAGACATGGCCGACGTCGCCACCCGCGAGGTCAAGAAGCTGCCGACCCTGCGCGGTAAGACCGTGGTGAACCTCTTCTTCGAGGATTCCACCCGCACGCGCATCTCGTTCGAGGCTGCTGCCAAACGCCTCAGCGCCGATGTGATCAACTTCAGCGCCAAAGGCTCGAGCGTCTCGAAGGGCGAAAGCCTCAAAGACACCGCCCAGACGCTCGCTGCCATGGGCGCCGACGCCGTGGTGATTCGGCACCAGAGCAGCGGCGCCCCGCAGGTGCTCGCCGAGAGCGGCTGGATCGACGCGCCCATCGTGAACGCGGGCGACGGCACCCACGAGCATCCGACCCAGGCCCTGCTCGACGCCTTCACCATGCGCCGCCGCCTCTACAACGGCCAGAGCCGCGGCCGCGATCTCGACGGGGTCAGCGTGGTGATCGTCGGCGACATCCTGCACTCCCGCGTGGCCCGCTCGAACCTCTGGCTGCTCGAGACCCTCGGCGCGCACGTGACCTTCGTGGCCCCCGCCACGCTGGTACCGCTCGGCGCCGAGACCTGGCCGGTGACCGTGAGCTACGACCTCGACGCGACCCTCGCCGCCGAGAAGCCCGACGTGGTGATGATGCTGCGCATTCAGAGCGAGCGGATGAACGCGGCCTTCTTTCCCAACGCCCGCGAGTATTCGCGTGAGTGGGGTCTTGACGACGTGCGCTTCGCAGCGCTGCCCACGGATACGATTGTCATGCACCCCGGCCCGATGAACCGCGGGCTCGAGATCTCTGCGGCGGCCGCCGATTCCGCCCAGTCCACCGTGCTCGAGCAGGTCACCAACGGGGTGTCGATCCGGATGGCCGTGCTCTACCTGCTGCTCTCCGGCGACCGAGAGGCCCTGCTCTGATGACCACAAGCACCAGCTACCTGATTTCGGGCGCGACGCTGCCGAATGGCTCGCGCGCCGACCTGCTGGTTCAGGATGCCCGCATCACCGCCGTGGGCACGAACCTCGACACCGGCTCAGAAGTCACCGTCATCGACGCCGACGGACTCATCGCGCTGCCCGGCCTGGTCGACCTGCACACCCACCTTCGCGAACCCGGATTCGAGCAGAGCGAGACCGTGCTCACCGGGTCCCGCGCGGCCGCGGCTGGGGGCTTCACCAGCGTCTTCGCCATGGCCAACACCCTGCCCGTCTCCGACACCGCCGGGGTCGTCGAGCAAGTACAGGCGCTCGGTGACGCGGCCGGCTACGCCACCGTGCGCCCGATCGGGGCCGTGACCGTGGGCCTGGCCGGCGAACGGCTGAGCGAGATCGGCGCGATGGCGCACTCCCGCGCCCAGGTGCGTGTCTTCTCCGACGACGGCAAGTGTGTGCACGATTCGCTGCTGATGCGACGCGCTCTCGAGTACGTGCGAACCTTCGACGGCGTCGTCGCCCAGCACGCGCAAGACCCGCGGCTCACCGAGAACGCCCAGATGAACGAGGGCGCTCTCTCGAGCGAACTCGGGCTGAAGGGCTGGCCGGCGGTCGCCGAGGAGTCGATCATCGCCCGTGACGTGCTGCTGGCAGAGCACGTGGGAGCACGGTTGCACGTGTGTCACGTTTCGACCGCGGGCTCGGTGGAGGTCATCCGGTGGGCGAAGAGTCGCGGCATCACGGTGACGGCCGAGGCGACCCCGCACCACCTGCTGCTCACCGAAGATCTCATTCGCAGTTACGACGCGCGCTACAAGGTGAACCCGCCGCTGCGCCGCGATGAAGACGTGCAGGCGCTTCGCGAGGGTCTCGCCGACGGAACGATCGACATCATCGCCACCGACCACGCCCCGCACCCGAAAGAGTCGAAAGAGGCCGAGTGGGATGCCGCGAGCTTCGGCATGGTCGGTCTCGAGTCGGCGCTCAGCGTCGCGCAGACCGCCCTCATCGACACTGGCCTTCTGACCTGGGCCGACATCGCCCGGGTGCTCTCGCAGACTCCCGCCGACATCGGGCGCCTCGCAGACCACTCACACGACTTCGAAGTGGGAGCCCCGGCGAACTTCACGCTGGTCGACCCCGCGAACACCAGCACGTTCGACCTCGGCCGGCTCGCCGGCAAGAGCACGAACTCGCCGTACCTCGGGCGAACCCTCTCCGGCCGGGTGGAATACACGTTCCACCACGGCTATCCCACCGTCAGCGCCGCCGCCGTGCGGCCCGACGACGAGGTCGCCCGCGCGGCCGCAGCATGGAAAGCAGGTAACTGACATGGACCCGAACCAGATCGGCCCGGCCCTCATCGTTCTCGCGATTCTCGTGGTGATCTACCTCGGCATGGCCTGGGCGTGGCGAGCGCGCAAGCGCCGCCAGGCGGCCTTCGAGGTGAAGACCGAGACGCCCGTGGATGCCGGTGAGCTGCTGCTCGAAGTACCGATGCTCTACGTCGCCACGACGCCGGCCAACAAGCCGCTCGAACGCCTCGCGCTGCCCGGCCTCGCCTTTCGCGGCCGCGGAACGTTCATCGTGTGGCGCCGCGGCATCACCATCTCGGTGAACGGCGAGCCCGACGTGTTCGTGCCGCTCGAGCAGATCCGCTCCATCGGAACCTCGACCTACGCTATCGACCGCGTGGTCGAGAGCGGCGGGCTCACCCGCCTCGACTGGACCACCTCGCTCGCCGGTTCTGACGCCGACCGCTTTCGGGCCGCAACGGTCGGCGCGACTCGCCGCGAGAAGAAGGCCGCGATCGCTGCCGCCGTCTCGTCGGCGCACGACACCACAGAGGCACTGGCCGCCGTCGTCTCGGCGAGCGCCGAGGTAGAAGCCGAGGCACAAGCCGCCGCAGAGGCAGCCGCACAGGCCGAAGCGAAAGCCGCCGCTGCCTCTTCTGCACCGCGCCCGCACCTGACCGCCGACATCGAGTCGTACGTGCGCATCCTCGACTCCACCGATGCCCTGCGCGTTCTCAGCACCGTGCAGTCGCTGCTGCCGCAGCACGACCTCCCCAGCCAAGAAGGGCACCTCGCGTGATCGCACCCGAACCCGCAGTATTCGTTCTCGAAGACGGCAACCGCTACATCGGACGCGCCTACGGAGCGCGCGGCCGCACCTTCGGCGAGGCGGTCTTCGCGACCGGCATGACCGGCTACCAAGAGACCCTCACCGATCCCTCGTACGCCGGCCAGATCGTCATGATGACGGCCCCGCACATCGGCAACACCGGAACCAACGACGAAGACCTCGAGTCGTCGCGCATCTGGGTATCGGGCTATGTCGTGCGTGATCCTTCGCGCATCGTGTCGAACTTTCGCGCAACCCGCTCGCTCGACGACGATCTGATTCGTGACGAGGTGGTCGGCATCAGCGGAATCGACACGCGCGCGGTCACCCGGCACATCCGGTCATCCGGAGCCATGCGCGCCGGCATCTTCTCGGGCCCCGACTTCGAGCTGTCACCGGATGCCCAGCTCGACCTGGTGCGCGCCGGAGCCGAGATGACGGGGCTGAACCTGTCGAGCACCGTCTCGACGAACGAGCGCTACACCGTGCCCGCGGTGGGCGAACGGATCGGGTCGGTCGCGGTGCTCGACCTCGGCGTGAAGAAGTCCACTCTGAATTACCTCGCCCAGCGCGGGTTCGACGTGGAGGTGCTGCCGGAATCGGCCTCGACCGAAGAGGTGCTGGCGCTGGCCCCGAGCGCGCTGTTCTACTCGAACGGGCCGGGCGACCCCGAGGCATCCGAAGGTCACGTCGCCGTGCTGCAAGACGTGCTGCGCGCCGGGGTGCCGTACTTCGGCATCTGCTTCGGCAACCAGCTGCTCGGGCGCGCGCTCGGCTTCGGAACCTACAAGCTGCCGTTCGGGCACCGCGGCATCAACCAGCCGGTACTCGATCGCACTACCGGCAAGGTCGAGATCACGTCGCAGAACCACGGGTTCGCCGTCGACGCGCCGCGTGAGGGTGTCATCGAGTCGCCCGCCGGCTTCGGCCGGGTCGAGGTGAGTCACGTGAGTTTGAACGACGACGTGGTGGAGGGCATCCGCTGCCTCGACATCAACGCGTTCTCGGTGCAGTACCACCCCGAGGCGGCCGCAGGGCCGCACGACTCGATGTACCTGTTCGACCGGTTCAGAGACATGGTTCTCACCGGCAAACTCGACATCTCGACCGCTGGTGCCATCAGAGACACCACCGACACCTCCGCTCTTCCCGAGACAGCAGAAAGCAAGTAATGCCCAAGAGAGAAGACATCAAGAGCGTTCTGGTCATCGGATCGGGCCCGATCGTCATCGGTCAGGCCTGCGAGTTCGACTACTCGGGCACCCAGGCCTGCCGCGTTCTACGCGAGGAGGGCGTGCGCGTCATCCTCGTGAACTCGAACCCGGCCACCATCATGACCGACCCCGACTTCGCCGACGCGACGTACGTCGAGCCCATCACCTGGCGTGTCATCGAGAGCATCATCGCCAAGGAGAAGCCCGACGCGATTCTGCCGACGCTCGGCGGCCAGACCGCGCTGAACGCGGCCATCGACCTGCACAAGCACGGAATTCTGGAGAAGTACAACGTCGAACTGATCGGCGCCAACTTCGAGGCCATCAACAAGGGCGAAGACCGCCAGATCTTCAAAGAGCTGGTGCTGCAGTGCGGCGCCGACGTGGCCCGCTCGCACATCGCGCACACCGTCGAAGAGGCCGTGGGCTTCGCTCTGGATCTCGGTTACCCGTTGGTCGTTCGCCCCTCGTTCACGATGGGCGGGCTCGGCTCGGGTTTCGCATACACCGAGACAGAGCTGCGCCGCATCGTCGGCGACGGCCTGCACCAGAGCCCCACGACCGAAGTGCTGCTCGAAGAGAGCATTTTGGGCTGGAAAGAGTACGAGCTCGAGCTCATGCGCGACACGGCCGACAACACCGTGGTCGTGTGTTCGATCGAGAACGTCGACCCGGTCGGTGTGCACACGGGCGACTCGATCACCGTGGCTCCGGCGCTCACGCTGACCGACCGCGAGTACCAGAACCTGCGCAACATCGGCATCGACATCATCCGCGCGGTGGGCGTCGACACGGGCGGCTGCAACATCCAGTTCGCCATCGACCCCGCCAACGGGCGCGTCATTGTCATCGAGATGAACCCGCGCGTGTCGCGGTCGTCTGCGCTGGCCTCGAAGGCGACGGGCTTCCCCATCGCGAAGATCGCCGCGAAGCTCGCCATCGGCTACCGGCTCGACGAGATTCCGAACGACATCACTCGCGTGACTCCTGCTTCGTTCGAGCCGACGCTCGACTACGTGGTCGTGAAGGTGCCGCGGTTCGCCTTCGAGAAGTTCCCGGCCGCCGACCCGACCCTCACCACCACCATGAAGTCGGTGGGCGAGGCCATGGCCATCGGGCGCAACTACTCGACCGCCCTGCAGAAGGCGCTGCGCTCGCTCGAGAAGCGCGGGTCGTCGTTCCACTGGGACGGGCCGGCCTCTGAGCTGTCGAAGGATGAACTGCTCGCCATCGCCGCCGTGCCGACCGACGGGCGCATCGTCACGGTGCAACAGGCTCTCCGTGCCGGCGCGACCATCGACGAGGTGTTCGAGTCGACCAAGATCGACCCCTGGTTCATCGACCAGATCGTGCTCATCAACGAAGTAGCGGATGCCGTCGCCGCCGCCTCCGAGACCGACGAAGCCACGCTGCGCCTGGCCAAAGACCACGGCTTCAGCGATGTGCAGATCGCCGCACTCCGCGGGGTCGGCGAAGACGACATCCGTGCGCTCCGGCACTCGCTCGACGTGCGCCCGGTGTACAAGACGGTCGACACCTGCGCGGGGGAGTTCCCGGCGCTCACGCCGTACCACTACTCCTCGTACGACCTCGAGACTGAGGTCACCCCGTCAGAGCGCCGCAAGGTCGTCATTCTGGGCTCGGGCCCGAACCGCATCGGCCAGGGCGTCGAGTTCGACTACTCCTGCGTACACGCCTCGTTCGCGCTGAGCGACGCGGGTTACGAGACCATCATGATCAACTGCAACCCCGAGACGGTCTCGACCGACTACGACACCTCGGATCGCCTCTACTTCGAGCCGTTGACGCTCGAAGACGTGCTCGAAGTGATCCATGCCGAGCAGCAGAGCGGCGAGCTGGTGGGTGTGGTTGTGCAACTCGGCGGGCAGACCGCACTGGGGCTCGCCAAGGGCTTGAAGGCCAATGGCGTTCCGATTCTGGGTACGACCCCTGAAGCGATCGACCTGGCCGAAGAGCGCGGGTTGTTCTCGGGCATCCTGGATGCCGCCGGCCTGCTCGCACCGAAGAACGGCACGGCGCACGACTACCCCTCGGCGGTCACCGTGGCCGAGGAGATCGGGTACCCCGTGCTGGTGCGCCCGTCGTACGTGCTCGGCGGTCGCGGCATGGAGATCGTCTACGACAGCCCCTCGCTCGAGGACTACTTCGTGCGGGTCGCCGGTCAAGGCATCGTGGGGCCGACGCATCCGCTGCTCGTCGACCGCTTTCTCGACGACGCCATCGAGATCGACGTCGACGCGCTCTACGACGGCGAAGAGCTGTACATCGGCGGCATCATGGAGCACATCGAAGAGGCGGGCATCCACTCGGGTGACTCGTCGTGCACGCTGCCTCCGGTGACGCTGGGTCAGGATGTCATCGCTCGCGTGAAGAAGGCCACGCTCGGCATCGCGGAGGGTGTCGGCGTGCGCGGGCTGCTGAACGTGCAGTTCGCGGTGGGCGCGGGCATCTTGTACGTGCTCGAGGCGAACCCGCGGGCATCCCGCACCGTGCCGTTCGTGTCGAAGGCGCTCGGAATTCCGCTGGCGAAGGCGGCGTCGCGCATCATGGTGGGCGACTCGATCGCCTCGCTCAAGGCCGAGGGGATGCTGCCGCTCATCGACGGGTCGATCGTGCCGTTCGACGCGCCGGTCTCGGTGAAAGAGGCCGTGCTGCCGTTCAAGCGATTCCGTACCAAAGAGGGCCTCGTGGTCGACTCGGTGCTCGGGCCGGAGATGCGTTCGACGGGTGAGGTCATGGGTATCGACCGCGACTTTCCGCGGGCGTTCGCCAAGAGCCAGGAGGCCGCGTACGGCGGGCTGCCGACCTCCGGTGCGGTGTTCGTGTCGGTCAGCGACCGCGACAAGCGTGCCATCGTGCTGCCCGTGCTGCGGCTCTCGCAGCTGGGTTTCGAGATTCTCGCCACCATCGGCACGGCCGAGGTGCTGAACCGCAACGGAATCCGTACGCGAATCGTTCGTAAATACAGCGAGGGTGTCGACCTCACGAACGACGAGCCGAACATCGTGGACCTGATCAATCGCAATGAGGTCGACATCGTCATCAATACGCCCTCGGGCCGCTCGGCGCGGGCCGACGGGTACGAGATCCGGGCCGCGGCGGTGGCGGCCGACAAGCCGCTGTTCACCACGATCGCGCAACTCGGGGCGGCGGTGGCATCCTTCGACGGCATTCGTGACGGCTTCACCGTGACGTCGCTGCAGGAGTACGCCTGGGAGCGCGCCGAGGCCCTCGAAAAGGCCGAGCTGCTGGCCGCGGCGGCCCTATGACCAGCACCGAAGACGGGGAGGGCGCCCCGCTCACTGTTCCTGGCGCGATCGACTTTGCGAAAGTGCCCCCAAAATCTGAAGGTTCGGGCACTTTTCGCGAAGTCGATTCCGTCGCGGGGGGAGGAGGTGCGCGCGGGTTCGGCGCGCGCCTCGAGGAGGTTTTTGCGCGGTACGGGCAGCTGTGCGTGGGCATCGACCCGCACGATTATCTGCTCGACGCGTGGGGGCTGCCGCGCTCGGCCGAGGGGGTGCGCGAGTTCGGCCTGCGGGTCGTGGATGCCGCCGCCGGCCTGACGGGCATCGTCAAGCCTCAGGTCGCCTTCTTCGAGCTCTACGGCGCTGCCGGGTTCGCGGCGCTCGAAGAGGTTCTGGCGGCTGCTCGAGCAGCGGGTCTGCTTGTCATTGCCGATGCCAAGCGCGGCGACATCGGCAGCAGCGTCGAGGCGTACGGACGAGCATGGCTCACCCCGGGTTCATCCCTCGAGGTCGACGCGATGACCCTGACGGCCTATACCGGAGTCGCATCGCTGACGGCGGTTTTTGACCTCGCTGAGTCGACCGGCAAGGGTGCGTTCGTTCTGAGCGCCACGTCGAATCCCGAGTCGTTCACGCTTCAAACGGCGCGTTCGGGCGAGTTATCCACAGCCGGGTTGGTGGCCTCAGAAGTGTGCACATTCAATCGGGTTCGCGTCTCGCAGAGCGGTGACCTCGGTAACATCGGACTCGTGCTCGGTGCAACCAAGAACCTCCTCGATTACGGCGTCGACCGCGACCTGCTCGCGACGACCCCGGCTCCTCCGGTGCTCGCCCCGGGTTTCGGCTTTCAGGGCGCCACCTTCGACCAGGTGCGCTCCGTGTTCGGCCCGCTGGCCTCGGCGACTGTGGTAGCGGTGTCTCGGTCGGTGCTGCAGAGCGGTGCGCAGGGCCTCGGCGCGAGCATCCGGCAGCAGGCAGCTGAGCTGGCCGAAGCACTGGCGGCTACGGCGGCCACAGCGTGAGGCCCCCCGAGGTCGACCGTGTCGCCGCCTCGAAGGCCGCCGTTGCCGCTCGGCGCGCTCGAGCGGCGGTGAAGAACGCGGTGGTCGAGGGCACCCGCTCGGCGTCAGATGTCGTGCAGGCGGGGCTCGCAGATCAGAGTTCTGCCGAGGGCGGTCTGCGTGTTCGCGAGCTGATGCTGTGTCTGCAGGGCCTCGGCCCGGTGCGGGTGGATCGCACGCTTCAGCAGCTCGGCATCTCGCCGTCGAAACGTATCGGCGGGCTCGGCCGGCACCAGCAGCCCAAACTGCTCGAGTACCTCGACTCACGCGAACGCCGTGCCACGGGCGCGGCGGATGCAGCGGCGGATGCGGCTGCGGACGCAGCGGGCTCGCTCGACTCGGCAAGCGCACGCGGTCGGGCCACGGCGGTGACGCCGACCAGGCTCGTCGTGCTTGCGGGCCCGACGGCCGTCGGCAAGGGAACGGTATCGACGTACATCCGCGAGAACTATCCGGATGTTCGGCTTTCGGTATCGGCGACCACCAGATCCCCACGCCCCGGCGAGGTCGACGGAGTCAGCTACTACTTCGTGACCGACGCCGAGTTCGACCGCATGGTCGCCGAGGGCGAGTTTCTCGAGTGGGCCGTGGTGCACAATCAGTCGAGGTACGGCACACCGCGCTCCCCCGTTCAGCAGGCGCTCGATGCCGGCAAGAGTGTGCTGCTGGAGATCGATATTCAGGGTGCACGGCAGGTACGGGCATCCATGCCCGAGGCGGTGCTGGTGTTTCTGCTGCCGCCCACGTGGGAAGAACTGGTGCGCCGGCTCATCGGCCGCGGCACCGAATCGAGCGAGGAACAGGCGCGCCGATTGGCCACCGCGAAGGTCGAATTGGCGGCTCAAGACGAGTTCGATTACCGCGTCGTGAACAGCAAAGTCGAAGATGCGGCCCGAGAGGTCGTAGACTTGATGAATATTTCGTAGGCCCGCCGCGGTCTTGCGTGCGCCGCACCTCACCTCGCGTGACTGCAACTCGTCTCGTGTGAGCGAGCGGCGCCGTGATCTTCCCTCGATTCAAGGAGTAACCTCATGCCTTCCAAGCCACTCGGCATCATCGACCCGCCCATCGACGAACTGCTCTCGAAGGTCGACTCCAAGTACGCCCTCGTCATCTTCGCCTCGAAGCGTGCTCGCCAGATCAACGACTACTACGCCGACCTGCACGAAGGCAGCCTGTTCGACAACGTCGGCCCGCTGGTCGACTCCGGCATCGACGACAAGCCGCTGTCGATCGCGCTGCACGAGATCAACGAAGACAAGCTGACGGTGAAGGCCAACGAGCCTATCGCCGAGGTCAACTAAGCTTTTCGCACTTTCACAAGGCCCTCCGTTCGCGCGGAGGGCCTTTTGTGTCGTGGCAGAGTAGAGGCATGAACATCGTCGTCGGCATCACCGGGGGAATCGCGGCCTACAAGGCGGTCGGCGTCGTCAGAGGGTTTGTACTCGCGGGTCACACCGTTCAGGTCATCGCCACCGAACACGCGCTGCGATTCGTCGGCAAGCCCACGCTCGAGGCCATCTCGCGCAACACGGTGCACACCGACCTCTACGAGGGTGTCTCCGAGGTGCGGCACGTCGCCATCGGGCAGGCGGCCGATCTCATCGTGATCGCGCCCACCACCGCGAACACTCTCGCGAAACTCGCGGCGGGCATCGCCGACGACCTGCTCGGCAACACCGTGCTGGCCACGAAGGCGCCCATTCTCTTGGCTCCCGCGATGCACACGGAGATGTGGATGAACGCGGCCACGGTCGCGAACGTCGCCCTCTTGCGTGAGCGGGGCTTTCGGTTCATCGGTCCGGCGTCGGGGCAGCTGACGGGCTCCGACTCGGGGCCGGGGCGCATGGCGGAGCCCGACGAGATCGTGGCAGAGGGGCTGCGGATGCTCGGGGGAGGCGCGGCGCCGGCCGGGCATCCCCTCGGCGGCCAGCCGCAGGTCGAGCAGGGGAGCGAGCATCCGCTACCCGCGTCAGACGCTGCGCCCGTGGCGCGCGACCTGGAGGGCGTGAACATTCTGATCTCTGCGGGCGGCACGCGCGAGCCGCTGGACCCCGTGCGGTTCATCGGTAACCGATCGAGCGGCAAGCAGGGCGTCGCCCTCGCCGACGCGGCGGTCAGTCGTGGAGCGCGGGTCGTTTTCGTCGGGGCGCACCTCGAAGTGGAGGCGCCGCGGGGCGCGGAGATCCATTCGGTGGAGACGGCGGAGGAGCTGCGGGTGGAGATGATCGCCCTTGCGCCCGAAGCAGACCTGATCATCATGGCCGCGGCCGTGGCCGATTACCGGCCGCGGGCGGTCGCTGAGGCAAAGATCAAGAAGGAACAGGTCGGTGACACCCTGACTCTCGAGCTGGTGAAGAACGCCGATATTCTCGCGGAGCTCGCGACCGACGCGGGCGCGCACCAGACGATTGTGGGCTTTGCGGCCGAAACGGCGGCCACCTCTGACGAGCTTCTCGCGCTCGGCCGCGCGAAGATCGCACGCAAGGGCTGCGACTTCTTAGTTATCAACAGGGTGGGGTGGCACGAGGGTTTCACCACAGACGGTAACGAAGTCGTGGTCGTGGATAAGACCGGGCATATAGTGATCGAGGTCGCCGGAACGAAAGTGTCGGTGGCACACAGCATTCTGTCTGCTGTTGTCTGACTGTTGTTAGCTGAATCTCGTTTTCCAGAACCACCACGCACACCGGAGCACAATGACGAACCTTCGCCTCTTCACGTCCGAGTCGGTCACTGAGGGCCACCCCGACAAGATCTGCGACCAGATCTCCGACAGCATTCTCGATGCACTTCTCGAGGTCGACCCCAGCAGCCGGGTAGCCGTCGAGACTCTGGTGACCACCGGACTGGTGCATGTCGCGGGCGAGGTCACCACGAAGGGGTACGTCGACATCCCGACCATCGTGCGAGACAAGGTCACCTCCATCGGCTACACGTCGTCTGACATCGGGTTCGACGGCGCGAGCTGCGGCGTTTCGGTGTCGATCGGGGCACAATCGCCCGACATCGCACAGGGCGTGAACAACGCCTGGGAGACCCGTCAGGGTGTGCCCGACTCCGACCCGCTCGACCGGCAGGGCGCCGGCGACCAGGGCATCATGTTCGGCTTCGCCACCACCGAGACCCCGCAGCTCATGCCGATTCCCATCTGGCTGGCGCATCGGCTCGCCGAGCGTCTCGCCGAGGTGCGCAAGACGGGGGCGCTCGACTACCTTCGGCCCGATGGCAAGACGCAGGTCACCATCGGCTATGAGGGGCTGATTCCGCGCACGGTCGAGACCGTTGTGCTCTCGACGCAGCACACTCCGTCGGTCACCACCGAACAGCTGCAGCACGATGTGGCCGAGCTGATCATCCGCCCCGTTCTCGAGAACACCCCGCTCGACTCGGCGAGCACCCAATTGCTCATCAACCCGACAGGCCGCTTCGAGATCGGTGGCCCGCAGGGCGACGCCGGCGTCACGGGCCGCAAGATCATCGTCGACACCTACGGCGGCGCGAGCCGGCACGGCGGCGGGGCGTTCAGCGGAAAAGACCCGTCGAAGGTCGACCGTTCTGCCGCCTACGCCATGCGCTGGGTCGCCAAGAATGCGGTCGCCGCGGGTTTCGCCGACAAGCTCGAGGTGCAGATCGCATACGCCATCGGCAAGGCGGCTCCCGTGGGTCTCTACGTCGAAACCTTCGGCACCGGCCACGTGCCCGACGAGCAGATCATCGCCGCGATTCGTGAGGTCTTCGACTTGCGCCCGGCAGCGATCATCTCCGACCTCGATCTCTTGCGCCCCATCTACGCCCAGACGTCCACGTATGGCCACTTCGGCCGCGACCTGCCCGACTTCACCTGGGAACGCCTCGACCGGGTCGAGGCCCTGCAGGGCGCCGCGCGGTTGTGACCGCGAGCGGCTCCGCCCCGGCGGCCGGCGCCGAGGCGGTAGCGGTGCCCAGTGCCGCGACGGGAGGCGCCGCGGAGGTTGCGGTGCCCCATGCCGCTGCGACGGCGGGGGCCGCGCGGGCCAGCGAGTCGGCACCCGCGAGTGATGCGGTTCGCGACTCGCAGGCGGCCTCTGGGCCAAGGGTGGGTGTTCGGGTCGCACGCGTGATGCTCGAGTCACCGCTGCCGCAGCTCGACAGGCTGTTCGACTACCGCATTCCTGACGCGCTGGTTGCGCAAACGCACCCCGGAGTGCGCGTGAAGGTGCCCTTGCGCACCGCCGGCCGCGTCTCGCGCGGCTACGTGATCGACATCACTGACCACGCCGATTTCACCGGCAACCTCAGCGACATCGAAGAGGTCGTCTCGGCTGCGCGTGTGCTCACTCCCGAGGTCTGGGCCCTCGCTCGGCGTGCCGCCGACCGGGCTGCCGGAACCGCGAGCGATATCGTGCGCCTCGCCGTTCCTCCGCGCCAGGTGCGCGTCGAAAAAGCCTGGCTCGCCCGTCGCGCGAATGCGACGGCGAAAGCAGCGTCTGGTGACGATACGAACACATCGCTAACGGCCGCAAACTCTATCGACGGTCATCCTACGGAGCCCAGCACCACCCGCACCCCGTCACCATCCTTTGCCGAAATCGTCTCCAGCAGTGGACTCCCTGGTGTCGCGGACTCGGTAGCGGGCACCTCACGCGTGCCTGCGTACATCGAGGGATACGGCGCCGGCGTGATCGAACGCGCTCTCGAACGCGGCGACCGCATCGCGGTTACGGCGATTCCCACGGTGCGCCGGGTCGCTGACGTGCCAGACCGACCGGTCTTAGCACGCCCGCGCAACCCCAGCACAAACACGACCACTGCCCCCGCCACGACTCGCGCCTCCGCCGCCACAGGCCCCGCCACCGACAGCGCCGCGGCCTCCGCCTTCGACACCGCGGCCTCCGCCACCGACGCGAAGCATCCGGCCCCGAACGACAGCCAGCCGCCCTCCGCCACGGCCACTGCGCCCGGCAGCCCCACGCACGACAGCGCTGCTCTCGCCAACGCGAATCCGGCCGGCGCGCCTCTGGGCACCGCGTGGGTCGGAGCGTGGGCCGCCACGATGGCCGAGATGGCGGTTTATACGCTCGGGCTCGGCCGGTCATCCATTCTGGTGGTGCCCGACTACCGCGACCAGGAGCAGCTCGAAACCGCTCTGCGCGCCGCACTCGCAACGCAACCGACGGCCGCCCCCGCCGCACGTGCAACGCAACCGGCAGCCGCCCGCCCCGCCCCCGCCGCCGACCACGCCCCCGGCGCCGTCTCGAGCACCGGCACGCGCGCTGCCGGTGAGATCGGCATCGTCGCGCGGCTCGACGCCCGCCAGACCAACCCCGAGCGGTACGCGAACTTTCTGGCCTGCCTCGACGAGCAACCGCGTATCGTCGTCGGAACACGCTCGGCCGTCTACGCACCGGCACACAACCTCGGCCTCATCGCTCTGTGGGACGAAGCCGATCCACTGCACGAAGAACCGCTCAGCCCGTACGTCTCCTCGCGCGACGTCGCCCTCATCAGGCAAGAGCAGTCGGGCTGCGCGCTGGCCTTCGTCTCGCATTCGCGCAGCACCGAAGTGCAACGGCTGGTCGAGCTCGGCTTTGTCGACGACATTCCGCAGAGTCGGCGTTATCTGCCCAAAGTCGTGCCGACGTCGGCCCAAGGCGCCACAGACGCGCACTCCCAGAACACCCGCATACCGTCTTCGGCCTGGAACATCGCCCGCACGGGTCTCGAGACCGGGCCCGTACTCATTCAGGTCGCCCGACCGGGGTACTCGCCGGTTCTGGCCTGCGCCAGCTGCACCAACCCGGCCCACTGCCTGGTCTGCGACGGCCCGCTGCGAGCAACCAGCCGAAAGGCCCCGCCCTCGTGCGCCTGGTGCGGAGCAATAGCCGCCCAGTGGCAGTGCCGGCACTGCGAGGGCACGACCTTCACCCACATCGGCCAGGGCAGCACCCGCACCGCCGAAGAACTCGGGCGAGCGTTCCCCGCGACCCGCATTATCGTCTCCGACGGATCACGATCGTTAGGCGTCGTCGGCTCCGCACCGGCGCTCGTCGTGGCCACCCGAGGGGCCGAGCCTGTCGCCGCCGGCGGCTACAGCGCCATTCTGCTTCTCGACGGCGAACGGATGCTCGCCCGCGAGTCGCTCACGGTCGCCGAAGACTGCCTGCGGTGGTGGTCGAACGCCATCGCCCTGGCAGCGCCCCGAGCCCCGACGGTCATCGTCGGCGTCGGCGGTGAGCTCGCTCGCACCCTCGTCACCTGGCAGCAACCGCGTTTCGCAAGCGAAGAGCTGGCCGATCGCCGCCGTCTGCGGTTTCCGCCGGCGGTTCGTGTCGCGACCGTGCGTGGCACCCCAGAAGCCCTAGCAAGTGCTGTGAGAGAGCTTCAGGATTCGGTGCACGGCGAAGACAGCGCGAAGATAGATGTGCTCGGTCCGGTTCCCGACGCGTCACCCGACGAGATCGGCTTCGTCAGATCGATCGTTCGTTTCGACTACTCCGTCGGCCAGGTCGTGGCGAGCACGCTGAGGTCTGTCGTCATCAAGAACGCGACGAGCAGACGCAAGACCCCGGGCAGACCAACGAACTACCGCACCCCGCCCACCCTCCGGGTGCACTTCGACGACAGAGAGATCCTCGATTGAGAATTGTCTTCGCCGGCACTCCCGCCGTTGCCGAACCGACGCTGCGCGCCCTCGCCGCGGCCCACGACATCGTGGCAGTCATCACCCGAGCGGATGCCCCGCAGGGCCGTAAGCGAGTGCTGACCCCGTCGCCCATTGCCGACGTCGCCGAGGCTCTCGGCCTGCCCGTCATCAAGGCCAACAAGCTCGACGCCGACGTCACCGCCCAGATCGAGGCTCTGCAGCCCGACCTCGGCGTGATCGTGGCGTACGGGGGGTTCGTGCGGGAACCGCTGTTGCACACGCCGCGCCTCGGCTGGATCAACCTGCACTTCTCCCTGCTACCGCGCTGGCGCGGGGCGGCTCCGGTTCAGCACGCGGTCATCGCGGGCGACTCCGTCACCGGATCGAGCGTATTTCAGCTCGTCGAGGCCATGGACGCCGGGCCCGTGTTCGCCACGACCAGTGTCACGGTCGGCGCTCACCAGACCGCCGGCAGCCTGCTCGAGAACCTCGCCGTCGATGGGGCCGCTTTGACGCTCCGGGTCGTCGACGACCTCGCGGCCGGCACCGCCGTGTCCGTTCCGCAGCAGGGTGAGCCCACGCTCGCCCCGAAACTCATGCTCGAAGACGCCCACCTCGACTTCACCACGACACGGGCCGAAACCTACCAACGACTGCGGGGCGTGACCCCCGAGCCGGGCGCCTTCACCCTGCTGGGTGGTGCGGATGATCGGCTCAAGCTGCTCGAAGCCGAACCCGCGCACGACGCCGCCCCGCTGCCGGCCGGGCGCATCCGGTCGGTTTCGGGCGCGGTGCTGGTCGGCACGGCAGATCTTCCGCTGCGGCTCGTGACCGTGCAACCCGCGGGCAAAAAGCCCATGGCCGCAGCCGACTGGTGGCGCGGGCTCGCAAACCAGCCCAGTTCCACAGATCAGAACGAGGTGGTCGCGTCATGACCGATTCGAATTCGAAGCGCGGGCAGGGGTCGCAGCCGGCGAACGGAGAGCGCCCGAAGCACCGTCGGCCAGGAGCCAATCAGGGTCGGGGGCCCGTACCGACTAGACAAGGCGCCACCATCGTTCAGCCGGCGCGGCGCATCGCCTTCGAAGTGATCCGTGCCGTTCGTGAAGACGACGCCTATGCCAACCTGCTGCTGCCCACGAAGATCCAGCGCGCCAAGCTCAACCCCGCCGACGCCGGGCTCGCGACCGAACTCACCTACGGCACCCTCCGCATGCGCGGCTACTACGACCGGGTCATCGAACTCGCCGCGGCCCGGCCCGTCTCCGAGATCGACGGAGTAGTGCTCGACGTGCTCGAGCTCGCCGCGCATCAGCTCTTGTCGCTTCGCGTGGCCAGCCACGCAGCCGTCAACGAGGCGGTCGAACAGGCGCGTGTCGTGGCGAGCCGATCATCCACGGGTTTTGTGAACGGCGTGCTGCGCACCATCACGCGCTCGACCCCCGATGAGTGGCAGCAGCGTGTGCTCGACTCGGCGCGCAACGACGACGAGCGGCTCGAGGTGCTGTATTCGCACCCGGCGTGGATCATCCGGGCGTTCCGCCGCGCGCTGCTCACCGACGGCGGCAGCGCGGCAGAGGCCGAGGTCGACCTGGTCGAACTGCTCGAGGCCGACAACGAGGCCGCGCGGCTCGGGCTCGTGGCCCTGCCCGGGCTGGCGACTCGTGACGATATCGCTGCCGACGGGCATCCTGCGGCCTACTCGCCGTTCGGCTTCATCACCGACGCGGGCGACCCGCGACAGATCGCGCAGGTGCGCTCGGGAACGGTGCGGGTGCAAGACGAAGGGTCGCAGCTGGCGGCGCTCGCGCTCGTGAATGCGGCTCCGATCGTGGCGGGGGAGCAGTGGCTCGACCTGTGCGCCGGCCCTGGTGGCAAGTCGGCGCTGCTCGGCGCCTCGGCGTCGCTTGCGGGCGCCACCCTCATCGCGAACGAACCGGTTGCCGCGCGCGCCGAGCTCGTGCGCAATGCCGTCGCCGCCCTGACCGCGCCACCCGAGGTCTGGCAGCTCGACGGTACCCGCCTCGGTTCGGAGCACGACGAGCAGTTCGACCGCATTCTGGTCGATGCCCCCTGCACCGGCCTCGGTGCCCTGCGCCGCCGGCCCGAGGCGCGCTGGCGCAAGTCGCCCGCCGATGTGTCGGCGCTCGGGCACCTGCAATCGCGGCTCATCGACTCGGCCGTGGCGGCTCTGAAGCCCGGCGGCGTTCTGGCCTACGTGACGTGCTCGCCGCACGTCGCCGAAACGCGCGGTCAGGTGGCGGATGCTCTGAAGCGCCACTCCGGAGTGCTCGAGCCGCTCGCCACCCAGTCGGTGCTGCAGTCGTTCGTCTCGTCGCCTCTGACGCTCGGCCGCGACGAGACGCAGGCCCAGCTCTGGCCGCACGCCCACGGCACCGACGCGATGTTCATCGCGCTGCTGCGCAAGGTGGGGTAAGGCTCCGGTATCGGGTGGGCGATGGTATCGCTCGCGATATCCACGACCAAACACAATTGCGCTTGTCCACAGGGTCGTGATTCGCCGACTTGTCCACCGAAAGGTTCTCTTCGTCACCGATGTCAGAGGGTGATGATTGAATCGAAGCATGAATCGAGCAAACCTCACCGCGAGCGACCCGCAGCCTCGGCACATGCTGCGCGAACGCTACGCTGCGGCGGTCAGCGCGGTCGTCAACGGCGCACACGAAGTCGCACGGGTGCACGCGCAGCAAGCTGCGCGAATCGAGAAGGCGCGACTGGCGTGCGAGGCGATGGGTTTCGCCGATCAGTCGACGGGCGGCCCCGGCTGGTCACCCGACGTCGTCACGCAGCGTGTGCTGGTGACCGAACTCGCGGTCGCCCTACATCTCAGCGAGACGGATGCCCGACGACAGGTCGACACGGCCGAAGGCCTGGCCGGCGCATTCGCCGCGACTCGACTCGCGCTCGAAGCCGGCCGCATCTCGTATCGGCACGCCGAGAAAATCGTCGAACATGGTCGCGCTGTGCCACCCGAGTCGCTGGCTGACTACGAGGCCAGACTCCTGCCTGTAGCAACTCGTGTCAGCGTTCAGCGGCTGGTACGCCACGCGCGGGCTGTCGCAGAAGAGGCGCAAGCCGCCACCTCGATCGAGCGGCACCAGGCGGCAATTGCCGATCGCCATATCACCTTCGACCCCGCCGCCGACGGAATGGCTTTTCTCACGCACTATCTGCCGGCCGTGGAGGCGGTCGCCATCTACAACCGCGCCACCGACGTGGCACGCGGGCTGAAGTCGTCCGGTGATCCGCGAACGCTTGCTCAGTTACGGGCCGACGTGCTCACAGACCTGATGGTGAACGGCGAGACGAGCATTCCGGGCGCGACGAAAGGCGTGCGGGCACACGTACTCGTGACGGTGCCTGCGCTCACGCTACTCAAAGACGAGCTCGGCGCAACACTGGAGCCAGGCAGCAGTCCGGCTCCCCACAGCCATCACGCGCTCGGCCCAGACGCCGCGCATGCCCACCCCGGGGATGCCAACGCCTGGGCCGCCGACCTCGACGGCTACGGCCCCATCGACCGGCTCACTGCGCTCGAGCTGACGCGAGAGGCGCCGAGCTTCTATCGAGTGCTGACCGACGCCGTCACGGGAGTTGCGCTCAATTACGGGCGCACACGCTACAAACCACCTGCCGATCTCGATCAGCTCATTCGCGCCGTTCACCTCGAGTGCACCTTTCCACTCGATTGTTCGCCCTCGAGCACCGCAGACCTCGACCACACCGAGCCATGGGAAAGCGGCGCCAACACAGCCTTCGCCAACCTCAGCCCCCTGTGTTCGAGTCACCACAAAGTGAAACACCACACCGAATGGAAGGTCGTCCAAGACCCGGCGGGCTCGGGCGCCATCATCTGGACATCTCCGGCGGGCTTCGAGTACGTCGTCGCATCGACCCCGATCGCGCGACCCGCCGCGCTGACTATTCCCCGGTTCGCCGAGGCCCCACCGCCCTACCGATATGACTCACCCCAGTTCTGAGATTTGTTCACCGCGCAGCCGTTCGCTAAGTCGTCTGTCGTCGCACGGTCATTCGCTGCGGGTGGGAGGCCGAGCGTGCCACGGCGATGGGGGCGAGGCGTGCGGCTCGAATAGGCTGGCGGGTATGCCCGTGCGAATTGACCCCAGCATCTTGGCCGCCGATTTTGCGAACCTCGAGTCGGAGCTGGGGCGCATCCGCTCCGCCGATCTGGTGCATGTCGACGTGATGGACAACCACTTCGTGCCGAACCTCACGCTCGGGCTGCCGGTGGTGGAGAGTCTGCAGCGGGTGTCGTCGCTGCCGCTCGATCTGCACCTGATGATCAGCGACGCCGACCGCTGGGCGCCGGTCTATGCGGAGACGGGCGCCTACTCGGTGACGTTTCACGCCGAAGCGGCCAGCGACGTGGTGGCCACGGCACGCAAACTGCGCGAGCGGGGCGCCCGTGCCGGGCTTGCGGTGAAGCCGGGCACCGACATCGATCCGTACCTCGAGCTGCTGCCCGAGTTCGACATGCTGCTCATCATGACGGTCGAGCCGGGCTTCGGTGGGCAGTCGTTCATGCCCGAGATGATGCCGAAGCTCCGCCGCGCATCCGCTGCGGTGGCGAAGAGCGGGCTCGATGTGTGGCTGCAAGTCGACGGGGGAATCGCCGCCGAGACGATCGAGATCGCGGCCGAAGCGGGCGCCGACACCTTCGTGGCCGGGTCTGCGGTGTTCGGTGCCGAGAATGCGGCCGAGCAGATCACGTTGCTGCGCGAGCTCGCGGCGAAGCACACGCACTGAGCTCAGGCACCGAGCACACGCACTGAGCACACGCACTGAGCTCAGGCACGGAACCCGCGGACCGAGCACACGCCTCGACCCGATACCCTAGAACCGTGAAAACCTTCGACGATCTGTTCTCCGAGCTCAGCGAGAAGCAGTCGCTGCGCCCCGAGGGCTCCGGCACCGTGCGCGAACTCGACGCGGGCGTGCATGCCATCGGCAAGAAGATCGTCGAAGAGGCCGCAGAAGTGTGGATGGCCGCCGAATTTCAGAGCGACCTCGAGACGGCCGAGGAGATGTCTCAGCTGATCTACCACGTTCAGGTCATGATGCTGGCAAAGGGCCTCACTCCGGCCGACATCTACCGACACCTGTAGCCCATCATTCGATGCGCCCCTGCCGCATCGAATGATCGGCCGAACTATCGAGCAGGCAGAGCGAAGATTTCTATCTCAAAGCACATGCGTCCCACACTCTTGAAAGCCAGAAAATGCTGAAAATCGCGGTGCCCAACAAGGGCTCCCTGTCAGAAACCGCCGCCCAGATGCTCGCCGAAGCGGGCTACAACGGTCGGCGCGACCCGCGCGAGCTGGTGATTCAAGACCCGAAGAACGACGTCGAGTTCTTCTACCTGCGCCCCCGCGACATCGCCACCTACGTGGGCTCCGGTGCGCTCGACGTGGGTATCACGGGCCGCGACCTGCTGCTCGACTCCGAGTCGCCGGCGGTCGAGGTTGCCGAGCTGAATTTCGGCGAGTCGACTTTTCGCTTCGCTGGTCCCGGCGGCGCTTTCGACTCTCTCGAACAGCTGCAGGGCCGTCGCGTAGCAACAAGCTATCCGGGCCTCGTCGGGGCCTTTCTGGCCGAGAGCAATGTGACGGCGACTCTGGTCAAGCTCGACGGCGCCGTCGAATCGGCCGTGCGCCTGGGTGTTGCGGATGCCGTGGCCGACGTCGTCTCGACCGGAAGCACTCTGCGCAAAGCCGGCCTCGAGATCTTCGGGCCGGTGATTTTGCAGAGTACCGCGGTGCTCATCAGCTCGGTGTCGCTCAGTTCAGGGTCGCTCGATGAAGGCACTCAGACACCCGGCGCTCTCACTCTGTTGCGGCGCCTTCAGGGCGTGTTGCTCGCCCGTCAGTACGTGCTGATGGATTACGACGTGCCGCGCATCCACCTCGACGCCGCCTCGGCCCTCACGCCCGGCATCGAGTCGCCCACGATCTCGCCGCTGGCCGACCCCGACTGGGTGGCCGTGCGGGCGATGGTGCCGCGGCTCGAGACCAACCTCATCATGGACGCCCTGTGGGAGGTCGGCGCGCGCGCCATTCTGGTGAGCCCGATTCACGCCGTGAGAATGTAGCGGACGGGGTCGAGAAATGAGCCTCGCCGTACGCGTCATTCCCTGCCTCGACGTGGCCGCCGGCCGCGTGGTGAAGGGCGTCAACTTCGAGAACCTGCGCGATGCGGGCGATCCCGTCGAGCTCGCCCGGCTGTATGCCGAGCAAGGTGCCGACGAGGTGACCTTCCTCGACGTGACCGCCACCGTCGACGAGCGCTCGACCACCTACGACATCGTGCGGCAGACGGCCGAACAGGTGTTCATTCCGCTGACCGTCGGCGGGGGAGTCCGCAGCACCGAAGACGTGGCGCGCCTGCTCGCCAGCGGCGCCGACAAAGTGGGCGTGAACAGCGCCGCCATCGCCCGGCCGGCCCTCATCGGCGAGATAGCCGATCGCTTCGGCGCGCAGGTGCTCGTGCTCTCACTCGACATCAAGCGCGGCCCCACGTTGTCGGGCGGCCGCACGGAATCGGGCTTCGTCGTCACCACCCACGGCGGCCGACGCGCGACCGAACTGGATGCCCTGGCCTGGGCCCAGACCGCCATCGAGCTCGGCGCGGGTGAACTGCTCGTCAACTCGATCGACGCCGACGGCACGAAAGACGGCTACGACCTCGAGCTGATCCGCCTCATGCGCGGCATCAGTACCGTGCCCGTGATCGCTTCTGGCGGCGCCGGAAAGACAAGCGACTTTCCCGAGGCGATCGCCGCCGGGGCCGATGCTGTGCTGGCCGCCTCGGTGTTCCACAACCGTGAATTGACCATCGCCGATGTCAAGTCGGCCCTCTCAGAAAGCGGGGTGGTGGTGCGATGAGCGACACAGCAGCTCTGGATGCCGCGGCTGGCGACACTGCAGCACTCGACATCGACGCAGCACTCGACATTGACGCGGTGCTCAGCCGGGCGACCTTCAACGACAAGGGGCTGCTGCCCGCGATCATCCAGCAGTTCGACAGCCACGAAGTGCTGATGCTGGGATGGATGGATGCCGAAGCCCTGCGCCGCACGTACACCAGCGGTCGCGTGACCTTCTGGTCGCGTTCACGCCAAGAGTACTGGCGCAAGGGCGACACCTCGGGGCACGCACAGTACGTTCGCGCTGCCGCGCTGGACTGCGATGGAGATACGCTCTTGGTACAGGTCGAGCAGATCGGCGCCGCCTGCCACACGGGCAACCACACTTGTTTCGACGGCGACGAACTGGCGCCGGTGCAGGGCTTTTCGCCGGCACAAAGCGTCAGCGATAGTAGCGACGACAAGTAGACGACAAGCAATATTGATAGCAAGCAATGGTGAGAGCAAGCAGATGGTGACGGCGGGCAGATGGTGACAACGCAGAGCAGGGCCGGCTCGACCTCGCGGCAGGAGTTCGATGAGCTGCTCGCCACGCATCGGGTGATTCCGGTCATCCGTACGCTCTTCGCCGACGGCGAGACGCCGATCGGCATCTACCGCAAGCTGAGCGACAACCGGCCGGGCACCTTCTTGCTCGAGTCGGCGGGCCAGGGCGGGGTCTGGTCGCGGTTCTCGTTCATCGGCGTGTCGAGCTACGGCGTGTTGAGCGTCGACGGCGACCGCGCCGTGTGGATGGGTTCTGGCCTCAGCACCTCCCGCGCCTTTCCGAACGGCATGCCCGGCGGGCCCCTCGAGGCCCTCGCGGCCCTCTACGAAGAGTGGAAGACCCCCGTCATCGCCGGCCACCCGCCGCTCACGGGCGGGCTCGTCGGCTTCATCGGCTGGGAGACGGTTCGCCAGATCGAGCACCTGCCCGACGCACCACCAGCCGACTTCGACATGCCGAGTCAGGCTCTTTCGTTCGTCTCCGACCTCATCGCGGTCGACCATCTGCTCGGAACCGTCACTCTGGTGTCGACGGTGCTCGCCGATCGTAAGAACCGAGAAGATTCCGGCGAGCTGTGGGCGGATGCGGTTGCCCGACTCGATTCGATGCAGCACCGCCTCTCGCGTCCGGCAGAGGCGTGGCTGGCGGAGGCCGACTTCGATGTCGTCGCTGCTCCCACCCCGCGAACGCTGCGTGAAGACTTTCTCGCCTCGATCGACGTCGCCAAAGAGCACATCAGGCAGGGTGACATCTTTCAGGTCGTCATCGCCCAGCGGTTCGATCTCGAATGCACGGCAGAGCCGATCGAGGTGTACCGCGTTCTGCGTACGCTGAACCCGAGCCCGTACATGTACCTGCTCAACCTCGAATCGCCCAGCCGGCGCCCCTACGCCATCGTCGGTTCGAGCCCCGAAGCGCTGGTCAAGGTCGAAAGCGGTCGGGCGTACACCCACCCGATCGCCGGATCGCGGCCGCGCGGGCACTCGATCGACGAAGACAACCGGCTCGAAGCCGACTTGCTGGCCGATCCGAAAGAGAAAGCCGAGCATCTCATGCTCGTCGACCTCGCCAGAAACGATCTGCTGAAGGTGTGCGCCGCGGGTTCCGTCGAGGTCACCGAGTTCATGCGCATCGAGCGTTTCAGCCACATCATGCACATCGTGTCGTCGGTCGAAGGCGAGCTTGCGCCCGACGTCACTGCGATCGACGTGTTCCGCGCGACGTTCCCGGCCGGCACGCTCTCGGGCGCACCGAAACCCCGCGCCATGCAGATCATCGACGACCTCGAGCCGGCTCAGCGCGGTGTCTACGGGGGAGTGGTCGGCTACTTCGACTTCGCCGGCGACGCCGACGTGGCCATCGCCATCCGCACCGCGGTGATCTCCGACGGCATCGCCCGGGTGCAGGCCGGCGGCGGTCTCGTTGCCGACTCCGACCCGAACTCGGAGTTCATCGAGTCGCAGAACAAGGCGGCGGCACCCTTGCGCGCCGTTGCCATCGCAAACGCCATGACGAGGGTCGGATGACCGGCAGCACAGATTCCCCAGAACTGAAGTCTGAAGAACAGAAGTCTGAAGAACAGAAGTCGTCGCAGTCGCGCCGCCTCAAGTCGCTGACGATCTTCGCCGTGGTCATCTGGAGCGCCCTCGTCTTTCTGGCCTGGTCGCAGCCGTGGTTCACGCTCAGCGCTCAAGGCCGCGCCGGCGACACGATCTCGGTCACCGTTCAGGGTGCCGCCGCGGCGCCCGCACTCTCGGCGCTCGCTCTCGCCGGGCTTGCTCTGGCAGCAGCACTGGCCATCGCCGGCCCCGTGGTGCGTATCGTGCTCGGCGTGCTCGAATTCGTGCTCGGTGCGTCGATTCTCGCTTCGACCATCGGCGCCCTCTCGAACCCCGTGCTGGCCGGGCAGTCTGCCGTCACGACAGCGACCGGGGTCACGGGCAATTCGTCGGTCCAGGCGATCGCCACGACCTCGGGGTCGTCGCTCTGGCCCTACCTCGCGCTGGTCGCGGGCACCCTCATGGCGCTCACGGGCATCCTGATCGTCATCACGATGCGCCGCTGGCCGGTGTCGGGCCGCAAGTACCAGCCCGTGCAGTTCGCGGCCGCGGATGGTCGTACCGCCGGTAATCCGGTCGACCTGATCAGTGACGAAGCGCAGTTCGACGAGGCCGAGCTCGACGATGCAGATGCAGAGGCAGATGCAGAGGCAGATCTCGACCGCGCAACCGACACGAGCGTGGCCGACACTTCTGACCAGATGACCGGCATCGACGAGGTGGCACGCGCCGCCGCCGTCGACAAGTGGGACAGCCTCAGCCGGGGTCAAGACCCGACGGCGTGACCCACGGCCCGATACACTTATTTTCGACCCGCGCACACACTTTTGAGGAGCACCATGAGCATTGAGTCAGCAGAACCGGGCCACGGCAGTTCGACCGCTTCGTGGACGGCGGTGGTCATCATGCTCGTAGCGTTCGCCATCGGCACCGTCGCGTTCTTCTTCTCCATCGTCTGGCTCGTCTGGGCCAGCGTCGGCCTGCTCGTCGCCGGTCTCCTCGTGGGATACGTGCTCGCCAAGCTGGGCTACGGCGTCGACGGAGCCAAAACAACCGCCAAGGGGCATTAGTACCAGTGCTCGAATCGCTTACCGCCGGCGCCGCAGAAGATGCGGCAGCCCGGCGAGAACTCGTCAGTTACGACGAGGTCGAACGTGCCGCACTCGAGAGCGAGCCGGCACTCGATGCCCTTGCCTTTCTCGCACCGGCCGAACGTGTCAAGATCATCGCCGAGGTGAAACGGGCCAGCCCGTCTCGCGGTGCGCTCGCTCCGATCACCGATCCGGCGGCGCTGGCGTCGACCTACCAATCCGCCGGGGCGAGCGCCATCAGCGTGCTCACCGAGGGCCGCAAGTTCAAGGGGTCGCTCGAAGACCTCGAGCTCGTGCGCGACACGGTGTCGGTGCCGGTGCTGCGTAAAGACTTCATCACCCTCGAGTACCAGGTGCTCGAGGCCCGCGCGGCCGGGGCCGACCTCGCGTTGCTCATCGTGGCGGCCCTCGACCAGCCGGCGCTCGTGCGCTTGCACGGTTTCATCGAAGAGCTGGGCATGACCGCGCTCGTCGAGACCCATTCCGCCGACGAGGTGGAACGCGCGCTCGACCTGGGCGCCTCGCTGATCGGCGTGAACGCCCGCAACCTCAGCACGTTCGAGCTCGACCGTGACCTGTTCGGAACCCTGGCCGACCGTATTCCGGCCGGCGTCATCCGCGTCGCCGAGTCGGCTGTGAAGACCGCCGCAGACGTCAGCCACTACCGATCGAGCGGCGCCGACGTCGTGCTCGTCGGCGAAGCGCTCGTGACCGGCGACCCGGCCCGCACGCTCGAAGAGTTTTTAGGAGTGCAATGACCGACACCGTGCCCACCGACGGGGCAGCAACCCACCTGCGCGACGAAACCGGCCCGTTCTTCGGCGAATTCGGCGGCCGCTTCATGCCGGAGTCGCTGATCGCCGCTCTCGACGAGATCTCTGCCGTCTACGAAGAGGCCAAGACCGATCCGACGTTCGCGGCCGAGCTCGCCGAGCTGCACCGCACCTACACGGGGCGCCCCTCGATCATCACCGAAGCACCCCGATTCGGCGAATACGCCGGCGGCGCGCGCATCATTCTCAAGCGCGAAGACCTGAACCACACCGGTTCGCACAAGATCAACAACGTGCTCGGTCAAGCCCTGCTGGCCCGCCGCCTCGGCAAGACGAGGCTCATCGCCGAGACCGGGGCCGGGCAACACGGCGTCGCCACCGCGACCGCCGCAGCGCTGTTCGGCATGAGCTGCGTCGTCTACATGGGCGAGGTCGACACCGTGCGCCAGGCGCTGAACGTGGCGCGCATGCGCCTGCTCGGGGCGGAGGTCGTCTCGGTCACCACCGGCACTCGCACACTGAAAGACGCCCTGAACGAGGCGTTCCGCGACTGGGTCGCCAATGTCTCCGACACGCACTACGTGCTCGGCACGGTCGCCGGGCCGCATCCGTTTCCTGTCATGGTGCGCGATTTCCACAAGATCATCGGCGAAGAGGCCCGCGCTCAGGTGCTCGAGCTCACGGGCGCGCTGCCCGATGCGGTGGTTGCCTGTGTCGGCGGCGGCTCGAACGCCATCGGCATCTTCCACGCCTTCCTCGACGATCCGGATGTTTCGCTGTACGGCTACGAAGCAGCCGGTGACGGCGTCGAAACTCTGCGCCACGCGGCCACCATCACGAAGGGCCGCCCCGGCGTGCTGCACGGATCGCGCAGCTTCATGCTGCAAGACGCCGACGGCCAGACACTCGACTCGCACTCCATCTCGGCGGGGCTCGACTACCCCGGCGTCGGGCCCGAGCACGCCTGGCTGTCGTCCATCGGCCGGGCCACCTACCTGCCCATCACCGACGCCGAGGCGATGAACGCGTTCCGCATCCTGTGCCAGACCGAGGGCATCATTCCGGCCATCGAGTCGGCACACGCTTTGGCCGGCGCCATCGAGCTCGGCCGTGAGCTCGGCCCCGACGCGACCATCCTGGTCAGCCTGAGCGGTCGCGGTGACAAAGATGTCGAGACGGCAGGCCGGTACTTCGGCGTGCTCGATGAACAAGCCTTGGTGGCGAGCACCCTCGAACAAAACGAACTAGAAGACGGCGAAGTCGAGGTCGAAGAACTCGATCGCGATGTCGCGCAGGGGTTGGGAACACAGCGATGAGCGTGCAGTCCACACCGACGTTCCGGGCGGTCTCACCGGTCGGCACGGCGATCCAAGCCGCGAACTCCGCCCGCAAAGGCGCACTCATCGGCTACCTGCCCGTCGGGTTTCCGAATCTCGCCGAGAGCATCGACGCAGCCGTCGCGCTGGTCGAGAACGGTGTCGACATTCTCGAGCTGGGGCTGCCGTATTCCGATCCCGTGATGGACGGCCCGGTCATCCAGAAGGCCACCCAGACCTCGCTCGAGAACGGGTTTCGGCTCAGCGACGCCTTCACGGCCGTCGAGGCGATCCGCGAGCGAGTGGATGCCCCGATTCTGCTTATGACGTATTACAACCCCGTGGTGCAGTATGGCATCGACCGTTTTGCCGACGATCTCGTTTCGGCGGGCGGAGCCGGGCTCATCACGCCCGACCTGACGGTCGACTCCGGCGCCGACTGGATCGCCGCGAGCGACCGAACCGGCCTCGACCGGGTCTTTCTCGCCGCACCGACCTCGACCGACGAACGGCTGCGCCTGGCGGTCGATAACAGCCGAGGCTTCGTCTACGTCGTTTCGACGATGGGCGTCACCGGCGCCCGTGGCGACGTCGACGCCGCCGCCCGCACCCTGGTCGAGCGCTTGCGGGCGAACGGGCTCGCCGAGGGTTCGCCCGCCGCATCCACCACCGGCGCCTGCGTCGGCATCGGCATCTCGACCGGCGACCAGGTCGCCGAGGTACTCGAGTACGCCGACGGCGCTATCGTCGGTTCGGCGCTCGTGCGCGCTCTGGCCGACGGGGGAGTCGCCGAGGTGGCGCGCGTCGCCGCCGGGCTCGCGGTGGGCACCGCCCGCTGAACCCGTGTGATGCCCCTCGGACTGACCCGTCAGGCTGAGTCGCGGCGCTGAGAGATCTCGCAGACGCCAGGTGTGCGTCTGAGGTTTTCGCCGTCACACCTTAGAATGACATTTGCCGTGTGCCCGCAGACGGCGTCGCCTACGTATGGAAGGTTTACCACCAGGTGTTTCTGCCGCAAAGCATTCCCAGCCCGCAAATCGACTCGCTCGACATAACAGGCTGGCTCCGTACGCTCGGAATCGACCTGCCTTTCACGATCGACATCCGCTTTTACGCGCTGTGCATTCTGTTCGGCATCGTGGTCGCGACCATCATGACCTCCCGGCGTCTCACCAAGCGGGGGGCCGAGCCGGGAATCGTGCTCGACATCATTCTCTGGGCGGTTCCGCTCGGCATCGTCGGTGCGCGCTTCTTTCACGTTTTCACCCACCCCGGCGACTATTTCTACGCCGGAGCCAACTTCTGGGAGATCTTCGCCGTGTGGGACGGCGGCATCGCCATCTTCGGCGGGCTGATCGGCGGCGCCATCGGTGCGTTGATCGGATGCCGCCTCACGGGCATCCGATTCTGGACGTTTGCAGATGCCCTGGCCCCCGGTCTGCTACTGGCTCAGGCCTGCGGGCGGTTCGGCAACTACTTCAACCAAGAACTCTTCGGCACGCCGACAGACGGCTGGTGGGGTCTTCAAATCGACGCGATCAACCCGAACACCGGTTTGGCCAACCCAGCGATTCCTGTTGGGCTCGCGCCGGGAACGCTGTTTCAGCCGACCTTCGCGTACGAGGTCATCTGGAACGGCCTCGGAGTGCTCTTCTTGCTGTGGATCGGCAAGCGCCTTAACCTGCAGTGGGGCAAGCTCTTCGGGGTCTACCTCATCTGGTACGGCGCGGGCCGCACGGTGTGGGAGACGATTCGAATCGACCCCAGCGAGATCTTCTTCGGTGTGCGTACCAACGTGTGGGCGGCCTGGCTCGCCATCGTGATCGGCATCGTGATCATCGTCGTGCAGTCGCGCCGGCACAAGGGCGCGGAGCGCAGCGCGTACGTTTCGGGCATTGCATGGTCACCGGCAACGCCTGAGGTAGACTCGACAGACCGGTACACAGACGAAGAACTCCGCGGCGACGGTGCCGCTGACGACGAGGCTGAGCCGAAAGATCTCGAGCCGAGCGCCACAAGCACTACCGGAGCGAAGCCCTAGGTTCCACCCACCGCACGGCACACATCACACCTTCCACCACATTCGGGCCACCGGCGTCCCAGTCAGAACAACCCGGTAGTGCGATTGCCGGGGGGATGGATTCTCATGGTTGAAACCTTCAGTGCTTCTCGGTCTCACTCGGTCGAGCCTGCGAGCAGCGCATTTTCGTCGCTCCCGGCCGCGCAGGGCATGTATGACCCGGCCGCGGAGAAAGACGCGTGCGGCCTGGCCATGGTCGCCACGCTGCGCGGCACCGCCGGCCACGACATCATCGACACGGCACTCGAAGCGCTGCGCAACCTCGAGCACCGCGGCGCCGTGGGTTCCGATGCCGGCACCGGCGACGGCGCGGGCATCCTGACGCAGATTCCCGACGAGTTCTTGCGCGCGGTCTCCGGGCTCGAACTGCCCGAGGTCGGCCACTACGCGGTCGGCAACGCGTTTCTGCCGCTCGACCACGACGAACGCGAGAAGGTCGTCGCCCGAATCGCCGAGATCGCCGACGAAGAGGGCCTGCGGGTGCTCGGCTGGCGCGAGGTTCCGGTGCGCCCCGACGAGCTCGGGCGACTGGCGCGCGAGGCGATGCCGGCCATCCGCCAGCTCTACGTAGAGGCGAAACACCATGACGCTACGGGCGAGAAGGCCACGGGCATCCACCTCGACCGGCTCACCTACCGGCTGCGCAAGCGCATCGAGCACGAGCATGAGGTCTACTTCATGTCGCTCTCGAGCCGTACGCTCACCTACAAGGGCATGGTCACCACGCTTCAGCTCGAGCCGTTCTACCCCGACCTCTCTGACGAGCGGTTCGCGTCGAAGCTCGCTCTGGTGCACTCGCGCTACTCCACCAACACGTTCCCGTCGTGGCCGCTCGCGCAACCCCTGCGCATGATGGCGCACAACGGCGAGATCAACACGGTGCAGGGCAACCGCAACTGGATGCGCGCGCGCCAGTCTCAGCTGAAGAGCACCGTCATGGGCGAAATCGCCCCGCTGCTGCCGATCGTCACGCCGGGCGCCAGCGACTCGGCTTCGTTCGACGAGGTCGTCGAACTGTTGACTCTCGCGGGCCGCCCGCTGCCGCACGCCATCATGATGATGGTGCCCGAAGCGTGGGAGAACAACGCCTCGTTCGACCCGGCCCGCCGCGCGTTCTACGAGTTCCACGCCACGCTGATGGAGCCGTGGGACGGGCCGGCAGCGCTGGTCTTCACCGACGGATCGCTCGTCGGTGCCACGCTCGACCGTAACGGCCTGCGCCCGGGTCGCTACCTCGTCACCGATGACGGCCTCGTCGTGCTTGCCAGCGAGATCGGCGTGCTCGACGTCGACCCCGCCAAGGTCGTGCGCAAGGGCCGGCTGCGCCCGGGAAAGATGTTTCTCGTCGACACCGAGGCCGGCCGCATCATCGAAGACGACGAGATCAAAGACGAGCTGGCCGCGAGCGAGCCGTACGCCGAATGGCTCGAGCAGGGCCGCATCAACCTGCGCGACCTGCCCGAGCGTGAGCACATCGTGCACACCCCGGCGTCGGTCACGCGCCGGCAGCGCACCTTCGGTTTCACCGAAGAAGAGATTCGCATTCTGCTGACCCCGATGGCCAAGAACGGCGCAGAGCCGCTCGGCGCCATGGGCTCCGACACTCCCATCGCGGTGCTCTCGAACCGGCCGCGGCTGCTGTTCGACTACTTCACGCAGCAGTTCGCGCAGGTGACGAACCCGCCGCTCGACTCGATTCGCGAAGAAGTCGTCACCTCGCTGCGCCTCGGGCTCGGCCCCGAACGCAACCTGCTCGACGCCACCCCCGGTCACACCGGCCAGGTCGTGCTCGACTTTCCGGTGATCGACAACGACGAGCTCGCGAAGATCCAGCACATCGACCCGAGCCCGGGCAGCTTCACCACGACCACCATCAAGGGGCTGTACCGTTTCGAAGACGGCCCGAAGGCGATGCAAGACCGCATCGCCGAGATGTGTCTCGAGGCCGACGAGGCCATTGCGAACGGCGCGAAGTTCATCGTGCTCAGCGACCGCGACTCGAACAAAGAGAACGCTCCGGTTCCGTCGCTGCTGATGTTGGCGGGTGTGCACCACCACCTCATCCGCACCCAGAACCGCATGAAGGTCGGCATGATCGTCGAGGCCGGCGATGTGCGCGAGGTGCATCACGTCGCGCTCTTGATCGGCTACGGGGCATCTGCCATCAACCCGTACCTGGCCATGGAGACCTGCGAGAACCTCGTGCGCTCGGGCATGATCACCGGCATCAGCCCCGAGAAGGCGGTGAAGAACGTCATCAAAGCGCTCGGCAAGGGCGTTCTGAAGATCATGTCGAAGATGGGCATCTCTACAGTGTCGTCGTACGCGGGCGCCCAGGCGTTCGAAGCCGTCGGCCTCGACAAAGAGTTCGTCGCGCAGTACTTCACCGGCACCTCTTCGAAGCTCGGCGGGGTCGGCATCGACGTCATCGCGGCAGAGAGCGCCAACCGGCACGCGGCAGCGTTCCCCGAAGACGGCAGTGTGACCGTGCACGAACCGCTCGCGGTCGGCGGCGAATACCAGTGGCGCCGCGAGGGCCCGCCGCACCTCTTCAACCCCGACACGGTGTTCAAGCTGCAGCACTCCACCCGCGCGCGTCGGTATGACATCTTTCGCGAGTACACCAAGCTGGTCGACGACCAGGCCGAGTCGCTGATGACCCTGCGCGGGCTCTTCAAGCTGCGAACGGATGCCCGTAAGCCCGTTCCGCTCGATGAAGTGGAGTCGATCGAATCCATCGTGAAGCGGTTCTCGACCGGCGCTATGAGCTACGGATCCATCAGCGAAGAGGCGCACACCACGCTCGCCATCGCGATGAACCGGCTCGGAGCCAAGTCGAACACCGGTGAAGGCGGCGAAGACACGGCACGCCTGCTCGACCCCGAACGGCGCAGCGCCATCAAGCAGGTCGCATCCGGTCGCTTCGGTGTGACGAGCATGTACCTCACGCACGCCACCGACATTCAGATCAAGATGGCGCAGGGTGCGAAGCCCGGCGAGGGCGGGCAACTGCCCCCGACGAAGGTCTACCCGTGGGTCGCCCGCACGCGTCACGCGACGGCAGGCGTCGGCCTCATCTCGCCGCCGCCGCACCACGACATCTACTCGATCGAAGACCTCAAGCAGCTCATCTTCGACCTCAAGCGCGCCAACCCCGAGGCTCGGGTGCACGTCAAACTGGTGAGCCAGAACGGCATCGGCGCGGTTGCGGCCGGTGTGACGAAGGCTCTGGCCGACGTCGTGCTGGTCTCCGGTCACGACGGCGGAACGGGCGCCAGCCCGCTCAACTCGCTGAAGCACGCCGGTACGCCGTGGGAACTCGGCCTCGCCGAGACCCAGCAGACGCTGATGCTCAACGGCATGCGTGACCGCGTAGTTGTACAGGTCGACGGCCAGATGAAGACGGGCCGCGACGTCATCGTCGGTGCTCTGCTCGGCGCCGAGGAGTTCGGTTTCGCGACCGCGCCTCTGGTGGTGTCGGGCTGCGTCATGATGCGGGTCTGCCACCTCGACACCTGCCCGGTAGGTGTCGCGACGCAGAACCCCGAACTTCGCGCGCGCTTCAGCGGCAAGCCGGAGTTCGTGGTCAACTTCTTCGAATTCCTGGCTCAAGAGGTGCGCGAATACCTCGCCGAGCTCGGCTTCCGCACGCTCGAAGAGGCCATCGGTCACCACGAGCTGCTCAACGTCGACCACGCCTTGGAGCACTGGAAGGCAGACGGTCTCGACCTGTCGCCGATCCTCGTCGGCCCGACGTTCAGCGACGACGAACCGCGCGTCAACCGCAGGCCACAAGAGCATGAGCTGGAGAAGCACTTCGACAAGCGACTCATCCGCGATGCATCCGAAGCCCTCGAGTTCGGCGAGCCGGTGGTCATTTCGCTGCCCATTCGCAACACCGAACGGGCCGTCGGAACCATGCTCGGCCACGAGGTGACCGTTCGGCACGGCGAACAGGGCCTGCCCGACGACACCATCCAGATCAGCCTGCAGGGCTCGGCCGGGCAGTCGCTCGGCGCCTTCATGCCGGCGGGCATCACCCTTCGGCTCGAAGGAGACTCCAACGACTACGTCGGCAAGGGGCTCTCGGGCGGGCGCATCATCGTGCGGCCGTCGCGTGAAGCAACGTTCGACGCCGCGCGCAACGTCATCGCCGGCAACGTGATCGGTTACGGCGCGACCCGCGGCAGCATGTTCATCCGCGGCATCGTGGGGGAGCGCTTCTTGGTGCGCAACTCGGGTGCCACGGCGGTAGCCGAAGGCGTCGGAGACCACGCGCTCGAGTACATGACCGGCGGAATCGCGCTGATTCTGGGCACCACGGGCCGCAACCTCGGCGCCGGTATGTCGGGCGGCACCGCCTACGTGTACAAGCTCAGTACCGATCTGGTGAACACCGATTCGCTGGCCAGTGGCGAGCTGCAACTCTCGCCCCTCGACGCGAACGACACCGAACTGGTGCGTTCGCTGCTCACCGAACACGAGGCCGAGACCGGGTCGACGCTGGCAGCGTCGATGCTGGCCGACTTCGACACCGTGGCGGCTGAGTTCGTCAAGGTGCTGCCGCGCGACTACGCCGCGGTTCTCGCTACTCGCCAGACGGCGGTCGACGAGGGGCTCGACCCCGACGGCGACGTGGTCTGGGAAAGAATTCTGGAGGTAACCGGTGGCTGATCCCAAGGGATTTCTGAAGGTCACTGAGCGTGAGCTGCCCAAGCGGCGGCCCGTTCCGATTCGGCTCATGGACTGGAAAGAGGTCTACGAGCCGGCTAATTCCAGCGAAACTCGGCGTCAGGCCGGCCGCTGTATGGATTGCGGCATTCCGTTCTGTCACAAAGGATGTCCGCTGGGAAACCTCATTCCGGAGTGGAACGACTTCACCTGGCGCGGCGAGGGCCGGCAGGCCATCGAGCGACTCCACGCCACGAACAACTTTCCCGAGTTCACGGGCCGGCTCTGCCCGGCGCCGTGCGAGAGTTCGTGCGTACTCGGCATCAACCAGCCTGCGGTGACCATCAAGCAGGTCGAGGTGTCGATCATCGACCAGGCGTTCGCGAACGGCTGGGTGCAGCCGCACCCGCCCGAGCGCCTCACGGGCAAGACGGTCGCGGTCGTCGGATCGGGGCCTGCGGGCCTCGCCGCCGCCCAGCAGCTGACCCGCGCCGGCCACACGGTCGCCGTCTACGAGCGTGACGACCGTATCGGCGGGCTGCTGCGTTACGGCATTCCCGACTTCAAGATGGAGAAGCGCCACCTCGAGTCTCGCCTGAGCCAGATGATGGCCGAGGGCACCCGCTTCCGCGCCGGAATCAACATCGGCGTCGACATCACCTGGGCCGACCTTCGCTCGCGGTACGACGCCGTGATCGTGTGCACGGGCGCAACCGTTCCCCGTGATCTGCCGATTCCGGGGCGCGACCTTGACGGCGTGCACTACGCCATGGAGTTTCTGGTTCAGGGCAACAAGGTCGGCGCCGGCGACACCGTCGTCGATCAGATCACGGCCGAGGGCAAGCACGTCGTCGTTCTGGGCGGCGGTGACACCGGCGCCGACTGCATCGGCACCGCGCACCGCCAGCAGGCCCTCTCGGTGACGAACCTCGCCATCGGCACGCAGCCGCCCACCGAGCGACCGGATGCCCAGCCGTGGCCCATGGTTCCGAATCTCTTCGAGGTGTCCAGCGCCCACGAAGAGGGTGGGGAGCGCATGTACCTCGCCTCGACCGTCGAGTTCCTCTCGAACGAGGCCGGCGAGGTGCGGGCGATCCGCGTCGCCGAGACGGAATACCTCGATGGCCGCCGGGTTCCCAAGGCGGGCACCGAGCGGGAGATCCCCGCCGACCTCGTTCTTCTGGCGCTGGGCTTCACCGGCCCCGAATCCGCCGACCTGGCCAACCAGGTCGGGGCACAGTTCGACGGCCGCGGAAACGTCGAGCGCAACGAAGACTACGAGACGAGCATCCCGGGCGTGTTCGTGGCCGGCGACGCCGGTCGCGGTCAGTCGCTCATCGTCTGGGCCATCGCCGAGGGGCGCGCCGCCGCCGCTTCGGTCGACCGCTACCTCGAGGGCGACACCGAGCTGCCGTTCCCCGTCGCGCCGAACGACCGGGCGATCTCGATCTGAGTCGCTGGGCTTCGACCCGTTCATCCATTTTCGACCGTTCACCACCACGTCACCTTCGAAGGCAAGATCACGAACTGATCGTCACTTCGAATTACCCGTTCACCACCACGTCACCTTCGAAGGCCATAATGGGCCTGTGAGTGCAGTGGACTATTTCACCAATGCGCACCCGCGCAGAAGCATGGAGCACACCAAAGAATGAGACGCGCAAAAATCGTCGCCACGCTGGGGCCGGCCACCTCGTCGTACGAGAACATCCGGGCCATCATCGATGCCGGAGTCGACGTCTGCCGCATGAACCTGAGCCACGGCTCGTACGACGTGCACGAGGGCATTTACGCCACCGTGCGCCAGGCCGCAGAAGACTCGGGCCGCGCGGTAGCGGTGCTCGTCGACCTGCAGGGCCCGAAGATCCGTCTCGGAAAGTTCGAGGCAGGCCCCTACTACCTCGAGCAAGGCGACATCTTCAAAATCACCACCGAAGAGGTCATCGGAACGCGCGAGCTCTCGGGCACCACGTTCAAGGGCCTTCCGCAAGACGTCGCCCCCGGCGACTTTCTGCTGATCGACGACGGCAAGGTCAAGGTCAAGGTTCTGGAGACCGACGGCACCGTCGTCACCACCGAAGTCATCGTGGCCGGCAACGTGTCGAACAACAAGGGCATCAATCTGCCCGGCGTCGCGGTCAACGTGCCGGCGCTCTCAGAGAAAGACGAGGCCGATCTTCGTTGGGGCCTTCGTCTCGGCGCAGATCTGATCGCGCTCTCATTCGTTCGTGACGCCGCCGACATCAAGCGAGTCCACGAGATCATGGCAGAAGAGGGTCGCAAGATTCCCGTCTGCGCCAAAATCGAGAAGCCGCAAGCCGTCGACAACCTCGAAGAGATCATCGACGCCTTCGACAGCATCATGGTCGCCCGTGGTGACCTCGGCGTCGAGCTGCCGCTCGAAGCGGTGCCGATCGTGCAGAAGCGCGCCATCGAGCTCTCTCGCCGCATGGCCAAGCCGGTCATCGTGGCGACGCAGATGCTCGAATCGATGATCTCCTCGCCGATTCCCACTCGGGCTGAGACCTCCGACGTCGCCAATGCGGTGCTCGACGGGGCCGACGCGGTCATGCTCTCGGGCGAAACGTCTGTCGGCGAGTACCCGGTCATCACCGTTCAGACCATGGCCCGCATCGTGGAATCGACCGAGGTGCACGGCCTCGAGCGCATCCCCGCGCTCGGCACCAAGCCGCGCACCCAGGCCGGCGCGGTCACCCTCGCCGCGGCCGAGGTCGCCGACTTCGTCGAGGCGAAGTACCTCGTGGTGTTCACCGAGTCCGGTGACTCCGTGCGGCGCATGGCGCGGCTGCGGTCGTCGATACCGATTATCGGGCTCACCCCTGAGCCGGGCATCCGTCGCCGCATGGCCCTGTCGTGGGGTGTCGATCCGTACCTGGTCGATCGCGTCAAGCACACCGACCAGCTCATGGTTCAGGCCGACGACGTGCTGCTCGGCGAGAACATGGCCCAGCTCGGCGACAAGGTCGTGGTGATCTCGGGTTCCCCTCCCGGAAAGGCCGGCACCACCAACGACATGCGCGTGCACATCGTCGGTGAGGGCCACAACCCGCAGAAGCCGTCGCCCGACGAGCTCGACCACTAAGCCGTCAGACAACAAAAAGGCCCGGGAGATCTACTCTCCCGGGTCTTTTCGTAATTCTGTACCGGTGGCGGGACTCGAACCCGCACGTCTTGCAACAACGCATTTTGAGTGCGCCGCGTCTACCATTCCGCCACACCGGCTCGCATCAACAGTGATCAGAATACCGTAGGGTTGAGGTGTGACTGACCAAGATACTCCAACGACTGCGCCACGCCGCGTTGTCGTCGCCGAAGACGAATCCCTCATCCGCCTCGACATCGTCGAGATTCTGCGTGACGCCGGGTTCGAGGTCGTCGGCGAGGCCGGTGACGGCGAAACCGCCGTCGCTCTGGCCACCGAACTGCGCCCCGACCTGGTCATCATGGATGTCAAGATGCCGCTTCTCGACGGAATCTCCGCTGCCGAACGCCTCAGCAAGGGCCACATCGCGCCCGTCGTGCTGCTCACCGCATTCAGCCAGAAAGAACTCGTCGAGCGCGCCACCGAGGCCGGCGCCCTTGCTTACGTGGTCAAGCCGTTCACGCCGAACGACCTGCTTCCCGCCATCGAGATCGCTCTCTCGCGTTACGCGCAGATCATCACCCTCGAGGCCGAGGTCGCCGACCTCGTCGAGCGGTTCGAGACCCGCAAGCTCGTCGACCGGGCGAAGGGTCTGCTCAACGAGAAGATGGGGCTCACGGAGCCCGAGGCGTTCCGCTGGATCCAGAAGGCGTCGATGGATCGCCGCCTCACGATGCACGACGTTGCACAGGCCATCATCGAGCAGTTGAGCGTCAAGAAGAGCTAGCTTCGCGTGCGTTCGGTACGGGCATCCGGATGCCCGGGGTTCGCGTTCTCAGAGGCTCAGACCTCACGAATGATGTTCGTGATGCGCACCGTCGAAAGTCGCCGACCTTTTTCGTCTGAAATCGCCACCTCGTGCACCGTCAACGTGCGCCCGAGCTTGATGGCGGTGCAGACACCGGTCACCGTTCCGCTGCTCACCGAACCGGTGTGACTGGCGTTCACCTCGATGCCCATGCCCACCTTGCCCGGACCGGCGAACACCGTCGCGGCAGACGACCCCAGACTCTCTGCCAGCACCACATACGCGCCGCCGTGCACCACACCGAACGGCTGAGTGTTGCCCTCGGCGGGCATGGTGGCGACCGAATGCTCTGGGGTGATTTCGAGGAACTCGATTCCCATCTTCTCGGCGAGTGAGCCCTTGCTCAGGCCGCTGAAGACGGCCTCGAAGTCGAGAGGCTCGGCGCCGGCCGTCACTCCTGTCGGCACATCGGACGGCGCACTGGTCGGAACATCGGACGGCACGGAGGGAGGCGGCGTTGACATTTGTTACCCTAACTGCGCTGTTGAGCATCCGGAGCCCGCTGAACTGCCTGCTCGAACGCCCCATCGGTGCGCCGAATCTGCGTCGGAAGACTGTCGGAGGGCCTGTGTAGGCTTGGCGTGTGTCCGACATCGAACAGCCTACCCTTCTCATAATCGACGGGCATTCGCTCGCTTTCCGAGCGTTCTACGCGCTTCCCGTCGACAGTTTTCAGACCAGAGACGGGCAGCACACGAACGCCATCCACGGCTTTTTGTCGATGCTTTTGCTGCTTCTGAAGAACGAGAAGCCGACACATCTGGCTGTGGCGTTCGACATGTCGAGGCAGTCGTTCCGCACGCGTGAATACCCCGAATACAAAGGCACACGACACGAGACCCCGCCAGAGTTCTCGGGCCAGGTTCCGCTGCTGAAAGACGCCCTCAAGGCGATGAACATCGAAACGCTCGAGAAAGAAGACTTCGAGGCCGACGACATTCTCGCCACGCTCGCCCGGCAGGGCACCGAGCAGGGGTATCGCGTGCTTGTCGTGTCGGGCGATCGCGACGCGATCCAGCTTGTCAACGACAACGTCACGCTGCTCTACCCGTCACGGCAGGGTGTCACCGAACTCACGCGGTACGACCGCAACAAGGTGTTCGAGCGCTACGGCATCGAGCCGCACCAGTACCCCGAGGTTGCCGCGTTGGTCGGCGAGACGAGCGACAATCTGCCGGGCATCCCGAAGGTCGGCGAAAAGACCGCGGTCAAGTGGCTGAACCAGTTCGGCAGCCTCGACGAGATTCTGCGCCGCTCCGACGAGATCGGCGGCAAAGTCGGCGAGAGCCTGCGCGAGTTCCAAGAGAACGCGGTGCGCAACCGCAAACTGAACCGGCTGCTCACCGACGTCGAGCTGCCGCTCGGGCCGGCCGACTTCGGCAAGCGGCCGATCGACGAGCAGGCCGTGCGCGACCTGTTCGCTCGGCTGGAGTTTCGCACACTGCTCGAGCGGGTGTTCAAGCTCGAGGGTGTCGGCGACGACGGCACCGGCAGCAGCGCGTTCGGCGGCGGCCTCGGCAGTGGTGCCGGTGCTGGCGGCGCCGGCGCGGGCGGCCGTCTTGTCGACGAAAAGGCCGCCGTGGCTCCGGCCCCGACGACGCTGCTCGACGAAGAACTGCAGGCGTGGCTGGCCCGGGCCGTTGCGGCCGAGCCGTTCGGCCTGGGGCTCGAGGTCGAGTTGCTCGACGGCAAACCCATCGGGTTCGGCCTCGCCAGCGCCGAATCGACCGTCTTTCTGCCGTGGATCCCTGACCGCGCCGACTACCTGCCGTTCGAGAACTGGCTGGCGAGCCCCGCACCGAAGCTTCTGCACGGCGCGAAGCACCAGCTGAAGACTCTGTTGACAGCAGGCCTCACGGTCGATGGAATCACCTTCGACACGTCGGTCGCGGCATGGCTGCTCAAGTCAGACAGCGCGTCGCCGGCACTCACCGATCTGGTCGATCGCTACCTCAACGAATCGTTGCCGACACCCGATCCCAACCAGCTCGTGCCCGACGACGACTCGGTGGTCGGCCCGGCGGGCACCGCCTGGTACGTGGCGCGCGTCGCGCGAGCGATCAATGAGAAGCTCGACGACGGGTCGCGCTCGGTTCTCGTCGACATCGAGATGCCCGTTCTGGCCGTACTGGCCCAGATGGAGCTCGACGGCGTCGCCGTGAGTCACACCCAGCTCTCCGAGCTGTCGAACGAGCTCACCACACGCTCGGCCCAGATAGCGAGCGACGCGTTCGGCATCATCGAGCGCGAGATCAACCTGGGCTCGCCGAAGCAGATCCAAGAGGTTCTGTTCGACCAGCTCGGCATGCCGAAGACCCGCGCCACGAAGACCGGCTACTCCACCGACGCGGTCGCGCTGGCCGACCTGCAGGCGAGTTCGCCGCATCCGTTTCTCGATCTGTTGCTGCTCCACCGCGACGCCACCAAGCTCAACCAGATCGTCGAAACCCTCGACAAGTCGATCAGCACCGACCGGCGCATCCACACCACGTACATCCAGACCGGCAGTTCGACCGGCCGCATCTCGTCGACCGACCCGAATCTGCAGAACATTCCGGTTCGCACCGAGGAGGGCCGGCGCATCCGCAAGGCTTTCATGGTGGGGGAGTCGTACGAGACGCTGCTGACCACTGACTACTCGCAGATCGAGATGCGCATCATGGCGCACCTCTCCGAAGACGAGGGGCTGATCACCGCTTTTCAGTCGGGCGAAGACCTGCACCGGTTCGTGGGCGCCCGCATCTTCGGTGTCGAGCCTGAAGACGTGACCTCGGCCATGCGGTCGAAGGTCAAGGCCATGTCGTACGGCCTCGCCTACGGTCTCTCGGCGTTCGGGCTCTCGAAACAGCTGCGCATCCCCACCGCCGAGGCGAAGCAGCTGATGACCGACTACTTCGAGCGTTTCGGTGCGGTGCGCGATTACCTGCGCAACGTCGTCGTGCAGGCGCGCGAAGACGGCTACACCGAAACCATCTTCGGTCGCCGCCGCCTCTTTCCCGACCTGTCGAGCCCGAACCGCGTTCTGCGTGACAACGCCGAGCGCCAGGCGTTGAACGCGCCCATCCAGGGCACCGCCGCCGACATTCTGAAGATCGCCATGGTCAACATCTCTCTTGACCTCGCGTCGCATTCTCTGCAGTCGCGCATGCTTCTCCAGGTGCACGATGAGCTCGTCTTCGAGGTGTTTCCGGGCGAGTGGGATTCCCTGGCCGCCATCGTCGAAACCCGCATGTCGACCGCCGCCGAGCTCAAGGTGCCGCTCGACGTGCAACTCGGCCGCGGCCAGAACTGGAACGAGGCGGCGCACTAGCGCCCGCCCTCCTTCTTGCGCCGCCCTCCTTCCCGCGCCGCCCGCCTCCTTTCCCCCTCCAGAGGGTTGAAAGCGACGTTTTCGGACGAGCGCGACCGCCCCGGCGGCTCATCTCGACCGCAAACGTCGCTGTCGCACGTGTTGCCATGGCGGTCGGCTCAGCGAAAGTCGCGGGAGCGGGTGGGGGCGCCGAGGGGCAGCAGCTCGAAGCGGTCGGCGATGAGGTTGAGAATGCCCTCGGGGGAGCGCTCGATGATGCCGCGCACGATCATCGCCGGCGCCTCACGAGCGACACGGCGGTAACGGCTCCACACGCCGACACTGCAGATGACGTTCAGGATGCCCGTCTCATCTTCGAGGTTCACGAAGGTGATTCCGCTGGCGGTCGCGGGGCGCTGGCGATGGGTCACGACTCCACCGACTTCGATGCGCCGGCCGTTCTCCGTGGTGGAGCATGCCGCGATCGAAAGGGCACCCCGGGCATCCAGTAGCGCCCGCGAGTGGGCGACCGGATGATCGTCGGGCGAGATGCCGGTGCTCCAGAGGTCGTAGATCACCTGCTCGGTGGGGTTGAGCATCGGCAGCAGAGGCGGCTGAACGCTCACGAACGTGCCCGGCAGGTATTCGGACTTGTCTTGAGCGGCGTTGCCGGCCTCCCACAGCGCCTCCCGGCGGGTGAGCTTAAGACTGGTGAACGCCCCCGACGAAGCGAGCGCCTCCATCTGCACGGTGTTGAGGTCGTTGCGCCGAGCGACGTCGGCCATGCTGAGGTACTCGCCGCCGCGGTCGCGCTCGGCCACGATGCGCTCGGCCACCTTTTTGCCGATCGACTTGATCTCGGCGAGCCCGAGCCGCACGTCGAGGTTGCCGTCGCGCCGGTGCTGCGCATGGTCGGGCGGCACCTCCCGGTCGAACACCTCGGCGGGCGTCGGCTGCTCGAACACCGCGCACGCATCCATCCCTGTCGCCGCCACCATCTGCGGCGATCGAGCTACGAGTTTGTGCGGGTGTTCGGTGCCAGCACCCGCACAAACTCGTAGCTCGATCGATTCCGCGGGCTCGAGCCCGGCCAGCACGCCCGAACGCTGGATGTCGGGGCGGTGCACCACGACGCCGTGCCGCCGGGCATCCGCCACCAGCGTCTGCGGCGAGTAGAACCCCATGGGCTGGGCACGCAGCAGCGACGCGAGAAACGCGGCCGGGTAGTGCAGCTTGAACCACGAGCTGGCGTAGACCAGCAGCGCGAAGCTCTGCGAGTGACTTTCAGCGAACCCGAAGTTCGCGAACGCCTCGATCTTCTGGTAGATCTGCTCGGCGACCTCAGGCTCAATGCCGTTCGCCGCCATGCCCTCGAACAACTTCGAGCGCAGCGACGAGATCTTCTCGATGCCGCGCTTGGACCCCATTGCGCGCCGCAGCAGGTCGGCGTCTTCGGCCGTGCAGTTGCCCACCGCTACGGCCATCTGCATGAGCTGCTCTTGAAACAGCGGCACCCCGAGAGTTCGCTCCAACGGAGCCTTGAGTTTCGGGTGCAGGTACGTGATGGGTTCGAGCTTCAGCTTGCGCCGGATGTACGGATGCACGGCTCCGCCCTGAATCGGCCCGGGGCGGATGAGCGCGATCTCGACCACGAGGTCGTACATCTTGCGCGGCTGCAGCCGCGGCAGTGTGCCCATCTGCGCTCGGCTCTCCACCTGGAACACCCCGATCGAGTCGGCTCGGCAGAGCATGTCGTACACGCCCTGCTCTTCTTTCGGAATGTTCTTGAGAGTCCAGTCTTCGCCGAGATGCTCCCGCACCAGGTCGAAGCTGTGCTGCAGCGCCGAGAGCATGCCGAGCCCGAGCATGTCGAACTTCACGAGGCCCATCCAGGCGCAGTCGTCTTTGTCCCACTGCAGAACGGTGCGATCATCCATTCGCCCGTTCTCGATGGGGCAGACCTCGCCGACGGGCCCGTCGGTGAGCACCATTCCTCCCGAATGAATGCCGAGGTGGCGCGGAAACTTGAGTACCTGCTCCACCAGCTCCATCACGTCGGCAGGAATGTCGTGATCTTTCGTCTCGACCGCCGGGCCCCAGCGCTCGACCTGCTTCGCCCAGGCATCCTGCTGGCCGGCAGAGTAACCGAGCGCCTTCGCCATGTCGCGCACCGCGAACTTGGGCCGGTAACTGATGACGTTCGCGACCTGCGCGGCATTTCGTCGACCGTACTTCGTATAGACGTACTGAATGACCTCCTCCCGTCGATCCGAATCGAAATCCACATCGATATCGGGTTCTTCGTCGCGCAGGTGCGACAAGAACCGTTGAAACGGCAGGTCGAACTTGATCGAATCGACGGCCGTGATGTCGAGGATGTAGCAGACCGCCGAGTTGGCCGCCGACCCGCGCCCCTGGCAGAGAATGTTCTGGCTGCGCGCGTAGCGCACCATGTCCCAGACGATCAGAAAGTAACCCGGAAAGTCTTTCTGCTCGATGACCGCAAGCTCGCTCTCGATGCGCTCGCGCACGGCATCGGTGGCGTCGGGGTAGTGGTCGGGCATGCCCTTCTCGACCAGTTCGCGTAGATAGCTCATTGGTGTGTGCCCGTCGGGCATCTCTTGGCGGGGGAGGCGCGGCCTGGCTGTTCGCAGCTGAAACGAGAGGTCATCCGCCACCTCCACCGTACGTTCGACAGCCCCCGGGTAACGCGCGAACCGTGCCGTCATCTCGGCCCCCGAACGCAGATGCGACCCAGCGGATGCCGGCAACCACCCCTCGAGGTCGGTGAGACTGCGACGAGCGCGAACGGCGGCGAGGCTCTGCGAGAGCTCGAACTGCTGCGGGGTGGCGTAGTGCACGTTGCCCGTCGCGACAACGTCGAGCCGGTGTTTCGCCGCCAGCTCGGCCAGCGCGTCGTTGAGGTCGCTCGCCAGCGGATCACCGTGATCGAACAGCTCGACCAGAACGTTGCCGCGCCCGAACAATGCGACGAGCCGGTCGAGTTCGCGCGAGGCGGCGGCGGGCCCGTCGGTGACGAGCGCCTGGCGCACGGCGCCCTTGCGGCAGCCGGTGAGCACCGTCCACGCGGAGTCGCCGAGCAGGCCTGCGCCTGCACCTGCACCCGCACCAGCGCCCGCGCCCACGCCCGCGTGGCTGGGGCGTCGCGCCGCCTCGGCCAGTTGCTCGAGGTCGAAGATCGGCCGCCCCTTCTCCGCATCGGTGGCCAGCTGTGCCGAGGTGATGGCACCCGCGAGCCGGTGATACCCCTCCTGTTTGCGTGCCAGCACCACGAGGTGCGAACCCTCGGGATCAGCTTCTCCGTTCTGCGGTTTGCTCAGCCCGAGCGAGAGCTCGGCCCCGAAAATCGTCGCCACCTGCGGATGAGCCTCCGCCGCTTCGGCGAGATGCACCACCCCGTAGAACCCGTCGTGGTCGGTGAGCGCAAGCCCGTGCATCCGGAGCCGGGCCGCCTCTTCGAGCAGGTCTTCGGGCGACGATGCGCCATCGAGAAAACTGAAGTTCGAGTGCGCGTGCAACTCGGCGTACGGCACGAGCGGCTCGTCGGGCGGTGCAGCGACCGTGACGGCCGGTGGCACGTACGGCTGGCGTTTGCGCGAGAACGCCGGCCCATCGCCTCCGTCTTTCTCGGGGCTGGTGCCGGGTCGCCGATCGGAAAGCGCGCGCTCGAGTTCGGCCCACTTGATGGGCGGATTATTGAACCCCATCGCTGCACCCTCCTCGGAATGTGCCGAAGTTTTCAGTCATAACGCGCCTCCGCCCACCAGCGCCGGTCGTGCAGCGCGAGCAGCCACGCCGTTCCCGAGGCGTCGACCACCTGAAAACGGTGGAACGCGCGGGCCTTCTCCGCATCCCACCAGCGCTCCTGCACCGGCCACGGGCCCGCCCACGCCTCCAGCGGCCGCAGCCGCTCGACCGGCGCGCCCGGCTCGTCGGCCACCGGCAGAAACAGGTTTGGGATGCCCGACAGCACCCCTCGTTGGCTCACCGTGATCGACTCGCCACCGGCACCCCGCACCGTGACCGCCTGCGGGCGCTCGAACACCGTCGACGGTGCCGGCAGCGGAACGGCCCCCGGCCACGGCGGCGGCACGGCTTTCGCCCCCTTCGGGGCGGCGGCACTCGCACCAGCACCCTTCGGCCCGGCTACCCGCCCGGCAACGCGCGCGGCCGCACTCTTCGTCACAGCGCCCTTTGCGCCTGCACGTGGTCTGCCGGCTGCGCCGGCCGTATGCTGCCCGGCCGCACGCTGCCCGGCTGCGTCTTGCGCCACCACCGCGTCACCCCAGGGCACCAAGACCTGGCGCTCGGCCAGCCCCCGCCCGCCGCCGATGCTCGCCGTCACCACACCCTCGTGCCCCAGCAGGCTCTGCACCCGCGACAGCCCGTGATGCACCCGGTCGTCGGGCGTGCTGCCCCAGAGCCCCGCCTCATAGTTGCCGATCGAATCGAACTCCTGCGGCACCACCCGCACCTTCGTGATGGCCGAACCGAGCGCGCCGTTGCCCGCGCCGGTTCGCCCCTGCACCTGCCAGCGGATGCGATCCACCACATCAGACGCACTGAACCAGCGCGGATGCCCCCAGCTGCGCTCGTGCATGGCCCCGTTCTCGGTGTGCAACTCCACCAGGATGCTCGTGCACACGAGCAGTGCCTGCGTGAGTTCTGCGACGAATCTCTCTGCCGCCGTACGAAAGGCGAACGTGATCTGGTCGACCAGCTCGAGCGGTGGTTCGAACGACATCTCCACGTCGCGCAGCTGAGGCGGCAGACGCGGAACGACCCGTCGAACATCGCTACCACTCGCGAGGGTGTGCGCATGCACCCCGGCTTCAGCGAACCGGGCCCGCACGTCGCGAAAGTCGAGCGCGGCGAAGTCGCCGAGGGTGGGCATGCCGAGCCGGCGCAGAAGCGTGGCCAGGGCGGGGTCGCCGATGGCCTCGATGGGCTGCGGCGCGAGAAACGCAGGCGAGCCGCCTGGCGGAACGATGCGGATGATCGGGGCCGGCCCCGGGGTCGGCCCCTGTGCCACCACCGGGGCAGACGCTTCCGGCCAGCCGGGCATCCGTGTGGCCTGCTCGGCAGCGAACCGCCCGTCGGCGATGGCGATGCGTGCGGCTGGAGTCGACCCGCCTTCGGCCGTCAACGCATACAGAGAGGCAAGCGTATTGAGCACCACCTGAGCCGCCTGCCGTTCACCTCCGTAATACCGGCTGGGCCCCCGCGCCCGCAGGGCACACATACCCGGGCGCAGCACCTGCACCCCCGGCATCAGCGCCTCCAGCGCCGACACGATCGGCTCGAAGCTGCGGTGATCGAGCGCCTCGTCGTAGTCGAGCGCGAGAAGCCCGGGGCACTTCGCCCGCGACTCGCGAATGCGCTGGCCTCGGCGCACCCCCTCGGCCCGGGCCGCCGCCGAGCACGCGAACACGAGCCCGCGGTCGACCACGGCAAGGGGGGAGTCGGGCGAGATCTCCACGGCGAGGGCGTGGGCGCGAACCGGCCAGTCCGGAACCCAGACGACCATCATTCGAGTGACATCGTTCACTGTATTCACCCGATCACCCCGCCAGCTTCTCGGGCGCGAAAGCCGCCCACTCGTCTGCACGGTCGGTCTGCGCCCAGCCGCCCTCGGCGCCCGCCCCGAAACCGGGATTCACCGGGCGAACCTGCTCCCGGGCATCCGGCAGCCACAGCCGCGCCTGCCGTTTCTGGCCGGAGAAGCCCTTGCCCGCCGAACTGACCACCACCTGCCTGCTCGCCAGATGCCCGTGGCCCTGCCCGATGCCGCCCCAGCTGCTCTCAGTGATGCGCAGGGTCGCCTCGCTGGCGGCCCACGAGCCCAGCACGATGAGCGTCGCCTCGCGCTGCCGGATGCGCGCCGCGAGCCGCGCGGCAACCGCATCGCTGAGGCGCGGTGGAGTCGCCGTGACCACCACCGTCACCACGTCGATGACGGCCGAGGCGACCGCGAGCCACTGGTCGCCCGGATGCGGCACCAGCACCAACCGATCGAGCTCTACTCCGGCGCGCGCCGCCGCCTCTGCCCCGAAGTCGGGGATGCCCACCACGGCGCACCAGGCCCCGGCGGCCGACGGGCCGGCCATCAGCGCCATCAGCAGCGCCTGCGACCCCTCGACGGAATACGACGCGCCCGCCTGCAGCGCGCCCCCCGGCAACAGCGGCGCCAAGGCAGGCACGGTCTGCAGGCTGCGGGTCGACAGCTTCGTGCTCTGCATCTGCTTGATGCGTTCTTGCAGTTCGCGCACCGTGCCCGACGCAGCTGCACCCGTCGCAGTCGTGCCCGACGCAGCCGAAACGGCCACGCGGGCGGGGCCCGGGGTGGCTTCGGCGAGAAGAACGGCTGGTTCAGACACCACCTAATATTCGAATATATGTTCGAATAAGTCAATGCGAAACCGGCCTGAATCGCCCCGAAATCGCGCCTCTCGGCGTGTCGTCACGGCGTCACGCGCAGCCGCACGATATGCATCGCGACAGGCTCACGTCTCTCCACTGCACACGGTAGATCCATCCACCGACACCGCTGGAATCGCACCCCCATATCGCGTAGCGTTGCCCCATGACCTTCGACAGAGAAGCCCGCGAGACCCGCCATGCCGAGCATGACGCCGCCAAGCACCACTCGAAGCATGGGCTGAGCGACCGCGATCTCACGGCTCTCGACCGCGCCTACGACCCGGCGAGCGAAGACGAGACCGAGGCGCTGCAAGACGACAGCGTCGCCGCGAGCGCGGCAATCGATTCCGACATCAACCAGGCCGACATCCTCGTTCTGCCCGGCACCGGCGGCCCCGATGACGACGGTGACGTCGAGGTCGACCCCGCCGAACTGAACATGAGCGGCGACTCGATTCCCGGGCATCCGAAGCCCGCATCGCACCCGCACTGAAAGTTATCCACAGCCTGACGCCCCGGCCCGATGGCTCGGCACACGCAGGCATAAGCTGAATGGATGATCGACTCCACCAGCTCCGAAACCTCCGGCCCGAGCATCCACTCGGGCGACACCCGCCCCGACGCTGCAGCACGCACCCCGACCCCCATCGACGCCATCGCTGAGCGCTGGGTCGACACACTGGTGCGCCTGCAACCCGCGGTTGGCACCTATATCGGGCACAACGAGGCGAACGACCGCTACGCAGACTACTCGCCGGCGGGCCACGACCAGCTGCTGGGCGAGGTGCGCAGCACCCTCGGCGAACTCGAGAGCGAAAAGCCGCTCGACGACGTCGATGCCGTCACTCTGGCCGACCTCGGCAGCTCGCTGCGCCTCACTCTCGAGAGCGCGGAGGCGCGACTGCAGCTGCGCGACCTGAACGTCATCGAGTCTCCGTCGCAAGAGATTCGCGAGGTCTACGACCTCATGCCCACCGAGACCGTCGACGATTGGGAGGTCGCGGCGACCCGCCTCTCGAACGTCGGAATCGCCCTCGACAGCTACATCGACACCCTGCGCGAGGGCATCAGAGAGGGCATCACGCCGGCCAGGCGGCAGGTGCGAGAAGTGCTGACCCAGGCGAAGAAGAACGTGGGCGAAGACGGCTTCTTCTACAACCTGGTGCGCTCGGCCGCCAATCCCGATTCGTCGGCCTCGCCGCTCCTTCCCGGTGAGCCCGGTTCCGGGGCGCAGGCACCGGATGCCCTGCCAGACTCCCTCGTGCGCCAGCTCACCCACGGGGCCGAGGTCGCCTCCGCGGCCTACGATCGCTTCGCCGAGTTCTTGACCCAGGAGTTGATGCCCGCCGCCACCGAGCACGACGGCGTCGGCCGCGAGATCTACGCCCTCGAATCCCGCAAGTTCCTCGGCGCCACCATCGACCTCGACGAGACCTACGAGTGGGGTGTCGACGAGCTCGCCAGAATGGTGGCCGAGCAGGAGTCGATCGCCCGCGAGATCCTCCCCGGCGCGACCGTACTCGAGGCCATCGCGCACCTCGACGCCGATACGTCGCGCAAACTGCACGGCACCGAGGCTCTGCAGCGCTGGATGCAGGAGACCAGCAACCGTGCGGTCGCCGAGCTCTCCGTGAGCCAGTTCGACATCCCCGACGAGATCAAGACGCTCGAGTGCCTCATTGCACCCACCAACGAGGGCGGCATCTACTACACCGGCCCGACCGACGACTTCTCGCGCCCCGGCCGCATGTGGTGGTCGGTGCCGGAGGGCGTCACCGAGTTCGACACCTGGCGCGAGCTGACCACCGTCTTTCACGAGGGCGTTCCCGGCCACCACCTGCAGATCGGGCAGGCCGTGGTGAACCGCGACAAACTGAACACCTGGCGCCGTCAGCTCGCCGGCACCTCTGGTCACGCCGAAGGCTGGGCGCTGTACGCCGAGCGCCTCATGCAAGAACTCGGCTATCTCGACGACCCGGCCGACCGGCTCGGCATGCTCGACGGCCAGCGCCTGCGCGCGGCCCGCGTCGTGCTCGACATCGGTGTGCACCTCGGCAAGCCACGACTCGACGGCACCGGCGTGTGGGATGCGCCGTACGCCCTCGACTTCTTACGCAAGAACGTCAACATGAACGACGGTTTCGTGCGCTTCGAGGTCAACCGTTACCTCGGCTGGCCGGGCCAGGCCCCCTCCTACAAAGTCGGCCAGCGCATCTGGGAGCAGCTGCGCGCCGACTACCGTGCCAAGCAAGGCGCCGCCTTCGACATGCGCGAGTTCCATCGTCGCGCCCTCGACCTCGGCGGCGTCGGCCTCGACACCCTCGTCTCCGCCCTCACGAAGTGAAGGCGACACTATGAGTTCTGGCGCGATCATCCACCGAGACACCATCGGCGAAGCCTGGCTCGGGGTCGCGCGAGTCATCCTCGACGAGGGCGTACCCGAGCACTACGACGGCCTGCCGATTCTCGAGATCGAGCACGCGACGCTTGTGGTTGAGGCTCCAGACCCGAACGACGAACTCATCGCCCGCTTCGGCGACCCGACACGCCTGGCCTGGATGCGGGCCAACTTCGTCGACCATGAAAGAGTCGAAGCGCTCGGGGGTGCTCGCAGCTACGCCAGCCGCTTCTTCGACTACGCAGCGACAGGCCGTGACCAGATGGCCTGGGTCATCGACCGCCTGCGCAGTGACCCCACCAGCCGGTCGGCGACCATCACGACGTTCGAACCGCTCATCGACACCACGTACATCCCGTGCGTCAGTCTGCTCGACTTCTGGCTGCGCGACCAGCCGGGCCGCCCTGGTGAGAAACGTGTCGAGCTGGTGGTCTACGCGCACAGCATCGACTTCGGCGCCAAAGGGTACGGCAACCTCACCGAGCTGGCGATCATCCAGCACCAGGTGGCGGATGCCCTGCAGCTCCCGGTGGGAACGCTGCGGTTCATCGTGAAGTCGGCCCACATCTACGACACCGAACGAGCCGAGATGGGGCAGATCGTCGCGGTTGCCGCTACCTGATTCCAGGGGCTAAGATTGATTGGCGCAATTTGCGTCGACATCGATTCATCCATCGCCGTGCGGTGACGAAACTCCCACCATCGAAAAGTGTGAGCTTTCTGCTGTGCGGCCCGAAATATGTCCATACTGGAGCAACTACTACATGACAATCGTAACGACCGACAGGGCACCCAAGCAGGTCGCCGTCAACGACATCGGGTCTGCTGAAGACTTTCTTGCCGCGGTCGAGAAGACACTGAAGTTCTTCAACGACGGAGACCTCATCGAAGGCACCGTTGTAAAGATTGACCGCGACGAGGTTCTGCTCGACGTCGGTTACAAGACCGAGGGTGTAATCCCCTCCCGCGAACTTTCCATCAAGCACGACGTCGACCCCACTGAGGTCGTACAGGTCGGCGACCTGGTCGAGGCCCTCGTTCTTCAGAAAGAAGACAAAGAAGGCCGCCTCATCCTGTCGAAGAAGCGCGCTCAGTACGAGCGTGCCTGGGGCGACGTCGAGAAGATCAAAGACGCCGACGGTGTTGTCACCGGTTCGGTCATCGAGGTCGTCAAGGGCGGGCTCATCGTCGACATCGGCCTCCGTGGCTTCTTGCCGGCATCGCTCATCGAGTTGCGCCGCGTTCGTGACCTCACGCCGTACCTCGGCCAGGAGATCGAAGCGAAGATCCTCGAACTCGACAAGAACCGCAACAACGTCGTTCTGAGCCGCCGCGCGCTGCTCGAGCAGACGCAGAGCGAGAGCCGCACCACGTTCCTGAACAACCTCCAAAAGGGCCAGGTTCGCAAGGGTGTCGTTTCGTCGATCGTCAACTTCGGCGCATTCGTCGACCTCGGCGGCGTCGACGGACTGGTTCACGTCTCCGAGCTCAGCTGGAAGCACATCGAGCACGCTTCAGAGGTCGTCGAGGTCGGCCAAGAGGTCACCGTCGAGATTCTCGAAGTCGACCTCGAGCGCGAGCGCGTCTCCCTGTCGCTCAAGGCGACGCAGGAAGACCCGTGGCAGGTCTTCGCCCGCACCCACGCCATCGGCCAGGTTGCACCGGGTAAGGTCACCAAGCTCGTTCCCTTCGGCGCGTTCGTTCGCGTCGCAGAGGGCATCGAGGGCCTCGTGCACATCTCCGAGCTGTCGGGCAAGCACGTCGAACTCGCCGAGCAGGTTGTCTCGGTCGGCGACGACGTGTTCGTCAAGGTCATCGACATCGACCTCGAGCGTCGCCGCATCTCGCTGAGCCTCAAGCAGGCCAACGAGGGTGTCGACCCCGAGGGCACCGAGTTCGACCCGGCACTCTACGGAATGCTCACCGAGTACGACGACCAGGGCAACTACAAGTACCCCGAAGGCTTCGACCCGGAGACCAACGAGTGGCGCGAGGGCTTCGAGACCCAGCGCGAGAAGTGGGAGCAGGACTACGCTGCCGCCCAGGCTCGCTGGGAAGCGCACAAGAAGCAGGTCGCCACGTCGAACGAAGAGCAGCCTGAGGGCTCCTCCACCGCTTCGGCCGGTTCCTCCTTCTCGAGCGAGTCCACCGGCGCCGGCACCCTTGCCGACGACGAGACGCTCGCCGCGCTTCGCGAGAAGCTCAGCTCAAATAGCTGATCCTTCGGATCACCGTTTTCACACCAAGACGGCCGTTCTCCTTCGGGAGGGCGGCCGTTTCGGCGTTCTGCCGTGTTACGTCGCGGGCACCGGATGCCCGGCAGCGGGCATCCGTTTCGATACGATATTCAGATGTACCTGATCGGTCTCACGGGCGGAATCGCCTCTGGCAAGTCAACCGTCGCCACGCGCCTCGCCGAGCACGGGGCCGTGCACATCGACGCGGACCAAGTCGCCCGCGACGTCGTCGAGCCCGGCACCGATGCCCTGCGGCAGATCGCAGAGACCTTCGGGCAGCACCTCATTCGCCCCGACGGGTCGCTCGACCGGCCGGCGCTGGGCGCCATCGTGTTCGGTAACGCGAGCGAACTCGCAAAACTGAACGCCATCGTGCATCCGGCTGTTCTCGACCTCAGCAACAGCTACATCGAGCAGGCCCAGACGCACGACCCGAATGCGATCGTCGTTTATGACGTTCCGCTGCTGGCCGAGTCCAAGCTTCCCCGGCGATTCAACCTCATCGTGGTCGTGCACGCCGATGACGAGACGCGCATCGAGCGGCTCATCAAGCACCGCAACCTCACCCGCAGCGAGGCGCAGAAGCGCGTCTCCTCGCAGGCGACCGAAGCCGAACGGCTCGCCATCGCCGACATCGTCATCGATTCCGACGGCACCCTGGCCGAAACCCTGGGGCAGTCGGATGCCCTTTGGGCTCGCCTCGTAGAGCTCTCCCGGGCATCCACCGCCTGAACCCGGCCTCGCGCGTCGATTTTGGCCGCATCCACTCGCTGTTTGCGGCAGAAATCGACGCGCGAAACGGAGATACGCCGCCGCAGCGGCCTCAGCCGAAGAGCAGGGCCGCCTCGTCGTAGCGTTGCTGCGGCACGGTCTTGAGCCTGCCGAGAGCCTCTTCGAAGCCGACGTGAACGATGTCGGTGCCGCGCAATGCCACCATCTGGCCCCAGCGCTCTTCGAGCACCGAGTCGCTCGCCGCCATGCCGAGCCGCGTCGCGAGCACGCGGTCGTAGGCGCTGGGAACCCCACCGCGCTGAATGTGGCCGAGCGTGGTCGCGCGCGTTTCGATGCCGGTCATCTCTTCGATCATGGGCGCGAGCCGCTCGCCGATCCCTCCGAGCCGGGGTCGGCCGAAGGCGTCGAGTCCGCGCTCGGAGTGCGCGTCGTCGGCCTCGCCGGGCACGAACCCCTCGGCGACGACGACGAGCGGTGAGCGTCCGCGAGCGTTGGCGCTCTCGACCCAGTCGGCGATCTGCTCCATCGTGGTCTTCTGCTCGGGGATGAGAATGGCGTGAGCGCCCGCGGCCATGCCGGAGTGCAGCGCGATCCAGCCGACGTGCCGACCCATCACCTCGGCGACCATGCAGCGGCTGTGCGCGTCGCCGGTGGTGCGAAGTCGATCCATCGCGTCGGTGGCGATCTGCACGGCTGTGTCGAAGCCGAACGTGTAGTCGGTCGCATCGAGGTCGTTGTCGATGGTCTTCGGCACTCCGGTGATCTTGAGCCCGGCATCCGTGAGCCGTTTGGCGGCAGCCAAGGTGCCCTCGCCACCGATGGCGATGATGGCGTCGATACCTTCGCGCTGCATGTTCTCGAGGATGCGATCGGGGCCGCCATCACCCTCGAAGGGGTTCGTGCGTGACGTGCCGAGAACGGTGCCGCCCTCTTTCGAGATGCCGCGCACGTTGGCACGCCCGAGTTCTATCAGGTCGCTGTTGACGACTCCGCGCCAGCCGCCCCTGAACCCGACGAACTCTTGCCCGTTGATCTCGGTTCCCTTCAAGACGACACCACGGATGACCGCGTTGAGGCCGGGGCAGTCGCCACCGCTTGTCAGAATTCCGATTCGCATCGTGTACCTACGTTCTCTCTCAGTGGATTCGGCTTTGGGCGTACCGGGGTTTCCGTCGCAGGGGAGGCAGTGTCAGTGCCTCTACGTAAACTTATTGCATGGAACCAACTCGCTCTGTTCGCCCCTTTGAAGTCGTCAGCGACTACACCCCCAGTGGCGACCAGCCGGCGGCGATCGCCGAGCTGACGGCACGCATCAACGCCGGTGAAACCGACGTGGTTCTGTTGGGCGCAACCGGTACGGGCAAGTCGGCCACCACCGCCTGGCTCATCGAGGCCGTGCAGCGCCCCACCCTCGTTCTGGCCCACAACAAGACGCTCGCGGCGCAGCTAGCGAACGAGTTCCGCGAGCTCATGCCGAACAACGCGGTCGAGTACTTCGTGTCGTACTACGACTACTACCAGCCAGAGGCGTACGTGCCGCAGACCGATACGTTCATCGAGAAAGACAGCTCGATCAACTCCGAGGTCGAGCGGTTGCGGCACTCCACCACGAACTCGCTGCTGAGCAGGCGCGACGTGGTCGTCGTCTCGACGGTGTCGTGCATCTATGGCCTCGGCACTCCAGAGCAGTACATGAACGCCATGATGGCCTTACAGGTGGGCATGAAGGTCGACCGAGACTGGCTCATCCGTAAGTTCATCTCCATGCAGTACCAGCGCAACGATGTCGATTTCTCGCGCGGCAACTTCCGCGTTCGCGGCGACACCATCGAGATCATTCCGATGTACGAAGAACTGGCGATCCGCATCGAGATGTTCGGCGACGAGATCGAGGCGCTGTACACGCTTCACCCGTTGACGGGCGACATCGTCACCAAACGCGACGCCATCTCCGTCTTCCCCGGCTCGCACTACGTCGCCGACACGAACGTCATGCACCGCGCTATCGGAACCATTCAAGAAGAACTGGCCCTGCGACTCACGCAACTCGAACGCGAGGGCAAACTGCTCGAGGCTCAGCGGCTCAGAATGCGCACGACCTTCGACCTCGAAATGATGCAGCAGATCGGCTTCACCTCGGGCATCGAGAACTACTCGCGGCATATCGACGGCCGCCAGCCCGGTGAAGCGCCGCACTGCCTCATCGACTACTTTCCCGACGACTTTCTCGTGGTGATCGACGAATCGCACGTCACCGTGCCGCAGATCGGCGCCATGTACGAAGGCGACTCGTCACGCAAGCGCACGCTGGTCGAGCACGGCTTCCGGCTTCCGAGTGCGCTCGACAACCGGCCGCTGCGCTGGAACGAGTTCAACAACAAGGTCGGCCAGAAGGTCTATCTCTCGGCGACCCCGGGCAAGTACGAGATGGGGCTGGCCGACGGAGTTGTCGAGCAGATCATCCGGCCCACTGGGCTCATCGACCCGGAGATCGTGGTGAAGCCCTCGAAAGGTCAGATCGACGACCTGCTCGAAGAGATTCGCATCAGAGTCGCCAAAGACGAGCGCATTCTCGTCACCACTCTCACCAAGAAGATGGCCGAAGAGCTCACCGACTTCATGGGGGAGCATGGGGTGCGCGTGCGTTACCTGCACTCCGATGTCGACACGCTGCGCCGGGTCGAGCTGCTGACCGAATTGCGCGCAGGAGTTTACGACGTGCTCGTGGGCATCAACCTCTTGCGCGAGGGTCTCGACCTGCCCGAGGTGTCGCTGGTCGCGATTCTGGATGCCGATAAAGAAGGTTTCCTCCGATCGTCGACGTCGCTCATCCAGACCATCGGCCGGGCCGCACGTAACGTGTCCGGTCAGGTCATCATGTACGCCGATGTCATGACGGATTCGATGGCCCGGGCGATCGACGAGACCACCCGTCGGCGTGCGAAGCAGGTCGCCTACAACCTCGAGCGCGGAGTCGATCCGCAGCCGCTGCGCAAGAAGATCAACGACATCACCGAGCTGCTGGCTCGCGAGGGCGCCGATACCGAGCAATTGCTGGCCTCTCGGGGTGGTAACGGCCGCAAACGGAGCCCAACGCCGAATCTGCGCCGTGAGGGCATCGCGGCCGCCGGCGCAAATGAGCTCGAGTCGATCATCGCCGACCTCAACACCCAGATGATGACGGCCGCCGCCGAACTCAAGTTCGAGCTTGCGGCGCGCCTGCGCGACGAGCTCGGCGACCTCAAACACGAGTTGCGCCAAATGGAGAAGGCCGGGCATATCTAACGCGTTGCCTCCGGCGCTAGCGCTGGGTTGTGTAACTGCGACTCCGTACCTCAGGCATAAGTGCCTCAGGTACAAGATCTATGGAGTCAAAAGCCTGCGAAACGCAGGCTTGAGGCATGACACGCATACGTTCTGAAGCGTCTCGCATTCTCGGCGAGCGAGTCAAAGCGGCCCGTTTGCGCATCGGAATCAGCCAAGAAGATCTCGGCGAGCTCGCCGACATCCACTTCTCGAACATCGGCAAGATCGAGCGCGGCAACTCCAACCCGAACCTCGCGACGATCGTCGCGCTGGCGGGCCCGTTGGGCATCGACCCGGGGGAGTGGCTCACCGGCCTAACGCCCGCCATGCTTCCCGGCCGCACCCACCACGTGACGGCCGCCGACCTCATCGCCGCTCGCGCTGACGAACGCTCCTAGCTCCGCCGTCGACCGCGCGCCCCACCTGTGAGGTCGTTTCGACTCTTTTGAGGTGGTTACGTCGGCCTCAAAAGTGTCACAACTGCCTCACCCGCACGGTCGTAAGTGCGCCCGTAGCGAAGGCGGGGCCGGGAGGGGAGGCAGTGTCGGTGGCGCAACATAGACTTCTGGAGTGTCGATTACAAAGGTAGATTCCGTCGGAAAACTGAGCGTACGCGGGGCCCGCGTACACAATCTGCGTAACGTCGACCTCGACATTCCGCGCGATTCACTGGTGGTTTTCACGGGGCTTTCTGGCTCCGGAAAGTCGTCGCTTGCCTTCGACACGATCTTCGCCGAGGGGCAGCGTCGTTACGTCGAGAGCCTCAGCGCCTACGCGCGCCAGTTTCTCGGTCAGGTCGACCGACCCGACGTCGACTTCATCGAGGGCCTGAGCCCCGCGGTCAGCATCGACCAGAAGTCGACCAACCGCAACCCGCGGTCGACTGTCGGCACCATCACCGAGATCTACGATTACATGCGCCTGCTCTGGGCGCGCATCGGCATTCCGCACTGCCCCGTCTGCGGCGAGCAGATCTCGGCGCAGACCGTGCAGCAAATAGCCGATCAGTTGATGGAACTCGAGACGGGCATCCGGTACCAGGTGGTGAGCCCGGTCATCTCGCAGAAGAAGGGCGAGTTCGTCGACCTCTTCAAAGAGCTGGCGGCGGGCGGCTACTCGCGTGCGGTCGTCGACGGCGACATCATCCAGTTGAACGACCCGCCTAAGCTGAAGAAGCAGATCAAACACGACATCTCTGTCGTGGTCGACCGGCTGGTGGCCGGCCCCGACATTCTGAGCCGACTCACCGACTCGCTCGAGACGGCCCTGCGGCTCACCGACGGTCTCGTGCAGGTGAACTACGTCGACGCCGACGGTCCGGATGCCTGGCAGACCTTCAGCGAGAAGCTGAGCTGCCCCAACCAGCACCCGATCCAGCTCACCGAGATCGAGCCGCGCACGTTCTCGTTCAACGCTCCGTTCGGCGCGTGCCCCGAGTGCTCCGGCCTCGGCACGCGTATGTCGGTGGATGCCGATCTGCTCTTGGGCGACCCCGAGCTCAGCATCGCTGAGGGTGTCATCATTCCGTGGACGACGCAAGGCAAGGGCCTCTACAACTACTACGAGAAGCTGCTCGAGGGCCTCGCTCGCGACCTCAACTTCGACCTCACGACGCCATGGAACGAGTTGAGCTCCACCGTTCAAGAGGCCGTGCTGCGCGGCGACAACTTCGAGGTGCGGGTGAAGTGGAAGAACCGCTTCGGCCGCGAGATGAGCTACACCTCGGGATTCGAGGGCGTGGTTCCCTACATCGAACGCCAGTACCTGCAGGCCGAAACCGACAATCAGCGCGCCCGCTGGGCGGAATACCTGCGTGAGGTGCCGTGCCCGGTCTGCAATGGCAAGCGACTGAAACCCGAAGTACTCGCGGTTCTGGTGAACGGCCACAGCATCGCCGACGTCACCGACATCAGCCTCACCGACGCGCAAGACTTCATGGCAGAGCTGACGCTCACCGATCGTGAGGCGCACATCGCCGCGCAGGTGCTGCGTGAGATCCGCCTGCGACTCGACTTTCTCATTCAGGTCGGGCTGAACTACCTCAACCTGGCGCGCGCGGCGGCGTCGCTGAGCGGGGGAGAGGCGCAGCGCATCCGGTTGGCCACACAGATCGGCTCGGGGCTCACCGGCGTGCTCTACGTGCTCGACGAGCCGAGCATCGGGCTGCACCAGCGCGACAACCGGCGCCTCATCGAGACGCTCGTGAAGCTCAAGAATCTCGGCAACACGCTCATCGTGGTCGAGCACGACGAAGACACGATCCGCACCGCCGACTGGGTGGTCGACATCGGCCCCGGCGCCGGCGTGAACGGCGGCAAGGTCGTGCACTCCGGCTCGTACGAGGGTCTGCTGAACAACCGCGAGAGCCTGACCGGCGACTATCTTTCCGGTCGCAAGTCGATCGAGATCCCAGACCGGCGACGCCCGCTCGACCCCAACCGCAAGATCACCGTCATCGGCGCCGAGGCGAACAACCTCAAGAACGTCACGGTCGAGTTTCCACTCGGCACCTTCACGGCCGTCACCGGGGTGAGCGGCTCGGGCAAGTCGTCGCTCGTCAACGACATTCTGTATCGCGTGCTCGCCAACCAGCTCAACGGCGCCCGCAAGATTCCCGGCAAGCACAAGCGCGTCACCGGGCTCGAGAATCTCGACAAGGTCGTGCACGTCGACCAGAATCCCATCGGCCGCACGCCGCGCTCGAACCCGGCGACGTACACCGGTGTATTCGACCGCATTCGCAACCTCTTCAGTGACACGCTCGAGGCGAAGGCGCGTGGATACATGCCCGGCCGGTTCAGCTTCAACGTCAAGGGCGGCCGCTGCGAGGCCTGCTCGGGCGACGGAACCATCAAGATCGAGATGAACTTTTTGCCCGACGTGTACGTGGCCTGCGAGGTGTGCGGGGGAGCCCGGTACAACCGCGACACCCTCTCGGTGCACTACAAAGGTAAGAACATCGCCGAGGTGCTCGACATGCCCATCGCCGAGGCAGCCGAGTTCTTCGAGCCGATCCAGGCCATCCATCGCTTCTTGAAGACGCTGGTCGAGGTCGGTCTCGGATATGTGCGGCTCGGTCAGAGCGCCACCACCCTCAGCGGCGGCGAGGCGCAGCGCGTCAAGCTCGCCACCGAACTGCAGCGGCGCACGAACGGCCGCAGCGTCTACGTGCTCGACGAGCCGACCACCGGTCTGCACTTCGAGGATGTTCGTAAGCTGCTGCTCGTCTTGAACGGTCTGGTCGACAAGGGCAACACCGTCATCGTGATCGAACACAACCTCGACGTCATCAAATCGGCCGACTGGCTCATCGACCTGGGGCCCGAAGGCGGTTCCGGCGGCGGTAAAATTCTTGCTACAGGAACACCCGAACAGCTGGCCAAAGTCAAGAAGAGCCACACCGGGTACTTTCTGAAAGAGATTCTCGACGCAGAAGAGGGCACGAGACGCAAGGCGTCATGACCGACACAGTTTCTTATCGCCCCAAGGCGGGCGAAATACCCACCCAGCCCGGCGTCTACCGCTTTCGTGATGCGAAGGGCCGGGTGCTCTACGTAGGCAAGGCGCAGAACCTGCGCGCCCGCCTCAGCAACTACTTCGCACCGCTGCGCAGCCTGCACGAACGCACGCGCCGCATGGTCACTACCGCCGCCAGCGTCGAGTGGACCGTCGTCGGCACCGACGTCGAAGCCCTGCAGCTCGAATACACCTGGATCAAGGAGTTCGAGCCGCCCTTCAACGTGAAGTTCCGCGACGACAAGACGTATCCATTCATGGCGATCACTCTCGCCGACGAAGCGCCTCGCGTCATGGTGACACGCAACCAGAAGATCAAGGGCGCCAAGTACTTCGGGCCGTATCCGAAGATCTGGGCGGTGCACGACACCATCGACCTGATGATCAAGGCCTTCCCCATTCGCACGTGCTCCGACTCGAGCTACAAGAAGGCCATGCAGAGCGGTCGCCCGTGTTTTCCCGGCCAGATCGGCCGCTGCGGCGGCCCCTGCTCGGGCAAGGTGACCATCGAAGAGCACCGCGAGATCGTCAACGACTTCATCGCCTTCATGAACGGCCACGACAAGCGTTTTGTCACCGAGGCGACCAAGAAGATGAAGGCCGCCTCCGAGGCGCAGGAGTACGAGAAAGCGGCCCGCTACCGCGACCAGCTGCAGGCTCTCGACGCCGTGCTGGCCAAGAGCAACGTGGTGCTCGCCGACAGCGTCGACACCGACCTGTTCGGCATCGAGCACGACGAACTCGCCGCGGCGGTGCAGCAGTTCGTCGTGCGCGGCGGGCGCATCCGGGGTGTGCGCGCGTGGATGGTCGACAAAGAGCTCGATCTGACCACGGCCGAACTCGTGGATTCGATTCTGCAGACCGCCTATGAAGGTCAGATTCCGCCGCGCGAAATCATCGTTCCCGACCTGCCCGACGACGCCCACGAGCTCGAGGTGTGGCTCTCCGAACGCCGCGGCACATCGAAGGTCGCTCTCAAGACCGCGCAGCGCGGCGAGAAGGCGGCGCTCATGCAGACCGCAACGCTCAACGCGAAGAACGCGCTGATGCTCTACAAGACGAGGCGCAGCACCGACTTCGTGGCACGCACCGAGGCCCTCACCGACATTCAGCAGGCCCTCGGGATGCCCGACGCCCCCCTGCGCATGGAGTGCTTCGACGTGTCGCACCTCGGCGGCACCAACGTGGTCGCGTCGATGGTCGTCTTCGAAGACGGTCTTTCTCGCAAAGACCAGTACCGGCGCTTCACCATTCCCGAGACCACCGACGACACCGACTCGATCTACCAGGTCATCACCCGGCGCTTGGCCTACCTACGCGAAGGTTCCGAGCGCGCCGATTCCGACACCGGCACCAAGAAGTTCTCGTACCCGCCGAACTTGCTCATCGTCGACGGCGGCCAACCGCAGGTGCAGGCGGCCGCCCGCGCTCTCGAAGAATCGGGCGTCGAAGGCATCTTCTTGTGCGGTCTGGCGAAGCGGCTCGAAGAGATCTGGCTTCCGAATGACGACTACCCGGTCATCCTGCCCCGCGGCAGCGAGGCACTCTTCTTGATGCAGCGCATCCGCGACGAGGCCCACCGTTTCGCCATTACACACCAGCGAACCCGCCGCAAGCGCGACATCACTTCGGTGCTCTCCGAGATCCCGGGTCTCGGCCCGGCGCGCGTGAAGACCCTTCTCAAGGAGTTCGGCTCCGTCAGCAAGCTGAAGGAGGCGACTGCCGAGCAGATCGGCGAGGTCAAGGGCGTCGGCCCCACCCTCGCCGCCTCCATCGTCGAGCAACTCCGCGCCTAACACCGAGCCATTCGCGTCCCAGAAACGTAGGCGAATTCGATGGGGTGCGCCGCATAGGGCGGTTCCCTGTCGGATTCTCCTACGTTTCAGCGCACGCCGCGGGGGAGGCGCCGTCTGCACAGCCGCACCGCCTCCGCGCTGCGGGCGGCCCGATAGTCTTAGAGTCGAAACTTCACGACAACACCGACGAGGCGAAAGCACCCACACGATGACACTCGACACTGCCGACCAGCAGGAAGTGCTCATTGTGACCGGCATGTCGGGCGCCGGGCGCTCGACCGTGGCCAACGCGCTCGAAGATCTCGGCTGGTACGTCGTCGACAACCTGCCGCCGCAGATGCTGCGTCCGCTCGTCGATCTCGCCGAGCGCGCGGGCGGGGCGTTGCCGCGTCTCGCCGCTGTGGTCGACGTGCGCGGGCGTGACTTCTTCAGCGATCTGCAGGTCATCATCGAAGACCTCCGCAGCGGCATTCAGTTGCGCATGGTGTTTCTCGAGGCGACGGATGCAGCGCTAGTACGGCGCTTCGAGCAAGTGCGGCGACCGCATCCGCTGCAGGGCAACGGCACCCTGCTAGACGGCATCGGCGCCGAACGAGCGCGCATGACGCCGATTCGGGAGTCGAGCGATATCGTCATCGATACCTCAGACCTGAACATCCACCAGCTCGCCACGCTCGTCGCCGAGCGGTTCTCGGCGGTCGACACCGCCGGCGTTCAGGTCACGGTGATGAGTTTCGGGTTCAAGTACGGTGCACCGAGCGACGCCGACGGCATCGCCGACTGCCGCTTCATTCCGAACCCGTTCTGGATTCCCGAACTGCGTGACAAGTCCGGCCTCGACGTCGAGGTCAGCGACTACGTTCTCGCCCAAGAGGGCGCCGAAGATTTCATCGAGAACTACGCCAAAGCCCTGGCCCCTGTATTGGCCGGCTACCAGCGAGAGAACAAACGTCACGCGACAATTGCCATAGGCTGCACAGGCGGTAAACACCGCTCGGTGGCGGTCGCCCGCAAACTCGCGGAACTGATCAGCACCAATCCCGGCGTCGCAGTGAGCGTGAAGCACCGCGACCTCGGGCGCGAATAACGACACGACACCCGCCGCCCACGAGGCGAACACCGGTACTCGTGTCGCATGAAGGAGATGGAATTCAGTGGCCCTCACCGCCGACGTCAAGAACGAACTGACCGGTGTGGTCGTCAGCAAGACGGCCGCACGTGCGGCCGAATTGGCGACCATCTTGCGCTTCGCCGGCGGCTTGCACCTCATCTCGGGCCGCATCGCGATCGAGGCCGAACTCGACAGCCCCGACCTCGTCAAGCGCGTTCGTAAAGATCTCGCCGAACTGTACGGCGTGCGCGGCGACGTGTCGCTCGTCGCCGCCTCGGGAGTGCGGCGCAACAGCTACTATCTCGTGCGCGTGCTCGACGGCGGCGAAACTCTCGCGCGCCAGACGGGGCTGCTGGATGCCCGGCGGCGCCCCATCAGAGGCCTCCCCAATCGGCTCACCACCGGGTCTGCCGAAGAGCTCGGGGCCGTCTGGCGCGGAGCGTTTCTGGCGCAGGGCTCGCTGACCGATCCGGGCCGCTCGGCGGCTCTGGAGGTGGTGTGCCCCGGCAACGAATCCGCCATGGCGCTCGTCGGTGCCGCCGCGCGTCTGCACGTCTCAGCGAAGGCCCGCGAGGTGCGCGGCGTGCACCGCGTCGTCATCCGCGACGGCGAATCGATCGCCGCGATGCTCGGGCTGATGGGCGCGAGCCAGTCCGTCGCCAAATGGGAAGAGATGCGACAGCGGCGCGAGGTGCGCGCCACCGCGAACCGGCTGGTCAACTTCGACGACGCCAACCTGCGTCGCTCGGCCCAGGCCGCCGTGGCCGCCTGCTCCCGAGTCGAGCGCGCGCTCGAGATCATCGGGGACGAGGTTCCCGAGCACCTGCGTTACGCGGGTGAACTCCGGTTGAACTTTCGGGACGCCAGCCTCGATGAGCTGGGCCACCACGCCGACCCGCCGATGACCAAAGACGCGATTGCCGGGCGAATCCGCCGGCTGCTCGCCATGGCCGACAAGAAGGCCTCAGACCTCGGCATTCCCGGCACCGACGCGAACTTGCCGCCCGACCTCGACGACTGAACGAACCGCCGCCGGGCATCCACTCGCCGTGCGTCACGCAGGGTAGTAGTGCGGGAAGCATTCAGTGGCCGTGCGGTTGACTTCAATAGAATGGTCAGGTGAGCAGGAGCGATTCTGCCCACACTACGAGTACAAGGAGACAAGCAATGGCTGAATACACCCTTCCAGATCTTCCCTACGACTATGCAGCTCTCGAGCCGCACATCAGCGCGAAAATCATGACGCTGCACCACGACAAGCACCACGCGACGTATGTCGCCGGCGCAAACGCCGCCATCGCCGGCATCAAAGAGGCGAGCGAGTCGGGCGATCTCGGCGCCATCAACAAGCTCGAGAAAGACCTCGCCTTCAACCTGGGCGGTCACGTCAACCACTCGATCTTCTGGACCAACCTCACCCCTGAGACCCAGACCCCCGAGGGTGAGCTCGCTGCGGCCATCGACGACTCGTTCGGTTCGTTCGAGAAGTTCCAGGCCGCCTTCACCGCCGTCGCTCTCGGCGTGCAGGGTTCCGGCTGGGCCGTTCTCGGCTACGACGTCGTCGGCGGCAACATCGTCACCTTCCAGCTCTTCGACCAGCAGAGCAACCTGCCCGCCGGTGTGGTTCCGCTGTTCATGCTCGACGTCTGGGAGCACGCGTACTACCTCGACTACCTCAACGTGCGTGCCGATTACATCAAGGCCATCTGGAACATCGCCAACTGGTCGAACGTCGCCGCACGCTTCGCGGCCGCGAGTTCGAAGACCGACGGCCTGCTGATACTGTCATAACCGAAACACCAGCACGCAGCACCAGTGGATGACCGGGCCCTCCCCGGAGGGCCCGCATCCGCTTCTTCCGCCATCTACACCGCTAATTTGATCTGCCCCGCGGGGCCCAATTACAGGAGCACTACGTGTCCGTAAAGATCGGTATCAACGGCTTCGGCCGTATTGGCCGCAACTACTTCAGAGCAGCGCTTGCCAAGGGCAGCGACATCGAGATCGTCGCGGTCAACGACCTCACCGACAACAAGGCTCTTGCGCACCTGCTCAAGTACGACACCATCGGCGGGCGTCTGAACGCCACCGTCGAGCTCGAAGGTGACAACATCGTCGTCAACGGCAAGCCGATTCTGGTTCTCGCCGAGCGCGACCCCTCCAACCTGCCCTGGGGCGAGTTGGGCGTCGACATCGTCATCGAGTCGACCGGCCGCTTCACCAAGTCTTCGGATGCCCGTAAGCACATCGACGGCGGCGCCAAGAAGGTCATCGTGTCGGCTCCGGCCACCGGCGACGACGTCGCGACGCTGGTTCTCGGCGTCAACGAGGGTACCTACGACCCGGCCATCCACGACATCATCTCGAACGCGTCGTGCACCACGAACTGCCTCGCGCCGCTCGCGAAGGTCTTGCTCGACAACTTCGGCATCGAGCGTGGCCTGATGACCACCGTTCACGCCTACACCGCAGACCAGAACCTGCAAGACGGACCGCACAGCGACCTGCGTCGTGCACGTGCAGCGGCCGCGAACATCATCCCGACCTCGACGGGCGCCGCCAAGGCTCTCGGCCTGGTCATCCCCGAACTCATCGGCAAGCTCGACGGCTACGCGCTGCGGGTGCCGGTTCCGACCGGCTCGATCACCGACCTCACGGTCGAGGTCACCAAGCCCGTCACGGTGCAGCAGATCAACGAGGCGTACAAGAACGCGGCCGAGGGCGAGCTCAAGGGCATCCTCAGCTACACCGAAGACGAGATCGTGTCGAGCGATATCGTCGGCGACCCGCACTCCTCGATCTTCGACTCGGGCCTCACCAAGGTCATCGGCAACCAGGTCAAGGTCGCTTCGTGGTACGACAACGAGTGGGGTTACTCCAACCGCCTCGTCGACATCACCGAGTACGTCGCCTCGAAGCTGTAGCCGAAAAAGAACCAGAGAAGTGACGATACGAACCCTCCAAAGCCTCGGGTCGCTCGCCGGTAAAACGGTCATCATCAGATGCGACCTGAACGTGCCGTTGAAAGACGGTGTCATCACTGACGACGGCCGAGTCCGCGCGTCACTTCCCACGCTTCGGGCGCTTGCCGCTCAGGGCGCCAAGGTGGTCATTGTGAGCCACCTCGGTCGCCCTGACGGCGCGCCCGACGCGAAGTACAGCCTCGCGCCGGTCGCTCTGCGCCTGTCCGAGTTACTCGAGGAGCCCGTCGCCTTCGCCACCGACACGGTCGGTTCGAGCGCGACGGATGCTGCGGGGTCACTGTCAGACGGCCAGTTCGCTCTGCTCGAGAACCTGCGCTTCAACGTCGGCGAGACGGCCAAGGCCGATGCCGACCGAAAGGCTTTCGCCGAGCAGCTCATCGCTGCCGTCCGAGCAGACGCCTTCGTCTCCGACGGTTTCGGCGTCGTGCACCGCAAGCAGGCCAGCGTCTACGAGTTGGCCGAACTTCTGCCGAGCGCCGCCGGACTGCTGATCGAAACCGAGCTGAAGGTACTCGACCAGCTCACCGAGACTCCCACGCGTCCGTACGCCGTCGTTCTGGGTGGGTCGAAGGTCTCCGACAAGCTCGGGGTCATCGGCCACCTGTTGCCCAAGGTCGACTCACTGCTCATCGGCGGCGGGATGCTCTTCACCTTCCTCGCTGCGCAGGGGTACCAAGTCGGTGCCAGCCTGCTCGAGAAAGACCAGATCGACACGGTCAAGGGCTACCTCGAGAAGGCGAAAGAGCTCGGGGTCACCATCGTGCTGCCCACCGACGTCGTCGTGGCGTCGAAGTTCGGGGCCGACGCAGAGCACACCGTCACCTCGGCAGAGACCATCGAAGAAACGCCGTTCGGTTCATCCGGTCTCGGCCTCGACATCGGCCCTGACACGTCTGCTGCGTTCGCTACCATCATCGAGTCGTCGCACACCGTGTTCTGGAACGGACCGATGGGCGTCTTCGAGCTTGCACCCTTCGCGGAGGGCACCCGTGCGGTCGCCGCCGCTCTCACCAAAGTCGACGGCCTCGGCGTCGTCGGCGGTGGCGACTCGGCAGCCGCCGTGCGCGCCCTCGGATTCACCGACGATCAGTTCGGTCACATTTCTACGGGCGGCGGTGCCAGCCTGGAGTTCCTCGAGGGCAAGCGTCTCCCGGGCCTGGAGGTCCTCGGATGGTAGCCAACACTCGCACTCCGCTCATCGCGGGCAACTGGAAGATGAACCTCGACCACCTTCAGTCGATCGCGTTCGTGCAGAAGCTGGCCTGGAGCCTCAAAGACGCCCACCACGACTATTCCGACGTCGAGGTGGCCATCTTCCCGCCGTTCACTGATCTTCGCTCGGTGCAGACGCTGATCTCGGCCGACAAGCTCGAACTGGTCTACGGCGGCCAAGATCTCTCCGCAGCAGATTCGGGCGCCTACACGGGTGAGATCTCGGGGGCCTTTCTCGCCAAGCTCGACTGCGCGTACGTCATCATCGGTCACTCCGAACGCCGCACCATGCACAAGGAGACCGACGAGGTCGTCGCCGCGAAGGTCGCGGCCGCCCTCAAGCACGGGCTCATTCCCGTGATCTGCGTCGGCGAGACGTCGGAAGACTTGGAGAAGTTCGGCCCGAGCGCCGTACCGGTGTCTCAGCTCAAGGGAGCACTGGCCGGCGTAGCATCCGACGCCGACATCGTGGTCGCCTACGAACCCGTCTGGGCAATCGGTTCGGGTCAGGCGGCGACGCCCGATCAGGCCGAGGCGGTCTGCGCGGCCCTGCGTGGTGTGCTCGCCGAGACACTGAGCGACGACGCGGCAGCAGCCACGCGCATCCTGTACGGCGGTTCAGTGAAGGCGGCGAACATCGCGGGCTTCATGCGCGAGCCGAACGTCGACGGCGCTCTTGTCGGCGGCGCCAGCCTCGACCTCGACGAGTTCAGCGCCATCGTGCGGTACAAGAAGCACGTCGGCGTCTGACCTTCGAGGTATACTTGCTGATGGTCTGGGGGAGCTGTGGCTCTTCCGTGTTCTCTGAAAGGTAATCCGTGCAAATCCTACAAGTCGTTCTTCAGGTACTTGTCGGCATTACCAGTCTGCTCTTGACGCTGCTGATTCTGCTGCACCGCGGTCGCGGTGGCGGACTGTCTGACATGTTCGGCGGCGGCGTGACCTCCAACCTCGGTGCATCAGGCGTCGCAGAACGCAACCTGAACCGCATCACCGTGATTCTCGGGCTGATCTGGGTTCTCTCGATCGTCGTTCTCGGGCTCATCACCAAATTCGATTCCGGCAGCTAACACCACCACCGGCAAGAGGGGCAATTCCATGGCATCAGGCGGCAGTGCAATTCGGGGGTCACGCGTTGGCGCAGGCCCCATGGGCGAACAAGATCGGGGTTACCACGCCGATCGCATCAAGGTCTCCTACTGGGACGCGTTGGGCAACGAGACCGTACGGTACTTCGCAGCCAACCTGCCCGCAGAAGAGATCCCCGAGATCATCGACTCCCCGCAGTCCGGCCTTCCCGCCGGCCGCGACCAGCTGAACCCGCCTTCGGTGGCCAAGCTCGAGCCGTACAAGACGCACCTTGCGTACGTCAAAGAGCGCCGCACTGAAGAAGAGGCCGCCCAGCTGCTCGAAGACGCTCTCGCTCAGCTCCGCGCGCGTCGTGGCACGGCGACCCCGGTTTCGAACTAGCTCTCAACCCTTCACGAAAGAAGCCGCCCGGCACCTGCCCGGGCGGCTTCTTTCTGTTTCGATCCGGCGGTGAATAGCTCGCCATTTTAATGAGCTATACTCGGCTTTCATGAAACTCTCTCGTACTCTCGCCTCACTTCTGGCGTGCGCTGTCGTCGCCGGCGTCACTCTCGCTGGAGGCAGTGCTTTCGCCGCCCCCAAGATCACACAGCCTTTCGCAACCCTGCCACCGTCATCACACCCCGTGGCTTTCTCCACCGATGAGGGCGAAGCCCTGTACACGGCCAATTCTGACGGCACGGTGAGCCGCGTCACCGCCGCCGGAGTCGTCACCGCGGCCTACGCGAGCCTGGGCGCCGGGGCGCAACCGTGTGGAATGACGACGGCCACCGACACCAACATCGTGTGGGTGGGCGACCGAGGAGCAAACGAGGTCGCGAAGGTGGCCTACGGGGGAGGGGTGACGAAATTCGCCTTGCCGGGGTCTGTGGCGCCGTGCGCCCTGGCCTCGAATAAGGCAGGCGACATCTTCGTCGCCGACGAACTCACCAACGTCGTCTCGAAGATCTCGGCAGCCGGCGTCGTCACCCCGGCGTTCGCCACCCTTGCCTCGACCGCCCACCCGCGAGCATTGGTCGTCGACAAGGCAGGCAATGTCTTCTCCGCCAATTCGGGCGATGACACCATTTCGAAGATCTCTCCCACCGGGGCTGTCACGGCTGCCTTCGCGTCGGTCGCACCGATCTCGGGCTCGGCGACTCCGGTCGCCCTCGCCATCGACAGCGCCGGCACCCTGTTCACGGCGAACTTCACCAGCCGCACGGTTTCGAAGGTCACGGCGGCAGGAGTCGCCTCGGTCTTCTCAGTGCTGCCGGAGTTCACGGCACCCAATGGCATCACCGCAACGGATGGCGACTGGGTCACCGTCTCGAACGGCGGCACGTCGACCCTGACTCTCATTCCACCGACCGGCGGCCGAGGTTCGACTGTGGCGAGCGTTCCGACGGGAGACGTCGTGGCAGGCCTCGTGGGCACCCAGCGAGGAATCGTCTACTCCGCCGACTCGACAACCAACGAGATCATCCGCGTCGGGCTTCGAGCCGAATTCTCGAGCGCGATTCCAACCGACACTCTGGTCACCGGACGGGCGTATTCGTTCACGTTCACCGCTACGGGAATCGACCCGATCGGTTTCAGCGCAGATGCGAGTACGCTTCCACCCGGCCTCACCCTCGACCCGATGACAGGCATTCTCACCGGAACCCCGGTCAAACCCGGCACGTATAGTTTTGCCGTCAACGCGCAGAACCCTCTCGGATTCGACGGCCAACGTGTCACCCTCACCGTTCTACCAGGGCTGCGCCCGCCGACGCACTTCTGACGCCACCTCAGTACGAAGGGGCGATGAGGTTCTCGGGGACTTCGGCGGCGGCCTCTTTGTCGACAAAGAACACGGTGCGCTTGCGGCCCTCGGCACCCGCCACGGGAACCTCGTCGACGCTGGCGCCGGCCAGCGCCAGGCCGAGCGCCGAGGCCTTGTCGGCGCCGGCGAGCACGAGCCAGATGCGGTCGGCCGAGCGGATGACCGGCAAGGTCAGGCTCAGGCGAAGTGGTGGAGGCTTGGGGGAGTTGCGCACCGAAACAACGGTCGCGTCGCGCTCTGTGATGCCCTCCATGCCGGGGAACAGGGAGGCGATGTGCCCGTCGGGGCCGACCCCGAGAAACAGAATGTCGAAGCGCGGGTAGAGTGCGGCATCCGGAGCGAACTCGACCAGCTCACGCGCATAGGCAGCGGCAGCGTCATCAAGATCTTCGATCTCGTCTGACGAGGCGAACGGATGCACCTTCGCCTCGTCGACGGGAATGTGATCGAGCAGGGCCTCACGGGCCTGCAGCTCGTTGCGGTCGGCGCTGTCTTTCGGCACGAACCGCTCGTCGCCCCACCAGAAGTGAATGCGCTTCCAGTCGACGTTCACCTGCGCGGGCGAATTGCGAATCGCCGCCATCAGATCGGTATTGACGCTGCCACCGCTGAGCACCACGTGCGCCTCATCGACCTCGTCGAGAATGTCGATGATCTTGGTGATGAAGCGAGCAGCGACAGCACCGGCGAGCGAAGCCTTGTCGGGGTGAACGAGAACACGGCGATCTGTGGTCATGTGATCCGACTTCTACTTGATGATGCTGATGACACCCGTGCTGAGCCCGACATCTGTCGAATCGAACAGCTCAGCGAGCCCTACCGAGATGATTTCACCATACAGGTCGTCGGGGTCGAGCCGGCGCAGCTCCTCGGCGAGGCAGTCGCGCAGGTTGCGGCGCGGCAGCGAGAGGTCGTGGGTCGGCTGATTCGGTTGAATCAGGGTGGCTACGTTGGGAATCTCGCGCACCAATTCGATCACACCGGATTCGCGCGTCAACTTCACGCTGTGAATACCGCTCGAACCGTTGGCGCGCTTGGTGAGGCCGTAGGTCACCGGCGCCTCGAGCTGGTGCCCGAGCCAGGCGGCGAGCAGCAGTGTCGACGGTGAGTCCGACGCGCCCTGCACCTCGACCGCGATGACCGGCTCGTACGGGGGCTGGTCGAGCACGGCGGCGAGCTGGGCACGCCAGAGCGTCAGCCGGGTCCACGCGAAGTCGGTGTCGCCGGGTGCGTACGTCTCTGAGAGACGAATGAGCGATTCGACCGGATTGGGGTGGTTCGATGCATCCGTGATGCGGCGCTGAGCGATGCGCCCGAGGCTCGAGGTCGAGGCCTTCTCGGGTGACTCGCCCGGCCACCAGACGACAACCGGGGCATCCGGCAGCAACAGACCCGTGACCAGGCCCTCTTCGTCGGATGCGGCAGCACCGTAGGCTTTGAGCAGAACGACCTCGCTGGCACCGGCGTCGCCGCCGACACGGATCTGCGCGTCGAGGCGCGCTCCGCGCCCCGTTCGGGCGTCATCAGGGTCGCTGTCGGTCGACACCACGATGACGCGCATCGGATGCTCGCGCGAGGCGTCGTTCGCTGCCTCGATGGCCTCTTCTTCGTGCCCGAGGCTCGTGCGGATGACGAGCGTCAGAACCCGCCCGAGAGCGACAGCGCCGCCCTCTTCGCGAATCTTGACCAGGGCCTTCGAGATCTTGCTGGTATTGGTGTCAGGAAAATCGACGATCATGGACGTCTCCAGGTTCGGCCGTCACGGGCGAGTAGTTCATCGGCAGAGTCGGGGCCCCAGGTTCCGGGCCGGTACTGGTCGGGCTGACCTTGGGTCGCCCAGTATTCCTCGATGGGGTCGAGAATCTTCCACGAGAGCTCCACCTCCTGGTGGCGCGGAAAGAGCGGAGGCTCGCCGAGCAGCACGTCGAGAATGAGCCGCTCGTACGCCTCGGGGCTGGCTTCGGTGAACGCGTGGCCGTACCCGAAGTCCATGGTCACGTCGCGCACCTGCACGCCGTTGCCGGGCACCTTCGAGCCGAACCGGATGGTCACACCCTCGTCGGGCTGAACGCGGATGACGAGCGCGTTCTGGCCGAGTTCCGAAGTCTGGCTCTGCGCGAACAAGTACTGCGGCGCTCGCTTGAAGACCACGGCGATTTCGGTGACTCGGCGCCCCAAGCGCTTGCCGGCCCGCAGGTAGAACGGAACGCCGGCCCAGCGCCGGGTACCGATGTCGAGCCGAACGGCCGCATAGGTCTCGGTGGTCGACTGCGGGTTCATGCCGTCTTCTTCGAGGAATCCCGGTACGTACTCGCCGCCCTGCCAACCACTCGAGTACTGACCCCGCGCGGTTGAGGCGCTGAGGTCTTTCGGCAGCTTGACCGCCGCGAGCACCTTTTCTTTCTCGGCCCGCAGATCGGAGGCGTTGAACGAGATCGGCTCTTCCATGGCAGTGAGCGCCATGAGCTGCAGCAGGTGGTTCTGGATCACGTCACGTGCCGCACCGATGCCGTCGTAGTAGCCGGCCCGGCCACCGACGCCGATGTCTTCGGCCATGGTGATCTGTACGTGATCGACGTAGTTCGCATTCCAGATGGGTTCGTAAAGCTGGTTCGCGAAGCGCAGCGCGAGGATGTTCTGCACCGTCTCTTTTCCGAGATAGTGGTCGATGCGAAAAACGTCATCCGGAGCGAACACCGATTCGACGACATCGTTCAGCTCGCGAGCCGTCTTCAGGTCGCTGCCGAAGGGCTTCTCGATGACGACTCGTCGCCACTGGCCGGGCTGCGGATGCGCGAGCCCCGACCGGCGCAACTGCTCGGTGACGAGCGGAAAGGCCTTCGGCGGAATCGACAGGTAGAACGCGTAGTTGCCCTTGGTGCCGCGCACACTGTCGAGATCGGCGATCGTCTCTTTGAGCTTCACGAAGGCCGAATCGTCGTCGAACTCACCCGAGACGAAGCGGATGCCCTCGGAGAGCTGTCGCCACACGTCTTCGTCGAACGGAGTACGGGCGTACTCCTTGACGGCATCGTGCACGACACGCTCGAAGTCCTGGTCTTCCCAGTCGCGCCGGGCGAAACCGACCAGCGAGAACCCCGGCGGCAACAGGCCGCGGTTGGCCAGATCGTACACGGCGGGCATCAGCTTCTTGCGTGACAGGTCGCCCGTCACACCGAAGATGATCAGACCGCTCGGACCGGCGATGCGATTCAGCCGCCGGTCGGTCGGAAGCCTGAGGGGGTTGTAATCCGGAGTGATTTCTACCGGTGACATCGTGCTCCTTGCTGCGGGATGCGCACGTCAGCGCGCCTCCCGAGATGTTCAGGTGAGGGAATCGAACAAACTGGTTACGTCGGCGGCCGGATCTGTGAGGTTGAGCCGCAGAACGGGTCGACCGTGCTGCTCGAGCACGCTCGCGTCGCCGGCGGCCTGGGCCTGGATCAACTGGCCGAACGTGAACGGGCGATCGGGTACGGCGAGATCGGCCGCGGCATTCTCGGTGATCTGCAGAAAGACCCCGATGGCGGGGCCGCCCTTGTGAAACTGACCCGTCGAGTGCAGAAAACGCGGACCCCAGCCGAAGGTGACCGGTCGGTCGATCTTCGCCGCAATGGCGTCGCGCAACTCTGCGAGTTGAGGCAGCGCGAGACGATCGACATACGCCTGGATCGCGACATACCCGTCGACCGGCGTCTGGGCAAGCAGAGCCGCGATCGCCGCAGACACCGTGTCGACGCCCGTGACGACCGATGCCGTGCCGCGCACCTCGATACCGCCGGCAGTGAACGCCCGCGCTTCGGGCTCAGGCTGGGCATCCAGCAGGCCGCGCGTGGCGACCTTTGCCGACTCGACGTCGGGCTGATCGAACGGGTTGATGCCGAGCAGACGACCGGCCACGGCAACGCCGTATTCCCAGGTCAGAATGAGTCCGCCGAGCGATCCGCTCATCAAGATCTCGCCGTCGTGACGGTTCTGCGGCAGCAGGTGGAACTGGTCGGCCTCGCGAACAAGACGCACAACCTGCAGGTCGGGCAGATTCTCGCCGAGTTCGGGGGAGTGCACGTCGAGTACGACCGGCAGCAGTCCGCGGCCGATCTTGCCCGTCGACTCGGCGATCAGCTGCTCAGCCCAGTCGGCGAAGCCCACGATGTGCGTGCCGTCGCTGACGATGCCGAGCTTGTTCTTGAGCGGCTTCGTACCCGCGATGGCGGCACCCAGGATGAGACCGGGGTTGTCTTCATCGTCGGTCGCCAGGTAGAGCTCGATCGCCTCGGCCTCGTCGAGCAACTCTCCGATGTCTGCGCCGGCGAGGCCGGAGGGAACCAAGCCGAACGCGGTCAGCGCCGAGTAGCGGCCGCCCACGTTCGGGTCGGCGAGAAAAACGCGGTAACCCGCCTCTTTCGCCGAGGCTTCGAGCGGCGAACCCGGGTCGGTGACCACGATGATGCGGTCTTTCGGGTCGATTCCGGCGTCGCGCCAGGCCTTCTCATACACACGGCGCTGACTGTCGGTCTCGACGGTCGAACCCGACTTCGACGACACGACCAGCGCGCTGGTCGCCAGTCGATCGGCGAGAGCGGCCTCGACTTGCCCGGGGGCCGTCGAGTCGAGCACCGTCAGCTCAACGCCGGCGGTGCGAGTGATGACCTCGGGCGCCAGCGACGAGCCACCCATGCCCGCAAGCACGATGTGGTCGACGCCGAGCGCCTGCAGCTTTTCGCGCAGCTCGACGATCTCTTCGACCAGCGGGCGCGATACCGATACGGCCTCGGTGAAGCCGAGGCGCTTCGACGCCTCGGCTTCGGCGTCAGGCCCCCACAGCGCCGGATCTTGCCCGGTGATGCTCGAGGCGACGAGGTCGTCGACCAGGGTCGGCACGGTGGCCTCGACGGCCTCCTTGACCCCGCCCGAAACGTGGATCTTTACGCTCACGCGTTGTCGCCGGCCTTCGCGGCATCAAGCGCCGTCTGCACGGTCTCGAGCAGTTCATCCCACGACACGATGAACTTCGAAACACCCTCTTTTTCGAGCAGTTCGGTGACCTCGGCGTACGAGATGCCCTGCGCGGCGACCGCGTCGAGCACCTTGTTCGCGGCGGCGTAGCTGCCGGCGATGGTGTTGCCGGTGATGACACCGTGGTCGAAGGTCGCGTCGAGCGTCTTCTCGGGCATCGTGTTGACCACCTCGGGGGCGGCGAGCTCGGTCACGTACAACGTGTCGGGCAGCGACGGGTCTTTCACACCGGTCGAGGCCCACAGCGGGCGCTGCTTGTTCGCGCCGGCGGCCAGCAGAACCTTGGCGCGCTCGGTGGTGAAGGCCTGCTCGTAGACCTCGTAGGCGAGCTGGGCGTTCGCGACGCCGGCCTTGCTCTTCAGCGCAAGCGCTTCGTCGGTGCCGATGGCCACGAGACGCTTATCGATCTCGGTGTCGACGCGGGACACGAAGAACGAGGCGACCGAGTGGATGCCCGACAGATCGATACCGGCCTCTTGAGCCTTCTCGAGCCCGGCCAGGTACGCGTTGATGACGTCGCGGTAGCGCTCGAGGCTGAAGATCAGCGTCACGTTCACGCTGATGCCGGCCGCGATGGTCGCCGTGATGGCCTCGAGACCCTCGATCGTCGCAGGAATCTTGATGAGCACGTTCTCTTTGTTGACCTTGTCGAACAGCTCTTTGGCCTGCTTGATGGTCTTCTCGGCGTCGTTCGCGAAGCCCGGCTCGACCTCGATCGACACGCGACCGTCGAATCCGTTGGTCGCGTCGTACACCGGCTTGAAGATGTCGCAGCCCTGTGCGACGTCGGCCGTCGTGATCTCGAACACGGCGTCGGTCACGTTGTAGCCTTTTGCGGCCAGTTCGCGAACCTGCTCGTCGTACGCCTCGCCCTTGGCGAGAGCCGACGCGAAGATCGACGGGTTGGTGGTCACGCCGACGACGTTCTTCTCGGCGATCAGCTTCTGCAGGTTGTCGGTACGCAGGCGCTCACGCGACAGGTCGTCGAGCCAGATGCTCACGCCGACAGCAGAGAGCTGGGCGGTGGGAGTCGTTGTTTGGGTGTCAGTCATTTCATTCTCCTAAAAAAGTCTGTGGTGCCGAAAAAGTCTTGGGGTTAGACGGCGGCCAGCGAGGCGAGCGAGGTCTTGGCGGCCTCGATGGCCGCGCCGGTGGTCATTCCGAACTCGCGGAACAGCGTCTTGTAGTCGGCGGATGCCCCGAAGTGCTCGATCGAGACGCTCTTGCCTGCGTCACCGACCCAGGGGCGCCAGGTCAAGCCGAGACCGGCCTCGATCGAGACGCGAGCCTTGACGGCAGAAGGAAGAACGTGCTCGCGGTACTCCGCGGTCTGCTCCTCGAACCACTCCATGCAGGGAGCCGACACCACGCGGGCGTTGATGCCGTCGGCCTTCAGCAGTTCGCGCGCCTCGACAGCGATCTGCACCTCTGAACCGGTCGCGATGAAGATCACGTCCGGCTCGCCGTTCGGAGCTTCGGCCAGGATGTAGGCACCCTTGGCGACGTTCTTCGCCGAAGCGAAGACCTCGCCGGATGCCTCGCCGTCGCCCCGCTCGAACGTCGGAATGTTCTGGCGGGTCAGCGCGATCGCAGCAGGACCGACACGACGCGAGAGAATCGTGTGCCACGCCCAGGCGGTCTCGTTCGGGTCGCCGGGGCGAACCACGTCGAGCCCGGGAATCGCCCGCAGCGTGGTGAGCTGCTCGATCGGCTGGTGGGTCGGACCGTCTTCGCCCAGCGCGACCGAGTCGTGCGTGTAGACGAAGATCGACGGCGACTTCATGAGTGCGGCCAAGCGGATGGCCGGGCGCATGTAGTCCGAGAAGATCAGGAACGTGCCACCGAACGGACGGGTGTTGCCGTGCAGCACGATGCCGTTCAGAATCGCGCCCATAGCGTGCTCACGGATGCCGAAGTGCAGTACGCGACCGTACTTGTTGCCGGTCCACTCGTGCGTCGAGTGCTCGCTCGGCACGAACGACGCGCCCGACTCGATGGTGGTGTTGTTCGACTCGGCGAGGTCGGCCGAACCGCCCCACAGTTCGGGCATGACTCCGGCGATGCCGTTGATGACCTTGCCCGATGCGGCGCGGGTCGAGACCTCTTTACCCGCCTCGAACACCGGCAGGGCATCCTCGATGCCCTCGGGCAGATCGCCCTTCAGCACTCGGTCGAGCAGCGCTTTGCGCTCGGGGTTCGCGGCGGCCCAGGCGTCGAAGCCGACCTGCCACTCTTCGTGCGCGGCCTTGCCGCGGGTGATCGCCTCACGAGTGTGCGTGATGACGTCGTCAGAAACGGCGAAGTGCTCGTCGGGATCGAAGCCGAGAACCTCTTTGAGGCCCTTCAGCTCGTCTGCGCCGAGCGCCGATCCGTGGATCTTGCCGGTGTTCTGCTTCTTCGGCGACGGCCAGCCGATGATGGTCTTCAGAATGATGAGCGAAGGCTTGTCGGTGACACCCTTCGCGGTCTCGATAGCGTCGTTCAGCGTGGCGACGTCTTCGACGTAGAGCCCCGTCTTCTTCCAGTCGACGACCTGCACGTGCCAGTGCAGTGCCTCGTACCGCGCCTTCACGTCTTCGGTGAAGGCGATGTTGGTGTCGTCTTCGATCGAGATCTGGTTGCTGTCGTAGAACGCGATGAGGTTGCCGAGCTGCTGGTGGCCGGCGAGTGAAGAGGCCTCGTTGGTGATGCCCTCCTCCATGTCGCCGTCGCCGGCGATGGTGTAGATGAAGTGGTCGAACGGGCTGGTGCCGGCCGCGGCATCCGGATCGAACAGGCCGCGCTCAAAACGCGAGGCGTAGGCGAAACCGACGGCGGACGACAGGCCCTGGCCGAGCGGCCCAGTGGTGATCTCGACACCGTCGGTGTGGCCGTACTCCGGGTGGCCCGGTGTGAGCGAGCCCCAGGTGCGCAGCTTCTTCAGGTCGTCGAGCTCGAGGCCGTAACCGCCCAAGTACAACTGGATGTAGAGAGTGAGTGAGCTGTGGCCCACAGAGAGAATGAACCGGTCGCGGCCGATCCATTCGTTGTCTGACGGGTCACGCCGCATCTTCTTCTGAAAGAGGAGGTAGGCGAGGGGGGCGAGCGAGATCGCGGTGCCCGGATGCCCGTTCCCGACCTTTTCGACAGCGTCAGCAGCGAGAACCTTCGCTGTGCTTACGGCCTGATCGTCAATAGATTCCCACTGCAGTGATGCCACGAGGTGTAGAGCCCTTCTTAGGTTGCGGACGAGGGGAGAAGCCCCGGAGCACCGTCGAGCCGTAGGTGTTTTCCCACCCTTCGTCCAGTATAGAAGGGGCAGGGGTAACCGCGCCCGCCGATGCCTGACTTCTACACGCCGTAGCGTAGAGTGAGGACGGTATGTCAGAAGCAGTTAGAGGAGCGATGGACGTAGCTGTAGAGGGCCGCATCGGGCGACCGCGCATCGGCGTGGGCCAGAAGGCCAGAGCGTACGTCGCACTGACGAAACCTCGCGTCATGGAACTGCTGCTCGTCACCACGGTTCCCGTGATGATTCTGGCGCAGGGGGGCATTCCGAACCTGTGGCTGGTGTTCGCCACGCTCGTCGGCGGCGCATTGAGCGCCGGGGGAGCGGGCGCCTTCAACTGCTACATCGACCGCGACATCGACCGCGTGATGAACCGCACCAAGGCGCGTCCACTCGTCACCGGTGAGTTGAGCGACCGCGAGGCCCTGGTCTTCGCCTGGATTCTCGCCGTGGTGTCGACGCTGTGGTTCGGCTTCTTCGTCAACTGGTTCGCCGCCGGCCTCTCGGTCATCGCGATCTTCTTGTACGCGGTCGTCTACACGATCATCCTGAAGCGCCACACCTCGCAGAACATCATCTGGGGCGGCACCGCTGGCTGCATGCCCGTGCTCATCGGCTGGGCCGCCGTCACCAACTCGCTCGACTGGCCCGCCTGGATTCTCTTCGGCGTGATCTTCTTGTGGACTCCGCCGCACTACTGGCCGCTCTCGATGCGCTACAGCGAGGACTACAAGTCGGTGGGCGTGCCGATGCTCGGCGTCACCCGCGGGCGTGCCGTCGTCGGCCTCCAGACCATCCTGTACGCGTGGGCCACCGTCGCCTGCTCGCTGCTGCTCATTCCGGTTGCGTCGATGGGCCTCGTCTACACCGTCGCGGCGATCGCCTCGGGCGGCTGGTTCATCTACGAGACGCACCGCCTCTACAACACCGCCATTCGGCACGGCGACGTTCGGCCGATGCGCGTCTTCCACGCCTCGATCACCTACCTCACGATCCTGTTCCTCGCGATCGCGATCGACCCACTGCTCCCGTTCTAACGCCCTCCCTGTGCGTTAGAACGCGGCACGGTTCGTCAGGCGTAAGGTTGTCATTCGCACGCCTTTAAGTGATGATTGCTCAATGAGATCATTGAGAATTACTCTACGCCTAGTCGTGGTTCTTCTCGTCGTCGCGCTCGGGTTTGCCGTATTCGGCTTCATTTCCAATAATTCGGGAGACATGGGGCGAAGCGTAGCCTCGCAGTATCTGAGCGATCTCAGTTCGGGTGACATCACCGGCGCCGCAGTTCTCGCCGACGAGACTACCGATTCAGACGTGGTCGCTGCCTACGCCCAGGCGAAGCACATTACCGACGCTCAGGTGACAGATCAAGATTCGTGGGGAGACGGCGATGGCAACTTCAGCGGTCCTGGCTATTCGACGAGTGTCGACGGCGGTATGGGCGCAGCCTGGGATGTCTCGTTCGAGCTGAACGGAGTGGCCCACACAGACCAGATCACCGTGGTCAAACACGCAGGCGCATGGATAGTCGATCAGGGCCTCACCGTTGATCTGCAGCCCGAACTCGACGTTCTCGCGACCGCTCATCTGGCCGGCACCAAGGCCTCCTTGAACCGGATGACGGGGTTGCCCTTCGGCGTCTACAACATCGTCGCACCCCCCGGAGTCGTGTTCGACCCGAGCATTCTCACGATCGACAGCACGACGGCAGACCCGTTCACGGAGGTGAATATCTCCCAGGGGTGAGACTGCGGTCGCCTCGTGCGAAGTTACACTCGTGGTGTAGGAAAACACGAGCTCGAACGGACGTAGATGCGCACTCCACGACTGCAGACCCCTCTTTCTTGGGCGGCAGAACGGTGGACTCTCAGCCCTCGCGCGCTGCGCTGGGCCACCACCGCCGCGCTTGTGGTGAGTATCTTCATCGTGCTCAGCGGCGGCATCGTGCGGGTCACCGGATCCGGACTCGGCTGCCCGACCTGGCCGCAGTGCGAAACAGGGTCGCTGACCACGACGCCGGCCCTGGGCATCCACGGCCTGATCGAGTTCACGAACCGGGCGTTGACCGGCGTGCTCATCGCTGCCGTGGGCTGGGTCATCATCGCCGCGAGGCTGCAGAAGCCGCGGGTGCGAGCGATGACGCGGCTCGCCTGGTCGCAGTTCTGGCTTGTCGTGGCGAACGCGGTCGCCGGTGGCATTACGGTTCTGGCGCAGCTCAACCCGTACATCGTGGCCTTTCACTTCGTGATGGCTATCGCGTTGCTCACCACGACGACGCTGACCTGGCATCGAGCTCATCGCGGACAATCCGCAACCGTGAGCCTGCCCGCCGCCGCACGAGTGCTGAGTGTGGTGCTGGTCGCGGTCACCATCGTGCTGATTCTGGTGGGAACGCTCGTCTCGGGCACGGGGCCGCACTCGGGCGACTCGGCCGACGTTCCGCGCATGCAGTTCAACTGGGGCGACATCACGATTCTGCACGGGGTGCTCGGTTCGCTCACTCTCGTGCTGGGAATCGTTCTGTACGCCGTGCTGCTGCGGGTGCCGGGCGCGCAACTGGCCCGGCGCCGCACGCTGACGTTCATCGTGGTGGTCGTCGCACAGGCGGCCCTCGGCCTGGTGCAGTCGCTCATCGGGCTTCCCGAAGCGCTCGTGGCACTGCATCTGCTCGGTGCCGCACTTGTCTGGGTCGGCGCGCTGCGAGTTCTGCTCGACGTGAATCCGGCGCTGTTCTCGGTAGACCGAACCGTTACCTCGGAGTCTTCAGGGTATCGACCTGAGGCAATCTCCACCCCGGTAGAATAAAAAGGTTGCCAGTTCCGTTGGAGCTTGTAATAGGAAGGGAGAAAGTCATGACAGACGTACTCATCGACCGGCCAGAACTTCAGAACCTGGGGGTGTACGAGTTCGGGTGGTCCGACTCCGACGCCGCCGGCGCGACCGCCAAGCGCGGTATCTCGCCTGAAGTCGTGAAGGGCATTTCGACGCTCAAGAACGAACCCGAGTGGATGCTCAAGGCCCGGCTGAAAGCCCTTCAGATCTTCGAGCGCAAACCGATGCCGACGTGGGGAGCAGACCTTTCCGGCATCGACTTCGACAACATCAAGTATTTCGTACGGTCGACCGAGAAGCAGGCCCAGACCTGGGAAGACCTGCCCGACGACATCAAGAACACCTACGAGAAGCTCGGCATCCCCGAGGCGGAGCGCCAGCGCCTCGTCTCCGGCGTCGCTGCACAGTACGAGTCCGAGGTCGTTTACCACACGATCCGCGAGGACCTCGAGGCTCAGGGCGTCATCTTCATGGACACCGATACGGCCCTGCGCGAGCATCCGGAGTTCTTCGACGAGTACTTCGGCACGGTCATCCCGGCTGGCGACAACAAGTTCGCCGCGCTGAACACCGCCGTATGGTCGGGCGGCTCGTTCGTGTACGTGCCGAAGGGTGTGCACGTCGAGATTCCGCTTCAGGCCTACTTCCGTATCAACACCGAGAACATGGGTCAGTTCGAGCGCACGCTGATCATCGCCGACGAGGGCTCATACGTGCACTACATCGAAGGCTGCACGGCCCCCATCTACAAGAGCGACTCGCTGCACTCTGCCGTGGTCGAGATCATCGTGAAGAAGAACGCCCGCGTTCGGTACACCACGATTCAGAACTGGTCGAACAACGTCTACAACCTGGTCACCAAGCGCGCCATCGCACACGAGGGCGCGACCATGGAGTGGATCGACGGCAACATCGGTTCGAAGGTCACCATGAAGTACCCGTCGATCTACCTGGTGGGCGAGCACGCCAAGGGCGAGACGCTCTCGGTCGCCTTCGCGGGGCCCGGCCAGCACCAAGACGCCGGCGCGAAGATGATCCACATGGCGCCGTACACGCAGTCGTCGATCGTCTCGAAGTCGATCGCCCGTGGCGGCGGTCGTGCCGGGTACCGCGGCGAGGTTCGGGTGGCTGAGAACGCACATCACTCGGCCAACACGGTTCGCTGTGACGCGCTGCTCGTCGACACGCAGTCACGTAGTGATACGTATCCCGCCATAGACATCCGGGTGGATGACGTACAGCTCGGTCACGAAGCAACGGTCTCCCGGGTCAGTGAAGAGCAGCTGTTCTACCTGATGAGCCGTGGATTGCCCGAAGACGAGGCCATGGCCATGATCGTGCGCGGCTTCATCGAGCCCATCGCTCGCGAACTGCCCATGGAGTACGCGCTCGAACTCAACAAGCTCATCGAAATGGGCATGGAAGGCAGCGTGGGATGACCTTTCTCCTATCGTCGAAAGGCAGCGTAGGTTAATGACCTCAGCAACACCTCCTTCTACGACTGTGCCCGAAAGCAGGGTGCCCGAAAGCAGCGTGCCCGAAGCGGCTGCCGCGGCGTTCGCGGCCCCGGCCCCCGGCGGTCACCGCGGCGCGCCGGTGGGGTCGAAGAGCCACACCGACGGCGCCTGGCACGAGATTCCCGTTCAGACGCGCTCTGAGCGGTACTCCTCGGCAGACGTCGGCGACTTCGACGACCCGAGCGGGCACGAGGTCGACTGGAAGCTCACGCCCATCAAGCTCGTCGCCGACCTCATCTCGGGGCCGCTCGACGGCTCTCCCTACGAGGTCACCGCTGCGCCCGTCGAGGGCTTCGCCCTGTCGTGGATCGACCGCACCGACGACCGCTTCGGCAGCGCTGGGCTTCCCGAAGACAAGGCGAGCGCCAACGCGTGGACATCCGTCGACAAGGCCCTGGCCATCGACGTGACCAGCGAGTCGCCCTCAGCGGAGTTCGTCGTGGCCCGTTCTGCCCTCGGCAGCGCCCCCCGCGGCGCGCACACCGTCATCACCGCCGCGCCGAACAGCCGCGGGCTCGTCATCCTCGAGAACTCGGGGGATGCCCGGCTCACCGAGAACGTCGAGATCGTCGTTCGTGACGGGGCCGAGCTCACCGTGGTGAGCGTGCAGGAATGGAACGACTCCGCCGTGCACCTGGCCAGCCACTTCGCCCAGGTCGGACGCGACGCAACGCTGCGGCACGTGGTGGTGTCGCTCGGCGGATCGGTCGTGCGAGTGAACCCGAGCATCCACTTGTCGTCGACCGGGTCGAACACCGAAGCGTACGGTCTGTACTTCGCCGATGCGGGGCAGCACCTCGAGCAGCGCGTGTACATCGACCACGAGGCCGAGAACTCGCGTTCGCGCGTGAAGTACAAGGGTGCGCTGCAGGGTGAGGGAGCGCACTCGGTCTGGGTAGGCGACGTGCTCATTCGCCAGAGCGCGAACGGCACCGACAGCTACGAAGAGAACCGCAACCTGGTTCTGTCGGAGGGCACCCGTGCCGACTCGATCCCGAACCTCGAGATCGAGACCGGCAACATCCTCGGCGCGGGGCACGCCTCGTCGACCGGACGCTTCGACGACGAGCAGCTGTTCTATCTGCAGTCGCGCGGAATCAGCGAAGAAGAGGCGCGACGCCTGGTGGTGCGCGGATTCTTGGCTGAGATCATCCAGAAGATCGGCTCGGATGCTGTCGAGGAGCGCCTGACGCGCGCCGTCGAGGCCGAGCTGGTGGATGCCGTCGCAGGAGCCGTCGCAGGAGCCGTCGCAGGTGCCGCCGCCAACGAGGGCGGGCTCGCCTGATGGCCGCGGTACGCATCTGCGCGCTCACCGAGCTGAACGAGAACGAGGCCCTGCGCGTCGAGATCGATGGCGTCGCCATCGCGCTCGTCAAAGACTCGGCGGGCGACTGCCACGCCATCGGCGACACCTGCACGCACGGCGACATCTCGCTGGCCGAGGGTTTCGTCGAGGATGACACGCTCGAATGCTGGGCGCACGGCTCGAAGTTCTCGCTGCTCACCGGCAAGCCGCTGACCCTCCCGGCCTATGAGCCGGTTCCCGTCTACGAACTCAGCATCGTCGACGGCGACATCTACATCGACCCGACCCTCACAAAAGAGATTGCTTAGAAAATGTCTGTACTCGAAATCAAAGACCTGCACGTCAGCGTCGACACCGAACTGGGTTCGAAGCAGATTCTGCGCGGCGTGAACTTGCGCATCGAGCAGGGCCAGACCCACGCCATCATGGGCCCGAACGGATCGGGTAAGTCGACGCTCGCCTATGCGATCGCCGGGCATCCGAAATACCACGTCACCAGCGGATCTATTCTGCTCGACGGCGAAGAGATGACCACGCTTTCGGTGGATGCGCGTGCCCGTGCCGGCCTCTTTCTCGCGATGCAGTACCCCGTCGAGATACCCGGTGTCACCGTCACCAACTTCTTGCGCACCGCGAAGACCGCGATCGACGGCGAAGCGCCGCCGCTGCGCGGCTGGATCAAAGACGTGAAATCGACCATGTCCGCGCTGCGCATGGATAGCCAGTTCGCCGAGCGCAACGTGAACGAGGGCTTCTCGGGCGGCGAGAAGAAGCGTAACGAGATTCTGCAGCTCGAACTGCTGAAGCCCAAGTTCGCCGTGCTCGACGAAACCGACTCGGGCCTCGACGTCGACGCGCTGAAAATCGTGTCAGAGGGCGTGAACCGCGCCAAAGAGAACACCGATCTCGGGGTTCTGCTGATCACGCACTACAACCGCATTCTGCGTTACATCACCCCCGACTTCGTGCACGTGTTCGTCGCCGGCCAGGTCGTCGAGTCGGGCGGACCCGAGCTCGCCGTTCAGCTCGAGAACGAGGGTTACGACGAGTACGTCAAGGCGAGTGCCGCCGCCGCAGCAGCGATCGCTTCTGCCGAAGCCGCCGACGCTTCCGCAGCTTCTGTCGCCGCTTCTGCTTCTTCGGCCGCGCCGGCCGTCAACGCCTGATCGCGCGTAGGATTCAGTTATGGTCACCACACTCGAACCCACGAAGTACGACCAGGTCGAAGAGGCGTTGAAAGACGTCATGGACCCGGAGCTCGGCGTCAACATCGTCGACCTCGGGCTCGTCTACGACCTCGGCTGGGACGACGAGAACAACGCCCTGATTATCAGCATGACGCTCACGAGCGCCGGATGCCCGCTGACCGACGTGCTCGAAGAGCAGACCGCCGAGGCGCTCGACGGCGTGGTGGAAGCCTTTCGCATCAACTGGGTATGGATGCCGCCGTGGGGCCCCGACAAGATCACCGACGACGGTCGAGACATGATGCGGGCGCTCGGCTTCTCGATCTGATCGACTTACCCTGCCGCGCTGGCAGAAGCTGAGTAATTGTTGCTATTCTCGATGTCGACGTAGTTGACCGAGAAGAAAGGCGCCGCGTGGGTAAGACGGCGTGAGCGCTTCCGACGGAGTGCGATCTGAGCCGTTTCGCGATGCACGCGTCGCGCGAGCGGTGTCGGCGGCGGTTCACACCAACGCTCGACACGCCGACCCCGAGCAGTTCAACACGGTCATCGGGCTAGATCTCTCGAGGTTCGGAGCACAAGACCTCTCTGGAATCGAACGTCTGGCGAACCTCGAGGCACTGCACGCCGCCGGGTGCGACATCAGAGAACTCGAGCCCGTCACCAGCCTGGTCCGGCTCACAGACGTGGATCTCTCCGGTAACGGCAGACTCATCGACGTGACTGCTCTGCGCGGGCTGACGCGGCTACGCCGCCTGAACCTCTCGCGTACCGGGGCATCGTCGCTGTCTTCGCTGTCAGCGCCGTCGAGGTTGCAATTCCTCTACCTCGAACAAACTCCTGTGCGTGACGTCACCGTGGTCGATCGCCTCAGTGAGCTGCTCGTGCTCTCGCTGGCCCACACTCCGGTGACCGACATCTCACCGCTCCGGTCGGCCGATCGACTGGTCGAACTGGATCTGTCGTACACCGACGTTGCCGACATCTCGCCACTCGCTCGCCTTCCCTGGCTGCACCTGCTCAACCTTGAAGGAACGCGTGTAACTGACGTCACGGAGCTCGAGCGAGCGGGGCGCATCGGCATTCGCATGCCCGATGGGTCGCACCGTGGCAAGACGACCGCACGAATAAGACGGGCCGCTCGCCTCGGTGCCGTCGGGGGCAGGGAATAGTAACAGGCGCACTCGTTTTATACTGGAGAGACTCCCTCCCACCCCTGCCGCGGCGACGCGACCAAAGATTTGGACTATTCCCGTGCTCAGTGTGCATGACCTTGAGCTGCGAGTTGGCGCCCGGATTCTGATGTCAGACGTGAATTTTCGCGTCTCGGCCGGCGACAAAGTCGGTCTGGTGGGGCGAAACGGCGCGGGCAAGACCACGCTCACGAAGACCCTGGCCGGCGAACTGAAGCCCGACGGTGGCCGCATCGACATCTCGGGTCAGATCGGGTATCTGCCGCAAGATCCACGCTCGGGCAACCCCGAAGATCTCGCTCGTACGCGCATCCTGGATGCTCGTGACCTCGGTCAGATCGTGCTGCAGATGCAGCAGGCACAACTCGATATGTCGTCGAGTGACCCCAAAGTCGTCGACAAGGCCATGAAGAAGTACGGCAACCTGGATGATCGTTTCAACGCTCTCGGCGGGTACTCTGCTGAGGCCGAAGCCGCCTCGATCGCCTCGAACCTGAGCCTGCCCGACCACATCCTCGACCAGCCGCTCTCGACCCTCTCGGGCGGACAGCGCCGCCGCATCGAGCTGGCCCGCATCCTGTTCTCCGGCGCCGACACCATGCTGCTCGACGAACCGACGAACCACCTCGACGCTGACTCTGTCGTCTGGCTGCGCGAGTTTCTCAAGGGCTTTCAGGGCGGCCTGATCGTGATCAGCCACGACGTGGCGCTCGTCGAAGAGACCGTGAACCGCGTGTTCTACCTCGACGCGAACCGTACCGTCATCGACATCTACAACATGGGCTGGAAGAACTACCTGCGCCAGCGTGCCTCCGACGAAGAGCGCCGCAAGAAAGAGCGCGCCAATGTCGAGAAGAAGGCCGGCGTGCTGCAGATGCAGGCCGCCCGGTTCGGTGCAAAGGCCTCAAAAGCGGCCGCCGCTCACCAGATGGTGCGCCGCGCCGAGAAGATGCTCTCGGGCCTCGACGAGACCCGCGTGGTCGACCGCGTCGCGAAGCTGCGCTTTCCCGAGCCCGTGGCCTGCGGTCGCACCCCGCTCATGGCGAGCGACCTCTCGAAGAGCTACGGCTCGCTCGAGATCTTCACGGCCGTCGACCTCGCCATCGACCGCGGTTCGAAAGTCGTCGTGCTCGGCTTCAACGGTGCCGGAAAGACTACCCTGCTGCGCATCCTGGCCGGCATCGACAAGCCCGACACCGGCCAGGTCGAGCCCGGTTACGGCCTGCGCATCGGCTACTACGCGCAAGAGCACGAGACCATCGACGTGAAGCGCACCGTGCTGCAGAACATGGTGTCGTCGTCGCCGAACCTCACCGAAACCGAGGCGCGGCGGGTTCTCGGCTCGTTCCTATTCACCGGGGACGACTCGCACAAGCTCGCCGGGGTTCTCTCCGGTGGAGAGAAGACCCGGCTCGCTCTGGCGATGATCGTCGTCTCGGGCGCCAACGTGCTGCTGCTCGACGAGCCCACGAACAACCTCGATCCGGCGTCCCGCGAAGAGATTCTGGATGCTCTGGCCAACTACGAGGGCGCAGTAGTTCTGGTCTCCCACGACGAGGGCGCCGTCATGGCACTGAACCCCGAGCGTGTGCTCATCCTGCCCGACGGCACCGAAGACCACTGGAACAAGGAGTACCAAGAGCTCATCGAGCTCGCGTAACTACCAGGTAGTCATGACGTGCGTGGCGCCGTCGGTCGTCGTAAAATCGAGTTCGTCGCCGAACACTCCCGATTCGGAGCGAACGTCACCTTCTGGGGATTCTCCGGAGGGCCACCATGCCGACCAGTGCCCGTTGTTCACCGTTGCGATGACGAAGGTGCCGTCTTTTCGGTGGACCCGGACTCCGATGACATCCTCGCCGGCGCTCCCGCCCACGAGCACAGCATTTCCGAGATCGTCGGGTAACGACGCGTCTTGTACCCACGCCTCACTCACCTGAGCAGCAGTGACGGGCGAAGCGTCGACGATGTTATCGGCAGGTATGAGGATCCAGCTCGCGCCCGCGGATGGAGTCGAGATGCAATATCCCGTTTCGTCACCGACTTGCATCATCTGAGCGGTGAAAGCGCCACGAACCTCGCTGGTAAACACCCGAATGTCTTTCGAGGTCGCTGGATGCGTCGCACTCGCTTGCGTGCATGCGTCGGCGAGTGCGGGTGATGGCGGTGTTGGCGTTGGAGTCGATGTCCAACTCGCAAGTTCTCCTCTGGCGGGAAGCGCGAAGTTGGAAACCGCAGGCTGCGGTGTCACGGCTCCTGTGGTCACCACGAGACCGATTACAAAGGCACCAACGGTCAGAGCACTGAGCCCCAATCCACCGAGCACAATTCGGCGGCTCTTTGCGTGGGATCGCTTCGTAACCTCGGCTGAGGTGACGCGCAAGAAGAGAGCATCTCGGCGAGCGGCTTGGCTGGCGGTGAGAGTGGTGGGCGGGGCGGGATCAAGAGCGTGCAGGTCTTCGAGGGGTGGGGAAGCGAGGTGAGCGGTCATGGGGTGGTTCCTAGCGTGAGAGGTGAAGCGGGTACGGGTGCCGGTGTCTCGCGCAATAGAGCGGCGAGGCGACGGCGGGCGCGGGTGAGGCGCATGGAATAGGTGGCTCGCGAGCATCCGATCGCGGCCGCGGCCGAGCGGGCATCGAGGTCTTCCCAGACGTGCAGGGCGAGCACCTCTTGGTCGGCGGCGCTGAGCGTGCCGAAGGCGGCACGAAGGTCGAGCTGACGCTCGAGAGCTTCAACGTCATCGGTCTGGGTGCCCGGCGCGTGCGTCGCGATACGCATCGTGAGCGCCTGCCGACGACCCGAACCGCGCGCGGAATTCAGCATCACATTGCGGGCGGTGCGATAGAGCCACGGCAGCGCTGGCATCGGCAGTGCATCCCGTCGCTGCCAGGCAGCGATGAACGTCTCGCTGACGACATCGTCGACGTTCAGCGGATGCGCACGCCGCGTCACGAACCGCAGTACTTCGGCGTAGTGGTCGGCATAGACCTGCTCGAAATGGGCATGAGGTGGTGGAGACAATCGATCCTCGTTTCCGGGCCTGATGAGCGGCCACACTAGGGAAATGTCCGGCAGAGGCAACGCTGCAACCGGGCAGGGAGAATTCTTTGAGTTTATGTCATCCAGGTACGGAATGAGCCAATTTCACATGATGTGAGTGGATGAACACTCTCGAATTCATCGTCAGCACGTCGCGTATTGGCACGGTGACCGGAGGCCAGACGGGCAGCATCTGCTCTGGGCGCTCGGTTGCGAATGCGGCGACGCGGCCGTAGCCGCAATCGCGAACTCTTTCACGGAGCCCAGACGTGACTGAAACGAGGCAGAGCACGAACAGATCTGAGTCGAGACGTCGCTGAGCCGAGTCGAGCCGACCCGACTCGAGCCGTCACTGGGCGGCGGGCGCTACCTCTGCACCGTCGGCGGCGTCGAGCGGCGTCACGGCGACAGGAAAGTCGCGCGCCAGCAAGAACTCCCGCAAGAACTCGACGTGCTCGTCGCAGGCGACCCACACCTTCACGCGGTCGGCCGAATGGATGCGCGGGTTACGCCATCCGATCGACCACACCGCCTCACTGCGGCAGCCGGCGCGCGAGCATTCCCGTGAGCCCGGCTCGGGCGCTAGCCCCAGCCCGAACGGTTCGCTCACTCGGGGCGCCCGCCGTACTCGCGCTGACGCGTCGTCGGGGGAACCTGGTCGAACGCCACCATCTGCCCGCCGGGCGAACTCATGGTGCCGGGCGTGTTCGCTCCCGTATTCGCGATCACCACGGCGAGCCAGGGCAACACCACGGCGGCGACGCCGAGCGCGATCATGAAATACCACTCGTGCACGAAGAGCAAAGCCGCAAGGCACAACAGACGAACGCCCATGGCAATCGAGTACTTGATCATGCGCGAGTGCCGCTCTTCGAGCGGGGACTGGGGCAGAGACGTAACCGACTGCTGTTGCTTCTTCATGTGTGCGCCACTTCGAACGGGGATCTTTTGAGTTTACGCTCCCTCTGAGTCTCCTAAGCTGATATGCGGCCCACGAAACGCCTGGGTTGACACCGCACGAAAAGGACTCCGCCATGACGACTCCCCGCACCGTAGTCATCACGGGAGGCAACCGCGGCATCGGTTACGCCATCGCGGAGGAGTTCGTGGCCGAGGGCCACCGAGTCGCCGTCACCGCGCGCTCGGGCGAAGGCCCAGACGGTTCACTCACCGTGCGCGCCGATGTCACCGACGCTGCATCCATCGACGCCGCCTTCACCGAGGTCGAAGCGGCGCTCGGGCCGGTCGAAGTCGTGGTCGCCAACGCCGGCATCACGCGCGACACCCTGCTCATCCGCATGACCGAAGACGACTTCACCGACGTCATCGACGCCAACCTCACGGGCGCCTGGCGCGTCGTGAAGCGGGCCTCGAAGGGAATGATGAAGGCGCGGTTCGGCCGCATCATCCTCATCTCGAGCGTCTCGGGGCTGCTGGGCGCGGCCGGCCAGGTCAACTACTCCACCTCGAAGGCGGGACTTGTGGGCATGGCCCGCTCGCTCACCCGCGAACTCGGTTCGAGGGGCATCACAGCGAACGTCGTCGCACCCGGGCTCATCGAGACCGATATGACCGCCGAGCTGCCGGATGCCCAGCTCGCCGACTACAAGAAGTCCATACCCGTGGGCCGCTTCGCTACGCCCGCCGAGGTCGCGAAGGTCATCACCTGGATCGCGGGTGACGACGCCGCCTACATCTCCGGAGCGGTCATCCCCGTCGACGGTGGACTCGGCATGGGCCACTGACCCGGCCGGAAGTCTGGGAGAGACTACACGTCGCACCGTTCGCACCCCGACCCCGCCCACCCATCAGGGATCGCACGCGGTAGTTCGGTGCCCGCGCGTTGGTTTGGCGCTTGCGCGGTAATTCGAACTACCGCGCGTGCGCCAAACTACCGCGCCTCTGTTGCACGCGTGGAGCGCAAGCCCGCAAGCCCGCGCTGCAGCGGATGGCGGGGCCGCGTCAGCCGCGCAGGCCGAGCAGGGGGAGCAGCTGGGAGAGGTCACGAGTGTCGAGAGCGAGGTGCGCCTGAGCGCGCACGATGGGGCGCGCATTGAACGCGACCGAGAGCCCGGCCGACTGCATCATGCGCAGATCGTTAGCTCCGTCGCCCACGGCCACCGTCTGAGCCAGCGGCAGGCCCGCGACCCGGGCCCATTCCACCAGCGCGTCGGCCTTGGCTTGGGCATCCACAACGGGGCCGCGCACGTTGCCCGTCAAGCGTCCGTCGGCGACCTCGAGGCGGTTGGCGTGCCAGTGATCGAGTTCGAGGTCTTCGGCCAGGGCATCCAGCAGCTCGTGAAAACCACCCGAGACGACTCCGATGCGCCCGCCCGCTGCGTGCAGGCCGGCGATGAGCTCGGGCACACCCTGGGTGACCCGGATGCCCGCTGCAACTTCTTCGAAACACGAGGTCGGCAGGCCGGCGAGCGTGGCGACGCGGGCGCGCAGGCTCTGCTCGAAGTCGAGTTCGCCCGACATGGCGCGCTCGGTGATTGCAGCGACCTCGGTGAGGCTGCCCGCGCAATCGGCAAGCATTTCGATCACTTCGTTTTCGATCAGTGTCGAATCGACATCGAGCACGACCAGAAAACGGGCTGTGGTCATGGTTCTACGGTTACTCCCTTGCCCACAACGGTGATGCCCGTGTCGGTCACAGTGAAGCCGCGTTCGCGGTCGCGAGCGTGGTCGATTCCGATCATGGCGCCTGCTGAGACCACCACGTTCTTGTCCAGAATAGCGCGGCGAACCACGGCGTCTGGATAGATGTGCACGCGGTCGAAGAGAACCGAGTCCTGCACTAACGCACTCGACTCGATGGTGACCCACGGCCCCAGCACGCTGCGTTCGATGCGCGCGCCCGAGATGAGGCAGCCGAGCGACACGATCGACTCGATCGTGGTTCCGCTGTTGCCCTTCGCGTCGCGCACGAACTTTGCCGGCGGCGAGTTGAGCTGCTGCGTGTAGATGGGCCAGGCGCTGTTGTACAGGTTGAACACCGGCAGCGCCGAGATGAGGTCTTGGTGGGCGTCGTAGAACGACTCGATGGTACCCACGTCGCGCCAGTAGTACCGGTCGCGGTCTGTCGCTCCGGGCACCTCGTTGCGCGACAGGTCGTACACGCCTGCGAGACCCTGCGACACGAAGTCGGGAATGATGTCGCCGCCCATGTCGTGGTTCGATTCGGGCTTCTCGCCGTCGCGAATCACGGCGTCGATCAGGGCATCCGCGTTGAAGACGTAGTTACCCATCGAAGCGAGCACTTCGTGCGGAGCATCCGCGAGGCCGACCGCCGTCTTCGGCTTCTCGAGAAACTCTGTGATGAGCGACGGATTCTCGGGGTCGGTCTGAATGATACCGAACTGGTCGCTGAGCTCCATCGGCTGACGGATGGCCGCGACTGTGACGGGCAGGCCGGAGGCGATGTGCGCCTCGACCATCTGCGCGAAATCCATGCGGTACACGTGGTCGGCGCCGACCACGACCACGATGTCGGGCTTCTCGTCGCGGATGAGGTTCAGGCTCTGCAGAATAGCGTCGGCCGAGCCGCTGAACCAGCGCTTGCCGAGCCGCTGCTGAGCCGGCACTGAGGCGACATACGAGTCGAGCAGCCCGGTCATGCGCCAGGTCTGCGAGATGTGCCGGTCGAGGCTGTGCGACTTGTACTGAGTCAGCACGACGATCTTCGTCAGCCCCGAGTTGATGAGGTTCGAGAGGGCGAAGTCGATGAGGCGGTAACCGCCGCCGAACGGGACACCGGGCTTCGCTCGGTCTGCAGTGAGGGGCATGAGCCTCTTACCTTCGCCACCAGCGAGAACGATGCCGAAAATCTTCTTTGATGCAGCCATAGCTCTAACAATAGGCCGTGAATCGCACCGCCGATGAGCCTCGACGCACGGCCCGATTGGTACTACGTTCATGGTTGTGCGCGTCGATGTGATTTCCAGAGAATACCCACCCGAGGTCTACGGCGGAGCGGGGGTGCACGTCGCCGAACTCGTGAAAGCCCTGCGAGTGAACATCGACGTCATCGTGCGCGCTTTCGGTGAGCCTCGCAGCGAAGAGGGCGTGTTCTCCTACCGCCCGCCGGTCGAACTCGTCGGCGCGAATCCGACGCTCACGACGCTCGGCGTCGACCTGCAGATCGCGAACGACGTCGCGGGAGCAGACGTGGTTCACTCGCACACGTGGTACGCCAACGCCGCGGGTCAACTCGGTTCGATGCTGCACGGCATTCCGCACGTCGTGACCGCGCATTCGCTCGAGCCGCTGCGCCCGTGGAAGGCCGAGCAACTCGGCGGCGGATACCGGCTCTCGTCGTGGATCGAGAAGAACGCCTTCGAGTCCGCCGACTCGGTGATCGCTGTGAGTGGCGGCATGCGCAACGACATCTTGCGCTCGTACCCGTCTATTCCCGAAGACCGGGTCAGTGTCGTCTACAACGGCATCGACCTCGAGAAGTGGAAGCCGGTGTACGACGACGAAGTACTCGAGCGCCACGCAATCGACACGACCCGACCATCCGTTGTGTTCGTCGGGCGCATCACGCGGCAGAAGGGCCTGCCTTACTTGTTGCGCGCCGCTGCGCAGTTGCCACCGGATGTTCAGCTCATCTTGTGCGCCGGCGCCCCCGACACGCCCGAAATCCTCGCCGAGGTCACGGCGGGGGTGCGCGAGTTGCAGCAGCAGCGGTCTGGTGTCGTGTGGATTCCCGAACTGCTCAGCCAGCGTGATCTCTCTGCGGTGCTGACAAGCGGAACGGTCTTCGTGTGCCCGTCGGTCTACGAGCCGCTCGGCATCGTGAACCTCGAGGCGATGGCGTGCGGTCTGCCGGTCGTGGGCACCGCGACGGGCGGCATCCCTGAGGTCGTCGACGACGGCGTCACGGGGAGACTTGTGCCGATCGATCAGGTCACCGATGGAACCGGCACTCCGATCGATCCGGAGCGATTCGTGCACGATCTCGCGGCCGCTCTGACCGAAGTGGTCGCAGACCCCACGCGTGCTCGCGCGATGGGCGCAGCCGGCAGGCTGCGGGCCGAAAGCACGTTCAGTTGGAAGCAGATCGCCGAAGAAACCGAACGCATTTACCGCAGCCTGATCTGAGCGTGCCGAGAGGGGCGATTCTGTCCATTCGAGGTCGTGGCGGCGGATAGGCTTGAGGGCATGCCCACAGTTCTTGACCTTGAAGACGTGTCGGTCGTTCGTAACGGAAACCGCATCCTCGATTCCATCAACTGGAAGGTCGACGCCGATCAGCGCTGGGTCATTCTGGGCCCGAACGGAGCCGGCAAGACGACCCTGCTGAACCTCGCCTCGGCGATGGTGCACCCCACCAGCGGCACCGCGCAGATTCTCGACTCGCGCATGGGCCGTGTCGATGTGTTCGAACTGCGCCCGCGCGTGGGGTTCGCGTCGTCGGCAATGGCGAAGCGCTTTCCGGCCGACGAAACGGTGCTCAACGTCGTTCTGACCGCCGCGTACTCCGTCACCGGTCGCTGGAACGAGCAGTACGACGAGATCGACCTGCGCCGCGCCCAGCGCGTGCTGGCCGAGTGGAAGCTCGACCACCTCGAACAGCGCCGCTTCGGCTCGCTGAGCGACGGCGAGCAGAAGCGCGTGCAGATCGCGCGCTCGGTGATGACCGACCCCGAACTGCTGCTGCTCGACGAGCCGGCTGCCTCACTCGACCTCGGCGCCCGCGAAGAACTGCTGCAGCTGCTCGGCGGTTATGCTTCGGCTCCCTCGGCACCCGCCATCGTGATGGTGACGCACCACGTCGAAGAGATCCCGCGCGGTTTCACCCACGTACTGCTCATCTCGAAGGCGCAGATCGTGGCGGCGGGGCCGCTGCAGGAAGCCCTCACCGCCGCGAATCTCGAGACCACCTTCGGGCTGCCGATCGTGCTCACCGAATCCGACGGGCGATACGCCGCGCGGGCCGCGTGACGCGCGCGTATCGGCTGCGTGAATCGACTTCGTAAATGCTCGGCGCGCTTCGTGATCATCCGGTTCTTCTGATAGACTCTCTAGCTGGCCCTGCCGCTGTTCGGCATGTCTGCCATGACTTTTGCACCACTTCACTCTCACCCCTCAAGTAGCATCAAGGATTCCCTCCATGAAGACCGACACTCACCCCGACTACCTGCCCGTCGTTTTTCGCGACCTGGCTTCGGGCGCAACCTTCCTGACCCGCTCCACCGTGACGAGCCAGAAGACCATCGAGTGGGAAGACGGCAACACGTACCCCGTCATCGACGTCGAGATCTCGAGCGAGTCGCACCCGTTCTACACGGGCAAGCAGCGCATCCTCGACTCGGCCGGTCGTGTCGAGAAGTTCAACAGCCGCTACAAGGGCTTCGGCAAGTAGGCAGTACCTACCGTCAAGCCGGCCCCCGTCCGGCTTGACGCACGCAAAGGGCGGATGACTTCGGTCATCCGCCCTCTTTGTGTGCCCGAGCCATGCAAAACAGCGGAGATATCGACACCGTAGGCCCAATAGGGCCGCACCACCTCGAAATCTCCTCCGTTTTCGCCGCGCGCTGGCCCCTTAGCCGATGGGCCACGCGGCGCGGGCGGTGAAGGTGGGGTCTTTGGTGCGGCGCATGTAGTCCTGGAACGAGGCGGACTGGTCACGAGCCCAGGCGACCTGGGAGTGGTGCAGCTGCTCGCTGGTGATGTCGAGTTCGGCCTCGAAGCGCAGGGCAAGGGCCTGGGCGACGCGGCCCGCGGCGATGGCGTCGGCACCGGCGTCGTGGGCGTCGAAGAGGTCGACCTCGTAATGCAGAGCGGCTGCCTCGAGCGTGCGCTTTCCTTTGCGATAGCGGTCGAGCGCCTTGTCGATGACGAGCGGGTCGACCACGGGCAGCGGCTCGCGCAGGGGAGTGATGCCGTGGCGGCGGGCCTCGCGGTCGAGCAGGGTGAGGTCGTACGGGGCGTTGTAGATGACGATCGACAGACCCTCGTCGAGGGCGGCGGTCAGAGCATCCACGATCTCGGCGATGACGTCGGGCGCATAACGACCCTCGGCGACCGCACGCTCGGTGCTGACACCGTGCACGGCCGACGCCTGCGCGGGAATCGGGATTCCCGGGTCGGCCATCCAGTCGAACCGCGACTGGGTGACACCGAGGTGGTCGATGATGCTCACGTTCGCGGTGACGATGCGGCTCGTTTCGACGTCGATTCCGGTGGTCTCGAGGTCGAACACGGCGAGCCGGTGCGCCCACGCGGGCCCCGCCGGTGCGTCGAGCAGGGCGGTGGATGCCCGTGGCTCTGCTCGCGTCGAGAACGCGCCCGCGGCGGCTTCAGCGGCCTGCCGCGACACCGGTACGAATGGCGCCGCCGGGCGCTCGGCCACTGCATGCCGGCCGTGCGGTTCAACCAGCGGCAGCACCTCTGCCGGCTCGATGTCGAAGAGTGTCGGCTGGAGGAGGTGCTCTGTCGGTTCCACGGAATTCACACTAGGGCGGGCTACCGACATTGCCAGGCGAGCCTCCCGGCGAGTGCGGAATTGGGTCGTTCTAATACACCTCTTCGGCGGCGGGCTGACCGATCTTCAGCCAGTAGAAGCTCTGCGTCGCCAGCGTGAGCGCCACAGCACCATCCGAACCGACGGTGGGGAATTCCCCTCCACCGAACAAATCGTTGAGGCGACGACCGGCGAACTCGCTGAGGTCGAGCGTCACCGACACCGGGTTGTGCGCGAAGCTGAAGACGCAGAGAATGCGCTCCGGAGCATCCCCCCACTGGTTCGCCGAGCCCGCGTACGAGCGCACGAAGGCGAGCACCGACTCGTGGTTGGTCGGCACCACTTTGAGGTCGCCGAGCCCGAACGCCGGATGCGCCTTGCGCACGTGGATCACGTTGCGCACCCAGTGCAGCATCGAGCGCGATTGGGCGAGCTGCGACTCGACGTTCACCAGCGTGTAGTTGTAGACGAGCGACTGCACCACCGGCAAGAACAGCTTGCCCGGGTCGGCGGTCGAGAACCCGGCGTTGCGGTCGGGGGTCCACTGCATGGGCGTGCGCGAGGAGTCTCGGTCGGGCAGCCAGATGTTGTCGCCCATGCCGATCTCGTCGCCGTAATAGAGAAACGGCGAGCCGTTGAGTGCGAACAGCAGCGCGTGCGCCAGCTCGAGTTCGGCGCGCGAGTTGTCGAGCAGAGGAGCGAGGCGCCTGCGGATACCGATGTTCGCGCGCATCCGCGGGTCGTAGGCATACCAGCCGTACATCGCCTGGCGGTATTCTTCCGAAACCATTTCGAGCGTGAGCTCGTCGTGGTTGCGCAAGAACACGCCCCAGCCCGCAGACTCGGGAATCTCGGTGACCTCCGACAGAGTACGGATGAGTTCGCCCGCCGTCTGCGAGCGAAGCGAATAGAAGATGCGCGGCATCACGGGAAAGTCGAAGGCCATGTGGCACTCGGGGTCTTCGTCGGTGCCGAAGAATGCGGCCACCTCGCGCGGCCACTGGTTGGCCTCGGCGATCATGATGCGGCCGGGATACTCGCGATCCACCATCTTGCGCAGCTTCGCCACGAACTCGTGCGTTTTCGGCTCGCCCTCGCCGTTACCCTCCTCTGACTCGTAGAGGTACGGAATCGCGTCGAGCCGAAAGCCGTCGACGCCGAGGTCGAGCCAGAACCGAACGATCTCGAACATGGCCTCGTGCACCGCGGGGTTCTCGAAGTTGAGGTCGGGCTGGTGCGAGAAGAAGCGATGCCAGAAGAACTGTCGACGCACCGGGTCGAAGGTCCAGTTCGACTCCTCGGTGTCGACGAAGATGATGCGCATGTTCTCGTACTTCTTATCGGTGTCGCTCCAGACGTAGAAGTCGCCGTACGGGCCATCGGGGTCTTCGCGCGACTGCTGAAACCAGTCGTGCGCGTCAGAGGTGTGGTTCAGCGGCAGGTCGATCACGATGCGCATGTTGCGCTCGTGCGCCTTGGTCACGAGGTCGCGAAACTCGTCGACCGAACCGAATTCGGGCAGAATCGCGCGGTAGTCCGAGATGTCGTACCCACCGTCACGCAGCGGCGAATCGAAGAACGGCGGCAGCCACAGCCCGTCGATGCCCAGCCACTGCAGATAGTCGAGTTTCGACACCAAGCCCGCGAGATCGCCGGCTCCGTCGCCGTTACTGTCGACGAACGAGCGGATCATCACCTCGTAGAACACCGAACGCTTGAACCACTGCGGGTCGAGCGTGAGTCCGGGCAGTTGAATGGGTGCGGTAAAGCTCACAGCAGACCTTCCCTGATCAATTCGAGGCGAGGGGCCGGCAGCCCACGCTTCACGATAGACCAGGTTTCAGGCCGCTCACGTTTTTGGCGGCAGGTCTTGCATTTCGGCGAGCGGATGCCCGCTTTGCTCCGCCTCGCCCGCTGCGGCTTCAGCTGGTATCAGGATGCACGGATTAGGGTGGTGGGGATGATTCCGCCCTCACCCCACGCCGCGCAGCTCGCCGCGAAACCGCTCACTCGCTCCTCGCTCGACGTGCTCGGTGGCACCACCGAGCTCTGGACCTACGGCCCCGTGGCGGGTGACACGGGCGAATCGGGCGGCAGCGACGACGGCGGCTCGCCCGCGGCGGGCGTCGTGGCGCGCGACTCTGCCCCGACCATCCTGCTCGTGCACGGCTTTCGCGGCGACCATCACGGCCTGGAGCCGATCGCCGCGAGGCTGCCCGGCTTCACCGTCATCGTGCCCGACCTGCCCGGGTTCGGCATCTCCACGCCGCTAAAGCGCACGCACGACATCGCGGGCTACTCGGCGTGGCTCCGCGATCTGGTCTCACAACTCGACCTCGGGCCCGACGCAGTCATTCTCGGGCACTCGTTCGGATCCATCATCGTGGCGGCGGCCCTCGCCGGCGGCCTCGAGGCCGAGCGGGTCATCCTGGTGAATCCCATCGCGGCACCGGCTCTCTCGGGCCCCCGCGGCATTCTCACCCGCCTCGCGGTCTTCTACTACAAGGTGGGGGCGTGGCTGCCGCAGAAGCTCGGCTTCGCGTGGCTGCGGCTCGCTCTGGTCACCAGATTCATCAGCATCACCATGGCCAAGACGAAGAACCGCGCGCTGCGCGCCTGGATCCACGACCAGCACCACCGCTACTTCGGCGCCTTCTCGAACCGCGCGGTGGTCGTGGAGGCCTTCGAAGCTTCGGTGAGCAATGACGTCTCGGAGTTCGCCGCACAGATCACCCCGCCCACCCTGCTCATCGCCGGCGATCGTGACGACATCACTCCGGTCGCGGCCGAAGAGCGCCTGGCGACGCTGATTCCGGATGCCCGGCTCGTCGTTCTGCACGGCGTCGGCCACCTCATCCACTACGAACGCCCCGTGGAGGCCGCCCGCGCCATTTCGGCGTTCGTCGCCGAGCGGCAGGCGCGGCAGGCGCTGAAGGAACGGGAGCCCCACGGAGCCCAGGCAGCCAAGCCGAGCGGGAAGCACTCCGCGTGAAGATCGTCTTCGACTGTCGCTACACGCGTGTAGGCCGGCACGACGGCATCAGCCGCTACACGGCCGGCGTCGTGAGCGCGCTGGCCGAACTCGTCGGCCCCGGCGGGGCCGCGGCCGGGAAACACACCGTCACCATGCTCATCAGCGACAAAAAACAGCTCGACAAGCTGCCCGACCTGCCGTGGAAGCTGGCCAGCTCGCCGACGAGCCCACGCGAGCCGCTTGTCGCCCTTCAGGTCAACTCGCTCGAACCCGATGTCGTGTTCACGCCGATGCAGACGATGGGAACCTTCGGCCGTAAATACCCGCTCGCGCTGACCGTGCACGACCTGATCTACTACTCCAACCCGACCCCGCCGCGCGAGTTCGCCTGGCCGCTGCGCCTGCTCTGGCGGCTCTACCACGTGTCGTGGTGGCCACAACGGATGCTCTTGAACCGCGCCGACGCGGTGGTCACCGTTTCGCGCACCACCGAGGCCCTCGTCGAAGAGCACCACCTCACGAAGCGCCCGATCGTGGTCGTGAGCAACGCCGCCGACGAACTCGAAGCCGGGGTGGCGGCGTCAGCGCCCGAAGGCTCAGTGAGCGTCGACGGCTCGGAACGAGCATCCACCGCCCCGACGCCGCGCTCGAAGTCGCTCGTGTACATGGGCTCGTTCATGCCCTATAAGAACGTCGAAACGCTGGTGCGCGCGATGGCGCTGCTGCCCGACTACGAGCTGCACCTGATGAGCACCGTGCGCGATGCCGATCGGGCGCGGCTGAGCGCACTCGCGCCGAGCGCAAAACTGGTGTTTCACAATGGGGCGAGTGATGCCGAATACGTGGCCGAACTCGACCGCGCCACCGCCCTGGTGACGGCATCGCTCGACGAGGGGTTCGGCATTCCGCTCGTCGAAGCGATGGGGCGCGGAACCCCGGTCGTGGTGAGCGACATCGCCGTATTCCGCGAGATCGGGGGAGAGGCAGGCCTGTATTTCGAGGCCTCCAGCCCCGAGCAACTTGTGGCGAAGGTCAGAGAACTCGAAAATGCCGCCGAGTGGGCCGCACGATCATCCGCGGGCCGTGTTCAAGCGGCGACGTTCAGCTGGGCGGCGTCAGCGCAGGCGCTTCTGGGCCTGCTTGAGCGCCTTCCAGTGCTAGCTCGTTCACGGGGTCGCCGTTGAACTCGTCGAGCCGCAACTCGCCGTCGACGTAACTGAAGTAGTGCACCGAACCGTTCGCGATGCGTTCGTCGGCTCGAGGGCGAGCGCCGTCGGTGGCATAGCGCACGAGGGAGCTGATGACGCCGCCGTGGCACACCACGATGAGCGCCTGACCGGGGCGTTCTTCGGCGATCTCGATGAGGGCGGAATGCACCCGCTCGCGCACCTGCTTGTGCGTTTCACGCCCGGGAACCACGGTCTGCGCGGGAAACCGGCGGTGAAGCTCCTCGAAGTCGAGACCCTCGGCCTCGCCGTAATGCCGTTCGACCAGACCTGGCACGGTTTCAGGCTCACCGAGGTCGAGCACGTTCGCGATGATCTCGGCGGTCTCCACGGCTCGCCCGAGAGGGCTGGTCAGAATGCCGTCCCAGCGCCCGTGCGCCAACACCTCTGCTGTGGCTCTCGCCTCCTTGCGCCCCGTCGCGTTCAGCGGAATGTCGGTGCTTCCCTGAATCCGCTTAGCAACGTTCCAGTCGGTCTGCCCGTGGCGCACGAGGGCGAGATAGGTCATAAAGGCGAATCCTCCGGCGGTTGAAAGCAGGTGGCCTCAGCGTAGGCCGGGTCGCTGCCTCGATCAAGTGCCGCGGGTCAGACCAGGGTCAGACCAGGCTCAGACCAGCAATCTCGCGGCGAGCGCCGTCAGCGTCTCCGACGTTCCCGCTTCGAGTTTGACGGTCGCGCGGGAGTCGCCCTTGGTCACCCCGCGGTTGATGATGACCACCGGCAGTTTGCGCCGGCGGGCCTGCTCGAGCAACCGGATGCCCGAATTCACCACGAGCGACGAACCGGCGATGATCATCGCCTCCGACGCACGCACCAGGTCGCTCGCCTCGCTGAAGCGCTCTTGCGGAATGAACTCGCCGAAGAACACCACATCGGGCTTCAGCGTGCCCCCGCAGACCGTGCACGACGGAACCACGAAGTCGCTCCAGTTCGTGACCTCGGCGTCACCGTCGGGGTTCACCGAGACGGCGTCGGGTTCGGTCATCCACGGGTTCGCCTCGTCGATCTGCTCGGCGACGCTCACCCGCGCGTACATCTGGCCGCAGTTGAGGCAGCGCACTCTGTCCATGGAGCCGTGCAGGTCGACCACGCGGTTCGAGCCCGCTCGAACGTGCAGTCCATCGACGTTCTGGGTCACCACGCCGTTGAGCACCCCGGCGTTCTCGAGTTCTGCGAGAACGACGTGCCCGCGGTTGGGAGCGGCGGAGTCGAACAGCTTCCAGCCGAGGTGGCTGCCCGCCCAATAGCGCTGGCGATAGGCGGGGCTGGCCAGAAACTGGTCGAACGTCATCGGGTTGCGCTTGGGAGCGCCCTCGCCTCGATAGTCGGGAATGCCCGAATCGGTGCTCATGCCGGCCCCGGTCAGAATCACGAGGCGCTTGCCGGCGAGCAGGCCGACGACCTCGTCGAGCGCGGACGACTGCGCTACATCGTTCTCGACATCGACAAGTGCCATGGTCAGCTCCTCCCTCGTACTTTCGAAGCCTTGAACAGAAGTCTAGGCAACCCGCTTTTCCGGAATGTTTCCGGCACCTGGCAGAGTGGGTCTTCATGCCCGTGATTCACATTACCGACCTTCACCCCGAGGGCCTGCCCGAAGACGCTCTCGCCGACTATCACGGGCTCACCGATGTGGCACTGCGTCGGGTGAGCGAGCCGGCGGGCGGCCTCTACATCGCGGAATCCAGCAAGGTGATCGAACGGGCGATAGCCGCCGGGCACCGCGCGCGATCGGTGTTGGTCGAAGAGAAGTGGCTCGCGGGCATCCGGAGCATCGTGCCCGACGACGTGCCGATCTACGTCGGGCCGAGCGACGTGCTCGAGAGCCTCACGGGCTTCAACCTGCACCGCGGCGCCCTCGCCTCGATGCACCGACCCGCGTTGCCGAGCGTCAGTTCGCTGCTGCAGGATGCCCGGCGGGTCGTGATTCTCGAGGATATTGTCGACCACACCAACGTCGGCGCCATCTTCCGCTCGGTGGCAGGGCTCGGGGCGGATGCCGTGCTCATCACTCCGCGCTGCGCCGACCCGCTCTACCGCCGCAGCGTGCGCGTCTCGATGGGAACGGTGCTGCAGGTGCCGTGGACGCGGTTGCCCGAGTGGAACGAGGCCGCCCCGCTGCTGCACGACGCCGGCTTCGAGATCGCGGCGCTCGCCCTCAGCGACGACGCCGTGACGCTCGACGAGTACGCAGCGGCGCCGCCGGCCCGCGTGGCCATTCTGTTCGGCACCGAGGGTGACGGCCTCAGCCGCCAGGCGCTGTCGGTGGCCGACACGGTGGTCACGATTCCGATGCTGCACGGAGTCGACTCGCTGAACGTGGCCTCGGCGAGCGCCGTCGCGCTGTGGGCCTTGCGCGTCTGACCCACCCGGCGTGGGAGTTTCGTCGGAGCTGGGCTCGTATCCCCGCAATACGTCGACATGGCGCGTGTGCTCCGACGAAACTCCCGCCGAAACGCGCGGCAGCCTCAGTCGTCGGCGCCAAGCGGGGGAGTGAGCGCGTAATGCACCGGCAGGGCATCCGGTCGTTTCGGGGTGATGCCGTCGCCCGAGCTCTGGTGCCGCACCCGACGCAGCACCCACGGCACGAAGTACTGCCGCGCCCAGACGAGGTCGCCGGAGCGCGCCTGACGCCAGCTCGCGGCGGGCAGCGGCTCGGGGGAGTTCGGCTGCAGGTCGTTGGGCACGTTGAGCGCGGCGAGCACCATGCGCGCGACTTCGTGGTGACCGTAGGCGTTCAGGTGCAGGCGGTCGGGAGCCCAGAATCCGGGGTCTTGAATGGATGCCAAGCCCCACTGATCGGCAACGATGAGGTCGTGGCGCGCCGCAATCGAGCGGATGTTCTCGTTGTAGATCGCGACCTTTCCCCGAATGCTGCGGAATACCGGCGAGAACCCGACGTCGGTTCCGGTGAAGATGACGATCGTCGCACCGCTGCTCTTGAGCTTCACGATGCCCGCGTCGAACTGCGCGGCAATCGCATCAGGGTCGGTGCCGGGGCGGATGACGTCGTTGCCCCCGGCCGCGATCGTGATGAGGTCGGGCTTCAACTCGAGGGCCGGTTCGGTCTGCTCGGCGAGAATCTGGCGGATGAGCCGGCCCCGAATCGCCAGGTTCGCATAGGAGAAATCGCCGTCGGCCTGGGCGCTGAGAACCTCGGCGACCCGGTCGGCCCAGCCTCGAAACCCGCCGGGGCTTGCGGGCTCAGGGTCGCCGATGCCTTCGGTGAACGAGTCGCCGAGAGCGACGTAGCGGCGCCAGGGGTGAGGTTCGGTCATGGCTGACCCTCCTTCGACTTCATCCCTCCAGACTACGGTTCGCACGCCAGAGGTGCATGCCGAGGTAGCTGCGCCACGGCGAGGCCTGCTCGGCGAACCGCACCAGTTCGCGTCGGTCGCCGGGCAGGCCGAGCCGGGTGGCCCCGGCCCGCAGGGCGAGGTCGCCGTCGAGCAGAATGTCGGTCGCCCCGAGCACCCGCATGGCCACGTAGCCGGCCGTCCACGGCCCGACCCCCGCGAAGGCCTGAAGATCGGCCATCAGCTTCGCCTGCGAAACACCGACGTCGACCACGAGCTCTCCCGAGGCGAGTGCCTCGGCGACGCGGATGATCGTGTCGATGCGCTTCGCCGGCCCCCGCAGCACCTCCCGCCCCACGGTGGCGATCTGCGCCGCCGTGGGGAACAGGATGCGCGGTGTGAGGTTCTGCGCACGTGCCTTCCGGTCGGCGCCGGGGCTGAGGGGGCCGGTGGCCGCATCGATATCCGAGCTCGCACCCTCGTCGATGCGATCGCCGAGCGCGTCCGCGAGCCTGCCGAGGGCCGTGCGCGCCGCCGCAACAGAGACCTGCTGACCGATGAGGGCGCGAAAAACGATCTCGTAGGCATCCACTGCCCCGGGCACCCGGATGCCCGGCACCCGCCGCACCGATTCGCCCAGCCCCGGCACCGAGGCCAGCGCCTCGTCGATGGCTTGAGCGTCGGCGTCGAGGTCGAACAACCGGCGCACGCGCGCCGACACGGTGGAGAGGTCGGCGAGGTTCTCGAGCCGCGCGCGGCACAGCACGCTCGTCTCGCGGGCCTCTAGTTCGATCACCGCCCAGCCGTGAGGGAGGCGCAGAGTGCGGCGGTAGATCCCCGCGCGCACCTCCTCAACACCGGCGACGGCTCGCGCGGCGAGAAAGTCGATCACGCCGCGCCCGTCGAAGGGCGCGCGGGCCGGCAGTGTCACCGTCACGAGAGCGCCAGGCGCATGCGCCGACGTTGTGCCTGCGATGCCCGACTCGCGCGACTCGCGCGTCTCGCGCGTCTCGCGCGTCTCGCCCGTCTCGCCCGTCTCGCGCCACTCGTTCGCCTCGACTGCCGCTCGCCGGAGACCGGCGGCACGAGCCACCCCGCCACCCGACATCCGGCCGCGCGCACGCCGCCCCTTCTCCCGCAGCGCCGACGGCGACATCTCGTACACAGCCGAGATGGTGTCGTTGAAGGCCCGTACGCTCGAGAATCCGCTGGCGTAGACGACCTGAGTGATCGGCAAGTCAGTGCTCTGCAGCAGAGTGCGGGCGCTCTGGGCGCGGTGCGCACGGGCGAGAGCCTGCGGGCCGGCGCCGAGTTCAGCGGCGAGCACGCGGGTGAGGTGCCGCGGTGTGTACCCCAGCCGCCTCGCGAGCCCGTCGACGCCCTCCCGGTCGACCACACCGTCGTCGATGAGCCGCATGGCACGGCCGGCCAGGTCGTCGCGCAGATTCCATTCCGGCGAACCCGGCACGGCATCGGGAAAACACCGCTTGCACGCGCGCAGGCCGGCCTCGTGGGCCGCGGCAGCCGTGAGGTAGAACGAGACGTTCTGGGGCTGCGGGGTACGAGCGGGGCAGCTCGGCCGGCAGTAGATTCCGGTGGAGTGCACGCCCGTGATGAACTGCCCGTCAAACCGAGCGTCTTTGGCCTTCATCGCGCGGTACCGCTGTTCGAACACGGGGTCGGTCTCGGTGGTCATCTGCCCAGTCTCGCTCACGGGCATCCGCTTGCCTAGCGAAAATCAGACACGGCGACAAGGAGGCGGATGCCCGCTTGGGCGTGCCGCGTAATGAGCAGGTAGGGTCGTCTGAAGTGACTACCGTGCCTTCTTCTAAGCCCCCGATCGGAACCTCGGCGGCCGAGCATCTCTCGCCCTCGTTCCCCGAACGAGCCGCCTGGGGTACCGCCGGAAAGCTCCGCGCCTGGCAGCAAGAGGCGCTCGACGCGTACTTCTTGCACGAACCGCGCGACTTTCTCGCGGCGGCCACACCCGGCGCCGGAAAGACCACCTTCGCGCTGCGCCTCGCCGCCGAACTGCTGGCCCGAAACACCATCGACCGCATCACCGTCGTCGCGCCCACCGAGCACCTGAAGAAGCAGTGGGCTGACGCGGCCGATCGGGCGGGCATCCGTCTCGATCCGATGTTCAAGAACAGTCACGGCCGGCATGCGCGGCACTACCACGGCGCAGCCGTGACCTACGCCCAGGTCGCCGTGAGGGCCGAGCTGCACCGCGACATCACGCTGAGCGGCCGCACGCTGGTCATTCTCGACGAGGTGCACCACGGCGGCGACGCGCTCAGCTGGGGCGACGCGATTCGCGAGGCGTTCGAACCCGCGACCCGGCGGCTGTCGCTGACGGGAACCCCGTTCCGCAGCGACACGGCACCGATTCCGTTCGTCGCGTATCTGCCCGACGAGCACGGAATCCGGCTCTCGCAGACCGACTACAACTACGGCTACGGTCGCGCTCTCGCCGACGGCGTGGTTCGGCCCGTCATCTTCATGGTCTATGCGGGCCACATGCGTTGGCGCGACGGCGCGGGCGAAGAGATGGAGGCGCGGCTCGGCGAGGGCAACACCAAAGACATCACCTCGCAGGCCTGGCGCACGGCACTCGACCCGAAAGGCGAGTGGATTCCGGCCGTACTGAAGGCCGCAGACCGACGCCTGAGCGAGGTGCGGCACTCGATTCCGGATGCCGGTGGCCTTGTCATCGCGACCGACCACTATGCCGCCCGCGCCTACGCGGAGTTGCTCGAAAACATCTCGGGCCAGCCGGTCACCGTTGTGCTCTCGGACGAGAAAGAGGCCAGCGACCGCATCGAAGAGTTCTCGAACTCGACCCGGCGGTGGATGGTGGCGGTTCGCATGGTGTCAGAAGGTGTCGACATTCCCCGCCTCTCCGTGGGCGTCTATGCGACCTCCGCTGCGACCCCGCTCTACTTCGCGCAGGCGATCGGCCGTTTCGTTCGAGCCCGCCGCCGTGGAGAGACGGCCTCGATCTTCTTGCCGAATGTGCCCTCGCTCATGGCGCTGGCCGGCGCCATGGAGCTCGAGCGCGACCATGCCCTCGACCGCCGAGAGACCGGCGACCCCGAGATCGACATGTTCGCGCCCGAAGAAGACATGATGGATGCCGCGAACCGCGAGGAGAAGGCCTCCGACGCGCTGCAGCAGGAGTTCAGCTTCGAAGCGATCTCGTCACACGCCACCTTCGACCGGGTCGTCTACGAGAACTCCGAGTTCGGCGCCGAAGCCATCGTCGGCAGCGACGAAGAGCTCGACTTCATCGGCATCCCCGGGCTGCTCGAACCCGATCAGGTGCGCGAGCTTCTCGCACACCGGCAGCAGCGGCAGGCCAAGCGCAAACACGAGCCCGGCTACGTCGCCCCGGTCGGGGAGACACCGGATGCGGCCCCGGCCGCACCGCTCTATCGCACGCTGAAAGAACAGCGTTCGCTGCTGAACAGCGTGGTGGGCATCTGGTCGAAGATCTCGGGCGAGCCGCACGGGCTCATCCACGCCGAGCTGCGGCGCGTGTGCGGCGGCCCTGCCGTCGCGCAGGCCAGTTTCACGCAATTGCAGGCCAGAATTGCACTAGTACGCAAATGGATGGGAACACACTGAGGCGATATCGCCGAAGCGAAACAACTGCAGACGAGGGAGCATCACCGTGGAGTATCGGAAACTGGGCAACAGCGGACTCGAGGTCTCGGCCATCACCCTGGGCTGCATGAGTTATGGGGTCGCCGACCGTGGCAACCACGAGTGGACGCTCGACGAAGAGAGGTCGCGCCCGTTCATCCAGAAGGCCCTCGAGGCCGGAATCACCACGTTCGATACCGCCAACGTGTACTCCGACGGCACGAGCGAGCAGATCGTCGGCCGCGCGCTGGCCGACTTCGCCAGCCGCGAAGAGGTCGTCATCGCCACCAAAGTGCACGGCACCATGCGCCCTGGGCCCAACGGCGGCGGCCTGTCACGGGTGCACATCATGAACCAGATCGACGCCTCACTGCGCCGCCTCGGCACCGACTACGTCGACCTCTACCAGATTCACCGCTGGGACGACACGGCGCCTATCGAAGAGACCATGGAGGCGCTGCACGACGTGGTGAAGGCCGGCAAGGCGCGCTACATCGGCGCTTCGTCGATGTTCGCCTGGCAGTTCGCCCAGGCGCAGTACACGGCAGACCTGAACGGCTTCACCCGCTTCGTGTCGATGCAAGACCACTACAACCTGATTCAGCGCGAAGAAGAGCGGGAGATGCATCCGTTCTGCCTCGACCAGGGCGTCGGTGTGCTGCCCTGGAGCCCACTCGCCCGCGGCCGCCTCACCCGGCCCTGGGGAGAGAGCACCTTTCGCGACGACACCGACAACGTCTCGGCGCGCGTGTATGCGGGCACCGAAGACTCCGACCACGCGGTGGTGGATGCCGTCGGCCAGGTCGCCTCGAACCGCGGCGTCGCTCGGGCTCAGGTCGCGCTCGCCTGGGTGCGTCAGCAGCCTGCGGTGACCTCACCCATCGTCGGCGCCACCAAGCCGCACCACCTGGACGACGCCGTGGCCTCCCTCGACCTCACCCTGACGTCAGACGAACTGGATCTCCTCGAGGCCCCCTACACCCCGCACGTACCCACCGGCTTCTGACTCCGACGCGAAGTGTTGCGTCAGACTTTGGGGTCGATGATGACGACCGGAATCTCGCGGTCGGTCTTGACCTGGTAGTCGGCGTAGTCGGGGTAGAGGGCCACCATCTTGGCCCAGAGGGCCGGCTTCTCTTCTGCGGTGGCAGTGCGGGCTGTGCCGTAGAACGACTTCGCGCCGACCTGCAGATAGACCTCGGGGTTCGCTTCGAGATTCAGGTACCAGACCGGATGCTTCGGGGCTCCGCCGAGCGACGCGACGATGATCTGGCGGCCCCCGTCTTCGCCGTGGATGAGCGCTGTACGGCGCCACACGCCCGATTTGCGACCCTTCGTGGTGAGCAGCAGCAACGGAGCCTGGCTCTTCGAGAACGTCAGATCACCATCCGTGGCCACGTACTCGTCAATCTGCTTCTTCACCCACTCCGCGTCGTTGTCGATGGGGTTCTCAGGTGTGGTGCCCGGTGCGTCAGTCATAAACCCAGCTTAAACAGAAAAGTGCCCGACATTTCTGCCGGGCACTTTTCAGGAAAGGATTAAAGCGAACGGATGTTTTCCGCCTGCGGGCCCTTCGGGCCCTGGGTCACGTCGAACTCGACGCGCTGGTTCTCGTCGAGCGACTTGTAGCCGTTCGAGGCGATTGCCGAGTAGTGAGCGAAAACGTCGGGGCTGCCATCTTCGGGAGCGATGAAGCCAAAGCCTTTTTCTGCGTTAAACCATTTGACGGTACCAATTGCCATGTTAAAACTCCTCCAGGAGCGTTCTATTCGGACCCCACTGCGGGGCCCTGATAGCGCGGTGCCTGTCATCCATCTTTCAAGCGCAATGGGCAACGGGGCTTGGCCGCGAGCATTCAGAACTGCGAGGCACAGCAACTTCAAGATCAAGACTACCCCAGCTCGGGGCAAAAGAAGAACGGGACCGCCGCATTTGCAACAATCCCGTTCACATACTGTCTCAACCAGTTCGTCGTGCCGCCGTACGAGGTACCGCCTCGTGCCGCCGTACGAGGTACCGCCCGTCTTGTTTGCGCGTGTCGCAAACAAGACCATAAGCACAGTGTCCGAAAGGGGACTTGAACCCCTACGCCCATAACAGGCACTAGCACCTCAAGCTAGCGCGTCTACCATTTCCGCCACCCGGACAGGTGTCTCGCCGCAACCCTGGGGCTGCGACAACAAAGTAAGACGATAGCACGGAACATCACCCTCCTAAACGCACACCGGCCACTCAGGCTGCCGGTAGCGTGAAGTCATGACCTCGACGACCGAGAACTCCCTTGACCGAACCGCCCGCATCACGCGCGATCTGATCCGGTTCGACACGAGCAACTACGGCGACGGCAAGTCCAACGGCGAGACCATCGCGGCCGAATACGTCGAGGCCGAACTCACGGCCTTGGGCCTGCACCCGCACTTGTTCGACTCGGCCCCGACCCGCACCAGCGTCGTCGCGCGAGTCGAGGGCGCGAATCCGGATGCCCCTGCCCTCGTCGTGCACGGCCACCTCGACGTCGTTCCGGCCATCGCCGACGACTGGTCGGTCGATCCCTTCGGCGGCGACATTCGCGACGGAATGATCTGGGGCCGCGGAGCCGTCGACATGAAGAACATGGATGCGATGATCCTCACCGCTCTCGGCGAGATTCTCGGCAGCGGCAAGCAACCCGCGAGAGACCTGGTCATTGCGTTCTTCGCCGACGAAGAGGCCGGGGGAGTGTTCGGTTCGCACTACATGGTGCGCGAGCATCCGGAGGTTTTCGAAGGCGCGACCGAAGCGATCAGCGAGGTGGGCGGGTACTCGATCGATCTCGACGGAAAACGCGCCTATCTCGTACAAACCGGTGAGAAAGCTCTCATCTGGATCAAGCTCATCGCCCACGGCCGTGCCGGCCACGGATCGCAGATCAATACCGAGAACGCCATCACCCGGCTGGCCGCCGCCGTCGCCCGCATCGGCAGCCAGGAGTGGCCGGTCAAGCTCACCAAGACCACGCGTCAGCTGCTCGACGCCGTCGCCGAGATTCTCGGGCAAGATCCGAAGCAGGTCTCGGCCGAAGAACTCGCGATCGCTACCGGAACGGCTTCGCGCTTCATCTCGGCGACACTGCGCACAGTCACCAACCCCACCCTGCTGAGCGGCGGATACAAGGTGAATGTCATCCCTGACCGGGCAGAAGCCATGATCGACGTGCGGGTTCTGCCCGGCGACGAGGTCGAGGTGATGGCCCGCATTCGCGAACTCGCGGGCGACGACATCGAGATCGAGATCATGCACGAAGACGTCGGTCTCGAGACCGATTTCGAGGGCCCGCTGGTCGACCAGATGATCTCGAGTCTGCACCGGCTCGACCCGGGCGCCGAGGTTCTGCCCTACCTGTTATCGGCCGGCACCGACAACAAAGCCCTCAGTCTGCTGGGCATCAAGGGCTACGGATTCGCGCCGCTGCAGCTGCCCGCCGAGCTCGACTTTCCGGCGCTCTTCCACGGTGTTGACGAGAGGGTACCGCTCGACGCATTAGTCTTTGGCACAGATGTCTTGACCGATCTGCTGCTTCGCTACTGACGCACCAGCCGCGTGCCCTGAGTGTGGGCCACGACCGAAAGTGAGTTCATGGAGTTTTTTCAAGCGATCATCTTGGGCCTCGTTCAGGGCCTGACCGAGTTCCTACCGATCTCGTCGAGCGCGCACATCAAGATCGTGGGCGAGCTGATCGGCACCGGCGGTGACCCGGGCGCGGCCTTCACCGCGATCATCCAGCTCGGCACCGAAGCGGCCGTGCTGGTGTTCTTCTGGCGCGATGTCGTGCGCATCGTCTCGAAGTGGGCCCGGTCGCTCGTGGGGCGCGTGCCGCGCAACGACCCGGATGCCCGTATGGGCTGGCTCATCATCATCGGCAGCATTCCGATCATCATTCTCGGGCTCATCTTTCAAAATCAGATCGAGACCGTGTTCCGGTCGCTCTGGATCGTCGTGTTCACCCTGATCGTGTTCGGCATCTTGCTCGGTGTCGCCGACCACGTCGGTGCCAAGAAGCGTCGCCTCAAAGACCTCACGTACCCGCACGGCATCATCTACGGCTTCGCGCAGGCTCTCGCGCTCATTCCCGGCGTCTCCCGTTCGGGCGGAACGATCACGGCCGGGCTCTTCATGGGCTACGAACGTAAGGCCGCAGCGCGGTATTCGTTCTTGCTCGCCATGCCCGCCGTGTTCGGCAGCGGGTTCTTTCAGCTCTACAAGTCGATCAAAGACCCGTGTGACGCCGCGGCCGCAGCAGCAACGCAGTGCACGCCCGAGATCTTCAACGGGGTCGACACGCTGGCCGCGACCATCGTCTCGTTCATCGTCGGACTCGTCGTGATCGCGTTCTTCATGAACTACATCTCGCGCCGCAGCTTCACGCCGTTCGTGATCTACCGCCTCGCCCTGGGCGTGGTGCTGGCCATTCTGCTGGCCACGAACACCATCGCGGCCTGAGCCGGGGCTGCTGCTGCGCTCGGCCTGGCGTTCGGTCACAGAATCAGCAATTAGAGTTCAGTAGTGCATTCTTGGCGTTCACCCGACGTTCCCACGCTGCCGGGCGAAGGCCCCGTGCCGCGCCTGTTCAACCAAGCGACCGGCCTCGTCGAACCGACGTCCGTCGGCGCCGACGATCGGGCCGGCCTCTACGTGTGCGGCATCACTCCGTACGACGCGACGCACCTCGGGCACGCCTCGACGTACCTCGCCTTCGACACGCTCAACCGGCTCTGGCTCGACGGCGGTTACACGCTGAACTACGCGCAGAACGTGACCGACATCGACGACCCGCTGCTCGAGCGGGCAGCCGCGACCGGCGTCGACTGGCGTGATCTCGCCGCCTCGCAGACCGATCTGTTCCGCGGCGACATGGAGGCCCTGCGCGTCATTCCGCCGCAGAACTACATCGCCGTGACCGAGGTCATCGACGAGATCGCCGCCGCGGCAGCCGAGCTGCTAGAGCTCGGTTTTGCCTACCGCGTGCCGACACCGGATGCCCTGCAGCCCGGTGACGAAGACGTGTACTTCGACTCGGGCGCCGCCGACCGCGCCACCAGCTGGTACCTCGGCTTCGAGAGCCGCTACGACCGCGCGCTCATGCTCGACCTGTTCGCTCAGCGCGGGGGAGACCCCGACCGGCCCGGTAAGCGCGATCCGCTCGACCCCCTGCTCTGGCGCGTGGCCCGAGCCGGCGAGCCGCAGTGGGCGGCCCCGATCGGCGCCGGGCGGCCCGGCTGGCACCTCGAGTGCACCGTGATCGCGCTGCAGCACCTGGGTACCGACTTCGCCGTGCAGGGCGGCGGCAGCGACCTCATCTTTCCGCATCACGAGTTCAGCGCGGCCCATGCGACGGCGCTCACGGGCAAGCCGTTCGCGGGCATCCACGCGCACACCGGAATGGTCGCCTACGAGGGCGAGAAGATGAGCAAGTCGCTCGGCAACCTCGTGCTCGTGTCGCGCCTGACGGCGGCCGGGGTGGATGCCCGGCTCATCCGGCTCGCCCTGCTGGCCCACCACTACCGCAGCGACTGGGAGTACACCGACGACGACCTGAGCCGGGCATCCGCTCGCCTGGCGGCCTGGAGTGCTCTGCCCGTGGCCGACGTCGACAGTGGCGCCCCCGAGGCGGCCCGAGTCGCCGCAGATGCCGACTCCTCAGCGCTGCTCGAGCGTCTGCGCGCTCGCCTCGCCGACGACCTCGATACCCCCGGTGCTCTCGACGAACTCGACGCCTGGTTCGCGACCGCCGACACCGTGCCGCCCCTCGTTCTCGAAGCGCTCGACGCCCTGCTGGGCATCCGTCTCGCCACCTGACCCGCGCCCGCCCCGGCGCGCACGCCCGCGCCGCGCTGCGCCCGCCGGCACAGCGCCGCTCAGTGCGACGTTTGCGGACGAGAGCGACCGCCCCGGCGGCTCATCTCGTCCGCAAAGGTCGCGCTCGGCAGCTCGGGCGCTCGGCAGCTCGGGCGCTCGGCAGCTCAGTCGCGCGGGCGCCAGGGCTCTGAGCCACCCGAGCCCGCGGTGCCGCCGCCCGAAGCGGGGCCGTCGCCGCGCTTGCGCAGGTAGCGCTCGAACTCCTGCGCGATGGCCTCGCCGCTCGCCTCGGGCGAATCGACGGTGTCGCGGGCCTGCTCGAGCTGCTGGATGTACGACGCCATCTCTTCGTCTTCACCCGCGAGGGAGTTGATGCCGGTCTCCCAGGCCTCGGCCTCCTCGACGAGCTCACCGCGCGGAATGTCGATGCCGATCAGGCTCTCGAGCTTCTGGATGAGCGCGAGCGTCGCCTTCGGAGAGGGCGCGTTGTGCACGTAGTGGGGAACGGAGGCCCACATGGTGAGCGTCGGGATGTTCGCCTGCTCGGCCGCATCGGCCAGCACGCTGAGTATGCCCACGGGGCCTTCGTAGGTGCTGCGTTCGAGGTCGAGCTCGGAGCGCACGGCGGCGTTCTCGCTCGTCGAGTAGACGCTGATGGGGCGGGTGTGCGGTACGTCGGCCAGCATGGCGCCGAGAAAGACGATGCCCGAGACGCCGGCGTCGACCGCGACGTTCAGCACCTCGCTGGTGAATCGTTTCCAGCCGCGCGACGGCTCGGTACCGATGAGCAAGAAGATGTTGCCGGCCTGCGCGGGCAACGGCGACTCGTCGGGTGTCTCGTCGGATGCCTCGACGGCAGCGTCGGATTCGGCACCGAGCGCCCCGCTCGCCGGGCCGAAGATCGTGGCCGTCGGCCAGACGAGGATGCGCTGCCCGTCGTCGTCGAATTCGTTCGTCGGGCGATTGAACTGATAGTCGAAGTAGTCCTCGGAGTCGATGTCGGCGATGGTCGCCAGGTCGAGCTCGTCTTTCACCATGCGAACGGCACCCGTCGCGGCTTCTCCCGCGTCGTTCCAGCCCTCGAACGCGACGACCATCAGTCGACCGCTCAAGAATTCTTTGCTGCGCGCGTCGTCGCCGGGCGCCTCGTTGCCGTAAACCACCGTTTAGTTCGACCTCTGCTTGCTTGCTGTGCCGTGCCATCGCCCGTTTGGGGATTGTTCAAGGATAGGCCGTCGGGCCTGCGGAGGGGATGAGAGGTCGTGCTCACCCGCGGCGGTCGTGATCACCAGGTCGTCAGGCAGTGCCGGTAGGCTGGCATCCCGTGACCGAACTGTACCCCGCCGCCGTTCTCTGGGATCTCGATGGCACGCTCGTCGACACCGAGCCCTACTGGATGAACGCCCAGACCGCCCTCATCGAATCGTACGGCGGAAGCTGGTCGCATGAAGAGGCGATGGATCTGGTCGGATCCGGCCTCTGGCGCACCGCCCAGACCATGCAACGCCATGGTGTCACGCTCAGCGAAGACGACATCGTCTCCCTGCTGAGCGAGCAGGTGATGCAGCAGATCAGCGTGAGTGTGCCCTGGCGACCCGGCGCGAAAGAGCTTCTGCTGGCTATTCGGCAGTCGGGCATCCCGACCGCACTCGTAACGATGTCGATCGGCCGCATGGCCGCGCACGTGGTGTCGTTCATTCCGTTCGACGCCTTCGATGTCGTGGTGTCGGGTGACCGTGTCACGAACGCGAAGCCGCACCCCGAGGCGTACCTGCTGGCCGCGGCAGAACTCGGGGTCGACGCCGCCGACTGCATCGCCCTCGAAGACTCGATCGCCGGTGTCGCCTCGGCGGCCGCCGCCGGAGTGCTCACCGTCGGAGTGCCGCACTTGCTCTCGCTCGACGAGAGCCCGGCCGACGTGCTGTGGCCGACACTAGCGGGCCGCGGGGTCGACGACCTCGCGCAGCTGGCGACCGCGCGAGCCACACGCCGAGCAGGAGCCGCCTCATGAACAGCACCTTCAGCGGGCCGTTCCGCGCCGGCGACCGGGTTCAGCTCACCGGGCCGAAAGGCAAGCTCAACAGCATCAGCCTCGAGCCCGGCAGCACCTTTCACACCCACCACGGCTTCATCGCGCACGACGACCTGATCGGGCAGCCCGACGGCACCGTCGTCGCGAACTCCGTCGGCGTCGAATACCTCGCACTGCGACCGCTGCTCACCGACTTCGTCATGGCCATGCCGCGTGGCGCGGCCATCATCTATCCCAAAGACGCGGCGCAGATTCTGGCGCAGGCCGACGTCTTTCCCGGCGCAACGGTCGTCGAGGCCGGCGTCGGCTCCGGCGCTCTCTCGCTCTGGCTGCTGCGCGCGCTGGGGGCGGATGGCCGGCTCTCGTCATTCGAACGGCGCGACGAATTCGCCGTGATCGCCCGAGAGAACGTGGCGGCCTTCCTGGGCTACGACCCGGGCAATTGGAACGTCACGGTCGGCGATCTGGCCGAGGCTCTGCCGAACATCCACCCCGACTCGAGCGTGGATCGTGTGATTCTTGACATGCTCGCGCCCTGGGAGTGCATCGAGGCGGTCGCCGACGCGCTCAAGCCCGGCGGAGTAGTGCTCTGCTACGTGGCGACGGTCACGCAGCTCTCTCGCGTCACCGAAACGATTCGCAGCACTGGCCTGTTCACCAACCCCGACCCGAGCGAGACCATGGTTCGCACCTGGCATGTCGAGGGTCTCGCGGTGCGGCCGGACCACCGGATGATCGGGCACACCGGCTTTCTCGTCACCGCGCGTCGACTCGCCCCCGGTGCCGTTCTGCCCGAGTTGAAGCGTCGCGCCTCGAAGTCGGAATACTCCGACGACGACGTCGAGGCCTGGACCCCGGGAGCCCTGGGCGAACGCGGAATCAGCCCCAAGAGTCTGCGCAAACGGGTTCGGCAAGCGGGAGCGAGCGCCGCCGTCGCACGCGAACGCGAACGGGAGACGAACGAGCTCTCAGAAACCGATCTATTAGAATAGGCCCGCTCGCCTGGTGCTCCGATGTTCTCCGTGCACCCGAATCGCCCGAGCGTAAAACTTTTGTGAAATGAGGATCCGTGCGTAAGTCCGTCGCGCTCATCGTGGCCGCAGGCCTGCTCGTCACCCTGGCCGGGTGCAGTTCGTCGTCTGACGCCGCCTCCGGGTGCACGACCGAAGCGAGCAGCGGCGCTGCCTCGAACCAGATCTCGGCGACGACGAACCCGCAAGACCCGGCCGGAACGTTCGGCAAGGCGCCGACCCTCACGGTCGGTACTCCGCTCGACACCCCGACGACGCAGTCCACGACGCTCATCAAGGGAACGGGCCCGACGCTGCCGACCGGCGGAGTGGTGAGCCTCGACTTCGTGCTCGTCGACTCGACAACGGGCGCCACTATTTCGAAGACGCCGTTCGACGGCAGCTCCTATCTCATCTCGGCCGTCTCGTCTGTCGGTCTGCCGGGTCTCGAGAAGGCGCTCGCCTGCGCCAGAGAAGGTTCGCGTCTGGCCATTGCGATTGCGCCTGCTGACGGCCTCGGCGCCAGCACGACCTCCACCGTCGCCGCGACCGACACCCTCGCGATGATCGTCGACGTGCGAGCCGCCATCCCTGCTCGCGCCGACGGCGCCGTTCAGGTTGCGCAGGCCGGCTTCCCGAGCGTGGCCCTCGGCCCCGACGGCCGCCCCGGCATCACCATCCCCTCCGGAAGCACACCGACCGAGGCCAAGACGGCCGTGCTGAAGAAGGGCGACGGGGCCACCGTCGCCGCCGGAGACGGTGTGTGGGTGCAGTACACGGCCGTTTCGTACACCACGAAGCAGGTCACGGCCTCGACGTGGAAAGACGGCGCGCCCGTACAGGTCACCGCCTCGACGACAGCGTCGACAACCGGCGTCACGGTGCCCGACCTCATCGGCCAGACCGTCGGTTCGCAGTACATCTCCATCGTGCCTCCCGCCAGCGGCAGCACTGACGCCACCGCGTGGGTCGTCGACGTACTGGGCATCACCCCGGTCGTGCAGCAGAGCCAGTAGCACTCGCCGTCGGCGAGGAGCGACGCCCAGAGCGCAATCGGCCACCCCGGGCATCCGTGCGCCGTAGAATTCTGGGGTGGCTAGCGACAACCCTGGGGCAGCGCCCGTTCCCGTCGAAGAACGGTTGTTCAGTCTTGTGCTCGCGCTGCTCGCGAGCGAGGCGGGGCTGACGAAGAACGACATTCTGTCCACCGTGCAGGGCTATCGTCAGAAGTTCGCCTTCGCCGGTGACAACGCGAGCCTCGAGCGGCAGTTCGAGCGCGACAAAGACGACATCCGCGAACTCGGCGTACCCCTCGAGACCATCGAGCCGCTCGACGAGCCGGGCAGCAACCACAACCTGCGCTATCGCATTCCGAAAGGCGCATACGACCTGCCGGCCGATATCTCGTTCTCGTCCGACGAGATCGCGCTACTGAACCTCGCCGCGATGGCCTGGCGCGAGGGATCGCTCTCCCGCGAATCCCGGCACGCCCTGCTCAAGCTGCAATCGTTGGGCATCGACTCCATCGAGCCTGTGCTCGGTTACGCCCCTCGCATCCGCACCCGCGAAGCGGCCTTCGACCCGCTGACGGATGCCCTGAGCCGCCGTGTGCTCGTACGCTTCTCGTACCTCAAACCGGGCGATCTGGTTCCCCGTGAACGCACCGTCGCGCCGCTGTCTGTCGTGCAGCACGAGGGCCGCTGGCACGTGCAGGGAATCGACCAGAACGTGCACGAACCCCGCACCTTTCTGCTCTCCCGAATCGTGGGGCCGGTCACCCGAACCCGCACGAGCTTCGTCAGCGACGACACCCACTCCGCCGAGACGGCACTCGCCCAGCTCGACGAGATCTGGCAGCGCAACCGTGCCGTGGTGCGGGTGCGCCCGAACTCCGATGCCGAGACACGGCTGCTGAAGAAGCGCGGCAGCTCGCGCGACGAGGGCGCCGCCCAATCCGACGAGATCACCCTGCACTTCACCGACCTGCACTTGCTTGCCGACGAACTGGCCGGATTCGGCCCAGAGGTCTTTGTGGTCGCGCCCGGTGACCTTCGTGACGCCGTTCGGCGGCGACTCGAGCTGACCGTCGCGACGCACCAGCCCGAAGGAGTGGAGCATGCCGAAAAGACCTTCTGAACGGGCATCCACCCCGGCCGCCCGCACCTCGTTCGTGCACGCCCAAGACAAGCTCGCCTTTCTGCTGTCGCTGGTGCCGTATCTGCTCGACCGCGAGCGGGTCACGGTGAGCGAAGCTGCAGCGCACTTCGACGTGAGCGAGGAGCAGGTGCGCGAAGCGGTGCGGCTCATTGCCGTTTCAGGTGTTCCGGGTGACACGGCCCATTACCAGCACAGCGACCTTTTCGACATCGCCTGGGATGCGTTCGAAGAGAACGACGAGATTCAGATCACCCACCGCGTGGCGCTCGACGACTCGCCACGGTTCTCGGCGCGCGAGGCCGCCGCCCTCATTGCGGGACTGCAATACCTGCAGGCGCTGCCAGAGACTCTCGACAGCTCGGTGCTCACGTCGTTGATGGCGAAGTTGTCGCGCGGAGCATCCGAGGCCCCCAGCCAAGTCGCCGTTGCCCGCTCGGAGGCGAGCGACAGTCTGCTGACCATCCGCTCGGCCGTTGCGGCGGGCCGGCAGATCGAATTCGACTATGTGAGTTCCAGAGGCGACCGCGAGCACCGTATCGTCGACCCGCTGCGCATCGATTCGAACAACGAGGACTGGTATCTGAGGGGCTGGTGTCACACCCGGCAGGGCATTCGCACCTTTCGGCTCGACCGCATGGCCGAACTCACCCAGACGGATGCCCCGAACACCTACAGCCCCGGCGACCTGCCGTTGCCCGACAGCCTCTTCGACGGCTCGGGCGAGACGCAGGGGGTCGTGCTCGAGGTGCTGCCTGCAGCAGTCGGGCTGCTGGGGGAGTACCTCGGCGAGGGTGAACCGCAGCTCGCCTCCGGCGCGCTCACCCGCGTCACGGTGCGGGTCGCGCACATCCACGGTCTCAAGCGACTCGTCGCAAGCCTGCCCGGCGTCGTGCGCGTCGTCGAACCAGCGGATGCCCGGCAGGCCGTTCACGACTGGGCAGCCTCGGCGCTGGCGGCCTACGACGACGACGACGACGATGCAAGTAGTCTTGCCGAATGACATGGTGGGCGTGGGTGATCATCTGGGTGGGGCTGGTGCTCTGCCTCTTCGGAATGCTCGCCTTTTTCGGCTACCGCTTGTTCAGAAAAGCCACTGTTACTCTCGCTGAACTCGCTAAACTCGGCGACCAGGTTGCGAAAGTTAACGACAACGTAACAGCACTTTCGCCCGAAGCACCACCACCCAACGCTATTCTTATGGGGTACCCAACCGTCTCTCGCCTGCGCGATGCATATCAGCAACAGCGAGAAGACCGCAAGCAAGTTCGCAGGGAAAAAGCCCTTCTTCGGGGTAAACTCCTTGTACGAACCGACTACAGACAAAGGACGTGGCCCCATGCTCGGTAACCTTCAGGGATGGCACCTGATTGTCATTCTCGCAATCGTGCTGCTTCTTTTCGGCGCTCCCAAGCTTCCCGGCCTCGCTCGTAGCGTCGGCCAGTCGATGCGCATCTTCAAGAGCGAAGTCAAGACCATGAAGACCGACGACCCGAAGGCCGACGCCGAGAACGCGTCGACCATCGCCGACCCGGCACCGCTGGCCGCTCCCACGACCGTTCAGGCAACGCCAGCAGCGACCGTTACGGCTCCAGCACCCCAGACCGCCACCGTGCTCAACGGCGTTCCGGTCGACACCACTCAGCCCAAGGCCTAAGGCCGCAAGGTCAGTAGCCGGTGGCAATAGAGCCGAAGACTCGGCCTCCGAAGAAGAGCGCCAAGAGCCGTGACGGCCGCATGTCGCTCGGCGAACATCTGGTCGAGTTTCGTAAACGTATATTCCGGGCGATTCTGGGCATCGCCATCGGGTCGGTGGTCGGCTGGCTGCTCTCCGATCAGATTCTCGTAGCCCTCAGTTCACCCGTGAGCGCCATCGTCGACTCGCAGGGTCGGGTCGCGTCGCTGAACTTCACCGACATCTCCGAAGCGTTCGACTTGCGTCTGCAGATCGCCATCACCGTGGGTGTCGTCATCTCGTCTCCCATCTGGCTGTACCAGATCTGGGCATTCCTGGTTCCCGGGCTGACGAAGAGAGAGAAGCAGTACGGCGTCGGATTCGTACTGACGAGCATCCCGCTGTTTCTGCTGGGCTGCGCCGCGGGCTGGTACGTGCTGCCGCACATGGTGTCGCTGCTCACCGGTTTCGCGCCGGCCGATACCACCGCGATAATCAGCGCACAGACGTACTACTCGTTTGTGCTCAAGCTCGTGATAGCCATCGGCATCGCCTTCGTGATGCCCGTTCTGCTCGTGCTCCTGAACTTCGCGGGCATCATCAGTGGCAAGGCCATCTTGCGGTCGTGGCGCATCGCGATTCTCGTGATCATCTTGTTCACGGCCATCGCCACTCCCGCCGCCGATGTCTTCTCGATGTTCTTGCTGGCGATTCCGATGATCGTGCTGTTCTACTCCGCCGCACTGATCGCCAACGTGCACGATCGCCGCAAAGCCAAGAAACAGGAGAAGTTCGACTCCGAACTGGTCGTTCCGTAATGCGCACGGTCGCCCGCTGATGGCGCCGTCGCAGGCCGCAGACGAGACGCTGTCTCCTGCGGAGCGCTACGCGCTGAGCAAAGTCAAGATCGCCAGCCCCGTCGTCGACGATTTTCGCCAGGGCCTGAAGTTCGACCTCGATCCGTTTCAGATCGAGGCCTGCAGGCTGCTCGAAGCCGGAAGCAGCGTGCTCGTTGCCGCACCGACCGGAGCGGGCAAGACGATCGTGGCAGAGTTCGCGGTCTACATGGCCATGAAGCAGCGCTCGGCGAAGGTCTTCTACACGGCCCCGATCAAGGCGCTCAGCAACCAGAAGTTTCAGGAGTTCGTGGCCGAGTACGGCCCCGACGATGTCGGGCTGCTCACCGGCGACACGAACATCAATCCCACCGCTCGCATCGTGGTCATGACCACCGAGGTGTTGCGCAACATGCTCTACGCCGGGTCTGACCTGCTGACGAATCTGGCATTCGTGGTGATGGATGAGGTGCACTACCTCGCCGACAGGTTTCGCGGCGCGGTATGGGAAGAGGTGATCATCCACCTTCCCGAGTCGGTGCGCATGGTCTCGCTGAGCGCTACCGTCTCGAACGCCGAGGAGTTCGGCGACTGGTTGCAAGCCGTGCGCGGCCACACCGAGGTCATCGTCTCAGAAGACCGCCCCGTTCCGCTCGACCAGCATATGCTCGTGCGCCACAAACTGCTCGACCTGTTCGATGGTACGGGCCAGGCCACAACCAGTCGCGTCAACCCCGAGTTGATGCGCATCGCCCGCTCGGCGGGAGCACCGGTCTCACGCAATCGAAACGACAACCGCGGCCGCAACGGCAAATCCCGCTACCGTCCGCAGGTCAGCGAGAGCGCCCGAATGGATCGCGCCGAGATCACCGATCTGCTCGACGAACACAACCTGCTGCCCGCGATCTTCTTCATCTTCAGCCGCAACGGCTGCGACCAAGCGGTGAAGCAGGTGCTGCGTGCCGGCGTTCGGCTGACCACAGCAGAAGAGCGCGACGAGATCCGCTACATCGTGGATGAACGGTGCCGCACCCTGCTCGATGAAGACCTTGCCGTGCTGGGCTACTGGGAGTGGCTCGAGGGCCTGGAACGCGGCGTCGCAGCCCACCACGCGGGGCTGCTGCCGGCGTTCAAAGAGGTCGTCGAGGAGCTCTTTCAGAAGAAGCTCGTGCGCGTCGTCTTCGCCACCGAGACGCTCGCGCTCGGCATCAACATGCCGGCGCGCACAGTCGTGCTCGAGAGTCTGGAGAAGTACAACGGCGAGGGCCGCGTTCCCATCACTCCGGGGGAGTACACCCAGCTCACGGGGCGGGCCGGGCGACGCGGTATCGACGTCGAAGGTCATTCGGTCATCCAGTGGCGAGACGGGGTCGACCCGCAGGCGGTCGCCTCGCTGGCTTCGCGTCGAACGTATCCGCTGAACTCGAGCTTCAAACCGACCTACAACATGGCGGTGAACCTCATCGACCGCTTCGGCCGTGTGCGCACGCGGGAGTCGCTCGAACTGTCGTTCGCGCAGTTTCAGGCCGACCGTGCCGTCGTCGACCTCGCCCGAAAGGTGCGTCAGCAAGAAGAGACGCTCGAGGGCTACAAGAAGGCCATGACGTGCCACCTCGGGGACTTCGCCGAGTATGCCGCACTTCGCCGCGAGCTGAGCGATGTCGAGCGTTCGGGCGCCGGTCGCGCCGACATGCAGACCCGTGCCGAGCGCGACAGCCGGCAGAAGAAGGTCACCGAGCTGCGCCGCCGCATGAAGGCTCACCCCGTGTCGAATTGCCCCGATCGTGAGCAGCACGCCCGCTGGGCCGAGCGGTGGTACCGGCTGAAGCGCGAAACTGACCATCTGAACGCGCAGATCAACACACGAACCGGTGCTATTGCGAAGGTATTCGACCGCATCACCGAGGTGCTGCTGCAGCTCGAATACCTGCAGGCCGACTCTGCGGGCGAACTCACTCTGACCGACACGGGCAAGAACCTGAAACGCATCTACGGCGAGCGTGACCTTCTGGTGGCGGAGTGCATCCGCCGCGGAGTGTGGGCGAATCTCGACCCGGCCGGGCTGGCGGCTATGGCGTGCTCACTGGTTTACGAGCCGCGACGGGACGAGAGCGAGATTCCCGAACGATTTCTGCCGCGCGGGCCCTTTCGCGGCGCGCTCGAGAAGACGAACGAACTCTGGCACGACCTGCAAGAGCTCGAGACGCGACACCGCTTGCCAGGGTCGTCGCCGATCTCGGTGGGCCTCGCCAAACCGATGAACGAGTGGGCCCGCGGTGCGAGCCTCGACACCGTTCTGTTCGACGCCGATCTGGCCGCCGGCGACTTTGTGCGCTGGACCAAACAGACCATCGACCTGCTCGACCAGCTGCAGAACCTGCCCGATGTGAAGGTGGCCACAACGGCCCGGCTCGCACTCGACCTCGTGAAACGCGGCATCGTCGCGTACTCGTCTGTCGCGTGAGTCGCGTGAGTCGAATAATCGCATGAGACATTCAGCCAGACCTACTAGAAACTGATTATGACCACCACCGAACGCGCCGCTACAGGGGCACCTTCCGGGCCAGGTGCGGCGCCCACCGACAGAGCCCTTCCGCGCTCCGTCACACGGCGGCTGTCACACCTTTCGTTGCGCACACGGCTGGTGGATGCCCGGCCGGCCGTCACCCGACCCCTGCTGCCGCTCTGGCTGGCCTGCCTCACCGCTATCGGCGGCGGAATCGCGCTCACCAACGGTTTTCCGGGCACCGACATCTGGCCGCTCACGCTGCTCGGCGTCGCCCTGACGCTGCTGAGTCTCATCGGGCGTTCTTGGCGGGGCGCACTGCTCGTGGGGCTGATCGGCGGCTTCGCGTTCTGGGGTTCGCTGATCAACTGGCTCACGCTCTACCTCGGCCCGGTGCCGTGGCTCGGGCTCGCGATTCTCGAGGCGATCTTCTTCGCTGTCGGCGCGGTCGCCATCGCCCTCGTCTACCGCTACGCGAACGCGGTCTGGACGACTCGCCTCGGCCGACTGGGCGTTCTTCCCGTCATCGTCGCCGGGCTCTGGACGGCTCGGGAGGCGATCACCGCCGTCGCACCCGAGGGCGGGTTCTCGTGGGGCCGGGTCGCGTTCTCGCAGTCGACGAGTCCGTTCGCCTCCCTGGTCGCCTATCTCGGCATCTCCGGGCTGAGCTTCGTGCTCGTGTGGCTCGTCGCGTTCGTCATTCAGCTGGCCCGTGAGGGGCAGGCGAGTGTGGTCGGCCGTGTCACGCTGGCGGTCGCCGCAGCCGCGGCTCTGCTCGTAATTCCGGCCTGGGCCGCGCCGACGCAGGGAACCACGCGTATTGCGGCAGTACAGGGCAACACCAAGTCGGGACTGCTCGACCGGGTCGAGGCCGGCGACAACCTGAACGCACACATCACCGAGACGCTCGCGCTCGAAGGCCAGAATGTCGACATGGTGGTCTGGCCCGAGAACGCCTCTGACATCGACCCCGAAACAGACGCCATCGCGGCTCAAGACCTCGACTTCGTCAGCAGCATCATGAAGGCTCCGCTCGTGGTCGGCACGATCGCCGAACGCGATGGCAAGTACTACAACACCTCACTGCTGTGGGAGAACGGCCAGGTCGCGGACTACTACGACAAGAGGCATCCGGTGCCGTTCGCGGAGTACATGCCGGCTCGTTCGTTCTTTCACGCACTGGCACCAGCCCTGGTCGACATGGTGACCCGCGACTACCAGATCGGCACCACCGACACGGTGATGAACGTGAACGGCGTGACGGCCGGAATCTCGATCTGCTTCGATATCACCGACGACCAGGCCGTTCAGTCGATGGTGAGCGACGGCGCACAGGTCATTCTAGCGCAGACCAACAATGCCGACTTCGGGCAGACCGACGAGAACTTGCAGCAGCTGGCCATCGCCCGGCTGCGGGCCATCGAGACGGGCCGTAGCGTCGTGAACATCTCGACGGTCGGCCACAGCGCCATCATCGGGCCCGACGGCAAGACGATCGACGCCATCGCGCCGTACACTCCTGGCTCGATGGTCGACAACGTTCCGCTGTCGACTACGACGACTCCCGCCACGCTTTTCGGCAAGGGCATCGAGCTGCTCGTGTCGGGCCTCGGTATCGCAGGACTGGTCTTCGCGCTCATCGCTGCCGCGGGCATTCGCCGCCGAAACCGCATTCGCGCCTAAAGACGTGCGCGCCCCGTCAACTGCAAGGCTGAGGGGCGCGAAAGTCTGCGGGTTTGCTAGGCGATATCGGTCGAAAGCGGCGGCGTGTACGCCGCTTTCGACGTTGGCAGCGGCCAATTCATTCGCGCCACAACCATTCGCACTGTGCGCCGCAGAAGCGGCGGCGCACAAATTTATTCAGGCGCCGATCTTTTGCTGGCCACGGCGGGCACGCAGGTAATCGAGGCGTTCTTGCAAGAGCTCTTCGAGCTCGGCACGGGTACGACGCTCGAGGAGCATGTCCCAGTGACTACGAGGCACTTTGGCCTCGGCACGGTCGAGAACAACAGGTTCTGAGCCGATCATCAAGATGGCCTCATTGCTGCAGAACTTGCATTCCCAGGTTTCGGGTGCTTCGGCCTCGGCCGAGAACACCATCTCTGTCTCTTTGCCGCACGTGCTGCAAAGATATGTGTGTGTCATGCGCGGAGAGAAAACGACTCCCTCTTCACTCTGAAGGCTTTGGCCTCCGAGTCTCATTCCGCGCAAGCTGCGATCTGCCATTGTGTGGTCTCCTCCCGCTTCGCTTACCTCTGTATAAACCCCTCAGCTGAGAGGATCATTCGTTTGCTCGGCTATTCCCAGAACACTCCCAGAGTGATATACGGGCTGACGTAGGAACGCCGCGGAGTGACAGGTACAGCCTTCTACTGCGATCGATGTGCTACAAGGTCTAGCGCAATGTCGATGCGATCGGTGACAATGCCGTCGACGCCGAGATCGAGCAGTCGAGTCATCTCTTCGGGCGCGTTGATGGTCCAGATGTGCACCTCGACACCGGCCGCGTGGATGCTGCGCAGCACTCGTGGCGTAACGATCGTCATTCCGGCTGCTCGCACCGGCACCTGCACGGCATCGATGCTCCGAAGCGCGAGGCGCACCACCGGAGTGAGCCCGATCTTCGCGGCGAGCAACGCGACCAGGAACGATCCGGCGGAGGCCGACGTTGCGACACCGGGCAGGAGCTTGAGCGCACTGCGGCGTCGCTTGCCAGAGAACGAGGTGACCAGAACCCGGTCTGTCGCGCTAGCGGCGCTAATGGCCGCAGCCGCCGGCGCAGCGGCCGCAGAGGACTTGATATCGATGTTGATTCGGGTGTCGGGCAGGGCCGCGAGAACGTCGACGAGGGTGGCGAAACCCGATCCGTCGCCGAGATCAAGACCGGCGAGACCGGCCGCGCTCAGCCCGGCAATGGTGTCGTCGCGACCCAGCAGGCGAGAGAGGTTCTCGTCGTGGGCGACGATCGCCTCGCCGTCGAGGGAGGCGTGAACATCTAACTCGACGTACGTGGCTCCGGCTTCTACGGCTGCACGGAAGGCGGCGATCGTGTTCTCCGCCTGGTCGGTCGCCAGCCCACGGTGTGCAAGCAGACGGGGGAGCGGGGGAGCGAAGTACGCGCTACGCTCGCGCCCGACAGCCTGCCCGCCCCCGCTGATTGCGCTCACTCGACCGGAGTCTCTCCGACCAGCGGAATCTCAGACAGAGGCGTGTCGAGAATCGACGGGGGAACCGGCTTCGTCGCAGCAGCCTTCGCAGCGGCAGACTCGGTCTCGGCGGTTTGTTTCGCCGCCGCAGCTGCTGCCAGCGCCTCCGCAGCTGCCTGCGGATCGAACGAACCGTAGCCCGGCAAGTCGGGCGACTTGGCGCCGAACCCCTTCGCGATGCCCTGCAGGGCGTTCGTGAACTCGCTCGGAATGAACCACAGCTTGTTCGCGGTACCTTCTGCAAGCTTCGGCAGGGTCTGCAGGTACTGATAGGCCAGCAGCTTCGGATCGGGGTCGCCGCGATGGATCGCGTCGAACACGGTCGAGATGGCCTCGGCCTCACCTTGCGCACGCAGCACGGCGGCCTTGGCGTCACCTTCTGCCGAGAGGATCTCGGCCTGCCGACGACCTTCCGCCTGCAGAATGGCCGACTGCTTCGTGCCTTCGGCGGTGAGGATGACCGCACGGCGCTCCCGCTCGGCGCGCATCTGCTTCTCCATCGAGTCTTGAATCGACACGGGCGGGTCGATGGCCTTCAGCTCGACACGGCCGACGCGGATGCCCCACTTTCCGGTCGCTTCGTCGAGCACTGCGCGCAGCTGGGCGTTGATCTCGTCGCGCGACGTGAGTGCTTGCTCGAGGTTCAGCCCGCCCACCACGTTGCGCAGGGTGGTCGTTGCGAGCTGTTCGACAGCACCCAGATAGTTCGCGATCTCATAGGTCGCCGCCCGGGCATCCGTCACCTGAAAGAACACCACGGTGTCGATCGACACCACCAGGTTGTCTTCAGTGATCACCGGCTGTGGCGGGAACGAGACGACCTGCTCGCGCAGGTCGATCAGCGGGCGCAGCCGATCGATGAACGGCACGAGCAGATTCAGACCCGGCATGAGGGTCTTGTGGTACTTTCCCAGCCGTTCGACCACGCCGGCCTGCGCCTGCGGAATGATGCGAATCGCCTTCGCCAGCGTGACGATGACGAAGATGACGATAATGAGCACCACGATGAGTGCCACGATTTGCCCGACCACGGTTGCGGTCATAGTTCAGGCCCTTCTGCTTCTTGTGGAAGCGCCGGTTCGGGCTCGACCAGGGCGGTCGCGCCGTCGATTGCTTTGACGAAGACGGTCTCACCGGGGTTCAGCAGCTGATCGGTGGCCGAGGGAAAGACCCGTGCCGTCCAGGTGTCGCCGTTGCTCAGGCGCACCGTGCCACTGGTTGTAGTCACAGAGGCGAGCACACGACCCTCGAGACCAAGAAGGGCCTCGACGTTGCTCTTGGCCGGATCGCCGCCACGGCGCAGGCGTCGCAAGAGAGGAGGCCGAAGCGTGAAGATGAGCAGCAGCGCGATGACACCGGCGATGGGAATCTGCAGCAAGAAGGGCGCGCCGACGAAATGTGCGATCAGACCGCCGACGCTGCCGACGGCGAGCATCAAGAAGATGAGGTCGAGCGTGAGAGTCTCGACAACGAGAAAAACCAGAATCAGCGCGAGCCAGATGACCCATGCATAGGAAGCCAGAAAGTCAGCCATTCGGTGCTCCTTCGCCAGTGGTTCTTCAAACGAAACTATCAGTTTGCTGCGCCGCTGAAGCAAAGTCACAGCGTGTCGGTAGCAATCTTCTGAGCATATCTCATTCTGATTCGCCGTGATTCGACACCGTGGGGGAGTGACCCCGCCATCGAGCGAAGCCGGTAGTCTCGATGCGGTACCTCTGCGCCTCGGCGCACCACAGATCTGAAGGAGCACGACGTGTCTAACCCTCTCGCCCCCGGTTCGCTTGCCGGAAAGCGGGTGCTCGTCACCGGCTCCTCGCGCGGTGTCGGTGCAGACACCGTCTCGTACTTCGCCGAGGCCGGCGCGAGCGTCGTCATCAACTTCCGCAACAAAGAGGCCCGCGCCATAAAGCTCGCCGACAAGCTCCGCGACGCCGGAGCAACCGCAATCACCGTGGGTGCCGACCTGACCGACGCGGGCTCGGTCGCGAAGCTGTTCGAGACGATTCGCGAGCAGCTGGGCGGCCTCGACATCTTGGTGCTCAATGCATCGGGCGGCATGGAGAGCGGCATGGCCGCCGACTATGCCCTCACACTGAACCGCGACGCGCAAGTCGACCTGCTCACCGCCGCGCTGCCGCTGCTGCAGCCCGGTTCGCGCGTCGTCTTCGTCACGAGTCACCAGGCCCACTTCATCCGCACCACGGAGACGATGCCCGAATACGAGCCCGTCGCCCTCAGCAAGCGCGCCGGCGAAGACGCGCTGCGCGCCATGGTTCCGCAGCTCGACGAGGCAGGGGTTTCGTTCGTCGTCGTCTCCGGTGACATGATCGAGGGCACGATCACCGCGACGTTGCTCGAACGGGCGAACCCCGGTGCGATCAGCGCGCGTAAGGAGTCGGCCGGCCGACTCTACAACGTGGCCGAGTTCGCCGCAGAAGTCGCCGCCGCAGCGGTCGATGCGATTCCCGATGACCACACGAGGTATGTCGGCGACATCAGCGACTTCGCCAAGGCGTAGAGTCCGTGCCTGAGACCCAGCCGCCCGCGCCCGAGGGAAGCGGGTACGACTTCATCAAATCGCGCGTGCTTCTGTTCGACGAGAACGACCGGGTGCTGCTGTTCTTCACGAAGGCGCAGGTCGAGACGAACCCGACACGCTGGGTGACGCCAGGCGGCCACGTCGAGCTGGGCGAGAGTCACGTCGAAGGTGCCGCGCGTGAACTTTTCGAAGAGACGGGGCTCACGGTGGCTCCGGATGCGCTCGGCGCTGCGGTGTGGTCACGTGAATTCAGCGACGAGCGCGAGCCCGGCCTGTTCAAGACGAACTACGAAGAGTGGTTCGTGTACCGCACGGTGCAGTTCGATCCATCGAGCGCCGGGTGGACGGAGTCGGAGCTCGTCGACATGGTGGCGCACAAGTGGTGGAGCGTGGACGAGCTCGAACACACCGAAGAAGTGATCGAGCCCGTCGAGTTGGCCACGGTCATCCGGAGCCAGCTCGGCACGAAACCCTAAGCGGCGACCTTCGCCTTCGGGGGAGTGCGCAGGGTGATCGCCGTGATGGCCTGAACGACACCGAGCACGATGAGTGCCCAGGCGGCGAACACGGTCAGAATGGCGAGAGTCCAGAGCGGCACGAAGATGCAGATGATGCCGGCGATGATAGCCAGAATGCCGAAGACGATGGGGAACCACTTGGTCTTGGCGCTCGACACCTGGGTCAGGGCGATGATGCCCTCGGTGATCCACGAGATGCCGATGAGCAGGGCGAGCAGCACGAGCGTCGCGCCGGGGTTCTTCAGAGCGAAGACGCCCGCGATGAGCAGCAGCACACCCAACACGATGCTGAGCACACGCCAGCCCGTCGAAAGGTCGCGGTCGATGATGCCCACGACCACTCGCACCAGGCCGATGATGAAGAAGTAGAGGCCGAAGAAGAAGGCCACGACTTCAAGGGTCGAGCCGGGCCAGACCAGAATGACGATGCCGATGACGACCGACAGAACGGCGCCGATCCACAGGGCGATCTTGAACCATTTCACGGTTGATGCAGTGACGTCTACGACGTCGAACGTGTAGGTCGGTGTTGTGTTGCTAGACACGGGGTCCCCTCAATGTTGGTGTATTCGACCAACATAGCGCGGCCTCTGTGCGCTGCGCAGCAGGCAGGCCGGATGCCCGTCAGAGCTCCTGGCGCGAGATGAAGTCGTCCATGCCCGGCACCGTGAACGCGACCACGCCGCGTTGAGGAGTGAAGATGAGCCCGCTGCGGATGAGGTCTCGGCGATTCACGGAGATATCAGTGGTGGAACGCTTGCCCAGCCGCACCACGAGGTCGGACATCGCCGACGGATCGCCGGCGTCGAGGGCCATGGCCGCCATGAACGCTTGCTGGGTGGGGGAGGAGCGCTCCCAGCGGGACTGGTAGAGACCCCGATCGATCTCTGCGCGGGCGGCCTCCACACCGATTTCCACATCGTCGAGAGTGATGAGGTTGGTCGCACGGGCGGCCCAGATGTAGCTGCCGTAGGCCTGGATGAAGTAGGGATACCCACCCGTGGCGTCGACGGCTTCGCCGAGCGCATCCTCGCTCCATTCTGCGCCGCCCGACTGCACGGGCACCGCCAAGGCATCGGTCGTCGCAGCCACGTCGAGCAAGCCGATGCGGCGGTAGTCGTAGAGTCGCTCGGCGTAGCTGGTGGCATCCGCGAGCACGGCGGGAAGCGACGGCAGTCCTGCGCCGACGAACACGACCGGAACCGGCGAGATCTCCTGGCCGAGCTTGTGCAGGGCCCTGTTCAGAGAGGCGAGATCGTTCGCCGAGGCTTCTTGCAATTCATCCACCGCCAGCAGCAGAACGGTGTTCACTTCGCGCGCCGCGAGCCCGATCTGTTCGAGCAGTTCGCGCAGATCGACGGCCAGATCGCCGCTGTCGGCCACTCCGAGAGACGGCTCGATGGTCACTCCGAACGCGTATGAGCCGGTGGGGTCGACACGCAATTGAAAGGAGCGAAAAGCACGGGCCGCAGCATGCCACGTGCGTCTCGCCTTGTCAGATGCGGACATCACGCGGCGCAGGGCGAGGTGGAGTTCTTTGGTGAGCGATTGAGCCAGGGGAGTGTCGCCGGATGCCTCGACCTTGATGAACATGAGCTTCAGGTCAGCGGCCTCCTTGCCGAACTGGTTGAGGAGCACCGTCTTTCCGACACCGCGGAGACCCGTGAGAATCCAGGGGCGGTCACCCTCGCCCGTTTCGCGGGCCTGGTAGAGCAGGCGGCGATACTCGGCAACGAGATCGGCGCGACCGGCGAGCTCGGGTGGGATGCGGCCGGCGCCGGGCTTGAAGGGGTTGAGCTGGTAGTCCATGACTATCACTCTATGCTTCTTTATTATACTATTCTATATAAGGGCACATAAACCGCTAGCAAAGAGAATTCGGAGTTACGCTGTCGCAAGTGCTTGCATTTTGCTAGCATGACTAGAGGAGGGGACATGGCGACATTGACAGTTCGAAATCTGGAGGCGACGATGATCGAAAAGCTGAAGGCGCGCGCGACTCAAAACGGGCGCTCAATGGAGGCCGAAGCGCGAGCGATTCTCGCAAAGGAATTCGCGCCTCCGCACGAGAGTGGCGCCGCCTTTGTCGAGCGCATCCGACAGCGTTTTACAGACGTCGATACGAGCGACCTCAATTTTGATCGAGATCCTGATCAGGGTCGGCCTGTTAGATATGAGCAATGATCGTTTTAGACACCAGCGTGCTCTCCGAGCTGACGAAACCGCAGCCGGCCGAACCAGTCGTTGCCTGGTTCAAGGCGCTAGCTGACGTAGACGTTCGGACTACTTCGATCTCTGCAGCTGAGCTCCTCAATGGTGTTGCACATCTTCCCGCAGGTCGTCGTGCTGGTCAGATTTCACAGAAGATCGCGCAGATGCTCGACATCGACTTCGCCGGAAAAATTCTTGCATTCGACTACGACGCAGCCGTGCATTATGCCGACATCGCGTCCCAGAGGTTCGGGGCAGGTCGTCCGATCAGTGTGAGTGACGCAATGATCGCGGCGACCGCACGGGCCGCCGGGGCACACCAACTCATAACTCGTAATGCGAAAGGCTTTTTCGAAACCGGATTAGTTGTGATCAACCCTTGGGATGCGTGACTCGGGCTCTTCGAAAGACGCTGATAATGCACATTATGTCAAGTAAAGTGCTACATCTTCGCATTGAATGCGAATTGGCCGGTACGCCTGGCCTCCGTTGTTCTAGGCCGATCGAGTGGCAGCAACGTTGGTCCGGACTGGCGGTAACGACTGTGGAAATCATCCCTTGCACCACGACCTACAACGGCCTGATCAGGACTTTCTTTCGGGATGTTGACATTTCTCGCACTTAGTGCGAATCTTTCGCATAATATGCGTACGATTTCAGATTCTACCGCCGGGGCGGTTCCCACTCATCTGCGGGCCCGCGTCGCGGTGCTGAATGTGGAAGAAAGCATGTGGGTAGGCATGCTGGACGGCTGGGCTGCGCAGCAGCTCTCCCGGAATCTGTCGGCATCGACGGTCGAAAAGCGTCGATCGGTCGCGATCCGGTTTCGGTACTTCGCGGAGTGTTATCCCTGGTCCTGGTCGGCCAAGATCGTCGACGAATTCTTCCTTGAACTACGCGCCTTGAAGGGCGCGTCTCATTCAACTGTACTCGGCTATCAGAACGCGTTGCGGCTCTTCCTGGAGTATTTGACCGATCCAGCCTACGGGTGGGCCGAACAATGTTGGGAGCGGTTCGGCGACCACCCTGCACAGGTATTTCACGAGTGGAACACCGCTCGGCACTCTCAAGACGCTATGGCGAGCCCTGGGAAGCGCCCCTACACGCGCGATGAGATCCAGGACCTGTTCGATTGCGCCGACGATCGGGTACTCCGGATCCGGCGCGCTGGCGCGAAGGGCTGGATCCCAGCATTCCGAATCGCCACGATCATGAAAGCGGCATACGCGTGGGGTCTTCGCCGGAACGAGGTCCGCCAGCTCGACCTGGTGGATCTCGCATCGAACCCAAAGGCTCGACAATTCGGTGACGTCGGGATCATCTACGTGCGATTCGGTAAGGCAATGAAGGGCGCTCCGCCGAAACGCCGCACCGTGCTGACCCTTCCGGAATTCGACTGGATCGTCGAGTGCATGCGCGAGTGGAAAGAAGAAGTCCGCCCACTACTCGCACCACCAGGATCAACATCGCTCTGGCCCAGCGAGCGAAGCGGTATGCTCGCTGCCGACTCCGTAAGCCGCGCGTTCAATGAGGTCAAACGCGAAGCCGGCCTCGACGACGACCTCGATTTCCATTCACTCCGACGCTCGTACGTGACGCATCTGGTCGAGGACGGCTACGACGCGTTCTTCATCCAGCAGCAAGTCGGACACGAGCACGCATCCACCACGTCTATCTACACGGGCCTCTCCCCCGACTACCGCGCCCGCGTTGTTGATGACGCGATCGCTCGGATGGCCGCACAGCTCGCGACGAAGGAGAACAAGTAATGCAACGTCGAATCCAACACACTTGGCGCCTGCGCGAACTGATGGCCGCCCGCGGGATGAACACGATCTCCGACCTTATCCCCCACCTCAGCGACCGAGGCATCCATCTCTCCGACTCGCAGATCTATCGGCTCGTCGGTGTCACACCCGAGCGCATGAATCTCGGCCTGCTCGGCGCAATCCTCGACACCCTCGACTGCACATTCGAAGAACTCTGCCCAATAACCGTTCAAGCAATACCGGACCGAGCCACCGGCACCACGGACACAACAATGACGAAAGACGCTTTCCGTCCGGCCCGGGCACGAGTCCGCCGTCCCGAATGAGTCGGCCCCGCTCCGCCCCGCAGTGCGTCCGTTGCGGGCATGCTGGCGTTCGGTTTGCTACGACCTGGCCGGAGGGCAGGGTCTGCCGTCGCTGTTACCAAAAAGCTACGCGCATCCACGGGAACTGCCCGATCTGTGGAACAGAACGGCTCCTCCCGGGGCTCGTCGGTGATCAGCACGCATGCGTCGACTGCGCCGGGATACCCAAGGACTTCCACTGCACGCGCTGCGGCCGCGAAGACGAACCCGTACGAACCGGACTCTGCGCTCACTGCTGCCTCACTGACGACCTCACCGACATGCTCGATGACGGCACCGGAACCATCAATCCCAGCCTCTCCCCTCTCTACACCGCACTCACGTCACAAAAGCACGCCCGAAGCGCCCGCGTCTGGCTCATCGTGAGCCCCGACGTCACCGACCTGCTACGAGGCATCGCACGCGGCGAGCACCCCATCCGCCACACCACATTCACCCAACATCCCCGACCAAAAAAGGTCGCGCACCTTCGCGAGCTCTTCATCGAACTCGGCCTGCTCGATCCGGTGCCGCTCGATATCGAACGCTTCCAAACCTGGCTCGAAAAAAAGCTCGAGACCGAACCACCCCCTCTCGCACGTCTAATCAAGCAATACGCGCGCTGGGTGCACCTGAACCGGATGCACCACCTCGCCGAAACCAGCACCCTGCGTAGAGGCACCCTACTGTCTGCGCGTCAGTCGACGACGGCCGCGCTCGAGTTCCTCCGCTACCTCGATGAACACGGCCACACCGCAAACCAGTGCACCCAATCCGACATCGACAACTGGCTCAGCACCGGACCAACGACCCGCAGTCTCGCGAGGGGCTTCGTTCGCTGGGGAATCACACAAGGACACATCCCACCCGTCGACTTCCCCTACCGAACAGCAAAAACCGAACCCATCATCAGCCAAGAAGAACGCCGGCGACTCCTACTCAGAACACTCGACGCTGACGCACCCGCCACAAACGCAGACAGAGCAGCTGCGATCCTGCTCCTGCTCTACGGGCAGCCTCTCACCCGCATCGTCTCCATGGAACTCACGCAGATCACCGTCACCGAAACTGTCATCATCAGAATCACCGACGACGACCTCACCATCCCACCACCATTCGACGCCGTACTTCGCCGCCACCTGAACACCTTGCCGAATCAGAACACATCCGCACACCGCGAACAGCAACGGCTCTTCCCCGGCGTAAGCCCCGGGCAACACCTACACCAAACCACAATCATGAACCGCCTCCGCGACTCCGGCATGAACCTCCGCGGCACCCGAAACGCATCACTCCGCTCACTCGCACTGGAAGTACCAGCCCCGATCATCGCTGACTCCCTCGGCTACAGCTACCAAGTCACCGACAAACACCGCCGAAACGCCGGCGCAACCTTCACCGACTACGTGAGTAGGCACGCTCTCTCAAACAAAAAGCCCAGCTAGCTCTACCCTGCAGGCTCATCCCCGGGTGCCCTGATTCCCTGCCTTCACAATCGATGCAGAAGAACAGATCGCCGCGACGAAGCTTGCGACCGCGCGCACCAAACATGAGCCGCCCTACCGCGGGCGACGTCGATCTTTTAGGGAAGATAGTGGAGTACGACGAGTTTGCTTAGCCGTTCGGAATCGGTCCAATACCGACTCTCCAGCTCAGTAATTCGCCGCGATTCCTGATCTGTAACCAGTGCATAAAGATTTCGATTGTCTTCCTCATGAACGGCTTCATAGTGATGTCCCACAACTTCGTCCATCCGCCTGACAAGATCAGCCGTCCGATGGGCTCCGACAATCTGAAGAGAATCTAGCGCTCGTTCATAGACCGCTGGCCCCCAGTTGCTATAGAACTCAAGGAACCCACCACTGTTCATATCTGATTCCAAGCGCCAGAGAGAAACTAGTTCCTGATCGTATTTGGAGAGATCGCCAAATTGCCAACGTGCAAGCTGCAACCTGTCGAGAGCGCCGTTGTATAGATCCTCCTGGAGAAGGTCAAAAGTATTCACCAGCCCTAATGGCCCGCAATCGCGCAGTTCTGGCCAGCACACTCCATGGAGATCGTCGACGAGTGTCCAGCCACTTAGTTCGGACGGTGAAGCCTGCGCGAGAATGGGAAACAGCGCAAGCCGCCGTGATAGCAGCCCACCACCCACAAGCTCTAGCTTCAGAAATTCGGCATCACACTTAACTGAGGATATATCGCCTGTCATCCAACAGACCGTAGCACTGCAAAGTCAGTTACACGCAGTCCACGCCCCCGGCACAATAGGCCGGTGAGGAATCCGCCGGGCCGCCAGTAGAAGTTACTCTTATTGCAGAAAGTGCAATCCGGTGGCGGATCTACGTCAGACGCTCAGCAGAGCTTCGGCTCTTTCGCGAATTTGATCAAGCACTCGGCGAGCCGTCTCCTGCTGCCTCTCATCGATCCCCTCGACAAGTTGAAGAGTTGCCTCCCGGACGCCGGAGCGTGCTGCCGCGAGCTCTGCGGTCCCGACCTGCGTCAACGTTCCCTTCTCATCGAGCAGTCCCGCGTCATGCAAGTCGCGGAGAATCCCGTGAATTTCGATCAAGTCAACCTTGAGCGCTTCGGCGACCGCATTCTGCCAGCCTTCGTTTGGGGCGGCCGGATCGGCGCTGCTCGCAGCATTGATGACGGCCCAGGCCGAGTAGCTGGCGATTGCGGTTGACGAGAGGGTCTTACCGAGCAACGCGCGTAAGGCGTTTTCGGTCGGCCCAATCACGGTAGGCAGTGGACGATCCGACGGCATCAGCGCTCCTAGAATGTTGGTGTGACCAATACTGTATTGGTATAACCAACAGGAGTCAAAGCAATGTCCCTTGATCTCGCCTCCATGCCCACGTGGGTCTTGAATTCAGCGGCGGTTCGATCCCATCAAATACTCCAGGCCGGACTCGCGACGGCCGGCGTCAACGGTTACGAGTTCCGATGCTTATCCGCCCTTACCGGTGCCGATCAGCTGAGCCAAACTGACATCGGCGCCGCTGCCGCCCTTGACCCTCGCGACGTCACCCATACCGTCCGCGCACTCGAGAGTCGCGGTCTGGTGTCGCGCTCGAAAGATCCGAAGCATGGGCGCCGTCAACTGGTGTCGCTTACTCCCCAAGGTCAGCGGATCGCGGAACACCTCACAGACGTCATGGAGGGCGTCCAGAATACGGTATTTCGCAAGCTAAGCCCCGACGCACGCGCGACCCTCGTCGAGCTTCTTGAGCACGTGGGCCGGGCTTGAGCGATTACCCACACCCGGCTGCGTCCCACTTTCCGCCTCACCCGCATTCATCATCTCTTGTGCACGCGAAACCCGCCCGCGAACTGCTCAGAAATCGAGGCCCTCAGAGTCAAAACGGACAACGGTCTTCACCAGTAGTGGTTACTTTGGCTGCGCTTTTGCAACCATGAGCCCCGCGTGGGCGTGTTACTCGCTTGCGGGGAATGCGCGCAGTGCCCTCTCTGCTACCGTTGCGAGCTGAGCGCGTGTCGCGCCGGCGGCGGCTTGGACCGCGAGTCCGCTGGACACAGTGGATAGATATCTCGCGAGTTCCTGGGCGTTCTCGGAGGAGGGCAGGTCGCCGTCATCGATCGCGCGCTGTAGTCGTTGCGCGATCCGCGCCTCTCCCCCGGCGCGGCTGTCGCTGAGGAAGTCGACGATCGGCTGATCTTCGCGACTTCCGGCCAGCCGCCTTGGATCGAGAGGCATCCGGCTGGCCTGCCAGGGCCGGTGATCGCGGCGACGTTGCTCCTGAGGTAATGCTCGGCGACCGCCCGCGCGGCGGGCTGAGCGATCGCTTCACCGACGTAGGCCATGTCTATTTCCGCGTACCGGGCGACCGCGAGCTTGAAAGTGTCTCCCTTGTTGCCGAACGCCGCATAGAGGCTCGGGCGGCTGATTCCCATCGCGGCTGTGAGGTTGTCAAGGGTCGCCCCCTCATATCCCTGCCGCCAGAACACCTCGACGGCTTGGTCGATTGCCTCGTCCAGGTCGAACTCGCGCGGTCTTCCTCGAACTGGCATTGCGACACCTCTCGAGCGAAGCGGACTACATCGAAGACCGCGAGGGATTCGCCCACTGGCTCATCGAAAGGGTCCGCAACAACTGAAGTCGCCCGGGCAGCCGGGCTCAGGAGCTGCCCCAACATCTAGAACTGGCCGGTCCAGAATCCGCCGGGTCACCACATATAAGCTGCCTGATTGAAAGATATGTAATGAGCGAAGATTTGGGTAAGGTATCCGGTCTCCCGATAATAAGCCTCTGATCAGGGATTCTGATACTCGTCCCGGCGTGCGGTCGTTGGGTATTTCGTGTAATTGATCGCGGCATGGCAAGTGGTTATCTCGCCTCTGATCAGCGTTTCTCTTGACGCTGATTTCCTTTATGCAATTATCTTTCACGTTATGAAGCCGATTGTGGATGGCCGTGACTGGAGCCTGGACGGTTATCGTTTCTGCCACTGGGTGACCAAGCGGCTGATCCTGACGTGTTCCTCGGTGAGGTATCGGACGGCTGGGGTCGTGCTCAGCGGTCTGCGCAATTCAGCGCGAACACCATCAGTTCAAAGCGCGCGCGGGTTCTGATCTGGTCGAGTTCTCCGGGCACTATCCGTGGGAATGGACAGTCGGCGACGCTGATGACTATTTCTCACGCGCTCGTGGAGTGCGGAACCTCGCCTACGCCACGATTCGCTCGTACCAGGGTGTAATCAGCATGTTCTGCGAGTTCGCGTCCGACGCCGCGTACGACTGGAACACGGAATGCGCCCGGCTGTTCGGCAGTGTCTTCTCGCAAGTGATCACCGAGTGGAATCGGATCACTCATTCTCAACCGTCGGAGGCGAAGTCGGTTAAGCGTGGCTTCTCGCAGGGTTAGCTGCAACAGTTCTTCGATCTCGCCGACCTCGAGGCGGAACGAATTGTCAACGCCGGCCGTCGCGGCGCTCTCGCGGGGATGCGCGACGCGGCCACGTTCAAATGCCTCTACGGCTGGGGCCTCCGCTGCGACGAAGCCCGCCATGTCCAAGTCGTGGACTTCTCCCGCAATTACAGCGCCCCCTACTTCGGCGACTATGGGGTTCTCCGCATCCGGTGGGGTAAACCTCACCGCGGCTCGGCGAAGAAGACCCGCTCCGTGCTGACCGTCTGGGACTGGCCTGCCGAAGCGCTCCGCACCTGGATCGGGCGGGGACTCCCCTTGTACGGCAATGAGCAAGGCCGGAACATGATCACCGCGTGTCTCACCGCACGGCAGGAGATCACCGAAGCCGGCAAATTCCTCACCTGGCTATACGACACCCGCGGCATGACCGCCGATCAGCTCCGACAACAACACGTCGACGAATACCTCGCCAACGGCCCCAGCACCAAAAAACACATTCGGAACTTCCTGCACTGGCTCAGCCGTGTCTCGCGTCAAGTAGTTGGCAGGGTTTCTTCTTTTTCGAAGTTGGGGATGGTGGGGTCGGCGAGGCCGGCGTGGACTTCGGCTGGCCGGTTCCAGGCGATCGCATCGTGGGGGCGGACGTGGTTGTAATCCTGTCGGTACGCCTTGATCTGTTCGATAAGGCTGAGGCTGTGCTCGATCTCCTCGCGGAATAGCCATTCGTATTTCATCGACCCGAAACCGCGTTCGCGTGACCCGTTCTGGCCAGGAGTTCGGACCCTCGTTCTGACGTGCCGGAGCTCGGGGTGCGCGGTAATGAACGCCTCGAACCTGAACGACCTGAACGGGCCGCCATTGTCCGTGACGATCGTGAGCACGGGACGAATTTCGCCCGTCTCCGGGTCGGCGACAGCATCATCGATGAGCGGGTGACCGAGCAGCTGTTCGGCCTCGGTCAGGGCGAGCTCAATCGCAGCGACCTGGTCGTGTTGATTACTGGTCGGTGAAACGTGGCAGTCGTACTCGTACTTCGACCAATAGTCCCGGCAGCCAGCGATCCGCCACACCCCACCCGTCGTGGTCTCGTAGTCGCTGAAATCCAGCTGCCACACCTGGTTCGGGCCGGTCGGTTCCTGAGCGAACGCAGCCTTGCGTCGTTCGGCGAGTTTCCGGCGTTCGCGCTGGTAATCAGCAGGCAAGATCAGGCCCTCGTCGCGCAGCAACCGCAGCACCGTGGCCTGCGATACCCGATGCCCATCGTGCCTTGTCATCGCCCACACCTTCCGGTGACCCCACGCCGGATGAGCTGCCGCATGCTTCACAACCAGCTCCCGGGCACCCGCCCGTGCCGGCCGCGGCCACGGCCCTTTCGGTGGTCGTGACGTGCGTGCTTTCGCCTGCCAGCGCCGCCAGGTGCGTTCGGGCATGTCGAAGAGTGCGCAGAACCTCGAAGTCGACATGCCCGCATCCTTACGGATCACCTCGAGGTCCTCGAAGGGCCCAAACGGCCCTCAGCGCTCTTCTTCCAGACGCGGATTTCGACCGCGGCCTCGCCCAACGCTTGGGTCAGTTCGCTGACCTCTTCTTCGAGCTGCCGCTCACGCGACGAGGGCTTCGATTTACCTGTCTCGATACCCGCCTTGCCAGCCTCGAGGAACTGGCGTTTCCAATTCCCGATCGACTGCTCAGACACCTTCTCACGACGCGCCGCCTCAGCAACCGTGATCTCGTTCTGCAGGATAGACAACACAATACGGAGCTTCTCCTCCGCCGGGATCGTCGGTGCACGACTCATTACTCAGACCTTTCAACAGGGGCGCTGCTCACGCAACTAACAACCCCTGCCAACTATTCTGACGCGCGACAGCCGCAACCAAGCACGGCGCCGCCGCATCACCACCAGCTACCGAAAAGCGATCACCACCCCTCTCATTACTCAGGATCAACGCGTTGAACTCGTCGCCAACTGCCTCACCTTCGAACAAGTCGCCCTCTCCACCCGCGTCGCCGCCCCGATCTTCCTGCTCTGGGCACAGCCGCTCAACAAGATCAGCCAACTCACGACCGCCGCAATCGACATGTGACCCGACGGAATGCGCATCACGCTTGGCTCATCAGAATCTGACGTACCAGCACTCATCGCCGGCCCACTCTGGGAACACGTCTCCGATCGCGGCAATCAGCGGACCACGAACACCGGCAATAATTGGTTATTCCCTGGTTACCGCGCCGGACAACCAATCCACCCGACAACCCTCGCCGACCGATTCCGCACCCTCGGGATCGACACGCAACGCGCCCGCAACACCAGCCTCCGCGACCTCACCCACCAACTCGACCCACGATCCCTCGCCGACCTCCTCGGCTACAGCCCCCGCATCATCGCCCTCCACGCCGCCCGAGCCGCCACACCGATGAGCGACTACATCACCCTTAAGCGCTCGAATCGATGAGCCATGACAACGAAAACAACAGGGAGTCGCCATTCAAGCCGATGGCAGTGCTGACGCCATGAATGTCATCGATTAACCCCATCAAAGTCAGTTCAAACGTCAAAGCGCCGATATCACATGCTCTAGGCCACGAAGAAAATGGGGCGCACCGACTGCTCTTAGTCGAGTCATCAGCCGCCGCAAATAATGTACTTGTCGCTGGTCTGACACCAAGACGCACCCAATGATGACGCGTACAAGCCCAACGCCGCTTGTGCATCCTCGTTGGTTGCATTCTCATTAATAACCGAGTGGAAAATGATGCGAATTACACCGTGCAAGGGGGTGTATCCCTCCCACGTCTTCTCGAACACGAGGTCGAATAGCTGCTTCTCGTAAGGGTCTACGCCACTCCCACCGTTTCCAGCAGAACCTGAGCCACTCGAACCAGACCCGGTGGAACTGCCTCCACCGTCACTTATGTCCCCACCGGCCGTCGAATTACCGTCACCCGACGAATCTCCGCCCGAAGAGTCACCGCCAGACGGCTCTCCATCGGGTTGAGTCTGAGCCGGAGGCTCCTGCTCTGCGAGGGCGCGAGCTGCTGGCGCAAAGGCTGTCAGTGCGATGCAGAGTGCGATTGCTGGGAGGGTAAGAGTTCTCATCAGAGCAGAATACCTCATTAATTGAGATTTCATCATTAGACTGCACCCTGGGCGCTCACGCAATCACGAGCCATACGCCAACTGAGGCCCCCACTCTTCGGCAAGATTTCAACCGCTGGACTCTCGCTACCGCCGCAATGGATTAGCCGGCAAATTCGGACTCAAGACGTGAGTGAACAAACGGATAACCAGCTTCGCCATCAATAAGCTGCTCGATTGAAGGATATGTAATCAGCAAAGTCTTGGATAAGGCGCGCTGCCTACCGATAATCAGCCTCTGATCAGGACTTCCGATGCTTCGTCTCCGCGTGCCGTCTTGGGTTCTGTGTATCTTTCGCGTCAAGGCAAGTGGTTATCTGAGCTCTGATCCATGAGCGAATACATCACACTCAAACGCACGAAGCGCTGATCCGTGTCAGACGACAGAACTACAAGCGTCGTTGGCGAATCCGGCATCGCTCAGCAGAGTGAACGGATGCTCTCCGCCGCAGCCGACCCAACACAGTCACGATGTGTTGCCAATCGCATAAGCTACTGAGCAGCCCTCATTTAAGCGATTCCCGCCGATTCGTGATCGGAGCGCTCGACGACAATGACTAACTAGACAGGAAGGTGGGTCCCATGAACATCCAGCGTCAAGGCCGATGGTTGTACGGCGCTGCAACCTATTTGCCCGTCGATATCGTCAGCCTGAACTACGACTTCTGGTACGAACTCGCCAAAGCTGACCATCAATTGGAGCCTGACGAGCATCCGACGCCTCTCAACGCGGAGGGCGTTCTTTACTACTACCGCTATCGCCAGGCGGCTAAACCCTCGGCTTCAGTGTGCCCTGATTCCATCGGTTACACCGAAATTGAGGATGCGATGAAGGCAGCAGAAGAACGATCACCGTCACCGATCCAGTGGGACTGACAGCCCACCACTGGCTAAACTCTGGCCAGCCGTGCGCGAGTTCCCAGGACTTCGTCGTGGGAAGACATAAGGCCAATGCGCCGTCTCGAAGAGGAGGCAATGGATACCCATGAAGCAAGAAACGGATAGTCAGCTTCACCAGTAATGAGTTGAGCCACCGACATGCTGGAACTTCCCGACTCTGGTGTACTCGCACCGTGACAGAGCACTCTCATGTTCACGACGGTTGAGCACCTCGGCTCCGACGACCCCCGCAGTGCCTCTCCCGTCAGCAACCCGCTGTTCCGGCGGGTGTGGTCGGAGCACTCCGCCCGCCTGCTCGCCAGCGGGACGGCGTGGATCAGTATCGACGGCAGCGAGATGGTGGGGGCACCTTGGCAGGTGCCCGCCCACCACCTCGTTGCAAGCGTCACTGTTGTATGAACGCCAGCAAGTCCGGGTTGATGACGTCGGCGTGGATCGTGAGCATTCCGTGGGGGTAGCCCTCGTAGATCTTGAGCGTCGAATTCGCGAGCAGCTCGTGCTGCTTCAGGGAGGCATCTTTGTAGGGGACAACCTGGTCGTCGTCACCCTGCGTGACCAGAACCGGAACGGAGATTGCTTTGAGATCGTCTGTCTGGTCGGTTTCAGAGAACGCGGCGATGCCGAGGTAGTGCGCCTGCGCGCTGCCGGTCATGCCCTGGCGCCACCAGTTCTGGATCACCGGCTCTGACACCTTGGCCCCCTCGCGGTTGAAGCCATAGAACGGCCCGGATGCGACGGCCTGGTAGAACTCGGCCCGGTTCGCGGCAAGAGCGCTCCGGAAGTCGTCGAACACAGAAATCGGCGTTCCTTCGGGGTTGTCTTCGGTCTGCACCATCAGCGGCGGCACCGACGACACCAGGATCGCCTTCGCGACGCGGCCCTGCGGCTCACCGTACTGGGCGACGTACCGCGCGACCTGGCCACCGCCGGTGGAATGACCGATGTGGATGGCGTTCCGGAGGTCGAGGTGCTCGACGACGGCATTCGCGTCGCTGGCGTAGTGGTCCATGTCGTGGCCGGTGCCGACCTGCGACGAACGCCCGTGGCCGCGACGGTCGCTGGCGATGACCCGGTAGCCCTTTTCGAGAAAGTAGAGCATCTGGGCATCCCAGTCGTCGGCAGACAGCGGCCAGCCGTGGTGGAACATGATGGGCTGCGCGTCGGGGCTGCCCCAGTCCTTGTAGTAGATCTCCACGCCATCTTCTGTGGTCACAAAAGCCATGATCGAACCTCCCGTTGATGTCGAACCAGGGCTTCCCTCGGGACGACGGATTTGGCACTACCGCTCCTCGATGAGCCGAAGAGTGACTCAAATCTAGATCCAAGACAAGCACTACGGTTCCGACATCTGCCGAGGATCGGCCAACCGAAATTGCTACGCCCGGACGCGACAGCGAAAACCCCCGACCACTCAGATCATGGTGGCAGCACTTGTCGAAGATGGCCGGCAGCTCCGAAGAAGCTCCTTCGAGAGAGAAGGACCATCCGCTGATTTCTTGACTGGCCCTCCCCGGGTCACTCTGCTGACGACCCCGAGAGACGATCGGGCTGCCCCCACGCCGCACGTAGGGTAACTTAAGCGGGTGTTCCACTTTCCAGCTCGAAACGCGACTCCTGTGACCAGCCGACGCGGTGGTTCGCGACGCGGCTGGCCTGCCCCTTGAGCGGCCGTTCAGCCGTACTCGCTGACTTCCTTCGCAGCCGGCGCGCACGACTGGATCCAGTCGAGTTCGGACTTCCGAAGTGCAATAGGCGCGTGCCGGGTTTGCGACGGGAAGAACTCGCTAATCTCGCCGGCATCAGTCGGGATTATTACACCCGACTAGAGCAGGGCCAGGCGCACCAGATGTCCGACCAGGTGCTGAAGAGTCTTGCCGGCGCACTGAGGCTCGACGACTACGAGCGCACCTATCTCGCAAGAATCGCGCACACCGGTTCAACACCGACGCCCCGTGCGAAGGAACCGACGCCCATCAGCGATCAGGTCTTGACGCTGCTGAAGAACTGGTCGCACGTTCCGGCCTATGTCTTCGACAGTAATCAAGACGTGATCGCCATCAACGAGATGGCCGACATTCTGAACCCGGGTTACAGGATGTACGGCGACAACATCATTCTTGGTGCCTTTGCCGTTTTGCGAGACTTCCCCGAGGTCGAGAACTACACCCAAACCGCGAGAATCACGGTAGCTGCTCTGCGATTCCACAGCGATCCGGAAAATCCTCGGCTGCGAGAGATCGTGGGTGAGCTCTCCGTAAGCAGCCCGGTGTTCCGGCGAATGTGGGCCGAACACGATGCCCGCCCCCTCACCGAAGGAACGACCATGATCAGCATCGAGGGAAGCGAGATGGTCGAGTATCCCTTTCAGATCCTCGAGGTACCAGGGGGGTTCTTTATGGCATTCTGGCCCGTGACGGACGGAACGCGCGCATTCGATTTATTGGCGCACCTCCGCGAAACCAAGATGACCGGCCGACCGATCCGCGGATCATTGCGAGGTTGGCCGGCCGGCTGAGCCTCAGCGACGATTGAGCCTCATCGCCGGTTCAGCCTGAGCGCCGATTCAGCTTCAGCGCAGTGGCGTGATGCCCTGCGTGCTTCGGGGGAAGGTCGCGAGCACGCTCTCGGGAATGTTGAGGTGCGCCGCGGCCAGCGCGGGTGGCACGTGAGCGAGCCAGTTCGCGAGGGAGACCTCTTCGTAGTGGTCGCTTCTGAAGGTCTCGAGAAAGACGAGGGTGTCGTCGCCGGTGTTCTCGATGTAGTGCCCGAGGTTGCGTTTCACGACCCCGACGTCGCCGGCTCGAAAGTCGGTGGTGTTCGCGTGCGGGCCGGTGTTGAACACGGTCATCCGCCCCTGTCCCTTCAGCCAGTACTGCCATTCGTCGGCGTTGGGGTGCCAGTGCAGCTCGCGCATCGATCCGGGCTCGATCGTGACGAGGCCCGCGGCGATCGTCTTGGAAAGTGGAAAGTTGCTGCTGTCGGCGAGCTGGATCTTGCCGCCGCTGTTCTGGTAGGTCGGTTCCGTTCGCGAGAGGCGGAAGATCACCGCTTCAGTGTCGGGTTGCGCGCCGGCAGCAGTGCGGTCGGCCTCAAGATCGCCCGGGACCTCGCCCGGGAAGATCCACAGATTGTGCAGCGGGATGTCGCGGAAGACCTCCTGCGCAACGCCGAAGTTCTTGGCGAGCACCTCGGGTGGCGTGTGCGCGAACCAGTCGGTGAGCAGGAGCGTGTTGCTCTCGCTCTGTGCGCCGTCGTCGAACGCGAGCACGAATTCGGCGCCGTCAGGGCCGAGGCCCTGCAGGGAGTGTGGGAGTCCGGGCGGGAAGTACCAGAGGTCACCCTCCTGAACGTCGTCGACGCTCGGCATCCCGTCGCGGCTCAGGGTGGTGATGCGGCAGTTGCCGCGCGTCATGATCGCCCACTCGGCGGTCTGGTGCCAGTGCAGCTCGCGGATTCCGCCGGCTTCGAGGTACATGTTCACCCCCGCGATCTCCTCCGAGATCGCGAAGTCGGCCTGGGTGAGTTCGCGGGCCCACCCTCCACGCTGCACCCGCCGCGGCGAGATGTTGAACGATGACCAGAAGAACTGCTGGGTCGAGATGTCGGTGGCGGGGGCATCCATCTGGTTCGGGAACTGGGACTCGATGACCGGGTTCTGCGGGCCGGTCATCACTGTCGCCTCCGGGTCGTCGACGGTGTTGACCTCGCCCTCCTGGGGCAGGTCGGGATCGCCGAAGACGGGGGTTTCGTGATGGGCTGCAGCGCCGTCGAGGGGTGTCATCGTTCTCCTTGGGTTCGTTCCCGCTTTTATCACCAGACGTTAGAGCAGCGATGAGCGTGCGCGACAGCGACTATTGACGACATCGTTTGCGACGAACAGTCGGACGCAGCGATGGTGCGGGTATGCATGAGAGGGCCACGCAATCGCCCGCGACCCAGACATATCGTGAGGGTCATGATGAACATCCAGGAAATCGTCGATGAGCTCGCAGTAGCACTCGACCGGTCGGTCGTCATCAATGACCTCGACCATCGGCCGATCGCCGCCAGCGCTCAGGGCGACGCCATCGATGCGATTCGTGCGGCCACTCTGCTGCAACGGCGAACGCCACCGGCGGCGCGAGCGCTCGTCGAACAGCTGAAGATTGCCCAGGCACGTCAGCCGGTTCAGGTGGACATGAGCGAGCTCCAGGCGCTTGATCGGCTCTCGATCCCCATCCGCGACGACGGCGGGCCACTCGGCATCATGTGGTTGATCACCGGCGGCCTTCCTCCACTCACCCCTGCGCATTACAGCGCGATCGATGCGGCGGTGCTGCTGGTGCGGGACGAACTCTCACACCAGATTCCTTTGGAAGACAGCACCGCACGAATATCGGTGATCGCACGCCTGCTCGCTGTCGACGGCGCAATCGCTCGGCGTGCGTTCAGCGACGCCGTCTCCAATCTGTGGCTGGAGCGCGGAAGCGGCACTCTCGTCGTTGCGGTCGCTCTCGGTTCCAAGGTGGGCGCCATCGAACGGGTGGCCTTCGGCCGCCAACTCGATGCGCGCCGAACACAGGGCATCTTCTATCTGGGCGAACGCGGCACGACACAGCTGTTCATCGTTCGGGCGGCGGAGTCAGCTCCGGTCATCGAGCAGATCCAGAACGAGGCAGCGGATCGTTCTCTTCCTCTCCGTGCAATCGGCACGGCCCGACTGGATCGCTACGCGGAAGACATCCGCACCACGGTCGACCACGCCGTGACCGCAGCCCATACGGTATTGCAACTCCCCCACCTCACAGGAGTGGCCGACATCAGTGAGTTAGGCACCTGGTTGATGCTCTCCTCGATCGCCGAGGACACGGCCCAGATCGCCCTGTTCTCCCCCGCCGCCTATGCGTTGTGCGTCGACGGCGACGCCGTGCAACGATCGACCATCGAAACGTATCTCGACGTGCGTTCGCAGGTGAAGGAAGCCTGTCAGCTTCTGCACATCCACCGCACCACCCTTTATTACCGCCTCGAGAACATGCCACCCATCGTGAAGCTCGCACTCGACGACGGCGTGGCACGGAGTACCCTGCACCTCTGCTTGAAACTCATCCGATTCTGGGAGACGAAAGCACAAGTATCCCGCCAGGAACACAGTTCGCTCAGGGAGTAGCACCCGAAGCAAGCAGACGAGCGAACGTCGAGGCCGACTCCTCCGTCGCCGGGCCCCACACGAGCAACGAATCCTCGTCGTTGCCTGGAACCCGCAGCACCTGATACCTCATCTGGATGGGCCCGACCGAAGTGTCGGTGAAGTCGATCACATCGCTGGACTTCGCCGATGTCGAGTCATCTGCCCACGCAGCAGAGAAGTCGATGCTCATCACCGACAGGTCTCCGACGATGCCCCGGAACTGCGCGTCACCCGCGTGCTGGTTCAGCGACTCCCGGAGAAGTGCGGCCACCTGGTTCGCCGCGGTGTCATACATGTCGCGGCCCCTGTCGATACCTGCGTCGAGAAACGTGAAGCGAGCCAAGTTGATGCCCTCCGTGAAAGCGGGCGACAGTGCGCGGGCTGCGCCATTCGAGGAAACGACTGTCATGTGGCGGTCGCACAGCAGCGCCGGAACACCAGACCATGACGAGATCATCGCCTGGATTGCGGAGCGGGATTCAGCGTCGACTTCATCAGCATTCACGTTTCCACGCTAACGCCGAGAATCGACGTCGTCTTGTCACATCGTCGCAAGATGACTCGACAGCGGTCCGATTTAGCCCGAATCGGCCTTTTCTACAATCGGACCACCGCAAAGGGACGAAGTGCGCCGTCATCGCCCTGGCCCGCGTGGTGGCCTCCGCTATCGAGACGCCGCCGGCATCCGCTCCCCCACCGGCCGCAACGTGGTCAGCGATCCGCGAGGGCGATCTTCTCCTCGCTCCGTGTGTCGAAGTGCGCGAAGAATGCGGCCGCCTCATCGATACCACCGGCGGTGAAGGATGCGGCCCCACCCTCGACAGCCTTGCCGAGCACTGCAACAGGGTCTAGGAAGACCATGCCGGCGACGACCTGCTTCGGCACCGACACCACGAACGACGCATCCTGAGGAATCGATGTCGTTGCCTCCAAAATGCCGTTGCGAAGGATAAGTCCGACGTTCTCACCCGTGTCGGCGACGTGCACACCGGCCGAGACGATGCCAGCTGCCTTCTCCGGGTCGACCCGGAACCGAAGGCTCTCGAGGAGGGCCGATCCGGGCATAGCCGCGATCTGATCGGGGGCGTTGATCTGTATCGCGAGTGAGTAGTCGATCGTACCGTCGAGCTCCCGCGCAGCCGTGAGGTAGAAGTTGCGCCAGTTCGAATTCGGCGTGCCATACCCGAGGGTACGGAGAGCGCTCGCCTTGAGAAGCCGCGCAGGCTGGTCGGTGGGGTCGGTGCGCACGAGGTGGCTAATCAGCTCTGCCGCCCACTGATGGTCGCCCGCGTCGGCCGCGGCCTGAGCGGCCTCTTGTACCGCCTCGCGGCCTCCGATGAGGTCGATGTAGTGCTGAGAGGACACGCGGATGTTCAGCGGAGCGAGGGTGGTGGGATCGGCGTTGAACCAGCCGAGCTCCCCGAAATAGATCTGCCGCACCGAGTGCGGCACACCACCGTAGAAGTCGCCAAGCCACTCGCTGCTCGAGAGCGTTTCAGGCAGCACGACTTTCTCTACCAGGTCGTCGGGCAGGAAGCCCTTGTTGATGTGGCGAAGGGTCTGGTCGTAAACGTAGGAGATCGCATCGCGGTAGTCGGTGAGCACCTTCGCGACCTCGGTACGACCGGCAAGAGGGCGGCCGTGAGAGGGCACCATGAAGTCGGCCGGGAGGGGCCGGAGGTTCTTGTCGATCGACTTGAACCAGGCCTGGGGATCGCGGTAACGACTGCCGCGGATGGAGTGCAGGTTCGGGAACGATTCGCCTTGAATGACCTCGGCCGACTGCAACACTCCCAGATCGGGGAACCACGTCACGATCTCGTCGATCGCTTCCGACGGCGCCCAGAAGATCTCCATCCGAACGCCGGCGACGGTCAGCTCGAGACGGTCGTCGACGAGGGTGTTCGGGGTGACCAGTGACATCGTCTCCATGATGAAGTCCGGACCCAGACCGCCGTTCACGCGCCCTTCGGCGCCGACTTCGAGGAGGCTGCCGAGGGAGTAGTCGGCGCGTACGGCGATGATGGGGCCGTCTCCAGAGATGGAGTTGGCGATGATGTTCGCCATGAAGTCGCGGTGTGCAATGACGAGCACTTCGCCGGAGTCGGCCTGTTCCTGGGTGATGAACGCCTTCACGCCGGCATTGTGGTCGGTGTGCCAATGCGAGTACAAGATCGCTTTGATCGGCAGATCGCTGATCTTCCGCAACTCGACGAGCTGCCGCTTACCCTTCTCCACATCCTCCGGGGGATCGATCAGAATCAGACCGTCATCGCCCACCACCACGGTGAGCGCCGAGAGCGCATAGCCGAAGATCTGGAACACGCCCTTCCCGATGATCTCGAACACCCCCGCGTCCATCGTGCGCGAGTGCTCCGTCATCTCTGCCGGAACGGTCTCTGCGAAGTCGGTGAATGCTGTGTTCTCACCCGACGGGGTGAAGGTCACGCCCTCTGCTGCGCCCAACCAGTACTGGCCCATTACTTCCCCGCGTCTCGAGCACCCATTGCCCGTCTCCGCAATCGAACCACGAACGAGCGTGCTGACGGAAGAGTCAGAATCACCCGATACCCGAGGCGCGTAAGATCACTCCGGTACCTCATCAGCGCGGCGATCCTGATGCTTCTCCCCCCGTGTCGAGCCATTGCTGGAACGTTTGCACCCCGAGTCTTGTACCGGGAGTGGGAAGCAGGCCGCCGTTCCGCATTGCGGCGCCCATCGCACCCGGCAGGGGCACGCTCAAGACAGCCGTCTTGCGCCCACGGGCTCTGAGGTAGCGCCGCACCATGTCGGGCATGTTTTCTTCGAGGGGGCCAGCCAGATCCGGGGCGAGACCGATGGGCCCATCAGTAGCGATGCGCACGAGTTCTGCAGCGACTTCCGCGGCGGCGATCGGTTGTGAGCGCATGGTAGGTACGAACTGGATTCCGGCTACGGCGCCGCGATTCACCGTCTGCTCAGCGAACTCGTGGAATTGAGTGGTGCGAAGCAGTGACCATTGGTCGCCCGAGGTCATCACTTTTCGTTCCTGGGCGCCCTTGCCTGCGTAATAACCGGAGTCCGCGTTCGCTGCTCCGATAATGGAGAGAGCGACATGGTGCGGCACTCCTGCCAGGCGCTCCGCGGCGAGGAGATTGTCAGTCACCGATTCGAAAAATGCCACAGCGACCTTTGCGGAGAGACTGCCCGTCGAGGTCACGTCTATCAGCGCATCGACACCCTCCAGCCGGCCGGCCACTCCCCCAGCGGATGTGAGATCCACTCCCCCCGCTCGGCTGAGTTCGACCGTCTGATATCCGGCCGCCTGTGCCGAGCTGAGCACACGTTTGCCGATGGTGCCGCTTGCTCCGGCGATGGCGATTTTCACTGGCTGTTCTCTTTCTGGTTGACGGGAATGCGCGAAGGAAAAAGGAGCACGATGCCGAGGCTAGCGCTGAGCCCGAGCGAAACAATGTTGCCGACCTTGTCGGTTGTCGACCCCATGAGATGGGTGGCGTGATAGATGAAATGCAGCACGCCGAACACGGCCCAGCCCAGTCCGGCCATCCGTCCTGGCAGGGCGGTGCGGGCGAACAGTGCGGCGATGCTGATGGCGCCGAGGGCCAGGTAGAAGCTGCCGACATCGCTGATGAGGTGATCGTTGAACGGGCCCATCATGCTGATCCAGTGCAATCCCAGCCCGGGAAACGAGTCATAGAACGAGCGGTGAAAGAACTCTGCCCAGATGCCGACGAAGAGTCCAAGTACCGCGGTGAGGGCGAGCATCACTCGCCGAAAAGGTGTGTTCATACTTATTACGACGACACAGGCACGCGAAGTGTGAGGCCAGCCCTCACATTTTGCGTTGCAGCGTCGTCTTAAGGGGTGAGGAGGCGATCGTGAGCGATAACGCCAGGAACGGCATCGACGACAAACTCATCGGAGAGCGCCGACATCTGCTCGCTCTGGCGTTTCGCATGCTCGGCACGATATCCGAAGCAGAAGATGCGGTTCAAGAAACCTATACGCGTTGGTACCGGATGCCGCAACCAGATCGTGATGCCGTTGTCGTTGTCGCCGCGTGGCTCACCCGCACGACCGGCCGGATCTGCTTGGACATGCTCGGATCTGCGCGCGCACGACGGGAGCGGTACATCGGCCCGTGGCTACCAGAGCCGCTGCCCCTCGCGACTTTCGACGCCCGAGCCGACGACCCACTCGACCGCGTGGCTCTGGACGACTCGGTCAGCACCGCACTCTTAGTCGTTCTTGAACTGATGACGCCGGCGGAGCGAGTGGCGTTCGTGCTCCACGATGTGTTCGCCGTGCCGTTCCCCGAAGTCGCTGAAATAGTCGGTCGATCGCCCGCCTCATGCCGTCAACTGGCAACCTCCGCACGTGCACGCGTGCATCAGCACGCATCACGGATAGTGCCCCGTCGGGAACACGACCAGGTCGTTCGCGCTTTCGCGCAAGCAAGCCGTTCGGGCGACTTGGATGCGCTCATTCGAGCGCTTGACCCGAACGTCGTACTACGCTCCGACGGCGGCGGAATCGTGACTGCCGCCCGCAATCCCGTGTATGGAGCCGAACGTGTCGGCCGGTTCCTCTTGGGCTCACTCCGCAAGCGCGAGGGAGTCGAGGTGATCGAGCAAGAGACGAACGATGGTCTCGGATTCGCCCTGTGGGACGAGGGCCGCATCGTCGGAGTCGTGACGCTAGAAGTTGCCTCGGGACTGATTACGAACGTTCGCATGGTGCTGAATCCGGAGAAACTCTCGCTCTGGAACTGACGACCCGACTGAACGTGGGGTTTTCTCAGCACGCGCGGATCGCTACGTGCCACCCTTGAGGCATGGATCTCGTCGTATCACCCGCGCTGACGATTCCGTCGTCTGAACTCGGCTGGCGATTCTCGCGATCGTCGGGTGCCGGGGGCCAGCACGTGAATACCTCCGACAGCCGGGTCGAACTGTTCTGGGACGTGGTCGGCTCGGCGGCACTCTCCGAGAGCCAACGCACGATCATCCTGTCGCGGCTTGCGAAACGGCTCGTCGGCGGCTCTGTTGTTGTTACGGCCTCCGAGCGCAGGTCGCAGTTGCGCAATCGCGAGACCGCGCTGACGAGGCTTTCTGACTTGGTAGCGACCGCGCTGGCTCCGGATGCCGCCCCTCGCCGCCCCACGAAAGCGACACGCGGGTCAAAACTCCGGCGGCTCGCCGCAAAGGAGCAGCGGTCGGAGACGAAGAAACAGCGCCAGCGGCCCTCTGACGATTGATTGCGTCGGCGCCGCAGGGGTCGTTCGGGGACACTAAACCGCGCTTGCGTCCGCCGGTACCGTCGCCGGGATGGCGTTGTCAACGAGCACGGCTGCGATGGCGGCGGCCGTGGCGAAGGCGTCGGCGTTGAGCACTCTGCTGCGGGCGGAAGCGCCGTCGAGCAGCATCGCCAATTGCTCGCCGAGTTGCTCGGGGTCGTTGGCCCCGGCTTCGCGGGCCGATTCGGTCAGCCGCACAGCGAAGGCCTTCTTGTAGTCCCGGGCGAAGAGGCGAGCCGGATGATCGGGGTCTTGAATCTCGACGGCAGCCCCGATGAACGGGCAGAGGGGCGAGTGGATGTCGAAGACAGCGAGGAGACGCTCGCGCGGTGCAAGATCGGCGCTCTCGAAGACTTCGGGCAGAACATCCGGATCGAAGCGGCGCAAGTACTCGGCGATCAGCTCGTCTTTGCCGGCGAAGTGCTGGTAGAGCGTGCGTTTGGATACTCCCGCCACCGAGCAGAGCTGGTCTATGCCGGTGCCGTTGATGCCCTGATCACGGAACAGTTGTTGTGACGCGCTGACGATTCGCTCTCGCGCTCCCCTCCCGCGGCGCACGCCTTGCGGCCCCTTCTCCAACTCCGTCATGTGTTCCATGGTACTCCGATTGGTACCGATCGGTGTGCATAACTTGACAGTCCACGCATCGCCGCTTACGTTAAGTACGCAGATCGGTGTACATAGCACCGGCGCGGTAGGTGAATGGAGTGGTTATGGGAAAGCTCGACGGCAAGGTTGCGGTCATCACGGGTGCGACAAGCGGGATGGCGTTGGCCGGCGCGAAGTTGTTCGTTGACGAAGGGGCGTACGTCTTCATCACAGGCCGACGTCAGAATGCGGTAGATGAGGCCGTTGCGCTGATCGGCCGGAATGTGACCGGCGTGCAGGCCGATTCGGCCAACCTCGACGATCTCAACCGCCTGTTCGAGACGGTCAAGAAGGAGAAGGGCTCGATCGACGTGTTGTGGGCAAGTGCCGGGGGCGGCGTGCCGAGCAGGCTCGGCGAGATCACCGAAGAGCAGTTCGACGCCGCCTTCACGCTCAACGCGCGCGGCACGCTGTTCACCGTTCAGAAGGCGCTGCCGCTGCTCAACGACGGAGGCTCGATTCTGATGACCGGATCGAATGCGTCGCTTCGCGGCTACCCCGAGTGGAGTGTGTATGCAGCGGCCAAGGCCGTTCTGCCCGCGTTCGCACGGGTGTGGGTGGCGGAACTTCGGGACAGGAAGATCCGAGTGAACGTGCTGACTCCCGGGTCGGTGGAAACGCCCATGATGGGCGACTCGCTGACGGCGGAGATGAAGACGATGTTCGCGTCAGTGATTCCGAGGCGCGAGATGGGTCGCCCTGAAGAGATCGCGACGGCCGCGCTGTTCCTCGCCTCAGACGACTCCAGCTACATCAACGGCATGGAACTGGTCGCCGACGGCGGCACCACCGTGATCTGACGATCCGCCCACACTCGACCGAACCATAAACACAGAGGGAACCACATCATGACCGCCATCACCATCATCGGCTCAGGCAACATGGCCGCCGCCATCGGCACGAGAGCCGCCAAGCACGGCCACACCGTCGAGCTCATGGGCCGCGACAGAGCCAAGGCTGAGGCGCTCGCCGCCGAAATCGGCAACGGAACCACCGTCGGAACGTTCGGCGCACAGCCAGCCGGCGAGATCGTCATCGTGGCGGTGTTGTACGCCAGCGCAGTCGAGGTGGTCGCGCAGTACGGCGACGCCCTGGCCGGCAAGATCCTCGTCGACATCACCAACCCGTTCAACGCCGACGTCAGCGGAGTCGTGACGACCGCGGGCACCTCGATCTCCCAGCAGATCGCCGCCATCGCCCCCGAGGGCGCACACGTCGTGAAGGCATTCAATTCGATCCTTCGCGGCGTTCTTGCCGAAGACAAACCCGTCGACGCGTTCTTCGCCGGCGACGGTACGGAGGCGAGGGCGCGTGTTGCGGCGTTTCTGCAGAGCTTAGGCATGCGGCCCCTCGACGCAGGAGGGCTCGAGCTGACCTACGCGCTCGAATGGGCCGGCGTGCTTCTGGTGGGCGTGGCGAACAACGGAGCCGGCTTCGACATCGCTCTCGGCGCCAAGGTGCTCTGAAGCTCTCGAAGACGCCTAGGGAACCAACACGACCTTGCCGTGTGGCGCCCCCGACAGGCTGAGTTCTGCGGCAGCCTGCCACTCATCGAGCGGGAACACGTGCGCAATCGGAATCGTGAAGTCTCCGGAAGCAGCCAGAGCCGCGTAATCGGCTAGAAAATCGGAATTCGGAAGGCCGCCCGCAGCCAGGAGCTCGTCGACGTTGACACGGGCGCCCTGGCTGCGCGCCTCGCCGTGGTTACTGATCGTCACGACGCGCTTCGGATCACCCACAATTTCGATGAGGGCGGCGATCGCCCCCGCGTTCGGCCTCGAGGTGTCGAGCGCGTAATCGATCGGCCCGCCAGCAAGGGCTCGAACACGATCCACCATGCCGTCACCGTAGGGCGTCACGAGGGCGCCGAACCATTCGAGGTCGGCGGCGAACGTCGAGCCTGCCGTGGCGATCACGCGGGCTCCTCTGCGCAACGCGATCTGTACGGCCGCGAATCCGACCATGCCGCCCGCTCCGTTAATGAGCACGGTCTCGCCCGGCCGTACATTCATGAGGTCGAGAGTCCAGCCCGCCGTTTGAAGCACCATCGGCAGAACGGATGCTCTAACCACATCGAGACCGTCGGGCACCGTGAACCACCCGTTCATGATCGCGAAGTCGGCCGCGCCGGCACTCGGCTGCGCCGCGAAGTCAGACGACCCGAAGACGAGGTCGCCGACCGCAACGTCGTTCACTCCCCCGCCGACGGCATCGACGACGCCGGCCACGTCGACTCCGATTCCTCGCGGAAGGCTTCCCGGCATGAATCCGCGGCAGAGCTCCCAGTCGGCAGGATTCAGCCCCGTGGCGGCAACCCGAATGCGGATTCTGCCTTCGCCAGGGTCGGGAATCTGGGTTCGTTCCTGCCGCAACACATCGAGGGGCTCGCCGACCTCGTGGAATCGGAGGGTTCGAGATTCGACTGCGCTCATGATGCTCCTTCAGACGTGTACCGCTTCGTAGTGACAGTCACAGACTCTAACACGTTGCGACAGTGACTGCCGTTACGGGCTAGAATGAAGACATGCCGAGAAGTGGTAAAGAAGCACGGGCACGTCTAGAAACGGCGGCGCTCGAACTGTTCGCAGAGCGCGGATTCGATGCCGTCACCACCGCCGAAATCGCCAGTCAGGCCGGGCTGACAGAACGCACCTATTTCCGGCACTTTCCCGACAAGCGCGAGGTGCTCTTCGATGGCGAACGGCGCCTCACGGCGTGGGTTATCGATGCGCTGGCTTCGGTGCCGGCCGAGACGCCGCCGTGGCAGGCCATGCGACGCACGATCGATGCCATCGTTCCGCCGCTCGAGGCCAATCGGGCCGCGGCCGATCGACTCTCGATCATCGTGACAGCGACGCCTTCACTTCGGGAGCGCGCGGCCTCGAAGGAGGCCCATCTCGTCGGCCTGATCACCGACTTGCTCGTCGACCGCGGAAGCTCCCCCGACGAAGCCGCCCTCGTTGCACGCACTGCCTGGGGTGTTCTCACCCACGCGATGGGAGTCTGGCGAGCGGCGCCTGGCACAGCCCTGCAGCAGCACGTCGACCACGACTTCTCCCTGCTCGGCGGTCTCATCATCGCCTGAGACGTCACGTGCCGCGCTACCCCTCCCGGAAAGGCCGGAAGAAATCACGAAGCTCGGCGACATAGAGTTCAGGCTCTTCGAACGGCGCAAAGTGCCCTCCCCGAGGCGGCTCGGTGATGCGTACCGCGTTAGCGGTGCGCTGCATCCATTCGCGCGGAGGCCTCACGATGTCGCCCGCGAAGATCGAGAAGCCAGACGGAACCTCGACCCGTCGCGCCAACTGCTCACGCGGGATCGCTGCGTTCGCGTTGTACATGCGCATCGACGAACCGATCGTTTCGGTGAGCCAATAGATCATGACGTTCGTCAGAATCTCGTCTTTCGTGTACGCGGTCGTGATGTCACCATCACTCCAGGCGGCCAGCTTTTCGACGATCCACGAGGCCAGGCCGACGGGGGAATCGTTCAGGGCCGCCGCGAGCGTTTGCGGCTTCGTTCGCTGTATGGCGCCGTACGCGCCCTCTGTCTGATTCCACTGCTGCACCTCGGCGAACCACTGCTGTTCGGCGGGCGACAGCTGTGTCACGTCACCATCGAAGACGGGCAGCCCGGCATCCATTCGGTGCACGGCGGTCACCCGCTCAGAGAAGTCGAGTGCGAGATAACGACTGACGTGGCTGCCGATGTCGCCAGAACGAATCGGGCCAGCCGTGATTGAGCAGTAGGGGCAGCGGCTGCCGAGGGCCCTGTGCAGCACGCGCGTGCACGAAGTGGATGCTCAGACCATCGATCGTCGCCTGAAATCGGGGCAATCGGGCGAGGCGTTCCTCGTGCGCGGGCCAGTCGAACTGTTCGACTCAGTACTGCACAAGCTCCCGCAGAAAGACCGGATCGGTGCCCAGAGACCAGCCCAGCTTCCCCGGCGCATCCGGCCACCTCGTGGCGATCAGCCGGCGCCGCAGGTCATCCAGCTGCGACGGTGACGCTCGTTTATCGAAGACACGGATGCTCGGCAGCCCCTCTGACATGCCCCCAACGTTACGCCCGAGACTCGCGCGGAATCCACGTTGTACTGTCGAAGGGATGAACGTCGACACACCTGCAGGCCCCCACTCCCGAGCGTGGCTTGCCGTGGCACCCGCGGTCGTCGTGCTCGCCTGGGGCGGAAACCAGTTTCTGCCGCTGATGCAGTTGTACCGCCAGGTCGACGGATTCACCCAGGTTCAGGTCGACATTCTGCTGGCAACCTACGTGCTGGGCATCGTGCCCGGATTTGCTCTGTCGGGAGCCTGGTCGGATCGTTACGGCCGCAAGCGGATTCTCATGGCGGGCCTGGTGCTCGGCGTGGTGGGCAGCATCATTCTCGCGTCGTCGGGCACAAGCCTTGCCGGGCTGTGCGTCGGCCGGTTCGTGAGCGGGCTGAGCGTCGCAGCCGGCATGGTGGTCGGAACGTCGTGGATCAAGGAGCTCTCGGTGTTGGGCGGAGCATCCACTGCCGGCGCCCGCCGCGCCTCGGCGGCTTTGACCATCGGGTTCGGGGGCGGGGCTGGTATCGGCGGTCTGCTCGCGCAGTGGGCGCCGTTGCCGACGGTTCTGCCCTACGTCGTGCAGATCGTGGCGTGTGCGGCCGCATTCGTGGCCCTGATCGGGGCGGTCGAGACACGCTCGTTCGACGCCAACGTGACGCGGCTGCTCGGAGACCTGCGCATTCCGAAGGCGGCTCGCGCGCGATTCGTCGGCGTGGTGCTGCCGCTAACACCGTGGGTGTTCGCGGCTCCCGCGCTGGCCTTCGCCGTGGGGCCGAGCCTGGTCGGCGAAGCGACTCCGGGCTTCACCGTGGCGTTCGCCACGCTGATCACCGTGATCACCCTGACGTTCGGCTGGGTGACGCAGTTCTTCTCCGGGCCGCTGATGGTGCTGTTGCGCGGGCGGGCGGGCATCGTGGGCGTGCTGCTCATCGGGCTCGGCGCCCTGCTCTTGATTCCCGCGGCCAACTCGCAGCACGTGTGGTCGGTACTCGTCGCGGCGCCGATCTTCGGCATCGGCTACGGTCTGGCTATGGTGTCGGGGCTCACCGCGGTTCAGGAGATGGCGACGCCTGACGATCTTGCGGGGCTCACCGGGGTGTACTACTCGATCACGTACGCGGGCTTCTTGCTGCCCGCGACGCTCGCCGCCCTGACGCAGTTCTCACCCATGTGGGTGTTGCTCGTGGCGACGGCCGCCGCGTGTGTTCTCTGCACGCTGCTCGCCGCCCCGGGCATCCGCAGGGCTCGGCGATAGCGCGGTCGAGCAGAAGCATCGCTACGGTGGAGACATGACCGATTTTAACGACAAGATCATTGCGGAGTTCCGTGCGAACGACGGCGTCGTGCAGACCGCTGGTTTCGGCGCGAGCCTCGTGCTGCTTCACACGACGGGCGCCAAAACGGGCGCCGAGCGGGTGAGCCCCGTGATGGCTCAGCCCCAGCCCGACGGGTCGTGGCTGGTTGCGGCCTCGAAGGCCGGCGCTCCCGAGAATCCCGCCTGGTATCTGAACATGCTCGCCCACCCTGACATGGCGATCGAGGCCGTGACCGGCAACGGCGTGGAGACGGTCGAGGTGGTCGCCGAAGATCTGAAGGGCGCCGCCCGTGACGCCGCCTGGGCGACTTTCACGGAGAAGGCGCCCGGGTTTCTCGACTACCAGGTCACAGCGGGAGATCGACTGATTCCTGTCGTAAAGCTCTCACGGCGCTAGGCAACGCCGGCCCGACGCTCAGCAGTCCACTGCTCAGCAGTCCGTCGCTCAGCAGTCTGTCGCCGACGGGCGCTTCCTCGTACGTCTCGAACGCCTCGAGAGGCGGGCACGAACAGGCCAGATTGCGGTCGCCGTAGGCCTCGTCGATGCGGCGCACCGGTGACCAGAACTTGTCGCCCTCGAGCGACGCGACCGGATACGCGGCGGTACGCCTGCTGTACGGGTGGTCCCAGATCGGCGCCGTCACACTCGCCACGGTATGCGGGGCATTCACGATCGGATTGTCGTCGGCCGGCCAGACGCCGAGGGCCACCTCGTCGGCTTCGGCTTTGATCATGATCATCGCCTCGATGAACCTGTCGAGCTCGTCGAGGTCTTCACTCTCGGTGGGTTCGACCATGAGCGTGCCGACCACGGGAAAGTTGACGGTGGGTGCGTGAAAGCCGTAGTCGATGAGGCGCTTCGCGACGTCGATCGAAGTGATTCCGGATGCCCGATGAAGCGGTCGCAGGTCGAAGATGCACTCGTGCGCGACCAAGCCCTGCTCCCCTGTGTACAGAACGGGAAACACACCGCTGAGCCGCTCTGCGATGTAGTTCGCCGCCAGTACAGCGGATCCGCTCGCCCGTCGCACGCCGGCGAGGCCCATCATTCGTAGATACGCCCAACTGATCGGCAGAATGCTGGCACCGCCGAACGGTGCCGCCGACACCGCGCGCCCGCTGTGCACATAGTTCGCACCCGACGCCCCGGAGTGATCGAGCTCAGGAGCGAACGGATGCCCGGGCAAGAACCGTGCCAGGTGCGCCTTCGCCGCAACCGGCCCGACACCCTGCCCGCCTCCGCCGTGCGGAATCGCGAAGGTCTTGTGCAGGTTCAGATGCGAAACGTCTCCGCCGATGTCGCCGAATCTGACGTACCCGAGGGCCGCGTTGAGATTCGCGCCGTCGATGTACACCTGCGCGCCCGCGGCGTGCGCGAGATCGCAGAGATCGGTGACGTGATCTTCGAAGACGCCGTGTGTCGAGGGGTAGGTGATCATCAGCGCCGCCATCCGGTCGGCGTGATCGGCGATTTTCTGCCGTGCGTCGGCGAGGTCGACATTGCCGAGTTCGTCGCAGTCGACGAGCACAACCCGCATTCCGGCCAGAACGGCCGAAGCCGCGTTCGTGCCGTGCGCGCTCGACGGAATAAGACACTCATCACGCCGCCCCTCGCCACGCTGCAGGTGATATGAACGGATGGCCAGCAGCCCGGCGAGCTCACCCTGACTGCCGGCATTCGGTTGCAGCGAAACCGAGTCGTACCCCGTGAGCTCTGCAAGCCAGACCTCGAGCTGATCGATCAGTTGCAGGTAGCCCTGCACATCTTCGGCGGGCGCGAAGGGGTGGATGCCCGCAAAGCCCGGCAGGCTCGCTGCCTCCATCGACACCGCGCTGCTGAGCTTCATGGTGCACGAGCCGAGCGGAATCATTCCGTTGTCGAGCGCGTAGTCCTTGGCACCGAGGCGGCGGATGTAGCGCAGCAGAGCCGTCTCTGAACGGTAGCGACGAAACACCGGGTGCTCGAGAAAAGCACTCGTTCGTTCGAGCGAGCTCGGGATGCTCGGCCCCGGCCGCGCGGAGCGCTCCCCCACGGTCGACACCGACGCGAGAGCACTCATCACCGCAGCGAGGTCTTCGCCGTCGGTGGTCTCGTCGACAGAGAACCCGAGGGTGTCGTCGTCGACCACGCGCACGAGATAACCCTGGCCATGGAGCTCGTTGGCGAGCTGTACGGCCCGCTTCGGCACGCTGACCTGAATCGTGTCGAAGAAGTCGTCGTACAGCACTCGAAGCCCTCCGCTGTTAAGCGTCGCCGCCAGCAAGCGGGCAGCTCGATTCACCTCCGTCGCGATGCGGCGCAGCCCCTCTGGGCCGTGGTAAACCGCATACATCGACGCCAGCACGGCGGGCAGCACCGCCGAGGTGCAGATGTTCGAGGTCGCCTTCTCACGGCGGATGTGCTGCTCGCGCGTCTGCAGGGCGAGCCGGTAGGCCACGGCTCCGTCGGCGTCTCGACTGACTCCGACGAGTCGCCCGGGGAGTTGCCGCTCAAGACCGGCCCGCACGGCGAGAAAGCCGGCGTGCGGGCCCCCGTAGCCGAGCGGCAGGCCGAAACGCTGGGCGGAGCCCACGGCCACGTCGGCCCCGAGCTCACCGGGCGGCGTGAGCAGCGTCATCGCCAGGAGATCGGCCGCGACCGCGACACGAGCTCCCCTCAGATGGGCCGTCGCGATCAGGGCGGCCGGATTCCAGATGCGCCCGGATGCGCCCGGGTACTGCACGATCACTCCGAAGGCGGGCGGCAGCTCGGCGGTGCTCGCCGAGGCGAGATCGATTTCGACAAGAGTGATGCCCAGGGCATCCGCTCGCGCCGCGAGAACCGACTTGGTCTGCGGAAAGAGATCGGCGTCGACCACGAAGACACTCGATGAATTCGAACTGGCGCGTCGCAGCAACAGCATCGCCTCCGCAGCGGCAGTGCTCTCGTCGAGCATCGACGCATTGGCCGTGTCGAGCCCGGTCAGTTCGGCCACCATCGTCTGAAAGTTCAGCAGAGCTTCAAGCCTCCCCTGCGCGATTTCGGGCTGGTACGGCGTATATGCCGTGTACCAGTGGGGGTTCTCGAAGATGGTGCGGCGGATGACGGCGGGCATCGCGGTGTCGTAGAAGCCGAGACCGATCATCGACCGGTTGACGACGTTGCGAGACGCAAGCTCACGCAACTCGGCCGCAACACGCACTTCGCTCAGAGTTTCGGCAAGAGTCGAGGGCGACAGACCACGCCCGGCGCGAACGGATCTGCCGCGAACAGATGCGGGAATGGCCGCGGTCACCAGCTCGTCGAGACTGTTGTGACCGAGAACCTCGAGCATCGCGAGCTGAGCCGCTTCGTCGGTGCCGATGTGACGGTCGGCGAATCGTTGGTTGTGCATTGTTCTGCCCCCTTCGCAGTGCGCCGTTCATCCCGTTTGAGATTTTAGAGAATACCTCACAAACGAGATTTATTCAGATAATATCCCGGCGAATCAAACAACCGACCCCTCCCAGAACAGGGCACATTCTGCGGAGTGCCTATTTAGGCACTTGGTGTCATAATCGAGAAGGCGGTGGAACGAACCGCCGCCGAAGGTTGAGATCAAAGGAGATTCTCGTGACAGGTCGACTCGAAGGTAAGGTCGCTTTCATCACCGGCGCAGCGCGCGGACAAGGCAGGGCACACGCGGTCAAGCTCGCGAAAGAGGGCGCAGACATTATTGCGATCGACCTCGCCGGCGAGATTCCTCTTGTGCCCTACGACTCGTCATCGCTCGACGACCTTGCGGAGACCGTTCGGCTGGTCGAGGCCGAAGACCGCCGCATTCTGTTCCGCCAGGGCGACACCCGCGACCTCGAAGGAATGCGGGCGCTCGTCGACGAGGGAGTGGCCGAATTCGGCAAGCTCGACATCGTCGTCGCCAACGCCGGAATCTGTATTCCTGCAACCTGGGACGAGACGACACCCGAGATCTTTCAGACCACTATGGATATCAACGTGGTCGGGGTCTGGAATACCGTCATGGTCGGCGCTCCTCACCTGGTGACGAACGGCGGCGGCTCGATCATCCTCACTAGTTCGTACGCCGGCAAGAAGATGCAGCCCTTCATGGTGCACTACACCGCAAGCAAGCACGCCGTGACGGGAATGACGCGAGCGTTCGCCGCCGAACTGGGCAAACACAGCATCCGGGTCAACAGCGTGCACCCCGGCGCCGTGAATACGCCCATGGGCTCAGGCGACATGATCGCCGCCATCACTCACACGAACGAAAGCAACCCGCCCCTCGCAGCGATGGGAACCCCGTTTCTGCCCGTGTGGGCGGCAGAGGCCGAAGACATCGCGAACGCCGTTGCTTTTCTCGCATCTGACGATGCGCGCCTCATCACCGCGGAGCACCTCAGCATCGACGCCGGCGCGCAATATTTCTGATCATTACTCATTAATTCTTGCTCGCGGTGCCCTGCAGCGCGATGGCTCAGGGAGTCGTGTCGCAGGGTAACGGACGACTCGTCGAGACGTCGCTGCTGAGTTCGGGCTCGTCGCGCTGAAGGTCGGACCGAACAGCATTCCCATGTTCGACAGCTCCGGGCTCATCCAGCTCGGGGCTGTCGGCAGTACAGCACGGCGATGCTGACCGGCGGCACCGACCTGGTGAACCTCGACGCCACCATCGGAACACTCGCCGCCTCGGCACACGAGAGCGTCGGTGGCGCCCAGTCCGGGCAGTATCGGCTGGCTGAGGTGAGCATGAACGTCGGCGGCACGCTGGTCTCGGTGCCGACGGAGGCGCTTCGGCCGGTGCTTGCCACTCTGATCGCCGCACTGAACACGGCAGGAGTGACCGGCGTGACCAATCCGTTCACCGCCGGCGGAACGATCACGCTGACGCTCGCCGATCTGCAGGCGGCGGGGCTGGGGGCCGATCTCAACAATCTGGCACCGGATACGAACGTGCTCGACTACGTACCGCTCGCCGTCGTCAACAAGATCACGGCGCTCACCAACGGCGTGATGACCAAAGCCCAGCAGGCGCTCTCCGGCCTGACCGGAGCGGCCCGGGTCGCGGTGCAGCTCGCCCTCTTCTCGGCGAACGGGATTGTCACTCCTCTGCTGACCGCCTTGACGACCTCGCTCCTGGTTCCGTTGCGCACGGCCATCGACGCCGTCGCTCAGCTCGATGTGAATCACCGATCGAGTGTCGCGGGCACCCTCACCGAGACCGCATTGCATATCGGGCTCGGTAGTGCCGGCGCCCTCGCGACGGTCGACCTGGCCAGCGCTGCTGTCGGGCCGAATGGCGGGCCCGTCGTCGCTCCGCCCACCACTGTGCCGACCCCGAACCCGACCCCGACGTCCAGTACCACGCCGGCGTCAACGAAAACGCCTTCGACCGGTGGGGGCACCTCGTCGGAGACGCTGCCGCGGGTCGACGGCTGATACCCGCGTCTCGCTGGAGAGCGTCTTTCTGAGAGTTCACGGTGCCCTCGCTGCATGGCAGCGGGGGCACCGCTTGTCTGTTTCGACACGCTCAGGTGCCATGTCGAACGGCCGACCGCTGTCGGGCGTACTCTGGCGAAGAACAGGTTGGTTCGGCATCACCAGAGGGTGGGGAAAATTGCCTCAAGAAAACATGGCAGCCAGCGTATTCGCCGCGATAACGAGCAGCCTCGAGACACTGCAGAACTACGGCCCCGAACGCATCGTCATGACCTCCGATGGGTACAACCGCGAATGGCGCGACGCTCAGGTCGCCTACGACGTCGCCACGAAGGCTCTCGAATGGGCCCGCGACGCGGTGATGTGGATGACCATTCCCGAGTTGCCCGGCGACTGAACGACTGCCCCCGCCGCCTACCCGCCGATCTCGTGCGTGCGGTACTCGCGAAGCACCCGCAGGTGCACGGCCGCCCACGAACGAAAAGGACGCCAGCCGTCGCTGATCGCGACGATATCGTGGTCGGCACCGTATCGTTCGGTGATCTCGGCGTTCAGTCGTGCCTCATTCGTCGGCAGCGCGTCTGGCGCGTTTGCCCCGCGAATGACCACGAGTTCTGCGGCGAACGGCCCGAGCCCCTTCACTTCTTGCACACGAGCGATGGCCTCGGCAGGGTCGAGCGCGCGAAGCGACGCGCCGTCGAGCAGGCCCGAGAGCGCCGCCTCGGCGACCGCACGAAGGTATTCCGGCTTGCGACCCGGCAGATCGAGCTCTGCTGAGAGCAGGGCCTCTGGCGAAGCAAACGCTCCCTGCTCGCCGTAACGCTCAGTCAGCTCGGTGCGAAGTCGCGCTGCCTGAGTAATGCGAATGCGCTGCGACAGCACCGCCCAGGCCGCCGCCTCATAGGGTGAATGAAAACCACACGGGCGCAACCCGGGCACCTGCTTCTGGGCGTCGGCGATGACCGGGTCGCGCCTGCCGACATCGAGCCAGCCCCGGGCGTCGATGTCGAGGGAGAGAAAACGCGCCACTTGATCGACGGCGGCATCGAGGTCTCCGGCGCCGCGCACCTCGATGTGCGCCGAGTTCTCGTTCTGCGTCACCGTCGTGGTCACGGGCATCCAGTCGGCCTCGCCGACGAACACCGAACGAATCTCTCTGTCGACGCCGGCGTCGGGAAGCGCTGCCGGAGCAAAGCCCTCCCAGAACGCCTTACTCGTCGAAAGCGACCACGGGCCGCGCACTTCGAGGTCTACTTCACGTCGTCGGTCGTTCGCTGTGGTCATGCAATGACGTTAGCGCCCACTGCCGACATCGACTGCTGCCGTCGGCTGCAACAACTCGTCGAACAGGGCGATGGTCACGATGGCCGAGCGATCGGCCGCGTCGTCGACGTGACTCACGAAGTCAGAGCCGGCGACGGGCCCGCAGAGGTCGGAGATACCTCGCACCGAGAGAAAGGGGCGCCCGTACACGTGACAGGTCTGAGCGATGGCGACCGACTCCATATCGGTGGCGAGGGCACCGGGAAACTGCCCGATGATCTCGGCAGCGCGCTCAGCAGTGACGAACGAGTAGCTGGAGACGACCAGACCGACATGCACGCTCGCGCTGACGTCGGCTACCCGCAGCACCGCGCGATCCGCGGCCTCACGGTGCGCCGCGAGCGCGCTGTACCGGGCGGGCATCTTCGGCACCTGGCCGAGTTCGTACCCGAAGACACGTGCGTCGGCATCGACATTCACGTAGTCGCTGCCCACAACGACGTCGCCCACCCGAACGGCGGGCCCCACTCCCCCGGCCGTTCCGGCGCTGATGACGAGCGGTTCGACGCCGTCGCTCTGTGTCGCCAGAATGGCCGATGTCGCTGCCCCCGCCGCGTTCACCAGCCCGATTCCGCTGCGCACGACGAGCATCGGATGCCCGGCGAGCGTGACCCGTCGGTACACTGCATGGCCCACCCGCGTGGCCTCGCCGACCTCCGTCGCCCGATCGAGAAAAGGCTGCGCCTCGTCGTCCATGGCCGTGATGATGATGGCGTCGACCTGCATAGTGCTCAACTCTACGAGGCTGCGCCGCCCGAAGACGTGGCCTCACCTGACTTCGCAGCAACCTTCTCGGCTCGCCTCACTTTGCGTGCCGCCTTACTTGCGGCATCGTCTGCGCGCATCAGCGCCCTCGTCTCGGCGGTCGGCCCGAGCGCCGGCCGAGTCCAGCGCGACGCCGGGTCGGAGTCGACGAGCAGCGTCTTGCCGAGCAGCGTGAGCGGAATCGCCAGAATGGCGCCGATCGGGCCGATGATCACGGCCCAGAACAACACGGAGAAGAAGGTCAGCGTCTGACTCAGTGACACGGCGCTGCCGACGACCCGCGGCTGAATGATCGACTGCACGACGGCGTTGATGATGCCGTACACGACGATCACCGCAATCACCATGCCCCAGCCGCCCACGAGATACCCGAACACGATCGGCGGAATCAGTGCGAAGAAGTATCCGACGTTCGGAATGAAACTGCACAGAAACACCAGAATGCCCCAGAGCAACGCCGACGGCACACCCATGATCCACAGCGCCAGCGCGCTCAGCACGCCTTGTGTCACGCCCAGCACGGTCGTGACCACCATGTAACGACGCACGTTCGAGGCGTATTCGCCGAGCGCGGTCACGAAGTGCGGCTGTCGCTCCGAGAGCTGTTTGAGAATCGTCGGCACATAGACCGCGTCGGCCGACATCAGAATCATGAACGTCAGCACGATGACAAGCGACGTCGTGATGCTGAACACGCTGCCGAGGATGCCCTGCGCCGCAGCCACGATGGTGCCCGGGTTGATGCTGCTGGTGATCTGACTGATCTGCGCCGGATCGATGCCGATACTGGCCAGCCAGGTCGTGATACTCGCGCCCGCGGCAGTGAGTTGGTCGGAATACTGAGGCAGCATCGACGCGAACTGGGCGAACGCGATGACCAGCGTGTAGGTGAAACCGGCCAGTAGCCCGAACACGACGAGAATGACCGACCCTGTGGCGATTCCGTGCGGCACACCGCGCTTCTCCAGCATCGTACGCACCGGGTGCGCGCAGATCGTCAGGATGAGAGTGAGCAGGGTGGGCGCCAAGATGCCGCGAATGCCACTCAGACCGATCGCGGTGACGGTGGCCGCAGCGAGGCCGACAAGGATGACCGTTCCTCGCGGGTAGCGGCCGCTCACTGCTGCGATGCCGTTCGTGATGCCGGTGCGTGCACTCCCGGGCTCGGCCGCATCGACGTCGTCGACCGTGTCAGTCATTCGAAAGTCCCCTCACAGTCCGATTCTCGAACACAGAGACTGTACCGGACTCGACAACGCTCCCGGGCACTGGCCGCGCGTCGACGAGGCTTTGTCTCCCACCTTCCGGATGAGAAACGTCGCGCGGTGCCGACATCGTCTGTTGGCAAGCCGGGCCCGATGCCATACTCGACTCACCTACAGAAGGCGGGTTCGCGTGAATTCTCAGCAGATCACCCTGCTCGTATCGATTCTCTTCTTCGTCGTCGACCTCGCCGTGAAGATAGCCGCGCTCATCATCATTCCGCGCGACCGTAAACCGACCGCGGCGATGGCCTGGTTGCTCGCCATCTTCTTCATTCCGTACCTCGGCATACTGTTCTTTCTGATCTTGGGCAGTTCGAAACTGCCGAGGAAGCGCCGCGACAAGCAGGTGAAGATCAACGAGATGATCGCCGCCGGGGTGCCCGACGTCGAGTTGGTCTCCGACCGCTCGACGTGGCCGCAGTGGCTCGAGAACGTCACGCTCATGAATCAGAATCTGGGAGCCGTACCGATCGTCGGCGGAAACACGGCCCGTCTCATCGACGACTACAACGGCGGTATCGTCACGATGGCGGCCGAGATCGACACCGCGACGACGTTCGTGCACGTCGAGTACTTCATCGTCGCGTTCGACTCGGTCACGAAACCGTTCTTCACCGCGATGGAGAACGCGGTGAAACGCGGAGTAAAAGTTCGCCTGCTGGCCGACCACATCTCGTCGAAGAAAGTTCCGAAGAGCACCGAGACGTTCGCCGAGCTCGATCGCATCGGTGTCGAGTGGAGCTGGATGCTCCCCGTCATGCCGTTCAAGGGCAAGTACCAGCGCCCCGATCTGCGTAATCACCGCAAACTGGTGGTGGTGGATGGCCGGGTCGCCTTCATGGGTTCGCAGAACCTCATCGACCGCAGCTACAACTCCCCCAAGAACATCAAGCGCGGCCTGCAGTGGCAGGAATTGATCACCCGCGTCACGGGGCCGGTCGTTTCGGGCATCAACGCGATCTTCTTGAGCGACTGGTACATGGAGACCGACGAGGTCATCGAGAACGAGCGCGTCAGAGTCACGGAGGTCGCGGCATCCTCGGGCCCCGACGCCCTGGACTGCCAGGTGGTTCCGAGCGGACCGGGCTTCGAGGGTGAGAACAACCTGCAGCTCTTCTTGGCGCTGCTGTATTCGGCGCAGAAGAAGGTCATCATCACGAGCCCGTACTTCGTGCCCAACGAGTCGATGCTCGACGCGATCATCGCGGCGTGCAAGCGTGGTCTCGAGGTGCAGCTGTTCGTGTCGGCGATCGGCGATCAGGTTCCCGTGTTCCACGCGCAGCGTTCGTACTACCGGCCACTGCTCGAGGCAGGGGTGCAGATCTGGCGCTACCCGGCCCCGTACATTCTGCACGCGAAGCACCTGTCGATCGACGACGACATCGCGGTGATCGGTTCGAGCAACATGGACATCAGGTCGTTCCTTCTCGACCTGGAGATCTCGCTGTTGGTGCACGGAAAGACATTCGTCGATGAAATGCGCGCTGTCGAAGCGCACTATCGTGAGATCGGTAGTCTGTTGACACTCGATGAGTGGAACAGAGAACCGCTGAAGTCGACCGCGCTCGACGGATTGGCCCGACTGACCTCGGCCCTGGAGTAAGACTCGGCGGCGCAGCACCCACGAACCGCTTTCGTCACAAAGGGGAACCCGCCGCATGCTCCAGGCTCTGGGACATCTGCTGCCGATCGCTGTCGCCGTGGCCCTGAGTTCGGTGCCGATCACGGCGACGATCGTCATTCTGATCTCTCCTAAACGCAATCGCGCCGCGATTCCGTTTCTGGTGGGCTGGGTCTTCGGCATCGCGCTGGTCATCTCGCTCGTCTCGCTGTTCGCCCAGGCCCTGCCCGAGCAGTCCGTCAAAGAGCCCACTCTCGCCATCGGAATCGTCGAGATCGTGCTCGGCGTCGCGATGATCGTGTTCTCGTTCATCACCTGGCGCCGAGCTCGGGGCAAGCCGCCGGCCGCCGACGACCCGAAATGGCTTCGCGCCATCGGCTCGTTCGGCGCTCTGCCCGCCTTCGGAATCGCGTTCGCCCTCAACTTTCGGCCGAAGGGCCTTCTGCTGGGCATCGCCGCCGGCCTGGGCCTGCACACCGCCGGAATCGACCCCGCAGAGGCCGCCGTAGCGATCGCCATCTACACGGTGATCGGCGCGTCGACTGTCGCCGCACCCATCATCGTGACGCTTGCCGCACCGCAGAAGATGCAGCCCCGCCTGCTGTCTGCGCGCTCGTGGATCACCCGCAACAGCCGCATCGTCACCGTACTCATCATGCTGATGATCGGCGTCGTGATTCTCGGCTCGGGGCTGACCGACCTCTAACCGCGCGCCCGGCCCTCCGCACCGCATAATGGGAGAATGACCGCCCCGGCCACCCCCGCGTTCGCCGCCGTGGGCGATGCGTCTCGAACGGGCGGCAGGATGCTCGAAAAGACCGGCACGGTCGAATTCGTCGCTCGGTCACGCCTCGACGCCCGCGCGAGCGCACTTCACGAGACGAGCAGTTTTGTCGCCGAACGCGGCCGCTGGTTCTACCTCGATGGCATCATTCACGAACCACGACTCCGGGGGGCCCGCGCATGACCAGCGATCAGATCACCATCATCGTCATCGTGGCGGCCCTGCTCGTCGACCTCGCTGTGCGTATCACCGCGATCATCGTGGTGCCCCGTAACCGACGCCCGGCCGCAGCGATGGCGTGGCTTCTGGCGATTTTTCTCATTCCCTACATCGGCGTCTTGTTCTTTCTGCTGATCGGCAGCTACAAGCTGCCGAAAAAACGGCGCGACAAGCAAGCGGCCATCAACAGCTTCATCATCGAGACCACAAAGGGTATCGAGCTCGTCAGCGACGAGGAGCCGTGGCCCACCTGGCTGCGTTCGGTGGTGCGACTGAACCGGCAGCTGGGAGCGATGCCGCTGGTCGGCGGCAACACGGCAACGCTGATCGGCGACTATGCCGCATCCATCGCCGCCATGACCGCGGAGATCGGGCGCGCCAAGACCTTCGTGCACTGCGAGTTCTACATCATCGCCCTCGACCCGGTGACGGCCGACTTCTTCGACGCCCTCGAGGCGGCGGTGAAGCGGGGGGTCACCGTTCGGGTGCTGCTCGACCACATCGCGTCGGTACGAACATCCACTCACCGCGCGACGTTCAAGAAACTGACCGACATCGGAGTGACGTGGCAGTTCATGCTGCCGGTGCAGCCGCTGAAGGGCAAATGGCAGCGGCCCGACCTGCGCAATCACCGCAAACTGCTCGTCATCGACGGCAGGGTGGGGTTCATGGGGTCGCAGAACCTCATCGATCGCAGCTACAACAAGAAGAGCAACATCAGGCGGGGATTGCAGTGGCAAGACCTGATGACCCGTGTCGAGGGGCCGGTGGTGAGCGGCATCAACGCCATCTTCATCACCGACTGGTACAGCGAGACGAACGAGTTGCTCGCCCGCGAGACCGTGGAGATCGGTGACGAACTCGTCAACACGTCACCTGACGCGCTCGATTGCCAGCTGGTGCCGAGCGGCCCCGGCTTTGAAGGAGAGAACAATCTGCGGCTGTTCTTGGCGCTGATGTACTACGCCCAAGAGAAGGTCATCATCACATCGCCCTACTTCGTGCCCGACGACTCGATGCTCTACGCCATCACCACAGCGGCTCAGCGCGGCATCGAGGTCGAACTGTTCGTCTCAGAGATCGGCGATCAGGCCGGCGTCTATCACGCGCAACGGTCGTACTACGAGGCACTGCTGCGGGCGGGGGTGCGCATCTGGCTCTACCGCTCGCCGTACATTCTGCACGCCAAGCACTTCACGATCGACAACGAGATCGCCGTCATCGGCTCGAGCAATATGGATATCCGCTCGTTCAATCTCGACCTCGAGATCTCGCTGATGGTGCGCGGAGAGAGCTTCGTGCGCGATATGCGCGCTGTCGAAGACGGGTACCGCGAACTGAGCCGCGAACTCACGCTCGAAGAGTGGCTGAGGCAGCCGCTGCGCTCGACCATCCTCGACAACCTCGCACGCCTGACGTCTGCGCTGCAGTAACGCCGCCGTGCCCGGTCGGGCACCGGATGCCCGATCCGCCGCCGATCGTAGGTTCCGCCCCTCGGGTGTGACATGCTGAGCGAAACGTCGGACTCTGGCACACTGCAGATCACAAGCCTTCGCGCTTGGAGCTGAAATGTCACTCGATCCGCCATCCATAACCCGGCAGATCGTCGGCCGTCGAACGGTACTCGCCGTTTCCGCCTGGAGCGTTCCGGTCGTCGTGCTCGCCATCGCCGCACCCGCCGCTTCGGCCAGCGGGCCGATCACCGACTTCAGCCTCGCGGCCACGGCCCTCACACTGTCATCGATTCCGAGCGGTGGCGGCTCGAGCCCGCTCACGCTGACGATCTCGGAGGTGGGCGGCGCGGCATCCACCGGCCCGATCGCGGTTTTCGTGACGCGGCTCAATGCGGCGAACGGCTTGACGGGCGTCTCGGATTCCTTCGTCGCCGATGCCGTCGACGGCTGGACCGTGGAGCAGACCGACGACCATTTCGCCTTCACCTACACCAGCGGCATCGCCGCCCACTCGAGCTCGACCACGCTGACGGGCACTTGGAAGATCGCGCTTGCTCCGGCGCGGCTCGTCTCTGCCATTGCCACGGCGACCATCACAGCCGGGTCGGGGGGAGACACGAACGTCGGCAACAACCAGGTCTCGCTGCCTTTCGCCACCACGAACCAGATCGATCTCGGAGCGGCCACCGATTACACCCTGATCGGCCAGGCGGCACTCACCGACACGGGAGGCGCATCGACGTTCGACGGCGCCATCGGGTTCGAGCCCGGCGCTGCGCTCACCGGATTCTCTCCAGCCGCTCAGGCGTTGTTCGGCTCTGCAGCGAGCAACGCACAGGCCGAGACCGACACCCGTTCGGCGCTGGCTACGGCCACGGCCTTGCCCGCCACCGCTGCACTACCCGGCGCACTCGGCGGAGTCACCCTGCTGCCCGGAGTGTATCGACTGGCGGCAGCCATCGGTCTGACGGGGGTGCTCACCTTCGACGCCGGCGGCGATCCGTCGGCGTCGTTCATTCTGGTCACCGGCGGAGCCTTCACGACCGCCGCGTCGAGCTCCATGGTGCTGAGTGGCGGCGCACGTGCTTCGCGCATCTTCTGGGTGACCACCGGCGCCGTCACCCTCGGCGCCGACTCGGCGTTCGTCGGTACCGCGCTCATCGGCGCGGCGGTCACCGCCGGAGCCCGGGCAACGGTGACTGGCCGACTTCTTGCGACGAACGCCGCGGTCACCCTGTCGGCGAATCCGATCAGACTGCCCTAGCAGCCGGTCTTACGGCCGGGGCAGGGACCGGGACCGCGGCCGCGGCCGCGGCCGACGTGTAGCCGCCGTGGTAGTAGCCGTAGCTGCGCCCGTCGGCGCCGGTGTGCGGCACGCGGTTCAGGATGATGCCCAGAACCTTGCCGTTGGTGAGAGTGATGCCGGCCACCGCCCGTTCGAGTTCGTCGATGGTCGTTCGGCCCGCCGAGACCACCACGAGGGCGCCGTCGGCCTGAGCGGCGAGAATCGCCGCGTCGGTCACCGGCAGCAGGGGCGGAGCATCCACCAGCACGATTGCGTCTTCGGCGAGGTGACGCAGCAGCAGGTTCATGCCTTTCGTGCCGAGCAACTCGCTGGGGTTCGGCGGAATCGACCCGGCGCCCAGCACGTTCAGGTTGCCGGAATCGCCCCAGGGCTGCAGAACATCCTGAACCTCGGCACTGCCGATGAGCAGGTCGGTGACACCCACTCCCCCGACCACGCCGAACGACGACGCCACCATCGGTTTGCGCAGATCCCCGTCGACCACCACGACCTTCTGCCCGGCCGCCGCCAGTGCGATCGCGAGGTTGGCCGTGACCGTGGACTTGCCGTCGTTCGGCGACGGGCTCGTGACGACGATGACTCGCGGCGGGTCGTCGATGTGCATGAAACGCAGATTGGTGCGCAGCTCACGAAAAGCTTCGCCGAGCGCGCGACTCTGCGCCGTCGCGACCGACCCGGCGACCGTGCCGTCGCCGGAGGTGAGCCGGCTGAGATCGCTGAGGGCCTTGTCGCGCGGAAGAGTGCCGACCACCGAGAGCCTGAAATGCTGCTGGATGATCGCGGCCGACCTGATTCGCCGGTCGAGAACGTTGCGCACCACGGCGTAGACCAGCGCCACCATCAACCCGAGCAGCGCGCCGATCAGCACCGAGATACGGGTGTTCGGAAAGATCGGGCTCTGCGGGGCGACCGCCGCCTCGATCGGCTCGAGAAAGGTGGCGGGCTCTGCGGTGACGGTGGTGGATCCGGCGGTGACCGTCTTGCTCTCGATCGTCTGGATCTGTGCGGCCATCCCCACGATCCAGGCGTCGGCGAGCTGCTTGGCTCTCACCCCGCTCGAGGCTCTCGCAGAGATGTTGATCGTCGGGGTGTCTTTCGTGTTCGTCACCGTGACGCGGTCTGCCACCGACTCGGCGGAGTCGGTGAGACCCAGTTGCCCGATCACGATGTCGGCGACGGCGCGGGACTGCCCCACGGCGACGAATGTGGTCGCCTTCGACTTCGCAAGAGCATCCGTCGCCACCGACTCGCCGATAGTGCCGTCAGAGACCATGCTCACGATGCCGGTCGAGTTCGCCGAATAGACCGGCGTCTGCAGAAACGTCCACCCCCAGGCCGTGAGCGCACCGACCAGGGTGAAGACGAGGAGGGCCGCCCAATGCGCCTTCAGAACACGTACGTAATCCTGAAGGGTCATGCGACCTCGCTCTGTAGGCGGCTCAGTCTACGTCAGCACGTCACGTTTCGGCCCTCTTTCAGGTGACAGCCAGACTCTCGGGGTCGGCGTTGATGGCCGCCGCCGCCACGCGCGCGAGGGGCGTTCGAATCATGTGGTCTGATGCCTGAACCATGTGCACCGTCACGCCGCGCATCTTCTCGATGATGGCGATGCTGCCGGGGGCGATGAACTCGTCGAACCGGCCGTACACGACGTCGATCGGAACTTCGACGTGCGCGAGGTCGCTGATGATGGTCTGCACCTCGATGCAGTGCTGCATGGACTTCACAAATGGCACCCAGTTGTCTTCGGTGATCTCGAGCACATGCTGCACGGGAAGCATGCGCGAGACCACTGCGGCCCTGGCGACGGTGAAGTCTTTGTTTTGCAGCAGATAGTCGTAGATCTTCAGGTAGCCCGACACGCGCTTTCGCAGCTTCGGGTCGCCGATCTCCATGGGGTTCAGGTAGATCGGCGGGCTGACCAGCACGAGGTGGGTCACCACCTTCGGATGCGTCGAAGCGAATCGTGAGGTGATGAGACACCCGAGCGAGTGACCCACCAGAACGAACGGTTCGCGCAGGTGCAGGGAGTGGATGGTCGCCGCCAGGGCGTCGACGTGCTCGTACATGGTGTATTCGGCGTCGGGCGGTTGAGGCGACTCGCCGAACCCGAGAATGTCGATGGCGATGACCCGGTGACCGGCCTGGATCAGCGGAATCACGTAATGGAACGTCGCCGACGAAGACGCAATGCCGTGCACCAGAATGACGGGCGGGCCCGATCCCTGGTCGACGGCGACGTGCAGCAACGGCGCTCTCGGCTTGTGCAGGGCGGCGAGCGCATCCGAGAGTATCGACATCACCCCACCCTTGCCGTTCGCGCGGGCCCGGTCAACACAGACGCGCACTTCGGAGCATCCGCGTCTGCTCGAGCTGCAGCGGTTGCGCCGAAGTGCGCGTCAGCGGGTCAGGTGCGGCTGCGCAACAGGGTGAAGGAGGTGCCGGCGACGATGAGCGTCGTGACCTCGCCCTCGACCTGCTGACCGGGGTCGCTCGAGAGAGCGAGCTCCCATTCCGCGCCGGGTGCGCTCGGCACCTGGAACTCGACACCGTTGGCGGCGGCATTGAGCAGCAGTGCGAAAGAATCGGCACCCTCGTGTTCGAGCACGAAGGCGATCGAACGGGCATCCGGATTCTTCCAGTCTTCGGCGCTGAACCCCTCGGCGTCAGAGCGGTCGATCACCACGGTGTCGTCGCCGCCGTCTTCTGGTGCCTGCCGAAACCAGGCCGGATGCAGCGCGGGGTTCTCGCGGCGCAACGAGATGAGCTGCTTCGTGAACTCGAGCAGCTCGGTGTCGGCCCCGGCCCAGTCGAACCACGAGATCTCGTTGTCTTGGCAATAGGCGTTGTTGTTGCCGCCCTGCGTGCGGGCGATCTCGTCGCCGCCCAAGATCATCGGCACACCGGCCGAGAGCAGAAGCGTGGCCAGAAAGTTGCGGCGCGCGAGGTCACGGCGCTGGCACACGGCCTGGTCGTCGGTGGGGCCTTCTGCTCCGCCGTTCGACGACTTGTTGTCGCTCTCGCCGTCGTTGTTGTCTTCGCCGTTCGCCGCGTTGTGCTTCTGGTTGTACGAGGTGAGATCGGCCAGGGTGAACCCGTCGTGAGCGGTGACGAAGTTGATGCTCGACAGCGGGGAGCGGCGGTCGGCCTCGTAGACGTCGGGGCTGCCGAGCACACGCTGCGAGAGCGTGCCGAGAATGCCGTCGGTGCCGAGCCAGTAGTCGCGCACGTCGTCACGGAACTTGCCGTTCCACTCGGACCAGTCGGCCGGAAAACCGCCGACCTGATAGCCCGCCGTGTCCCACGGCTCGGCGATCATCTTCACCGGCGCGAGCACCGGGTCTTGCGCGATGAGCGTGAGAAAAGCGCTGTGCAGCTCGGCTTCGCCGCCTTGCCGGGTGAGCGTGGTGGCGAGGTCGAAGCGGAATCCGTCGACGTGCATCTCGGTCACCCAATAGCGCAGCGAGTCCATGATGAGGCCGAGAGCGGTCGGGTGCGAGACGTTCAGGCTGTTGCCCGTACCGGTCGTGTCGAAGTAGTTGGCACGGTCATCCTGAACCAGGCGGTAGTACGCCTCGTTGTCGATGCCCTTGAACGACAGCGTCGGGCCCAGGTGGTTGCCCTCGGCGGTGTGGTTGTACACCACGTCGAGAATCACCTCGAGGCCGGCCGCGTGCAGCGACTTCACCATGGCTTTGAATTCGGCCACCTGGCCTCCGCCGTCGCCGGCTGCGGCGTAGTCGCCGTGCGGGGCGAAGAAGCCGATGCTGTTGTAGCCCCAGTAGTTGCGCAGGCCCTTCTCGAGCAGGTGCGAGTCTTGTACGAACTGCTGCACCGGCATGAGTTCGACGGCGGTGACGCCGAGGTCGGTGAAGTACTTCACTGCTGCAGGATGCCCGAGGCCGGCGTACGTGCCCCGAATCTCTTCTGGCACCTCCGGGTGCAGCTTCGTGAACCCCTTCACGTGCGTCTCGTAGATGATCGTCTCCGACAGCAGCGTGCGCGGAGCGACATCGGCGCCGCCCTCGTTCCAGTCGAACGACGGGTCGGTGATGACGCAGCGCGGCATAGAAGACGCCGAATCGCTGTCGTCACGCTCGTCGGGGTTGTTCATGTCGTGACCGAACAGCGCCTGGCCCCAGTCATAGTCGCCCTCGATGGCGGTGGCGTGCGGGTCGAGCAGCAGCTTGTGCTTGTTGTGGCGCAGGCCGTTCGCCACATCCCACGCGCCGTCGACGCGGATTCCATAGCGAGTACCGATGCCGGCGCCGGGCACGATGCCGTGAAAGACGTGACCCGTTCGCTCGGTGAGGCGCGTGGCGGTCTCGGTTCCGTCGTCGGCGAAAGCGCAGAAGTCGACAGAGTCGGCCGTCTCGGAGTAGACGGCGAACGAGATCGCGCCATCGAGCAGGGTGACACCGAGCGGATAGGGCAGAGAACGGGGTTCGGGTGCAGGCATTGCTCCATCATGACCGAGCGCCGCGCCTGAACGGATTCCGGTGGTGGGGGCTTGACGACGGCTTCCTGTGCTCGTATGACGCAAAATCGGGCCCGGCGCAAGGGGTCAGCCTGGCCTCCTCACCGCGCCCGGCGACCCCCTACAGTGAAGATCCGGGAGGAGGGTGCACCATGCAGCTGAGCGATTCTCTCGTGACGTTCGGGCCTCGTTCTGCAGCAGCGGCGCCAAAGACGAACGGGCTCGAGACGAACGGGCTCGAGAGGAACGGGCTCGAGAGGAACGGTCCAGAGCCGACCGGGCCGGAGCCGACCGGGCTCGAGCCACAGGTTCAGGATGCCCTGCAGAGGCTGCTCGACGTGCCCGCCCCGACCGTGGCCGACGCCCTCGCCTTGGCTCGCGTGATCGGCGCGACGGGCATCCGCCCGGGCATCGGACGCACGAAACGGCTCTGGGAGCTGCTGGCGACCGTAGGCGCCCACGACCTCGGCAGCGCGCGGGCCCTCGAGCCGCACCTCGACGCGCTGGCGATTCTCGCCGAGTCCGGCTCCGGTTACGAGCCCACCTCGGGCCTGGACGACGCCGTTGCAGGTGCTACCTGGGGCCTGGACGACGCCGTTGCGGGTGCTACCTGGGGCGTGTTCGCCTCGGAAGGCGGCGGCGGAGCGCCGGTGACCGCCAGCCGAACGGCCGATGGCGCCTTCTCGCTCAGCGGCCTCAAGCCGTGGTGCTCACTCGCCGATCGCCTCGACCGCGCACTCGTGACGGCCACGCTCGATGCTGGCGCACTCGATGCCGCCACAATCGCTGCTGCCGCACTCGATTCTGCCGCCCCAGCGCGGCAACTGTTCGCCGTCGACCTGCGCCACCCCGGCGTGACGGTGCTTCCGGGCGAATGGCACCCACGGGGGCTCAGCGAGATTCCGAGCGGGCCGGTGCGCTTCGAGGCTGTGCCCGCGCAGCCCGTCGGCGCCCCCGGCTGGTACCTCACCCGCCCGGGGTTCTGGTGGGGCGCCGTCGGCGTCGCCGCGTGCTGGTACGGCGGCGTGGTCGGTGTTGCGCGCACGCTCTTCGATGCAGCTCACGCACGCCCGGCGCCCGACCCGCTGCTGCTGATGCACCTCGGCGCAGTGGATGCCCAGCTCAACGATTGCCGCCGCGCCCTCGCCGAAGCAGCGGCGCTCGTCGACGCGGGTGCCGCCACGGGCGCCCACGGGGGTCTGCTCGCGAATCGGGTGCGAGCAACGGTGGCCCGGGCATCCGAATCGGTGCTGCTGCATGTCGCCCACGCCCTCGGGCCGGCACCGCTCGCGCAGAACGCGGTGCACGCCAAGCGCGTGGCCGACCTCGAACTGTACGTGCGCCAGCACCACGCCGAGAAAGACGACGCGGCGCTCGGTCAGCAGTTGCTCGCGCCTGGCGAGGGGGGTGCACGGCCGTGGTGACCTTCGACTCCCGCGAGCCTGGAACCACCCGGGCAGAATGGGCGGCCGACGCGCGCTGGGCCGGGCTGCCCGAGCTGACTCTCGACTCCGTCGACCGGCTGATCGTGGTCGCCGCCCACCCCGACGACGAGACCCTCGGCGCGGGCGGACTCATCGCCGAGTGTTTCGCCCGGGAGATCGCGGTCACCGTGGTGATCGTGACGAACGGCGACGCCTCGCACCCCGGCTCCCCCACGCTCGACGCCGAGGGGCTCGCGGCAGCACGCTCACGCGAGGTGCGCGAAGCGGTCGACCTACTCGGGCCGGGAACGCCCATCGTCGAGCTCGGCTTCGGCGACGGAACATTGGCCGACAGTCCCGAAGCCGTTCACGCAGCACTGGTGCGCGTGCTGTCGTCGATCGTGGGCGAGGGGGCAACCGCAGCCTCGTCGGGTGCCCGAACACTGCTCGCCGCGCCCTGGCGCGGAGACGAACATCCCGATCACCGCGTCATCGGCGAGCTCTGCGCCACGCTCGCCGACGAGCATGGCCTCGAGCTGCTCGAATACCCCATCTGGCTCTGGCACTGGGGTTCGCCCGACGCACCGCAGACGCCGTGGTCCGACTTCGTCAGCCTCCCCCTCAGCGACTGGAGCGCCCTCTCGAAAGACCGGGCCATCTCGGCTCACCGCTCACAGACAGAGCCGCTCAGCCCGGCGCCTGGCGACGAGGCCCTCTTGCACGCCACCTTTCTCGCCAACTTCGACCGCGACGATGAGATCTTTGTTCGGGCCGCCACGACGACTCCGGATGCCCGTTCCGACGCCACAGCGACCATCACACCCTCACCGACCACCACCTCGGGCACCCCCGCTGCCACCTCGAGCGCCGTAGCCATGCCGGCCGAGTACTTCGACGCCACCTACGCCCGCTCGCCCGACCCCTGGGGGTTCACCGACCGCTGGTACGAAGAACGCAAACGTGCCGCTACCCTCGCCGCTCTTCCCCGGCAGCGCTACTCCCGGGGGTTCGAGGTCGGCTGCTCGATCGGCGTACTCACCGAACAGCTCGCACCCCGCGTCGCCGCCCTACTGTCTGTCGACATCGCACCCGCCGCCGTCGAGAAGGCCCGGGAACGCCTCGCCGCAGCCCCCAACGTCACGTTCCGTGTGGCGAACGCGGCAACATCGCCGATAGACGGGCCCTACGACCTCATCGTGTTCTCCGAGGTCGGCTACTACTTCACCGAGTCGACTCTCGATGCGGTGCTCGATCGCTTCGGCACCGCGCTTTCGTCCGACGGCCACTTCATCGCCTGCCATTGGCGGCACCCGGTGAGCGATTATCTGCAGACCGGCGACGAGGTACACGCGCGCATTGCTGCCTTCGCCGAGGGCACCGGCTGGAGCAGGCTGGTGCAGCACCACGAAGAGGATTTTCTGCTCGAGGTGTATTCACCAGACCCGCGATCCGTCGCCGCCGAGACGGGGCTGGTGTGAAAGCCGACGGGTCGAACGACCGCATCGCGGGCGTGGCCGTCGTCGTGCCCGCTCGCAACGAGGCCGCCCTGATCGCCGACTGCCTGCGTTCGGTCGAAGAAGCCGTGCGCCACCTCGGCACGCGGATGCCCGTGGTGACCGTCGTGGTCGACGACAGCAGTTCCGACGGTACCGGTCACATCGCTCACGAGTTCGACGACGTAATCGTGCTGCAGGCGCCCGGCGGAAACGTCGGTCTCGCACGAGCCCGCGGGGTCGAGCACGCTCTTGCGGCCCTTGCGGCCCTCGGCGTTGCTCCCGAGCAGCTGTGGATCGCCAACACCGACGCGGACTCCACGGTTCCCGAGCACTGGCTCGAGGCGCAGCTGGGCCTCGCCGAACACGGAGCCGACGTCGTGATCGGCACCGTTCGCCCCACTTTCGCCGAGCTCGACGCTGAACAGGTGGAGGCCTGGCTGCAGCTGCACGAACCGGGAGTGGCGCGCGGCGACGTGCACGGCGCAAACCTCGGTTTACGCGGTTCGACGTACCTCGACGCCGCAGGGTTCCGGCCGCTCGCCGAGCACGAAGACGTCGACCTCGTGACCCGACTGCGCGCCGCGAACGAGGCTCGCGTCGTCGCCAGCGCCGCGGCCGAGGTCGTGACCTCGGGCCGGCTGTGGGGCCGAAGTCCGGGTGGATTTGCGGGTTACCTTCGCACCCAGTTAGGCCCCGGCAAACTTGTCGTACGGTAGAGCGTGACTTCTGCCCCGAGAAAGCATGCCAACGAAGCTGCTGCACCCGAACATCCGCCCCTCACCACCGACGCCGAGACGGCCACCACCCCCATCAGACGGCGTGGTTACGTCGATCTGCGCTCGTACGGCGCCATCGGCGACGGCCGAACCGTCGCCCTCATCGCCCTCGACGGAAGCGTCGACTGGTTTCCCATTCCGAACCTCGACGCAACGCCGGTTTTCGCCCGTCTGCTCGACGAAGCCGAGGGCGGGTCGATCGAGCTGACCCCCACCCAGCCGTTCACCGCGAAGCGCCGCTACGTCGAAGGCACCAACGTGCTCGAGACCACGTTCACCACCGAAACCGGCGTCGCTACGGTCACCGATGCGCTGGTCACCGGCGTCGCCGGCCGGCTGCCCTGGGCCGAACTCGCGAGGCGCATCGACGGCGTCGAGGGCACTGTTCGCTTCCGCTGGAAGGTGGCTCCGGGAACCTGCCTCGCCACCGCTTCACCGTGGGTGCAGAAGTCGCCGCACGGGTCGGTAATACGGGTCGATTCGGTGATGATCGCCGTGCGCGGCGTCGACCACGGCCCCCGCGGCGGCGGCGACCGGGCCATGGTCGGCCGGTTCAGCACGTCGGGCACCTCGCGGCACCTGCTCACCGTTGTCGGCACCGCCAACGAACCGCTGCACCTGCCCGACCCGAACAACGTCATCGACAGCGTCGACCGCACCATAGCGAACTGGCAGAACTGGTCGCGCGAGTTCTCGTACAACGGGCCGTGGGCCGAGGCCGTCACCCGCAGTGCGCTCGCGCTCAAGCTGCTCATCTACAGCCCCACCGGTGCGATCGCGGCTGCGGCCACGACGTCGCTGCCCGAGAACGCGACCGGTGGAAAGAACTGGGACTACCGCTACGCCTGGGTGCGCGACACGGCATACATGTTGCACGCGCTCATCCGCTTCGGCCTGCGTGAAGAGACACACGCGGCCGTGTCGTGGCTGCTGAAGACCATTCGCCGGCACGGCCCCGAACTGCACGTCTTCTACACCCTCGACGGAGAGCTGCCCGGGCCCGTCGAAGAGCACTCGGTGTCGGGCTGGAAAGATCGCGGCCCCGTCGTCGTCGGCAACCCCGCGAGCACTCAACTGCAGCTCGGCGTCTTCGGCGACCTCTTCGACGTGATCAAGCTCTACGTCGAGGCCGGCAACGTGCTCGAAGCCGACACGGGGCGGATGCTCGCGGCCGTCGCCGACCGCACCTGCGACGCCTGGCGCCGCCCCGACGCCGGCATCTGGGAGCTGGGCGACGCGCGGCACTACACCTCGTCGAAGATGGGCTGCTGGCAGGCGCTGACCTGCGCCATCGAGCTCTGCGAACTCGGCCAGATTCCCGGCGACGCGACCCGTTGGCGCGCCGAGCGCAGCCTCATCGAAGAGTGGGTGCGGGTGCACTGCTGGTCAGAGAAGAAGCAGAGCTACGTCGCCTACCCGGGCACCGACGAACTCGACGCGTCAGTGCTGCTGCACGGCCCGAGCGGGTTCGACCGCGGCCCGCGCATGTCGTCGACCATCGACGCCATCATCGAAGAACTCACCGACGGTGCGCTCGTCTACCGCTACTCCGGTGTCGAGGCTGAAGAGGCCGCCTTCGTGGCCTGTTCGTTCTGGCTCGCGTCGGCGCTGGTCTGCGTCGGCCGGCACGACGAATCCGTGCAGCTGATGAACGAGTTGGTCGCCCTCTCGAACGACGTCGGCCTGTATTCGGAGATGATCGACCCGGCGGATTCGTCGTTCCTCGGCAACCTGCCGCAGGGCCTCAGCCACCTCGCCCTCATCAATGCGGCGATCACCATCGAAGAGCTCACCCGCAACCAGCCGAAGGCAACGGGCAAGAGAACGCGCTCTAGCTGATTCAGGTGGTCAGGAACGTATTCGGCAGTCGGCCCGTCGTGCCGGTGTCGATGCTGAAGAGGGCGCCCGAGAGTGGATGCTCGACCAGCTGCTGCTCGGTGAGGTTCTCCCGCGCGCTCGCGACGAAAAGCGTCGACAGCCCGGCACCGCCGAAGGCGACCGACGTGACGTTGGGCGTCGGCAGTTCGACCCGCAGGATCTCCTCTCCCGTGCCGCTGTACTTCACCACCGCGCCCTCTCCGTAGAGCGCGCCCCAGAAGTTGCCGTCGGTGTCGAGAGTGAGGCCGTCGTGTGGGCCGCCGTGCAGCAGCACGATGTCTTCGCTCACGTCGCCGCTCGACGTGTATCCGCCGGCGTAGACGGTTTCGACGCTCGTGTCGGTGAAGTAGAAGGTGCCGCCGTCGGCCGACCATTCGAACCCGTTGGCGACACCGAGGCCGCCTCGAAGCACTCGAAGCGTGGGTGGGCCGGAACGGGCATCCACCGAGTAGATCGCGCCGTCGGGTTCACCCGTGGTGAGGTTCATCGAGCCGGTCACCCAGCGGCCGGCGGGGTCGACCTTGCCCTCGTTGAGGCGCAGGCCGGCGTGGGCGTGCGGAATCGTCGCGAGTTCGCGCACGATGACGAACGCCGAATCGGTGAGAACAACGCGATCTCTGAGCGAGACCACAAAACCCGCTTCCCCCGCGATCACCGCCGGGTGGAACGACGCCACCGGAGCCGGCAGCGCGAACGTTTCGTCGTCGGAGCCGTCGACCGCTCCGCCGACCGGGCTGCGGTGCACCAGCCCCGCGGTGATGTCGCACCAGAACATCGACTCGGCGCCGTCGAAGAACAGGCTCTCGCCGAGAATCGCCCCAGACGTTCGAAACACCGTCGGTTCGGCCACGAAATCGCTCATAGAACCATCACATCACGCCTGTTGTCAACCATCCCCGCCCAACATGACGGGTTGACAAGCCGCGCGTAGCCTCGAAGACATGGATCTCGGCATTTCAGGCAAGAAAGCACTCATCTCTGGCGCGGACTCGGGAATCGGCTGGCACACCGCCCGGCTGCTGCTCGCCGAAGGCGTGACGGTCGTCATCACCGATCAAGACCAGAAGAGCCTCGACGAGGCGGCGAAGAAGCTGAAGGCCGACAAGGGAAAGCTCTTCGCGTTCTCCGCCGACCTCACCAGCGTGGACTCGATCGCTGCCCTGCACGAGAGCGTGACCGATGCCGTGGGCGACATCGACATTCTGGTGCAGTCGGCCGGAATCACCGGCGCTCAAGGTCTCTTTCACGAGATCACCGACGAGGGCTGGACCAACACGATTCTCGTCGACCTCATGGGGCCCGTGCGCCTGGTCAAGGCGTTCCTGCCCTCGCTTCGAAAGGGCGGCTGGGGCCGGCTCGTGTTCGTCGCGTCTGAAGATGCGGTACAGCCCTACGACGACGAGATTCCGTATTGCTCGGCGAAGGCCGGCATTCTGGCGCTCGCAAAGGGGCTCTCACGCAGCTATGCGCTCGAGGGGCTTCTGGTCAACTGCGTGTCTCCCGCGTTCATCCACACCCCGATGACCGACGCGATGATGAAAAAGCGCGCCGATCAGCTCGGCACCAGCGTCGACAAAGCCATCACGAGCTTTCTCGACGAAGAGCGGCCGTACATGGAACTCAAGCGCCGAGGCGAGCCCGACGAGGTGGGGAACGTCATCGCGTTTTTGTGCTCCGAGGCCGCGAGCTTCGTCAACGGCTCGAACTACCGCGTCGACTCCGGCTCCGTCGCCACCATCTGAAATCATTCCCTCCCCAACAGAAAGGCAGCTGACATGTCAACCTCAACGATCGAACGAGATGTTCACGTTCCATCCGATGGCGGCCCGAAGAGCACCCGCCGCCAGGGCGTCGAGCGCGGATTCAAAGCGCCGAAGCCGCTGACCGACGCGCTGCAGCAGGTGCTCGTCGACCTGGTCGAACTGCACATTCAGGGCAAGCAGGCGCACTGGAACGTCGTCGGCAAGAACTTTCGCGACCTGCACCTGCAACTCGACGAGATCATCGACTCGGCTCGCGAGTTCAGCGACACGGTCGCCGAGCGCATGCGCGCGCTGCACGCGGTTCCGGATGGTCGCAGCGACACGGTCGCGGCCACGACCACCCTGCCGGAGTACCCCAATGGCGAAATCGACACCGCCGAAACGGTCGACCTCGTGACGATTCGCATCGAGTCGGTCGTGGCGACGATGCGCGATGTGCACGACACGGTCGACGACGCCGACCCCACCAGCGCCGACATTCTGCACGCCGTCATCGAGGCGCTCGAGCAGTACGCCTGGATGGTCTCGGCCGAGAACCGCACCGCCACCAAGAAATAAGCGGCGCGCAGCGGGCGCCCTGAACGGGCGCTCGCTCTATGCGCGGCGCATTGATTGCTCGAACGTTCGCCCGCGCCTATTCAGGTCAGGCCTCGCCGAAGCCACTTTCGATGAGGGCGGCCAGGGAGTCGAGCGCGGGCTTGCCTTCCTGGTCGTCCGTGGTGAGGGTCGCGGTGGTGCCGCGAATCAAGCCGAGCGACATGATGCCGAGCAGGCTCTTCGAATCCTTGCCGTTGATCAGCACCTTCGACGGGAACGTATTCGCCAGCTTCACGAACTCGGCCGCGGGCCGAGCGTGCAGCCCGTCTTTGTTCACGATCGTCACCGTTCGACGGAGCGCGTCGTCATCTGCGGGTGCCGCGGCTGCGTCGGGCCCGGGCACGGCTCCGGATGCACCGCGAGCCGTCTCCGCCGCAGCCACCACCTCGGCGAGCGAGCCGCCCGTCTCCGCTGTCACCGAGGCTGCCACCGCGCCCTCGACCAGCGGGGCATCCACAATGCGCACGCGCGCCTGAACGTCGTCGTCGAGAAAGTCGAGCGCCGTCTCGGCGGTCAGGATGGCTGACCCGAGATCTGCCAGCACGACGACGCCCACGCCCGAATCCACCTCACCGATTGCGGCCGACACCTTGTCGAAGCTCGTGCCGATGCCCCCCTCGTCGGTGCCACCCGCCGCGGCGAGAGATGTTGCGGGTGCCATCTGCGAAGCGAGATCGACGAGACCCTCGGCGATCTTCGGACTGTGCGAAACGAAGACCAGCCCGACCTTTCCGTCTGTTCCCGGCACGCTAGGCGCCTGAACCCTCGGCCGTGCGGGCGACATCGGCAGCAGCCGTGTCGGCGGCGGCGCGCAGGAGAAGTGCCGACGACTGCGAACCGGGGTCGCGATGCCCGATGGCCCGCTCGCCGAGGTAACTCGCACGACCCTTGCGGGCCACGATCGGTTCGGTCAACTTCGCACCCTCGGCTGCCGCGTCGGCCGCTGCCTCGAGAATCTCGACCTCGTTCTTGCCATCGGCGAGTGCGGCCGCGGCCGCATCGACCGCCGGCGTCCACGCGTCGACCATGGTCTTGTCGCCGACGACGGCCTTGCCGCGCAGCACGACGCCGTCACGCGCGGCCGTCAGCATCGCGACGATGGCCGCGCCATCGAGTTCGGGCTCTTTGCCGACCGCGCCGGCCGCCTTGAGGTAGGCCGTTCCGAGCAACGGACCCGAGGCTCCTCCGACGGTGGAGATCAGCGTGGTCGCCACCATTTTTAGAGCATCACCTGGAACGGAATCTGGCGGCAGGTCGTCGAGCTTGGCCAGAACGGCGGTGAACCCTCTGTCAAGATTCTCGCCGTGATCGCCGTCACCGATCTCTCGGTCGAGGGTGATCAGTTCGACTCTGTGCTCAGAGACGACGCGCGCGCTTTGCCTGATCCAGTCCGTTACCCAGGTGATGCCCAAACTCACTTCTTCTACCTTCCCCACCGAAGAGCGGCGGTCTGCACAGGGGCATCCCACAGCTCGGTCAGTTCGTCGTCGAGCTTCGAAACCGTGATCGACGCGCCCTGCATCTCGAGCGAGGTGACGAAGTTACCGACCAGCGTGCGGGTGACCACGATGCCCTTCTCAGCGAGCACCTCCGCGGCTCGGCGGAAGAGGATGTACAGCTCCACCAGCGGCGTTCCACCCATACCGTTCACGAAGAGCAGAACCTCGTCGCCCGACTCGAACGGCAGGTCTTCGAGAATCGGCGCGAGCATGCGGTCGACGATCGCGTCGGCCGGCTCGAGCTTGATGCGCTCGCGGCCTGGCTCGCCGTGGATGCCGATGCCGATCTCGATCTCGTCGTCGGCGAGGGTGAAGCTCGGCTCTCCGGCGTGCGGCACGGTCGGGGCGGTGAGGGCGATGCCGAGAGTACGCGTCTGCGCGTTCACCTTGGTGGCGATGGCCGCGACGGTGTCGAGGTCGTCACCACGCTGAGCTGCCGCACCGGCGATCTTCTCGACCAGCACCGTGCCCGCAACACCGCGACGACCCGCCGTGTAGAGGCTGTCTTTCACCGCGACGTCGTCGTCGACGATGACCGTGCGTACCTCGATGTCGTCGGCACCGGCCAGATCGGCGGCCGTCTCGAAGTTGAGCACGTCACCGGTGTAGTTCTTCACGATGTGCAGAACACCTGCTCCACCGTCGACCGCCTTGGTCGCGGAGAGAATCGGGTCGGGTGTGGGAGAGGTGAAAATGGGGCCGGGAACGGCGGCATCGAGCATCCCGTAGCCGACAAAACCGCCGTGCAGCGGCTCGTGGCCACCGCCACCGCCGCTGACCAGTCCGACCTTACCCGACACGGGCGCGTCTTTGCGCACGATGTAGAGCGGATCTGTAGAAACGACCACGATGTCGCCGTGGGCTGCCGCCACACCGGCCACCGCCTCGTCGACGACGTTCTTCGGATCGTTGATGAGCTTCTTCATTGAAAAATCCTTCATCTCGAGTAATTCGAGCCGACACGACAGTCGGTGCTCGACCACAAACCTACGCCCATTTGGATGCTCGCGAGTAGAGTGATCGCACGATCGAACTAGCTCAAATCTGAGAGGTCAACGTGGACAATCTAGGAATTGATTTCGTATCGGAACTGGTGGGCACAGCCCTGCTGGTTCTGCTCGGCTGCGGCGTCGTCGCCAACGTCGCTCTGACCAAGACAAAGGGGTTCAACGGGGGCTTCTTGATGGTGAACATCGGCTGGGGCCTCGCGGTCTTCGCCGGTGTCATCGTCTCGTACGCCTCTGGCGCTCACCTCAACCCTGCCGTCACGCTCGGACTCGTCGCGAACGGCGCGACGCACTTCGGCGGGGCGAATTCGCAGGTCGACGTGAACTTTCTCACGGTCATCGCTTATATCGGGGCACAGCTGATCGGCGCCATCATCGGTGCTGTCGTCGTGTGGCTGGCCTACAAGCAGCACTTCGACGAGGAGCCTGAGCCGGCCAACAAGCTGGGCGTGTTCTCGACCGGTCCCGCGATCCGCTCATACGGCTGGAACCTCGTCACCGAGATCATCGGCACCTTCGTACTGGTCTTCGTCGTCATCGGCTTCTCCCGCAACTCGGGCGGCGGCGGCCTCGACGCTCTCGCAGCCCTGCCAGTAGCCCTTCTGGTCATCGGCATCGGCGCCTCCCTCGGTGGCCCGACCGGTTACGCCATCAACCCGGCCCGTGACCTCGGCCCGCGCATCGCCCACTTCATTCTGCCCATCAAGGGCAAGGGCAGCTCGGACTGGTCGTACTCCTGGGTTCCTGTCGTCGGCCCAATTATCGGCGGCGTCATCGCCGGTTTCGTCGCCATCCCCCTGCTGCCCATCCTGACCTGACACGCAGGTCGCGGCCGCCGATCGTCAGATCAGCTCTGGGTGGCCGCGACCCACTGGTCGAGTTTCGCAGCGGCCGCCCCGGAATCGATCGCCTGGGCGGCCGTTTGCATGCGCTCGGTGAGGCGCTCCACCATGCCGCGCTGCACCTCTGAAGGGTCGCGAGCCAGATCGAAGGCGACCTGCCCTGCTGCGGCGTTCAGAAGCACAATGTCGCGAACGGCACCAGGTTCGCCGCCGAGAACCCGCCGCACGGTCTCGGCATTTGCGTGGGCATCCCCGCCCCGCAGTTGATCGATGCTGCTGCGCTTCAGGCCCAGGTCGCGCGGCTCGATGTCGTGTTCGGTGACGGCGCCCCGCGACACCTCCCAGATGTGGCTGTGGCCGGTGGTGGTCAACTCGTCGAGACCGTCGTCGCCCCGCAGCACCAGCGCCGTCGCGCCTCGGGTCTGAAACACTCCGACGAAGAGGGGCACCCGGTCGAGCTGAGCGACACCGACGGCCGACGCTTCGGGCCTGGCCGGATTGCACAGCGGCCCGAGGTAGTTGAAGACCGTCGGAATGCCGAGTTCACTGCGCACAAGAGCGGCGTGCCGGAAGCCGGGGTGGAACTTGGCGGCGAACGCGAATGTGATGCCCGCCTCGCCCAGCACGGCAGCGACACGGTCTGCGTCGAGGTTGAGATCGACGCCGAGCGCACCCAGCACATCAGAAGAACCCGAGAGCGAACTCGCGGCTTTATTGCCGTGTTTGACGACCGGCACGCCGGTGGAAGCAGCAACAATCGACGACATCGTCGAGATGTTCACGGTGCCGAATCTGTCACCTCCTGTGCCCACGATGTCAAGGGCCATCGGATCGACGGACAACTCGACTGCGTGTTCGAGAATCGCGTCTCGAAAGCCGACGATCTCATCGACCGTCTCGCCTTTCGCCCGCAGAGCGACGAGGAATCCGCTCAATTGCGCGGGTGTCGCCAGGCCCGACATCACCTCGTTCATGGCCCACGTGGCGTCGGAGACAGACAGGTCTTCGTGCTCCAGAAGAGACGAAATTATGTGAGGCCAACTCTGTTCAGACGACATATCAGCGATCCTAAAGGGTGTGTGCAGCAAGACACGCCGACACCGACTTCTACAACCTGTGGCAAATGCGAAACGCGCGATAAGAAATCGGACATAATGGAACCGTGACGAGCCAATCGCTGACCCAAACCTCCACCGCACCCCTGGTGCAGCGGCCCAATGTTGTGGCCGTCGGCACGATCGTCTGGCTGGGCAGCGAAGTCATGTTCTTCGCCGGCCTGTTCGCGATCTACTTCACGCTGAGGTCTACCTCGCCTGAACTCTGGAACACCGAAGCCGGTCACCTGAACGTACCGTTCGCAACCGTGAATACGCTGATCCTGGTGTCGAGTTCGTTCACCTGCCAGTTCGGTGTCTTCGCCGCCGAACGGCTGCAGGCGCGGGCCACGGGGTGGAAGCCGACGCAGTGGGGCATGGTCGAGTGGTTCTTCCTCACCTACATCCTCGGTGCGCTGTTCGTCTCCGGCCAGGTCTGGGAGTACTCGAACCTGGTGCAAGAAGGCATCACCATCAGCTCCTCGGCCTACGGCTCGGCCTTCTATCTGACCACCGGATTCCACGCGTTGCACGTAACCGCGGGTCTCTTCACCTTCTTGCTGATGATCGGCCGCGCCTTCGCGGTCAAGAACTTCGGTCACCGTGAGGCCACCAGCGCCATCGTCGTGTCGTACTACTGGCACTTCGTCGACGTGGTGTGGATCGGCCTCTTCCTCGTCATCTACATCCTGAAATAGTTCAGAGCAGCGACGATTCTCCCGTCGCGTCTCTACGAACAGCTCAGCACCACCCAGTGTCACAAAAGAAAGTAGAGAGAATGGCCCGCAAACCTGCGAAAGCGAACAGACGACACCCTCTAGCCACTGTCGTTCTGATCGCCATCGGGCTTGCCTTCACCGGCGGCGGGTACGCACTCTTCACCAGCACCGCTACGGCGCAGACCGATACCTCTACCACCACGACGGCGTCGAGCGTCGCTGAGGGCTCCAAGCTCTTCGCGGCCAACTGCGCCACCTGCCACGGCATGAACCTCGAGGGCACCTCGGCCGGTCCGAGCCTCCTCGGCGTCGGTGCGGCCTCGGTCGACTTCCAGGTCGGCACCGGTCGTATGCCGCTGGCCATGCAAGGCCCGCAGGCCATGGAGAAGCCGCCGCAGTTCACCGCTGAGCAGACTCAGGCGCTCGCCGACTACGTCGCCTCGCTCTCCCCCGGCCCCTCGATTCCCACCGACGACCAGCTCACCGCGAACGGCAATGCGACCAACGGTGGCGAGCTGTTCCGCATCAACTGCGCTATGTGCCACAACGTCGCCGGCGCCGGCGGTGCACTGACCGAAGGCAAGTTCGCCCCCGATCTGACCGGTGTCGACTCCAAGTACATCTACGAAGCGATGCTCACGGGCCCGCAGAACATGCCCGTCTTCAACGACCACAACATCACGCCCGAAGACAAGCGCGACATCATCACGTACCTGAAATACCTGCAGAACAACCCGTCTCCCGGCGGATTCGAGCTCGGCAACCTCGGCCCGGTCGCCGAGGGTCTGTTCATCTGGATCTTCGGAATCGGCGCTGTCGTAGCGCTGACGGTTTGGCTGACAGCAAAGTCGAACTGACACCGAACGTCACTGAAGATCAGCGTCAGCGTTCTGCACGTACATTTTGAGGCTCGAAAGGGAACACCATGGCACACGACGACAGCAGCGGTAAGGACATAACCGCTACCTCGTCTGGGTTAGACGCAGGTGCTGGCACGGCGGTCGTACCCGCAAGCGCCCACGCCGAAGCCGACGGCGGTTTGGCAGTCATCACGACCGACGGGTTCGAGAACCCCGGTCATCCGCCGACCCGCCCGCGCGTCACCGACCTCGACCCGAAGAAGGCCCGCCACGCTCAGCGTGCGGTCTACACCCTCTTCTACATCTCTATCGCGGGAAGCATTTTTGCGCTCGCCGCCTACATGGCCTTTCCGATCAACGACGACTTGAGCTCTGTACGACTCAACACGGTCTTCCTGGGAATCGGCATCACGTTGGCTTTGTTCGGCATTGGACTCGGTGCCGTGCACTGGGCCAAGTCGCTGATGAGCGAAGAAGAAGGCGAAGACATTCGCCACCCCGTGCGCGGAACCGACGAGACCCGCCTGCGTGCCGTGCAGATCTTCGATGAAGCGAACAAGGAGTCGGGCTTCGGCCGCCGCACCCTCATTCGCAACAGCCTGATCGGTGCTCTCGTCGCCTTTCCGCTTCCCGCGGTCATCCTCTTCCGCGGTTTGGCGCCGGAATACAACAACCCGGCCGCACTGCTCGAGACCACCATGTGGAAGACGGGCACCCGC